>CAWJES010000017.1:0-10816 GCA_963841965.1 uncultured Acidimicrobiaceae bacterium | reverse complement strand
TCGCCTGCTCACCGAGCGCCATGCAATGCAGCAGCGACGTTCCCCAGTCAGGTACGTCCATCGAGTAGAAGGACGGTTCGTACAGCTTGTACTCGAGCAGCATCCCCACATCAGGACCAAGGGCGGCATACGTCTCTGCCAGCGCCTCCGCCAGCCGCTCCTGACGACCCCTGATGCTGTCCTGGCCCGGGTAGTTCGTGCCATCGGCAAACCACAGACTGATAGCGAAGGAGTTCGTTTCCTTTGCAATCTCCACGCACTCGAGGAGGTGGTCGGTGGCCTTGCGCCGCACACGCGGATCGGGATTGCACACGCTACCGAGCCGATAGTCGTCTTCTTGGAAGACATTCGGGTTGATCGCGCCGATCTTGATTCCAAGGTCGGCCGCATGCTTCGCCAGCGCCGAGTAGTCGTTGACTCGGTCCCACGGGATATGCAGGGCGACCGATGGCGCGATGCGGGTGTACCGCTGGACCTGCGCTGCGTCCTCGAGCTTTTCGTACGGGTTCCTCGCGACTCCCCTCTGGGAGAAGACCTTGAATCGGGTGCCCGAATTGCCGTAGGCCCATGACGGCGTTTCGATCCACTGCCTGCGCAGTATCTCCTTGATCTCTGTCCTGTTGGTCATCAATAGTCTCGCTTCCTGGAATGCTCGGTCCGCAAAGGAACCTTTTCCCTCTTGTCGACATCAATCGAGATGAAAAACCTCTTCCCACGGGCTGATACCCGCGTCCGGCGGTCCCCCGTCGAGCCCGACGAAGTAGGACGACATGGATGCCTGCCACCTCGCATTGACATCGGTGGCATTCATGCTCTCAAGGGACCGCTCGAAGTTCTCGCACTCGAGGTATCCGATAAGGACGCCCTCTGGTGAGAGGAACAGCGAGTAGTTCGTCCACCCGCTCGCCGACAGCGCCTCTCGCATTTCGGGCCAGACCGACGCATGGCGCTCCTTGTACTCGTCGATCCTCGCAGGATCCACGCGAAGCTGGAAACAGATTCGCTGGGTCATGTCCCTCCTTGCGGCAGAGTACGGCGCTGGAACTGCCTCCTGACCCGGATGAATGCCTCCCGGGCGTTCGGGATGAGGACGCTCGCAAGGAGCAGGCAGCCGACAACGATGCTCTGGACCTGTGCGGAGACGTTGCTGTCGGTGAGTGACGCCTGCAGGCTGGCGAAGACCCCGACGGAGAGCGCCACGCCCACGATCGTGCCGCGGCCGCCGAAGATCGAGATACCGCCGAAGAGCACGATGGCCACGACGTTGAGCTCGAGTCCGAGGCCGGTGTCTGACGCCGAGCTGGCGAGTTGGAACGTGGTCAGGATCCCGCAGAATGCGCAGATCAAGCCGGACAGGACGTAGAGCGAGAACTTGATCCGCTTCACGCGGATGCCCGAGAAGAAGGCGGTCTCGGGTTGCAGCCCGATCGCATAGAGGGACCTGCCCAGTGATGTTGCGTGGAGCGTGAGGCCGAATGCGATCGCCAGGACCACGAAGACGACGAAGTCGAACGCGAGGTGCGTGCCACCGAGGGGAAGGCTGATCCTCGTGAACGATGCTGGGAAACCACCTGCGGTGTTGCTGCCAAGGACAATGAGCGCGATTCCCCGGTAGAGGGTCAGTGTCCCGATCGTCACGGCGATCGATGGAAGGCCGAGCCGCGTGATCAGGAAGCCGTTGAGCGCACCGCACGCGATCCCGACCACGAGGCACAGCCCCATCGCAAGCCAAATCGACCACCCGTGCATGAAGAGGTAGCCGAGCAAACTGGCAGAGAGACCGAGAATCGAGGCAACGGACAGGTCGATCTCGCCGGTGATGATGATGAGGGTCATGGGCAGGGCCATGATCGCGAGAACGCCGAAGTTGAGCCCCGAGAAGAAGAACGTCTCCCAGTTGAGGAAGTAGGGCGAGTTGAGCTGCCCGAACCACAGGCTTGCGAGGAAGATGATCGCAAGGCCGGTCTCCCAGCGAAGGATCAAGTGGATCCACGGGCGCCGCTGAGGAAGAATCGTCTCGCCCATCGTCGGGTTGGGATCTTTCTGTTCAAGCAGGACCATGCTCGACCTCCCCCCTGCGAAGGGCCCGCTCGGCGCGCAACGAGACGAATCGGTCGAAAGAGATCGCAAGCAGCAGCATCGCGCCGGCGATGGCCTGGTTCCAGAACGACGAGATCCTCGATGCGACGAGAGCCTGGTCGATCGTGTTCAAGAGCAGCGCCCCGAGCGCCGCACCGAGCACGGTCCCGCTCCCGCCGAAAATGGCCACCCCGCCGACCACGACAGCGGAGACGACCAGCAGCTCGTAGCCCGATCCGGCCGTGGAGGCGACAGTCGCGAACTCGGCGAGCCAGATCGCACCCCCGAGGCCAGCGAGAGCTCCGCTGATCACGAACGCGCTCAGGATTCGCCTTGGAACCGGAATCCCGGCGAGCACGGCCGCCTCGGGGTTGGAACCGATCGCATAGAGGTCCCGCGCCGCCCTGTAGTTCCGCATCACGTACCCGACAACGACGACGGCAACGGTGGTGATGATGAAGATGTAGGGAATGCCGAGGATGGTGCCCGAACCGAGCTTCAGGAACGATTGGGGAATGCTGGTCGGGTTGATCTGGATGCCGTTGACGATGACTGCCGTGACTCCGCGGATGATGTACAGCGTCCCGAGCGTCACGACGAGGCTCGGAACCCTGGCATAGGCGACGATCACGCCGTTCACCAGACCGCAGCCCACGCCGATCAGCAATCCGTACAGGAGAGCCACGATGATCGTGATGCTCTTGTCATGGACGAAGAGGTCGCCTACGAGATAGGCGGACAGGCCAAGGACCGACCCCACGGAGAGGTCGACGTTGCGGGTCACGATCACGAGCGTCTCTCCCACGGCGAGGAGACCGATGATCGCGGGTCCAGCGAGCAGCTGCTGGATGCTGAGTGCGTTGGCGAACGACGGGTCCTTGAGGACGGTGACACCAAAGACCAGGAGGATCGCGACGACGATGGCGAGCTCTCGGAATCTGAGGACCTGCAGCACGAGGCTGGGAGAGCTCGAGCGGAGCTGCGGGGGCGTCTCGACGGCGGTCATCGGGCGGCTGCCGAGATCTGGCCGGTCGCCGCCTTCATGATCGCGGACTCCGTCGCCTCGCCTCTGGAGAACTCCGCCATCAGCCTGCCCTCGCGCAGGACAAGAACCCGGTCGGCGACGCCGAGCACCTCGGGGAGCTCGGAGGAGATCATGAGGACCGCGACGCCGCTGGCGACGAGCTCCGCCAGCAGCCGGTGCACCTCAGCCTTGGTTCCAATGTCGATGCCACGGGTGGGCTCGTCGATTATGAGGACCTTGGGGTGCCGTGCCAACCACTTGCCCAGGACGACCTTCTGCTGGTTGCCGCCCGAAAGCGTCGACGCGACATTCGAGAAGCGCCCGTACTTGAGCTGCAACCGAACGGCCCACTCCGAAGCCAACTGTCTCTCGATCTGCTCCGGTGAAGCCGAGGTGGCTCAGGCTCGGGAGCGACGCGAGCGCCATGTTCTTATCGATTGCCAACCTCCATGACCAGGCCCTGCTGACGCCTGTCCTCGGGCACGAAGCCGAGTCCCGCTGCCATCGCCGCCAACGGTGATCCCGACTTGGAGCTTGACTCCCGAAGACCTTGACGGTACCAGCGTCCACCCGGTCGATGCCGAAGACGCCGCGAGCAACCTCGGTCCCTCCCGGCCCCGACGAGGCCGGCAAGGGCGACGATCTCACCCGCACGCACCTCGAAGCTGACGTCCGTGAACACCCCTTCCCTGGTGAGGTGCTCGACCTCCAGGACGCGCTCGCCGGGCAGTTGAATGCTCCTTCGAATACAACTCCCCCAGGTCCCGCCCGATCATCGACTGGATGACGTCGTCGATCGTGACGTCCTCGACACGCGCGGCCATCACGAATGCCCCGTCGCGCATGACCGTCAATCGCTGGCAGTTCGTGAACACCTCTTCGAGCCGGTGGGAGATGAACATCACGGCGGCGTCAGCTTCGCGAAGGTTCCGCACGACGTCGAACAAACGGGCGACCTCGGCTTCGGGCAGCGCGGCAGTCGGTTCGTCCATGATTATGATCTGTGCGTTGAAGGAGATCGCCTTCGCGATCTCCACCAGCTGCTGGTCGGCAACCGACAGTCCTCGGGCAAGCCGGGTTGGGTCGAGTGTGACACCGAGCCGGTCGAATGCCTCCGCAGTGCGCCTGATCATCTCCTTGTGGCGGATCTTGCGGCCGCGACCGAGCGGCTGCCTGCCCATGAAGATGTTCTCGGCGACTGTCAGGTCCGGGAAGAGGGTTGCCTCCTGGTAGATCACCGAAATGCCTGCCTCGATGGCGGCGTTCGGCGTGTGAAAGGAGACGGGCGCCCCGTCGAGCAGGATCCGCCCCTTGTCGTGCTGGTGGACCCCGGCCAGGATCTTGACGAGCGTCGACTTCCCGGCGCCGTTCTCCCCCAGCAGTGCGTGGGTTTCGCCCCTGTGCAAATCGATCGAGCCGTCGATCAGCGCCTTGACGGGTCCGAAGGATTTCGCGATGTGCTCGACGCGGAGCAAGGGTCCAGAAGTGGCCGGCTGCTCATCTCGCTCGGAGCCATCAACGACGCCTGCGCTCACCGTTCCCTCCCGGACGTGCTCATGGCCCGTTCTCCCGCAGTCCGCGGGATTCGTTGACCTCAAACCTATTCTTTGCGCTCTCGCATGCTCGCGCTCACCCGCTGACGTCGGCGTGATCCGCGCTCATCGGGACCTGGCACCCTTGGGGGATTGGGACCTGATGCCGCGCGCGGTGCGACGGCGTTCGCCACTGGTCGCGTGCTTCGCCTTGGGCAGCAGAGGAGCTCCGCCGCCGCTTACGCGGCAACGGAGCTCCTCTGACCCGCAGTGCCTAGAAGTTGAAGTTGTTGACGTTTGCCTTGGTGAAGACGAACGGCGGTCCGAGGACGATCGACGGCCCCGTACCCCCAGCAGCCGGAAGGATTGTGTACTTTCCGAGCTTGCCTGCAGTGAACGTCTTGCCGGCGGACAGTGTCAGCGTTCCTGACGCGAGGTTCGCTGCAGCGTATCCGGCCAGCTGGCCGAGCTGCTGCGGGTTCCACAGCTCGAACTCCTTGACCGTGCCGTCGAGCACGTAAGGCTTCATCTGCGACGGCAGTCCGAGTCCCGTCAGCGTCAGGTGCTTCAGGAGCGACTTGTGCTGGTCCAGGTACTGGGCCGCCGTGGAGATCCCGACAGTGGTCGGTGAGATGATGCCGCGCAGGTGCGGGTAGGCGGAGAGCAGCCCGAGCAGCACCGTCAGGGATGTCGCCGGGTCGTCATTGCCGTACACCGTGGAGACCAGCTTCATCTTCGGGTAGTGCTTCAGCTCGACCTTCATGTAAGCGATCCACGCGTTCTGGTTCGTAGCGGTCGCGGCTGCCGACAGGATCGCGATCTGGCCGCTGCTGCCGATCTCCTTGGCCAGGAGGCTCACCTCGGACTCGCCGATGGTCTTTGTGACCGCCTGATTGACGAACAGGTGGTTCGGGCAGGTGTTGTCGGAGTCGAATGATACGACCACGATGCCCGCCGACTGCGCCTGCTCGAGCGACGGGCAGAGCGCCGACGGGTCGTTCGCGGCGATGATGATGCCCGCTGCGTGCGCCTGGATCGCCGCCTGGATCGACGGGATCTGTGCTGCAGCCGTATCAACGGTGCCGCTGCTCACCACGCCCGTATCGCCGATTGACTTCAACGCGCTTTGGACGCCGCCGTCGGCGATCACCTCATACGGATTAAGCGTGTCCTTGGGAATGATGTAGAAGGTCTGCCCTGACTTGAGCGATGACCTGTGGTGCTCCGTGGCAGAGGTGGCTGATGCCCCTGCAAAGGCCATGACCGAAGTCGCTGCCAGTGCAGCGGCCGCCACGACCGAAACTCGCCGAAGTGAAATTTTCACGTTGGGTGATTCCTTTCATTGATGATGACCAATGGTCGTTGGACTGAACTCACTCCCAGAACCACCACCCTCGATTAGCGCCACCGACTGGCAACCAACCTTCGGTCGCGGTCCCGGTCCCCCCCCCAGCAGGAACGAAAACCAACTAGGAATCCTCCACTCCTTCTCAGAGGTGGAGGCAGTTTGCACGTTTTCAATCCCCGCTGTCAAGCGCATTCGCGGAGATTTTGCCCAAACAAATCTTCAGCCAATTGACACGGACAATTCTTCACCACACGCCCTATCTCACTTGGCAATACCACATCAGCATTTGGCATTGCGCGTGCATCCAGGGTTCGAAAGCATCCCAATTCGGACCCCTGAAGCCATTGCATGCAAGTCAATCGCCCTCGTGCCCAATGTTCAGGCGACTACCTTCGCCGCGACGCTGAGGACCGCGGCGGCGGCCGATGGCATGTTGCATCCACGCATTTCTCCATGCCATGCTGACGTTCTGATGAGCCGTGACCGCGGTGTGACCTCCCCGCGGAAGAAGGCACTGCCAATCCGAGTCACGATTCGCGAAGTGGCTGAGACTGCACAGGTCTCGACTGGCACGGTCTCAAACGTCCTCAACCGTCCCGATGTCGTGGCAGCAGCCACCCGCCAGCGGGTCCTCGATGCCATCGACTCGACTGGATTCATACGTAGTGAACTTGCGCTGCAGCTCCGAGGCGGGCGCAGCCGCTCCGTCGGTGTCGTCGTCCTCGACGTCTCAAACCCGTTCTTCACCGAGATGTTCCGAGGCGCCGAGAGCGTGCTTCAGGAGGAGGGTTACGTCCTCATGCTCTGCTCGACCGATGACTCGGTCGAGCGCGAGCGGAACTACATCCGGGTGCTAGAGGAGCATCGCGTCGAAGGAGTCCTCATCACGCCGGCTGGCCCCGACCTGGTCGAGCTCGCCAGACTGCAGTCGCACGGCGTTCACACAATCCTGCTCGACCGGCAGGCCGACGCCGGAGACTTCTGCTCCGTCACCGTCGATGACGTCCGCGGGGGTGAGCTCGCCGCTGCTCATCTCCTTGGACTTGGCCACACAAGCATCGCTTTCGTCAACGGTCCAACGTCGATCCGCCAGTGCCGTGACCGCAAGAAGGGTGTTCGAAAGGCAGCACGCAAGGTTCGTGGCCCTGGCTCCATCGAGGTGACGGAGATCACGACCACAGCGCTCACGGTCGAGCAGGGCGAGGGAGCCGTTGACCGGATCCTCGCTATGTCCGCGCGACCAACGGGGGTGATCTGCGCCAACGACCTCCTCGCGCTAGGCGTGCTCCGAGGCCTCGCCGCCCGGGATATCCGCGTACCCGATGACCTCGCCGTCGTAGGGTACGACGACCTGATTTTCGGCTCGATGCTCTCCCCGCCACTGACATCCGTCAAGCAGCCGAAATACGAGCTTGGCGTCGCCGCAGCAGAACTACTGATCGACGAGGCGCGCAACCCGAAGCATCAGCACCGTGAAATCCGGTTTGAGCCCGAGTCGTCGTTCGCTCCTCAAGCTCCCTGCTCCACGCGACGAGCGCGTAGCCGGACAAGCCAACGCCGTTCTGAACTGAACTCTCCGACGCCACGACGCATCGGCGCGCGTGGTCCGACCGACAAGGTGCCAGGCCCTCACCCTCAGAGCCGGTAGCAGTGCTTCACACCGTGACGAGCTCGATATCCAGGAGTTCGCAGACGGCCTCGAGCTCCTTGGCCCGGTGTCCGGTGCCGAGCGCCCAGTGGTGTGCTACCGAGGATGCCACGACTCGTCGCACCATTCGCCGGGATCCCTGCCGAAGTCGACGCGCGATGTGGTGTTGCCGATCTGCATCAACGGGCCGCCAACGACCTCGCCCTCGGCCACCACGAATCGCAGCGAGCCGTCGCGGAGCTGGGTGAGCCCAAGCGCCGTCACGGGGCCGTGCTTGACGTCGAATTCCACGGACACCCCCCATCCGGCTTTGCCGTGGTAGACGCCGAGACCGCGAAGGACGGGCTTGGAGTCGCTGATAGCGAGATGGGCTGGCCCGTCGTGCCCCATCTCGACGACACCATCCTCGAAGTTCAAGGACTGGAACTCGGTGAAGATCCCCCCGCGCCGAGGCGATCCATGACCAACATGGCGAGCGACGTGCGGAGCTCGTACTACCGCATGCGGGTACATGGGCGGCGGTGAGTAGCGAGGCTCCCAGGATGAGCCCCGCGGCGAGCCGCTCGTGCTGTTCGCCCTCGAGGCCACGGTGGTAGTAGGCGAGTGAATCGAGTGAGAAGTCGGTGACAAGCTGCTCCATCCCAACCGCGACCCGCGCCGCCCACTCGAAGTCCTCGGAGTCGACTGACTCGGTGATCTCGAAGAGCTGCCTCACGTGATCATCATCTCGTCGACCTGGGCCGGTTTCACGTCGTTGACTCGCACCCTGAGGTCGTCGAACTCAACGACCTCGACGTGGCCACCGAAGTGCGAGGGCATCATCGTGAGGTCGGTCGACACGTCGTACATCCCTGGGTAGAGGTGGCCCATTAGTCCGAACCGACCACGGCTCAGCGTGCGCTTCACAGCTGCCGCCTTGACCCACCGCTCGATTCGCGTCCACGCTCGCTCGTCGCCGAGGAATCCCGACACAGACCGGAAGCTAATCCCGAATCGCTCAAACGTGTTCGCCATCTCGGGAAGGGGGCAGGCTCCGCAGTAGGCGAGCCATGCGCCGGTGTCGAACGTCGCGTGATCGATCTTCTCCGTCGGCTGCAGGTTTATGAAGAGGACGTCTGCTCCCGTCCGCTGCGCGATCGGTATGACCATCGACGCAGTCATATAGGTCGTCAGGAACATCACGATGAGATCGCAGTCGGCGAGCCGGAGGCGCTCTGCGGCGAGCTCCCCCTCCACGGCATTCGAGATGAACCCGACATCCACGACGTTCGCATCGAACGAGGCGATGCGAGCTGCGACAACCTCTGCGGAGTGCTGCAGCTGAGGCAGCAGGTCCGGGAATTGGGGCCAGTACGCCCCGAGTCCCCCGGCGACGAGCCCGATTGTGGGCTTATCTGCCCTCGCGAGTGACGCGCGCCTCTGAATCCGCTCATCCGGTGCAATGCCCATTACGCCCCTCCTCATCGAATCCAGACACCCGAGCACTCCAAGCCCAGTGCCGATCACGTGACCGCGACGACACTAGCCCCGAGCGGGTTCATTGTGAATCGTTTCAACTGTTGGCTGCATCGCGTCGGTCGCCGACGTGCACCCGTGGCGCGGAGGACCCCGGTCCGCGATTGCGACTGCCTTAGTCCTGGCTTTCGCCGGTGCCCGCGAAGAAGCGCTCGAGCGCAGTGACCACGAATCGGTGGTCGTCGACCTGGGGGAGCCCAGGACACCCCGATCGAGCCGACGCAGCCGGTCCCTGCCAGCAGCAGGGGGAATGCGCCGCCGTGGGCCGCGTAGCGACGGCAAACTAGAGGCAAATTTACCGTAGCAATAGATGCATCTAAAGAAGCAATTGAAATTTTGGTTTTGGCCGACGAACATGTGCAGCGCTTCATAGACGGCAAACCGATTAAAAAACTGATTGTTGTACCGCAAAAACTGGTTAATATTGTTGTTTGAGCCGGATAGATAAATAACATGAGAAAGTTATACAAGAGTGTCTTTTTCAGCATTTTTCTCTGCTTAAGTGCTTGCGGCTATCATCTTCGCGGTTCAATTGATATGCCCGAGACGCTCAAGGCTGTCTATGTCAGCGGCGCTTCGGGCCCTTTGCAAACTGAGATGTTAGCCTTCATTCGGGCTTCAAAAAGTAAAATTAGTAACAGGTTCGGCCCGACGCCCTAGCTATCATATATTGAAGATGATATGCGCACCCGCGTGCTGTCGATAGGTACTACCGGTAAGTCGGCCGAGTCGGAACTCAATTATTATCTACGCTTTCAGTTTTTCGATAAGCAGGATAACCCCTTAAAAGACGAGCAGTCGATTGAATTGGCGCGGGAATATTTTAACGACCAGACCGCAGTTTTGGCAAAGACCAGCGAGGCGCAGTTGATCACGACCGAGATCTATAAACAGGCCTCCAGGATGTTGATGGTACAGGCGAGAGTAGCCCTTGAAAACCCCCCAACGCCGGGTCAAGTTAAGGATCAGACACTGGATACTAAGGCTCCGGAGCAGAATAAATAGGCATGCGTTGTAAAGGTCGATCAGTCTGGTGCGGCATTGCAGGAAACCTTGGCGCCGGTGTATTTGCTATGCGGTGATGAGCCATTGCAATTAGGCGAGGCGGCCGATGAAATTCGTAGTACCGCAAGACTGGCCGGCTATGCCAATAGGGAGGTGCTTAACAATACACAATGGCGCCGATTGGCGGGAGTTGACGACGGAAGCGGGTTCTTTGTCCATCTTTTCCGAGAAAAAACTCATCGATTTAAGAGCGGTAACGGCAAAACCAGGTTTGGATGGCGGTAAAGTGCTTACCAATTATGCTAAAAATCTCCCTGAAGACACCTTGTTACTAATGACGGCCGGCAAAATTGATAGCGCCTCGCAGAAATCGCAATGGTTTCAGGCTATCGATAAGGTTGGAGTTGTGGTGCAGGTTTGGCCTTTACAAGGCTCTGAATTGTCGCACTGGTTGCAACGCCGTGTCGAGCGCAAAGGCATGCAAATGGATGCTGACGCGGTAAAATGTTTGGCGTTACGGATTGAAGGGCATTTATTGGCGGCTGCGCAAGAAATAGAAAAACTGTATATATTGTATGGCATTAACCGCATCAGTTGCAAATGGTCGAAGATCATGTTGCGGATAGCGCCCGTTTTGATGTGTTTAATTTAAATGACGCCTTGTT
>CAWJES010000016.1:0-9094 GCA_963841965.1 uncultured Acidimicrobiaceae bacterium | reverse complement strand
CTAGCGGTGCACGAAAGCCGACCGCCGGGAGTGCTGCCGACCCATGGCCCGACGGATGCCGAGGCACTAGGGTCCCAACTGAGGCACGCGACGTGGTCGGCGTCCGAGATGGAGCCGGCCAACCGGGTCGGCATCGTCGAACAAGCGGCCAGGACCACACGCAGATCCATCTGCAGGTCCGCGCACTAAACCTCCGAGGGGTAGAAATAGAGCGATGGCGATCGAGGACCAGTCACTAGCCCGGCTGTTCGGCGAACTTCCCGAGGTCGTCGTCATCCTCGACGCCTCCGGCAACATCATCTGGGCGAACGAGTTCGCCGAGCGGCTCTTCAATCGATCCCTCCAGTTCTCAATCGGCATGTCTGCCCTCGGGTTCGTGCACGGGGACGACCTTGAGCTCGTCCTGCGGTCACTCGAGACCGTGCAGGACAAGGAGGTCGGCAATCCCCTCGAGATCCGCGTGCTGATCGACTCCAGCTGGCGCCTGGTCGAGCTCATCGGGGCTCCGGTGGGGTGGTTCCAAGAGGGCGCGGTGCTGTTCAGCATCCGGGACCTGACCGAACGGAGGCGCTTCGAGGTCGCTCGCGACGATGTTGCGCGATTCCGATCGCTCGTTCACAACGCGACCACGATCATGATGCTCGTCTCGCCGACCGGGATCATCGACTCCGTCTCGGGCGCGCTCACGAGGATCCTGGGACATGATCCGGAGCTCGTGGAACACCAGCCCCTCGCCAACATCGTCGCACCCGAGGACCACGCGACGCTGGAAGCGGCGATCACCGAGGCGCTCCGGGGAGCGACCGCCACCCACCCGGTGGTCGTCGGGGTGCGGCTGATTGATCACGATGCGGTCGAGGCCATCTCCTTCGAGCTCATGATCGTGAACCTCCTCGACGACCCCACCGTCGCCGGTCTCGTCGTGACTGCTCATGACGTCTCGTCGCGGGTAGCCGCCGAACTCGAGCTGCGAAGCACGCTCTCCCTCCTCAACGCGACCTTCGACTCGACGGCGGACGGCCTCCTGGTCGTCGACTCGGAACGCAGGATCACGAGTTTCAACCAGCAGTTCGCCGAGATGTGGCACCTGCCCGAGGAGGTCCTCGCGCACCGAAGTGATATCGAGACCATCGCCTTCGTCGTCGACCAGCTGGTGGATCCCGAGGCGTTCGTGGCGGGGGTCGAGCACCTTTACGCGCAACCCCGCTCCGAGAGCAAGGACCTGATCGTGTTCAGGGACGGGCGCGTCTTCGAGCGTTTCTCCAAGCCGCAGTTCGTCGGAGACGACGTCGTCGGCAGGGTCTGGAGCTTCAGCGACGTCACCGAGCAGAAGCGGCTCGAGGACGATCTCGTCCATCAGGCGTTCCATGATGCGCTGACCGGACTCGCCAACAAGGCGCTCTTCCGCGACCGCATGAACCAGGCGATCGCCAGGATCGAGCGGACCCACAAGTACGTCGCGGTCCTGTTCCTCGACCTGGACAACTTCAAGATGATCAACGACAGCCTCGGCCATCTGATGGGCGACGAGCTCCTCGTCGCGGTCGCGGAGGTTCTGGTCGGCTGCCTGCGCTCGGGTGACACGGCCGCCCGCCTCGGCGGGGACGAGTTCGCGGTCTTGATCGAGGATGCGGACAACCACGACGCGGTCATCAGGCTGGCGGACAGGATCCTCGCCGCGCTGCGCAAGCCGATCCTCGTCGGGACGCAGAGCGTCCTTGTGACCGCAAGCATCGGCATCACGTTCGGGGTATCCGACAGCGACGGGGAACAGCTGCTCAGCAATGCCGACCTCGCCATGTACATGGCGAAGAACCAGGGGAAGAACCGGTACGAGGAGTTCCAGGATCAGATGCACACCGCAGTCGTCACCCGGCTCGAGCTCGAGGCCGATCTGCGCCGGGCTGTGATAGGCGACGAGTTCATCGTGCACTATCAGCCGATCCTCGATCTGGCCGGCGGGGAGATCGTCGGATTCGAGGCACTCGTGCGGTGGCAGCATCCAGAGAAGGGGTTGCTCCAACCGGCGGACTTCATCCCGTTCGCTGAGGAGATCGGACTCATCGACGCTATTGACCGGTACGTGCTCGCCGAAGCCGGGTCGCAGGCACGCAGCTGGCAGGAGGCGGGGCTCGCCCGTTCCGACCTCCAGATCAGCGTCAACCTGTCCGCCCGCGAGATGATCGACACCTCCATCGCTGCGAGCGTCTCGGAGTCGCTCCGCACGAGCGGATTCGAGCCGAAGAACCTGATCATCGAGATCACCGAAAGCGCAGTGATGCGCGACCTCGAGGCAGCAGTGCGCAACCTGCGCGCACTTGCCGACCTCGGTGTCCGGGTTGCGATCGACGACTTCGGGACCGGCTACTCGTCCCTCTCGCACCTCGAGCAGTTGCCGATCGACATCCTCAAGATTGACCGGTCTTTCGTGAGCACGGTCGCGGAGCGGGCACAGTTGACGCACCTCTGCCGCGCGATCGTCCAGCTCGCGGGGACCCTCGGGCTGACCACGATCGCCGAGGGCGTCGAGAGCGAGCTGCAGGCCGAGCGGTTGCGCGAGATCGGGTGCCTGCTGGCACAGGGCTTCCACCTCGGCATGCCCCTCAGCGCCGAGGCGACCGGTGATCTGCTGAGGGCGAGGCTCGCCGCGCCGAGTGCACGTCCGCCGGGTTAGCTCAATCGCTGAGGTCCAGGCCGAACGCCGCGCCAAAGCGCTGTCGCGCGTCGAAATCCAGCACCGGGCTCAGCCGTGCGGGGTGCTTGCCGGCTGAGCGTCGGGGTGCTGCGCGCCCATTGCGGCGAGTTGGGTGGACACAATGTAGGAGACCACGACCGCCACGATCACCAGGGGCATGAGCGGAATCGAGTCCGAGACGAACATGACGCTTGGAAGGAGAACGGCCGTAAGCGGCATCTTCAGCGCACCGGCGATGACCGCGCCGACGCCCATCGCGACACCTGCCATCAAGGGGAGGCCCGGGAGGTGCGATAGGGCGATGCCCCCAGCGGCACCGAGGAACATGCTCGGGAAGATCGGACCGCCGCGGAAGCCTCCCAGCGAGACCGAGTACGCAAGCCCCTTGCACAGCATCAAGAGGAGCAGCGCACCCACGGTCCAGCCCGCAGCATGCTGCACGAGCGCCGGCAGTGCTGACTGTCCGGAGAAGAGCACCGTCGTCGATCCCCGACCCGTGCCAGCTTCGAAGGCCATCGCGATGCCGGCAATGGCCAAGCCCGCGACAGGGGTCAGGAGCAGCCGGCGTCCCTCGATGATGCGTCGGCAGATCTTCGCGATCCGGAAGATGACCGAGGCGAGCAAGGCACCCCCCACCCCGATGCCGATCGCCCAGAGGAACTCTCCCAGCGTCGGTGACCCGAAGGCAGGGATGCCGGTCACAGCCAGTGAGAATGTACCGAGTCCAGTCATGCTGTTGAGTCCGACGAACACGAGCGATCCCACGCCCGCCGCAAGGAGCCCCGGGAGCAGCACGATCTCCATCATCGGTCCGCCGAGCCCGCTCATCTCCATCAACAGGAACGCGGCGACCAGGGGAGAACCCAGCAGGGCAGAGATCGCGGCGAAGCTCCCCGCGGCGCCGATGACGAGCACGGCCTGCGCCGGTGCGTCGCGCTTCAGGAGGTGTACTGCCAGGACCCCCATCCCGCTGCCAATTGCGATCAGCGGAGCCTCGGGGCCGAGGACGGCGCCGAGGCTGAGCGTCGCGAAGGCGGCGGCAACTACGCCAAAGAGGTTGACCGGGTCCACCGGCCCGCCCGTGTTGAGACCCTCGGATGGCTCGTGTCCGCTCGTCCCGGGGAGGTACACGATGGAGATGGCGACGAGCGCACCACAGAGCGCGAGCCATGGGAGCGGCCACCAGATCGGCGCGCCGTGGAACCCCAGCGAGATCGGTAGGTTCTTGTAGATCTCCGTCTGGAGCCTGGCCACACCCTGAAGGAAGAAGTAGGCGACGACCGCAACAGGGACTCCGAGCACGCCACCGAGCACGAGAAGGACCTGGTAGCTCCTCGTCCTCAGGATGGCGAGTGGGTCTGGCAGCCCGGGGGGCGCGGATGGAGCTCCGGCTGGAGACGACATGGTTCCTTCCCTGGATCGGACGACTGGTCCGCTGGTTCTCCCGCCGCCGTACCGGTTCGCGGCTACTGAGAATGTAACTGGTCCTTGGGGGCTGGTACCCGGATGTTCACGGCCCGAGCGACCGTCTCCGGCCGCACCTGGATCACAGCGGATGCGGCGCCGCCAGGACGTGAATCGCGCGGCGAGCTCAGAACGGCAGCCCTCGCGGCAGCATGCGGCGTCGATGGGTCAGCCGTACCGCCCTGGACGATCCGCGTGCCTGTGTCGCCGCAGGTTGCGCCTGGCTGCACCGTCTCGAGCATGTGACGAGAGGTCCCCTTGGCGCCGTCTCACGGCCGAGCGCGCAAATCGATCTGTTCTCGTTGTCCACGCGACCAGGCCCCAGCGTTGGCTGTCAGGGCCGACCATCATCACCCTTGTGCAGCGGGATCGCGTACCCGCGAACCTGCCTTCGACGGCGCGGCTACAGGAGGGTCTTGGCACACGCCTCGAGGTCGGCGGCCAGCGCCTTGGTGTCCTTCACCCACTCGTTGTGATGCGAGAGCCAGTACGCCTTGATGGCGTTGAGGGAAGCCTGGCTCTCGTAGTACTTCAGGATCGTGACGATCTCGTTCAGCACGGTCCTGGCGGCCGCATCCGGCGCGTTCGCAGCCAGCGCGGAGAAGAACGGCACCTCTGCCCTGGCCCACGCGTGGTACGACGCGACGGTGATCGTCGTCGGGACAGTGGCGTGGTAGGTGAGGAGCGTCTTGCAGAACGTGGCCTCGCTTGCAGAACTGGACGGCACCGCCATTCCCAGCGATGCAACGAGCGCCACGGCGCATGCGGCGCTCGCGACTGCGGCCCTGACCCGCACACTCCGCAACCTGGTTCGAGTCGTCAACGGAATCCTCCTTGGCCAGAGGAGCCACTCGGCTCCCGCTCCCTGTCGCACACAGACTTCCACATCCGCGACGGCTGAGTACGGTCCGCCTGGGGCCCGTCCGTCCGCAGTTTAAGGCGACAGCGGCTCACCAATCTGCCACTCCCAACCGATGACCCCTCATGGCGTCGCCGACGGCCCGCCGGCACTGTCGGACACCGGGCTGCGGGTCAACGGACCCTGACCAGCGCGTCGCCACCGATGACGAAAACGGCAAGACAGCCCACACCGCCCAGCAGGGCGAGCCGCCATGCCAGGCGGTGCCGGCCGTGCGCGCCGGACGCGACGACGCCCAGGTCGACCGCCACGACACAGAGTGCAGCCGCAAGTGCCGGTCTCCGGTGAGGAGCCAGCAGGGCCACGATGGTGGTCGATACCAGAAGGACGATGGTGCCCACCTCGAGTGCGCGGCGAGGTCCGAGCCGCTGGGGCAGTCCCTTGATGCCGGTCACGGCGTCATCGCTTGCGTCGGCCACCGCATTGATGAAGTGGGCCCCGACGCCGATCAACGACGTCGCAACCATCACGATCGGACGGGGCCACCCTCCTTCCGGCAAGCCAAGCGTGACGAACGCCGGAAGGAGCCCAAAGGAGATGGCATAGGGCAGGGGACTGAGGATCGTGGACTTGAGACCGAGGTTGTAGGCGATCGCCGCCATCACCGCAACCATGTGGACGGTGGCTGCGCGCCAGCCGGAAGCGAGGGACAGCGGGATGCAGCAGACGAAGGCCGCGACGGATGCGAGAGCGACAGTTCGCTCAGTGACCAGCCCCGCCACGATCGGCTTACTCGTGCGACCGACCCGTCGGTCTCTGTCGGCGTCAATCGCGTCATTCGACCAGCCCACCGAGCACTGTCCCGCGAGCACTGCAAGCGCCACCCACATCGTTCCCGAGCCCCGACCGGCAGCAGCGGCAAGCGCGGTGGTCGCGCCGGTGACGACGAGGGTGGGTCCGAGGTGTGTGGCGAGGGCAAGGCCAACCAGTTGGCGGCCCAGCCCAGACCCACCGGTCGGGACCTCTCCTGTGGCCTCAGTCATCCGCAAGGCCGTCGCACCGCAGCCGACGGTCGGATCGGAGAGGGCAACCTGATGTGCAAGCGACTGGCGCGCGAGCACGAACCAGAGACTCGGGCGCCACGTGGCGGCAAGATCCCGAGATGCTGCTCATCGACTCGTGTTCCGCAACCGAATCGTGCACTCGATCGTCCCCGGCGCCGTGCGTGTGGCGCAGTCGTCGGGCGAGTCATCACCGAGGCACCGGACCGACACGACGACCGACCCCGCTGCAGGCGGGTTCCGCGTCGCAGTTCGTGTCGTTCGTGTCGTCGGCATCGTGGACCTGATTCTTGCTTGCCGAGCGGTTTTCGTCCGAACTCAACGCACAGCTCCCGCCTGACGCTTCGGACCCCGAATCCACGTCACATGGCCACGAGAGCGGGTGCTTGCGGGCGCTCGCGTGAGTCGGATCACTCGTCGGCGGCTGGCGCAAAGCCTCCGATATCCGGATCACGCATGCGTTGGCCCCCCTGGGTGCCTTACAGGGGATCTGCGCCCAAAGGGGACTCGGACGGCTCTCCACGACTTGCACTTGACCGGCAAAGCGACCACCACAACCAGGCGAACGTGATACAGAGCACGCCGTTCAGCACGGGCCACAGATCCGCGCCGCCGGGCGGGTTCCAGCCGGCGTGCACTTCAGGCTGTCCTAGTCCGAACCGGAAGCGATCCAGCGTGACCTGAAAGCAGACGAGGTCTACGACAACTGCGCTTAGCGCCACCCCTGCCCACAGCAGCCAGTTCGCGGCCACCCGGGAGCCTCCGGCGCCTGCAGCCACGACAAGCACTCCTGCGAGGAGGGGATACCAGTAGCGCCCCTGGCCCAAGAACCCCTCGCTCCTCGCCTCGTGCGCTATCAGGAGGATCGGGCACAGCACGGCGAAGGCGAGCAACGATCCGGCGATGATTCGCTGACGTCTTCTCGCGGTTCTGATCCCCAGCACAAACATCAGGGCGATGACGCTGAGACCTAGCCAGGACACCCGTACAGGCGGATAGACATTCGTCCATCCAAAGTTTCCGATGATCTGGCGCACGTTGTATGCATAGCGATGGGCAGACCTCGCGAGGGCGGCCAGCACGCCAGCGTGCGGAGCCAGGGCGTGCCTGCTGGGAGCGAAGCTCAGATTCCCGACCAGCAGCACCCACAGCCCCGCGAACGCCGCGCACGCTGCGATCCCGGCGACGACGGCGAGCACGCGGGGACGGGCCAGCAGCGACCAGCTCGACCGGAATCCATACCAACCCGCCATGCTGAGTGCAATCACTCCGACGAACAGCGGGCCAAGGTCACGCACCTGGGACAGCACAACCATCGACACGATGAAGCGAATGAGAATGCCGCGACGCGACGCATCGCACGGACTGTCCACGAGCGCTATACCCGAGGTCCACGCGCAGAGTGCGCTGGCCATCTCCATGCCGCTGGGATTGACCGTTGCGACATAGGCGAAGAGATACGGCGTCGCCAGGGCGGCAGTAGCCGGCACGAGGAGCGCCCTGCCCCGGGCCTCCGCGGCGGAATAGAACGCCCCTGCCAAGAGCGCCGCCCCGAGCAAGGCGGACATGAGGCGCATGGCATAGATCGACGATGATGCGTGCAGGAACAGCGTCGGCCAGCCGACGAGCAAGTAGTACAGCGGCGGGTAATAGCCCACCCACGTCACTTCTGGAGCCAGCTGGTTGTCATGCCCGAGTGGCGCCAAGCAACCCGCACTGACCGTGGCATCCAACGCGAAGCAAGGGATCCGGTTGGCGCCGATCAAGTCCTGGGGAACATCGACGATCGTGTTCGGTCCACCGTCCGACTTGCCGACGAACTCACCCCTGACGACGGCGGCTGCCTTCATCACGTGAGCCGTCTCGTCCGAGGTGCCGAACAGGGGGGTCGCGAAGACCCAACAGGCGCAGATTCCGATCAGGAGCAGGAGGATCCCCAGTTTCCAGATACCCGCCACCCTCCCGCTCTCACCAACCTCCATGTCAGCCATCAGCGGGGCAGATGGCTGACATGAGGATGGCCTGCTCCTGACCACCTGCTCCTCGGCGGCCATCATGCTGGGGGCGCAGCCAAGCGTCGTGGTCGCGACATGGCAAGGGCATCGCAGCGTTGGCTCCGAGCGGTTTGCGCGGCGGAACGCTGAGCTTTTCGGTCCACCCGATGGTCCTCCGACCGCAGCCGGCAATGGCACCCGGCATGCGCTCACGAGATGGTGCCGCACCACCAGTGCGCGAAGTTCGGCGGGCTCGACAGGTGACGTGCCACCGAATGAGGACATTCAAGGCGGCGGCGCAGTGACTCACGAGACGAGCGTACTCACGCGGTTGCCGCTCCCTCGAGTGGTCCCGCAGTGCGGGTGCCCGCTCCTGCGCGCCTGCACCGTTCACAATCGGCGTCTGGAACACATCCTTTGGAGGAGCGCATCTCGTCGCGGCCTCGATGGTTGGCACCGTCGGACGATCCATATCTGTGGACCTCCCCGCGAGACACATGCTGGGCACTCATCGCCCGACCAGATTGAACGGCGGACCCAGGTCCGACTCCTGAAGCGCGATCACGATGCGGTGTCCATGTAGGTGATCCGAGTCCGGACCGATCTGATGCGGCTGGGACGTCGTGTGCGGAGAATCAGCAAGCAGACAGGCTTCGGGAACCGGTCATTGCATGAACTGCGTCACTGCTTCATGGCGGACATGTTCGCGATGGAAGCACCGGTCGTGATCCCGGAGAGCAGTAAGGGTCACGTGACGATTCGCTGCCGGGAAGTCGGCCATCGTCAACTGATGCCACGATTGTGGGCAACGTCCACAGAGTCGAAGCGAACAATCCGATCTCGTGAATCCGCAGTCATGAATCGCGGTATGTCCATTTGATTGGCTGCACCAAATTGCGGCACGAGGCACCAGATCACAGGCTTTCTAACCTCTGACCAGCGCTTTTGTGGGCCGCCCGGGTCTCGATCCCGGCACCTTGGGATTAAAAGTCCCCTGCTCTTCCCGATGAGCTAGCGGCCC
>CAWJES010000015.1:0-77130 GCA_963841965.1 uncultured Acidimicrobiaceae bacterium | reverse complement strand
CCCAACGGGATTCGAACCCGTGTCGCCACCTTGAGAGGGTGGTGTCCTAGGCCACTAGACGATGGGGCCGTGATCCGGACAGTGCACCACTTCGCACTGTCCGACTCGCTCGGGGGGAAGGACTCGAACCCTCAATAACAGGGCCAGAACCTGTCGTGTTGCCGATTACACCACCCCCGAATGGGCGTTGTGAGGCTAGCCGACCGCAACCGTTCGGTGCCACCGCGGGTCGAAGGCCGGCATCGACGAGTGATCGAGGGTGGACAAACGGCCATAGCCGACGATCCTTCCTACCGAAACCTCCGTGGCCTCCTTCAACAGATACGGGATGACAGCCGTTCCCCGGATCGGCGACCGCAACGAGGGGGTTGGCGATGGTGAGAAGCCGAAGTCCGACGTGATCGCCATCGCCCGGTACTCGTGAAACGGATCCGTCACCACGAGCACCGAGCGGACGCCGAGCCGATGCAGCACCGGCGCAACCGACGCCACGTTCTGCCAGGTGTCGGCGCCGCCCCCCTCGACGATCCCAGTTCTCGGAACACCTTTCGCTTCCAGCCAGGTCGCCGAGATCTGGGCCTCCGTGTACCGGTCACCGGGACGCTTGCCCCCGGTCACCGCGACAACCGGCGCGAGGCCGTCTTCGTACAGCTGCAGCGCCCTGTCGAGCCTTGCCTCGAGGTCCGGCGCTGGCGTCAGGTAATTCGCAGCAGTGCCGAACACGAGGATCGCGCCGGCCCGGTGCGGGTCATCCTGCCTGCTCGTGAGCCACACCTGGCAGAGCGTCACGCAGAAGTACAGGAGAATGAGCGCCAGCACCGCTCCGACGATCTTCAGGGCCAGCCGGATCGGCCCGAAGATCATCAGTCGAGGGCTCGCAGCGCCGACTCCAGTCGCTCGCGAACTGACGCACGTCCGAGGATCGTCATCGACTCGAACAACGGAGGCCCGACGGTCCTCCCGGTGATCGCGACACGCACCGGAGCCTGCGCCTTGCGGAGCACGAGGCCGTTCCGCTCGCCCACCGCGATGACCGCGTCGTGCAGCGCATCGGCGTCCCACGCGCACGTCTTCGTTGCCTCGAGCACACCCTCCAGCACCGGTCTCGAGGATGGCTGTGACCGGATCGCCTTGTCGAACGCAGCCGGATCGATCGGAGCGCCTTCGGTAAAGAGGAAGTCGACCATGCCCGTGACCTCGCCGATGGTCGCGACACGCTCCTGGACCAGCGGCGCGATGGCGGCGAAGACTGCATCGTCAAACCGCTCCGCGGGCCACGGCACCGCGTGGTCCGCAGGCGACCACGCCCCCGAACCCGGCTTGAGCCATGGCTGGCAGGCATCGATGAAATCCGTCGTCGACAGCGCCCTGATGTACTCGCCGTTCAGGTGGGTGAGCTTGGCCACATCGAAGTACGCCGGCGAGTTGTTGACATCCTCCAGGCGGAACTGCTCCACGAGGACCGAACGGTCCACCTTCTCCTCGTCGCCCTTCGGACTCCAGCCGAGCAGGGCGAGGAAGTTGATCATCGCCTCGGGCAGGAATCCCCTGTCCCGGTAGGACTCGACGGAGACCGGGTCGCGGCGCTTGGAGAGCTTCTTGCGCTGCTCGTTCACGAGCAAGGGGAGGTGCGCGAATGCCGGTGCGGGGATGTCGCGACCCTCCACCGCATTGAGGGCGGCTGCCAGGAGCAGCTGCTTCGGCGTGTTGGAGAGGTGCTCCTCGCCGCGGATCACATGGGTGATCTCCATCGCCCGGTCATCGACCAGGTTCGACAGGGCGAAGAGCACACCACCGTTCGACTTGACGACGACGAAGTCCTCGATCGCGTCGTTCGGGAATGCCACATCGCCTCGGATGATGTCATGGACGACCGTCTCGCCCGCGCCTGGAACCGCGAACCGCAGCACCGTGGAATCGCTCTGAGCCAGGCCACGATCCCGGCAGTGCCCGTCGTACCCCGTCCGTCCTGTCCCCCGCATCCGCTCGTCGATCTGGTCCCGCACGCAGTCGCAGGCGTAGAGGTGGCCGGCATCGAAGAGCAGTGATGCCGCCTCGGCGTGGGCGGCGGCGAACTCGCTCTGGCGGTAGGTCCGCTCGTCCGACGAGAGGCCGAGCCAGGCCATGGCCTCAACGATCCCGTCGACCCACTCCTCGCGGTTCCGCTCCGTGTCGGTGTCCTCGATGCGTAGCACGTAGGAGCCGCCCGTCTGGCGGGCGAATAGCCAGTTGAACAAGGACGACCGGGCGCTGCCGACGTGGAAGAAGCCTGTCGGCGATGGTGCGAACCGGACGCGTGGCGCGCCCACGTGCTCAGTCCTCGGCGATCGAGATGGCACCCGTCGGGCAGCTGTTCACGGCCTCGCGCAACTTCTTCGGAGCGACTCGTCAGGATGCTCGTCGAGGACGTAAAGGAACCCGTCATCCCTGACCTCGAAGAGCTCCGGGGCTATCCCCATGCAGACCGCATTGCTCGCACACAAGTCGTAGTCGACGACGATTTTCATGGGACCTCCTCGTCCTGCCGAGATGCTACCCAACGGTTTCCGGCTCCATCCGGCCCGAGCGACGTGCGGATGCCTCGCTGCGACGCTGGGGCCGGGCCATCGGCGAACGCGCGATCCACGAGGACGGGGTCGACCAAGGCGGGCAACGCGGGCGACAGCAGCCTCACGGTGGTCGGATCCCGGCGATCACGGGGTCCGACGCGATTCAGTCGTCGAGCTGAGTGTGCAGGTTCCTCAGGGCACTGCGGTAGGTGTCGGCGAAGAGCGGCGTGGCTTCATCCGGCGTCGCGGTCACGGACCACGTGATCGTGCAGCCCTCGCCGTCGGGCGTCACGGTAATGGTGGCCTCGTGGGACTCGATCGGAACGCCGTCGACGATCGAGTACGTGATCGACCTCGACGACTCGTCGATGCTGACCAGTCGCTCCGTGATCCTCATCCCGAGCATCGAGAACGTCCGGTCATCCCCGGTGATCTCGACATCCTCGATGGCAGGGGAAACCGCCTTCAGGTTCGAGAAGTCGCCCACCAACTGCCACGCCCTATCGGCGCTTGCCTCGTACCTGTCTTCGACCACGGACGTCGCCATGTCTCTCTCCTGCCTCGTGTCCTGCCGGTACCATACGCCCGAGCGAGCCGGAGGTTGTAGTGGAGACCAGGAAGATCGGCAGCCTCGATGTCTCCGTTGTGGGTGTCGGGTGCAACAACTTCGGCATGCGACTGGATCAGGCCGCCACCGACGAGGTCGTGCACGCGGCCCTCGATGTGGGCATCACTTTCTTCGACACGGCTGACGTCTATGGCGGGACGCAGAGCGAGGTGTTCCTCGGGATCGCGCTGGGTGTCCGGCGCAGTGAGGTCGTCGTGGCCTCCAAGTTCGGCATGCCCCTCGACGACGAGCGGTTCGGCGCAGCACCCGGGTACGTCCGCCAGGCGTGCGAGGACACTCTCCGGAGGCTCGGCGCTGACTGGATCGACCTGTACCAGCTGCACGCCCCGGACCCGTCCGTCCCGATCACTGACACGCTGGGAGCGCTCCACGACCTCCAGGCTGAAGGCAAGATTCGCGAGATCGGCTGCTCCAACTTCACGGTGGCCCAGCTTGACGGGGCCAAGGAGGCGGCGGGCAGCCTGGCGCCGTTCCGCAGCATCCAGAACCAGTACTCGCTCCTGTGGCGCGAACCCGAGCAGGATGGCGTTCTCGAGGCGTGTCGCCGCTTGGGGCTCGGATTCCTCCCGTACTACCCGCTCGCGAACGGGCTCCTCACAGGGAAGGTTCGCCCCGGCGAACCCCTCCCGGAGGGTTCGAGGCTCGCGCTGATGGCTCCCGAACGCAGTGCCCACTGGCTCTCGGATTCGTTCTCGGAGCGGGTTGGCGCGTTGCTCGCCTATGCCGAGGATCTGGGCACCCCGATCCTCTCGCTGGCATTCTCATGGCTGCTCGCGCACCGAGAGGTCAGCTCGGTCATCGCCGGAGCATCCAACCGCTCCCAGGTCGTGGCGAACGCCACGGCACCCCTGCGCCTCGACGACGAAGTGGTCGCCACGCTCGACCGCCTGACCGCGCCGTAGGTCAGGCGACGGCGACAGCGGCGACGAGCTTCTGGAGGGTGTCCTTCGCGTCCCCGAAGAGCAGGACGGTCTTGGGGTTGTAGAGCAGCTCGTTCTCGATGCCCGCGAAACCGGGGCGCATTGAGCGCTTGAGGAAGACGATGTTGGTGGCCTGGTCGGCGTTGATGATCGGCATGCCGTAGATCGGGCTGCCGGGCGTGTCGTGCGCAGCCGGGTTGACGGTGTCGTTCGCGCCGACGACAAGTGCGACATCGGCCGTTGCCATCTCGGGGTTGGCTTCGTCCATCTCCTTCAACTCGTCGTAGGGGACGTTCGCCTCGGCGAGCAGGACGTTCATATGGCCAGGCATGCGGCCGGCGACGGGGTGGATCGCGAAGAAGACCTCGACGCCGCGCTCCTGGAGCTCGTCTGCGAGCTCGCGGACGACGTGCTGGGCCTGGGCGACAGCCAGGCCGTACCCCGGGATGATGACCACCTTGCGGGCGTACGCGAGCAGGACGCCGATGTCCTCGGCGGTCCCGGAGCGCACCGAGCGACCGTCGTCGCGCTCGACTGCACCCGAGGCGGTCACGTTCGAACCGAAGGCGCTGAACAGGATGTTGGGGAGCGAGCGACCCATCGCGGAACTCATCATCCTCGTGAGCAGGATGCCCGAGGCGCCGACGAGCGTGCCGGCCACGATCAGGAGGTTCGATCCGATGGTGAAGCCCGAAGCCGCGACCGCGAGGCCCGTGAACGAGTTCAGCAGCGAGATCAGCACCGGCACATCCGCACCGCCGATCGGGAGGACGAACGCGATACCGAGCACGAACGCGAGCACGAGGAGGATCCAGAGCCATACGAGCGAGCCGGTCACGAGGAGCAGGATCGCGACTGCGACGATCGCCACGCCGAGGATGGCGTTCATGATCTGCTGGCCCGGGTACGTGACGGGCCTGCCCGTCATCAACTCCTGGAGCTTGGCGAAGGCGATCGCCGAACCGGAGAACGACACGGTTCCGATCACGACGCCAAGGACGACCTCGAGGATCTTGTAGACCGCGACGGACTTCACGCCCCCGATGGCAACGTGAATCGTCACACCCGACGACGTCCTGAGGTAGAGCACCGTGACCGAGGTGAGGGCGAGGTACTCGACGATCGAGACCAGTGCGGCCGCGCCTCCACCGACGCCGTTGAAGATCGCGACCAGCTGCGGGATCGCCGTCATCTTCACGAACCGCGAGGTCGGGACCGCGACGGCGGCACCGACGATCATCGCGACGATCATCAGCGAGAGGTGGTGGAGGTGCGGCTGCGCGAACGTCGCGGCGATCGCGATCGCCATGCCCACTGCTGCCAGCAGGTTCCCCTGGCGCGCCCGCTTCGGGCTGGAAAGCCCCTTCAGGGCGAGGATGAACGTGATCGAGGCGACCAGGTAACAGAGGTCGAGGAACGTACCGCGGCTCATTCTGTGTCCTGCTTGGTCTCACGCTTCTCCGCGGGCTTCCCGCGGAACATCTCGAGCATTCGGTCGGTGACCACGAAGCCGCCGACGACGTTGAGGGTGGCGAGGAAAACGGCGAGCGTCCCGAGGACGATCTCGACGTTCGATGTGGCGTGCCCGAGGACGAGCATGGCTCCGACGATGATGACGCCGTGGATCGCGTTCGACCCGCTCATGAGCGGCGTGTGCAGGATGCTCGGAACCTTGGAGATCACCTCTATCCCGATGAACACGCTCAGGATGAAGACGGTCAGGTATTGGAGAATCTCGTTCATGAAGCTGGCTCCTCTGGCTTCGTCACGGTGATCGGCGTGAACGGTACGCCGAGCAGCTCGGAGGCCGCCTGGTTCGTGCAAGACCCATCCCTCACGACCGTCGTCCCGACGACGATCTCGTCGGACCAGTCCGGGGAGAACTCGCCCTTGGACGCGAACAGCGCAAGCAGGTTCGTCACATTGCGCGCGTACAGGAAGCTCGCGTGCGTCGGCATGCCTGCAGGAACGTTTGAAAGGCCGACCACGGTCGCGAAGTTGTGGCGGACCTCCTCGCCGGGCCTCGTGAGCTCGCAGTTCCCACCGCTGTCGGCCGCCATGTCGATGACGATCGAGCCGGGGCCCATGTCGGCGACCATGGCAGCCGTGAGCAGGATCGGGGCCTTGCGACCGGGGACTGCCGCGGTCGTGATCACGACATCGGATAGGCCCACTTCCTTGGCGAGGGCCTGCTGCTGGGCGGCGAGCTCCTCGGGCGAGAGCTCCCGTGCGTAGCCACCGGCTCCCTCGGCCTTGACGCCGAGGTCCAGGAACGTTGCGCCGAGGCTCTCGGCTTCCTCCTTCGCCGCCGCCCTGACGTCGTACGCCTTCACCTGCGCGCCGAGGCGGCGCGCGGTCGCGATGGCCTGGAGGCCGGCGACGCCGACGCCCATGACCAGCACCTTCGCAGGGGGAACCGTCCCGGCGGCGGTCATGAACATGGGGAAGAACTTGCCGAGCCGCTCGGCTCCTGCCAGCGCCGCCCGATACCCGCTCACCGTCGCCTGTGAGCTGAGCGCGTCCATCGACTGCGCTCGGCTGATGCGGGGGAGCAGGTCGAACGAGACCGCGGAGGCCTTCGCATCCGCGATGACCCTCAGGGCGTCCGCGCTTCCGGCGAGTTGCAGGAAGGAAAGGTGGAGCGCCCCGGCGTCGAGTTGGGCGGCCTCGGCAGCGGAGGGCGCGTTGACCCGGACGACCATCTTGGCGCCCCTCGTGGCATCGGCGGCGGTTGCGGCGATGGAGGCTCCCGCCGCGATGTACTGGTCGTCGTCGAACGTCGCGGCAGCACCGGCGTCATGCTCGATGACGACAGCGAATCCTTCCGCGACGAGGCGCCGAGCGGCCTCCGGCGTCAGCGCAACCCTCGTCTCACCCGGGCGTGTCTCCACCGGGACCGCAATTGTGACCGCCATGACCCTCGTTCTATCAGTTGCGCGTCGGCCCGAATGAGGGACCTAAGTCCCTTTTCCTTCCCTTGGCCCATCGTCTGAGCCGGTCGCACGCGAAGACGCCACCGTTATCCTGAGCCGGTGGAGCACGAGGGCGCGCACCGGACGCACACCGGCCTGATCCTCGCGGTCGCCTGCGTCGCGCAGTTCATGGTCGTCCTCGACGTCTCCATCGTCAACGTGGCGCTGCCGACCATCGGACGCGACCTCAGCTACTCCGCGTCGGGGCTCCAGTGGGTCGTCAACGCCTACGTACTCACCTTCGCGGGCTTCCTGCTCCTCGGCGGCAGGGCTGCAGACATCTTCGGTCAGAAGAAGGTCTTCCTCGCGGGGCTGGCGATCTTCACGATCGCGAGTCTCACCGGCGGGCTCGCCCCGTCGTCCACGGTTCTCACCGTCGCCCGCGCCCTTCAGGGATTCGGCGGCGCACTGCTCTCCCCGACCACGCTGGTGATCCTCGTCACGACGTTCCAGGGACCCAAACTCGCCAAGGCGATCGGCATGTGGGGAGCGGTGGCCGGGGCCGGCGGGGCGATGGGCGCCCTCCTCGGTGGGATCCTCGTCGGGGAGCTCTCCTGGCGCTGGATCTTCTTCATCAACGTCCCGATCGGGATCGCCTTGGCCTTCCTCGCGATCGCATGGCTTCCCGAGCACCGCCGCGTCGGCGACAAGCCGCCCATGGACGTCCTCGGAGCCGTGCTCGTGACCGCGGGACTGACGGTGGCCGTGTACGGCATCGTGAACACGACCACCTATGCCTGGGGCTCGACCCGCACAATCTCGACGCTGGCCATCGCCGCGCTGCTGCTGGGCGCCTTCGCGATCGTCGAGACAAAGATCGCCTCGCAGCCGCTCGTCCCGTTCTCGTTCTTCAAGTCCAAGACGGCGTCGGGCGCCAACCTCGTCATGTTCCTCGTGGGCGGGGCCTTCTTCGCGATGTGGTACTTCCTCACGCTGTACATGCAGGACGTGCTCGGGTACTCGGCGCTGAAGACAGGGTTCGCATTCCTGCCGATGTCGATTGCGATCATCATCGGCGCCCAGGTCTCCAGCAGGGTGATGTCGAGAACCGGAGTCTGGCCGGTGATCTCGATCGGCACCGCGCTGCAGACCGTCGGATTCCTCCTGCTCACGCGGCTGACCACGACCTCCTCGTACACGACCGACATCATGCTGCCGGCCTCGCTCATCGCGCTGGCGATCGGCCTGCTGTTCAGCCCGCTCGCAGCTGCTGCGACCTCGACGGTGGCGCCGACCCAGGCGGGCCTGGCCTCGGGCATCCTCAACACCGCGCGCCAGGTCGGGGGGTCGCTGGGCCTCGCGATCCTGGCCACGATCGCGACCACCCGTGCGGTCGACCTGCTCGGGGGTACGCTCCCGTCGGTCACCTCCCCCGCGTACCACTCCCCCGCCGTCCTGCAGGCCATCACGGCGGGCTACGTCCGGGCGTTCTACTTCTCCGCCGGGCTCTCGCTGCTCTCGCTCTTCGCCGCCCAGCTCCTGCGCGGGGTGCACCCTGTGCGCCAGCAGGCGCCGAGGGTGGCTCTGGCTGACTGAGGCCCCTCGGTCACCCGTCCGCGAGGAACCTCACGAGGTGTCCCGCCAGGGCCCCGGGTGCCTCGAGTGGAATCCAGTGGCCCGCGCCAGCCAGTTGCTGGTACTCGAAGCCGTTCGCACAGAACGCGGCAGATGCGAGCATCTGCTGCTCGGTCAGCGCCAGGTCGTTCGTGCTCCAGATCCCGAGCGTGGGCGGTGCGATCACGGGGAGCACCGGCGGTGGCGACACCCAGTTCCTCGCGGTGATGCTCGCCCGGTACCAATTGAGGTGCGTCGTGAGGGAGTGGTTCTGCTCGATGTCAGCGAGCACCGCCTCGATGTCGGGATGCCCCGTCCAATGCCGCAACGCCCGGGCGTCGTCTCGAAGCAGCCACTCCTCGGCGATGCCGGGGTGCTCGAAGAGCAGGATGTAGAGGCTCCGGACCTGCTGGGCGATGTTGTCGCTGAAGAACGAGGTCGGATGTCCCACCGACAATGCGACGAGCCGATCGACCTGGTTCGGGAGGTAGGCCGCGGCCACCCATGCCAGATTGGCGCCGAGGTCGTGGCCGACGACGTGGGCGTGTCCCCCGGCGATGCCGTCGATGAGTGCCGCGACGTCGGCCACGAGCAGGTGCATGCGGTAGGCATCGACCGCCTCGGGCTTGTCAGACCGGCCGCAGCCCCGAAGGTCGGGGGCGATCACCCGGAACCCGGCCTCCACGAGGTGCGGGGTCACGTCACGCCACAGGGCTGCGGTGTCCGGCCATCCGTGGAGCAGGACGATCGGCGTCCCTTCTCCCTCGACGTCGACTGTCAGCGTGACGTCACCTGAGGCGATCCGTTCGGTGGTCATCTCGCGACCGTACCAACTGTCGGGATGTCAGAACCTGGGACCGTCCGATGGATCCGCGGGAGACTCCCGCTGCATCGAATCGACCGGGGGCGTTGTGTCGTAGCGTCGGTCTGAAGGGTGCTGGAACTCCACCTCCCACAGGGATCGCGGCCGATCCCCGATGCGGTCGCTCCACACGGAGCCCCTCGTGAAGCTGAGGACCCGGACCACGATGTACATCAGGAAGATGGCCGCGGGGATCTCGACGAACGCCGCCTGCACCGCGCTCAGGGTGACATCGCGTGACCGAGCGGTCGTCACGTCGAACCAGGCGTCCGCAACCAGGAGCGTCGCGGTCGAAGTCGCGAACAGGACGATGATCGCCCGCCTTCGCCATGCCGCCCACGCTGTCGCGGCGAGGCCGATGAGGAGACCCACGTCGAAGCCCACCCACGCAAGATCCCAGTGCTCGGCGTCGTAGACCTTCGGCAGCTGCAGGGCGAGCACGACGATCCACGCGGCGAGCACGACGCACCCGCCGACGAGCGCCTCGAGCACCCGTCGCCTCATGTGTGGACTCGGTGCGGCCATCATGACCTCCGAGCGGATCCTAGGACCGAGACCCGGATTCCGACCCCGTCAGGAGCTCGTCGTCCATGTCGATCCGGGCCGACTTCGCCATCTCTGCAACGCCCTCGTAGAGGGCGGAGAGACCGTCATCGTCGAGCACCTCGTACGACGCGAGCAGGATCTCCGAGGTGCGCTCCTCCGCGATCGCGCGCCGCTCGAAGAGCTCGTCGCTCACGTCGGGCGCATCGTCCTCCACATAGCCGTAGAGGCCGAACATCTCGGGGCTGTTGAGATAGTGCGCCTCGGCCGGCGTGAGACCGACCTCTGCGACCGCCTCGCCGCTCGCGGCTCCGCGCATCTCGCGGAGCACGAGGAGCTGTTGGTATGCGCGCGCCCGCGCGTCCTCGGACACGTCGAATGCCCGGTAGCCATCGACGAAGGGCCACCGGCCGCGGGGTGCAGCGTCCACGACGCTCGCGGCGGCGTCGGCGAACTTGCGCAGGACGTCCGTCTCCTTGAAGGTCCTGCGAGCGTATGCACGGGCGGCGTCGAGGAATGCCGTGGCCACCCGGGTTGGTTCAGCGATCGCGCTGCCCTCGTTCCAGACGAACCTGACGAGCTCCGGCTTGTGCCAGATGAAGGCCTCGGCGGCGGAGTCGGCGTCGACATTGCCAAGCACACCTCCCCGACCGAGTGTGTAGAACATGAAGACGTCGAGGCCCAGCGCCTCGGCAGCCGCCACCGTCGACGGCTCGAAGTAGTAGGCCTCCCCCAGTTCGTAGACCGGAACCGCGGTCGCCTCGATGACGGTGGCTGCGTCCATTGCGCCAACCTAGGGGCACTGCGACGACCGTGCACCGGCACGCCGGGGTCGCCCGCGGAACCCGCCAAGCCAGCCGATCGCGATGCCAAGCCCGCCGCCCGAGCCCAGTCGCCTCTAGCGCAGCTCGAGCTGGTCGAACCCGCCTTGAACCAGAACACGCGTCCCCAGCGCGGAGACCTCGCACGGAACGGTGCTGCCGTCCGCGTTCGCCGAGCCGAAGCGCCTCCCGTGGACCACCACAGCGGCGTCCACGGGCTTGGGGTGACTGCCGGTGGCGTCCCACCGTACGGTGACGGTGGCATCATGCGTATCGGCCCGGTACGTGTCGTGGCGGGTCGCTCCGTCGCCGTCACCCAGGTCGTCGAACCCCCGTCCGCTCGCGGAGCCGCTCGCGTCCAGGACGACGTGCAGGGTCCACAACGCAGGGGCATGGTCCTCGCGAAGGATGGTCGAAGCATCCGACCACGCATCGTCGAGCACCACGATGCTCCCGGCGCGCTGGAGGATGACCGGCTGGCCGAGGGGGGCGTCGAGGACCGCGACTCGACCCCCCTCCTCGTCGGTCTCCGGGGGTTGTTCGACACCGCCCGGTATCGGGCAGAGCCGCTGGCGGCGCCAGCGTCCGGCCGGGATCGTTGCAGTCACCTGGGTCGTGTCTGGGTCCGACACCGGCACGACGAGGAGCTCGTCGCCGAGCAGGAACGCGCCGGCGTCCGCGGTTGCGCCCGAGATCGCGCCCTCGCGGGGCCAGTCCACCACGCGCAGGATCGGATGGCCGAGCCGGTGAGCCTCCTCGGCGAGTCGGTAGAGATGCGGCAGGAGGCGGTAGCGCATCCTTATCAGCCCCGTGATGGCCCGCTCGTGGAGCGCGTCGAAGCGCCAGGGCTCGCGATCAGGCGCCCCGAGGACGCAGTGCGTCCTGCAGAGCGGGGACACGACGCCGAGCTCCAGCCACCGCACGAAGAGGCCGGGCGACGGGATGCCGCTGAAACCGCCGATGTCCGATCCGGTGAAGGCGACCGAGGACATGCCGAGACCGAGGAACGTTGGGACCTGCTGCGACAGCCCCTCCTGCGAGCTCTCGACGTCGGCGGTCCAGTGCCATGCGTAGCGCTGCATGCCCGCCCAGCCGGAGCGCGACAGGACGAAGGGTCGTGCCGTGGCACCGGGCCCCGACAATGCCTCGTACCCCGCCTTGTCCATCAGCAGGCCGTAGATGTTGTGCGCCTCGCCGTGATCCCCTCCCCGGCCCTCCAGGTCGAATGACGTGGAGCGTGGAAGGGTCCTGTCACCCCACAGCGTGATCGACGTGGGCTCGTTCATGTCATGCCACACGCCGGCCACGCCCTTGCTCGTCAGCGCCTCATACTTCGTCGCCCACCACGCCCGTGTCGCGGCCCTCGTGAAGTCTGGGAACGCGGCCCAACCGGGCCACACGGTGCCGTGGTGGACCTGACCGTCGCGCTCGGTCACGAAGTGCCCTTCCGAGACGCCCTCGGCGTAGAGGGGGAACCCATCGTCCCTGCGCACCGCGGGATCGACGATCGCAACGAGCCTCGATCCGTGCTCGAGCGCGCGACGCGCGAGATCGCCGACGCCACCGAAGCGCACCTCGTCGAATGTGAACACGCGGAAGTCATCCATGTGGTCGATGTCGAGGTGCAGGGCCGACAGGGGTATCCCACGCGAGACGAATCCGGCGAGGACACCGGCAACGATGCGATCTGTCCGCCATCCCCAGCGGCAGTGGTGGTAGCCGAGCGCCCATCGGGGCGGCATCGGCGGGAAACCCGTCAGCCGCGCGGCCGTCGTCAGCAGCCCGTCGAGCTCGCCCACCGCGACATAGGTGACGAGCTGCCCGCCGTCGAAGGTGGCGGTGACGCCGTGGGGGGCATGCGCGACCTGCCCGACCTCGACGGTCGCGTCATAGGTGTTCTCGTGGAACGCCCACACCGGCCCATGCTCGTGGAGCCCGATCGTCACCGGAATCGAGCAGTACAGGGGGTTCTGGCCGGGTCCCCACGCCCCGCCGGGGTCGCGGTTCCACAGCCGGTAGGTCCCACCCGTCAGGTCCAGCCCCTGCGCCTGCTCGCCGAGACCCGCGAGGCGCTCTCCCTCGCGCAGGACTCGCCGGAGTACCCGCCTCGCGTCCTCGAAGAGAGGTGTCAGCTCCTCGTAGCGGACGTTCCCGCGTGCATCCGTCACGACCACGCCGTGGTCGGAGACCTCCACGCTGAGGTGCGGCGTCGTGAGCGTCGCCGAGCCCTCGACGACACGCACGTCCACCGACGAGGGAGGAGCGATCTCGGCGTCTCGTGTCGCGACGTCGATGGGCGCGGGTCCCGGTCCCCATGCGAGCCGCACCAGATCGTCGGAGATCGCCCGGATATGCAGGGTCGCACGATCGAACGTGGCTGCCAGTCCCTCGCCTCCGTGGTCCCTCTGGGCGCCGGTGAACGAGCCGACGGTGACGGGACGCTGATCGTTGGCAGCTCGGCGCGCGCGCCGGCTGTCTCGGTCCTGGATCGACATCCTCACCGAGTTCGCGGTGATCGCCCTCATGGTCCTCGGCGACAGCGCGACGATCTCGCGGAGAGCGAGCTCGCCCTTCAAGAGGGCACGACGAAACGCGCCAGCGGGCATGCGGGGAACCTACCTGAGACACCAACTCGCCTGAGCCTGCCACTACGTTTGGCGTGGCCTTCGGCCCAAGGAGGATCGTGGTTGCACCGCTACTCGAGGCCGGCGACGTCGCGCTCCGTTCGCTGCAGACGCCCCTCGACAGCGCGTGCACGCTGCTGCGAACCCGCCGTCGGCACGGCTCGGCCGTCGGCCGCGATGTCGACTGGAACGTCGTCAACTTGGTCCTCGCAGACGGAAGGTCCCTGCGCTATCGGGTCACCGACAACGTCGACGCGCACGGGCCCGGCGGTCCGGGGTCGCCGCCGATCTGGGCTGTGAACCTCCACGGCTACTTCGCCGGCGGTTCGATGTACGCACGGGAGAGCAAGCTCCTAGCCGAGCGGTTCGGTTGGCGGATCGTGAATCCGTCCCTCCCGGGCTTCGGGGGGTCCGACCCGTTCCGCTGGTCCGACATCTCGATGGACCATCTCGCCGATCAGATCACCACGGTCCTCGACGACCTCGACGTCGGGCCGGTCCTGCTGCTGGGCCACTCGATGGGCGGCGCGGTCGCGATGCGCTTCACCGCTCGTCACCCGGAATCCGTGATCGGGATCATCTACCGCGACGGCGTCGCGACCCCGCGATGGCAGCAGCGCGGCGGGATCGTGGCGAGACTGCTCGCCGGCACGCTCCCGGACATCGCTCCGGTCGCAGACATGATGGCAGCGGTCGCGCTCGACCTCCCCGACCTGCTCGCCGGCCACGCCCTCGCAACGATCCGTGCGATGATCCCGGACCTGCGCCACAACGTCCGGACGATCGCGAGGAGCGCGCCGGTCGCGTCGATGCTCATGAGCCTCGACCTCTCCGAGGACGTCCGACTCGTGCGCAAGGAGGGCGTGCCCATCCTCGCGGAGTGGGGCTGCTTCGACCGCCTCATCCCGCCGTCGACCGGTGCCGAGTTCGCCGAGGTCGCCGATGTGGACGTGCACTGGGTGCCCGGCGGGCACTCGTGGATGCTTGCGAGACCGTCAGGCCAGGCGGACGTGCTCTCGCGCGTCCCCTGGGGCCAGGCGTTCCTCGAGACGATCAACGAGCGAGCCGTCGAGCTCTCCGTGTGACGGATCGGCAGCCTGGTCCGCCGGCTACTTCAGGTAGAGCTGTCCGTTCGACTCGGTGACGGTGTAGGCGGTCAGACCCGTCGCGGCAGGGCCCTGGATGACGTCCCCGTTCGACACCTGGAACTCGGAACCGTGGCAGGGGCAGACGATGATGGCGTTCGCGGCGGAGTAGCCCACAGTGCAGCCCGCATGCGGGCACACGGCGTCGTAGGCGACGAACTGCCCTGCAGCCGGATGGATGACGAGGCCCGGGTCCCCGTTGGACGGGAGCGTCACATACGCCGACTGGCCCACCGGTAGCTGGCTTGCGGCGCCGATAGGCGAGCCCAGCGGGCTCGTCGTGGTCGGCGTGGTGGGTGTGCCCTCGGGTGCCGTCGTCGGCGGTGCCAGCGTAAGCGGTGTCGACGACTGGCCCTTCGATCCGCCCGCGAGCCGGCCGGCGCTGGCGACAACCCCCGCGCCGAGGAGCGCGGCCCCGCCGGCAGCGACCGCCGCCACGCTTCCGAGGACGACAGTCCGGCGGTCGACGCCGTCGGGAGTCCTTCCCGCTGCCAGCGACATGCGGACGCCCTCGAGGTAGGGGCATCCTGACGGTGCGCACCGGCGGTTCGGAATCGCCGAGCAGCGACCACTCGAGTAGAAGCCGCAGGTCGCCTGCGCCTCCGTGAACGGGATCGCGACGATGAGCGGATCCTCGACACCCGCCTCACGGCTCGCGCGCCGCTCGATCATCGCGTCGACGGACATGACGCCGCCCGCCCCCGCCACGAGGATCGGCGTGAACGCGAAGAAGTAGACGATGTCCGCACCGGTGAACCACGGGGAGGCGTGGAAGCTGACCGAGAGGAAGAGGCTGAAGGAGATGAGCATCCCGCCGATCGCAGCGACCCTGGTCCAGAGGCCGATCAGGATCCCGACGCCCACCGCGAGCTCCCCGAGCGACATGAGGATCCCAAGCGGCGTCGAGAAGCGCAGGAGGTGGCCGATGAGCTCGTGGATCGGGCTGGTCCTGATGTACCCGATCATCTGCTGGTGGAGGCTCCCGGGGGCGCTCTGGCTGAAGAAGTTGGGGTTCGCGAGCTTCTGGAAGCTCGCATAGACGAACGTCACCCCGAGGAACGCGCGCAGCGGGAGCAGCGCCCATCCGGCGAGCAGCCACCCCCTCGGCGGCATGCCCAGTGGCAACTGCCGTGGGGCGGTTCTCCGTCTGACTGGACGAGCCACGCTCCTCACGATGCCACATGCGCCGGCGGGAGACGCCCGAATATCGACACCACCGCACTAAGTCTTCGGTAAGGATCGTCCCGTGGTCTCGTATCTCATCGAGCAGATCCAGACGCTGCCTGCTGCGCTCGTCTACACGGTCGTCACGCTCCTCGTGTTCGGCGAGGCGGCGATCTTCATCGGCTTCATCCTGCCCGGCGAGACCGCCGTCATCGTCGGAGGGTTCATCGCGAGCCAGGGGAAGATCAACATCGTCGCGCTGTGCGTGCTCGTCGTCGTGGCCGCCATCGCCGGTGACTCCGTCGGGTACGTCATCGGCAACCGGTACGGCACGCGGCTGATGGACCTCCCGATCCTGCGGAACCGACGCGTGGGGCTCGAACGGGCGCTGAGCGGCCTCGAGACCCGCGGACCCTTCTATGTCTTCATCGGACGGTTCACTGCATTCCTGCGCGCCGTGATCCCGGGACTCGCGGGCATGTCGAAGATGCATTACCGGCGCTTCTTCGTGGCGAACGCCCTCGGCGGACTGTGCTGGGGCGTCGGGTACTCGCTGCTTGGCTACTTCGCCGGAAGCGCCTACAAGAAGGTCGAGAAGTACTCGTCCTATGCAGCCATCGCGATCCTCGTCCTCGTCATCGCGTTGGCCGTCGTCTTCCACTTCCGCAAGAAGCGGAGGGAACGTGCGGAGGACGCGGAGTTCCTCGCCGAGCACCCCGACGAGCACCTGATCGACGACCTCGTCGTCGACGATGCCGACGAAGGGCCCTCACCTCACTGACCGGTGGGCCGTCCTCCCGGCGACACGACACGATCGAGGTCCTTCGGCGGCGCCCCGAGCGACCACCTTCCGCCGCCGTGCTCCACGTCGAGCAGGCCGAGGGGGGTCGCAAGCGGCCCGGTCGACCCCACCAGGCCGTGAAGGTGCACGTGCGCAACGACGTCAGGCAGCGCATCGATCCCCGGGGGATCCGATGCGAGCAGGTCGGACCACCGGTCCTGTGGGCTGAGCTCCACGGTTCGCACGGATCCTTGCGCGTGCTCGACCGCGGCGGTCAGAAGGCCGTTGTCGCGACCGGCGAGCCAGCATGATGCGCCGGGCGCGCCGCGCACGGCTCGAAGGGCCGGGAGCATCCCGACCACCTCGCGCGCGCCTGAGGAGAGGAGACCCGCGGATTCCCGCCCTGCGTCGCTCGGGACCAACTGCTCCCACCTGTCTCGCCGCGCGGCCAGCAGCACCGGGTCGACGATGCCGCTGAGCAGGTCGCGCCAGAGTCCCTCGTCCTCGTAGCGCCGGTGGACCTCGAGGATGACGGCGAGCTCCGCGTCGGGTGCCGCCGCGGCAAGGGCGTGCGCCGCCGCCGCGTGCGCTCGGAGCATCCCGTCCATCGCACCCACGGCGTCCGCGTCCGCCCTCCTTCGGAAGGGCGGGCGCGAGCCTCGCACCCAACCGTCCCTGGCGACCGTGTTCGGGGCGCGGAACGTGACGAAGGCCCCGACGAGCCCCTCGAGGCGCTCCGCCACCCAGCGTGCGTGCAGCGCGAACCGGTCGGCGGACCAGGGCGCGAGCCAAGGCTCCTGGCCGACCCAGGATGGCCAGGCCTGATCGCACAGCACGACCGAAACCGCGAGGCCGCAGCTCACGGCCCGGGAGATCGCGCGCTCGTACGTCGCCATGGCACCGTCGCTTCGGACGTCCGGTCGCGGCTCGAGCCGCGCCCACTCGACCGTGAGGCGCAGCTCGGAGAAGCCGAGCCCCGCAGCCGCATCCACGAGCTCTGCGAGGTGGTCGAAGGTTCCCGTGCTTCGCAGGCTGGGAGCGATCCGTCCGAGAACCTGGGAGACCCCGAAGGAGGTTGCGGGTCCGTCTTCGACGTCATACCCGCCCTCGATGGCATAGCCGTCGAGGGTCACGCCGAGCACGCGATCAGCGTTCGCCACCCGCGCAGTCTCGCATCCGACGCACGGAGGCCGGCACGTGGCGGGAGCGGTAGCGTCGGCGTGACCAAGATTGCTGGAGGACACCATGGCGGACGAGATCCTGAGAGAGCGGCACGGACGCGTCGAGATCCTGACGATCAACAGGCCCGAGGCACGGAACGCGATCAACCTCGCCGTCGCCGAGGCCCTCTCGGCGGCGCTTGACGACATCGCCGCGGACGACGACGCGTGGGTCGTCGTGCTCACGGGTGCGGGAGACAAGGCCTTCAGCGCCGGGATGGACCTCAAGGCCTTCGCGCGTGGCGAGTTCCCCATCACCAAGGAGGGCTTCGCGGGAATCACCAAGCGGGACTTCCCCAAGCCCATCATCGCGGCGGTGAACGGCTCCGCGCTGGCCGGTGGCTTCGAGATCATGCTGAGCTGCGACCTCGTGGTCGCCGCGTCGCATGCGACCTTCGGCATCCCCGAGGCGTCTCGCGGCCTCATCGCAGGTGGTGGGGGCCTGATCCGACTCGCGAAGCGGATCCCGCGCGCGGTCGCCCTCGAGCTCGCGCTGACCGCGGCCCCGATCGATGCGCAGCGGGCGCTCGCGGTCGGACTGGTCAACCGGGTGGTTCCCGCCGAGGAACTGGTCCACGAGGCCGTGGCCCTCGCCGACCAGATCGCCCGCAACGCCCCCCTGGCGGTCAGGGTCAGCAAGGACGTGATGCTCCGCTCGATCGAGCTCGACGAGGCACAGGCGTGGGAGCTGAACGACCGCTCCTTCGGGACCATCGGCCGGTCCCACGACGCGATGGAGGGTGCCGTCGCGTTCGCCGAGAAGCGCGAGCCCACCTGGACCGGGGCCTAGGGCCGTGAATCAGCTCGCCGACTCGCTGACGACCATTCGACTCTCGCTCCACGTGCTCGCCGCGTGCGTCTGGGTGGGCGGGCAGATCGTGATGCTCGGCCTGCTCCCCGACGTCCGGCGGCTCGGCGGCGAGGCCTCGGTGAAGGTCGCGCGCGCGTTCGCACGCGTCAGCTGGCCCGCGTTCGCCGTGCTCGTCATAACCGGCTTCTGGAACGTCAGCGCGGTCCACAGCTCTGACTCCACGCATGCGTGGAAGGTCGTGCTTGCGGTCAAGATCGTCGTGGTCGTCGTCGCGGGTGTCGCAGCGTTCGTCCATGGTCGCGCGAAGACACGGCCGTCTCTGGCCGCCTGGGGTTCGATCGCCGGCACGGCCTCGATCGTCGCGGTAATCCTCGGCGTCCTCCTGGCAGGCTGAGCGGCTGCGAGCGGTCCAAGGGACTAGATTCGGGGCAGCCGGCATCTCGTGCCGGGGGCTCGGGAGCTTCCATGCTGCTAGGTGAGATCACCCCAGAAGTCATCCTCATCGTCATCCTCATCGCCGTCGTTGTCTTCGGCGGCTCGAGGATCCCAAAGATCGCCCGTGGCCTCGGATCAGCGAAGTCGGAGTTCGAGAAGGGATTGAAGGAAGGCGGATCGGAGACGAAGGAATCCGCCTCCGGGACCGATGCGAAGTCGGATACCCCCGACTCCACGGACAAGCCCGCCAGCTGACCGATCCTCACGCTGACCCACGTGGACGACATCCTGGGGACCGCCGATCGCCTCTGGAGGGGCGAGCTGTCGACCGCCGAGATCCACCCGCTGGGGCACATTGGCGGCCTGGTCGAGGTTGCGCCGGGCGTCGCGTTCCTCCCCTCGTTCGCCAACGTGACCGCCGTGGCGACCGACGACGGCTTGCTGATGGTCGACTCAGGCTCGCCGCTCGTCGCCGAGCAGGTCCACCAGACAGTGCGCACCTGGCGGACCGACCGGCTCCACACTGCGGTGTTCAGCCACGGGCACGTGGATCATGTCTTCGGCGTCGGGACCTTCGAGGCCGAGGCCGCTGAGCGCGGATGGGCGCCACCTCGAGTGATCGCGCATGAGAACATCACCAAGAGGTTCGACCGATACGTGCGGACGGCCGGGTTCAACCAGACTGTCAACCGGCGCCAGTTCGGGCTCAAGCAGCTGGTCTGGCCCACGCAGTACCGGTACCCGGACGTGACCTACGCCTCGTCGCTCGACCTCGAGGTGGGCGGCCACGCCTTCCATCTCCGCCATGAGAAGGGCGAGACCGACGACCACACGGTCACCTGGATCCCGTCCTCGAAGGTCCTGTGTCCTGGGGACCTCTTCATCTGGACGAGCCCGAACGCCGGCAATCCCCAGAAGGTGCAGCGCTATCCGGCAGAGTGGGCCGCGGCGCTGCGGCGGATGGCGGCCCTGCGCGCGGAGATCCTCCTGCCCGGCCACGGGCTGCCCGTCATGGGCGCCGAGCGCGTCGCTTCGGCGCTGACGGACACCGCGCGCTACCTGGAAAGCATCGTCGACCAGACGATCGCACTGATGAACGAGGGGGCCAGGTTGGCCGACATCGTTGACACGGTGCGGCCCCCCGCCGACCTCCTCGATCGCCCGTACCTGCAGCCTTCGTACGACGAGCCGGAGTTCATCGTCCGAAGCGTCTGGCGGCTGAACGGCGGGTGGTGGGACGCCAATCCGGCGCACCTGAAGCCCGCTCCCGAGCGAGCGCTCGCGGCCGAGCTGGCAGCGATGGCGGGCGGGCCGTCGGTGCTGAGCGACCGGGCGCTCGCGCTCTGCGAGGCGGGGGACGACGCCTCGCTGCGGCTCGCGGGTCACCTCGCCGAGCTGGCGTGGCAGGCCGCTCCAGAGGATCCAGCGGTCTGCGAGGTCCGCCGGCTGGTCTTCACGGCCCGGGCCAGGACGGCCACGTCCACGATGGCCAGGGGCGTCTTCACCTGGGCGGCGCGAGAGTCCCTCGGCGAGGAGGCCTAAAAGTTTCAGGGGCAGGGCTCGGTTGACTACAGTCACTGCGTGCACTCGCCGTCCGACACCCCCTCGGGCGTGGGCATGACCTCGGGAAACCGACGCCGACGCCTGTTGGGGCTCATCGCACTCGTCGCGGCCCCCATCCTGCTGTCCGGGTGCGACGCGTCGAACTTCGGCGCCTTCAAGTCGGTGACCTCCCAGGGGCGCTCCTCGTTCCACCTCTGGCAGGGGTTCTCCATCGTCGCGCTCATCATCGGCATCCCGACCCTGGCGCTCATCATCTGGGCGGCCCTGCGCTACCGGGCGCGCAAGGGCGACACGGAGGTGCCCCGCCAGACCCAGTACCACCTACCCCTCGAGATCACCTACACGATCATCCCGATCCTCATCGTCATCGGCCTCTTCGCTGCAACGGTCGTCGTCGAGGACAAGGTGACGGCGAACCCAACCCCGAGCGCCGTCGTCGATGTCAACGCGTTCCAGTGGGGCTGGCGCTTCACCTACCCCGGGCACCACTTCTCGATCGTCGGTCAGACCACCCAGAGCCCCGAGATGGTCATACCCGAGAATGAGAACGTCAGGATCTGGCTGACGTCGTCGGACGTCGTCCACGGCTTCTACGTCCGGCAGTTCAACTTCTCGCGATACGCGCTGCCCGGCGTCATCAACGAATTCACGCTCAGTCCGCAGAAGACGGGAACCTTCTTCGGGCAGTGCACGCAGCTCTGCGGGCTCTATCACTCGCTGATGTTCTTCCGGGTCAAGGTGGTCACACCGGCGAGCTACCAGGTCTGGCTCTCCCAGGAGCAGGCTGCTGCGACGAAGGCGACCGGTTCGGCAGCGAAGCTGCAGACGGGGAAGCAGACCGGCGCCGGCATCCCGATCAAGCCCGCCATCGGAGGGGGAAACAACTAGATGACCGAGCTGATCGAGCGACCGGTCGCCGCTGGCGACGGCGGGATGCACATCGACCACTTCGACGATGACCACGGCGGGCACGACCACGGGGGCCCGACGGGCATCCTCAAGTGGCTGACCACGACGGACCACAAGATCATCGGCCTCAGCTACACGGTGACGTCGGTGATCATGCTCGTGATCGGCGGATTCCTGGCCGAGCTGATCCGCATCCAGCTCGCGTCGCCAAACGGGACCTACGTCTCGCTCTCCGAGTACAACCAGCTCTTCACGATGCACGGCAGCGTGATGATCTACCTGTTCGCGGGTCCGTTCGCCTTCGGCGGCCTCGCCAACATCATCGTCCCGCTGCAGATCGGCGCCCCGGACATGGCGTTCCCGCGGCTGAACGCCCTCAGCTACTGGCTGTACCTGTCGGGCTCGATCACGATGCTCCTCGGCTTCGCCGTCGCCGGCGGGGCCGCCGACTTCGGCTGGGTGGGTTACGCGCCGCTCTCGAACGCCATCTACAGCCCCGGCTACGGCGCCGACCTCTGGATCGCCGCGCTGCTGCTCACGGGCTTCTCGGCGATCTTCACCGGGGTCAACCTCTGTGCGACCGTCTTCTACCTGCGGGCCCCCGGCATGACGATGTTCCGGATGCCGATCTTCACGTGGAACATGCTCGTCGTGGGCATCCTGATCCTGCTCGCGTTCCCCGTGCTGACCGCCGGGCTCATCATGCTGTACTGCGACCGGCATTTCGGCACGCACATCTTCACGGTCCAGGGCGGTGGTGTGCCGGTGCTGTGGCAGAACATCTTCTGGTTCTGGGGCCATCCCGAGGTGTACATCCTCGCGCTGCCGTTCTTCGGAATGGTGACCGAGATCATCGCCTGCTTCTCCAAGAAGCCCGTGTTCGGCTACAAGGGGATGGTCTTCGCCACCATCACGATCGCCGCCCTGTCCCTCGGTGTCTGGGCCCACCACATGTTCACGACGGGCGTGGTGCTGCTGCCCTTCTTCTCGATCATGAGCCTCCTCATCGCGGTGCCGACAGGCATCAAGATCTTCAACTGGATCGGGACGATGTGGGGCGGGAAGGTCCATCTGACGACGGCGATGCTCTTCGCCGTCGGCTTCGTCATCACCTTCCTCATCGGCGGGATCACGGGCATCTACCTCGCATCCCCGCCGCTCGACTTCTTCACCCACGACACCTACTTCGTGGTCGCGCACTTCCACTCCGTGGTGACGGCCCTCGTGATGGCGGGTGTCGGCGGCCTCTACTACTGGGGACCGAAGATCACCGGGTACCTGCTGAACGAGAAGATCGGCAAGTGGCAGTTCTGGACCTTCTTCATCGGCGCCCAGCTGATGACGTTCCCGATGTACCAGCTCGGCCTCGAGGGCATGCCGAGGCGCATGGCGATCTACCCCAACGACCCGCAGTGGGCGAACCTCAACCGGATCGCCACGGCGGGGGCGCTGCTCATGGGCATCAGCACGCTCCTGCTGGTCGTCAACATCGCGTACTCGTGGAAGCGCTACCCCGCCGGCGACAACCCGTGGGACGCGCAGACGCTCGAGTGGTTCACCACGTCCCCGCCGCCGCACCACAACTACTACAGCCTCCCCCCGATCCGATCCGAGCGCCCGACCTGGGACTACAACCACCCGGATGCGAGGTCGCTCGCCCACGGACACCAGGTGCCGGACCACGCTCCCGCTGCGGTGACGCCATGAAGGTCGAGGCGAAGCTCCTCCTCGGCCTCGGCGTGTTCTTCGGCGCGATGGCGATCGTCTACTGGCTCTGGAGCGGTGAGGACGCCGGCGGGATGATGCTCATCGCCGCGGCCGGTCTCGGTTTCCTCCCGGGCCTGTACTACCTGTGGTGGAGCTCCCACATGAAGCAGCGCCCCTCCGACAGGAACGACGCGGAGATCGCCGACGGGGCCGGCATCGTCGAGACCTTCCCCGGAAGCTCCATCTGGCCGTTCACGCTCGGCGCCGGGACCTTCTTCATCGGTCTGAGCCTCGTCTTCGGGACATGGTTCGCGGTCCCCGCCGCGGGGCTCGTCGTGTGGGCGCTGCTCGGTGCGGTCAACGAGTCTCGTCGTGGCGGCCACACCGATGCCGCCGGTCACACCGACGTCGTCCACCACTGAGCCGGACCCGCCCGCGGGACACACGCCCGACCGCACCATCCGCTCGTGCCCAGTGCGCCGGGAGGCGCCGACCACGCCTCTGTGAGCGCTCGCGTGCCATGCACAGCGTCGTTCGACGAATCCGGCGGGCGCCTACTGGGAGAACACGACCGTCCGTCGCCCCACGAGTGCGATGCGATCCTCGGCCTCGAGGCGCACCGCCCGCGCGAGGACCGTGCGCTCGAGGTCACGGCCGATGGCGATGAGGTCGGCCGGCTGCCTCGCATGGGTGACCCGGGCGACGTCCTGGTCGATGATCGGCCCCTCGTCGAGGTCGGCCGTCACGTAGTGCGCCGTGGCACCGATCAGCTTCACCCCCCGGTCGTAGGCCTGGTGGTAGGGGCGGGCGCCCTTGAACCCCGGAAGGAAGGAGTGGTGGATGTTGATCACCCGACCTTCGAGGCGTCGACACAGCTCGGGTGAGAGGACCTGCATGTACCGCGCGAGCACCACGAAATCGATCCGGTGCTCCTCGATCAGTGAGACGAGTGCCGCCTCGGCGTCGGGCTTGGACGTCGCGGTCACCGGAAGGTACGCGAACGGCACCCCGGATCGCACCGCGGTGGCTTCGCAGTCGGTGTGATTCGAGACGACCGCGGGGATGTCCAGCGGTAGCTCGCCGTGGTCCCTGCGCGCAAGCAGGTCCGCCAGGCAGTGGTCCTCCTTGGACACCATCACCAACGCACGTCGGTGTTCTGACTCGCGCCGCAGGCGGAGCCTTGGATCCAGGTGCGCAAGCCGCGCGAGGAGCGTCGCTCGGACGCCACCGAGGTCGTCGCTCGCGGCCTCGAACCTCGAACGCATGCAGAACTGCCCGGTGGTGGGATCCGTGAACTGGTCGTTCTCGACGATGTTGCCGTCCACCTCGAAGATCCCCTCGGCGGCGGATCGGACGATGCCCGGCGCGTCCTGGCACTGCAGGGTCAGGACGTAGGTCGTCAACCTGCCGGCGTCGCGGGTCGTCACGGTCGGCCGCCCCCGCGAGGCAGGTCGTGATCCGCATGCGCCTGCTGGCCGAGGAGCGGCTCCTCGGCCAGCGAGATGCCCGACGATCCGAGCTCGGCGTTCTCCACCATGATCTCTTCGATCTCCTCCTCGTCGTGCCTCGGGCGCCTCCCGGCCGCCGTCGGTTTCCCTCCCGAGAGCGCGTAACTGACCAGGGCCGTCATGAGGCAGAGCCCCGAGGCAGCCAGCAGCGCCACCTTGAACCCTTCGACGGCGGGGAGGGAGTTCCCGTGGACCGTGTACAGGGCGAGGATCGCGGCGCTGCACGCGCTGCCGACCGAGAGACCGACGCTCCTGATCACCTGGTACAGGCCCGTGGCGCTGCCCGTCTCGCTCTGTGGCACCGACCGGATGATGAAACCGGGCATCGCCGCCCATGAGAAGCCGAGGCCGACGCCGACCAACCCCATGGCGACGTAGGCCTGCCACAGCGATGTGTGCAACAGGGCGAACCAGAGGATCGACGCCGCGCACAGCGACGTGCCGAAGGGAATCATCGATCGCATGCCGAAGTGGCGGGTGTAGGCGTCGATGAAGCGGCTCGCCGTGAAGGTCCCGACCGAGAAAGGGACCATCATGAAGCCCGCCACCAGAATCGATGCCCCGAAGCCGTAGCCCGTCGATGTTGGCACCTGGACGAACTCGACCATGACGGGGAGGAACAGGTACATCGCCGTCCCGATGAGGAAGCCGGAGACGTCGGCCATGAGGACCGGGCGCATCCGCACCTGGCGAACGTCGATCAGCGGATCGATGACTCGAAGTTCGTGGAGCACCCAGCCTGCCAGCACGATCGCGGAGACGCCGAGGATGCCGAGCGTCGTTGCCGATGTCCAGCCCCAGTCACCGCCCTCGCTGAGCACGACGAGCAGGCCGACGACGGCCACCGAGAGGCTGAGGGCGCCGATGAGGTCGAAGGGGCGCGATTCCGCGTCCGTGGTTCGCGGCACGACGATCCACACGACGGCGATCGAGCCCGCGACCATCAGCGCACCGAACCAGAAGGAGGCGCGGTAGTCGTAGACCTGCGCGAGAAGGCTCGTGATCGGAAAACCCAGCCCTGCCCCCGTCGCAACGGTCACCGCGAGGAGTGCGATGACACGCGCCGCCCGCTCGGGAGCGAGGTGGCTGCGGGCGATCGCCATGGTCACCGGTATGAGCCCGAGACCCACGCCCTGCAGCCCGCGGCCGATGATCAGCACGAGGAAGGTCGGGGACATCGCGGCGAGCACTGATCCCACCAACACGACGGTGAGCGTGACGAGGATCACGTGGCGCTGGTGCGGCCCGTCGGCGAGCCTCCCCATGACCGGGGTCGCCAGTGCCCCGGTGAGCAGCGCGCTCGTGAGGACCCACTGGGCCGTGCTGAGCGAGACATGGTTAGCGGTCGCGATCGAGGGGATGAGCGGCGCACCCAGGCTCGAGATCACCGACACCATGGCCCCGACCGAGATCAGCGCTGGGACCAGCAGGCGGAGACCGGGGCCGTCCCTCCCGTCCGCTGCGGACACCTGTTGCTCGGAGTCCAGGTTCACCGGCTGGCCAGGCAGCGAGGGAGCATGGAGAGGGGTGATGGTCTGATGACCTCAGATTCTACGAACGCCCATCGCTGATCCGGGCCGCGCCAACCAGTCAGCGCGTGACGGTCCGGACGCCGGTGGCGGCCGGCTCGACGTCCTCGCCGGACTCGAGGGCGTTTCCGCCGTCCGGAGATCCGCTCTCGAGCAGCAGCGGCACCGGCTCGGGCTCGAGTTCGGTGACCGCGTCGTTGGGGGACTCCGGTGCAGGCACGGCCAGATACTCACCTTCGGGAGTGAGCGTGACGACGTTGACCCGCTTGCGCTTGCCGCCCCCTTCAATCCCCTGGAGCTCCCGGCAGATCTCCCAGGTGACGAAGTACGCGATGATCGGGACGATCACGGTGAGGATCCGCATGGCCCACAGGACCGTGTTGAGCGAGATGTGGAAGAAGTTCGCCACCACGTCGGTGGAGCTCGCGAGGAAGAGCGTGCCGAGGAGCCCCAGCATCGCCGCGCCCGCCGCAGTGCGCTTCGGCCTGTCCCGTGGCCGGTCGAGCAGGTTGTGCATCAGGTTGTCGCCGGTGTAGCGGCGCTCGATGGCGGGCCACAGCATGCAGATCCCGAAGATGATCCCCGGGAACACCGCAGCGGGCAGCAGGACCTCGAGCGGGATCGTGTGGCCGAATCCCGTGAGCTCCCATGAGGGCATGATCCGCAAGGCTCCGTCGAGCCAGCCCATGTACCAGTCGGGCTGGACCGCATAGGAGATCTGCGACGCGTGGTACTGCCCGAACTGCCAGATCGGGTTGATCTGGAAGAACGCGCCAAGGGCGGCGGTGATACCCGTCACGATGAAGAGGAAGCCCGTCGTCTTCGCCATGAAGATCGGGAACATGGGCGAGCCCACGACGTTGTGCTCGGTGCGCCCCTCGCCCTTGAACTGCGTGTGCTTCTGGCGCACCAGGAGGAAGAGGTGCGCACTCACGAGCCCGACGAAGATCGCCGGGATGATGAGGACGTGGATCGTGTAGAAGCGCGGGATGATCGTCGTGCCCGGGAAATTGCCGCCGAACAGGAAGAACGCCAGGTACGAGCCGACGATCGGCACCGAGAGGGTGATCGAGTAGGCGATGCGGATGCCTGTGCCCGAGATGAGGTCGTCGGGGAGGGAGTAGCCGATGAAGCCGTTGGCGATCGCCAGGATCAGCATCGTCACGCCGATCGTCCAGTTCAGCTCGCGGGGCTTGCGGAACGCGCCGGTGAAGAACACGCGCGCCATGTGGATCACGATCGCCCCGACGAAGATGTCGCAGGCCCAGTGGTGCATCTGGCGCATCAGCAGGCCACCGCGCACGGCGAACGAGAGGTTCACCGTCGAGTTGTACGCCTCGGACACCAGCTGGCCGCGCAGCGGGGCGTACGAGCCCCTGTAGATCGTCATCGCGGACGAGGGCACGTAGTAGAGCGTCAGAAACACGCCCGTGGCGAGCAGCACCACGAACGAGTAGAGGGCGATCTCGCCCAGCATGAACGACCAGTGGTCCGGGAAGATCTTGTCGAGGAATGTCCTGCCGCCCTTGGCCACACCGAGCCGCTCGTCGAGCTCCTCGACTGCCTTGCCGATCCGCCCGTACGGACCGAGCTGCGCTCGCTGCTGGCGCTTCGTCTTGCCGGCGCCCACCGAGGCGGTCATGTCGTGCGCTCCCAGTAGCCGGGCCCGACCGGCTGGTCGTAGCCGCGCTGCGCGCGGAGGAATCCGAAGTTGTCGACGTAGAGGGGCAGCTGCGGGAGCGGCCTCGGAGCGGGCCCGAACGTCGGGATCGCGCCCTCCTCCACATCGAACATGGACTGGTGGCACGGGCACACGAGGAGCTTCAGCTCCTTCTCGTAGAGCCCGACGGGACAGCCGAGGTGCGTGCAGAGCTTGGAGTACGCGACGTATCCGAGCGGCGCCCACGTGGACCGTCCCTCGACGGTGGTGAAGCTCGTGTCCTTGACGCGGATGAGGATCGTCTGGTCGACGGCCTGTCCGTTGTCAGTGTTCTGGAAGCCCTCGGGGAACACGGTGAGGACGGAGCCGACCGAGAGCTGGCCGGCCGTGACACGGCGGCCCGCCTGGTCGACGAGGTACGTTCCTGCCTTCCAGTCGGTCTCCGTGAGCGTCAGCTTCGGCAGGGGTCCGAGAGAACGGACCAGCAGGCTGATCGTGCCGAGCGAGAAGACTCCGAGCCCGGCTGCGAGCAGCCCGCCAAGCACGCGCCGTCGCTGCAGCGTCCCGCCGCCGCGCTCGACGAGCGCGTTCGTGAAGGCCTCGACCTCCTCCTTGGAGGAGGCGAGATCGTGGCGCTCCTCGACGAACGGACCTCTGGGCATCAGGTACTTGCCCCAGGCAACGAGCCCGAAGCCGATGAACAGCATCCCCGCGCCCATGGTGGCTCCGAGGGTCCACGCCGACCAGTTCTGCCAGTAGGCGACCACGAAGAGGGCGAAGAGGGCGAGGCCCGCGATGAAGGTGAGCGCGATGATCCGCTCGACGAACCGCGGGTGCTTGGCGGCCGGCTGCATGTGCGGGTCGGACCATGAGGCTGCCTTCAGCTCGACCGGCGAACGGTGCTCGAGTGGTCGTTCGCCGGTCATGTCCGGTCCCCTACCCAGAATCCGACGAGGGCGAGGAGCCCGACGCCGAGGGCGAGGCCGATGAATCCCTCGCCGACCGGTCCGAGCCCGCCGAGACCGAGACCACCGGGGTTCTGGGGGTGCTGGATCTTCTCGGTGACGTAGGCCACGACGTCACGGAGCTGGCGGTCCGTCAGGTTGCCCGTGAAGACGGGCATGTTTCCGGGACCCGTGCGCAGCGCCTCGGCCACCTGCTGGGCGGGCACGTGACGGAGCGAGGGCGCGTACGTGTTCCAGGCCAGCGCGTCACCGTCGCCGGTGATCGTGTGGCAGGCGGCGCAGTTGAGGGAGAACAGCTGGGCACCGTCGGAGAGGCTCGCACCGTTCAGATTGACGACCGGCACGTAGGGCGTCGCGGGCTGCAGGGAGTTGATGTATGCCGCGACCGCGCTCGCCTGATAGGGCGAGAGCTTGGGGTTGCGCCGAACCGCCTGGACGTCCGGTGTCTGGGCCGCCGGCATCCTTCCCGAGTTGATCCAGAACGAGTACGTCGCGGGTCCGAGGCCGAGGAGATCCGGATACGGACCGCCCGGCGTCCCTGCCGCAGGGTGCCCGTTCGCATCGGCTCCATGGCACGCGGAGCAGTTCACCGAGTAGAGCGCCTCGCCGTACGGGATGAGCGAGCTCGCCGGCAGCGTGTAGCGCACGAACTGGTTCCCGTACTGGATCAGCTGGCCCTTGGAGTTGAAGATCCGGATCGTCGAGTTGGGCGTTCCCGAGTTGAAGCGGGTCGTCGGGTGCGCTGAAGGGGGCACCGGCCTCGAGGCAGGCGTGGTCGTTGTCGTCGTTGTGGTGGTCGTCGTTGAGGTGGTCGTCGTCGTGGTCGAGGTCGCCGCAGCACCCGTGGCACCGACGACCGACAGCATCGTGAGCACGGCCATCGTTCCGATGATCGATGCCGCTGCGAGGCGGACTCCATTGGCGCGCGAGCGATGCACGGCGGCTACTTGAGCAGGAACAGGCATGAGTACAGCCCGATCCAGACGATGTCGACGAAGTGCCAGTAGTAGCTCACTGCTTGGAAGTTCGAAAGCTCGCCGGAGTCACCGACGGTCCTGCCCTTCATGCGGATCGCGAGGAACACCATCGCTACAAGTCCCAGGAACACGTGCAGGCCGTGCAGGCCCGTCGTGATGAAGAAGATCGATCCGTATGCGTTCGTGTACCAGCGTGTCGTGATGTGCGTCCACTCGTACATCTGGTTGCAGAGGAACATCCCGCCCAGCACGAAGGTGGCCCACACCCACCTCTTCGCCGACGCCCGCTGGTTGTGCTCCTGCTGCCAGACCGCGTATTGCATGGTGAACGAGGACGAGACGAGGATGATCGTGAAGATTCCTGCCTGCAAGACGTCGAGCTGCGTGCCCTTCGGGGGCCAGCTGGCGAGGTGCGCGCGGATCGTGAACAGCGCGGCGAAGAGGCCCGAGAAGAACATGAGCTCGGAGCCGAGCCAGATCATCACGCCGATCGCCAGCATCGGCGGGCGGTCGTGGACGATCTTCGACGGCTTCGCGAGGCTGTCTATCGGGGGAGCCTGCGACATGATTCGGTATTTCTAGTTGATCCCGGCACGGACTTGCCACATTTCGGACTCCCCTGTCTCGATTTCCGCCGAGGGAAGGGGCGTGGTCCCGAGGACCGTCAGCCTCCTTGTCGGGCGGGTCATCGCCACGTACAGGGTCCGCAGGCCCCGCTGGGTGTGGCCCCTGCCGCCTCCGCCGCGCTCGGCGATGCTCGCGGGCTCGACGACGACCACGGCGTCGAACTCCAGGCCATTGGCGTCGTCGGCTGGCAGGACCACGAGAGTCGCTCCGAGGCCCTCGCCAGCCGAAATCCTCGGGTCGACCGCAGGGAGGCCCGCCGCCCGCAGGTACTGGGCGATCTCCTCGTAGCGCGGGGCGGGGAGCAGGACCGCGACGCGGCCCGGAGCAACGGCCTCCAGCTCGCGCCAGGCCGCAGCGACGACGGCCTCGCCCAGCTCATCGGGTGCCACCACGCGGAGGTCCGGCAGGATCCCGGTGGTGCGGACCGGCCGGGGCGGGCGCATCGATGGCTCGGCCACGGCAAGCACCTTCGCCGCCGCGTCCAGCACCTCCATCGGGGTCCGGTAGCTGACCGTGAGCTCGACGACGATCGGCGGCTTGCGCGGCGCCAGGTGGGTGACGACCGACTCCCACGTCCCGGCCGCGGCGGGGGCCGTCGCCTGGCCCATGTCGCCCACAACCGTCATCGAGCCTGAGATCGATCGGCGCTCGATCATCCGCAGCTGCATCGGGGACAGGTCCTGCACCTCGTCGACCACGATGTGGCCGTAGCTGCGGATCTCCTCCTCCGTCACGGGCTCGGGCACCCGGTACTGGTCGAACAGGTCCTGGGGGCCAGCAGACGCCAGAGCCTGGCGCCGCGGCGCGCGCAGGGGGCCGAGCAGGGAGCGCGCCTCGTCGACGAGCGCCGCGTCGGCTGGCGTCCACGAGACGTCCTCGAGCATCTCGGACCGCGGTCGGTACAGCAGCGCCAGGTCGCCCTCGCTGAACAGGTCCGTGCCTGCCGCACGAATTAGCGCAGGTGCCCCGAGCAGGTCGTGAACGAGCTCGTGCGGCGCGAGCCGCGGCCAGATCCGACGGAGTGCCGCGCGGAATTCCGGTGCCCTTCGGATCTGATCCTCGAAGTCATCTCCCTCTTCGGGCTCCACGTTCCCGTAGATCCTCCGGCGGTACTGGGACGCGAGGACCCCCGAGAGCTCGCGCTCCACGAACCGGTGCCGCTGGTTGTGCGGGCCCGGACGCCGCTTCGCACGGGCGACGACCGCCTCGGTCATCTCCACCGAGAGCGTCAGCACCGCCACGCCGAAGGCGATCGAGACATCCTGCTTGAGGGGCCGCTGCCTCGTGCGCACGGCACGCGCGAGCAGCCGCGCCATCCGCGCATCGCCCTTGAGGGCGGCGACCTCGTCGGGCTCCACCGCGCTCACCTGGATCTCCGGCACCAGTCCCGAGACCGTCGACAGGGTCACGCCCGTCTCGCCGAGCGATGGGAGCACCTGCTCGATGTAGCGCAGGAACAGCGGGTTGGGACCGACGACCAGGACGCCCTGGCGCTCCAACGGGAACCGGTGGGTGTAGAGGAGGTAGGCGGCGCGGTGCAGCGCGACGGCCGTCTTGCCCGTCCCGGGTCCCCCCTGCACGATGAGGAGCCCGGGCAGCGGCGCGCGGATGATCTCGTCCTGCTCGCGCTGGATCGTGCCGACGATGTCCCCCATGCGGCCGGTGCGCGCCTGGCCCAGCGCCGCGAGCAGCGCGCCCGGCCCGCCGAGGGCGAGGCCGTCCTCGACGAGCCCGTCCCGGGTGGCCTGCTCGACCTGACTGTGGTTCGGCCCGGTGCCGTCGCCGCGCGTGAAGTACTCGTCTTCGACGCCGAGCACCTCCTTGTTGCGGACGTGGAGGTGCCTGCGCCGCGCGAGACCCAGCGGCTCGATGCCGGTCGCCCGGTAGAAGGGCTCCGCGACCGGAGCTCGCCAGTCCACGACGAGCGGCTCGAGGTCGTCTCCGGAGACCGCGACGCGTCCGATGTGGAATGCCTCGCCGAGACCGTCCGGATCCTCGGCCGCAGTGTCGATGCGCCCGAAGCAGAGTGCCTGGTCACCAATGTCGAGCTGCTGGAGCCGCGAGAGCGCGGTGTTGACCACGATGTCTCGCTCGGTGCGGGACTGGAACGTCCCGCCCCTGCCGATGTCGAGCACATCGCCGAGCATGGAGCGAGCCTCGTCGCGCATCATCTCGAGTGCGACGTAGGCGCGATTGAGGAATGCCTGCTCGTCGGCGACCTCACGCTCCTGTGGCACGACCCCTCCTCCGCTGAAACCGGGAACGGATCATTCTACGGCCCGCCACGCACCCCTCCCCGACACGTCGGTGGCACGGGCAGTGTGGTCTTACGATGGCGTCGTGCCTTCCGACGCTTCCCGCGCGACCTTCCTCGCCGCCTGCCGGGGCGATCACGTGGACCACGTACCCGTCTGGTTCATGCGGCAGGCGGGCCGATCCCTCCCCGAGTACCGGGCCCTGCGCGGGACCGGATCGATCCTGGAGGCGATCGCGCGGCCGGAGATCGCCTGCGAGGTGACCCTGCAGCCGGTCCGCCGGTACGGGGTCGACGCGGCCATCCTCTTCAGTGACATCGTCGTGCCCGTCCATGCCATTGGCTTCGGGGTCGACGTCGTCCCGGGCAAGGGGCCCCAGGTCGCCGAGCCGTTCCGGTCCGCCGCGGACCTCCCACGGCTGCGGCCCCTCGAGGACGGCGACATCGCCCACGTCACCGACACCGTCCGCCTCGTCTGCGCCGAGCTGAGTTCGACCGGCACCCCGCTCATCGGATTCGCGGGCGCGCCCTACACGGTCGCGAGCTACCTCGTGGAAGGAGGCCCGACGAGGACCTTCGAGGTCGTGAAGAATCTCGCCCACGCGGAGCCCCGGCTGTTCGCCCAGCTCACCGACCGGCTGGCCGACATGGCCATCGCGTTCATCACGGCCCAGGTGAAGGCAGGTGCCCAGGCGATCCAGCTCTTCGATTCGTGGGCGGGGTCGCTCACCCCCGACGAGTACGAGCGGTTCGCGCTGCCCGCGACCCGGCGCGTCATGGAGGCGCTCGCCCCGCTTGGCGTGCCCCGGATCCTCTTTGGGCTGGGGACGGGCGAACTGCTGGGCCTGATGGCGACGTCCGGCGCGGACGTCATCGGCGTCGACTGGCACGTCCCGCTGGACCTCGCCCGCGGGCGAGTCGGCGACCTCGCGGTCCAGGGGAATCTCGATCCCGCGCTCTGCGTGTCGGACGTCGGCGTGGCCCTCGAAGCCACGAGAAGCATCCTCGCGCTCGCGGGCGATCGGCCCGGCCACATCTTCAACCTCGGACACGGGGTCTTCCCGTCGACGGACCCAGGGGTCCTCGCCGAGGTCGTCGCGGTCGTGCACGCCGAGGGCCGCGCCGGGGTGGGCGGTGCGTCATGAGCGGGCAGACGGGCGTCCTCGTGCTCTCCTACGGCACGCCCCGCACCCGGGAGGGCATCGAGCCCTATTACACGCGCATCCGGCGCGGGAGGCCCCCCTCGCCCGAGCAGCTCGCCGATCTCGTCAAGCGGTACGACGCGATCGGGGGCACCTCGCCGCTGAACGACCGCACGCAGGCCCAGGTGGACGGGATCACTCGCGAGCTCGAGCGCCGCTCGCCTGGTCGATTCCTGGTCGCCAACGCCACCCGCTACGAGGAGCCGTCGATCGAGGAGGCGGCGTCGGCGCTGGCCGCCTCGGGCGTCGACCGGGTCATCGGTCTCGTCCTCGCCCCCCTGAGCGCTGCCATGTCGACCGGCCAGTACCACGATCGCGCGGAGTCGGCGCTCGACGGGCTCGTCCCATACGTCCCGATCTGGGCGTGGTGGGACGCGCCGGGATTCTGCGAGATCGTGGCCGCAAACGTCCAGGCGGCCATCGCAGGGACACCCGAAGGCTCGCGCATCGTGGTCTTCAGCGCCCACGCCCTGCCCGTCCGGGTCGTCGCCGAGGGCGGTGACTACGCGGAGCAGCTCGCCGACGCCGCAGGTCGGATCGCCTCGCTCGCCGGATTGCGCGAGTACGCCCAGTGCTGGCAGAGCGCCGGACGGACCGAGGAGGAGTGGCTGGGACCCGACATCCTCGACTACCTGCGGTCTCTCGATCCGTCAGAGACGTCGCACGTCGTCGTGTGCCCGGTGGGCTTCGTCTCGGACCACCTCGAGGTCCTCTACGACGTGGACATCGAGGCAGACCACCTCGCACGGGAGCTCGGCATCTCGCTGCGCCGGACGCCGTCGCTCAACGATGATCCCCGATTCCTCGAGGTCCTCGCAGACATCATCGAGCGGAAGTCGACGCCGTGAGCCACGTCGTCGTCGTCGGCGGCGGCGTCGCCGGTCTCTCGTGCGCGTACGAGCTGCTGGGGGGCGCAGCGGGACCCGTGGGGGCGACGTCCAGCGTGACCGTGCTCGAGGTTGACGAGCGACTGGGCGGCAAGCTCCTGTGCGCGCCGATCGCCGGGCGTGCAGTTGATGTCGGCCCCGACGGATTCCTCGCGCGGCGCCCCGAGGCCGTCGCACTCATCTCGGAGCTCGGCTGCTCCGAACTGCTCGAACCGATCGGCGCGCAGGGTGCCTGGGTCTTCGCTCGCGGTCGGCTCCGCCTGCTTCCACCGGGGCTCGCGCTCGGGATCCCGACCCGGCTTCGCGACCTCCGCACGAAGGACGCCGTCGGCATCCTTGGGATTGCGGGAGCCGCACGTGCGGCCCTCGACCTGATCGCCCCGCGCCAGCCGAGCCGGTCCGCGCTCGAGGATCGGGCGATCGGCCCGCTCGTCGGCGACAAGCTCGGGCATCGCGTTGTCGACATGCTCATCGATCCGCTGATCGGAGGCATCCACGCGGGGAGGGTGAAGGACCTGTCGGCCGCCGCCGTCTACCCGCCGATCCTCGCCGCCGGGCAGGTGCGCGGGAGCCTCATGCGCGCGCTCCAGGCAAAGGCTGCGGTGCGCGACCCGATCCCCGAAGACGAGTCGGTGGCAACGCCCGCCTTCTACACGCTGCGCGACGGCGTGGGGTCACTGCCCGAGCTCATCGCCGCGACGCTTCGCGACCGCGAGGCGGAGCTTGCCCTGGGCACGACGGCCACCGGGCTGCACCGCGGCGCTCCGGGGAGGCCCCGATGGGTCGTCGAGACGGGGCGCGACCGGCTCGAGGCAGACGGCGTGGTGCTCGCGACGCCGGCTGCGGCCACATCCCTGCTGCTCGACGACATCGACCGCGAGGCTGCGTCCATGGTCGGATCGATCGACGCAGCGGGGGTCGCTGTCGTGACGCTGCGCTTCCCGGCTGATGCCATCACCCTGCCTGCGTCGGGCACGGGCGTGCTCGTGCCGATCGGGCACGCCGCTCCCGAGGATCGCTTCATGGTCACGGCCGTGACGTTCCTCGACCGCAAGTGGCCGCACCTCGCCCGGCCGGGCGAGGTGCTCCTCCGCGCATCCGTCGGACGCATCGATGACGCTCGCTGGATGGACCTGGACGACGAAGTGCTCGTCGAGAGGGTCCTCCTCGACCTCACCCTGCTGATCGGCGAGATCGCTGCGCCGAGTGCGGCCGCAGTGACCCGGTGGCCCGACGCGTTCCCCCAGTATCGGGTCAACCACCTCGTCCGCGTCGACGGCGTCGATGCCGCGGTGAGCGCCCTCGGCGGCCTGGCCGTGGCGGGTGCCGCCTACCGCGGGGTGGGCATCCCGGCGTGCATCGGAAGCGGGCGCACGTCGGCTCGGAACCTCCGCGCATGGTTGGCGGATCAGTCGTAGTAGCCGGAGTGCACGTAGAGGCACGGCACGCCGGCGGCGACGTACATGTCGCGGTTCCGCGGGTCGTCCTCCACCGCGAGTCGCAGCACGAAGTCCTCCTCGCGGAGCTCCTCGACGACATCGCGCTTGAACTGGTCCGCGGGCGCGAAGTCGCGCGTCGGCCGCATGATGAGGAGGTCCCACCGAAGGCTGTGGTGGTCCAGCCATGAGAGGGTGAGGTCCCGCACCCGTTGCGGGCGGGCCGTCACGAGGAGGACCCCGAGGCCCGGATCGAGGAGCGCGAGGAGCGCCTCGACCTCCTCGATCACGGGATCATCCCCGCACGCCTCGAAGAACGCGTCCCAGTCTCGGCGACCCCATTCGAGATGGTGCTGGCGCCCCTGGGCGTCAGCCAGGACTCCATCGAGGTCGAAGATCACCGCCGATCCTGCCTCCAGGGGATCCTCGCGCCACCACCAGTGGCCGCGGCGGGGGTCGATCGGCATCTCGAGCGCAGATTAGCGAGGGATCGAGGTCGGCAAGGCCCGCTACGGGCACGCGTCGAACGCCTGCAGGCGTGCGAGACTGGATCCGTGGATCTCGAAGGGTGCACGCCTTCCGCCGTCTCGGTCCAGGTCCCACGAGGATCCCGGGTCCTCGTGGTGAGCGACCTCCTGCTCCCGACCGTTGCGACCCAGGCGTCAGCCGCCACCTGCGCAGCGCTGGTCGTCGAGCTCGCCTCCTGGCAGGGACCCGGCGTGCTGGTGATCGCGGGGAACCTGGTCGATCCGTCCGCGACGACGGACGTCGCGCGGATGGTCGAAATGTCCCTCAACGCCCACCCCGGCTTCCGCGACGCGATCAGCGAGTTCTGCGCGCAGCCCGACCGGGGGGGCTACGTCCTGCCCGGATGGCGTGACTCGGAACTTGCCGAGGTCCCCGGCCGGCAGCGCCTCGCGATGCTCGGCCTCGAGGTCGTCCCGTCGCTCGTGATCGACCTCGTGACGGCGACAGGCGTCCGTCAGGTCGTCGTGGAGTCCGCCCGACCCGACGTGGTGACCGAGCGGCGGGGTTCGTCCGAGTGGCTCCGCGGCGAGGACCGGCTCGAGGATCCTGCTGCGGCACCACGGTTCGTCGCTTCGAGGATCCGCTACCGCGGCTTCCGCCATCTCCTGTGGCTCGCTCCGCTCGTCGCCGTGCTCGCCTTCATCGCGACGCGGATCGGGATCGTCGCGTCCGGACTCGGCCGCCTCACCATCCGGTCCGAGCGAGCGCACCACGTCGTTGAGCGCGTCGTCGGCATGTCCTGGCCGACCAGGCTCCTGATCACCCTGGTGGTCATCACCGCCGCGGAGATCGTCGTCGCGACAACGGCCGCCGTCGTCTCGTCGAGGCGCTACCCCCGAGAGCTCCGCGACCGGCCACGCCGCGAGGACCCCTTCTCGGGGCTCTCGACCGACGAGGCGCCCGTGCTCGACCGCGCCCGCCAGCTGTTGGAGCACGGGGCGAGCGGCTATGTCGTCGGCGGATCCATGCGCGCGGCGATCGGACCCCTGCTGGACGGCTTCCTCGCGATGGCCGGTGCGACGGGCGAGGTCGTCTGCGAGCTTCCCGGGCATCTGGGCCTCCCACCGGTCTTCCTTGCGCGCATGCGGGCCGGTTTCCTCGAGCTCGAGGCGGGTACCGAGCTGCATGCACGGCTGCTTCTCGGCGATGAGCCCCTGCCCGGTTCGACCGCGCTCGAACGGCTCGCGTCGAGGGAGCGGGTATCGAGCGAGCGGACGTCAAGGGCACGGGCCCTGCGGATGTCGCTCGTTGCCTCGTGGCCCCACGGCCAACGGTGGCCGTCCGATCCCGACGCCATCGACCGGCAGCGCAGCCAGCGGCTCGTCCGACGCGTCGCTGCAGGGGCTCTCGTCCTCGCGGGCCTCGCGAACGTGGTCGTCGCGATGGTCCCGCCGCTGCGCGGCCACCTCCACGCCCTCCTCGGCGCGATCCCGATCGGCGTGTCCCAGACTGCGGCAGCCCTCGTCGCCCTGACGGGGGTCGCGCTGATCATGCTCGCGCGCGGCGTCCGTCGTGGTCAGCGGCGGGCGTGGATCGCCTCGGTCCTGGTGCTCTCGGCGTCGATCATCGGCCACGTCGGACGCAACGGCGCCCTGCTCGGCGTCCTCGTCTCCACCGCGGTGCTCATATTCCTGCTGGTCCGCCGTGCGGACTTCCGCGGGCAGTCCGACCGCGGCAGTCTTGCCACCGCCCTCCCCTGGCTGGCCCTCATCTGCGGCGCGGCCGTCGTGGGCGCGGTCATCGGGGTGGAGCTGACGAACCTGCGGCGCGGCGAGCTGCCGGGCTTCGGGCTGGTCGTCCTTGCCGTCGTCGAGCGACTCGCGGGGATCACGACGATCTCGCTCCCCGACGCGGTCGACGACTTCGTCTTCCCCGCGATGCTCACCGTCGGCATCGCGGTCGCCGCGAGCGCGCTCTACCTCGCGACGCGCCCCGTCGTGGACCGGCGACTCTCTGAGCGCAGCACGTCGGCCGAGCGCCGCGCGGCGGAGCTGCGCGCCCGGGACCTCGTCCGCCGGCACGGCCGCGGAACGCTCGACTACTTCGCGCTGCGCGATGACAAGCAGTTCTTCTTCCATCGCGACACGCTCGTCGCCTACGCCGTCTACGGAGGCGTCTGCCTGGTCTCGCCCGACCCCATCGGCCCCGACGACGAGCGCGAGGAGGCGTGGGGCGAGTTCCGCGGGTTCGCGGAGGCCAAGGGATGGACGATCGGCGTCGTGGGAGCGGGCGAGGCCTGGCTCCCCCTCTACTCCCAGGCCGGCATGCGCTACCTCTACCTCGGAGACGAGGCCGTGGTCGACGTCCAGCGGTTCTCCCTCGCGGGCGGGAAGATGAAGGGCCTTCGCCAGGCGTGCACGCGCCTCGAGCGCCATGGCTACACCGCGGAGTTCCTCGATCCCTCGCGGATCGATCCTGCGCGCGTGCCCGGGCTCGTCGGGCTCATGGAGCTCAACCGGCGCGGCGAGGGCGAGCGCGGGTTCTCCATGTGCCTCGGCCGCCTCTTCAACCCGAAGGACACGGGCCTCCTCCTGACCGTGATCACCGGACCGGACGGCAGGCCTGCGGCGATGTGCCAGTTCGTGTCGTCGCCCGCGATCCGCGGGTACTCCCTGGACCTGATGCGCCGGGACCCCGCGGAGCACCCCAACGGGCTCATCGACTACGCCCTGTGCACCACGATCGAGCACCTGCAGGCGCAGGGCGCAACGGGGCTGTCGCTCAACTTCGCAGCCTTCCGTTCGATCCTCGACGGGGAGCGCGGCGAGGGGATGACGACCAGGGCGGAGCGATGGGCGCTCAAGCGCCTCTCGGGGATCCTGCCGATCGAGACGCTCTGGCGGTTCAACGCCAAGTACTACCCCGAGTGGCTCCCCCGCTACCTGGTGTTCCCGGCCGCCGAGTCGTTCCTGCCGGTCGTCATGTCTACGCTGCGCGCAGAGTCGATCACCGAGCTCCCGGTCATCGGCCGGTTCTTGTCGCAGGACCCATCGAACCGGCCGGGCACGGTCGTGCCCGAGGAGCTGATGGGCATCGACGCCACGCGGCGCTGACGTCCCGCTCAGCCGAACGTGAGGTCGTAGGCCTCGACTCCCGGCGTCGCCGACATGCTGAGCACGCCGCTCTGCAGCGAGCTCGACGCGACGAGGGTGTACAGGGTCGGGTATCCGTTCACCGCGAGCGTCCTCGTCGGCTGCCCGGGATAGCGGACGGTGACGCTGCCATGGCCACCGAGGACGATGTAGACGTCGTCGGCGGTGAAGTTGAGGTGCAGCGACGCGCTCCGTCCCGCGGTCGCCTCCTGCTCGTGCACGTTCCAGCGGCCGGAGAACGCGAGGGAGTCCGAGTCCCCGTCGAAGCCGACGGGCACCGTGTAGTTCGTCATCGAGTTGTCGGCGATGCTCGCGTTCACGGCGTCGTCGAGCCGGCTGTAGCCGAGGTAGCTCTCCGGCGTCAGCGGCGTCGTCGGGGTCAAATCGGGGATGTCCGTGGGCGGCGGCAGCTTCGTCGCGCCACCGGCGGTCAGGAGGAGGCGGATGTCCTGCTCCATCGCCCCGTACTGGCCCTCGCCGAAATCGGTCCGCCTGACGTCGCCGTTCTGGTCGATCAGGTACTCGGCAGGCCAGTACTCGTTGTTGTAGGCGTTCCACGTCGCGTCATTGTCGTCGATTGCGACCGGGTACCTGACGCCGAGGCTCGACGCAGCCGACTTCACGTTCGAGACCACGTGCTCGAACGCGAACTCGGGCGTGTGCACGCCCACCACCACGAACCCGTCCCTCGCGTACGACTTGTACCAGGCCTCGACGTGCGGGAGCGACCTGCGGCAGTTGATGCACGAGTACGTCCAGAAGTCGACCAGCACGACGTGACCCCGGAGCTTCGACAAGCTGAGGGGGCGGTTGCCCGGCGTGTTCAGCCAGGCGGTGATCCCGGTGAAGTTCGCCGCTGGTCCGAGGTTCGGCAGCGAGCCCGCGATGGCCTTTGACTGCTTGGCCGCGTAGCTGTTCGCGTGCTCGCCCGTGATGGAGTGGATCTGGCCCTGCACCGTCTCATTCTGCGTGAGATGGGCCTCGATGGACGTCGCGTAGGACGGCACGTCCGTCTGCAGCGGCGCCGTCAGGTTGAAGGCGATCGCGAGGGCTGTCACCCCGATCAGGGCGCCCGCCGCGCGGCGCACGGTGCGCGCGTGCTGCTTGAGCACCGACCACGACGCGGACAGCCGCTGGGAGAGCAGCGCGAAGACGAGCAGCGGGATCGCCACGCCGACGCAGTAGGACGCGGTGAGGGCTGCTGCCTCGAGACCCACGCGGTGGGTCGCGGCAACGACGGAGATGGCTGCGAGGATCGGTCCGGCGCACGGGACGAAGACCAGCCCGAGGCCGGCGCCGAGCAGCAGGCCGCTCGACGTCGCAGGATCCGGGGAGCGGGCCATGCGCGCGAACGGCCGCTCGAGGAGCTGTCCCACCGGATCAACGAGCAGCCCGATCGCGAGGAGGAGGAGGAGCGCGATCCCCACGTCACGGAGGAGGTCCTCGGGGAGGCCGAGCGCGGACAGGACGATCCCGCCGACGAGCGTCGTGATCCCGAAGCTGGCGACGAGGCCAACGACGATCGTGACGGACCGACGCCTCCCGCCGGTGGAGCTCCCGGCGAAGATGACCGGGAGGACGGGCAGCACGCAGGGAGACAGGGCCGTGACCAGCCCTGCGAGGAATCCGACGCCCAGAAGCTCCAGCATGGTGACGGTGTAGTCCCTCGGGAGGGCCCTGCGTTACAGCCGGAACCAAACTTTGCGCCTCGCGCGAGCGGGGGGCGACCGAACGTTCCCCGCGATGGATCGCTGGAGGCCCGCCAGGGCCACTGCCGACGCAGGATCGGCCGCCCCCGGCGGTAGAGTCCGGTCGCGAGCGCACCAGCGCCCCGCGAGTCGGAGCGCACTGCGCAGGAGGATCCATGGACCTGACGAGGCGTCCTGCAAGGCGGCCCTCCGGGCCGCTCGCAGCCTCGCTCGCCCTCATTGTCGCGTGCGCCGGATTCGCCGTCGCCACGGCCGCAGCGGCGACGGCCTCACAGGTTGCGCCCATCGCCGTCCGCGGCGCGCTGCCGGCGAACGCCCTTGCGACCGGGCCGGGAGCATCCTACCTGGCCGTGTCGTGCGATCCGGGCAATGCGTGCCTCGAGGTCGGGTCGTACATCGACTCGAGCTCGGTCCGCCAGGCCGTCATCGCCTCGTCGGTCGACGGCGTCGCCGCGACGGGCACGGAGGTGCCCCTGCCCTCCGACAAGGCGAACGACCCGGCCGCCGAGCTCACGGCTGTGTCCTGTCCGCAGCCGCGCGTCTGCCTGGCTGTCGGGGACTACGTGAACTCGATCGGCCACCGGTCGGCCTTCGCGGTGACGTGGACCAACGGCGCCATCAAGGTCCTCGGCGATCCCCCGCTCCCCACCTCGGCACCGGCGCACCCGGTGAGCCTCCTCGACGCGGTCGACTGCTTCTCGGCCACGACCTGCCTGGTCGGCGGATCGGTCGACGACGGCGCTGCGGGCACCCTCGCGTTCGTGGACGAGCTCGCGGGCAGCGCGTGGCAGCCCGCCAGCCAGATCACGCTGCCGACGGACGCGCTCAGGACCAGCGCGCAGCACGCCAGCGTGACCGGCCTCTCGTGCATCGCTGCAGCCGCTTGCGAGCTCACCGGCACGTACTCCACGTCGACCGGCGTGCTCCCCTTCGTCGCGGCGACATCCGCCGGAACGCCCGGTCCTGCTGCGGCCCTGCCCCTCGGCCCGGGGACGAACGCCGCCAAGACCGACGAGGTCGCCACGGGGATCTCCTGCACGGCCCCGCGGTCCTGCGAGGTCGTCGGCGACTACACCAACGCCTCGGGCGACAGGGTGGCGCTCGTTGTCCAACAGCACGCAACCGCGTGGACAGCAGGCACCCTCCGCGGCCCGGCGGGCCTCGCGGCCGGCGGATCGGTCGCACTCAGGTCGGTGTCATGCGCAGGAGCCGGGACGTGCGCGGCGGTCGGCGGGTTCGACGAGGCCGCTGGACTGACCGGGGCGGTCGTCGATGAGCTCGTCGGAGGTGCGTGGCGCGCGAGCGTCGAGCTCACCGCGCCTGCCGACGCCGCCGCGGATCAATCGCTCGACGCCAACGGGGTGTCGTGCACGGCGTCACACGACTGCACGGCGTCCGGGTCCGACGGGGCCTCCCCTGCCGCGCAGCTCCCGATCACGGCCCTGGTCTTCCTGCCGCCAGGAGCTCCCGGCGAGGCGCGGGTGATCGAGCACGCAACGACAGCGACGGTCTCGTGGACCGCTCCCTCGGTGACGGGCTCTGGGATCTCGTACTACAGCATCGCGCGCGGCCTCAACGGCGCCGCGCCCGTCGAGATCGGCACCTCGTCATCAACGAGCTTCGTGGACGGCACGGGACTCCAGTACCACCAGCGGTACACCTACACGGTCGAGGCGGTCTCCTCGGACGGCCAGGCCTCCTCCCCCGCATCCGTGACGCTCGTGACGAACATGCCTGCGACGGCCCCGCGGTCCCTCGTCGTGACCCCGGGCCCGCTCGACGTCTCCGCGAGGTGGTCTCCACCCTCGAGCAACGGCGGCAGTCCCGTCACCGGCTACGTGATGTCGGTCACGTGGGCGGGCGGCTCCGAGCAGGTGACCCTCCCCGTGATCCTCCACGTCACCATCCCCGACCTCGTCGCAGGCCGCAGGTACACGTTCCGGATCGCCGCGGTGACCGCGGGGGGCGACGGGGCGCTGTCGGCCCCCGTCGCGGCGGTGCCCAAGGCCTAGCGGCCCGCCCGGCGCGCGATCGCCCGGGCGAAGCGCTCGGGCGCTCCGCTCGATGTCGAGAGGAACAGGAACGGCTCGATGAGTTCGACCTCGTTCACGAGGGGACCCTCCGTCCCCTGGAAGAGGTCCACCCTCGCGTAGCAGGGGGGCGAGGTCACCGGGATGTTGCGCAGCGCCATCGCGATGACGGCCCGCTGCTCCGCGGTGACCACGTCGGACGCGGAGGTCTCCGCGCCGCTCGGGTGGGCGATCGTGCCCCCCGAGACCTGCACGCGCTTGCGGACGGCGTGGCTGACATCGCCGTCGAGCACGATCACGTCCGTCTCGCCCTCGCTGGCGACGCTCGCGATGAACGGCTGGACCATCGCGGTGAGCCCGAGGGATCCGATGCGGGCGACGTGGGCGAGCACGTCGTCACGCTGGTCCTGCGTGAACCGGGCCGCCAGCCGCGAGCCCGCGCCGATGGACGGCTTGACGACCACGTCCCCGTCGGGGACCTCGACCGCGGCGCCGGGCTCGACGAACATCGTCGGCACGATCGGGACACCGGAGCCCGCGAGATCCGCGAGGTAGCGCTTGTCCGAGTTCCACGCGACGACCGACGCCGGGTTGACGAGCCTGGGGACGAGGCGGGTCCAGGCGAGGAAGGCGGCGAGGTCCGACGTGTAGTCCCAGGTCGTCCGAACGACGGTGGCGTCGAATGCATCCCAATCGACCTCGGGATCGCGCCAGCGGGCAGCCTCGGCGGTGATTCCGAGCTGGGCAAGCGCGTCGATCAGGATCGGCTGGTCGGGGTCATCGAAGCCCTCGGCTGTCGCGAGGGCGACGCGGATCACGGGTGGAAGAGCATGGAGGCGTGCTGGGCCAGGTCCGCGAGCGGGGAGGGCCAGACGCCGAACACGATCGTCGGCGCCACGCACAGGAAGATCGCGATCGAGGTGAGCACGGGGACCCGGAGCGTCTGATCGGGTCCGACCTCGTCGGTTTCGGCCGGCTCGGTGCTCCGGTCTGCGGAGGCCCCGTCGCGGTCGTCATCGACCGCGATCCCCGCGCCTACCGCTGACAGACGCGCGACCGGCACGGACGGGGCTGGCTCATCCCCGTCGTCTTCCGCCTCGCCTGAGTAGCAGAGCACGACGACGCGCAGGTAGAAGTAGACACCGATCGCGGTCGCGATCATCGCGATCACGGCGAGGGTGTCGGCTGCAGGGCCCTGCGCCTGGATCGTCGCCTCGAGCACCGACAGCTTCGCGAGGAAGCCGGTGGTGAACGGCGTCCCCGCCTGGGCGAGCAGCAGCACCGTGAGCGCGGCAGCGAGCGCGGGTCGTCGCCGGCCGAGGCCGCGGTAGTCGGAGATGTCCTCGCGTCCGTTCGCGGAGACCACCGTGACGATCGCGAAGGTCCCGATCACCATCAGGGAATAGACCATCAGGTAGTAGAGCGACGCCGACGAACCGCGGGGCGAGGCGGCCCACAGCCCCATGAGGATGAACCCGGCGTGACTGATCGAGGAGTACGCGAGCATCCGCTTGATGTTGCGCTGGACGACGGCCAGGCCCGCGCCGGCGAGGAGGGAGAGGACGGCCAGGGCGAAGACGATCGGCCGCCACGCGGTCTGCTGGGTGAAGAGCGCCGACGAGAAGACGCGGAGCACCGCCGCGAAGGCGCCGACCTTGACCACGGCCGCCATGAAGCCGGTCACCGGCGTGGGGGAACCCTCGTAGACGTCCGGGGACCAGGCGTGGAACGGGACCGCCGCGACCTTGAACGCGAAGCCGACGAGCAGCAGCGCCGCTCCGGCGAGCAGCAGGCCGTCCGACTTGAGGAGGTTCTGGGCGAGGAAGTCGGAGATCTGGGTGAGCTGCGTCGTGCCGGTCGCCCCGTAGGTGAGCGCGATGCCGTAGACGAAGATCGCCGATGCGAACCCGCCGAGGAGGAAGTACTTGAGCGCCGCCTCGCCCGATCGCTCGGAGCGCCGATCGAACGCCGCCAGCACGTAGAGGGCGATCGAGAGGATCTCGAGACCGAGGAAGATGATCACGAGGTCGTTCGCAGCCGCCATCATCATCGCGCCGGCCGCCGACGACAGCGCCAGGATGTGCAGGTCAACACCCGTGTAGCCGGCGTCCTCGAGCCACCCGTCCGCGACAAGGGCCGTCAGGCCCATGGAGACGGCGATGATGCCCGTGGCGACGACAGCGAAGCCGTCGAGCACGATGGAGTTGGCGATCGTCGTCGAGGGACCGTCCACGAGCACGTTTCGCCACTGGAAGCCGACCGCCACGAGCGCGGCGACCGAGGCGGCGACTGTGACCCAGGTGCCCGCCACGCGCGGCAGGCGGCCACGGACCAGTGCGGTCGAGATCAGGAGCGCGAGAGCGGCTCCCGTGAAGATGAGGATGGGCAGGATCGCCAGGTAGTGGATGGACGGGATGGTGATCGTCGTCATCGTCCCACCACCACGACAGCCACATGCGCGTGGGCCAGCAGGTGCACGACCGACGGGCCGATCAGGTCAAGCACGATCTTCGGGTAGACGCCGAGGAGCACCATGATCGCGACGAGCGGGGCGAGCACGCCGCGCTCGCGCCCCGTCAGGTCGGTGATCCGCGCGTTGTCGCCCTCGGCGACGCCGTGGAAGACCTGCTGGTACGCCCACAGGAGGTAGATCGCCGCGACGACGACCCCGAGGGTCGGGATGATGGCCCAGTAGCCGTGGGCGCCGAAGAAGCCGACGAGCACCAGGAACTCGCTCACGAACCCGTTCAGGCCCGGCAAGCCGATCGAGGCGAGCATCGCGACCGTGAACAGCGCCGCGAACACGGGTGCGGGTCCCTGGAGGCCGCGGAGATCGGAGATCTGCGAGGTCCCGCGGCGCTCGGCCAGGAAGCCAACGAGGAGGAAGAGGGCGGCGGTGATGATGCCGTGGTTGAACATCAGGAGCACGGCGCCGTCCACGCCCGCGCGGTTGAGTGAGACCGTCCCGAGGATGATGAAGCCGACCTGGGCCAGCGAGGAGTAGGCGAGCAGGCGCTTCAGGTCGCGCGACCCGCACGCGACGATCGCGCCGTAGAGGATGCCGATGATCGAGAGCGCGATGATCCAGGGGGCGACCGTGCGCAGCGCATGGCCGAACAGCGTGATGTCGAACCGCAGGATGCCGTACGTGCCGAGTTTCGCAAGCAGCGCCGCCAGCACGACCGAACCGGCGATGGGGGCCTCGGAGTACGCGTCCGGCGACCAGGTGTGGAAGGGGAAGAGCGGGGACTTGACTGCGAACGCAGCCGTGAACGCGAGCAGGAGCAGGACGCCCGCCGTGCCGCTCAGGTGGGTGTCGGCGAGCGCGATGATCGAGAACGTGAGCGTCCCGCCGTGCTGGGACTGGTGGATGAATGCGAGGACGATGATCCCCACCAGGAGGAACGCGGAGCCGACCAGCGTGTACACGAAGAACTTCATCGCAGCGGCGGGACCTCGGAGCCGGTCGCCCCAGCGTGCGATGAGGAAGTACGCAGGCACGAGGGTCAGCTCGAAGAACAGGAAGAACAGGAGCAAATCGAGGCTCGCAAACGATCCGATCGTGGCCGTCTCCAAGAGCAGCAGCCACGCGATCGCGGTTCGTGAGCGCATCTTCGGCGTCGCGCCGATGATCGCCAGGGGCACGATGATCGCCGTGAGGACGATCAGCAGCACCGAGATGCCATCGACGCCCACGTGCCAGACGAGTCCGAACGGCCGGGCGTAGACCTTGTACGACGCGTACTGGTAGGTCGCACCCTTCGGGTGGTAGCCGACGGCCAGGAACGCCGCCCCGACGAGTTCGACGATCGCGATCGCCGCACCGACGACGACGGCCGCGGACTGCTCGAGCTCGGGCAGGCATGCCAGGACGACCGCGCCCAGCACGGGGAACAGGATGAGCGCGTTGAGGAGGATGGACGAGTGCACGGTCAGAAGGTCCTCGCCAGGAGGTAGGCGATGAACAGGACGACACCAACGGTCATCAGCAGCGCGTAGCTGCGCACGTAGCCGCTCTGCAGCTTCCGAGCCTGCAGCGACGTCCTGCGAACCAGGGTCGCGATCCCCATCACGGCGCCATCGATCACCTTGGGATCGATGGTCTCTGCGGAGAAGTTCGCGAGCTCCGTCCCCGGCCTGCCGATCACGGCGTCGTAGGCGTCGTCCCAGTACCAGACGCGGAAGAGGAACCTCGGCGTCAGCGACGGCCGCTCCGAACGACCGCGCCAGAGGACCCATGCGATCGCGATGCCGCCGACCGCGATCACCGCGTCGAGCACCTCGAGGGCGATCTGGGTGCCATGCGAGAGCGGGATCGGGAGGTTCCCGGCGAAGACGGGCGTGAGGAAGTTCGTGAGCGGGGTGCCGAGCAGGCCGCCGGCAGCCGCGAAGACGGCGAGCACGAGCAGGGGAATCCGCATGACCCACGGGGACTCGTGCGGCTCGTGGAGCGCGGGCCTGCCATCGGCCGTGGCCTCGAGGAAGCGGGGGTCGCCGGTGAAGGCGAGGTAGAAGAGTCGGCTCATGTAGTACGCGGTCAGCAACGCGGTCACGACGCCGAGGGCCCAGAGCGGCTTCGAGTACTCGTAGGCGCCCTTCAGGACGTCGCCCTTGGAGAAGAAGGCTGAGAACGGCGGCACTCCCGAGATCGTGAGCCACGCGACGAGGAAGGTGGCGTAGGTCCATGCCATCAGCTTGCGAAGGCCGCCCATGCGATCGAGCTCCTGCTCGCCGTGGAGCCCGTGGATGACCGAGCCCGCACCCAGGAAGAGCAGGCCCTTGTAGAAGGCGTGGCAGACCATGAGGAAGATCGCCGCGATGTAGGCACCCGAACCGACGGCCAGCACCATGTAGCCGATCTGGGAGACCGTCGAGAAGGCCAGCACCTTCTTGATGTCGCTCTGGGAGGTCGCGATGGTGGCGGCGACGAACGCCGTCACGCCGCCGATCACGGCGATGGTCGCCCTGCCCGACCCGCTGAACGCCAGGACGTGGTTCATGCGGCACAGCAGGTACACGCCAGCCGTCACCATCGTCGCGGCGTGGATGAGCGCGGACACCGGGGTCGGACCCTCCATGGCGTCGGGCAGCCAGTTGAACAGCGGGATCTGCGCGGACTTTCCCGTCGCTGCGAGCAGGAGCGCAAGCACCGCGATCGTGAGGTCCGTGCTCGAGAGGTGTGCGCCCGCAACCGAGTTGATCTGCAGGTAGTCGAGCGTGTGGAGGTGCGTGACGAAGATGAAGATCGCGATCAGCATCCCTACGTCGCCGATCCGGTTGTAGATGAACGCCTTCTTGCCGGCAGAGGCCGCGCTGTCCTTCTCGAAGTAGAACGACACCAGCCAGTAGGAGCAGACGCCCACGCCCTCCCATCCGACGAAGGTGAGCAGCAGATTGTTGGCGAGCACGAGCACGAGCATGGAGAAGACAAAGAGGTTGAGATACACGTAGAACTTCGTGAAGTCCCGCTCCTTGTGCATGTACCCGATCGAATACAGGTGGATGAGGGCGGAGACACCCGTGACGAACAGGCACATCGTGACCGACAGCGGGTCGATCAGCAGCGCCGCCTTGACCTGCACCCCACCGATCGGGATCCAGTTGAAGAGGTTTTGGGTGACCTCGCGGTCGGACTGGTGCAGGAGTCCGATCCACGCGACGATCGAGACGACAAAGGCCGCGGTGATCGCGATGGTCCCGATCCAGCCGGCGATCGGCTCGCCGATGCGCCGTCCGAAGGTGAGGAGCACGAGGAAGCCCGCGAGCGCTGCGATCGGCATCCAGACAGCTGCGTAGACCATCTCAGCCCTTCATCTCGTGGACGTCGTCGACGATCGCGCTGTTGCGTCGCCGGAAGATTGACACCACGATGCCGAGCCCGACGGTGACTTCGGCTGCCGCGACGACGAGGACGAAGAACACGGTGGCCTGACCGCCCACATCGTCGAGGACCCTCGAGAACGTCACGAAGGCGAGGTTCGCCGAGTTCAGCATGAGCTCGATGCACATGAACATCACGAGCACATTGCGACGGATGAGGAAGCCCGTCGCGCCGATGCCGAACAACAGCACCGACAGCACGAGGTACCAGGCGGCGGGGATCGTCACGGCGCCACTTCCTCATGGTCCTGGTCCTGGCCGAGCTCATCGCCAAGTCTCTCGTCGGTCTGATCCGCATCCGACGCAATCGGGGCGGCGTCGACGGCGTCCTGCGCGGGATCGAGGTCTGGCCCGGGGCTCGCGGCGGACTCGCGTGAGCGTCCCTCCGGCTGGCGTCGAGCGAGAAGCACCGCGCCGACGACGGCGATGATGAGGAGGAGCGCGGTGGCCTCGAAGGCAAACAGATAGGTCGTGAACACCGCCTTGCCGAGCGCGCCGACATCGTTGGACGGGTCGTTCGGGCCCGCGACCGAATGGGCACCGGAATACCAGCCACCGGCGGCGATGAGCGCGATCAGGCCGCCGACGATGACGCCGACGGCAGTGATCGCGAGCGGGCGGTGGCCGACGAGCGGCTCGACGGAGATCTTCTCCTCCCGGTCGACCCCGAGGAACATGATCACGAACAGGAAGAGGATGACGATCGCGCCCGCGTACACGATGATCTGGGCGGCGGCCAGGAAGTGCGCCTGCTGCTCCACGAACGCAAGCGCGACGCCCAGGAGCGTTCCGATGAGGCTCAGGGCCGAGTGGACGGGATTCTTGCAGATCACCACGCCGACGGCGCCCGAGAGGATGATCAGCGCGGACGCGATGAACACGAGGACGTCGGGGATCGTCCTTGTCGTCGCCAGCATCCCGGTCACTTCTTCGCCTTCCGCGACCTGAACGCGCGGGGGGGCTTGAACGTCCTCGGTGGCTGGTCCTCGGCGAGCAGGTGCTCGGACAGCACGTCGCGCACGGCCCTGGTCCCGGTCGCCGCGTCATCACGGTTGGCGGACTGACCGCCCTCGGCGGGGCGGACGCCATAGCCGAGCTCGCCCGACCATTGCTCGACGCCCTCGAAGTCCGCGGCGCCGGACGGGGACGTCGCGCGCATCCAGCCCGACGTGTGCAAGTCGTCGCCTTCGCGCCAGTCCTCCCACGGGAGGCGCTGCGGATGCCCGTCGTCGTCCACGAGCAGCTCTCGCTTCGTGTAGATCGCATCCGCGCGGTTCTTGAATGAGAACTCGAACAGCTTGGACTCCGTGATCGCCTCGGTGGGGCATGCCTCCACGCACAAGTCGCAGTGGATGCAGCGCAGGTAGTTGATCTCGTAGATGTACCCGTACCGCTCGCCGGGTGACACCGGGTGGTCCGGCGGGTTGTCGAGGCCTCGCACGTAGATGCAGTCGGCGGGGCAGACGCCGGCGCACAGCTCGCAGCCGATGCACTTCTCCATGCCGTCCTCATACCGGTTGAGAACGTGGCGGCCGTGCTGGCGCGGCTGCTTCGGACGCTTCTCCGCCGGGTAGCGCCTCGTCACCCGCTTTCGGCCGATGTGGCGCAGCGTCAGGGAGAACCCCTTGAAGAAGCTGAAGTCGCTCGTGGCGTCGTCGGCGGCCATCAGGCGCCTTCCTCATCGGTCAGCCGACGCAGGATGGTCGGCGGCACGGGGCGCTCGCCGACGGGATCGAGGATCGTGTCATCGCCGAGCTCCCGCGCGTCGCCGAGCTCGAAGGCCCTCGAGAGCAGGAGCGACGCGATCAGGATCACACCGGCGGTGCCGAGTCCCCACCACACGTTGACCAGGAACGCAGCGATGAGCAACAGCCATGCGAGGGCGATGGGGATAAGGCGCTTCCATCCGAGGGACATCAGCTGGTCGTACCGGAACCGCGGGAGCGCGGCTCGGAACCAGACGTAGCAGAAGCAGAACACGAGGACCTTGCCGAGGAACCAGAGGATCGGGAAGAGCCATTGGAGGTGCGGGACGTTCGGGATCCAGCCGCTCGGCCCGCCGAAGAAGAGGGTCACCATGATCGCCGACATCACGATGACGTTCATGAACTCAGCCAGGTAGAACAGCGCGAACCGGATCGACGAGTACTCGGTGTTGAAGCCGCCGACGAGCTCGGACTCAGCCTCGACCGTGTCGAACGGCGGGCGGTTCATCTCGGCCGTGATCGCAATCAGGAAGATGAGGAAGGGCACGACACCGAGGCGGATGACGTTCCAGTGCCAGAACCCGCCGCCCTGGGCGGCGACGATCCCGTCCGTCGAGAGGGTGCCCGCGACGAGCACGACGGTCGCCGTGGAAAGGCCGAGTGCGGCCTCGTAGGAGACCATCTGCGCGCTGGCGCGTACGGAGCTCATGAGCGGGTACTTGGATCCAGACCCCCAGCCGGCCAGGATCACCCCGTAGACGCTGATGCCTGACATTGCGAGCAGCAGCAGGATGCCGATCTGAGGGTCCGCGACCTGCAGGTAGGTGGAGTACCCGTGGATCGTCACCTCGCCGCCGACGGGGATGATGCAGAACGTGACGAGCGCCGGGATGAGCACCAGGTAGGGCGCGAGCTTGAAGACGAACCTGTTCGCGTTGGCCGGGACCAGGTCCTCTTTGAAGAAGGCCTTTATGCCGTCGGCGAGCGTCTGGAGGATGCCGAAGGGTCCCCACCGCTCCGGTCCGATCCGGCTCTGCATGTCTGAGATCACCTTGCGCTCGAACCAGATGAGCAGCATGACCGAGATGAGCAGCAGGGCGAACGCGACCAGGATCTTGACCACGGTCACAACGATGGCGATCCAGCCGACGCCGTTCGCGTAGATCGGGTCGCCGGTTGCGAGCAGGTGGGTCATACCGACTCCATCCTGATCTCGGTGACGATCTCGCCCTGATCGATGAGTCGGACGGCGATCCTGTCCGCGGCCCCCGCTGCATCCAGGTTGAGGCCGATCCGCAGAGTGCCCTTGACCACGGTTGTGTCGGCGACGGCACGCAGGACGGCCGTCGACTTCGACGACCGGAGCTGGACCTCGGATCCGCTCGTGGCTCCGATTCGGTCGAGGTCGTAGGGGTTGGCGCGAACCTCCGCGGTCGGCACGAGCGGCAGCAGGCTGGGCGACGCCTCGATTGCTGCGCCGCGGTCGAACAGGTGCCGAACCGCCACGAGCCGCAGCGAGTAGGCGTCAGGAGGGGGCACGCGGAGTGACTCGCCGTCGGACGCGCGCGCCGCAGCCGGAGATGGGGCTGTGCCCGTGGCGGCGTCCTCGGCCGGAACCGTGACCGCGCCCGCGAGCGGGTTGAGGCCGACGAGCTCGGGAGACTGGACGCCGGGAAACGCCACTGGATCGAGCGCGCCGCGCGGAGCGCCGGCGTCGCGGCCGAACACCATGCCGTCGTCGCGCGCGGAGAGTGCATCGGTCGTGATTCCCGCGCGGAGCGCACAGAGGTCCGCGATCTCGTCGGTCAGCGCCGAGGGGTCCGTCGCTGGAACCGTGCCCCCGAACGCGCCGATGAGCTCACCGGCGATGTCCGTGTCGGGCCAGGCGAATCCAGGGCCGACGAGCTTCTGGCCCAGCTTGAGGACACGACCCTCGAGGTTCGTCGTCGTCCCTGACCGTTCGTGGGCGACGGTTGCGGGGAGCACGATCGAGGCGTGCGCCAGCACCGGCCCGCCGTGCCCGCCCACCAGGATCACGTCGCTCGCGGCCGCGAGGGCGCTGGCCGCCAGTTCGGGGTCGATCGAGTCGCTCATCGGGTCGGCGCCCAGCAGCAGGACGGCCGACTGCTCCCCCGACGAGAGGGCCTGCAGCTGCGTGATCGTGTCGCGGCCGCGCTCCTCGGGGACACCGCCCCAGTGGCTCGTGAACCATGCCGACCCGTTCTCGAGCGTCACCCGTCCGGGCAGCATGCCCGGCGTGAGCCCCAGATCGATCGCACCAGCGATGTTGGAGCGGCGGAGCGCGAACAGGAAGCGTGCCTTCGGAAGGCGAGCAGCGAGGAAGCGGGCGGTCGACTCGACCACGGCCGACGACTCGGCGACGTTCGCACGCCCGATGACGACGACGAGGCCATCGCCAGATTCGGGGATCACGGCGCGGGCGGCGTCGAGGGACTCACGCGAGAATGCGGCACCCTCGGGGTGCGATGCGAGGCGAGCAACCGCTGCGTCGTCACCGATCAGGGCGGCGGCGACTTCGGGTGCCTCGCCCGGACGGATCGGCAGCGATGCGGCACTGACCGAGGCGAGCCTGCTCGAGGCCATGGCCAGCTCGACGAGCTTCGTCGCTCCGGCGACCGCTGCGGAGCGGAGCCGCAGGAAGAGGATGGGGAGCTCCTCTTCGAGATCCCCCGAGATCACGAGCACGGCTGCCGCTGTGGTGGCATCGTCGATCGTCGCGCTCGGCAGCTCGCCGAGCAGCGCCGGATCGAAACCGTCGCCGAACTGCGCGTCGACCGAGTCGGTGCGCACGACGCCCTTCAAGAAGCGTGCCCAGAGGTACTGCGCTTCGTTCGTGAGCGCGGCTCCCCCGATCGCGCCGAACCCCGCCGGTGACGAAACGGTGGCGCGCTGGATCGCATCCTTGGCCGCCGCGATCGCCTCGCCCCAGGGGACCTCGACAAGCTCGCCGTCGCGACGCAGGAGCGGCGCGTTGAGTCGGCGGCGCGGCGACGTCAGCGGGAGCAGCGGCTCGCCTTCCTCCTGTCCGTTCGTCGCCTCGTACGCGAACCGTCCCTTGTCGCAGAGCCAGCCGTGGTTGATGGGGTCGGAGTCCACGCCGAGCAGGCGCGTGATCCGGTTGGCCGAGGACTGGACCGCCACGCGGCACCCGACCGAGCACGTCGTGCAGGTCGACTCGACCTGCTCGAGGTCCCACGGGCGCGCCGAGAAGCGGTACGGCGACGCGGTCAGGGCCCCGACCGGGCAGATCTGGACGGTGTTGCCCGAGAAGTGCGAGGTGAAGGGCTCGGAGGGGAACGTGGCGACCTCCACCTGCTCGCCACGACCGAGGAAATCGATCTGGGCCTCTCCTGCCACCTCGGACGCGAACCTCGTGCACCGACTGCACTGGATGCAACGCTCGCGGTCGAGCAGCACGAGGTCCGACAGCGGGATCGGCTTCGCGAAGTGGCGCTTCTCCTCAGCGAACCTGGTGTCGCCCGAGCCGTGCGCGAGGGTCTGGTCCTGCAGCGGGCACTCGCCGCCCTTGTCGCAGACCGGGCAGTCGAGCGGGTGGTTCACGAGCAGGAACTCGAGGATCCCGTCCTGTGCCTTCTTCACCTTGTCGGAGTCGGTGACGACGGTCATGCCCTCGGTGACGCCGACGTAGCAGGCCGGCTGGAGGGTCGGTCCCCTCGGTCCGTCCACCTCGACGAGGCACATCCTGCAGACCCCGACGGGCTCCATCCGGGGGTGGTAGCAGAACCTCGGGATGTAGGTCCCGGCTCGCTCGGCGGCGGCGATCAGCATCTCGCCGGGCTCCGCGGTCGTGGTCCGGCCGTCCAGGGTGAAGGACACGGAGGCACGCGTCTCGTCAGCCATGGGGACATCCCTGGTTCGTCACGTGCGCGTAGAACTCGTCTTTGAACATGGAGATCGCCGAGCTGATTGAGGCGGGGATGGACGGTCCGAGCGGGCAGATCGTCGTCTGCTGCGGCGGCCAGACCAGGCCAGGGGAGATGTTGTCGCACACGTCGAGGAGGAGGTCAATGTCCTCGTGGCGGCCGCCACCGTTCTCGAGCCTCCACAGGATCCGCTCGAGCCACCCCGAGCCCTCTCGACACGGCGTGCACTGGCCGCACGACTCGCGCGAGAAGAACTTCGTGATCCGCCACACCGCGCGAACGGCGCAGGTCGTCTCGTCCATGGCAACGATGGATCCGGATCCCAACATCGACCCGCGCTCGCCGACCTCGTCCTGGCCGAGCGGGACGTCGAGCATCTCGATCCCGAACCACGGAGAGGACACCCCGCCGGGGATGAATGCCTTGAGCGCCCTGCCGTCCCTGATACCTGCGCCCAGGGCGGGGTCGAAGATGATGTCTCGGAACGTGTTGTGCACCATCTCGAGCTCGTAGACGCCGGGCCTGTTGACGTGTCCGGCGAGCGCGAACAGTCGTGTGCCGGTGGACCGGCCCTGACCGAGCGCTGCGAACGCCTTGCCGCCGTTGGCGATGATCCACGGCATGTTGGAGAGGGTCTCGATGTTGTTCACGACCGTCGGCTGGCCGTACAGGCCCATGACAGCGGGGAAGAACGGCGGCTTGATCCTGGGGAAGCCGCGCTTCCCTTCGAGCGACTCGAGCAGGCCCGTCTCGTCACCGCAGATGTACGCGCCGGCGCCGGGGTGGACGACCACATCGAGACTGAACCCGGAACCGAAGATGTCCTGGCCGAGCGCTCCGCTGGCGTACGCGTCGTTGACCGCCGACTGGACCCGCTCGAGGGCAAGCGCCATCTCGCCGCGGATGTAGATGAATGCCTGGGAGACCTGCAGCGAGTACGCCGCGATCACGACGCCCTCCACCAGCTGGTGCGGGTCGTTCTCCAGCAGGAGGTGGTCCTTGAAGGTCGCCGGCTCGGACTCGTCCCCGTTGACGACGAGGTAGCTGACGGGGTTCTTGCGGAGCATCGACCACTTCCTGCCCGCGGGGAAACCGGCGCCTCCGCGGCCGAGGAGCGACGCGTCGTCAACCTCGGACCACACCGCTTCGGGGGTCATCGCCAGCGCCTTGCGCAGCGACTCGTACCCTCCGTGCTCGAGGTAGGTGGCCAGCGTGTGGCTCCCCTCTATGCCGATCCTGGCTGTGACGATCTTCGGGGCGTCGAGTTTCGCCATCAGGGCTTAGCCTCCGCCCGCTGCTGGCGCTCGATCGAGACCCGGGCACGCTCCTCGGCGACCTGCTCGCGCGGCGCGACCAGTCCCACGGTCCGGCGCACCCGCACCAGCGTGCCGAATGGGGGGATCTCATCGGTCCGGCCGCCATCTCGAAGCTCCGAGACGAGCGCGTCGAACTGGTCCGCCGACGTGGTCCGCACGAACCGGCTGTTGACCTGCACGCACGGCGGGTGGTCGCAGTCCGCGAGGCACTCGTTCTCCTCGAGCGTGAACAGCCCGTCGGGCGTCGTCGCGCCGACCGGGATGCCGAGCACGCGCTCGGCGTGCTCGAGCAGCTCGATGCCGCCGGCCAGAAGGCACGCGATGTTGGTGCACACCCCCACGACGTACCTGCCCACCGGCTCGAGGTGGAACAGGTCGTAGAACGACGCCGTGCCCCGGACCTCGGCCGCCGTCGTGCCGGTCAGCCCTGCGACCTCCTCCATCGCCTCGGGCGTCAGGTACCCGTCCTGCTCCTGGGCGAGGTGCAGGAGCGGCAGCATCGCCGAGCGGGGATGCGGGTACAGCGAGACGATCTCCTCCGCACGCTGGCGTATCTCAGGGCGCAGGTGGCTCATCGGTCCACCTCTCCCATCACCGGGTCGATCGTCGAGACGATCGTGATCGTGTCCGACATCATCCCGCCCCGCATCAGCAGCGACACCGCCTGCAGGTTGACGAAGCTCGGGCCGCGGACGTGGAGGCGGAACGGCTTGGCTGAGCCGTCCGAGACGAGGTACGTGCCGAGCTCGCCGCGTGGCGACTCGACGGCGGAGTACACCTCTCCCGCCGGCACCCGGAAGCCCTCGGTGAAGAGCTTGAAGTGGTGGATCAGCGCCTCCATGGATGCGTCGATCCGGCCCCTCGGCGGCGGCGTGACCTTTGCGTCCTGGGTGCGGTAGTCGCCCCTCGGCATGCGCTCTGCGACCTGGCGGATGATCCGGACCGACTCGCGGATCTCGTTGAGGCGGATCGCATAGCGGTCGAAGTTGTCGCCGTATGTCCCGACGATCACGTCGAAATCCACCTCGTCGTACTTGAGGTACGGCATCGCACGGCGCAGGTCCCACGGGACGCCGGTGGATCGAAGCAGTGGGCCCGTGAGCCCGAGCGCGAGCGCCTCCTCGGCGGTGAGGCCGCCGACGCCGTCCATCCGCAGGTGGAAGATGGGCTGGCCTGTGAGCAGCTCGTCGTACTCGAAGGTCCGGGCCTCGATCGTGTCGCAGATGACCGTCACGTCGTCCTCCCAGCCGTCGGGGAGGTCCGCCGCCACGCCGCCGGGGCGGATGTAGTTGCAGTTCATCCGCAGCCCGGTCGTCTTCTCGAAGAAGGCGAGGATCATCTCGCGCTCTCGGAGGCCGTAGATCATCATGGAGCTCGAGCCGACGTCCATCCCGTTGGTCGCCATCCACACGAGGTGCGAGCTGATGCGGTTGAGCTCGCTCATGAGCATCCGGATCCACTGCGCTCGGTCAGGCACCACGACGCCAAGCAGGCGCTCGACAGCCAGGGAGAAGCCGAGCTCGTTGATCAGCGGACTCAGGTAGTCCATCCGCGTCACGTTCGTCGCGCCCTGCACGTAGGTGAGCTCCTCGGCTGTCTTCTCCATGCCTGTGTGCAGGTAGCCGATGATCGGCTTGACGCGGAGGACGAACTCGCCGTCGAGCTCGAGCATGAGGCGAAGGACCCCGTGGGTCGAGGGGTGCTGGGGCCCCATGTTGAGGATCATCGTCTCGTCGTCTGTGCGCTCCACGTCGACCTGCGCGGGGTCGAGGAAGGTGCCCTCCGGAAGTCGGACGACAGCGCCCGTCTCGCGACCGAGCTCCTCCTTGGACGTGTCCGCGCGCCGGCGCATCTCCTGGGTGCCCTCGGACGTCTCGGCCGTGAGCAGGTCGGGCCGCTCGATCCGCCGCACGTCCGAGCTGTCGCGCGCGTCGATCGTCATCGCGGTCCCGGCGCTTCCTTGAACTGGACCGGGACGCGACCGGCGCCGTAGTCCTTGCGCAGCGGGTGGCCCTCCCACTCCTCGGGCATCAGGATCCTCGACAGATCGGGATGCCCGTCGAACACGACGCCCATCAGGTCGAACGCCTCGCGCTCCATGGCCTCGGTCCCGGGGTAGAGGTCGAAGAGCGAGTCGACGGAGGCATCCATCTCTGGGACCTGGACGCGGATCCTCACCCGTCGCTTCTGCGAGAGGCTGAGCAGGTTCACGACGACCTCGAATCGCTCGCCAACGACGCCGTCGGGGAGATCGCGCCCCGGGTGGCCGAGGTAGTCGACGGCGCACACGTCCACGCACATCTCGAATCCGGAATCGCGAAGTCCCCCGATCGTGTCGGCGTAGGCGTCCCGCGGCACGAACACCACGTGCTCGCCTCCCAGGCCCACGACCGTCGGGAAGCGGTCCACCACCTCGGACTCGGTCACGTGGGCGTCCCGATGTTGACGGCGGCGGGGTCCTCGGGGGTCCAGGGGCTTTCGATGGTCACGGCTGGCGCGGCAGCTGGTGCCTCACGACGGCGGAGAATCTCGCCCGTCCGAATCTGCTCGTGCAGGGTCAGGATCGCGTGCATCAGGGTCTCGGGCGACGGCGGGCAACCCGGTGCGTAGACGTCCACGGGGACGATTTGGTCGACGCCCTGGACGATCGCGTAGTTGTTGAACATCCCTCCCGACGAGGCGCATACGCCCATCGAGATGACCCACTTGGGCTCCATCATCTGGTCGTAGACCTGGCGCAGCACCGGCGCCATCTTCTGGCTCACCCGGCCCGCCACGATCATGAGGTCGGCCTGGCGCGGCGAGTTCCGGAACACCTCCATCCCGAAACGGGCAAGGTCGAAGTCCGCACCCCCCGTCGCCATCATCTCGATGGCGCAGCAGGCGAGCCCGAAGGATGCCGGCCAGATCGATGCCCGCCTCGCCCAGCGGACAAGGTCCTCGAGCTGGCCGGTCAGGAAGTTGTGGGGAAGATCCTCGAGCGCCATGGTCCCCTATGCCGCCCGGTCGACAGGCTCGGCGGTGATGCGCGTGATGGTCGAGTCCGACGTTCTCGCAGGCACGCCGCGCGTCAGCCGCTTGACCGGACCCCAGGAAAGCGCACCCTCTGAGACGAGGAAGAGGAGGGACCCGAAGACGAAGAGTGAGAACAGCGCGATCTCGACGAGCCCGAACTTGCCAAGGGCTCGGAACTCAACCGCGAACGGATACAGGAAGACGACCTCGATGTCGAAGATGATGAAGATCATCGCGACCAGGTAGAAGCGGATAGGGAACCGAGCCGGCGTATCCGTCTCGGGCACGATCCCGCACTCGTAGGGAGCGAGCTTCGCGTCGGACGGCTTCTTGTGCGGCGCCAGGAGCGATGAGGCGATGAACGACCCCGAGGCGAAGATCGCTCCCAGGATGAGCATGCCCAGTATGGGGAGGTACTGGTCCACGCTGGTCATTTCTACCAGAACGACAGCGGTGTCAATCCACACGCGGTCGAGCCGTAGGATCTCGCGCGTGCCGACAAGCCCCCTCCCCCCCGACGGCTCGGTCGTCCACGACGTGATCGTCGTCGGCGCGGGTCCGAGCGGGTCGAGCTGCGCGTATTGGCTGGCCAACGCCGGGTGGGATGTCGTCCTGCTCGACAAGAAGGCGCTCCCGAGGGAGAAGACTTGCGGGGACGGGCTCACGCCCCGCGCCGTCCGCCAGATCGCCGACATGGGCCTGGAGCACGAGGTGGCGGCTCGAGGCCACCGGTACGGCGGCCTGCGGGCGGTCGGCTTCGGCCAGACCCTCGAGATGTCGTGGCCCGACCACCCGCACTTCCCCGCCTACGGGTACACGATCACCAGGTTCGACCTGGACGCGCTCGTCGCGGAACGAGCGGCGGGACAGGGGGCGTCCGTCCGCTTCGGGACAGAGGTCACAGCCCCCCTCGAACCGGTCCCATCCGCTGACCCGGACCGCCTCGCCGCAGTCTCGGGCGTCATCGTCGCCGACAAGGACAGCACTGAGGGTCGTGCGATGCGTGCGAAGTACGTCGTGGTCGCCGATGGTGCGAACTCGCGGATCGGGCGGCAGCTCGGCAGCGCCCGACGGCGCGACTGGCCGATGGGGATGGCGCTGCGCGGGTACTGGTCCTCGCCCCGCCACGCCGATCCCTTCATCGAGAGCCACCTCGACATCCGCGACAAGTCCGGTGCGATCGTCCCGGGATATGGCTGGATCTTCCCGCTGGGCGATGGCCGCGTGAACGTCGGCGTCGGCCTGCTCTCGACCGATCGCAGCTGGAAGGGTGTGAACACCACGAAGCTGATGGACGCCTTCCTGGCGCAGGCACCGCCAAGCTGGGAGCTTTCGGACGCGACCTGCCTCGGGCCGGCGACCGGGGGCAAGCTGCCGATGGGCCTCTCTGTGGGCCCCCACGTCGGCGGCAACGTGCTCGTCACCGGCGACGCCGCAGGCTCCATCAACCCGTTCAATGGCGAGGGGATCGCCTACGGATACGAGACCGGCAGGCTCGCTGCGGCCTCGATCGGCGAGGCGCTCCTCCAGAACGACCCCGGCGCGCTCGAGGGCTACGAGTCGCGCCTCGCCTCCGCGTACGGCGAGTACTACAAGGTTGCGCGCGCCTTCGTCAGGCTCATCTCAGAACCCAAGGTGATGCAGGCGTGCGTCGGGATCGGGATGCGCTCGGAGTGGCTGATGACCCAGCTGCTCTCGATCATGGCGAACCTCATGCGCCCCGATGACCTCGGGGCCGCGGAACTCGGCTACCGCGCGATCTGCACCCTGTCGCGCCGTCTCCCCGACCAGCTGGTCGACTCGATCCTGAGCGGCATCGAGACCGCAGCCGCAACCGCCTGACCTCGCGCGGCGGACGAGCAGCCGCTCGGCGCCGGTGCGACGGGGTCGAGGGCAAGAATGGCGACGTGCGCCGTCGATTCGACCTCACCGCTGTCGACGGACTCGCGCTCGTGGCGGTCGTGGCGGCCGGCACCGCGCTCCGGATCCCGGGACTGACGTCGCGCGACCTGTGGTTCGACGACGCATGGGCGGCACTGCCCACGAAGGTGCCCCTCGGGACCGCCGCGCGGATGGTGGTGACAACGCCCCTGTACACGTTCGCCGTCCGCTCGTGGATCCTCCTGCACCCCGGCGCGACGTGGTGGGCCCAGCTCCCCGCCCTCGTGCTCGGCATCGCGGGCATCGTCGCGGTCTTCGGCCTGCTGCGGTCCTTCGGGTTCCAGCGTGCCTACGCCTACGCGGCCGCGGTGATCGTCGCCGTCGGGCCCGTCACCGTCACGTACTCGACGCGGGTCAAGGAGTACCCCGCGGACCTCCTGTTCGCGTGCCTCGTGCTGTGGCTGGCGGACCGCTGGCGCCGGTCGCCCACGCCCGTCCGCATCGCGGCGCTCGGCATCGCGTCCGCGATCGCAATCGCGACGTCAGCTTCGACCGCGGCCGCAGTGGGTGGTGCCGTGGTCCTCGCTGTCGCCATGGCGATGCCCCGGCGGGAGCTTCGGGCCCAGACCGCGGGCCTCGTCGCTGGTCTCGCCGCGACGACGATCCTCCTCTACCTGGCGTGGCTCCGCCACATCCCGGAGCAGTTGCGCTCGAACTGGCGCACCCACGGCTTCATCGTCGGCTACGCGAGCCTCCACGAGGTCGCCTACAGCTTCCAGAGCGTCGCGTCGGGCCTCACCCACGGACTGCTCGGCGTGCCGATCACCTACACCTTCTCAGCCAGCGCCCTGCTGGCAGAGTCGATGCTGCTCGCCGTCACGACCGCGATCGCGATCGCGGCGCTCGTCCTGGCGCCGTTGGTGCGCGCCGCCCGGTCGAAGGGAGGCGACGTCGACGTCACCTTCTCCTCGGCGGCGGGGATGGTGCTGGGCGTCCTCGGCGCGGCGGCGGGGCTGTCGCCCCTCGGCGACGGCCGGACCGACGAGGTCTTCTACCCCATGCTGCTGGTGCTCGGAGCTGGCGGACTGTCATGGGCGGTCGCCGCACTGCGGCGTCGGTCCCCGAGGACCTCGCACCAGACCCGCGCGATGCGCGCCGCGTGCGCTGCGATCGTCGCGGCCTGCGCACTGTGGTTCGGCGTCTCGCACCGGGCCACCTACCCGCCGACGGGGCTCACGGTCGTGACGAGCCAGCTGCGGGGCCACCTCCGCAAGGGCGACCTCATCGTGCTCGACGGGTACGTCTCGTTCACGTGGGGCATGGAGGACCAGGCGCCATGGGCGGTGTCGTTCGAGCAGGGGAGCGTGCCGTGGCCCATGGGGTTCCACGTCGCGAGTGGCGACCCCGCGGTGATCCTCTCGCGCAACTACCTCGCGCCGGACGCGTCGTTCGCGAGGCTCGCGAGCAGGACGCATCGGATCTGGTATGTCGGGATCAACCTCGGCGCGTACTCCCCCGCGACACCGCCGGATCTCAGCCAGTTCCCGCTCGACTCGCCCACACTCCTCGCCCTCGAGCGGCTCGGGTGGAAGCCGGGTTACCTGTGCTGTCGGTACTCCGGCACCTACGCCCAGCTCTTCAGCCACCCCTAGGCGGCCGGACCGCTACTGACGCCTGCGCGCGCCCCGCAGACCGCGCGTCATCGGCTTCGCGCCCGCGACGACGCGAAGCAGGTCGACAAGCGCCCGCGCTCCGCCGGGGATGCCGTCGTCAGGGACCTCCCAGCGGTAACGGAGTGCACCGAGGCTGAGCGCCACGAGCGCGACCGTCCCGGTTCTCGCCGTGCGCACGTCCCGGCATGCGGACCAGGGGATCTGCCACGCGGTCTGCGGCTCACCGCCCAGTTGGGTGATCCCGGCCTCGTCGATGCGAAGCTCGAGGTCTCCCACGGGTGCCGTGACGGACGGGACCGTGATCAGTGCCGCCCCCGTCACGACGAGGGTGGTCGTCTCAGCCACCGGAGCCGACGAGCGCGAGCGCCGCCTCGTGCGCCGCATCGAGCGTGGACCGGATCGTCTTGTCATCGTGGGCGAGCGAGCAGAAGAGGACCTCGTAGGAGCCGGGAGCGAAGGCGATGCCGCGGTCGAGCAGCTCGTGGAAGAGTCCCGCATAGCGGCCCGCCCCGTTGATCGCCTTGCTCTCGGCGTAGTCGCGCGGCTCGGACGGCGGCGCGTCGCCCGCTCCAACGAACAGTCCGGCAAGCGTGCCGACGCTTGGCACGCACGCGGCGAGCCCGGCCGACGCCAGCGCGTCAGCGAGCCCGTCGCGAGGTGCTCGACGCGAGCCTCGAGCTCCGCGTAGTCGTCGTCTGTGACCGTTCGCAGCACGCTGAGCCCCGCGGCCATCGCCACCGGGTTCCCCGACAGCGTGCCCGCCTGGTAGACCGATCCGCTCGGAGCCAGCTCCGCCATCACCGCGCGCGATCCGCAGAACGCACCGACCGGCAGCCCTCCACCAATGACCTTGCCGAAGCACCACAGGTCGGGCACGACCCCGAACCGGTCCGACGCCGCGCCCGATCCGAGGCGGAACCCGGTGATCACCTCGTCGAACACGAGCAGCGCCCCGACGCGGTCGCACGCCGCGCGGAGTCCCTCCAAGAAGCCGTCCGCTGGCGCGACGAGGTTCATGTTCGCCGCGACGGGCTCGACCAACACGGCCGCGATGGAGTCGTCCAGCTCGGGCACGACGTTGTAGGGGACGACGATCGTGTCGGCGACCGCGCCGTTGGGGATCCCGGCGGAACCCGGAAGCCCGAGGGACGCGACGCCGCTGCCCGCCGCGGCGAGCAGCGCATCGGCGTGGCCGTGGTAGCAGCCGTCGAACTTGACGATCCTGTCCCTGCCGGTCGCACCACGCGCGAGCCGCACCGCGCTCATCGCCGCCTCGGTCCCCGACGAGACGAAACGCACGAGTTCGACGCCGCGCACCCGCTCGCAGATGGCCTCGGCGAGCAGGACCTCACCGGGCGTCGGCGCACCGAAGGTCGTGCCCAGGGGCACGGCCCGCACGATCGCATCGACGACCCCCGGATGGGCATGGCCGAGCAGGCTCGCCCCGTAGCTCTGGACGTAGTCGACGTACGTCCGGCCCTCGACGTCGGTCACGGTCGCACCGCTCCCGGACGCCACCGTGTAGGGCACGCCGCCAACGGACGCGAATGAGCGAACCGGCGAGTCGACGCCGCCGGGCAGCACGCGACGGGCGCGGTCGAACCACGCCCCGTTGGAGTCAGCCACCGAGCGCCTCGGCGACCTCGGCGGCGAAGTACGTCAGCACCAGGTCGGCGCCCGCCCGGCGGATCGCGGTCAGGTGCTCGATGCCGACGGCGGTCCCGTCGATCCACCCTCGCTCCGCCGCAGCCTTCACCATCGAGTACTCCCCGCTCACGTGGTACGCGGCGATGGGGACGTCGACGAGCTGCGCGACGTCGGCGATGATGTCGAGGCAGCTGAGCGCGGGCTTGACCATGACCATGTCGGCGCCCTCCGCAACATCCGCGAGCACCTCGGCCGCCGCCTCGCGCCGGTTCCGGAGGTCCTGCTGGTAGCCGCGCCGATCCCCCGACTGGATCGTCACGTCTACGGCGTCGCGGAACGGGCCGTACAGGGCCGTCGCGTACTTCGCGGCGTAGGCGAGGATGATCGTGTCGTGGTGGCCGATCGCCTCGAGCGACGCGCGGATCGCCGCGACCTGGCCGTCCATCATGCCGCTCGGGGCGACGACGTCGGCCCCCGCGTCCGCCTGGGCGACGGCGATCCTCGCGTAGAGGTCGATCGTGGCGTCGTTATCGACGGTGCCGTCGTCCAGGAGCACCCCGCAGTGCCCGTGGTCCGTGTACTCGTCGAGACACAGGTCGGCCATCAGGCACAGGCCGTCGCCGTGGTCGTCACGCAGGTCGCGCAGCGCGACCTGCACGATCCCCTCGGGATCCCAAGCCGACGTGCCCGTCGCATCCTTCTGTGCCGGCAGGCCGAAGAGGATGACCGATCGGATGCCCAGCGACACGAGGCGGTCGACCTCGGCGCGCAGCGAATCGCGGGTGTGCTGGCCGTGGCCGGGCAGCGAGGCGATCGGTCTCGGGGCATCGATGCCCTCGGCCACGAAGAGCGGAGCGACGAGATCCCCCGCGTCGAGCGTGGTCTCGGCGACGAGGTCGCGGATCACCGGCGTCCTGCGCAGCCGACGCAGCCTTCTGGCGGGATACTCCATCGCAGCGAGCCTAACTGCGCTCTGCCCGCGGTCCGGGGGTGCGACGCGGTTACCTAGCGTCCGAGGGCGGCGCCGATGGCGTCGGCCACGGCATCGGCGTCGCGCCCCTGGGCGACCGACGCGACCGGCCAGCCGAACGACCGGGCATAGGCATCGGTCGTCGGGCCGATGGCGACGAGCGGGACCGCCGCGATCCCCGTTCGCTCCGGTTCTCCGAGACGGTAGATCGACTCGACGGCACTCGGGGACATTGCCACGAGCACGTCAGCTGCGGCGAGCCGTGCCGCGCCGTCCGGCGAGATCGGTCGCGGGTGCAGGGCATAGGTGGTCACGACGTCGACGTCGACGTTCCGCTCGAAGAGGCGATCGGGCAGATCGGGCCGCGCGTTCGCCGAGGCGAGGAACAGCACAGGGCCGGATGCGATCTCGTCTGCGAGCGATGCTGCGGTGCCCTCCGCTGCGCGCGCCGAGACACGCAGTCCGAGCGATTCCACCGCGACCGCCGTTGCGGGGCCGACCACCCCGATCCGAACGGTGCTCGGCCACTCCTGCGCCCACAGCGTGAGGCGCCGCGCCGCGTTCTTCGACGTCACGACCACCCACTCGAACCGGTCGAGTCGGCGGACCCGACGCAGGAGGTCGGCATCGGGCACGTCATCGACCGATCCAACCTCGAGGGAGCGGGCATCCGCCCCGAGACGGCACAGCTGCTCGACGAGCGCATCGGGACCGCTGCCGATGCGCAGGACCTCGACGCGGACTCGGTCGAGCAGCAGTCCGGTCACGCCGAACCGCCCGCGCTCGTGACCTCGCGGCGCAACCTCGCCGCGAGCGCACGTCCAGCCCGCTCCGGCATCGTGTCCGAATCGCTGCCGCGCACCATCGCCGTGCCGTCGTCCGTCCCGAGCACCCCGCGGACCATCGTGGTCGTCCCGTCGACCTGCGCCCACGCGCCCCCGGGCAGATCGCACCCCACGCCCAGCTCGACGAGGAAGGCGCGCTCGCACCGAAGTGCGACGTGCGCCGCGGTGTCATCGATGCCCTGGAGCAACGCGACGAGCTCGCCGTCTTCGAGGCACTCGAGCGCGATGGCCCCCTGACCGACCTGCGGGACGAACGTCTCGGGATCGAGACGCTCAGTGGCGACGTCCGCGAGACCCAGGCGGTCGAGCGCAGCAGCAGCCACGACGACCGCCTCGACCCCATCGCGCCCCACAGCGGCGATCCGCGCGGCGATGTTCCCTCGCAGCCCCACGATCACGAGGTCGGGACGTGCCGCCAGCAGGAGCGCCCTGCGCCTCGGCGCGCCGGTCGCGACGACCGCTCCCTTCGACAGCGCTGCGAGCGAACCGCCGACCAGGACGTCCGCTGGGTCGCGACGCTCGGGCACCGCGGCGAGCACGAGGCCTTCGGGAGCCTCCCCGGGCAGGTCCTTCGCAGAATGGACGGCCACGTCGGCACGACCGTCGAGCACGGCAGCCTGGACCTCCTTGGCGAACACCCCCCTGCCCGCGAGCGCCCTGAGGTCGACGTCGCGCCGGCGATCACCTTCGGTCTCCACCACGACGATGGAGGTGTCGACGCCGGTCGCTCCGAGCAGGGCGCCGACCACCCTTGCCTGTGCGAGGGCAAGCGGGGATCCCCTCGTGGCGAGCCGGACCGGTCCGATCACAGCCCGAACAGGGCTCGGACGGCATCAGCGAGCCGGTGACCGCGGTCGGTCCCGGAGCTCTCGCGCAGCGCGACCGTCGGTTCGTGCGCGATCTTTGCGACGAGCGACCGGGTGAGCTGCTCAACGCGCTCCAGCTGTTCCGCGGAGAGCGTCGCGAGCTCGCCGCGGTTGCGGTCGAACTCGGCGACCCGAAGCTGCTCCAACCGGGTGCGCAGCTCGGTCACGAGCGGCGCCGCACCCCTTGCCCGGCGATCCCCGAGGAAACGCTCGACCTCCTCGGAAAGGATGACCTCGGCGGCGGCGATCTCGTCACGACGCTCCTTGAGGGCGACGTCGACGACATCTCGAAGGTGCGCGATGTCGAGGAGCGTGACGCCGGGAAGGCTTGCCGACACGGGATCGACCGTGCGGGGCATGCCGAGGTCGACGACCAAGACGGGCCCGCCCGCTCGAGCCAGCGCAGCCGCGGGCAGCACGATCGAGTCGGCCTCGACGGCGCTGATCACAAGGTCGGCGGCTGCCACGACGGCAGCAAGCCCGTCGAGCCCGATCGCGGTGACCCGGCTCGGATCCTTCGCCGCGAGCGCTACTGCGGCGGGCACCGTCCGATTCGCCACGACGATGCCCCCCGGCACGCCGCGGCGGCCTTCGAGCAGGCTCTCGACGATCCCAGTCGCAAGCTGCCCTGCCCCGATCACAACGACGGAGGCTCCGTCGAGCGATCCGAGCCGCGATGCCGCCATCTGCACCGTCGCGTGCGCGAATGATGTCGTGCCGCGTGCGATCGCAGTCTCTGCACGCGCGCGCCGGCCCGCCGAGAGGGCGCGACGGAAGAGTTCGGTGAGCTCGGGTCCGACCGTGCGCTCCTCTTCCGCCCGCTCGAGGGAGCGCCGGATCTGGCCCAGCACCTCGGTCTCACCGGGCACGGCGGACCGGAGCCCTGCCGCGACCGCGAAGAGGTGGGCCGACACGCCGCGATCGAAGTGCACCGTCACCGAGGGCGTGAGCGCCGCAAGGTCCGTGCCGGCGCGCTCGGCGAGCACTGACGTGATCCCGTCGACGGCACCGTGGAAGCGGTCGACGACCGCGTACACCTCCGTGCGCAGGCAGGTCGACACGAGCACGACCTCGCTCAGATCGTCCAGCGCCGCGAGTGCGCCGAGCACCTTCGAGCAGTCGGCTTCGGGGACGGTGACGGCCTCGAGCAACTCAAGTGGTGCGTGCTCGTGATCCACGCCCACCGAGATGACCGCCATCAGACCTCCGGGATCGATGTTAGGACGGCGTACCGGCTCCGACCGGCGAGTGGCCCAGATTGTGCCAGAGGCCGCCGCTGAGCGGACCACGGCCGTGCTCCAGGTGGTAGCTGAGGATCTGCAGCTCGATCGACACGTCCACATACCGGACCGTGACGCCGGGGGGAACCAGGAGGACCTGCTGGGAGAACGACAGGATCGCACGGACCCCGATGTCGCAGAGGCCGTCAGCCACGTCCTGGGCCGCCTGGGCGGGGACGGTGATCAGCCCGATGGCAGGGGGCTGCTCGAACCTGTCAGGGTCCTCGTCGGCCAGCCGCCGCACCTCGAGGCCGCCCACCACGGTGCCCACCACGTTGGGATCGATGTCGTAGAGCGCGACGATCTTCGCGGCGCGCGTCGCGAACAGAGGGGAGTTGATCAGCGCGCGCGCGAGGTTGCCGATGCCGACGACGACGGTCGGGTCCTCCGTATCGCCGCCCAGCATCTCGAAGATTCGGCGCGAGAGGTCGAGCGTCTGGTAGCCCGAGCCACGCGTCCCGAAGGGCCCGATCGAGGACAGGTCCCGTCGGACCGTCGCAGCCGAAACACCAGCCAGGCGTCCGAGGTCGTCCGAGGACACCGTGTCGTTCCCGCGACGCAGGAGTTCCTCCGCGATCCTCTGGTAGATCGGAAGCCTCGCGACCGTCGGCTCAGGAAGGAGCTTCGGGCGCCGGTGGACGGCGGACACGCCGCGAGCGTACCTTCCTCTCAGGCGATCGGGCCAAAGGAGCCGACAAGGTCGACTTTGTCACCGGCCGCGAGGGAGAACCGCTCTGCGGCGCTGCCCTGTGCGACGACGAGCGCAGCCGCCCCGTTGGCGTCGCGGAGCAGTCCCGCATTGCCAATGGCAAGGTCGGAGAAGGTCGCCACCACCTGGACGAGTGCATCGTCTCCGTTGACAGCGACGCCGACCGTGGAGAGTCCGTCGAGCACAGTCCCTCGCAGGGACAGTTGCACGTTGCCGAACCGGTCCACCCACGTGACAACCGTGGTCACCGCGGTGCGCCCGTCAGGCAGGACGCGCGCGTCGACTTCAACGCCGGGGAGCTGCACGAGATTCGCCGGGTCGAACTCGTCGCCCAGGTGATCGAGCTCGGCCCCTGCAGCAAGCCGGGCCGCCGCCGGCGCGAAGAGATCCCTGCCGTCGAACGTGACGGCCTCGATCGGCGTTGTGAACAGCGAAGGATCGAGGGTGACGGCGCGAACGACTCCGCCCAGCACACCTGCCGCCTGCGCCAGCAGACCGTTGTCAGGACCGACCAGGTACCGGGGCCCGCCTGCTGCGACCTCGACGGCCACCCCTCGGCGCGTGCCGCCGACACCCGGATCGACGACCGCGCAGATCACGCCCTCGCCAAGGTGGAGCGCCGCGCGCGCGAGCAGCGCCGCGCCACCTTGCACGTCAAACGGCGCGATCCCGTGCGACACGTCAACGATCCTGACCGACGGTTCGAGCTTCAGCATCACTGCATGGAGCACACCGACGAACTCGTCGTCGAGTCCGTAGTCGGTGGCGAGGAAGACGACCCCGGGGCTCATCGACCCAGCTGGCGCGACCGCTCGGTGGCGGCAGCCACGGCCTCGATGAACGCTGATCGCACGGCCCTCGACTCGAGCGCCCGAAGGCCTGCCGCGGTCGTGCCTCCCGGTGAGGTCACCTGGGCGCGCAGCACCTCGGGCGGCTCGCCCGACGCGGACAGCAGCGCGCCGGTCCCCTCGAGCGTGCCGGCGACGAGGGCCGCGGCCACCTCGCGCGGGAGTCCCTGAAGGACCCCCGCCTCGATCAACGCCTCGACGACGAGGAACAGGTAGCCGGGCATCGAGCCCGACAGGCCCGTGACGATGTCGAGATGCCGCTCGGCGAGTCGCACGACCCCACCGAGCGATCCGAGCACGCCGTCTGCCCAGTCAAGGTCATCGCTCGTGACGTGGCTCCCGCCCGAGATCGCCGAAACGCCCCTGCGCACGAGCACAGGCATGTTGGGCATCGCTCGCACGACTGCCGCACCATCGGGCAGGACTGCCTCGATGCGCTGTGTGGAGAGGCCGGCCACGACGGACAGGATCCGGCGCACGCCGACGGCGCCCAGGAGCCTGGCGGCTCCCTCCGCGACATCGGGCTTCACCGCGAGCACCGCTCCCGTGTATCGGTCAACGTGCGCGAGCTCGAGCGTGTCGACGACGACCAGCCCCGGATGCTCGTGGCTCAACTCGGCTCGGCGAGCCGAATCGATCTCGACCACGGCCAGTTCCGGAGGCTCACACCAGGACGCCTCGAGCAGCCCTGCCGTGATCGCGCTCCCGATGCGCCCGCCCCCCATGATCGCAAGGCGCAGTGCCATGCCATCACGCTACCTGCCCCCCAAGGCGGTCCCCCTTGGCCCGGGTGGTGGGGCATGACCGCCGAGGCTGCCAGGTCACCGAAGTGGAGTCTGCGAAACCCGCCGCCTGCGGAACTGACCGGGGAACCCGAGCGACATCACGGTGGGGTAGACGGCCTCGAGCGCCTCGATCGTCGAGCCGCAGAGTCGGTCGATCTCGTCGATGTCGACGACCGACGCCGGCACTCTCGCGACCAGATAGATGCCGCTCTCCGGTCCGATCGCGAAGGCGATGCCGAACAGCGCGGCATTGCGCCGGAGCACGAGCGCGTGGATGGCCTCGCTGTTGACCTCGGGAGCCGGCATGACCTCCGCCTCCAACGAGAGCGTGCGCTGTCCAAGGGAAAGCCAGATCGCGATGACATCCTTCTCAGTGCCCTTGAAGCGCAGGATCCAGCGATCGGTCGCCTTGCGATCGGATACCACTCGGTGCTCCACCGAGAGCAGGTGACCGCTCGGCATCCACGCCTGCTCGAAGGCCGCGATCGATGCCGCGACCCCGTCGCGCTCGGCGTCGGCGGCGAGCGACGCCTCGGGCATCAGGCGCAGGTGACGAGGTGCGTTGCGCGCAGGGCGCCCACGACCTCGGTGAGCCGCTCGGCCGCCGCGCGCCATGTGTACGGCTGGGCGCGCAGGACGGCCCCGGTCGACAACCGCATCGTGCGCAGGGAATCCTCTGTCGCCCACTCCACGGCATCAGCCCATTCCTCAGGATCACGCCCGGCCACGAGGGTGCCGTTCACCCCGTCGGCGACGAGCGCGGAGAGGCCGCCCACGTCCGAGGCGACCACAGGCGTCCCGCACGCGGACGCCTCGAGAGCGACGAGACCGAATGACTCCGCCCTGGAGGGGACGATGCAGACGTCGGCGGCGCGGTAGAAGGTGCTGAGCAGCTCGTGTGGCTGCGGTTGCACGAATGTCACCCTGGACTGCATCGAGAGCTCACGCACCCGATCGTGCAGGAGCGCTTCGTAGGTGGCGCCATCCGAGCCGCTCGGGCCGCCGACGATGACCAGCCGATGATTGCGGCCACGACGCGACAGCGCCGCGAGGGCCTCGATCGCGAGATCGGCGCCCTTCAGGGCCTGGAGCCGCCCTGCGAAGAGCAGCAGGGGGCCGTCGGGCTCGATGGCGAGCGCCCGGCGGGCTTGGGCGCGATCGCCCGGCCCGAAGAAGGCGTGGTCGACGCCCAGCGGGACGATCGGGACCCGAGATCCGTGGACTCCCAGGAGGTCCTCGAGCTGCCTGGCCTCGACGTCGCACGAGGCGAGCACCGCATCGGCGCATGCCGCGATCGCCGCCTCGGCTTGGTGACGCTCCGTGAGCGGCTCCCCGGACGTCGAAGACTTGATCTTCTCGGCGGTGTGGAACGTCACGAGTAGGGGTAGGTCGAGCTCGTGCTTGATCGCATGACCCGCGATCCCCGAGAGCCAGTAGTTGGCATGGATCGCGTCATATCGCTCGCCCTCGGCCGTCATCGTCGCCAGAACTCCCTGGGTGAACTCGCCGACATGTTCGATCATCGACTCCTTGTCGATCGGCAGGCTCGGACCGGCATCAACGTGATGGACGCGGACCCCGGGTTCGACGATGACCACGTCAGGAGCGTCGGGGGACTCGCGGCGCGTGTACACATCGACATCCGAACCGAGCCGGGCCGACGCCGCGGCGAGCTCGCGGACGTAGACGTTCATCCCGCCGCCATCCCCGGTGCCGGGCTGGGCGAGTGGTGAGGTGTGGAAGCTCAGGACGGCAAGTCGCGCCATGGGAGCGAAAGCCTACCGGGGCACTTCTTCCACGGGTTCGGGCAAGTCGGCGCCGGCTTCGACCGCGCCCTCCGGCGGCTCCGAGACGCCGAGGTCCGGTTCGTCCGGAGGATCGGTTCCGACGAACGATCGGTACACCGAGACCATCGCCTGCTTCTGCGCCTCGGTGAGGCGGGTGTCTGATCGAATCGCCCCCTCGAGACCCGCGTACTCACGCGGGTCGAGTATTCCCGCGCGGACGTAGAGGGTCTCCGAGGAGATCTCAAGTCCTCGGGCGATCTGCTGGAGGATCTCGGCCGACGGTCTGCGGAGTCCTCGCTCGATCTGGCTGAGGTAGGGGTTCGAGACCTCGGCCAGCTCGCTCAGCTTGCGAACCGACAGCCTTGCGTTCTCGCGCTGTTCTCGGATGAACGCTCCGAGCTCGCTCAGTCGTTCAGAGGGTTCGCGTGCCACGCGCCGAGCCTACGACGGCCCGCCGCCCGCGTACCTCCTGAGGACCAGGTACTCGATCGAGCGCACCGGGATCCGGCCGAAGTCGCGGGAGTCCGTCGAGGCGCCGGCGTTGTCTCCGCGGACGTCGACGCCCGCCGCGGTCACCGACGAGACCCGCTTCACGATCCTGCCGACGTTGCCGCGCGGGTCATCGAACGCCACCAGGTCTCCCGGGCGGAGCGGCCGAAACCTCCGTACGAGCAGCAGGCGGTCGCCCGGATGGAAGGTCGGCGCCATCGAGTCGCCTGCGACCTCTGCTCGCTCGAATGCCCACACGAGCAGGGTTCCTGCGAGGGCACCGATCCACACCGCGCGCAAGATCCGCTGCCTCGCTAACCTCACCATCGCCATATCGAACATCGACCTTCGCCGCGACGCAACCTCGAGAAAGGGCATTGCCATGACACTGTTCGACCGGACCCTCCGACTCCTCGACCGCATCGATGCGCCCTCGGCCATCCACGCCCACTGCGATCTTCCCTGCGGGGTCTACGATCCCGCGCAGGCCCGCATCGAGGCCCAGAGCGTGAAGGCGACAATCGAGAAGTACAACGCCTCGGATGACTTCGACTTCAAGGTCCGTGCCGTCCTCATCAAGGAGCACCGCGCAGACCTCGTCAAGCAGCACCTCTGGGTCCTGTGGACCGACTACTTCAAGCCCGAGCACCTTGCTTCCTACCCGAACCTTCACGACCTGTTCTGGAAGGCCACCAAGACGGCGGGCGAGACGAAGAAGACGAACGACGTCGCAGTGGCGGACCGGCTCCTTGCGGAGATCGACGAGATCGCCGAGATCTTCTGGGCGACCAAGAAGTAGGTGGTTCTCAGGCGGGCGCGCGGTGCTCGTCACAGCGACGGAGCGTCGGGTCAGACGCGAGCTGCTCGTCAGCGAGACCTTCGCCGCAGACCTCGCAGGACCGGTACGTGTCATCGGCAAGCCTGGCAAGGGAACGGTCGACGTCGTCGAGCTGAGCCGCAATCGAGGCGATATCACCGGTGTGCGCATCCATGAGTGCAGCGTAGCCAGCGGACTCTGTCAGTAGACGAGAGGCTCCGCCTGGATTTGGACGTACTGCGGATCAACTGCGAGCACTGAGGCCGAGTACGTGGCCGGCGACGTGATGGTCGTGCCGCTCTCCGGCCCCGAGAGCACCCAGACCGGCAGCAGCCACGACGTCCCGTCGGTCAAGGTGAAGGTGCCCAGCTGCTGGGCTGCTTGATCAATCTGCACGTTGATGACGGGGAGCGTCGTCACAGGATTCGTTCCCGTTCCGGTGTTGCCGGTGTTGCCGGTGTTGCCGGTGTTGCCGGTGTTGCCGGTGTTGCCGGTGTTGCCGGTGTTGCCGGTGTTGCCCTGCGGAGGAACCGGACGACGTGCGAGGTGAGGTAGTCGCGGCTGGCGGCAGCACCGGTGCTCCCACTGGCTGCACTCCCCCGTCGATGACGATCCCATGGCGCTCCTGGAGGACGGAGACCGCATCGGAGGCAGAGATTGTCGGGTACGTCGCTCCTTCGACACGACCCGCGAGGATGCCGCTGGCGGACCCGATCGTGCCATCGGGGCCGTAATCGACCGAATAGCTCTGATCGGTCGCCTGGCCGTCGACGACCATCGGCACCGTCACAGCCACCTGCATCGGATCCGAGTCGTCCACAGCGGGAGTTCCAAGATCCGTGGTGATGCCGGCACTCGCAAGGAGCGCAAGCGCCTGGGCCGATGCCTGGGCGTCCGTGGGCAGCGGTCCCGCGAGAGAACTGCCCGAAGCTGGTGGCGTTGAGCTCGAAGTCGTCGGTGGGCTCGAAGTGGCGGTGCTCTCCGCCGACACATAGGACCAATTGACCACTCCACCCGATGTCCAGGTCGAGACGTAGGGGCCGGCGTCCGACCCGACCTGGAAGTCGCCATCGGAGGGCGACGTCACGGGACCAGCGAGGTCAAACGCAGTTGCAAGCTGCGTCGCCGCTGCCTGCGCGCTCTCCGATGAGACGAGCTGGTAGGCAGTCCCGGGTCCGGTCGTCGGCGAGAGCGACGGGCTGATCGTGAAGTCGTACCGGAGCGCGGGAATCATCATCTCGTTCCCGCTCGACGCCGAGGGCGTGTTTTCGCCAGTGGCACCGAGTCGTCCAGCGGAGGACGGTGCGCCGAGCGCGAGCACGGGCAGCGACGGCACCGCCGCTTGAAGCCCGAGGATCCCCGCGACGACGAGCACGCCAGAAGCGGCTCCCGCGCCGAGCGTCGCGAATCGGAACTTCGTCCATGACCACGGCGTCCGCTCGGGTGTCATCGCCGTCCGTGCGACCCGCTCGAGCGCACCGTCGGACAGCGGCGCGACGCCACGCGCGGGATCAGCATCCGCAATTCTGGTGATCAGTTCGTCTTGGCCATCGAGACGCTCCACGGCGTCCTCCTTCTGTGCTCTTACTGCACCGTTCTTGTCGCGGCCCTGACCGGACTTTCCATGCCATCGACGGACAGGAGCTCGAGGAGCCTCGACTTCGCCTTGGAAAGTCGAACTGCGGCTGCGTTGACGGAGATTCCGAGCGCGATGCCGAGCTCCGAGGGTGACAGGCCCTCCCATGCCGACAGCGTGAGCACCTCGCGCTCCTTGTCGGTCAGGTGCGCCAGTGCCGCTCGCAGTTGCAGGTCCGCGATGGCCTCGTCCTCGGCGGCCTGAGCCGGGGGGCTCGGTCGCATGGTGGCATTGATCCGATTGCGGCGCGCTCCGCGCCGGCGCGCGTTCGACAAGCGGTGCCTCGCGACACCGAACAGCCACGGTGCTTCGGCGCCATCGGGGATTTCGTCGAGCTTGCGCCAAGCAACCGCCATCACGTCGGCTAGGAGATCCTCCGCGTCGGTCGCATCGGCACCGATGTGGCGACGACGCAGGTACCGGTACACGGCGTCGCCGTGGTCGCGCACGATGCGCGAGAACCGTTCCTCCCGATCGTCTGTCATCTCGCTGCTCCCCAGGGCTGGTCCGAGTCCTTATCGGGGTTATGTCGCGGGCGCCGTGGTCCTTTCCACGAGCCTGCCCCTACGCGCAGCCTTGCACCCGTCGCGGCGGGCGACGGTCCGTGCCGGACCTACCAGGAACCGCACCCGTACGCGTCGGGCGCGTATGGCTGGATCCGCTTTGCGACCGCGATCTGTTCGACCGGCGTCGCGTACGCGGCATTTCGTGCGAACTGGAGTCCCCCATACGCGATCCAGTTGTGATTTGTGATCCCGAGTCCTCCGCTGAACACGGGTCCGATGACGTTCCATCGGCCGCCTTCCTCGCAGATGGACACCCGGGTCCAGGTTTCGATGTCATATGCAGTGATCCCGAGCGCGACAGCCGAGTCGCGCGGTTCGACACGGACCTGTTTGTGTCGTGCCTTCGCGTGAGGTGACAGTCGCGCATCGGGCGCATGATGCAGGCCGGCATCATGCACGACGACGGCTGCGGCAGTCGCACGGACGGCTTCGACACCATGGGAGTCTGGATGCAGGTGAGTCGACGGGGACAGCAGGCTGATCGCCAGCACGGACACGTAGCAGACACGAAGCATTGCGGCTCCTTGGTGTTGTTGTCGGAGGGCGCGCTGACGGCGCACGTCATGTGCACTGTCCGCCGGGTCGATGCCCGCCCGCGCGAGTAGAGACACTCAGGCGGGTGGGACACATGGCCCAGCCCCGTCACGCTGTACGGGGGGCGAGTATCAGTCAGCTCCTGAACGCCGATCCGCATCGGGACTGCGCTCTGGGCTCAAGCGGTGGGCTGCACCGGACGATTACGCCGAGGATGAGTGTAGGCGCAATGCCCTGCATAAAAGGTTCAACTTATGAATTTTTAATAATCGAACACAAAGCGCGGTTGCGGAGTGAGGATTGGGGTCCACTATCGTGATCATCCGGCGACGCGAATTTCGCGATGCATGTCGCCTCGCATCG
>CAWJES010000014.1:0-106299 GCA_963841965.1 uncultured Acidimicrobiaceae bacterium | reverse complement strand
TCTTGCAATAGGCGCCTGAAGTTGCACAAGAACCCGAGTGCGCGATTCTCGGGACCCTCGAATCGCCCATGGCGTCCTCTCGAGCGAGCAGCGAGCTGCTCGGTGGGCTCTGGTGCCGACGCAGCACGTGTCCGCTCGACGTCGACCGCGCGCGTCGTCCACTCGGGTGCGAGTGACGTTCAGCAGAGGGCGATGGCACGCACGCTCGTGAACGCCGCGAGGATCTCGTCCTGCCAGGGCCAGCCGTCCTGGATGCGAACCAGGATGCGCCTCGCTGTGTGCACGACCCGCCCTGCACAGTGCAGGAACGCATAGCGGAGCCGCTTTGGCTCGGCGAGCGCCAGCTCGCCGTCAAGGCACAGCGCCTTGGTCCACGCAACGAGGTCCATCGCGCACAAGACGAGTTGGAACCACGCGTTGTTCGGGACCACGTCTCTGAACGGCAGGTTGCGCATGCCCATGGCCTTGCCGTCTCAGATCCGGTCCTCGACGCGCGCGTGGCCACGGTGTCGCAGCTCGAGCCTCGCAGTGTCACCTTCGGAGTTCGTGATGAAGCACTGGTGTCGCCAGCCCTCCTGGATGTCGAAGAGGCTCAGCTGGGCACCAGGGTGGGGTCGCTCGCGGCGCGAGAGGAGCCGGACGCCCCGGCCCCAGCCCTCGAGGTCGATGAGGCCCGTGAGCTCGGTGACGAACGCGCCGTCACGGTTCGTCCCGTCTCGTTCGATCGCGGGCACCCAGTCCTCCTCTTGGGCCAACAACAAGGCACTGCGCACGTTTCGGTCGATCTGAAAGCCGATCGAGAACTCGCACCTGCGCTCGATGAGGGCGTCCACGAAGCCGTGGGTCGCGCCCGCTGCGTCCGCGCGCACCACGAGCGGATGCTCTTCCGCAGAAGGGTCGTCACCTTGTCCATGGCCTGCTCGCCAGGCAGGGGGCAGCTGGCTGATCGCGGCGTCGAGGACTGCAACGTGGTCGTCGGCGTTGTTCGCACCGGCGTTGCCCGGGCGAAGCATGCCCGCGAGGGCCTCATCGGTCTCGTCCAGAAAGCAGCACAGCGGGTGGAAGCCGAAGCCGCCCTTGTAGGTGGCAGCGGCGTCCTCTTTGTCCGAGTGCGCAACCAGCAGCGTCGCGTCGATGTCCAAGGTGACCGTCTCGGGCGCCGCACCGCCAGCCCACGCCGCAGCACGTGCGTCTCGTCTCGCGGAGATGATCGCCTCGGCCGCCCAACCCGACTCCAGCGCGCGCAGCGCCGTCGCGTCCGACGCGACCGTGCCGAACAGGTCGGGCTCGTCGCGCAGCACCGCGAGATCGCTCAAACAGTCCCCGCCGTCGGCCAGAAGGAGCGCCAGGTGCGAGAGCACCACGCCGGGATCGCGGCGGCGGCGGCGCTGCACGATCGGTGCCATCCCTGACGACATCGCGTTCGTCAAGCCCAGCCGATCAGCGAGCTCAGCGACGACGACAAGGCCCGCGCGGCTTGTCACGCCCTTGCCACCGAGGGTCACTTCGACACGGTTCGCAGCACGGCTAGCGTTCACTTTTGAAGTGCCCTTCTGTTGGGGTCGACTGTTGGCTCGAGACCTACAGTTTCCCTTGCCAGAAGGGCATCTTCGCGTTCTTGCGGCCGTCAGATCCTGGTCGCTATTGATGGATCCGGGCTAATTGGCGGAGGCGTCATCCTCGGGAGGTCATACACCGGGCTTCTTCAGTTCACTAGCGGGGTTGACGCCGACCCAGCCAGATGGTTGTACAACGGCATCGCAGGACCATTCTTGAAGCTCATTGATGTCGCCGGTGGAATACCAAGCATTCTTCGCTTTGCAAAATCGGAGATCCACAAGTTTTCACAGCGCGGACTCGAGGGCAGTTGACCGCACCTATGAGCAGGACTTCAGGACAACATGTGGCCAATAGAATTGACAATCGAACTCGCGCTTTCGGGGCACTCCTCAGCGGTTTCATATGCATGTTCTTCATCGGATCGGCATCGAGCCATATTGGGGAAACGTGGAAGCTGATTGGCATGGTGGTCCTTGGAGTATTGGCCGTGCTGGTGGCGAGATCCACGCTTAGACGCGGAGTTCAATGGGATGAACAGGAGGTCACTATTTCTCGCCTTTTTCGCAGAGTTGTAGTGGATCGTGCGCGTTGCATAGGTATAAGATGGGACAACTCTTACCGGGGCCGACTCGTAGTCGTAAGTGACAGCGGCGACAAATACGTGACGTCAATCCTGAAGCCACAACCGGAATGGCTCTACCTTAGGATGAATCACTCTTCAAATTTGGAGTCGGAGAATGCGTACCAACGGCTCTTGGCCGAGCTCGGGCGAGCCCATTCTTGACGGTCCTATAGACGTCAAGTCCCCGATTGAGTGAGCAGGTCGTGCTTGAGGTCATAGAAGACCTCCCTCGCGATGAAGCGCTTGAGGCACCGGAGCACGTCCTTCTTGGAGAGCCCCTCCTTCTGCCTGCGCTCCATGTAGGCCCTCGTCCGAGGGTCATAGCGAAGGCGAACGACCGCGATCAGGTGCAGGGATCGGTTGGCCTGTCGGTGCCCTCCCTTGTGCAGCCGCATCCGTCTCGTCTGGCCCGATGAAGCGGGGATCGGGGCGACACCGCACAGGCGTGCGAACGCCGCGTCGCTCTTCATGCGGTCCAGGTTCTGGCCCGCAGTCACGATGAGCTGGGCCGCGTGCACCGGCCCGATCCCGACCCTTGTGAGCAGGGTGGGGGCGACCTCTTGGACGAGGGCCTTCAGCTCCTTGTCGTGGTCCGCGATCTCCGTCTCGAGGACGCGGATCCGGCGTGCCAAGGTCCGAAGCGTGTACTTGGACGACTGCAGGGGCTCGTCCAGCCTCGTCATGTCGGGGCGCAACGTCGCGCAGTGCTTCACGGTGCCGTATTGGCTGTCGATGGACTCCCTGAGGGACGCGGGGACCGTGACCAGGATGCACTTCAACTGGACGATCGCGCTCGCCTTGGCCTTGACCGCCGAGTTGCGAGCAGCGCTCAAAAGCCTGATGGACTCAACGATTCCCGTGGTGTCCTTGGGCTTGACGGTGAACGAGCCCGAAAGGACCTTGCGCGCTGCGGCCTCGGCGTCGATCGGGTCGGTCTTGCCCACCCGGGCCCGCAGGTGCCGGTGGGGCATGTTGATCTCGCGGACGTCGACGTCGCGCTCTCGCAGGAACCTCGTGAGCCCGGCCCCGAAGGACCCGGAGCACTCCATCCCCACGAGCTCGATGGATCCGAGCGTCCCGAGCCACTTCGCGAGGTCTCGATAGCCGGCGGTCGTGGCCTGGAACTCGAGGTCCCCGAGCTTCATTCCGGTCGAGTCGAGCACCGCGGCGTGGTGCTGGTCCTTGTGCGTGTCGATGCCCACATAGAGCGATGACTGGCGGGCAGCCTGCATGGTTGTCATGCTGGTTCCGTCTCCTTTGCTGTCGGGCGAGGGATGACCGAACCGAACCGGGTGGACATTTCGAGAATGGGACTCTCGTGTCTAGCCAGGGCCCTATGAAGTCACAGTCCGCCCGGTTCGGTCACCCTTTGCGTGGATGGCAGCCGGGCTCGGACCGACGCGTCAAGAGCAAGACAACATCGAGGCGATGCGTCAGAACAATGTCAGGTCAGATCCTGACCCGGCTGCCTCCAACAGTCTTTCTCGAACAACGTAATGAGATGTTCACCCAGAGCCCTTCGGAGTCGAGTGCCAGACGAGACTGGAACAGGCGTGGCCTTGGAGGCTTGCGTCGCCGACGGGTGATCGGCTGAAGGCTGACGAGCTGAGGTAGCTGTTGTCCGTTGAGGGTGGCGATGAACCCCTGATTCGGTCCTCATTGGGGCCACGTCGTCGCGATCTGCTCGCCACTGGTCGAGCCCGGCGACCGGGCGGTGTGGCGCCCAGGGAGCCGAGGCTCGACCACATGGCAAAGCCAGCCTGCTCCCGGATCTGGTCCAGGTTGTCGCCTTCAACTTCTCGGGGCGACGGTGGACTCCCACGCCGGAGTTGCGTGCCGGATGTGGGGCAACCCAGAGTGGAACAAGAGGTTGGACAAGAGACGGCACGCATCTGTGACGAGCGTCAGATGCTCGCGGAAGTGTCCACGGGCGTCCGCGAGTGTCCAGCCGAAGGAATTCTTTGATTTCTTGCATCCGAGAGGGCCTTCCCAATGGCTCTACCTAGTAGGGAGGCGAAGTTCGCGGCCCTCTGGGAGGTCCTCATGGATGTCGGGTCGGACAAGAGCACCGAGCGTTCACCTGCAGCACTGCTCGCAGAGGTTCTCGGTGCCGGTGGCTGCGTGCACCCCATCAGGATCTCAGGCACGGTCGTCAATGGAGCCACGGGAGAGCTGCGAACCTCCCGGATGAAGCTGGCCTGCAAGGACCGCCGGGCGGTGCTGTGTCCGTCGTGTGCCGCGCTCTACCAAGCGGACGCCTGGATCCTGGTCTCAACCGGGCTGATCGGGGGCAAGGGCGTCGCGCCAGAGGTGGCGAGCCATCCCAGGGTGTTCATGACCCTCACGGCCCCGTCGTTCGGAGCGGTCCACAGATCGGTTGGCACGAGACGCTGCAGCCAGCGTCGAGGCACGTGCGAGCACGGGCTCGAGCGCACGTGTCGGACGGTCCACGATCCTGAAGACCCGGTGGTGGGTTCCCCGATCTGCCCGTCGTGCTTCGACTACCAAGCAGCCGTGCTCTGGAACGCCCAGGCAACGAGGCTCTGGAACCGAACGGTCCAGGAGCTGGCCCGCCAGATCGGGGCAATTGCCAACAAGTCCCGAGACGACGTGACGAGCGAGGTCCGCCTCAGCTACCTGCGGGTCGCCGAGTTCCAGCGCCGGGGCCTCGTGCACCTCCACGTCGTGCTGCGTGCAGACGGCAGGGGCGATGGGACACCGCCGCCACCAGCGTGGTTGGATGCTTCCGTGTTGGCCGATGGCGCAGGCCACACGATCCGCCGGGTCCGCTGGCTCGGAGCCTTGGGAGCGTCGCTCTTCTGGGGCGACCAGTTCGACGTGGCCATGCTTGACGACCTCGAGGGCCAGGATCAGAGCGAAGGTCGCCTCCTACCTCGCCAAGTACGCCACCAAGACGACCGGTGATGGCACCGCGCTCGCCCGCCGGTTCCGGTCCTTCGACGACGTCCGTCACGCATCGCTCACCGACCACGAGCGGCGCCTCGTCGAGACTGCGTGGCAGCTGCATCGAATCCCCGAGCTGCGCCACCTGAATCTCCGTCAGCACGCCCACGCCTTCGGCTACCGCGGCCAGCTGCTGACGAAGTCGCGGGGCTACTCCACGACCTTCGGGGCCCTGCGAGGGGTTCGGGCGGCCTACATGGCCAAGGGCGGCTCATCTGATCCCCAGGAGTCCTCCTTCTCCTACGACGGCCGCGGCTACGACCATGACCGAGCAGCCGAGCTCGCGGTGGTCCTCGCCGAGATGCGAGCCGAGCACCGACGAGACCTGCGGGCCCAGCGGGTGGCCAACGGGACCGAGGTGGCCCGATGATCGAGCCATTCACCATTGGCGAGCTTCGAGGGATCTTCGACGAGCTCGAGCGCTATCGAGGCAACGCACCGCGACGTCGGAGGACCCTGTCGGCGCTCCAATCTGGAACCTTCGACATGGTTGCCCGCGAGCTCGCGCTGGTGTCGAGAGGCCCCTCGGGACGTCGGACACTGGAGCTGCTCACGTCCGTCGAGTTCGCCCACACCGGGCTCAGGGACCTTCGAGCGATTGCGGAGCGGGTCCAGGTCGGTTCAGAAGGAGAGCGAAGCGGCTTCGAGATGGACGGACTGGTCCGTTTGGCCAAGCTCGATCCGAACGTGGTGCTCATGACCATCGTCGCACTTCGACCTGCGCTCGAGCGCATCGTGGTCTTCGCGAGGCCACGACGAGACGACGAGGATGTCGTCCCTGAGCTCATCGCACAGCTGTGCGAGCAGCTGCATGGGCCACCGAAGCCGGTGCCGGCGATCCTGGGGGAGCTGAAGGCGTCGCTGCGAAGCTCGGTTCGCCATGAAGCGACGATCGCCGCGCGGAACATCGACATCGACGACGTGAGCGAGCCCGTCGATCCCGCCCCTGGTCCCGACGAGGTCACACGCGACCTCTTGGCCTGGATGGTCGGTGAAGGAGTCATCAGCGAGGACGACGCCAAGGTGGTGGCCTGGAGTGTCGTGGGAGGAGAGTCGCTCCACGACCTCGCAGACGAGCTCCAGATCCCCTATCGCACCATCCAGAGCAGGCGGCTTCGAGCAATCGCCGCGATGCGTCAGCACCTGGAGTCCGACACAGGCGGGTGGGAGCGGTGAGCAGCCACGTGGCGTTCCCAAACCGGGCGGATCTCTCTGTGGTCCTCCCTCAGCTCGTGACTCCGGAGGAAGCGGCTGACTACCTCGGAGTCAGCGCCTACACGGTGCGCGAACGGCTCAAGCGGGGTGAGCTACCGGGCCGCAAGCACGGGAGCCGGTGGCTGGTCCGAGTGGTGGACCTCGCTGCCTATGTCGAGCCGAACAACCTTAAGACGCAGGAGGAGGAGCATCGAGACCTTCGAGGACCCGCGCGCCCACCGTCGCGGCGTGACGCTGGCGCTCATCAGTGGCGTGGGCGTAGACGCGGAGCGTAAGGGCTGGGTCTGCATGGCCAAGTCGATCAGCGGCGTCTCGGGCATTGACGCCGGCTGCGAGGAGCTCGGTCGCGGCGAAGTGCCGCAGGGAGTGGAGGTGGATGTGCCGGAGCCCCAGTTCGTCAGCGACTCGGCGGAATTTGGCGCTCACCGTGTCGATGTTGACGGGGAACGATCCATCAGGGCGGTTCGAGAAGAGAAATGATTCCTCGCCGACGGTCACATCGAAGTCGGCGGCATGCGATCGGCGGAGTTCCATCCATCTTTCGAGGATGATCCTCACCTGTGGATCGAGCATGACCCAACGCTCACGCCCTGACTTGGTTCCCTTGATGCCTCGTTCGCTTCCAGCGCTGTAGACCGAGGCTCGCACTGCCAATCCTTGGTCCTCCACGTCGCAGAAGCGGAGAGCGGCTATCTCTCCGCGTCGGCACCCAGTGACCGCCGCAAGCAGGACGAAGACGCCGAGCTGCTCGTCTGCTTCCTGACAGGCACGGATGATGCGGCGAACGTCCTCGGGCGTGGGTGCTTCGAACTGGGTCGCAGGAAGTGAGGGGAGGGTGACCTTCATTGCCGGGTTCGTCTCCAGCCACTCCCACCGGATCGCCTGGTTGAGCGCAGCCTTCAAGATGGCGTTGTACTTGCGCACCGACGATGCCGACAGGGGCGGATCCGCACTGAGCGCGGCGGTGTAGAGCTGGTCAAGGTGGCGCACGGTGAGCTCGCTGAGCCTGACAGAGCCGATGGCAGGCAGGAAGAAGGTCGAGATGGCCCGCCGGTACTCGTGCAGCGTGGTGGGTGCTCGGCCACGGGCCTCGGAGAACGTCAGGAACTCAGCGAACAGGTCCTCCACGGTCGCCCGGGTGGTAACCGGCTGGTCGGCACCGAGCTCCGTAACCAGCCAGCTCGCGTGGGCCTGGGCGGCCCGTGCTCCCTTGGCGGCGAAGGTGATGGTCCGGCGTCGGCGCTTGCCGGTCACCGGGTCCTTGCCGAGGTCGACCTTGAACACCCACATCCCGGTCCGATCAGGGATCTGCGCTAGATGTCCGCTACCATACGGTCGCTTGGAAGCCACAAGGGGACCCTACCAATTTGGTCCACGAATGGTCCAAGAAGTGCCAGGAGAGGTGCGAGAGCGGCCGAATCGGACTCACTGCTAATGAGTTGACCTGGGAAACTGGGTCCCAGGGTTCAAATCCCTGCCTCTCCGCTGAGACCACAGGCGTCGTGGTGCCGGTGCGTCGTCCGATTCCGACCCGCCGTGCCTGTCCCGGCATGCGATTGCTGTTCCTGTGCATACTTGCGCGATCCTCTGGAGGAGTCCTCCAGCCGTCACGGGGGGCAGCTCCATGCCGAGAACACCGCCGGTCAGCGACTGGGCCACCGACTTCGACGTGCTCGACGATTCGTACGTCAAGGATCCGTTCCCGATCTGGGATGACCTTCGCTCGCGGTGCCCGGTCGCGTCGACGCAGCGGCGCGGCCAGACCTGGATGCCCGTGACCTACGAGGACGTGACGGCCATCGCGCACGATGTTGCGGCGTTCAGCTCGATCGACACCGCGGTCATCCCGGGCGAGGACATCCCCGAGGAGGAGGTCCTCCTCCCCTACGGCTTCCCTCCGATCTCCGTGGACCCACCCATCCACACCTGGACCAGGCGGCTCATGCTGCCGTGGTTCTCGCATGCCAAGGTCGACTCCTACGAGCCGATGACCCGTGCGCTTTGCGCGTCGCTCGTGGAGGGCTTTCTCGCGTCAGGCCGCGCCGACGCAGCCGCCGACTACGCCCAGCAGATACCGGTCCGGGTCATCGCCTCGATCCTGGGTGTGCCCGAGGAGATGTCCGAGACGTTCACGGGTTGGGTCCGCGACGTCCTCGAGTTCGCCGACGACCCCGAGCGGGTCCAGCGCGGGAGCTTCGGGATCGGCTACTACGTGTTCGACGAGATGAACGCGCGTCGCGAGAACCCGGGGGAGGACCTGTTGAGCTTCCTCGTGCACGCAGAGGTGGACGGCAAGCCCATCGAGGACACCATCGTCGTCGGGATGGCGATGCTGACAATGATCGCCGGGATTGACACGACGTGGAGTGCGATCGGATTGTCGCTGTGGCATCTCGCCACCCATGACGATGATCGCAGGCGCCTCGTGGCCGAGCCCGAGCTCATGGTGACCGCCGTCGAGGAGCTGCTCCGGGCGTACTCGCCGGTGACCATGGCGCGGGTCGTGAAGGAGGACATCGAGTACAAGGGCTGCCCCATGCGCGCCGGTGACAAGGTCCTGATGAACTATCCCGCGGCGAATCGCGATCCACTGGCGTTTGAGCGAGCCGACGAGGTGGTCCTGGACCGCGCCGCGAACCGCCACGTGGCATTCGGCTCCGGCATCCACCGATGCGCCGGCTCCAACCTCGCGCGGATGGAGCTCCGAGTCGCCCTCGAGGAATGGCTGGCGCGGATCCCGGAGTTCCACCTCGAAGAGGGCGGCGAGGTGACGTGGGCGGGCGGCCAGGTTCGTGGGCCTCGTGAGCTTCCGGTGGTCTTTCGATGAGGGTCGAGATCGACGCCGCGAAGTGCCAGGGGCACGCGCGGTGCCATGCCATCGCGCCCGCGCTCTTCGACGTTGACGACTACGGCCAGTCATCGGTGCGCGGCGATGGCACAGTCCCGGTCGACATGGAGGCGGCAGCGCTCCTTGCCGTTGCGAACTGTCCGGAGTTCGCCGTCAGCGTGACCGACGACTAACACTGCACCGCGCGGATGCGGACGACCGCATCCGCCGCCCCATTGGAGCCTGCGTTCCCCAAGCGGAGCACCGGTTGCGGATCGGGCCGCGACGCGTGCGCGCGCAACGAGACCGGATCGTCGACGTGGTGCGCGCTCCTGCACGGACGAGGCTCTCCAAACAGGCCGTACTGCCGGTCACAGTGCTCGACACGCAGTCCCGCGCGATTCGCCCCGTCTACGCTGCGGGTCTTGGTCCCCTCCGACTTCGGAAACTTCTTCTTCGCGATGGCCGGCGTCTCGGGCGCCCTGATCGGCCTCCTCTTCGTCGCGATCAGTGTGTCCCCTGAGGCAAAGGGACCAGCCGAGCAGCTGGACTTCGACATCCGCGCTGGGGTGGCGTTCTCCGCCCTCACGAGCGCCCTGGTCGTGTCGCTGTTCGCCCTCATCCCCGGCCTTGATCTGGGGGTCACAGCGATCGTGGTCGCCGCAGCGGGATTCGCATCGTGCGCGGCGTTCGCGATCGTGCTCTTCCATGCCGAGAGCGCCACGCACCGCAGGAGCAAGCTTCGCCGGCTCATCTTCCAGGGCATCGCCTTCCTCTTCCAGGTGTACGTCGGCATCCAGCTGATCCGCAAGGACCATGCGCGCACGGACATCACGAACCTGGCCGTCCTGACGGTCATCTTCAGCCTGATCGGCATCGCGCGCGCGTGGCAGCTCATCGGCGCGCACGAGACCGGGTTCTCCCGGCTGGTCCGAGAGGTCGCCGCGCACCGCAGGAGCGCCGAGTAGCCGGCCCGCCGCCTTGGGGCCTGCGGCGGGACAATCGTTGGCGGAACGTAGAATCGTGTGTCGCCTGCAGGCGTCCCGGTGCCGTGCGCCGGGACTCGATGCCAGCCCGCGGCCACGACCGCCGAGGAGGGGCCTTGCCCACGTACTGGATCGAGACCCTGGGCTGCCCGAAGAACCACGTCGATTCGGACAAGCTGACCGGCCTCATCGAGGCGGGGGGCTACACCTCCGCGCACGACGTGGAGGACGCCGATCTGGTCGTGGTCAACACCTGCGCCTTCATCGAGGCGGCGCGCGCGGAGTCGGTCGAGACCGTGCTCGAGCTCTCCGACCGCCGGCGCGAGGGAGCCAAGATCGTCGTCACGGGCTGCATGGCGGAGCGGTATCGCGAGGAGCTCGAGGCTGCGCTGCCCGAGGTCGACCTGGTCGCCGGGTTCGGCGAGTCGCCGATCCCCGCGGGCACGCCGGTCGCCCTCGGCATGAAGCCGATCCCCTCCAACTTCGACCTGCTGGCACTGCCCCGGCCGCGGCAGTCCGCCCCGTGGGCGTACCTGAAGGTCGCCGAGGGTTGCGACCGCCGGTGCGGTTTCTGCGCGATCCCGACGTTTCGCGGCGACCAGCGCTCGCTCGGCTCCGAGCGGCTGATCGATGAAGCCGAGGGTCTGGTCGCGAACGGCGTCAAGGAGATCGTGCTCGTTGCACAGGATCTTGCGAGCTACGGCCGCGACCGTCGACGATCGGGGGGCGAGGACCTGAACGACCTCGACACGCCGGGGACGCAGCCACTTGTCTCCCTGGTCCAGTCCCTGACCGGCCGCGTGGAGTGGCTGCGCCTGCTGTACCTGTACCCGTCGGGGCTGACCGATGCGCTCATCGAGGCCGTCCTCGAGACCGGCGTGCCGTACTTCGACCTCTCGCTCCAGCACGCGTCGAGGCCGCTGATGCGGACCATGCGCCGCTGGGGAGACGCAGAGCGGTTCCTCGACCGGATCCAGCGGATCCGGTCGCTCGAGCCGGACGCCACGTTCCGCTCCAACTTCATCCTGGGGTACCCGGGCGAGACCGAGGAGGACCAGAAGCGGCTGGTGGGGTTCCTCGAGGACGCGCAGCTCGACTGGTCGGGCTTCTTCACCTTCTCCAAGGAGGAGGGGACGCCGGCGGCGGACATGGACAACCAGGTTCCCGCGTCCCTCGCCCTCGAGCGCCTCGCTGAGTGCAGCGAGGTCCAAGACGCCATCACGAGCCGCTCCCGCGATGCGCTCGTGGGGCAGACTCTCACCGTGATCGTCGACGCACCGGGCAACGCGAGGAGCGTCCACGAGGCACCCGAGATCGACGGCATCATCGCGGTGCCGAGCGGTCTCGCTGCGGGGGATTTCCATGAGGTCGTCGTGACGGGCTCGCTCGGCACGGACCTCATGGCGATGCCCGCATGACCACTGCCCATCGGTACGGGCCGACGGCGCTGTTCACGCCAGCGAACCTGATCACGATCGCGCGCCTCGCCGTCACGCCCTTCTTCATCGCGCTCATCGTCACCAAGGGCGCGTCATGGCCGACGGCGATTGTCGGTGCGCTGGCCGCGTTCTCCGACGGGTTTGATGGGATCGTGGCACGCCGGCACGGCCCGACGCGCTCGGGCGCGTTCCTCGATCCGCTGGCCGACAAGGTCATCGTGCTCGGTTCCATGTACACGCTCGTGGCGGTCGGCACGATGTCGCTGCTCCCCGTCGTCATCATCACGCTTCGCGAGGTCTGGATGAGCTGGTTCCGCTCCAGGGCATCGAAGCGGGGCATCTCGGTCCCCGCGCGGTCGTCGGCGAAGCTGAAGACCTTGGTGCAGGACTTCGCGATCGCCTTCTGCGTCCTGCCGCCGACGGCGAACCTCGTGGGCCTCCAGCGGGCCACCCTGTGGTTCGCGGTCTTCCTCACCGTCTTCACCGGATACGAGTACTGGCGCGATGGTCGGCGTCTCGAGGCGAGCCGTCCGTGAGGGTCGAGGTCGTCGCGGTGGGAACCGAGCTCCTGCTCGGGCAGATCGCCGACACCAACTCGAAGTGGCTGGGTGAGCACCTCGCGGCCGCGGGTGTCGCGAGCCACTTCCATCAGCATGTGGGTGACAACCACGCCAGGATCGTGCTCGCCCTTCGCACCGCGCTCGCCCGCAGCGATGGCGTGATCGTCTGCGGTGGACTGGGGCCGACCCAGGACGACATCACCCGCGAGGCACTGGCGGAGGTCATGGGGGTGGATCTCGTCCGCGACGCGGGGATCGAGGAGCGCATCGCCGAGATGTTCCGGTCGAGGGGTCGCGAGATGTCGGAGAACAACCGCCGGCAGGCAGACGTCCCGAGCGGGGCGACAGTGATCGCCCAGCGGCGCGGCACGGCGCCAGGGCTCATCTGCCCGATTGGGAACAAGGTCGCCTACGCCGTTCCGGGAGTGCCCTACGAGCTCGCCGAGATGTTCGAGCGCGCGATCCTCCCGGACCTGCGCGAACGGATGGCGGCTGACGGGACCGGGGGCGTGATCGCCTCGCGGGTGCTGCGCACGTGGGGACCGAGCGAGTCGGGGATCGCCGAGGCCCTGGCGGACAGGATGGACGAGCTTGAGGCCTCCGATGTCACGATCGCGTTCCTCGCGTCGGGCATGGAGGGACTGAAGGTTCGGCTCACGGCTCGCGCCGAGACGGACGAGGATGTCCAGCGCACGCTCGACGCCGAGGCCGACGTCGTCGCGTCCATCCTCGGCGCGCGGCTCGGCGACGTCGTCTTCACTGTGGACGACGAGTCGATGGAGGAGGCGGTCGCCAAGCGCCTCCTGGCGCTCGGACTCACCCTGGGCGTCGCGGAGTCGGTCACCGGGGGACTGATCGCCTCGAGGCTCGTGAACGTGAGCGGCGCGAGCGACTGGTTCCGGGGAGGGGTCGTCACCTACGCGACGGAACTCAAGCACTCGCTCCTCGGCGTGGACCACGGGCCGGTCGTGTCTGCAGCTGCCGCCGAGTCGATGGCGAGCGGCGCGCGGACGCTGCTCGGCTGCGACGTCGCGGTCTCCACCACGGGGGTCGCGGGACCCGACCTCCAGGATGGCGAACCCGTCGGCACTGTCTTCGTGGGGCTGAGCGTCGGTGAACGCGACACGACGTCGATCCGGCTGCAGCTGCCCGGGGATCGACCGAGGATCCGCGAGTATGCGACGATCAGCGCACTGAACCTGGTGCGCCAGCAGCTCGATTCGCTCGCGTGAGCACGGTTGGGCGACCGGGTTAGGTTGCACGCGAGGAGGCGCAGATGACCGGCATTGCCCAGGAGGTCGATCCCGCAGCGGTGGGTCTCGATCCGGCGCGGCTCGAGCGGATCTCGACGACCTTCGATGCCCACGTTGCCGCTGACCACCTGGCGGGGTGGCTGTGCGCTGTCGGGCGGGACTCCAAGATCGCATGGGTGGGCAGCGGGGGGCTCCGCAACCGGGAGCTCGGGCTCGATGTGACGGCCGACACGATCTGGCGCATCTACTCGATGACGAAGCCGGTCACATCGATCGCGGCGATGATGCTGTTCGAGGAGGGGCACTTCGATCTGGACGAGAGCATCGCCAAGTGGCTCCCGGAGTTCTCGGACATGCACGTCTACGTGGACGGCCCGCCCGATGCCCCGGTCACGCGGCGAGCCGATGGTCCCATCCGCGTCTGGCACCTGCTCTCGCACATGTCGGGGCTCACCTACGGCATCAAGTGGGACCACCCGGTCGACGAGATGTACCGGGCCGCGGGCTACGGCTGGTACGCCCCGAAGGACGCCGACCTGGCCAGGATGGTGTCGGACCTCGCCGCGATGCCGCTGCTCTTCACCCCCGGAGAGGCGTGGAACTACTCCTGCGCGTCCGACGTGCTCGGCAGGCTGGTCGAACTGTGGAGCGGCATGCCGCTCGACGAGTTCCTGGCGACCAGGATCCTCGGGCCACTCGGGATGTCGGACACGGGCTTCTTCTGCCCGGAGCCCGACCAGGATCGCCTCGCAGAGCTGTACCTCTACGGCGAGGGGGGTGTGCCGACGCCGGGGGGCCACATGAGCGAGGAGGTCATGCACAAGCCGCGGATCCACCTGGGCGGAGCGGGGCTCGTGTCGACCGCGCTCGACTACCACCGCTTCTCGACGATGCTCCTCCGGGGCGGCACGCTCGACGGCGTCAGGCTCGTCGCGCCCAGCACGATCGAGTTGATGTCACGGAACCACCTGCCCGACGACGCCGATCTCCATCACGCGGCAGTCGACCAGTACGCCGAGATCGCGAACGCGGGCCTCGGCTTCGGACTCGGGTGGTCGGTCGTGACGAACCAGGCCGACACGAAGCTTGCGGCCTCGGAAGGTGCGATCAGCTGGGGTGGCGCCGCATCGACCACCTTCTGGGTGGATCCCGCGGAGGACCTGACGTGCGTGTTCTTCACCCAGCTGATGCCGACGGGCGTGTACAACCTGCATCGCGAACTTCAGCGGGACGTCTACCAGGCAGTCGTCGACTAGCGAATCGCCTGCGCCAGGGGCATCCTTGCGGGCTGGTCCGTGTCTTCCTACGATCGTTCATCCGCACTGTGCGGCCGAGTGAAGTGGGGGGGTCGATAGATGGCTGATGAACCGAAGAAGACGACAACGTCGTACGAGACGCTCGGCGCCAAGAAGTTGGGGCTGAAGGACGTCGTTGCCCAGTCCGTCGGGTTCATGGGGCCGGTCTTCTCGGCCGCCTTCCTCGTCCCGCTCGTCGTGGGCGTGACGAGCGCCACCGGGAAGGGCGGCGGAGTCGCCGCGCCGGTGTCGGTGATCATCGCCGCCATCGGCGTGATCGCGCTCGGATGGATTGTCTCTCGGTACACCCGCCAGATCCAGTCTGCCGGCTCCCTGTACGACTACGTCTCGAGGGGGCTCGGGCCCAAGGTGGGCGTCGCCTCGGGGTTCCTCTACTACTGCGGGATCATCGTCCTCAGCGTCGGCCTGATCGTCCTCGTCGGGGGGTACGTCCACGACACGATCGAGAGCGAGTTCAAGGTGACGCCGCTGCCGGGCTGGGCCTGGTCGTGCCTGCTCATCGCGCTGCTCTTCGTGACGCTCTACTTCGGGGTCCGGATCTCGACGAGGATGCAGCTCGCGCTCGCGCTCGTGTCCTTCCTCGTGGTCCTCGGCTTCTTCATCATGGTGATCGTCAAGCTCGGTCACGAGAACACGTGGGCCCCGTTCAAGCCATCCTCCTCCGCGCAGGGCTGGAGCGGCATCTTCTTCGGCGTCGTCTACGGCGTGCTCCTGTTCGTCGGCTTCGAGACCGCGGCCAACCTCGGGGAGGAGACCAAGGACCCGAAGCGCGAGATCCCGCTCGCGGTCATGATGACGGCGGGGATCGCAGCGGTCTTCTTCGTGCTCGCGGCATACGTGCAGGTCGCCGGGTTCCACCTGAGCCTGAAGGCCATCACCTCGGCGGCCGCGGCACCGCTGTTCGCGCTCGGCGCGCCGGCGACCGAGGGCGGCTACGGCGGTCTGTGGATCGACCGGCTCTTGGAGCTGGTCGTCCTCTTCGACATGATCGCGGTGACGATCGGGACCGGCGTGGCGGGGTCGCGCGGCGTGTTCGCGCTCGCCAGGGACCGCCGCATCCCGAGCGTGCTCGCGAGGACCTCAAGGAAGTACGGCACCCCGGTCGCCGCGATCCTGCTCATGGTAGGCCTCGCCATCGTCAACGTGCTCATCACCCAGTTCTGGACGAGCCTCTTCGCACTGCCCGGCAACCCGCACTACTTCTCGATCTTCGCGTGGGACTCCACTCTGGGCGGGTTCGCGCTCGTCGTGGTCTACCTGCTGATGTCGCTCGGATCGCTGCGGACGTTCCGGGCCGGCTCGGGGGCGACCTTCGCCGCGGCGGTCGGCATCGCGATCACCGGCGGAGCCATCTGGGCCTCCTTCTACAAGGTCCCGAGGCCGACCCTGTGGGCCCCCGTTGCTGCCGTGGGGCTCCTCATCGTCGGCTTCATCATCGCCTTCACGACCAAGGGGAGGCGGGCCGCTGCCCTGCAGATGAAGGACCTCGCCGTGAACCCGGACCTCGCACGGGTGGAGCCGCTCGCCGTCGTCGACCCCGAAGGTGGGATCGTGGCCGAGCACCAGGGTCCGATCGAGTAGCCGCCGTGCGTGCCTTCGTGGCGCTCTACCCGGACGAGGAGGCGCGGTCCCGGATCGCCGACGTCGCCCCTGAGGACGACGGGGCCTGGCGCGTCTCCGACATGGCCGACTGGCACGTGACGCTCCGGTTCCTCGGGGAGCTCGACGCATCGGGGCTGGACCTCGTCGCCCGAGCGCTCGTCCCGGCGCTCGCCTCGATGGACCCGTTCACGGTGCGGCTCGGCCCGATCACGGCGCTCGGGACCTCGGCACGGGTCCTGTTCGTCCCCGCTGACGGTGCGCAGGATGCTGCGCGCGCCGTGGACCTCGCGGTTGGGGATCTGGCGGAGCCCCGGGACCGACCGTTCCGGGGGCACCTCACGATCGCCAGGGCGCGAGGGCGCGGCCGCCTGCCGGGCGGGTGGACGGGCCAGCCGATCCACGCCGACTTCTCGGCGTCCGAGGCAGCGCTGGTGGTCTCGAGGCTCGAGCCAGCGCGCGCGGTCCACCGGGTGGTCGCGCGGTTCGCGTTCGGCGAGGGGATCCGCCAGGGCGAACAGGTGTTCGTGTAGGGTCATCCGATCGGGACGAACGATGTGACACCGACTCCCTAGGGTGCCCGAGACAAGGACAAGGAGCACGATGGCAACCGACGATCAGAACAAGGCACTGGACACCGCACTCACCGCGATCGAGAAGCAGTTCGGCAAGGGCTCGATCATGCGGCTCGGCGAGAACGTCCACATGCAGGTCGAATCCATCCCGACGGGCGCGCTCTCCCTGGACCTCGCGCTCGGGATCGGCGGGTTGCCCCGAGGCCGGATCGTGGAGATCTACGGACCCGAGTCCTCGGGCAAGTCCACGCTCGCCACGCACGTCGTCGCCGAGGCCCAGCGCAACGGCGGCATCTGTGCCTACATCGACGCGGAGCACGCGATGGACCCCGTCTACGCGAGTGCCATCGGTGTCAACGTGGACGACCTCCTCATCTCGCAGCCCGACACGGGCGAGCAGGCCCTGGAGATCGCGGACATGCTGATCCGGTCGGGGGCGCTCGACGTGCTCGTCATCGACTCGGTGGCCGCCCTCACCCCCAAGGCCGAGATCGAGGGCGACATGGGCGACTCGCACGTCGGCCTCCAGGCCCGGCTCATGAGCCAGGCGCTGCGCAAGATCACGGCGAACCTGTCGCGGTCCAACACGGTGGCGATCTTCATCAACCAGCTGCGCGAGAAGATCGGCGTGATCTACGGCTCGCCCGAGGTGACGCCCGGTGGGCGCGCGCTCAAGTTCTATGCGTCGATCCGGATCGACATCCGTCGGATCGAGTCGATCAAGGACGGGACCGAGGTCGTCGGAAACAGGACCCGCGCCAAGGTCGTGAAGAACAAGTGCGGCGCCCCGTTCCGCCAGGCCGAGTTCGACATCATGTACGGCCAGGGCATCAGCCGCGAGGGCTCCCTCCTCGACGTGGCCGTGGACCTGGGGTTCATCAAGAAGTCGGGCGCTTGGTTCACCTATGAGGGCGAGCAGCTCGGCCAGGGCCGGGAGAACGCGAAGACGTTCCTCTCGGAGAACCCCCAGCTGATGGCCGAGATCGACGAGCGCGTGCGCGCGCACCTGGCGCCGAAGGTCGAGGAGCCCGCGGAGTCCGCAGAGGCGGATTCCGTGAGCGACGACCTCCCGCTGTCGCTCGACTGAGCCGCCTCGCGCCGTGCGCGATACGCTGCGCAGACCGAGAAGAGGAGGTGCCGTGATGCAGAGCAACCCACGCGAAGCCACGATGTCCATCCTCTCGGGACGCCCCTGACCCACAGAACGGGTGCGCCCCTCGGAAAAGGGAGCACCCTTGTCTGATCACTTCTCCGTCGCGCTTGAATCCATCGGCTTCGACGAGCAGCGCCGTGCGGAGTTCGCATCGCTGCAGGACCCAGCCCTCGCGCCCGGGCGGATCATCCGGGTTGACCGGGGGATCGCCACGGCGCTGGTCAAGGGCGCCGACCTCCGGGTCGCAATCCCGCTGTTCTTGGACCTCGCCGTCGGCGACTGGGTGGCGGTCGCACCGGATCACTCGATCCACTCGGTCCTCGAGCGGCGGTCCGCGGTGACGCGGCTCGTGGGAGACCGCCGCGAGACGCTCCAGGTGATGGCCGCCAACGTCGATGTGATCCTCATCATGCGACCGCTCGACCTCGCCGTGTCGGTGTCGAGGGTCCAGGCGCTCCTCACCCTCACCTACGAGAGCGGGGCGGTGCCGCTCGTGGTGCTCACGAAGTCGGACCTCGTCGAGGATCCGTCGGCCGCGATCGACGAGGTGCGATCCTTCACGCTCGACACCGACGTGATCGCCCTCAGCGTCGTCACCGGAGCTGGGCTTGACGAGCTTCGAGCACGGATCGCTGGGCGCACGATCGTGCTCCTCGGCGAGTCCGGGGCCGGGAAGTCGACTCTGACGAATCTTCTCGCAGGCGAGCACGTGATCGATGTCGGCGAGACGGCCGCCGGAGGGCAGGGGCGCCACACCACCTCGCACCGCCAGCTCGTCCCGCTGCCGATGGGCGGTGCGGTCATCGACACCCCCGGCCTGCGTGAGGTCGCGGCACCGATCAGCCGCGACTCGGTGGACGAGGGATTCGCGGACGTCGCGGACGTCGCTGAGGCGTGCCGGTTCGCGGACTGCGCCCACGGGACGGAGCCCGGGTGCGCGATCCGCGCCGCGCTGGAGGATGGCTCGCTGTCCTCCGAACGGTACGCCGCGTACGAGGCGGCGCTTCGTGATGCGGCGTGGAACGCGCGTCGTGCCGACAAGCAGGCCCAGGCCGAGCAGAAGGCGATGTACCGCGCGCGGGCGAAGGCCCGCCGCAACGAGGTCTGGTAGCGCCTTACGCGACGCGGGCGAGCGCCAGCTTCGCGTACTTCACGAGCGCCGCGGTGTTCGCGGTGTAGGCGAGGAGCGAGATCTGCATGACTGTGGAGTTCTTGCGGACCATCGCGAAGTCGCCGTTCGCCGTGATGCCGTCCAGGGTGATCGAGATCGCGAAGGCGGCGCTCTGGGAGCCCAGCTTGGGGAACGGGATCGCGGCCGCGGTCCCCGTGGCCTTGCCGTAATCGAGGGTCCCGGAGAACTTGGGGCACGCGTCGATCGCCGCGATGACCCTGGACATCGTGGCGGTCGGCGACTTCGTGGACACCAGGAGCTCCCCGAGCAGCGGGAGGATCCCGTCCTCATAGGCGACCCCGGCGGTCTTGTTCCCCTTCGCGTGCAGGATCGGGTTCACGTCGATGCATCCGAGGGCGAAGTCGGAGAACCCGGTTGCGTCGCTGTCGACGACCCAGCCCGCCGGGAACTGGCTGAGCGAGAGCAGCTGCGACGACAGCGATCGGACCCTCGTGGCTCGCGCCGACGGAGAGGGGGGTGGCGGGGTGACGACCACGGGTGGCTTGCCCCACTGGATCGCCTCGGGCACGGGCGCGCCGTGCGCCGCTGCCACGGTGCCGACGGCCTCGCAGGTCGGCCCGCTCACGCAGGCGACCCCGGAGAGCCCCCACTGGGATCCAGCGGGGATGCCGACCGGGACCGGGGTGAACGAGCGCCACACGCCGTTCGTCGACTGGGCGATCACGTGGCGCTCGGCAACGGTCGACGGGGTGAAGTAGTCGCCGATCACGGTGCAGGTGGCGGGAGCTGCGGTGCACGTGATCCTCGAGGCGACCGCCCCGGCGGTCTTCACGCCGGGGATGCTCAGGTCGGCGGCCCTGCCCCAGCGGCCTGCGACGAGGCTGTAGGCGTCGACCAGCTGGGTGACGCCGATGCCCGGCTGCACGGTGTCGTAGGTGCCGACTGCGGTGCAGGTGGTCGGGCCCGTGCACGAGATCGAGTCGAGCGCCTGCTCGCCCGCCTGCGAGGGGTTCTTCAGCACCGTGAACCTCGTCCACCCCGCACCGCTGAACCCGGCGTCGACCGCGAGCTGCGAGCCGGCGGCGGTCTGCATGGTGCCTGCGGCCTGGCACCCTTCGGCGGAGGTGCACGCGATCGACGCGAGGGTGAGCCAGTCGTATCCCGGTGGCGCCCCGACGACGGTCACCGACGGCTTGGCCGAGGAGCCGAGGGTCCACGAGTCGACGAACGAGCTGACGCCGAAGGAGAGGCCGTAGTTCCCGACGATCCGGCACGCGGCCGGCGCGACACACGACACGGCCGTCGCCCAGTACCCGAGCGACGGCGACGCGCCCGGGGGCGCCGGCAGCAGCTTCGCGGGGGACCATGTCCCGCCGAACTCGGTGGCGACGAATCCGGACACGCGGAGGTTCCCGGCGGCGTCCGAGCCGGTGTCGAACGAGCCGACGGCGATGCACGCGCCGGCCACGGCGCACGAGACGTCGGTCACGAGGGTGCTGGTGATCGGGACCGCGCTCGGGGGCAGCGGCACGCCCGTCGACGTCCACGTGCCGTCCGACAGGGTGTCGACGGCGATCTCCTCCGCCTTGTTCTTCTTCTCGTTCTGCCCGACGGCGACGCACGCGCCCGCGGCGGTGCACGTGACGGGGCCCGGGACGAACCCGAGGGTCGACGCGGTGAGCGGCGGCGCGGGGAGCCTGGCCACGACGGGCTGCGAGATGGCCGCGCCCGCAGTGCCCGACGCGGCGGCTGCGGCGAGGGATGGGGCGACGAGCCCGACGGCGAGGACGGCGGCCAGGGCGCAACCCCGGCGGCGACGTGGTGCTGGCGTGCGGGCGGTGCCCGGGATCTCGAACATGTCCCTCCGGACCGGTCTGCTGGGGAAGAAAGGTACCGCGCTAGCGCGCCGCGGAGGCAGCACGCCTCGACGGCAGCGTAACGACGTGGTCGGCGACCCGGAACGAGCGGGTGGCGCGGCGGAACGTGAAGGTGAAGCCCGGCCAGATGGTGGGGTTCCGCCCCTGCTCGTTCAGGTACCAGCTCGTGCAGCCCGTGCCCCAGACGGTCGAGGGGAGCGTCGCCTCGATTGCGTCCGTCCATGCGCGCGCCGCCTGGGGGCGCGGCTCGACGAGCGCGCCGCGCATCGCGGTCGACCGTGCGATGGCGTCGGTCACGTAGGCGAGCTGGCTCTCGATCATGAGGAGCATCGAGGAGTGCCCGAGCCCTGTGTTCGGGCCCGTGAGCATGTACAGGTTCGGGAAGCCGGGGAAGGCGGACCCGAGGTAGGTGGGGAGATCCGCGTCGTAGGCATCCGCCAGGGAGATGCCGTCGCGGCCGTGCACCCTCGAGCCCATCGGATTGTCCGTCACGTGGAAGCCCGTCGCGCAGATGAGGACGTCGAGGTCCACGAGCGTGCCGTCGTCGAGCACGACGCCCCGGGGCTCGACGTGATCGATCGCCCTCGTCTCGAGCGAGACGTTGTCCCGGACCAGGGCTGGGTAGTAGTCGTCGGAGAGCAGCACGCGCTTGCAACCCATCGTGTACCGGGGCGTCAGGCGCTCGCGGAGCTCGGGGTCGCTGACCTGCGAGGCGAGGTGCTCCATCGCCATGCGCTCGCCGCGCCGCATCCGCTCGGGGTCCCGGACGAAGGCGAGGACCAGGAGCTCGCGCGTCCAGTAGTCGAACGCGCGAGCCGCCCGCTGGGCAAGCGGGACCAGCTCGTAGAGGCGGCGCGTGGCGGATCGGACACGGTGGCCGGGATGCGCGAGGACCCATCCGGGGGTTCGCTGGAACACGGTGAGCCGCGACACCTCGGGCGCGATCTTGGGGACCAGCTGGACCGCGCTCGCGCCGGTTCCGACCACGCCCACGCGCCGTCCCGCAAGCGTGACGTCGTGGTCCCATCGCGCGGAGTGCATGAGATCGCCGGCGAATGTCTCGACACCCTCGATCTCGGGCAGCTTCGGCTCAGCGAGGCCGCCTGTGGCGAGCACGACGTGCGACGCCGTGATCTCGCCGGTCGAGGTGCTGAGCCGCCACGTCGCGCCGGCCTCGTCGAACGAGACATCGAGCACGTCGGTGCCGAACGAGATCCGCTCGCGGACCCCGAAGCGGGTCGCGACGTCGTCCAGGTACGACCAGATCTCCGCCTGCGCGCTGAACGTGTCGGTCCAGCGGGGGTTCGGGGCGAACGAGAGGGAGTAGAGGTTCGACTGCACGTCGCACCGGCAGCCCGGGTAGGTGTTGTCACGCCACGCGCCGCCGAGGTCGCCGGCCCGCTCGACGACCATGAGGTCGCTGATACCCCGCTCGCGCAGCTTGATCGCCGCTGCGATCCCCCCGAAGCCCGCACCCACGATGACGGTGTCGACCCGGTTCGCTGTCGTCATGGGCGAAAGGTAGCCGAGGTCGCTCGGCCGCTCCCAAGTAGCGTCGCGTCGGTGAGGGGGGGCCGAATTCAGCGAGCGGTGCGCGAACATGCCGGCAGGGCACTGCGAGCGGCGCGGAGGTGGTCGGCCCAGGTGGGGATCGTCGGAGCGGACGACGACCTGGCGCGGCGGTTCGGCGCGTTCGGGACGGGGTCGGCGCTCCTGTTCCCCCAGGGGGTCATCTACAACGAGCGGTACCTGCGGATCGGCGCGGGCACCATGGTCGGGCCCAACGTCTGCTTGACCGCGGGCATGGGTCCCGGCCAGGAGATGCTCACCGATCCGGTCGTGACCATCGGGGACCGATGCGTCATCGGCCGGGGGAGCCACATCATCGGCCACTGGTCCATCGAGCTCGGCGATGACATCCAGACGGGGCCGTACGTGTACATCACCGACGAGAACCACGGCTACGAGGACCCGGACTCGCCCATCGGCTGGCAGCCGACCCACGAGGCGGCGGTCCGCATCGGGTCGGGGAGCTGGCTCGGCGCCAACGTCGTCATCCTCCCGGGGACCATCCTCGGGCGCAACTGCGTGGTCGGCGCGGGCGCGGTCGTGCGCGGGGAGTTCCCCGACCACTGCGTCGTCGCGGGCGTCCCCGCGAGGATCGTGCGCCGCTACGAAGGCGGCGAGTGGCGCAGACCAGCGACGACGTGACCGGCGAGCAGGTGCCCGCCGAGCCTCCGCGCCGCGGTCGATTCGGGCTCGATCTGCGGCCCCTGCGCGGCTCCAGGGACTTCCGGGCGATCTTCCTCGCGGGCCTGGTGGGCACGATCGGGGCCCAGGGGACGTACGTCGTGATCCCGTACCAGATGAAGCAGCTGACGGGCTCGCTGCTGGACGTCGGGCTCCTCGGTGCCGTCGAGATCGTGCCGCTCATCGTCTTCGGGCTCCTGGGCGGATCGCTCGCCGACACCGTCGACAAGCGCACGCTCATCTTGTGGACCGAGCTCGCGATGCTCTGCGGCACGCTCGCGCTGCTCGTCAACGCGCTGTCCGGACACCCGAGCCCCCTCGTCCTCTACGCGGTGGCGGTCGTCTTCGCCTCCGCCGACGGCCTGCAGCGCCCCTCACTCGATGCGCTCGTCCCGAGGGTCGTCGCCCACGACCAGCTCGCCGGCGCGTCGAGCCTGTCCGTCTTCAAGTGGACCTTCGGCAGCATCATCGGCCCGATCGCCGGCGGGACGCTGGCGGTCGCGATCGGCCCTGGGGCGTGGTACGCCGTGGATGCGGCCACCTTCGCGTGCACCCTCGCGTGCTACCTGACACTCGCGAGCGCGCCGGCAGGGGTGCCCGCCGGCGACCAGTCGCCGGGTCCCGGGCTGCGCTCGGTGTTCGAGGGCATCGGGTACGCCGTGAGCCGCAAGGACCTGCTCGGGACCTACCTCGTCGACTTCACGGCGATGCTGTTCGCCTTCCCCGTCGCGCTGTTCCCCTTCCTCGCCGCCCGGTACCACGAGACCTTCGCCCTCGGGTTCCTCTACGCCTCGCTCCCGCTCGGCGCGCTGGCTGCCTCGCTCACGTCGCGCTGGACCGAGCGCGTGCGCCACCATGGCAGGGGCATCGTGGTCGCTGCGTTCTGCTGGGGGAGCGCCATCGCGGCGTTCGGGCTCAGCAGGTCGCTCTGGTTCGCCGTCGCCGCCCTCGTCGTCGCGGGCGGTGCCGACGCCACGAGCGGCATCTTCCGCATGACGATGTGGAACGCGTCGATCCCCGACGAGGTTCGGGGCCGGATGGCGGGCATCGAGCTGCTCAGCTACTCGACGGGACCTGAGCTCGGCCAGCTGCGCAGCGCCCTCGTGGCGGCTGCGACGACCTTGCGGGCATCGGTCGTGTCGGGCGGGATCCTGTGCGCGGCGGGGTGCGCGGCGCTCGCCGTGGGCCTGCCGTCGATGTGGCGGTTCGACGCCACGACGGACGGCAACGTCGCCACGGTCCGCGCGCAGCGCGCGGCAGGGGGCGCCGGCGAGGGGGGCCAGGAACGGTCGTAGGGGCGGCTGCGTCCGCCCGCGTACGCTCGCAGGGTGACACTCGGCGACGACGCGCCGGCGCGCGAGACGCACCGGCTCCTGGTGACGGTCACCGGGCGCGACCGGCCCGGCATCTCGGCCGCACTCTTCAGCGCGCTCGGATCCCTCGACGACGCGGTCACGGACATCGGGCAGATCACGATCCGCGGGCACCTCGTCCTGTGCGTGGAGGTCGAGTGCTCCACCGCGCTCACGGCAGGCGAAGTCCGGCGCACGGTGCTCGCGAGCGACCTCGGATCCGACGACGCGATCGCGGTCCACGTCTCGGGATCCGGAGACGTCGAGGTGGAGGCCGCGGGACGGCGCCTCCTCGTCACCCTGACCGCCCCCACGGTCTCGACGGGGGCCCTCGCCGGCGTGTTCGGCGCCATCTACGAAGCGAGCGGGACCGTCGAGCGGATCGTGCGCCTGGCCGCCTATCCGGTCCAGAGCTACGAGCTCGTCGTGATCGGCGCGGATCACGAGCGGCTCCGCTCGACGCTCGCGCCCGAGGCCGCGCGGCTCGGCATCGACCTCGCGGTCCAGCGCGCGGGCCTGCACCGCCGGGCGAAGCGGCTCGTCGTCATGGACGCCGACTCGACACTCTTCACCCACGAGGTGATCGACCTGCTGGCGGAGGAGGCGGGCCGGCAGGGCGAGGTCGCGCGCCTCACCGAGCAGGCGATGGCCGGCCACCTTGACTTCGCCGAGGCGCTCTCGGCGCGCGTGGCCCTCCTCGAGGGACTTGACGCGGGCGTGTTCGCCAGGGTCGCCAACCGGCTGGCCCTCGCCCCGGGGGCGCGGACGCTCGTGCGGACCTTGAAGCGGCTCGGCTTCTCGACCGCGGTGGTCTCGGGCGGGTTCCACGAGGTCATCGACGAGGTGTGCGCCGAGCTGGGTGTCGACCGCGTGGCCGCGAACCGCCTCGAGGTCGCGGACGGCAGGCTGACCGGGCGGACGCTCGGGCCGATCGTCGACCGCGCCGGGAAGGCGGAGGCGCTGGCACGATTCGCCCGCGAGCTCGACGTGCCGCTCACCCAGACCGTCGCGGTCGGCGACGGCGCGAACGATGTGGACATGATCGCGATCGCGGGGCTCGGGATCGCCTTCAACGCGCGGCCCGTCGTGCGCGACGCCGCGGACACGGCCATCTCCGTCCCGTACCTCGACGCGGTGCTGTTCCTGCTCGGCATCCCGCGCGAGGAGATCGAGGCGGCTGACGACGAGTAGCGCCATTGGCGCGACCCGATCGGACCCGCCTACCGTCAGGGCGGGGAGGGACGTGACCAGCTTCGACGTCGTGATCATCGGCACAGGGTTCGGCGGCATCGGCATGGCGGCCGAAATCGAGCGGCGCGGCCTCGGGACCTATGTGCTCCTCGAGCAGGCCGACGACCTCGGTGGCACGTGGCGCGACAACACCTACCCCGGCTCGGCGTGCGACGTTCCCGCTGACCTGTACTCGTTCTCCTGGGCGTCGAAGTCCTGGTCGAGGCGCTTCCCGCCCCACGACGAGATCCTGGCGTACCTGCGCGACGTGGCAGACGAGCGGGGCGTCACGCCGAACATCCGGTTCGGCGCGACCGTCACGTCGGTGCGCTTCGATGACGCGAGCGGACGGTGGGAGGTCGAGACCGCCGAGGGGCTCCGGATCACCGCTGCGTGCGTGGTGTCCGCCATGGGCCAGCTCAACCGGCCGCACCGTCCCGACATCGACGGGCTCGACGAGTTCGCAGGCCCGGTCGTCCACTCGGCGCGCTGGGACGACGCCCTCGACGTGGCCGGCAGGCGCGTCGGCGTCGTTGGCACGGGCGCGTCCGCCATCCAGATCGTCCCCGCGATCGCCGGGGCGACGGACTCGCTCACGGTGTTCCAGCGCTCGGCGCCCTACGTGCTCGCGAAGCCCGATCGCGTGACGCCGGCGGTGCAGCACCGGATCGCGGCGCGCGCGCCGTGGGTGACGAGGACCGAGCGAGCCCGGTTCTTCGCGCGCGGCGAGTTGCTCGGACTCGCGATCGCCGGGAACGAGAGGGTCGCGTCGAGGGTCGTGCGCGACTGGCGCACCCGGATGGAGTCCGTGATCCTCGATCCCGAGTTGCGCGCCATCTGCACCCCGGACTACCGCCTCGGGTGCAAGCGCATCCTGTTCAGCGAGGACTGGTACCCCGCGCTCGCGCGCGACAACGTCACCGTGGTGACCGAGCCGATCACGCGCGTGACCAAGACCGGGGTGCGGACCGGGGACGGGGCGCTCCACAGGCTCGACGTCATCGTGCTCGCCACGGGATTCGAGGCCACGAGGTTCCTCCAGCCCGTCGCGGTGACCGGCAGGGGCGGCGTGGACCTCCAGACGTCATGGGGCCATCGGCCGATCGCCTATCGCGGCGTCGCGTACCCGGGCTTCCCCAACTTCTTCATCCTCTACGGCCCGAACACGAACCTCGGGAGCAACTCGATCGTCTACATGCTCGAGGCGCAGATCGGGTACGTGGCGTCGATCCTGCAGTCGGTGGAGCGCAGCAGGCTCGCCTTCGTGGACGTCCGTCCCGAGGCGCTCGACCGCTGGCGAGCGATGGTGGACGAGGCGACGGAGCGGTCCGCGTGGGTCACGGGCTGCCACAACTGGTACACCGTCGACGGGGTCAACACCAACAACTGGCCGAAGGCCACGTACCAGTACGCCCGGCTCATGCGCCAGGTCGACCTCATCGACTACGAGGCGACCCCGCTCCAAGAGGTCTCGAGGCCGGTGGCATGAGCCGCGGTCCCCGGGTGCCGACGGCGGTGGCGAGGCGCGTCACGGCGCTGGCGTGCGAGCGGTTCGTGCGCGAGGACATCGCGTGGGAGACGCAGCGATCGCGCTATGCCATGACCTACGCGCAGCAGCGCGCGCCCAGGGGAGTCGAGGCATCGACGCGCGTCGTGGGCGGAGTGCCGTGCCTGGAGATGACCCCGAAGGATGCCCGCGACGACGCCGCCATCGTCCACATCCACGACGGCGGCTACTGCATCGGGTCGCCGAGGAACGCCCGCGCCTATGCCGGGTGGCTCGCCCGGCACCTCTCGGTGCGCGTCGTGATGCCCGACTACCGCCTGGCACCCGAGCATCCCTTCCCGGCGGCATTCGAGGATGCCGCGGCGGTCACCGACGCCGTGTTCGCTGAGTTCGGCCGCGTCGCGCTCTCAGGGGCGTCGGCCGGCGGAGGGCTCGCCACCGCGGTCGCGGCTGATCGGCGCGACGCAGGTCGTGCGTCGCCCGACGCGCTCGTCCTGCTCTCGCCGTGGCTCGACCTCACTGACAACCACGTCTGGGACCTCGAGCTGGCGTCGCGGGATCCGATCCTGACCCCCGAGTGGATCGCCGCCTGCGGAGCCGCGTACGCGACGGGCGACTTCTACGACCCCAGGGTCTCGCCGCTCCTCGGCTCGGTCGCGGGCCTTCCCGCAGCACTTGTGATCTGCGGGTCCGACGAGATCCTCGCCTCCGACTCGATGCGCTTCGCCGCCGCGGTCCACGCCGCGGGGGGCTCGGCCTCCCTGCGCGTCGTTCCCGGTCTGTGGCACATCTTCGCGCTGCAGGTGGGCACCCTGCGCGAGGCCGACCGGGCCACGCAGGCCGTGGCGGATTTCCTCGGAGGCGCCCTTTCCTGAGACAGATTCGGTGGATTAGTCTCACCGAAGAGCGAGGGAGGGGCCATGAGAGTCACGATCGACGCCGAACGCTGCCAGGGGCACGGGCGTTGCTTCACGATCGCATCGGACCTGTTCGACAGCGACGACCTCGGCAACGGGTTCGTCATCGGCGACGGCGCGGTCCACGCGGATCGCGAGCACGACGCCCGCCTCGCTGCGCAGAACTGCCCGGAGCATGCCGTCATGATCGAGGAGGACGCATGACACCCGAGACCGTGACCAACTTCGCAACGGAGTTCGACGACTCGCAGCCACCATCGCCGCACGGCCCGGTGGCGGACTTCGCCACCGACTTCGACCACACGGACCCGGCGTGGGTGAAGGACCCGTATCCGATCTGGGACGACCTTCGCGAGCGCTGCCCGGTTGCTCACACCGACAGATACGGCGGCGCGTGGCTGCCGACGACGCACCACGACGTGCACGCGATCGCGAACGACCACGAGCACTTCACGAGCCGGTCGGTCGTGGTCGGCGAGGGGCGGCCGGGCCCGGACGCGCCGCCCGCCCCCCAGGGGATCGCACCGCCGATCAGCTCGGACCCGCCGTTCCACCAGGGCGCGCGCCGGATCCTGCTGCCGGCGTTCTCGCCCAGGGCCGTCGCGGAGCTGGAGGAGTTCACGAGGACGCTGTGCAACGACCTCCTCGACAGGATCGAGGGCCACGCGACGGTCGACGCCTCGGCCGACTACGCCCAGCACATACCGGTGGGCGTGATCGCCAGGATGCTGGGCGTCCCCGCGGACGCCGGTGACACGTTCCGCGCCTTCATCCACACCATCCTCGAGGGTGTCGACAAGCCGGTCGAGCAGCGCATCGAGGAGTTCGCCCCCATCGAGGAGTACCTCTCGGCGTTCATCGAGGACCACATGGCCAACCCGAGGGACGACCTGACGACGTTCCTCCTCGACGCGGAGATGGACGGCAGGCCGCTGTCGCCGGAGCACGTGTTCGGATCGGTCATCCTCCTGCTCGCCGCGGGGATCGACACGACCTGGTCGGCGATCGGCTCGTCGCTGTGGCACCTCGCCCAGCACGACGACGACCGGCGCCGACTGGCGCGGGACCCGGCCATGCTCACAGTCGCCATCGAGGAGTTCCTCCGCGCCTACGCGCCGGTGACGATGGCGCGCCTGGTGACGCAGGACTTTGAGTTCCAGGGCTGCCCGATGAAGAAGGACGACTGGATCCTCCTCAGCTTCCCTGCCGCGAACCGGGACCCGGCCTACTTCGACCGCGCTGACGAGGTGATCATCGACCGCGAGGTCAACCGGCATGCCGCCTTCGGGCTCGGGATCCACCGGTGCGTGGGGTCGAACCTCGCCCGCATGGAACTGCGCGTGGCGCTCGAGTGCTTCCTCGCGCGGTTCCCCGAGTTCTCGCTCGCCGACCCCGACAACGTCGCATGGTCGCGCGGACAGATCCGCGGTCCGCGCAAGCTCGATCTCGCGATCGGCTAGCGGGGCGCTTCGCGATCCACGAGGACGGCAAGGACGCCGTCGAGAGAACCGCCGGCGGCGCGGACCGCGACCATGACGTGGAGGAGCAGGTCCGCCGCCTCCTCCTGGACCCGCGTGAGGTCATCGTCCGCAGCGGCGACCGCGAGCTCGGCTGCCTCCTCGCCGAGCTTCTTCAACCGGAGGTTGCGGTCCGAGAGCAGGCGCCGCACGTAGCTCGCGTCGTCGCCTGACTCGGCGCGCGATCCGATCAGCGCGTCCAGCCGCCCGAGGACCCCGGCGGCAGCCTCGGGATCGGTGAAGCAGCTCCTGGTCCCGTCATGGCACGCCGGGCCGCGCGCATGGACGACCGCCAGCACGCAGTCGCTGTCGCAGTCGAGCGCGAGGGCCACGACTGCCTGGGTGTTCCCGCTGGTCGCCCCCTTGTGCCAGGGGCCCCTCGTGCGCGACCGGTAGTGCATCTCGCCGGTCTCGACCGTGCGGTCGAGCGCCTCGCGGTCGGCGTGCGCGACCATGAGGACCGCCCCGTCCACCTCGTCGATCGCGACCACCGTGACGAGGCCGCCGCCCTTGTCGAAGTCGACCGCATCGAGGTCGAGCCCGGTGGACATCAGCCCGCTCCCGCGCCGATGGCCTCGGTCGTGCGCACCTCGTAGCCGGCGGCCGCGAGGCCCGCCTTGATGTCGGCGACACGCAGCGAGCCGTCGTGGATCGCGCCAGCCAGCAGCGCGGCGTCCGCCCCCGCCCGGAACGCGTCGACCACGTGCGCGACGGAACCCGCCCCTCCTGAGGCGATCACCGGGACGTCGACCACGGCGCGCACGGCGGCGAGCAGCTCGGTGTCGTACCCGGCGCGGGTTCCGTCGGCGTCGATGGAGGTCACGAGCAGCTCCCCGGCGCCGCGCTCCACGCACTCGCGCGCCCATTGGACCGCGTCGAGTCCCGTCACGCCGGTTGCCATGTGCGTGCGGACCTCCCAGCTCGCGCCCGACCGGAGGGCGTCGATGTTCGCGACGGCGCACTGGGCGCCGAACGCCTCGGCGACCTCGGTGATCAGCTCGGGCCGCCTGACCGCCGGCGAGGTGAGGCACACCTTGTCCGCGCCGGCATTGAGCGCCGCGCGCGCGTCGGTGAGCGTGCGGATCCCACCGCCGATGACAAGCGGGATGAAGACCGACTCGGCAGTCTCGCGCGCCACGTCGAGCAGGGTGCTGCGCCCCTCCGTGGAGGCCGCTATGTCGAGGAAGACGAGCTCGTCCGCGCCCTGTGCCTCGTATGCAGCGGACATCGTCACGGGGTCGCCGAGCTCGCGCAGGTCCTCGAATCTCGTGCCCTTGACGGTCCGGCCGTCGCGCACGTCGAGGCACACGATGATCCTGGCCGTCGGCATCAGCTGATCTCCCACTGCACGGAGCCCTTGGTCGAGAAGACCTCGCCCGAGTCCGACAGCGCCTGACGCAGCGCGAGCCCGACGGCCTTGAAAGCGGCCTCGACCACATGGTGGCGGTCTCGCCCGCGCTGGACCACGACGTGGAGGGTCGCGCCCGCCGTCTCCGCGAAGCTGCGCAGTACGTGGTCGTAGGCGAGGTCGTCGAGCGCACCGCCCCAGTAGAACCGGCCGCCGATGTCGATCGACGCTGTGACGAGGGCGTCGTCCATCGGGACGGTCGCGGTCCCGTAGCGCGCGCATGTCTCGGGGGTGACTTCGCGCACGGCGCGGCCGAGCGTCAGCGCGACGTCCTCGGTGAGGTGGTGGTCGAGGTCCCCAGTCGCGCTCACGGCGATGTCGAAGCCCGCGTACCGCGCCAGCGTCGCGATCATGTGGTCGAAGAATGGCTCGGTGGTCGTGACCGACACGTGCGGCGACGTGACGCCGAGCTCGAGCGCGACCGTGACGGCCGTCTCCTTGGTGGTGCGGGTGACGGTGGTCATGGGTGCAACTCCTCGCTCAGGGCGCTCATCTCCAGCTTGCCGGTGTACAAGGCGGTGCCGACCACGACGGAGTCGACGCCGATGGAGTCGAGCGCGCGCACGTCGCCTGCCGTCGTGACACCGCCGGCAACGCCCAGCCGGTGGGCCGTCGCCGCGCGGAGCCTCCGCACGAGCTCCAGGTCCGGGCCGGCCTCGCGGCCCTCCACGTCGACGGCGGTCGCGACGACCTGGGCCAGCGGGAGGGATGCCACGGATCCGAGGAACTCGGCCGGGTCGATGGAGGTCTGCTCGCGCCAGGCCGACGTCGTGACGGTGCCGTCGCGCACGTCGAGGGCGAGGGCGATGCGTCCGGGGTTGGCCTCGACGACCTGGGCGAACCACGCAGGATCGGTGAAGGCGCGCGTGCCGACGAGCACCGAGCTGGCTCCGAGCCGGAGCAGCTGGTCGACGGCCTCCGTGTCGCGAACGCCGCCGCCGACCTGGGCCGTGACGTCGTAGAACTGGCAGATCCGCTCGATGATGAGGCGGTTCGATCCGGTCCCGGCGGCAGCGTCGAGATCGATCACGTGCAGGTGCTTGAATCCGAGGTCCCGCCATTGGACCGCGACGTGGACGGGGTCCGAGAGGCGGATCAGCTCCTGGTCGAAGTCGCCGCCGCGCAGCTGCACACAGTCGCCGTCGCGCAGGTCGATGGCCGGGATCACGATCATGGGGACACCTCCTCGAGGAAGGCGCGGACCATCGCCACGCCCGGGGCCGAGCTCTTCTCAGGGTGGAACTGGACGCCGAGGGTCCGCGCGTACCGAAGGGTCGCAGGGATGGGCACGCCCTCGAGCGTGGACCAGGCAGTCACCTCGTGACCACCTTCCTCAGGACACGCGTAGCTGTGCGCGTAATAGCCCCAGCAGAGGCCGCTCGACTGGACGGTGGGCTCCCCGGCGTTGTCGATCCGCTCCCAGCCGATGTGGGGGATGCGCGACGCCGCCAGCCGACGAACCCTGCCCGAGAGGACGCCCAAGCCCGGCAGGTCGCCCTCATCGGACGACTCAAACAGCAACTGCATGCCGAGGCAGATCGCGATGCAGGGCTGGCCGTCGCGCAGCGCGTCGGCGAGCCGCTTCGCCGACGGCCCGAGGTGCACCACCGCGGGATCGAAGGCACCGACGCCCGGCAGGACGGTCAGGTCGGCGTCGAGCAGCACGTCGACGTCGTTCGAGTGGACGACGTCGCCACGCTCCGCGAGCACCTTGGCGAGCGAGTGCACGTTGCCCGCGCCGTCGTCGAAGATCGAGATCCTCATCGGTCGGTCCCGCTCCGGCTGGTCCCGGCGCTCGTCGCATCGACGAGCGCCGCGAACGTCTCGTCGAGCTGCGACGCGTTGGGGACCGTGATCCTCACCAGGTCGCCGAACACGCGCAGCGACGGGTAGGCGCGCGCGAGCACGCCCCGCTCGATCATCGAATCGACGACCGCGGCGGCGTCGTCGACGACGATCGCGACGAAGTTCGCCTGGGACTGCAGGACGTGGAACCCGGCTGCGGCGAGCCGCCTGGCGAGCTCGTCGCGCAGGGAGCGGACCTCTGCCACGCGGCCCTCGAGCCACCCCGCGTCCTCGCGGAGGACTGCGACGGCGAGGAGCTCGGCGACGGAACCGACCTTGTAGGGGCCTCGCGCCACGTTGATGGGGGCGATCCTCGACGGGTGTCCGATGGCGTATCCGACGCGCAGGCCGGCGAGCCCGTAGGCCTTGGACAGGGTGCGGAGGATCACCAGGTTGTCGAACTCGGCGAGGAGCGCGCAAGCATCGGCGTCGGCGTACTCGGCGTATGCCTCGTCGAGCAGCACGGTCGAACTCGTTCCCTCGAGCAGCGCGCGCAGCTGCTCCGCGCCCACGATCGTGCCGGTCGGGTTGTTCGGGGAGCACAGGTAGTAGAGGTCGGCCCCGGTCGCGAGGAGCGAGTCCGCCCGCACGACGCCGTCTGACTCCATCTCGACCTCGGCGACGCGCACCTCGTTGATGACCCCGAACGACGGGACGACCGAGAAGGTCGGCACGGCGAGCGCCATCGTGCCCCCGACGGGGCACAGCGCGATGATCGCGGAGAAGATGACATCGTCTGACCCGCACCCCGTTGCGATGCCGTCTGCACCAATGCCGTAGTGCTCGGCGAGCGCAGCCGTGAGGAGGTCTGCGTATGGCGTCGGATACCTGGAGATCTGGTCGTCGGTGAGGCCAGCGAGGGTGGCGCGGGCGGATGGCGGAGGCCCCCACTGACTCGTGTTGTCCGACAGGTCGATCTCGATGGGCGGGCGCTTCGGCGCGTACGGGGACATCCCCGCGATCGCCGCCACCCTGCCCGGTCCGCGTCCGTCGGTCATGGGATGAACCGCTCGATCCTGGTGACGACGATGCCGGTCGCGTCGATCCCCTTCAATGCCGCGATGGTGGTCGAGACCCGCGCGAGGGGCACGACCGCCTGGACCGCGATCAGGTCGCCGCCGTCGAGCATCTCGATGACGTCAGGGCCCGTGATGCCAGGGAGGATGCGGCGAACCTCAGTGAGCCTGGACCTCGACACGTTCGCCATCAGGTAACGCTGGTTCCGCGCCTGGACGACCGACTCGAGGGCGAGGGTCAGGTCCCTCAGCCTGGTCGCGACGTCGGGGTCGTCCTCGATGCCGGGTCTCGACACCAGTCGCGCGGTCGAGGCAAGGAGCGTCCCGACCTCGCGCAGCTGGTTGGCTCGCAGCGTCGAGCCGGTCGCAACGAGGTCGACGATGAGGTCCGCGACTCCGAGCCGCGGGGTGATCTCGACCGCGCCGGAGACCTGCACGACCTCCGCGTCGATCCCGGCCTCCTCGAAGTAGGCGGCGGTGAGCCTCGGGAACACGGTCGCCACCCGGGATCCCGCCTTCACGTCGCCGATCGAGGCGACCTGCGAGTCGGCGGGGGCGGCGAGGACGAGCCGGCAGGGAGCCAGTTCCACGTCGAGCCGCATGGTGAGGGTGCGGCCCGACTCGCAAACGAGGTCCCACCCGGTGATCCCGGCATCCGCGGCGCCGTCTGCGACGAACTCCGGGATGTTCGCGGCGGCGACGAAGACGGCATCGAGGTCGTCGCCGAGCGGTGCCTCGAGCGCGCGGGCGCCCAGGTGGCTCTTCGGCTCGAGGCCTGCGTCCGTCAGCAGCTGGATCACGCTGCCCGACATCACACCCTTGTTCGGTATTGCGACTCGCAGTCTTCTCACGTGGTTCTCCTCGGGCGGTCCTTGGGAATGACAAAGGCCCGTCCGAGAGGACGGGCCCTGTGCCTGCTGCGTGGCGGGTGCGGTTCAGGTCACCGCGTGACGCGTGCAGGCACGGCCCTCATGGCCGTGATGCTGCGACGCGTGGAGGATGCTGATGGTCCGCATGGCCCTGCTAGTCCACTTGACGCGCCCTGCCCGCGTCAAGTGGGGATCAGTTCCCGAGCAGCCCACCGATGATCCCGGCGGCACCCGAGTTGCTCGAGCCCTTCTCGTCGTGGGGCAGGAACGGCGCGAGCGCATGGGCGAGGTTCGGGAGCGGAAGGGTCTGGAGCCAAAGCATCCCGGGCCCCGTGAGGCGAACGAGGAAGATGGAATCGGCCCCGAAGAGCATGTTCTTCACGCCCTTCACGATCTCGATGTCGTAGGAGATCGAGGCATCGAAGATGCCGATGTGGCCCGGGTGGACGTGGAGCGTCTCTCCGGGAGCCAGGTGGTACTCGATCAACTCGCCGGACAGCTCGATCCATGCGACCCCCTGACCGCTCAGGCGCTGGAGGATGAAGCCGTTGCCGCCGAACACCCCGGCGCCCAGCTGCTTCTGGAAGCCGACGGCGAGGGTGATGTCCTCGGTACCCGCCATGAAGCCGTGGCGGCTGACGAGGTATTCGCGGTCGGGCCCGATCGCAACGGGACGGATCTCGCCGGGCATCTTCGTCGCGAAGGAGACCGTTCCCGGTCCGCCCTCGGCCGTGAACTCGGTCATGAAGATGGTGCTGCCCGCGACCGCACGCTTGAGCACACCCATCACGCCGGACTGCCCTGCCCCCTTGGTGGACGTGGACAGCTTGATCGACTCGGTCTTCCAGGAGAGCTCGCCGCCCTGTGACACGACCTTCTGGCCGGGCTGGAGGTCGACCTCGAGGACCGGCATCACAGTCCCCTTCACGCGGTGCACGATGTCCGTCGCCGCGTCGACGGCGGCGGGGTCGTCGGGGGACGGGAGGTTCGAAGCGTCAGACATCTGACTCCTTCCAGGGAGAGTGCCATCACCATACGACGGCGCCGCCGCGGATGCACACGTGAACACAGCCGCCGAGGACGTGGACAGCACGAAGCGTGACCGCGACTCGGTATCGGCTGTCGGCGCCGGAGCGGAAGTAGTTTCGTGCAATGCCGGACGAGGGGGAGCGGACGCGAGAGAAGTCCGACGGGGGTGCCAAGGGTCCGATCGGGGAACGTCGATGGCCGATGGCGCTCGCCGTCCTCGCGTGTGGCGTCCTGCGCATCCTCCTGCCCACCCAGCTCCGCGACGACGACGCTCGGTACCTGTTCCTGACGCTGCTGGTTGTCCTGCTCGCCGTGCTCATGATCGGCGACCCCGGACGGATCGACCGGCAGCGCCAATGGCTCAGGGTGATGACGGACGTCATGATCTCGGTCATCACCATCGTCAACGCGACCGCGGTCATCCGGCTGACCGTCGGGATCGTCAACGGCGACAAGTTCAGCGAAGACCCGAAGAGCCTCCTCGCGGCGGGGGCGGCGGTCTGGCTGACGAACATCCTGGCGTTCACGCTGTGGTACTGGGATCTCGACCGCGGGGGAGCGGCCGCTCGCGCCAACGGCTCCGGGCCGTCGCCGGCATTCATCTTCCCCGAGGACACGAATCCCGGGCTCGTCCCGGCGGGCTGGTACCCGAAGTTCGTGGACTACCTCAGCCTCTCGTTCTCATCGGCGACGGCCTTCAGCCCTGCGGACGTCTCGCCCGTGAAGTCATGGGCAAAGCTCGTGATGATGGCCGAGGAGTCGATATCTCTCGTGGTGGCCATCTTCGTCATCGCGCGGGCCGTCAACATCCTGAAATGACATTTCGCGGCTGTGCGCGCCAGGTCGCGCCGTCGCCCTAGCTGCTCGCCCCGGCCGGACCGAGGCCAGCCTGGCGCGCTGCGACGGCCGCGAGCAGGGGATCCTCACGGCGACGGTCGAGCTCGCGCGCGGTGTACACGAGCTTGATCACGTGCTCGTCGGGGCTGGTGCAGGCGGACGATGCGATCGCATCCCAATCAGGGGGATCCTCGATCAGCATGAGCAGCGGCCCTTCGGGAGGCCGGATTCTCGGCGCGCCGATGGTCATGTAGGCGGCCGCAAGGGCCTGGAACCAGTGGGCGACCAGCGTGTCGCGATCCTCGACGTAGGGGGCGATGATCGAGATCGCATGGCTTCCGGTGACCCCGTGCAGCGCGGTGAAGTCGTCTGTCGCCGCGTAGAGGGCGACAGCGGCCGCGGTCAGGGCCGCAGGCGTGCCCTCGTCCACGGCGAGGGAGTCGATGACGCCCGCGAAGGATGGGTGCGAGCCGACGAGTCGCATCCGCTGGCCGATGTTCGCGCCCGTCGAGATCCGCGCGAGCGCGTCGATGTCGCAGAGCTGGCGCAGCGCAACGATCGGATCCCTGGTCCACGGCGACCCGTGCCCGCGATGACCAAGGGGCAGAAACACCTCGGTGAAGTAGGCGAGCCCCGCGGCGATCCGCGGCGCGCTCTGCGCCTCGAGCGCGTAGGCGAGCCGGATCACGCCGTGGAAGGCCCCGCCCCCGACGCCCGCCGCGAGTTCAGGCAGGTGGCGCCGGAGGGTGCCGTCGACGCCCGCGCGGTCGATCGCCGCATCGAAGTAGCGGCGCACCGCACCGTACGAGCCACGCCGACCGCGAGCCGCGAGCCACTCATCGAAGGTCGTGACCTCGCCGTCATCGTCGATGGGCATGAGGCGTCGGGCATACGAACGCGCGAACGCGCCCAGCCGCTCGTCGTCGGCCCCGAGCGCGTGCAGCGCGACGAGCGCCATCGGGAGATGGTTGGAGAGATGCGTGCTGGTCGTCGCGTCATAGCGCAGCTCGTCGTCGAGCAGCAGGGCGAGATCGGGGCGTGCTGCAGGGGGCTGCGTCACGTCGGGATCGTACCGGCGGCCCGCTCCGACCGGCCCCTCGACACCCGACCTCCCCGCTGCCAGACTGCGCGAGTGGAGACCCAAGCGCCGCTCGACCACGCCCGTCCGATCGTCGGGCAGAAGAGGAGGGCTGCCCCTGTCGTCGATGTTCTCGAGACGGGCGGCGCCGAGTCCGGAGGGGAATCTGATGACTGATCGGGCGCCGCTCGGGGCCCTTCGCACCGTGATCTACCCGACCGGGGACCTCGACGCATCGAAGGCGTGGTGGGAGCAGTTCCTCGGATTCCCCGCGTACTTCGACGAGCCCTTCTACGTCGGGTTCGAGGTATCGGGATGCGAGCTCGGTCTGCTGCCCGACGGCGATCCCGCCGACGGGGCGCACGCCTACTGGAAGGTCGATGATGTGGCAGCGGCGTTCGCCGAGGCCATCGGGGCCGGGGCGGTCTCCCACACGGAGCCCGCGGACGTCGGCGGCGGCATCGAGACCGCGCTGGTCCGAACCCCCGATGGCTCGATCGTCGGCTTCATCTCGGTGCCCGACGAGGAGCAGACGACGGCTTAATCGAGCGGAGCGGGCGACGGCGTGCCGGCGACCCGGCCCGACGCCATGGCCTCGAGAAGCGCCCGGTGGTCGGCCTCGTTCTGGTCCGCGTAGGTGAAGGCGAACGCCGTCATCGCCTGCTCGAACACCTGGGATTGACCCAGGTACCCCGCGAGGAGGATCCGGTCGCCGCTCCTCGCGTGCGCCCTCGCGAGCGCCCAGCCGCAGACCTTCGCGTAGGCACGAAGCAGGTCGAGATCCAGGTTCTCGAGGATGACGCTGGCCTTCTGGTCGTGCAGCTGGCGGAGGTAGAAGTCCCGGACGTTGCCATCGGTCCCCATGGATCTGGTCCATCCGAGGAAGATGTCCGGTGTGGCCTGGATGAGGCGCTGACCCTGGACGACGCGCTCACCGTGGTTCTCGTAGCGCCTCGAGCCCACGTACGGCTCGAGGGCGGAGGGTTCCGCCTGCTTGACCTGCAAGAACAGCGGATCGGTGTCGTCGCGACCGGTGAGCAGGGTGATGAAGCAGCGCGTACCGACCGACCCGACGCCGACGACTTTGCGGGCAGTGTCGATCATCTCGTACTGGGCCAGCAGCGCGTGGCGGTCGTTCGGCAGCGAGTCGACGTAGTCGCGGACCATCTGGCCGAGGTGCTCCTCGGTGTAGAGGATCCCGTGCCCCGACTCGTCGAGCCGCACGACGATCGGCGGATCCGACTTGATCCGGAGTCCGTCTGGGGTCTCCTCCGTGAGCTTGCGCAGTGCGCGCATCGCATCCTTGCGCTGGGCGCGCGCGATGAGGTCGGGCACCCGCTTCTTCGCGCTCTTCGGGATCGTGGCGCGCAAGTGATCGAAGATGGCCTGGACGTCGAAATGCGAGTACCAGACGTCGAGGTTCCTCCACGATGCGAACTCCCGCATGGCTGTCGAGTACCCGCCGAGTGCGTCGAGGACGGCAAGCTCCTGCTCGTAGGGGGTGTAGCCGAGGGCACGCCCGGCGACCACGAAGCTGGCCGCGAGACGCTTCAGGTCCCACTCGAATGGTCCCCGGTCGGTCTCGTCGAAGTCATTGATGTCGAAGACCAGCCGTCGTTCCCGCGAGGCGAACAGCCCGAAGTTCATCAGGTGAGCGTCGCCGCAGAGCTGCACATCGATGCCCGAGCGCGGTGCCGTGGCGAGGTCGCTGGCCATGATGGCGGCACCCCCACGGAAGAACGTGAACGCGCTCTCGGCCATCCGCTCATGGCGCAGTCCCACCAGCTGGGCCACTCGAGTGGCGTTCTCCGCCTCGAGGATCGCGACCGGATCACGCTCCGATGCCGGCTGGAACGTCGCCAGCGAGCGCCTGGGCGTCAGCTTGCGCAGCGCCTTGCCCTCCGCCATCCGGTCGGTGACCGCCAGGGACAGCGCGGGTCGGCGCACGGAGCTGGTCATGAACATGGTGAAACCTCCCGCGGGGATCCTAGGGAACCAGGCGATGGAACCGAGGCCCAGCATGGTTCGGGGCTCGGTACTGTGGCGGCGGAGGTGCGATGCGACCAGGACCGACCCCTAGGCGTTGCGCCCTCGCCACGGCGGCCGTGGCGCTTCTCGCGGCGATGCTCGTGGCACCAGCCGGCGCCGTGAGCGTCGCCGGCGCTCCGGGCTGCGAGGTGGCACCCGCCGCAAGCGTGTGGCGCACGCCGGTCGCCTCGCTCCCTGTCGCCAGCGACTCGGCACAGATGATCGCAGCGATCGGCGCTGCCGATGGCCTCCACGCCGACTTCGGGTCAGGGCTTTGGGATGGCGGCCCGATCGGCATCCCGGTGAACGTGGTGTCCCACTCGCAGCCGAGGGTCCATGTGACGTTCCTCTACGCATCCGAGTCCGACAGGGTCGGCTACCCGATACCAGCCCACCCGCTGGTCGAGGGCGGTGCTCACGCGACGGGGACCGTCACGTGCTCGTGCTCGATCGGACGACCTGCACCGACTACGAGCTGTGGGACGCATACCCGGTCGCACATTCGAGGAACTGGAGGGCGGGTTCAGGGGCCGTCTTCGATCTCCGCTCGAATGCGCTCCGCCCAGCCGGGTTCACGTCCGCTGACGCCGCCGGGTTGGCAATCCTCCCGGGCTTGGTTCGACCCGAGGAGATCGCCGCGGGCGTGATCGATCATGCGATCAGGGTCACCGTGCCCGAGACGGACGCTGCGTACGTCTGGCCCGCGCGACACGAGGCGGGTTCGGCGAACCCCTCCCTGCCACCGATGGGCCTGCGACTGCGCCTGCGGGCGTCCGTGGACATCGCGGGCTTCCCTCGGGTCGACCGGATCATCCTGCAGGCGATGAAGACCTACGGGCTGATCGTCGCAGACAACGGGTCCCCCTGGTTCTTCCAGGGTGTGCCGAGCGCGACGTGGAACAACGACACGCTCCACGAGCTGGGCTCGATCACCGGTGGCGACTTCGAGGTCGTCGACGAGTCGTGCCTGATGGTCTCACCCAACTCCGCTGAGGCCGATCCCGCAAAGTGCGCCTCGTCGTCCGCACCCGGCTGATCGCGCCCCGCATCATCGGCCCCGGCGCCAGGCTCGGTTTCGCTCCTCGCGCTGCTCGAGGATTGCGGCTCGATAGGCGGCGACGGCTTCGACGTGGTCGACGAGCGGCCGCGGATAGCCGGTCGCATCGATGCCGGGCCACGACCACGGCTTGTGGACGAGCCGGTCCGGCACCCCGGCGAGCTCGGGGATCCAGCGCCGCACGTAGGTTCCCGCGGGGTCGAATCGTTCACCCTGGCGCTGGGGCAAGAGCACCCGCTCCGGCCTCCGATCGCATCCGGTGCCCGCGACCCACTGCCAGTTCCCGGCGTTCACCGCGACGTCTGCGTCTGTAAGCAGTTCGGAGAAGTGGCGCGCCCCTTCTCGCCAGTCGATGCCCAAGTCCTTTGTGAGGAAGGACGCCGTTGCCATCCTCGCCCGGTTGTGCATGGTCCCCGTTGCCTGCAACTCGCGCATCCCGGCATCGACGAACGGGAAGCCCGTTCGTCCCGACTTCCAGGCCGCCAGGCCCCGGGGATCATCGCGCCATCGGATAGGCGCCGGGCGGTAGTCGGTGGAGGTCGAGCCAGGTCGAGCCGCGTGGATCTGGATGAAGAAGTCCCTCCAGCAGAGCTGGCGGATGAACGCCTCGCCACCGTCCCTCGAGGCGGCAGCACGGGCGAGTTGGGTGGCTGACACCGTGCCGAAGTGCAGGTGCGCCGACAGCTCCGACGTGCCCGACTCGCCGGGGATGTCACGCGACCTCGCGTAATCGGCCAGGCAGCTTCGAAGGAATCGGCTCGCCCGTGCCCGACCTTCGGATTCGCCGCCAGGTCCCTCTGGTCCACCGAGGAGCTCGGCGACCTCGGACGGTGTGTCATCCAGCGCCGAACTCCCCGCGGCCCCAATCACCGCGGGCACGGTGCATTCGACTCGCCAGGGATGGATCTGCCACCGGTGCCAGTAGGCGGTGAACACCTGGAAGTGGTCACCGCCGGTCGGAGTGATCTCGCCGGGCTCGACGACGCAGCGGCCCGGGTGCTCGACGACCCGCACGTCGGACGGCGCCAGCGCGGCGTTGAGCGCGTCGACGCGAGACCGTGCGGCCCTCGTGTAGTCGCGAGTGAGGTGCACGGCGGAGGCACCCGCCGAGGCTGCGACCTCCGCGGCTACGGCGGACGTCGCGCCGTGCCGGACCATCAGGGATGAGCCCCTGGCGCGAAGCGAGGCATCGAGGTCATGCAGCGCGTCCGCGAGGAATCGGCGTGCGAACGGTCGACCGGCTCCGCCGAGGAGGCGGGGGTCGAGCACGAATAGCGGAAGGACGTCGCCTGTCGCAGCGGCCGCCGAGAGGGCGGGCTGGTCGTGCACGCGCAGGTCCCCGGTGAACAGCACGACTGAGATCGGCCGACTGGTCGGGCGTTCGGGCATCGCCGCGACCCTAGGGCGAGGCCGTCGGCTCGACGCGGTGCGGCGGTGCCGGACGGGGCAGCGAGGTCCCAGCGACCACGGTGGCTACGCAGCCGAGCGGGCCGCCTTCCAGCGAGCCAATCTCCCGCGCCCGGCGAGCATCTGCACGTCATCGGCACCGTGGACGCCCGCGATGAGCGGCGAGGTGCACAGTCCGACCGCACCGGCGATGAAGGCGACGATCGCGATCGCTCCAATGGCGAGCGCTCCGATGCCGTGCGGGAGCTTCTCGTCGAAAAGCCATGACCCGAGCGCGACGGAGACGAACGGGTTGACGAGGATGAGCGTGGACTGGGATGCCGCGAATGGACCGGCGTGGAAGGCGTTCTGCATGAGGTAGAAGGACGCGAGTCCCATGATCGCAAGTCCGTAGGTCTCCCACGTCGAGAGCACCGTGCCGATGCCATGGCCGAACGCATCGGTGAACGACTTGGTGAGCGCCGCGGTCAGTGCGAATCCCACGCTCGCAGCTGCACCGATGGAGAGCGCGCGCCACCACGGCGGACCCGTCCGCGATGCAGCGAGCAGCGCACCCATGACCGCGATTGTGGCCACGATGGAGGTGATCCACGCGTTCCGCGTCGGCGTGTGGCCCGACGAGGTCGGCGCCAGGACGACAAGGAACACTGCCAGGCCTGCGATGGTCAGCGCCGAGAACGCCCAGTCGCGCGCCCGGACTGCGACGGAATACCAGAACCACAGGACCAGCACCACGAAGAACAGCTCGGTCGTGAGCAGCGGCTGGACGACCGCCAAGGACCCCGAGTGCAGCGCGAGCGCCTGGAAGACGAAGCCGCCGCCCATGCACACGAAACCGAGGATCCAGATCGGGCTGCGCAGCGCATGCGAGATGATCCCGGTCGACATCGAGGACTTGCGAGGCGCGTCCTCGATCCCGAGCCGCTGCAGGAAGCTCGTGATGGTATTGACGAGCGACGCGCCCAGGGCGAAGACGAAGACCATCGGTCCATCATGGCCGCGCGACCGCGACCGCGACTAGTTCGCGGGGAGCCCGATCGGATTCGGCGTCGGGAAGAGGCCCGCCGAGCCGATGGATCGGGTGACCGGGAGCAGGGTGCCGGCGATCTCGTCGCACCGGTCCTCACCCAGCTCCGCCCACGGCGCGAGCGCGATGCGGTCTGTGGCTGACTCGACGTCGGCTCGGAGCGCCCGTCCCGCAGCCGTCTCGTGACCCGAATGGTCGAGGAGGCCGCGATCCGAAAGCGTTGCGATGCCGTGCTCCCACTCCTCGTCTGTGAAGCCCCGAGCAGCCTGGATTGTCGCGCGCGGCGTGCCACCGGCCGCGACGATGGTGAGGTGCGCCTCGAGACCCGTGAGACCCGCGGCGACCAGCGCTGCCACGTGGCCATCCCCGCGATGTTCACGAAGCGTCGTGGTCGCCTGCCAGATCGCTGCCACCGGCTCGTCCGGCACGGTGATCTGGTTTGCCGCGGCGAGGACGCGCCCGTCGCAGACGAGGGATGCCGCCGCGTCCTGGAGCAGGACCCGCACACGGTCCCGCTGGGCAGTGGTGAGCTGGTCCATGTGGGCGCTGAGCGCTGCAGCCGCACCGAGCCAGCGCGCCTGGAGGACCTCGTCTGGTGAGGCGAACACCCAGGCATCGGGGATCGCGCGGCGCACGAGGCGCGGCGAGAAGTTGAAGAACGTCGCCTCGACAATCGGCGCTTCGACCTCGCCCATCGGCGAGGCTCGTCCCGCGAAGTACGCCATCCAGTAGCCGCGAAGGCCGGTGGCCTTGAGGGCAGCGACCGACTCTGGGGCGAAGTACGTGAGTGCATGGATCGGCTCGATGTGTCGCCACATCACCCGGGCGCGCGAGGTATCCATGGCGTCAGTATCGCCGGGGTCGCGCCCGTCAGGTGCGGCAGGCCTCGGACGAACCCGGCAGCAGGTGGCGGTGTCGGGCGACGATGGCGTAGCCGACCGCGCCCGCCCAGGAGACGGGAGGGACGAGGAGGAGGGAGCCCACGACCTCGTAACCGCCGCCTGCAGCCAGCAGCGCCCGTCCGATGGCTTGATGCCCTCGGTACGTCCTGCCCCCATCGATCCACCAGGCCGCCTGCGCGGCGTCCCGCCTCGAGATACCGAAACCTGCAAGCTCGGCGTCGGTCAGGCGCTGGGAAGCCACGATGCCAGCCGTCGTCTCCGCGGGCCACCGCGCCTCGATCCAGCGCGCCGAGGTGGCGCAATGCGCGCAATCACCGTCATAGATGAGCGTCGGCCCGGGTCCATCGCGCACGCCGCCAGCGTAGGGTCGGCCCCGCGATGCACCACCGGGATGTGGATCTCGCTAGACGAGGTCCCGGGTGACGAAGTGCCGACCCCTCCCGGCGGGCAGCGAGAACCCCTCGGGTTCGCCTTCCGAAACGTCGAGCAGGAGCCTGAGGTCGGGCAGGGCATCGCACTGCCGGACGTCGATGTAGAAGGGGCAGCCTCCCGGCGTGCCGAGGAGGACATCGTGCGAGCTGATCACGAACTCGCCCACCCCGAAGCACATCGGGATGCTGCCCTCGCAGCACCCGGCGGACTGGAAGAAAAGCACCGGACCCCGAGCCTCCACGAGCTCGTCGATCGCGTCGACCGCCTCGGGCGTCGCGAGCACGCGGGGTTGCGGTGCCGTTTCCATGGTCCGCAGCCTCAGAAGAAGCCGAGCGGCTTTGTGCTGTAGCTCACCAGCAGGTTCTTCGTCTGGGAGTAGTGCTCCAGCATCATCTGGTGGTTCTCACGACCGACACCGGAGATCTTGTAGCCGCCGAATGCGGCCCCGGCGGGGTAGAGGTGGTAGCAGTTCGTCCAGACCCGGCCGGCCTTGATGCCCCGGCCCATTCGGTACGCGAGGTTGCCGTTCCTCGTCCAGACGCCGGCGCCGAGCCCGTAAGGCGTGTCGTTGGCGATCGCAAGCGCGTCAGCCTCGTCCGTGAAGGTCGTCACGGCGAGGACCGGTCCGAAGATCTCCTCCTGGAAGACGCGCATCTTGTTGTTGCCCTTGAGCACGGTCGGCTCGAAGTAATAGCCGTCCTCGAGCCCGCCGCTGAGCATCTTGCGCTTCCCGCCGATCAGGCACTCCGCGCCCTCCTTCAGCCCGATCTCGACGTACGACGTGATCTTCTCGAGCTGCTGGGAGGACACCTGTGCGCCGATCATGGTCGCGGGGTCCAGGGGATTCCCCTGCACGATGCGCTCGATCCTCGGGAGGACGCGCGCCATGAAGGCGTCATAGATCGACTCGTGGATGAGTGCGCGCGATGGGCATGTGCAGACCTCACCCTTGTTGAAGGCGTAGAGCACGAGGCCTTCGATGGCCTTGTCCAGGAACTCGTCGTCCTGGTCCATGACGTCGGCGAAGAAGATGTTCGGCGACTTCCCGCCGAGCTCGACGGTCGATGGGATGAGATTCTCCGCCGCGTACTGCATGATCAACCTGCCGGTGACCGTCTCACCCGTGAAGCCGATCTTCGCGATTCGCGGACTCGAGGCGAGCGCCTTGCCGATCTCCGCTCCCGGACCGGTGATGATGTTCACGACCCCCGGGGGCACCACGTCGGCGATCAGCTCTGCGAGCTTCAGGATCGACCAGGGCGTGGGTGAGGCGGGCTTCACGACGGTGCAGTTCCCCGCAGCGAGAGCCGGGGCGATCTTCCATGCGGCCATGAGGAGCGGGAAGTTGAAGGGGATGATCTGGCCGACGACCCCAAGCGGCTCGTGGAAGTGGTAGGCCACCGTATCGTTGTCGATCTCGGTCGAGCGTCCCTCGAGTGAGCGCGTCGCGCCGGCAAAGTACCGGAAGTGGTCCACTGCGAGGGGAATGTCCGCAGCGAGGGTCTCGCGCACCGGCTTGCCGTTCTCCCAGCTCTCGGCGACCGCGAGCATCTCGAGGTTCGCCTCCATGACGTCGGCGATCCTGTTGAGGACCGCTGCCCGTCCGGTCAGGGAGGTCTCGCCCCACGCATCCTTCGCGCGGTGCGCTGCGTCCAGCGCGAGTTCCACATCCTCCGCCGTCGACTTGGCGACCTCGCAGAACGGCAGTCCGTTCACAGGGCTCAGGTTCATCATGTACGAGCCCTTGACCGGCGCCACCCATCTGCCGCCGATGAAGTTGTCGTAGCGGGTCTTCAACTCGACGATGCTGCCCGGCTTGCCAGGTGCGATGAATGCGGCGCTCTCTGCTGGGGCAGTGGCCATCTCATGGTCTGTGGTTAGTGTCATTGCAACTCCTTGTACCTCGGACCGTCGGAGGAAGGTCGGATCGCTTCCCGAGCGGTGACGGTCTCGCCACTCACTTTCAACGTGGGGCCGGACGGTGTGGGGCGATAGGGTCGGAAGTCCCTTGCCGCTGGGTCGCTGCTGTGCTTGGGTGACTGATCGATCCCTGCGACAATGCGTTGCAACGGCGGTTGGAGGTACATGTCGGGCGACACCATGTGCGCGTGGGTGGTAGACGAGCCCGGGCCGATCGACTCACACCCGCTGCGCCGCATTGAGCGCGCCACGCCCGAGCCCATGTCCGGGCAGCTGCTCATCGAGGTCTCGGCCTGCGGAGTGTGCAGGACCGACCTGCATCTCGCAGAGGGTGACCTCCTTCCTTCCCGGCACCTCGTCATCCCGGGACACGAGGTCGTGGGGGTCGTGGCCCGCCTCGGGAGCGGGGCCTCCCGTTTCTCGGTCGGTGACCGCGTCGGGGTCCCGTGGCTCGCCCGGACCTGCGGAGCGTGCCGGTTCTGCCTCTCAGGACGGGAGAACCTCTGCCTTGAACCGACCTTCACCGGGTGGGACATCGACGGCGGGTACGCGGATCGGATCGTCGCGGACGAGCACTTCGTCTACCGGATCCCCGAAGCCTTCACCGACGAGCAGGCGGCACCCATGCTGTGCGCCGGGATCATCGGCTACCGGGCGCTCCTGCGCGCGAACCTGCCCGAAGCCGGGACCCTCGGGATCTACGGCTTCGGCGGGTCCGCCCACATCACCGCACAGATCGCCCTGGCCACGGGCGCCAGGGTGCACGTGATGACGAGGTCCCCTGAGGCTCGCCAGCTCGCCCTCGACCTCGGTGCCGCCAGCGCGGGCGGCGCCTCGGACCGGCCCCCCGAGCCGCTCGACTCGGCGATCCTGTTCGCACCCGTCGGAACGCTGGTGCTTCCGGCGCTCGAGGCGCTCGACCGTGGCGGGACCCTCGCGATCGCCGGGATCCATCTGACCGACATCCCGACGCTCGACTACGCACGACACCTCTTCGAGGAGCGCACATTGTGCAGCGTCACCGCCAACACGCGCCAGGACGGCGAGGACTTCCTGGCCCTCGCCGCCCGGTTCGGCGTGGTTGCATCGACGGTCGCCTACCCGATGGAGGACGCCAACCGGGCCCTGTCCGACCTCGCGGGGGACAGGGTCAACGGGGCGGCGGTCCTCGTCAACGGGCCGCCCGACTAGTCCTCGCGGGGGACCTTTGGCACTAGTGGAATCCGAGGGCTCCGCCACACTGCACATGTCTGTCCAAGCGAAGGAGGACGACATGAAGGCACTTGTCTATGAAGGTCCAGGAATGATGGCGTGGAAGGACGTCCCCCAGCCAGTGATCATGGAGGACACCGACGCGATTGTTCGCGTGGATGCGACGACGATCTGCGGTACCGACCTGCACATCTTGAAGGGCGACGTGCCCGAGGTGGCTGCCGGGAGGATCCTGGGGCACGAGGCCGTGGGGACCGTGATGGAAGTCGGAACAGGCGTGAAGACGATGTCCGTCGGGGACCACGTGCTTGTGTCCTGCATCTCAGCATGCGGGCACTGCAGGTTCTGCCGCGAGGGTCGCTACGGGCAGTGCCTCGATGGCGGCGGCTGGATCCTCGGCCACCTGATCGACGGCACGCAGGCGGAGATGGTTCGCGTCCCGTTCGCGGACAACTCGCTCTACAAGGTGCCCGAGGGCGCGAAGGACGAGGAAGTGCTGATGCTCGCCGACATCATGCCGACCTCCTACGAGGTGGGCGTCCTGAACGGACACGTCCAGCCTGGTGACACCGTCGCGATCGTTGGCTCCGGCCCGATCGGGCTGGCTGCGATCCTTGGCGCGAAGCTGTTCTCGCCCAGCCACATCGTGGCGATCGACATGGCCGACACGCGCCTCGAGGCCGCGAAGCGGTTCGGTGCGGACGTGACGGTCAACAACACCACCGAAGACCCCAAGGCCATCGTGTTCGAGATGACCGGAGGCCTCGGCGCCGACGTCGTGATCGAAGCCGTGGGCACGCCCGAGGCGTTCGAGCAGTGCGTGGAGCTCGTGCGAGCCGGAGGGTACGTGGCGAACATCGGCGTCCACGGCAAGCCGGCGACGCTGCACCTCGAGTCGCTGTGGATCCGCGACGTGACCATCACGACGGGACTCGTCGACACGTACTCGACGCCCACGCTGATGCGGCTCGTCACCACCCACCAGGTCGACGTCGGCCAGGTCGTGACGCACCACTTCTCGATGGACGAGATGGAAACGGCGTACGACGTGTTCGGCCGCGCAGCCGACACAGGCGCCCTAAAGGTCGTGCTGTCCCACTGAGCCCCCCGCTCAGGGCAGCCGAAGAGGGTGCGCTGGGCCGAACCGGTCTGTGACCCCCGGTTCGGCCCCGCACCCGTGTGCTGGCTGGTCGTCGCGCCTCCCCTCGTCACACTGGTGACGACCAGCCAGCCCAGACCAGCACCGGGTGGGCATGGCGCTCGTTCGGCGTCATCCTGACGACTGTGAGCAGCCATTGTCTTCACGCTTTATTCACGAATTAACTACAGAAGCAATGGATCGAGTCCGAATGAAAGTCCATATCGCTGCGCAGTCAGGTCAGAGTTCCGTGCGTTGTCATTAGGGTGAATTCAGGCAGTCTTCGCAATGACATTTGACTCTGGACCATGGTCATCTGAGTCTCCACAATTGGAGGCGAGGCGTTCCGCAGGGAACGCTGAAGTGGCGGTGGTCCGGGCCCCCCGGGCCCACAGAGATCGGTGGCGCCATGACCAGCACGGTTCCGAGCATCGTTTCCAGTCCTGATATTCCGGCGGCCTCGGGAGACGGCGACGCGGGGGTCGGCGACGCTTCGCGTGGATCGATGACCCCCGACGAACCGCTCTCCTCGCGGAACCAGGTGAAGGCCCGCACCCTCGGCCTGACGTCGGCGACGGGACTCGTCATCGGGAGCATCGTGGGAACCGGGGTCTTCACGATGCCCGCGGTCCTGGCAGGCGCCGGGACGATGGGCATCATCGTGCTCGGCGTGATCGCCGTGGGCGCGATGCTCCTCGCGGTCCTGTTCGGGCAGCTGACGAAGCGCGTGCCGAACAGCGATGGCGGCTTGTACGCGTACTCGCGACACGAGTTCGGCGACTTCGCCGGCTACCTCGTCGGCTGGTGCTACTGGATCCAGGCCTGGGCGGGCAACGCGGCAATCGTCGCCTCCTGGGTCTTCTACGTGGACGCGCTCTTCGGCATCAGCAACCCGACGGGCATGGAGAACTGGGGGATCGCCCTCATCGGCCTGTGGATCCCGGCGCTCGTGAACCTCGCCGGCGTCCGTCAGATGGCCTGGTTCCAGAACGTCACCGTCGTCCTCAAGTTCCTGCCCCTCCTGTTCGTCGGCGTCGTCGGGTGGTTCTTCGTCGACAAGGCGAACTTCGGGCCGTTCAACGCATCGGGAGGGAGCCTCTACAGCGCGATCGGCATCGCGGCTGGCGTGGCGCTCTTCAGCTTCATCGGGGTGGAGGCAGCTGCGATGACAGCGAAGCGTGTGGCGAACCCTCGGAAGAACGTGATGCGAGCGTCGGTGATCGGCACCGCCGTGAGCGCGATCCTCTACGTCCTCGTGACTGCCGCAGTCATGGGTCTCGTCGCGCACCACACGCTCGTCGGCACGGGATCTCCGTTCGTCAACGCATTCCAGAGCATCTTCCCGAACAACGCCTGGGCGGGGAAGTTCATTGCGGCACTCGCCGTGATCTCCGGCATCGGCGCGCTCAACGGATGGACGCTGATCGTGACTGAGACATCGAGGGCGATCGCCCAGGACGACCTGTTCCCGCGGCCGTTCGCCTGGACCGATCGGAACGGGACGGCATGGTTCGGCATCCTGGTCGGCACCCTGCTCCCCTCGTTGCTGATGCTCTGGCGCTACACGTCCAGTTCCGGCCTGACGGTGTTCACCTATCTGGTCGACCTCACGGTCGTCACTGTCGCCATCCCGTACTTCTTCTCAGCGATCGCGCAGCTCACCTTCCTCGTCTCGCGCCGCCGTCGCGTGCAGGGTTGGGCGCTGGCACGCGACCTCACGGTCGCCGGCGCGAGCGTGCTGTTCTCGATGTGGGTGACGTTCGCGTCGGGTTACCAGGTCGTCTACCAGGCGCTGGTCGTGATCCTTGCCGGGCTTGTGCTCTACGCGTTCCTGAACGCGCGGCGACAGCGCCTGGGCGAGGCGCCTGAACCGGTGGACCTTCCTGCCGAGCAGCCCGCGGTGGCTCTCGCCAAGGCGCCGTGACCGGCCATGCCAGCAACGACCAGCACGAGAGATGAGGGAGTCGCAATGACATTCTCCGTTGATTCGGAAGTCGGCCAGCTTCGAAGGGCGATCATCCACCGCCCTGGCCTCGAGTTGTCGAGGCTCACCCCCGACAACATCGGGGCGCTCCTTTTCGACGACATCGTCTGGGCATCCAAGGCGAAGACCGAGCACGATGCATTCGCTCAGGCCCTGCGTGACAAGGGCGTGGAGGTCCACTACTACGGACAGTTGCTCGCCGAGACCCTGGAGCTGCCCGAGGGTCGCAAGTTCGTCCTCGACCGTCTCTGCACACCCGAGATCCTCGGGCCCTCGCTCGTCGCCCCGATCCGCCGGCTCTTCGAGGACCTCGACGGGCAGGCGCTCGCGGAGTACCTGGTGGGTGGCGTTCTGAAGGCGGACCTGCACCCGCAGGGCGCGCACAGCCTCACGTGGGACATGCTGCGCGCCGACGACTTCCTGCTCACCCCCCTGCCAAACCACCTCTTCCAGCGCGATAACTCATGCTGGATCTACGGTGGCGTCACGATCAACCCGATGGCGAAGCCAGCCCGACAGCGCGAGTCGCTGCACACGCGAGCGATCTACTCGTACCATCCGATGTTCGCGGCCGGCGGGTTCGCCACCTACTACGGCGGCGGCGACCACACCTACCAGCCGGCCACGATCGAGGGAGGGGACGTCCACGTGATCGGCCATGGCTCCGTGCTGATCGGCATGGGAGAGCGGACGACCCCGATGGCGATCGAGACCGTCGCGCACGCGCTGTTCGAATCCGGTCAGGCGACTCGCGTGGTCGCCATCGAGCTCCCGCACAGCCACGCCTTCATGCACCTCGACACCGTCATGTCGATGGTCGACACCGCGACCTTCGTCCTCTACCCGTACTTCGACCGGCACCTGCGCAGCTGGACCATCACGGCGGGGGAGGAGCCGGGAAGGCTGAGCGTCGCGCGGAACCACAGCCTGTGGGACACCCTCGCCGCGATCTTCGAGGTCGATGAGGTCACGGTGCTGACGACCGACGAGGACATCCGTGCAGCGGAGCGCGAGCAGTGGGACGACGGCACCAACTACCTCGCGGTCGCCCCCGGGGTCGTCATGGGCTATGAGCGCAACGTGGCGACCAACACGATGCTGCGCAAGCACGGCATCGAGGTCGTCGACATAGCCGGCAGCGAGCTCGGGCGCGGACGCGGAGGACCGCGGTGCATGACCTGCCCGATCCAGCGCGATGCGGCCTAGCCCGAGAACGGAGGAGACATGGAACTGATGCTTCGAGGACGCAACCTGCTGAAGGACACGGACCTGACCAGAGAGGAGTTCATCTTCCTCATCGACCTGGCGGCGGAGCTCCGCCTCGAGAAGAAGGTGAAGAGCGAGCGCGCCAGGCTCGCGGGACGGAGCATCGCGCTCATCTTCGAGAAGGCATCCACGAGGACGCGGTCGGCGTTCGAGGTCGGTGCCCACGACGAGGGGGCGCACGTCACGTACCTCGGGCCCGAGGAGTCCCAGCTCGGTCACAAGGAGTCCGTGCGAGACACAGCCCGCGTGCTCGGCAGGATGTTCGACGGGATCGAGTACCGGGGCTTCGCCCAGGAGAGCGTCGAGATCCTCGGCCGCGAGGCGGGCGTACCCGTATGGAACGGGCTCACTGACCAGTGGCACCCGACCCAGATGCTCGCCGACGTCCTCACGGTCCGTGACCACTCGAGGAAGCCGCTCGGCGACGTTGCATACTGCTACTTGGGCGATGCGCGGAACAACACCGCCAACTCCCTGCTCGTGTCGAGCGCGATCGTTGGGATGGACGTCCGCATCGCCGCCCCCGAGGCGCTGTGGCCGACGACGGAGGTCCGGGCCATAGCCGACGGGCTCTGCGCCGGGTCCGGAGCGAGGATCACGATCACCGAGGACGTCGGGGAGGCCGTGCGCGGCGCCGACTTCCTGTACACCGACGTGTGGCTCTCCATGGGCGAGCCTCCGGACGAGTGGGACGAGCGGATCGACCTGCTCCTCCCGTACCAAGTGAACGCTGCTGTCGTCGCCGCGACCGGGAACCCGGACGTCAAGTTCATGCACTGCCTGCCGGCGATGCACAACACCGAGACCGAGGTCGGGAGGCAGATCTTCGAGAAGCGGGGCATCACGGCCCTCGAGGTCTCCGACGAGGTCTTCGAGTCAGCGGCGTCGATCGTGTTCGACCAGGCGGAGAATCGGCTGCACACGATCAAGGCGACGATGATCGCGACCCTCGGGGACTGATGCGCCTCGTCGTCGCCCTCGGCGGCAATGCGCTGCTGCGACGCGGCGAGGTCCCTGCCGCGGAGATCCAACAGCACCACGTCGACGATGCCGTCGCGGCCCTCGCCGTCGTGGCACGGGCGAACGACCTGGTCGTGACCCACGGCAACGGACCGCAGGTCGGGTTGCTCGCCGTCGAGAGCGCGGCGGATGCATCGCTGCCGAAGCCGTATCCGTTCGACGTGCTTGGGGCGCAGACCCAGGGCATGATCGGCTACTGGCTCCTGCAGGCGCTCGAGAACGCTCTGCCCGGCCGCCAGGTTGCGAGCCTCATCAACCAGACGCTCGTCGACGGATCTGACCCGGCCTTCAACGCACCAACGAAGTTCGTCGGCCAGATCCTCGGTGAGCAGGAAGCTGCGGACGCCGTCAGCAAGCTCGGCTGGTCAGTGCGACCCGATGGCGCATCGCGACGACGCGTCGTCCCCTCTCCCGAACCGATGGAGGTCCTCGAGCTCGCGACCATCGCGCTCCTCCTCGAGAGCGGCGCGGTCGTCGTGTGCGCCGGTGGCGGCGGCATTCCGGTGCTCCGAGACGCGACCGGCTGCCTCCGCGGGGCCGAGGCGGTCATTGACAAGGACCTCTCCGCCGCCCTCATCGCTCGCAAGCTGGGCGCGGACGCGCTCCTGCTCCTCACCGACGTCTCGGCCGTCGAGGTGGAATTCGGGACTCCCGCGGCGCGCACCATCGGGCACACCACCGTCGCCGAGCTTCGGGCGCTCGACTTTGCTGCCGGCTCGATGGGACCGAAGGTCGAGGCTGCGTGCAGGTTCGTCGAGTCGACGGGCAACCCCGCGATGATCGGCAGCCTCGAGGATGCCAGCGAGCTCTTGGCAGGCGAGGCCGGGACGTTCGTGACGAAGTGACTCCGGGGTCCGGAGGTCAGGCTTTGGACTCGACCCGCGCGAGAGATCGAAGCATGCCCTCGTAGCTGCTGAGCGGAGGGACGTCCCACCCGGGGATCTTGCCCTCGTCGTCCCAGTCGCGGACCAGCAGCGCGTCGAGGAATCCCGGGTGCGCCTCGAAGCGCCTGCAGGCATCGTCGTCCAGGAGCCCACCCTGCGCCTGGAGGGTCGCCTTCGAGCATGCGGTGAGGGTGTCGCAGTACGCCGGGTCGACTGTGCAACGCCAGCGCTTCGCGACCACGTGCAGCGCGACCGGCTGCGCGACGGCTGGTCCGAACATCGCCCCGAGCACACGTCCGCCCACCGCCTCGTGCTCGTCGTCGTCCTCGTCGAGCACGAAGTCAGGGTTGCCCTGTCGGTTGGCCACGAGGTGCCCGACGTCATGGAGGAGCGACGCTGCGATGAGCTCGTCGCGCGCGCCCGAGGCGCGGGCGAGCTCGCCGCACTGCAGCGCATGGTCGAGCTGGGAAATGACCTCCCCGAAGAAGCCGTCACCGACCTCCTCGTACAGCGCGATGAGCTCGGTCACATTCGAAGGGATCGTCATGCGGCGCCACCCTCTCGGGCTCCGAGGAGCAGGGCCTTGAGCTGCTCGAGGACCGAGTGCTCGCAGAGCGCACCGCGTGCGGCGGCATCGAAGGCGGCGCGAACGTCGCGCCTCACGGCGATCCTCGCCAGGAGCAGCCACTCCTGCTCTCGGAGCCGATCGAGTCCTGGCGTCGTCTGGATCGGATCCTCCACCTGCCGCAGCGTATCGAGGTGCCCTCGGGCGACCGTGACGGGCACGTGACGCACGGACGGGGAGGCGGTTGCGAATCCATGAACAGTGCGTGACCGACAGACGTCGCTCGAGGCATCACGGGGCGGCGAGCGGATTGGGTGCCGGCCCGGCCACGCGCACGAGCGTCGACTCGTCGGTGTGATGGACGAGGCCCTCGCGTCCCGCGACCTCGAGGACGGTGTCCTGTTCATACCTCCAGGTATCGGCGTCGAGGACCGTCACGGTCACCGACCACGAGACCGTTCGGAAGTTCTCGTCGAGGAACGGGCCGGAGGCGATCCCGTTCGTGGCGGCGCCGAGTCCCGCGGTGACGGTGAACGTCGTGGCGTCGGCCCCTGCATGCCCGATCGCAAGCGCGACCTCGGCGCGCGGGATCGCGAGCAGCAACGAGACGGACTCGGTCGCGGGCTCCCAGAGCCAGTAGCCGACCTGGTCGTGGAACGTCTCGCGCTCCCCGGGCTTGTGAATGTGCTGGTGGTAGCGGAGGCCGTAGAGGAGCTGGGGGCCGTTGGTCTGCCGGTCGATCGGCTGGAGCTCGTAGCGCTCGATGTACGCCTCCGCCTCGTCGCCATCCACGGCGGGGTGCACGTCCGTCCCCCGCGGGCCCTCGAAGATGCCGGCCATAGTGCGCAGCGGCCCGAGGTTGGAAAGCGTGTCGTCGCTGCCCTCGGCCTCCGTGTAGATATCGGGTCCGAATGCTGCGGTCATCGGGGCCAAGTCTACGAAGGCGCCCTCGACCCGTCGCTTCTCAGCCTGCGGGCGCACGCAGGGTCGCGAGCGCGTCTGACCACCGTGCCACGGACTCCAGCATCGTCGTCGCGCTGGCATCGAGACCCTCAGGCGCGTGGAACACGCCCTCGGCGTCGATGTGCTTGCTGAAGAACGGGATGTTCACCGACTCGCTGACGGGCATCATGCTCACGGCCGAGACGACCAGCTTGAGCGCCTGGACCGCCCTCGTGCCCGCCGCCACCCCGCCGTAGCTGACGAAGCCGATCGGCTTGAACTTCCACTCGTGGTGGAGGAAGTCGATGGCGTTCTTTGTCGCGCCGGTGAAGCTGTAGTTGTACTCGGGCATCACGAAGACGAAGGCGTCCGCCCTCGAGACACTCTCGCTCCAGGCCTTCGTGTGGTCGTGCTGATAGTTGGCGAGGATCGGGTGGTGCGGCTCGTCGAGCAGCGGGAGGTCCACGGCGGCGAGGTCCACCGCCTCGACTGTGAACCTCCCATCGGCGATCGCACGGTCGATGAACCACGATGCGACCGCGGGGCCGAGTCGACCGGGACGGGTGCTGCAGGTGACGACCTGGAGGGTGGGAAGGGGCATGATGCTCCGTTTCGTGGCGGGAATGGTCGGCGCGACGCTCCTGCAGTGTATGGACGGCTCCGGAGGCCACACCCTCGCTATGGGCCGAAGACGAGCAGGCTGCTCGTCGCGGTCGCGACGAGCAGCCCATCGGCGTCCTCGATCCCGGCCGTCGCGAACGCAACACGGCGCCCGGACTTCGACACTTCGCCCGTGGCGCGCAGCAACCCGCTCGACAGCGTCACCGGCCGCAGGAAGCTGACCGAGATGTCGATCGTGCTGTAGCCGAATCCGGGGTCGAGCAGCGTCTGCACGGCGCAGCCAGTGACGGTGTCCGCCAGCGTGCACACGAGGCCCCCGTGGACCATGCCGATCGGGTTGTACGCCGACTCATCTGGTTCCCAGCCGAAGACGACCCTTCCGCGTTCGAGGTTGAGGATCCGGAACCCGAGCACCGAGGCGATCGGCGCGGGAGGGACCGTGCCGTCTCGGACTGCTTCGAGCACTGAGAGCCCGCTCATCGTCATGCCCAGCGCCGCGGTCTGCATCGGGTCGTACCAGCCGATCGTCTTCGTCCGCTCCTCACCCCAATCGCGCTCCGACGACTTCGCGAACGTCGAGCCGGTTGTCATGACAGGTGCTCGGAGGGACTGGCCGCGCTGACGGGCTGCGTCGACGGCGGATGGACCGGACGAGGAGGGCGGAGCAGCAAGCAGACGGCTCCCGAGGCGATGGCCATCGCGCACCCGTACCACCACAGGCGCCGGAAGTCGCCGAGCGCTGCGGCTCCCGAGGACGCCGGGCCGAGGATGACGACGAGGATCGCGATGCCGACCGATCCTCCAACCTGCCGTGCCGTCTGATTGACGGCACTGCCGACCGAATAGCGGTCTCGATGCAGGCTCGAGACAGCCGTCGCGCTCAGGACTGGGAACGTGAGTCCAATCCCGAATCCCGTGATGAGTGTGGCGGGCAGCCACACGCCGACGTAGTCCGGTGTGAGGCCGACGCGCGTGGCGTACCAGGCGAGCCCGCCGGCGAAGAATGCCGCGCCGACCAGCAGCACGCGGCGAAAGCCCACCCTCGAGGCGACCTTGCCGGCGGGACCCGAGACCGATGCCACGACCAGTGGCCCGGGAGTGACGGCGAGCCCGGCCGTGAGGATCGAGTAGTGCCACACGCTCGTGAGGAAGAGGATGTTCCCGAGGAGCATCGCGAAGAACCCCATCGCATACAGCACCATCGCGGCGTTCGCGACGCTGAAGGACCTCGATCGGAACAGCGTCAGATCGAGGACCGGCTCGGGGTGGCGCGAGGAGCGGCGCACGAAGAGAGCACCGGCGAGGACACTGAGCGCGAAGCACCCGAGGGTGGTCGGCTCGTTCCAACCCCAGCTGGGACCCTGCGTGATGGCGAGTACGAGTGACGCAAGCGAGACACTGATGAGTGCGGCGCCCAGATAGTCGGGGGCCGGGGGAGCCTGCTCGGCGCGGAGACGTGGGAGGACGGCCCGCCCGACGATCCACGCGGCCGCCCCGATGGGGATGTTGACGATGAAGACCCACCGCCATCCCCCCGCAGTGATGAGCAGCGCACCGACAGTGGGTCCGGTCGCGACCGCAAGCGCGCCGACGCCACCCCACAGCGAGACGACCTGGGTGCGCTTCGCGATCGGGAACGCGGCCAGCAGGAGGCCGAGGGAGGACGGGAGGATCGCGGCTGCGCCTGCGCCCTGGACCACGCGTCCTGCGATGAGCAGGAGCACGTTCGGGGCGACCGCGCAGAGCGCGGAGCCCGAGCAGAAGATGGTGAGGCCGATGAAGAACATCCGGCGGGCACCGATCCGGTCGGCCGTCCTGCCGGCGACCACCAGGAGCGCCCCGAAGGCGATCGAGTAGCCGGCAATGACCCATGCAAGGGTCGATCGAGGATCCGAGGGGAAGGAGTGTTCGAGCGCGGGGAAGGCGATGTTCACTATCGACAGGTCGAGCGAGGCCATGAAGGCGCCGAGCGAGGTGACGAGGAAAACGGCGACGCTCCTCGAACCGCTGGATGGAACCGCAGCTCGATCAACAGCAGGTTCTTTCATGAAACTAACTATAACGGAGTGCATACTTTCATGCAACGCACTATGATTTGTGCATGGAACGGAAGAGTTTCTCGCAGATGGACTGCTCCGTGGCCCAGTGCCTCGAGGTCGTCGGCGAATGGTGGAGCATGCTCATCGTGCGTGACGCCTTTCTCGGAGTGACGCGCTTCGACGACTTCCAGCACCGGCTCGGGATCTCGCGAAACGTCCTCCAGCAGCGCCTCCGCCACCTCGTCGACGCCGGCGTGTTCGTGCGCGTCCCCTACAGCGACCACCCCCCGAGGTCCGAGTACAAGTTGACCCAGAAGGGCCGCGATCTCTGGCCCGTCCTCACGACCATGCGCCAGTGGGGCGATCGGTACGCCGCCCCGTCCGGGCCGCCGGTCGAGGTCGTGCACACGACGTGCGGACATGCGTCGGACGCGGTCCTCATCTGCAGTGAGTGCGCGGAGCCGTTCGGACCCCGAGAGGCGAAGGCGATGCCGGGCCCCGGGCGCCCCGAGATGGCGTTCGGCACGGCATCCTCGTCGCGTTCGCGCTGAGCCCTTGAACCGGGCGTCCCCTTGGGCTCCGCAGACGACCCGAAACTAGGAGCCGAGCTGCGCAAGGCCGTGCACGGCGACGGCCTCGAAGACGTCCTGGTCGGCCGCGAAGATCGAGTCGGGGACAGGCCAGTGGACGACCAGCTCGGTGATGCCGGCAGCCCGGTACCGACCGGCCCAGTCGACGAAAGCGTCGACCGACGCCAAGGGACGCTCCTCGCCGAAGGCGTCGAGCAGCACCCGCTCGAAGTGACGGGCGTCACGTCCGTGTTCCTCCAGTGCGCCAAGCATCAGCTCGACCTGCTTGGTGACGGATTCCTCGGTCGAGGTGGGCGAACCCGCAGGTGCCCCGAACGTGACCCAACCCTGCCCGACCGTCGCGGCGAGCGCGATGCCCCTTGGACCTGTCGCTGCGACGTAGATCGGTGGCCTCGGGTGCTGGAGCGCCGGAGGAATCATGCGAACCTCCGAGGCTGAGTAGTGGCGCCCCGATGCGGTGGTCACAGGCTCGCGTAGCAACTGATTGAGCAGCTCGGTGAACTCTGCGAACCGGTCCGCGCGCTCGGCCGGCGACCAGGGCTCGTGACCGAGCGCGCTGGCGTCGAAGCCCGTGCCCCCGGCGCCGACCCCGATCGTGAGCCTGCCCTCAGAAAGGTCATCGATCGAGAGCAGTTGCTTCGCGAGCGGAACCGGATGGCGGAAGTTGGGAGTTGTGACGAGCGTGCCGATGCGGATCTTCGAGGTCTCGACCGCCGCTGCAGAGAGGGTCGTCAGGGCATCGAACCATGGGAGGTCACGGAACGAACGCCACGACAGGTGGTCGTACGTGTAGGCGGCGTCGAAGCCGAGTTCCTCGGCCCGGCGCCACGTGTGGCGGAGCTCCATCCATCGCGCATGGGGGAGGATCACCGTACTGAGGCGCATGGCCGCAATCTAGGTGCCGGCCATTCCACGAGGACCGATGATCCACGGCCGCACGGGACGCGCACATCCAAGTCTCGCGGTGCCAGAGTTGGCAGATGCACGACAATCACGATGCGGGCCTCACGGTGAGGCGAGAACGCGAGGCTGACGAGCCGGCGATTCATCAGATCCATGCGTTGGCGTTCGCGCGAGGTGCGGTTCGCGGTCCTGTCGCCGAGGCGGTGCTCGTGAACCGACTTCGCAACTCGGATGCGTGGATCCCGGGTCTCTCGATCGTCGCGGTTGAAGACGAACTCGTCGTGGGCAGCGTCGTGTGCTCGCGCGCGTGGATCGACCCGGCGGCACTGCCCGTCATCGGCCTGGGGCCGCTCGGCGTGCATCCCGAGCGACAGGGACGGGGGATCGGATCCGCATTGGTCCGGGCAGTCATCGCCGCCGCCGTGGAACTCGAGGAAGTCCTGATCGGTCTCCTCGGGGACCCTGGCTACTACGCCCGATTCGGCTTCCGCCCGTCGCGCACGTTCCTCATCGAGCCTCCGGACCCTCGGTGGGAGGACAACTTCCAGGCGCTTCCCCTCACCGGATCGGCCCCCGTGCCCGAAGGAACCTTTCGATACGCCCCGCCATTCGACGATCTGTAGGTCGGGGCTTGACAAGAGATAGATAGCGATATATCGTTACATATCACGTAATAACAACGACAAGGAGTGGACATGAGACACGAACACACACATTCAGAGAGGCAATGGACGGAGGAGGACGGTCCCCGTGGCGACCGTCGAGGGGGAGGTCGCCGGTTCCGGCACGGCCCGCCCATGGGACGACGCGGCGAGTTCGGCCTCTACGGCCCGGCCCGTCGGATGGGCCGCCGGTCAAAGCGAGGCGATGTCCGCGCTGCGGTGCTCCTGCTCCTCGAGGAGCAGCCCCGCAACGGGTACCAGCTCATCCAGGAGATCTCGGAGCGCTCCGGTGGAGCGTGGAGGCCGAGTCCCGGGTCCATCTACCCCGTGCTGAGCCAGCTCGAAGATGAAGGACTCGTCGAGGTCGATGCCTCTGCGAGCGGTCGGACGTTTCGGCTGACGGATGCGGGAAAGAGCACCGTCGAGGAGAACCGCGCCGCTCTCGGGCTGCCGTGGGAGGACGCTGCATCGAAGGTCAGCGAGCCCCGGTTCGAGCTGCTCGGCACCGGGCGGCAAGTCGCTGCGGCGGTCCGTCAGGTCCTCGAGGCCGGTTCTGAGGCCCAGGTGGCGCAGGCCACGGCGGTGCTGAGCGAGGCACGTCGGTCGATTTACCGGATCCTCGCCGAGGAGGATGCGAGCTCCTGATCTCGGGGTGCTGCATCGCAGGTGCCCCGAAAAGGACCCGCGTCGTCCTGCAGTCGGCGCCGCCATTGCGGCCTGTTTGAATGACGCGGTGACATTATCGAGCACGTCGTCGAGCTGGCGGCATGGGCGCTGAGCGCACGCATGCTCAGCGCCCCGTCGCACTCCGGGGTCTGGCGAGCATTGCGCTCGTCGGCGCCACCATGCTCGCAGCCGCCGGAGCGGCGATCGTGTCGGCGCATGCCCCCGAGCGCGAGGCACCGGCGAGATCCGCGTCGCGGCCACCAGCCCTGCATCTCGGACCGTACGGCGTGGTGTCCGAAGCGATCGTCCAGGAGAACAGCCGTGCAGGCACGACAGCATGGAGGATCCCGAAGGGCGCCGCCTCGGGTATCGAGGGATTCGCGGACACAACCGATGCCGTCCGCGGCGATGCGGTCGGGCTGTACGTCTCGACGTCATCGACCCGATTTCGGGTCGTCGCGTACCGGATGGGGTACTACGGCGGTGACGGCGCTCGACTTGTCTGGGCGTCACGCACGTACAGGGGGAGGGTTCAGCCTCGCTGCCCCGTGCATCGATCCACGAACACGGTCAGCTGCGACAATTGGTCGCGCTCGCTGACCGTTCCCATCACCGACGCCTTCGTCCCAGGGGACTACCTGCTCAAGCTGGTCGGATCGGGCGGACACGAGAACTACATCCTGCTGACCGTGTCAGAACCCTCGAGCCGGGCCACCTACCTCGTGATCAACCGATCCTTCACCGAAGCGGGGTGGAACACCTTCGGCGGGTACTCCTTCTACTCCGGGCAGGGTCCATGCCGATATGCCGAGACGTACCCGGTGTGCAATCGCGCAAGGGTCCTCTCCTTCGACCGGCCCTATGCGGACGGGAGCGGCGCGGCGGACTTCCTCGGAGAGGAGTATCCGCTCGTGCGGCTCATGGAGCAGCACGGGCTCGATGCCACGTGTGTGACGGACGTCGAGCTCACCATGGATCCCGGACTCGTCTCGCACCACAAGGCGATCCTCAGCCTCGGCCACGACGAGGCGTGGACCTACGAGGAGCGCCTGGCTGTCCAGGACGCCGAGCGCCACGGAACCAACGTCGCGTTCCTCGGCGCGGCTGCGATTGTCCGCCATGTCCGACTCGCGTCCTCAGACCTCGGCTCTGCGCGCCTCGTCGTCGACTACCGCGACAGCGCGGAGGACCCACTCGACGGGCACGCGAGCCCGATGCAGGTGACGGGCAACACCTGGGAGTCTCCGCCGACTGACTGGTCGCCGATCCCATTCGTCGGAGAGGAATATGCCGGCTACCTGGACGTGGGGCACGACGCTCCGTTCGTCGTGGCGGATGCCACGGCATGGGTCTTCCGCCACACGGGCTTGCACGACGGCTCGAAGCTCCCCGGCGTCATCGCGTCGGACATCGATCACGTCGACGCCTCCGCAGCGGTCCACGGCAACCTAGAGGTGCTGGCGCATTCCCCCGTCCCGCTCTCGAGCGCCTTCACCGGGATGGGTCAGTGGAACGGGCTCACGTACTCGGACATGACCTACTACACGGACCCGTCGAGCAAGGCGGGCGTGCTGGACGCCGGCGACAACAACTGGATCGACTCCCTCTCGCCCTGCACACAGATACGGGTGGCAGCCTGTCCGGCGAGTGACGTCGCCCGGATCACGGGGAACATCCTGTGGCTCTTCGGCCAGGGGCCCGCAGGGAGACTGATCGCGTCTGTATCCAATGCCCGGTCGATCTCGCCGCCAGGCTCGTAGTCAGGCGGCGCCGACCGGCGGGGTGTCGTCGCCTTCTGCTGCGAGCCCGAGGCGCTGCGGTGCCGTCGAGCGGCCTCGCACGGCAGGCGACGTTCCGAGCGCGGCACCCAGTCCGAACGGCGGCATGTTCGCGTAGAGCGTCTCGACCCGACCGGGGCCGACGAGGTAGGTCTCGTGGTAGATGCCCACCGACCCATCTGTGCCGATCTTCCTGTTGAACGCCCTCCATGCCGGGAGGTGGGCAGCGTCCCTGCTCCTCGCATAGCTGTCCAATTGCTCGAATGAATTCCACACCTGGTGGATCAGCAGGGTCCTGCCCGAGATGAATGACCTCGGCCGGCCAAGGAGGCCCAGCTCGGGCTGGCGCGCGAGCTCGGCGATCATCCGAGGCATCGCCACGAAGACGGGGATCCACTTGTGCACCGCCCACAGCCGGTTGATGCGCATCCCGATCACGAAGACGACCACGTCGCGATCCACGTCGGCTGCGACTCGAGTTCGCTGCACCTCGGCCATGGCGACATCCTTTCGACGTGCTGAGCGGAGTCCTAGATGGGGATGGCAGCGTATTCAAGCATGTCTGGCTGCTTCCTTCAGGTGCCTGCAGCCGATGTTGTGGTGGTCGCTGGCGAAGCCGGCGCTGCAGGGGTCACGACGGGCGTCTTCACGTTTGGATAGATCTCGATCCAGGTTCGCCCTGGCTGCAGGGGGATCACCTTGCCCGCCGCGTCGAGGAACCTGGTCGGCGACCCGACCGGCCCCGTGGTCCAGGTCCCTGTGACCATTCGCCCGTTGCGGAAGATGTAGGCGGGCCCGGAGTTGCTGATGATGTGCGATTCGGCCTCGAGCCCCCCCTCGAAGTTCTCGAGCCACGGACCGTAGGTGATGTCGACCTCCTCGACCACCACGTTCTGAGCCTGGTTCTGGACGCCGTCAGCGAGTATGTCGGGAACGATGTCCGGGTAGGACTCGCTGCCGTCGTTGTAGAACCGGAGCCAGGTGCCCGTCGTCGGGTCCCACCGCCAGTAGATGTCCGAGGTTCCCGACCAGTCGAGGTGGACCTGCGTGACCGCCTCGCCTGCGGGCACCGCAGACGAGAAGGTGAAGATGGGCGGCGGCGGCGTCGTGAGCTTCTTCTCCTGTGCCCACACCGCCTGGGTCGTCGTGTACGTGTCGTACGGCGCGTAGCGGCCGGCGGGATGCGTCTCGAGGTTCGCGTTCATGCCGAGGTCCAGGTCAACGAGCGCTGAACTGTCGATCAGCGACAGCACCGGCTGGATCCCCCCGACATGGACGAGGATCGGATGTCCGAGCTGGGAGAGCATCTGGATGTCCGTCCAGCGCGCCGACCGGATTGGTCCCACGAGTCCGGGGGCCTCGCGACATTGGAACACCGCCGCATACCGTGTGATGGAGCCCTCGACCTGCTCCTCGAAGATGACGTCGGCGTAGTCGAGTCCGCTCTGCGGACGCGCTTCCGCAGGCGGGAGCCCGTTCGAGTAGTTGTCGACTTTCATCGCGATTGCGGCGCGTTGGGGGACGACCCCGCCTGGTGCGGGTGTGCCGGTGAGCGGGCAGAGCGCCACGGGAGCGACCGTGGTCGTGGTCGTCGTCGATGTCGGGGCGGGTGATCCGGACGACCCGCACGCGGCAAGCAGGGCGGCGCCGACGATGATCGCCGCGAGGGGAGCGACGACGCGGCGCACGCCGACCTGCGAGCCTCTTGAGGCCCGGCACACGTCCTTCATCGAGTTTTCAAGGGGGCGTGGGGCGAGCGGGGCATCGCGTCATTGTCGCAGGCCCCGCACCGCGCGACGTGCCACGGCCCGGTGCTGCGAGTTCACAGCTTCGCCGTCTCCAAGGAAGCGCCCCTGCAAGGAAACTGACGAAACTTCCGCCTTCCTCCGTCGGGTGAGCACGCCCTCGCGTGGTTCAGGTCCGCGGACTCGCATCGTGGCACCATGATCGGATGGGTGGGTACGAGTACTGGGACCTGGTCGCCTCGCAGCGGCGCGCGTTGGCGGATCGCCTCGATGCGATGCACCCGGACGCGTGGGACGAGCCCTCGTGGTGTGCGGGGTGGCGAGTTCGCGACGTTCTCGGGCACCTGGTCTATCTCGCCGAGGCTTCGACGCTGTCGGTCGCGGGCGACATGCTGCACAACGGCATTCGCCCCGACCCGGCGCTGTTGAAGCTCGCGACGAGGCTCGGCGAGCTGCCGGTGCCGCGGCTCACCGCACGGCTTCGCGCCGCCGCGAGCGGCCGATTTCACATACCTGTGATGCCGCGTGCCGTCGTCCTCGGTGAGCTGGTCGTCCATGGTGCCGACATGCTCGCCTTCGACGCCCCCACGGCGTCGCTCGATCCGGACTCGCTCATTCCCGTGCTCGATGCGTACCGTCGGTTCGCACGATCCGCATTCCACACGACCCTGGCCCGAGGGTGCCGCCTTGTGGCGACTGATGCCGTCTGGGCATCGGGGAAGGGCCCCGAGCTTCGGGGACCAGCGAGCGACCTCGTGCTCATCCTCGCGAACCGTCCCCAAGCCCTCGAGCGGGTGAGCGGTCCGAGCGGCAGGTGACGCAACTGGCCCTCAGGGCTCGAGGGCTGACAGGAAATCGGCCACGAGGTCGCTGGCAGCTTCGATCCCGGTGGAGACCCGGATCATCTGCGGCGAGATCCTCGCGGCCGTGAGCTCGTCGTAGCTCGCGTTGCTCCACATCGCGGCCGGACGTGACGCGATCGTGTGCACTGATCCGAGGCTCGCTGCGCGCTTGGCGAGCGCGAGCCGTCCGAGCACACGATCCGCGTCGGCCGCGCCGCCGGCGACCTCGAAGGAGAGCAGCCCGCTCGCCCCGTCCATCTGGACGTTCGCGAGACCATGCTGCGCGTGGCTCTCGAGTCCGGGGTAGAACACCCGTGTCACGTCCGGATGCTCGACGAGCGCCTCGGCCAGGGCGAGCCCGTTCGCGTTGTGGCGCTGCATGCGCAGGTCGAGGGTCCGCAGGCCTCGCAGAAGGAGCCATGCGTCGAAGGGGTTGAGGACCGAGCCCACGACGAGGTGGGTCCTCCAGATCTGCTCGATGAGGTCCTCGCTCCCGGCGACGACCCCGGCGGAGACATCGGAGTGCCCGCCGAGGTACTTCGTCGCGCTGTGCCAAACGAGGTCCGCACCGTGCTCGAGGGGCCGTTGGTTGATCGGCGTCGCGATCGTGTTGTCCACGGCGACAAGCGCCCCTCCCGCGTGGGCGATCGCTGACACCGCGGCGATGTCGGTCAAGTCCAAGAGCGGGTTGCTCGGGGTCTCGACGAGGATGAGTCGGGTCTCGGGCCGCATTGCCCGCGCGAAGGCGGCCGCATCGGTCTGATCCACGGCGGTCCATGAGACACCGAACCGAGCGAGGAGGCTTTCCACGAGGTTCGCAGTTCCCGGGTACGTCGTCTTCTGCACGAGCACGTGGTCACCTGCCCGAAGGAGTCCGAGCGCCAACGTCGTGACCGCCCCCATTCCCGCGGCCGTGACAATGGCCCGCTCAGCACCTTCGAGTCGCGCCACGACGTCGGCGACCTGGGTGTGGTTCGGGTTGCCGTAGCGGACATAGAAATCATCCGCGAACGAGCGGGTCGCTGCGTCGAGGAACGCCTCGTCAGAGTCGGCTGCGAACGTCGTGGCCTGGTGGATCGGCGGTGCGACATCCCCGCTGCGGCTCGCGTCGTCCGCATGGATCACCCAGGTCCCGGGCTCATAGTCCCGATCGTCGGCCATGCCACGCAATCTGGTACACGCTTTCCCTGAGGTCAAGTGGCCGAATGCACCCGCCGACGGGCACCCTGGATCAGTCTCGGGTACTCGCTCCTCGCGGCGAATGCAAACGTCCGCCGGCTGTTGCGCCTCTGATTGGGCTTCCCTTCCAGAGGTACCGTTGCGGAGGCTCCCGGAGCGGGCGAGTCAGCCGATGGAGGTGCGCGATGATCCTCAACGACGCGGCGAGGTCGGTGCTCGAAGGGCCGCACGTGGCGCACGTCGTCACGCTGAACGACGATGGCTCACCCCAGGTGAGCGTCGTCTGGGTCGGCCTGCGCGGAGGCGACATCGTGTTCGCGCACCTCGGGCGCGGCCGCAAGATCGAGAACCTCCTGCGAGACAGCCGCGTGGTCCTCTCGGTCGAATCGGGCACGAAGGAAGGGCCGGCGTTGGACGGGTATCTCGTCGTGCACGGCACTGCTGTCGTCACCGAGGGCGGTGCCCCGGCGTTGCTCTCGGACCTCGCGCAGGTGTACATCTCGCCAGGGGCTGTCTTCCCGCCGATGGACGACCCTCCGGCGGGCCACGTCGTCACGATCACGCCGACGCGAGTCGGAGGCGTCGGGCCATGGTGAAGCTCCCGGGGCACTGCATGGCGATGCTGAATCCGCTGTAGCGTCGCATCGGCCGCCCGACGACCGGAGACCACCATGCAGCTGTGCACGCTCGGAACCGGTGGGCCGATCCCTGATCCGTCGAGGGCGGGACCGTCGACGCTGGTCCGGGCCTCAGGGCGCGAGATGCTCTTCGACTGCGGTCGCGGGGTGCTGCTCCGCGCAGCGGCAGTCGGATCTGGCCCCTTCTCGATCACCCGCGTCCTGCTGACGCACCTGCACAGCGACCACGTCACAGACTTCAACGACCTCGTGACGATGCGCTGGGTGATGTCGCCAGGACCGAGCCCGCTCCCGGTGGTCGGGCCGGTGGGTACGGCCGGATTCGCGGCAAGGACGATCGAAATGCTCTCCGACGACATCGGCTATCGGCGCGCCCATCACGCAGACCTCAACTGGGACCCGACGTGCGATGTCCTCGAGGTCGCCGACGGTGTCGTGGAGGACGACGGATCGCTGAGGATCATCGCAGCCTCAACCGACCATGCCCCGGTGCATCCGACTGTCGCCTATCGGATCGAGGCTGACGGTGCCGCGATCGTCATCGGTGGCGATTCTGTGCCGTGCGCGGGACTCGACCGGCTGTGCGACGGAGCGGATGTCTACGTGCAGACGGTGCTTCGGCGCTCGCTGGTCGAGGCCGTGCCTGCGGCGAGATTCCGCGACATCTTGGACTACCACTCCTCAGTCGAGGACGCCGCCGCCACGGCGCAGCGAGCCGGCGTCCGGACGCTGGTGCTGACCCATCTCATCCCGGCGCCGTGGCCCGGGACGGAGCAGGAGTGGGCCGACGAGGCATCGGCGGTGTTCGACGGGGAGGTCGTCGTCGCGAACGACCTCGACGTGCGCGAGGTCAGCGCCGCGTAGCGGCTACTGCCTCGACATGCTCGACCGCTCGTGGGCGGCGTCGACGTCGGAACCGGCTTGCGACAGCAGTTGGATGTCGAGCCGTTCGAGCGTGCCCTCGAAGGCGAACGGGGCCTGGTAGGCATCGCTGACGGCTGAGCCGTGATCCAGTCCGATCGATGGGCCGATGCTCGAGAGGATCCCGAGTACGAGGGGCACATCCACGGTCCCGCACGCAGCGCCATCCACGAGCAGTGTTGCGGTTCCGGATCTCCCGTTCCGTCGGAACCGAATGCCGACGACGGTGGCACCGATCGGCACGGGGACCTCGGACCGGACGATCTGGTGGTCGCCGAAGCAGTTGTAGTCGAACACCAGGTGGTCGTCCTGGACGAAGAGCGACAGGCCCGAGTTCTCGGTCCCAGTGGCATACAGGACCCCGCCAGCGCCCAGAGGACGGTGGATCGCAGCCTGGAGGTCCCAGCTTCGTCCGCCGATGGCAGCACCGACCTGCGAGGGGAGGGGGCTGACAGGGGGGAAGTAGGTGTAGTGGCGATCGGCGCGATGCGGGGAACCGTCGCGGAACCTGGCGCCGAACAGCTCGATCGTTCGGTCGTCCAGCGGAAGCACGTTGTGCGCCTCCGCCTCGCGCCACCAGAGTGCGACCATCTCTGACAGCTTGTCGGGCTCCGATGTCGCGAGATTGATGCACTCGGAGCGGTCGGCAGCGACGCGGTACAGCTCCCAGTCGTCGTCGTCGAACGCAGTGCCCTTGGTGTGCCTCGTCACCGCCTTCCAGCCGTCGGCGTAGATCGCACGATGGCCGAACATCTCGAAGTACTGGACGTCGTGCTCCGTCGGCGCATCGGGATCGGAGAACGTGTACAGCATCGAGGTCCCCGTGACGGGCATCTGCTCGTAGCCCCGGAACACGGCGGGTGGCGTCACGCCGAGCACCTCATAGATGGTTGGCGCGACATCGATGACGTGGTGGAACTGGTCACGAAGACCGCCGCGATCGGGTTCGGGGACGCCTCGGGGCCAGTGCGCGATCATCGGCACGTGGACGCCACCCTCGTGGGTGTTCTGCTTGTACCACTTGAACGGCGTGTTGCCTGCCTGCGCCCAGCCCCACGGGTAGTTGGTGTGGCTGTGGGGCCCCCCGATGTCGTCGATCCGCTCGATCGCCTCGTCAGGGGTCTCGACGATGAAGTTGAAGAACTTCATCTCGTGCATGACCCCGAATGGCCCGCCCTCCTGGCTCGCCCCGTTGTCGCTCATGAGGAGCACGAGGGTGTTGTCGAGCTCGCCCAGTCGGTCGAGCGCGTCCACGAGACGACCTATCTGCTGATCGGTGTGGTCGAGGAAGCCCGCGAAGGCCTCCTGGAGCCTCGCCGCCAGCCGACGGTGTGTCGCGGGCAGCGTGTCCCACGGCTCGACTCCCGGATTGCGCGGCGCGAGGTGCGTGCCTGCGGGGAGCAGGCCCATCTCGAGCTGGCGGGCGAACCACTCCTCGCGCGCGACGTCCCACCCCTCATCGAACCGCCCGCGGTACTTCTCGATGTATGCGGCGGGGGCCTGGTGCGGGGCGTGCGTCGCGCCGAACGCGACGTAGACGAAGAAGGGGCGGTCGGGTCGGATGGACTTCGTGTCATGGACGAAGCCGATCGCGTGGTCCACGAGGTCCTCACTCAGGTGGTAGCCGTCCTCGGGCCGCCCCGGGGGGTCGATCGAGTGGTTGTCGTAGACGAGCTCGGGGTGGAACTGGTCGGTCTCCCCGTCGAGGAAGCCGTAGAAGCGGTCGAATCCGCGCTGCAGCGGCCACTGGTCGTAGGGCCCGGCGGCGGAGGCGTTCTCCATCTGGCAGAGATGCCACTTGCCGACCGCGAACGTGGCATACCCCTCGTCGCGCAGCACCTCGCCGATCGTCGCGGCATGGTTGGACACCTCGCCACGCATGTTCGTGAAGCCCGTGTTGAAGTTCGCGAGCCCTCGCATCCCGACTTCGTGGTGGTTCCTCCCCGTGAGCAGCGAGGCCCTCGTCGGCGAGCACAGGGGTGTGACGTGGAAGTTCGTGTACCGCAGGCCGCCGGAGGCGAGGCGGTCGATGTTCGGGGTCTCGATGGAGGACCCGTAGCAGCCGAAGTGGCTGAATCCGAGGTCGTCAATGAGGATCACGACGACGTTCGGGGCCCCGGGCTCCGGATGGGGGGGCGCGGTCCACGATGGCGTCGACTCCTCGATGGTCTTGCCGACGATGCCGTCGAACCCTCCGTACTGCTTCATTGGTGCGCTCCTTGCTTCAGCATGGTGGGTCTGGCTCCCGGACGGCGTGTCGCGCTGGAGACTCGTGGATCTCGTGCAGCGAATGTCATGCGCTGGTGCTTCGACGAGCTCTGGCGCTATCGCCGGAACTCAGGAGCGCGGCGAGCGCAGGGGCCAGGAGCGACATCGTCTCATCGCGGGAGAATCCCCGAATGTGGCGGAAGAAGTCGATGTTGTCCATTTGGGTGAGCGCATCGCCTGCCGCCACGACCCCCGGTCGCGCAGTCGGAGCGAGGCTCGCCACCTCCTTCGCGAAGTGCGCTTCGAACTGGCGACGCAGCTGCACCCTCGCCCGGTCGAGCTGTGCGGCGATCAGGGGGCTCCTCGTTGCTGCCATGCGCGAGGCCCTTGCAGTCGGCCCGACGGTCTCGTAGGCAGTCAGCCGCGAGGCGAGGAACCGGTCGATCCTCATGTCGAGCGCACCCTCTCCGAGCGCGCTGACCGCGAACAGCGGTGCCACGCGTTCGACGTGGCGATCGATCGCAGCGCGGATGAGGTCGGTGCTGTCCTCCACGTACCTGTAGACGCTGCGCAGAGAGACGCCGGACCTTCTGGCCACCTCATCGGGCGTCGGACGAAGGTTCCCGTCGCTGAACAGCTCGATGACGGCATCGAGCACTGCCTCACGGTTGCGATCCCTTCTCGCCTTCCGCCCGTCGACACTCTCGGTGCCAACTGTTGAAACCGTCGTCATTCGACCTCTCGCGACCCGATCGCCGCACGGTGGCCACCGGCGGGACGAGGTAGTGACACGTATGCTGACACAATCATGATGCACCTGGGGCACGCGAGTCCGTGACGAGCGGACAGAGGGTGGCGCTCGTGACGGACGCCCTGCACTACGTGGGCCCGAACGTGGCGAGGCTGCTCGCCCAGCGTGGCCACGACCTTGTCCTGGGGGGTCCAGACCCTGCGCTCGTGGCCGAGCTCGAGGCGATCGGCGCGTCCGTCGTCGCTGTGGATGACGCCCTCGATCTCACGGATCCCCGATCCTCTGAACGGCTGGTGGCTGCGGCCCTCGAGCGCTTCGGCCGCCTCGACGCCGCAGTCGGCGGTTCAGGGAGTGTCGTCGTCGGGCGTTTCGCCGACTCCACCCCAGAGCAATTGGACGCCGTCCTCCAGGGGTGCCTCGTCGCTCCGTATCACCTGCTCCGCGCCGTCGTTCCGGCGATGGTAGAGCAGGGCCATGGGCAGATGCTGCTCATCACAAGTGCGTCTGCAGCCCGGCCGACCCCTGGCGCTCCCTTGTACTCAGCCGCCCGCGCAGGGGCAACGATGCTCGCCAAGAACGTCGCCATGGAGGTCGCTCGAACCGGAGTCCAGGTGAACGTCGTCGGGACGAACTTCATGGACTTCCCTGAGTTCCTCCGTGCCAACCGGGTGATCGACGAGGAGTCGCGCCGGAAGGTCGAGTCGATGGTGCCGATGAAGCGGCTAGGCACGATGGAGGAGTTCGCGGCATTCTGCATGCCGTTCATCGATGGGACGAGCGGCTTCACCACGGGGCAGTTCGTCGCTTATGCGGGAGGCTGGGCATGACGGAACTGGATGGTGCCCAGCTCCTGGTCGACTCGCTGCGGCGCCGCATGCGCACGATGCACTCGCTCTACTACCAGGCAGTCGGATCGATGGACCTCGACCAGGTCAACCACTTCGAACGTGAGGGCGTGCTTCCGATCGCGTTCTCGCTGTTCCACTACACCAACATGGAGGACGCATCCTTCATGGTGCTCACTGGCATCGCTCCGATCTGGGATGACTCGTGGCAGGAGAAGGTCGCGATGCACATCGCGAACCACGGCAAGGAGAAGTCGGTCTCCGAGATGGAGCACCAGCGGATCGGCGACTATGGGGCCTTCCAGGAGTACCAGCGAGAGGTCTTCGATCGCACCGAGTCCTACCTCGAGACCGTGTCGATCGAGAGGCTCGCCGAACTGCTCATCCCGCGGCCCTTCCCCGAGCAGATCGCATCGACGTACAGCGCCCGCTGCGCGGGACCCACCGGCATCCTCGTCCTGGATGGCTTCGAATGCTGGCTGTACCAGCACGGGCTGCGGCACATGGGCGAGATCGAGCTGGCCCGAGGCCTCGTGGGTCTCGGCGGGATGACGTCCTAGGAGCCGTTAGAGGAGGCCCTTCTTGGTGTTCTCCTTCTCCCGCTTCGCGGCGCGCTTCTCCTTGATCGACTTCGAAGGCTTCTTCGCGCTTGACTTCTGGGGTGATTTCTCGGCCATCAGTGGCTCCTGTCTGTGTGTGTTGCGTCGTCGGAGTCGCGAGGTGGGCGGATCGCGCGTCGAGCGTCCCCTCGCGTCGCGCATCGGCCGGCCAAGCCGACCGCGCGGTCGTGGTCTGCGAAGCACGTCGTCATCGCCACCTCCGTACGAGGAGAGGCGTCGAGCCCCGAACTGGCGACAACCGCAGCGGTCGTCCGACCTGAACCTGGCGTCTCCTTCGTCCCGGTTCAATGCCGGGACCTCAGGGTGACCCTATACCCGGGCCTGTCGCCTCTGAGCGCCAACCGGTCGTGGTCGGACTAGAGGACTGGCCCCTTCGTCGTGTCGATCCCCGGCTCTCCGAGCTCGACGTGCTGTCGCACAGCCGCCTCGAACGCATCGGGATCGTCAGGCGTCACGAACGGCTGGATTCCGCGGCCGAGATCGATCACAAACCCGGTCTCCTTGTGGGGCCTCGCCGCGTCGAGGTTGGCCCAGTACTTGAAGTTCGCCGTTCCCCAGATGCGCCACTGCCCTCGACTGGCCGTCAGCTGGACACGGCGCAGCGACTTGATCGAGGCATAGCGGACGTGCTTCGAGCCCCATGGGAAGTAGTAGCCGCGGATGACCACCGCGTCAGGCGTGCATTCGATGCGGTGGTCGCTGTAGATGCCGTCCATGCGACTCCCTTCTCCGGCAGTGTCACGCGAATCAGGCCACGCACGCAGGCTAGCGACAGTCGTCACGTCGTCGAAGACCTCACTGCACCGGCCGGCGCCGGTACGATGGCAGCGCTGTGACGGAAGCCGACGGAGGTCCTGGCACAGGCGACACCGGCTCCGAGATCGCAAGGCCCAACGTCGACCTGGCGCGGGCGGTGGGCGGTGCGTTCGTCATCCTCCTCGCCCTCGCGGCGGCGGGCTACGCGATCTACCGCGAGCGGAGCTCGTTCGCCGATGCGCTGCGTTCCATCAGCGCGGGTGCCCTCGTCGCCAGCTTCGCCTTCGGGCTGATCGGGGTCCTTGCGAGCTACCCCATGTGGCGCGAGATCCTCGAGGGCCTCGAAGTCGACATGCCCTGGGGGCCGGGGTTCCGGGTGTTCTTCGTCAGCCAGCTCGGCAAGTACCTGCCTGGATCAGTCTGGCCGGTCGTGATGCAGATGGAGGCCGGCAAGGCGAGGGGCGCAAGCAGGAGGACGATGTTCGCAGGGAACATCATCACGATCTTCCTCAACAGCGCGGTGGGCCTGCTCATCGCCTGCATGCTCCTGCCCTTCTACGATGCGCACGTCCTCGCCCGCTATTGGTGGGCACTGCTCGCGATCCCGTTCCTCCTTGCGCTGCTGCATCCTCGGGCAATCACGGGCCTGCTCGACTGGGCCTTCACCCGGCTCCATCGTCCCGCCCTGCACGAGCACCTCGAGGCAGGCGCAACGGTGCGCGCCTCCTGCTGGTCCGTCGTCAGCTGGCTAGGGATGGGCATGCAGCTCGGCGTGCTGTGCGCGGCCGTCGGCAACGGCGCCCCGTCGCGGTACCTCCTGTGCATTGGGGCGATGGCCCTCGCCATACCACTCGGCGTGCTGTTCATCCCGGCCCCAGCTGGCGCCGGCATCCGCGATGTGATCCTTGTCCTCGTGCTCAGCGCACCCCTCGGAGCGGGCCCCGCGCTCGGAGTCGTGATCGTCTCGAGGGTCCTGCTCATCATCGGGGACCTGCTCCTCGCCGGCGTTGCAGGCGCGATGCGGCGGTGGAAGAACGCGCCGGCGGTCTAGGCGGCGCCGGCTGAAGATGGATCGCGCCGGGCGTGTGCCGGTGCCTTGCGGTGACGGCGGCGGTACTCGAGGACGCAGATCGCAACGATCGCGACGAACGCGAGGAAGGTGAGCACAGCGCCGCTGAGCTGGCCGGGCGCATGGTACGTGAACGTCACGACATGGGAGCCGGCTGGAACCGCGACCGCTGCCATCGCCCCGTCAGCGGCGAGCAGCGCCGCTGACTTGCCGTCGACCGAGACGGACCAGCCGTCCTGTTGCATCGCGTCGGCGACCGTCAGGTATCCCATGCCGCTCGACGTGGTCCGTGCGCTGATCTGGTCCCCGTCATCCTCGAGCACGGCCACGGTGCCCGGTGCCCCTGATCCGGCCGAGGCCGGGGCACTCAGCACCACCGTGTCCTGCGGCACACCCTTGGCGAGCGCGTCGACCTGCTCGGTCTGGTTTGGGATGACGATCGCGCGTGACGACCAACGGATGCGGGGCATCGCGGTCAGGCGCTGGTAGATGATCGCTCCAGGGTCGGCGTAGACGAGCTTCAATCCGTCCGCGATCGGCGTCACGGGCGCGCAGGCGAGGGCACCGTTCACCGAGGCCAGGGAAAGCCCGCCGGCGACGCCCGATGAGCTGACGGTGATTGTCGACGTGCCGCCGTCCGGCAGGTCCTCTCCCGCGATGGCCACGGGGAAGGTCTCGCCGGCGGTGACGTCGTCGGTGTCGAACCGGCCCGATCGGATGACGCGGCTTCCGTCACGGAGGGTCACGAAGACGTTCATGCCGTTCTGCCCGCTGACGGCTCCGGATCGCGCGACCAAGAGGGAGACGCCGCGTACCGGTCCGCCCGGGATCGTGCACGACGCGGATCCGCTGGCGATGTTGATCGATCCGTTGGTCGCGGGCATCGGTGCGAAGGCTCCCGCAACCTGGTCGGGGCGGAAGACGTAGTACTTCACGCCCATGCGGTCGAGGATGGGCTGGTCGCCCGCGTTCGCCGTCGTCACCGACACGCCGAAGTCGGCATAGGTGGGCGTGAGCATCACGGTGGGATCGATCTTCGTGAGGAGCGCCTGCCAGTTGGGGTCGATGAAAGTGTGGCCGACAGGAGTGCGCAGTCCGTAGTACAGGGCGGTCGAGGGATAGAGCACACCATTCGCCGATGCCCACCGGTCGTGGCCGATGTTCGCCTTCAGGTAGAGCTCAGATCCCGTCGATGGGTAGAAGTTCGACTTCGAGTCTCCGGGCATCACGGTGTGGACGAATTGGGCGGCCTGGCCGGCGACCAGGAGCGGCAGCACGATGAAGGCGATCATCCGGCCGCGGTGTCCCATGACCTTCGCGAGCACGACCAGTCCCAGGGCGACGACCACGAGCAGGACCGGCTTCCAGGTGACATGCGTGTAGAAGCTGCGGAAGCCCTGCATGCCCGCGATCTGCCAGGCGTCCCAGCAGACCCAGGCGATGGCGACGAAGGAAAGGACCCACACGATGATGGGCCAAACGCGTTCGAACATCGCCCTGCGGTCCGGGTACGGCTCCGCGGGCGCGGCACGCCTCTTCGTGAAGACCCAGTCGAAACCGAAGGCTGTGAGGGTCGCGAGCGTGAATCCCAGCACCGCGCGGATCCTGCCGATGAAGTTGTCGGCGAATCCAGGCAGGTTCTGGACGAACTGGCGAAGGCCGTCACCGCCCCAGGCGGTGAAGATAATGCCGATGGAGGCGATGAACATGAACTCCCGGACTCCGACGTCCTTGACCCGCTTCCTCCACATCCCGTAGGCGACGCCGGCCACTGCAAGCACGAGTGCCGCAGCGCCGATGTACACGTTCTGCTCAATGGGGTCCCACTGCCCCCAGCGCTGGAAGCCCGAGATGCAGAGTCCGAAGGTGTTGGGCGAGAACAGGGTCACGAAACCGGAGAATGCGAGGCCGACGGTTCCCTGGCCGTTTCGGTAGGAGAGGCCCTGGGACTGCACGAACTTGAGGAACGGGAGCATCTGCACCATTGCGAGCAGGAGGCCCAGGAAGAGCGAACCGCCCGCGAGGAGGCCGAGGCGCAGGAGCCCCCTCCATTCGGACCTGTAGGTGAGCACGACCCGCACGATGATGTACGCGACGAGTATGTAGGAGGTGTAGGCGGTGACCGCAGGGAACCCGCCGAACCACATGGACGCGTAGATGAACGCGACAGGCACGGCGTCGAAGAGTCGTCGTCGTTGCAGCAGTCGTTCAACTGACCAGAACAGCAGCGGGATTAGGGCGCCAGTGCGTGCTTGGGGCCAGTTGGTCCACACGACCATGTAGCCCGAGGTCGCGAAGACGAACCCCGCGACCATGGAAGCGGGCCTGCTGACGTTCAGGAGCCGGAGGTACAGGAACGTCCCGATCACTCCGGCAAGGAACGTCAGAAGGATCACGAATGCCGGAGCCAGCCAGAGCGGCAGCACGTAGTAGGGGAGCGAAAGCGGGTCGAGCATGCCGAAGTTCGGAATGGCGAACAGCTGGGACCCGCCGCCGACGTAGCTCTGCCAGCTCGCCAGGTGACCGGCGAAGAGCTGGTCGCGGATTTGTGCGATGCCCGGCATGACCGAGTTGACGGTGTCGCCCGTGCAGATCTCATGACCGAGGGGTGCGCGTCCTGCCGTTGCGACCCACGGGTAGTAGGCGGTCAGCTGATCGACGTCGAGCTGCGTGTTCAGTCCGACGAGGGACGGGCCCCAGACGAGACCGACGAACCCGGCGATGACCGCGACGATGTACCAGTCGCGCCAGTTCCACCGTGACCGCCGAACATCGGATGCCTCGGGCGGCGGCTCAGGTCGCTCAGGCGCTGGGGGGACCAGGTCGGACGGGTGGCTCACCGGACTAGCGCTCGCCCTGGTGTCTGGCGAACTGCTCGACGCTTCTGCAGCTCGAGCGAGTCCTCGGTCAGGGCGCGGTTGATGCGGATGAGATCGGCGATGACGCCGAGCGCGAGCGAGAGGAGCGCGGCGAACATCAGGACGCTGCCGACGAGGAGGGACTGGATGTGCCCGCTACCTGAGTACCCCGACTGGAAGGCGAGGAGCGCGAGGAATCTCACAAACGGCACAAGTCCGGCGATGAACAGCACGACGGCCGCCGTGATGAAGATTCCCATCGGGCGGTACATGAGGTAGGCGCGGGTGATCGTCGTCGCCGACTTCATGACGTGCTCGCTTGTCCGCTTGAACAGTCGGGACTCGCGTGTCTTCGGATTCGTCGTGATGGGAATGCTCGTGATCGCAAGGCGCTTGTTGCCCGCTTGGATGATGGTCTCCATGCAGTAGCTGAACCTCGTCACGGTGTTGAGCCGGAAGAGCGCCTCGCGCGAGTACGCCCTGAATCCGCTCGCCGCGTCCGGGAGCTCCGTGGAAGCGGCGATGTTCACGATCTTGCTGCCGAACCTCTGGAAGCTGCTTCTTCAGGGGCGAGAAGTGCTCGATCGTGTGGGTCTGGCGATCCGCGACCACGATGTCCGCCTGCCCGTCGATGATCGGCTGTATGAGGTCAGCGATGCGCTCGCTCGGGTACTGGTTGTCGCCGTCGGTATTGACGAGAATGTCAGCACCGAGCTCCAGGGCCCTGATCACGCCGTCGTGGAACGACCTACCGAGCCCCATGTTCCTCGTGTGGTGGACGATGTGCTGGACGCCGAGTGCCCGGGCGACCTCGACGGTCCGATCACTCGAGCCGTCATCGACGACCAGAAACTCGAGTTCGTCCACCCCCTCGATGTGCCTGGGCATCTTCTCGAAGACGAGGGGGAGCGTGGTCTCCTCGTTGAGGCACGGGATCTGGACGATTACCTTCACGCTGGGTCTCCCGTCAAGGAGCCCATGCCCTGAAACACCGGGTGTAGGACCGATCTACGCAGGGACATGACCCGGCAAGGGTAGTACGCCGATGTCGCGACCAGAGAGACAAGGAGGCTCGTCTTGGCGTCGACGTCCTCGACGGAGCACGCACCGAACGGATCGGGTCAGGGCGTCGTCGAGACCACGGCCAGCGCCGCGGAGCCCACCGCGATGCTGATCACTGGGTGCAAGCTTGGCTGGAGCCAGTGCATCACGATGGTCAGCGATCCCGCGGGGATCGACACGCATCCCGCTGTCGGACTGCCTGTCGAGACGTGCAGGAAAAAGCCGGATCCCTTGCCCTTGACCACGGGGTCGGTGTTGTAGTTGATCACGACGGCGCGCGAATAGGCGATGCCCGCGTAGAAGAGATTCTCCGAGGCTCCGCCGGGCGACGTTCTGCTAACGACGTGGCGGTTGTAGCCGGGCGAGCTCGGGTTCTCGTCCCACCAGTCATCGGGACCTGCCAGAAAGTACGGCAGCCTCGTCCCGTTGTTGGGCTGGTTCCCGAACGCCTGGGTCAGGGTGAACACACCCGAAGGAGTCCGTCCGAGGCCCTCTCTCGTGCGCCCCACCCCATGGATGCCGACGTATGCGACGACGGGTCCCCATGTGCGCGCATACGTCCCGTCGGCCAAGCGCCGGAACAGCGTCAGCTGGGCCGTCGTGGACCTTAACGTCGCTGCCTCCACGGTGATCACCTGGCCGGGAGGGGCCTGCAGGGCACCCGTGGGGCGTGGGGTGCCGAGCCACATCGCGCTCGTCGCGGCGGACAGCAGCAGCATGACGGCGAGCCACCGGATCCTGAAGGTCCTCATGCCCATCCGTTCAGTCCTCGCCGCTGTCGAGAATGTTGTGCGCCGGTTGCAGCTGCGCGTGGACGGTGCACGAGTCGATCGTATGGGTGCGATGAAAAGGATGCGGGCAGCGCAATGTCGCTGCGGCGTCGACGTGGTCCACGGTCATATGGCTGATCGGAGGAACTTTTCATGCCGACGTCCAAGTTCTAGGCTCGCTTGATGATCCCGCCGGATACGAAGAGCTGGACCTGGGTGCTCGAGCGACCGTGTCCGGAATGCGGGTTCGACGCGTCGGTCTGTGCGGCGTCTTCGGTGTCAGGGCTGCTGCGGGACAACGCGCGCTCGTGGATCTGGTTGATGGAGGGCGGAAAGATCCACGCCGGCCGGCCCACACCAACGACCTGGTCCTCGCTCGAGTACGCCTGCCACGTCCGCGACGTCTGCAGGATCTTCGACGCCCGGATTGCCCTCATGCTCATGCGCGATACACCCAAGTTCGCGAACTGGGACCAGGACGAGACTGCGGTGAAGGACAACTACGAGGGGCAGGATCCCGTCGTCGTCGTCGGCGACCTCGTGGCCGCCGCCGGGGACTTGGCCAACCGGCTCGACCTCGTCACCGGTGGCGACTGGCTCCGGCCGGGGTTGCGGGGCGACGGGGCCTCGTTCACCGTGGACAGCATCGCGAGGTACATGATCCACGACCCGATCCACCACCTCTGGGACGTCACCACGGCGCTGCGCTGACGTTGCCCGTGGCGCGCTGGCAGGGCGCAGGGTGTTTGTGGGAGCGTCGGAGGCATGACATCAGGCATCTCGATCGTCGTGTGTGAAGGGGATCAAACCGGCCAGGAGTTGCTGGAGCATTCGCTTCGCGTCCTCGACGAGCGTGTCCTGGGCATCCCAATCGAGCTGGTTCGGTTCGACCTCTCCCTCGAGGCTCGACGGGCTTCGAGCAACGGCGTTGTGCACGACGCTGCGGCGGCCATGGTGGAGGTGGGACTCGGATTGAAGGCCGCGACGATCACGCCACCGGAGATCGGCGGGGTTGGATCTCCCAACCGGATCCTGCGGGAGGGGATCGGTGGTTCGGTGATCGTTCGAACGGGTCGGCGGATCCCCGGCGTCGTCCCGCTTGCGCCAGTCGTCCATCCGATCGTGGTGGTTCGTATGGCCGTCGGCGATGCCTATGGCGCAGACGAGGGACGGATCGGGGATCCCGGAGCGGCGCATGAACAGGCGTGGCGCACCGAACGCATCGACCGCTCCACGTGCCGCGCGGTCGCCGAGTACTCGTTCAGAGCTGCCGCCTCGATCGACGGATGCGTCTACGGCGGGCCCAAGTGGACGGTGTCGGCTGTCTACGAAGGGATGCTGAAGGAGGAGATGGATGCTGCGGCGGCGCGCCATCCCGAGGTCAACTACCGTCCGACCCTCATCGATGCCGCCTACGCCGGACTCCTGACCGAGGCGGATGACCGAACGCTCGTGATCCCCGCACTGAACCGTGACGGCGACTGCCTTTCGGACCTCGTGCTCGCGCTTTTCGGATCCATCGCGGGCGCCGAGTCGGTGCTGATGTCTCTCGACGACGACCTGCGGCCCACGGTCGCAATGGCCGAGGCACCCCACGGCACCGCCCCGTCCCTCGAGGGCAAGGACGTCGCCAATCCGATGGCCATGCTGCTCGCCTGCGCGGCGGTGCTGGAGCACGCCGCGGAGCGCGGCGACGCAGGGGCTGCGGATGCCGCGATCGCCGTCCGCGAGGCGACACTCGGCGCCGCGCTGGACGGCATCCGGACATTCGACCTCGGCGGCAGCGCATCGACCACCGAGGTGGTCGATGAGGTCGTGGCACGAGTGGGGGGCGCATCGCGCGGACCTGACAGCAGGCCGCCTCTCGGCGGAGTCGCGATGAACCGGCCCGCTCCGAACCGGTGGCCCGAGGACCACCGGACGACGGTGTCTCGATCAAGAGCCATGCACGGCGGCATCCCATCCACTATTTTCCGAGCGTCAGAGCGCGATTCGGGGGTGGCAATGGCGGACACGATTGAGGCGGGCACCGTTGCGGGTCACGGACCTGCGCCCGGACCCAGGAAGAAGATCCAGATCGTCCCGTTGAAGGGTCTGCCCTTCGTGGCGGCAGCCGTCATCTTCACCACAGTTGCCATCGCCGGGAACTACGCGTGGGCGCTCATGTTCTGCCATGTTGTCGGCGGCGCGATGTGGACTGCGATCGATCTGTTCGTGGGCTTCGTGGTCGGACCGATCATGGGGACCATGTCCATTCCTGCCCGGGCCGAGTTCTCCGCGAAGTTCATGCCGAAGATGGTCCTGCTCATGCCGACGCTCGTCCTCATGACGCTCGCTGCAGGTTTCCAGGTGGCCCTGCGGAGCGGCAACCTCGACCCCGGGAGTCCCAACCACGCGTGGCTCATCGTGTCCTTCTGCGTCGTCGGCATCATGGCGGTGGTCGCCCTTGGTGTCCTCGAGCCCGCGAACATCAGCGTGCTCTTCGAGATGAACAAGGATGCTCCGAACGGCGAGGTCATCCAGCACCTCATGAAGCGCTTCCTCTACACGGCCGGAGTCACCGGAGCCATGCAGGTCGCGACCCTCATCATCATGACTCGGCTGGGTTCGAGGTGACCGCCATGGCTCCGCAGCCCGGGACCCTCGAGGCCGCGCGACGCTACCCCCCCGTGGATGGCCTGGCCGTCGCGGCGCTGGCCCTTGTGATCGTGGGAGGCGTGCTCATGGCCTCCTATGTTCCGCGACCGGCGCCTCTGGCCGTGCCGAGCACGCTGCTCGCGCTCGCCATCGGGCTGCTGCTCGTCGACGTCGTGATCATGGTGCGTATCAAGGACTTCGCCTGGAGGAAGTTCTTCCTCGTGTTCCGATGGACCTTGCTCGCCTACGCGATTTCGGCTGGCATGATCGAGTTCGCCTTCGTCAAGGACGGCTCGCGAGGGGCCTCGCTGCTGGTCACGACCGGGATGCTCGCGGTCTTCGCGGTGAGTGTGCCGATCACCGTCGCCTACACAGTCGGGCGGTACGCCCTGCCTGATTCCGCCACCTAGGCCGCGGGCATTGGCGGCGAACCGCCGTCGCTGTCGAACCGTTGGCGCCGGAAGAGCCGAGCGTCAGCGGAAGGTTGCCCTCACCGGCAGGTGCTTGACGCCACCGACGAAGTTGGCGAGCGACCACTGCGGATCCCCGTCCAGTTCGAAGGTGTCGACGGCGTCGAGGAGCTTCGGGAGCATCGTACGCAGTTCACGGCGGGCGAACGACGAGCCGAGGCAGAAATGCTCCCCGCCTCCGAAGGCGATCATCCGATTCGCATTGGGCCGCGAGACCGAGAAACGCATCGCGTCGTCGAAGACCGTCTCGTCCCTGTTGGCGGACGGATAGGAGAGCAGCAGGCGGTCGCCAGCCGACACCTCGACGTCCCCGATCGTCACATCCTGGGTGGGATACCGCAGGAATGCCCGCACGGGTGAGGTCCAGCGGATCATCTCCTCCACGGCGTTGTTCCGCAGGCCCGGAGCAGCCCGAAGCATCGCGAGCTGGTCCTGGTCACGCAGCAAGGCCTCGAGGCCGCCGGCAAGCGCGAACGACGTTGTGTCGTGTCCGGCAGTCGCCACGATGATGTAGTACCAGAGCGACGCGTTGTGGCTCATCGGACACCCGGAGACCTCTGCGTTCGCGATCACCGTTGCGAGGTCGTCCGCCGGGGTGCGGCGACGGTCTGCCGTGATTTCGTCGAAGAACGCATCGATGTCTCGAAGGGACTCGACGAAGAGCTCGGTGGGACTCGAGAACTCGTCGACGTACTCGGGGTCCCCCGCGCCGAAGATGCCCTGCGTCAGCTTGAGCATCGTCGGCTCGTCCTCCTGCGCCACACCGAAGATGCTCATGATGACCCTGAGCGTGAAGGGGACCGCGATGTCCTGGGCAAAGTCGCACGAGCCGCCAAGATCACGGAACCGGTCCACGTACTCGTCCGCGATCCGGTCGATCGACATTTGCCGCCTCGAAACGGCGGAAGGACGGAAGTACGCGTTGGTGACATCGCGGTGGCCGCGGTGCTCCTCACCATCCATGTGGACGAGCGTCGCAGCCTCGACGCCCGCGTCGGCGAGGAGCTGCTCGGCGAACTCCGGGATGAGCATCGACTTCCTCGTGTTCAAGAAGCGGTCGTTGTTGCGCGAGACGAAGAACACGTCTTCGTGGCGGGTCACAGCCCAGAACGGCGCGAAGTCGGCCGCTTCGACCTTCAGCACCGGGGCGTCGCGGCGGAGCTCGGCGGCGACCGCGTGCCAGTGCTCTTGGTCCGCGTACGCGGAGGGCTGGATGAAGATCAACCCGCGCGGATCCGACGCTTCCATGGGACTCCTCGACTCGACGTCCACGAGAACTTACTCAACGGTCAGGAAGCCATCGACGAGCGATTGGTCGGATGAAGATGGCCGTCCGGCAGGCACCACACGACTGAGGGGATCAAGCCGGATCGATGGTGTCTTCCATCAGTGCGGAATCCTCTATGGCGGATGGAAATACTTCACAATTCCAACTTCCGCATTGGACCACGAGGCGAATGACACCGCTCCAACAATTGCAACCTTAATGCCCCCTGTGTAGGGGGTTCCAGGCCGGGACTTTAGTCACAAGATCTGCTTAAGATCGCGATTCCATCCTCCATAAACCGGGTGATTGTGAGTACGTTGAGCGCGTTGGGGTGATTCACGCCAACGGGAGGACACGAAACAAGCAGCACACCACGAGAGCGGCAGCAATGCTGCACGATCAGGGGGGTACAGATGTCAGATGTTCCATCCGGCGCCGAACCAGTTCCGGCGCCAGCCCACTCAGTAGCGGATCCCGGACCGCTTGGCTTGGCTGCATTCGCCATGACCACGTTCGCTCTGAGCGTTTCAAACGCCCATATCTGGATCGCTGGCTCTGCCACCGCACTCGGGCTCGCGCTCGTGTATGGCGGATTCGCGCAGCTGCTCGCGGGCATGTGGGAGTTCGTGCGCAAGAACACCTTCGGGGCACTTGCCTTCACCTCATACGGGTCCTTCTGGATCACGTACTACGTGCTTGTCAAGTTCATCCTGCCGGGAATACCAGCACTGTCGATCCCTGACACTGTTGGCGTCTTCCTGCTCGGCTGGACGATCTTCACGTTCTACATGCTGATCGCCTCGCTGAGGACCAATGCCGTGCTCGCCATCGTGTTCCTGCTGCTCACGATCGCTTTCGTGTGCCTAACGATCGGCGCATTCAACACCTCGACGCACATGAACGAGGCGGGAGGGTGGTTCGGACTCGCGACCGCGATCGTCGCCTGGTACGCGTCGTTCGCCGGCGTGGTAAATGAGACTTGGAAGAAGCCGGTTATCCCGCTGTTCCCGATTTCGTAGCAGGACCAGCACGTAACCACCAGCGACCGCGTCAGACACCGAAGAGACAGGGGAAGACCATGGCGAAGGAATTCGAAGGATCAATCCACGGGGACGCGCTCGAAGCGCTGCTCCACGAGCACCGCTTCTTCGCGCCATCAGCCGAGTTCGCCGCGCAGGCGAACGCCCAGCCATCTGTCTACGAGGATGCGTCTGACGCGGTCGCGTGGTGGGACCACCAGGCACGGTCGCTCCAATGGGACACCACCTGGGACGCAACCCTGGACTGGGAGCTTCCGTTCGCGAAGTGGTTCATCGGCGGAAGGCTCAACGCATCGGTGAACTGCGTGGACCGCCACGTGGCGGCGGGCCGGGGCGACAAGGTCGCCATTCACTGGGTGGGCGAGCCCGAGGACGACATCAGGACGATCACCTACGCGAACCTGCTGACGATGGTCAGCCAGGCCGCGAACGCGCTCACCGAGCTTGGTGTGAAGACCGGCGACCGCGTGGCCATCTACATGCCGATGATCCCCGAGACGGTCGTCGCGATGCTCGCCTGCGCGCGACTCGGCGCCGCGCACTCGGTCATCTTCGGAGGTTTCTCGGCCGAAGCCCTCTCGGACCGAATCCTCGACGCGGACATTCGATTCGTGATCACCGCCGATGGCGGCTACCGCCGAGGGGCAGCCTCTGCTCTCAAGGTGAACGTCGACGAGGCCCTGAAGTTGTGCCCTGCGGTTGGGACGGTGCTGGTCGTGCGACGGACCGGGCAGGATGTCGAATGGGTGGAGGGCAGGGACCACTGGTGGCACGACCTCGTTGACCGCCAGTCGACGACGCACGCCCCCGAGGCGTTCGATTCCGAGCAGCCGCTCTACATCATGTACACGAGCGGCACAACGGCAAAGCCCAAGGGCATCCTGCACACGACCGGCGGGTACCTCACGCACGTGACGACGACGCACCGCCTCATCTTCGACCTCAAGCCCGAGACCGACGTCATCTGGACCGCTGCCGACATCGGCTGGGTCACCGGTCACAGCTACATCGTCTATGGCCCGCTCGCGAACGGAGCCACGCAGGTCATGTACGAGGGTGTGCCGGACGCAGGTGGTCGCGACCGCTGGTGGCGGATCGTCGAGGAGTACAAAGTGACGATCCTCTACACGGCGCCGACCACGATTAGGACGCTCATGAAATGGGGCGAGGACCTTCCGGCAGGGCACGACCTATCGAGCCTCCGGCTGCTCGGCACCGTCGGGGAGCCGATCAACCCTGAGGCGTGGATGTGGTACCGCCAGCATGTGGGGAGGAACAACTGCCCCATCGTCGACACCTGGTGGCAGACGGAGACCGGCGGGATCATGATCACGCCGCTGCCGGGCATCACCGCGACCAAGCCGGGTGCCGCCATGCGGCCGTTCCCGGGGATCGGCGTCGACGTCGTCGACAACGACGGCAAATCGGTCGGCAACGGCGAGGGGGGGTACCTCGTGATCACCCATCCGTGGCCGGGCATGATGCGCGGCATCTGGGGGGACGATCAGCGATACAAGGACACCTACTGGTCGCGGTTCCCCGGCTTCTACTTCGCGGGAGACGGCGCCAAGCGCGACGAGGACGGGGACATCTGGCTGCTCGGCCGTGTCGACGACGTGATGAATGTGTCGGGACACCGTCTTTCCACTGCCGAGGTTGAGCACTCCATCGTGGGCCATCCCGCAGTCGCCGAGGCGGCCGTGGTGGGTGCCTCGGACGACACCACCGGCCAGGCCGTCGTCGCGTTCGTCACGCTCAAGCAGGCGTCCGAGCTTGGTGGTGCGGACGAGGCTCCCCTCATCGCAGAGATCCGGAACCACGTCGCAAAGGACATCGGTGCATTCGCGAAACCCCGCCAGATCATCCTCACACCCGATCTGCCCAAGACCAGGTCGGGCAAGATCATGCGTCGACTGCTGCGGGACGTGGCCGAGCACCGTGAGCTCGGTGATGTCACGACCCTGACCGACTCGACGGTCGTGAACCTGATCGACGACCTCATGACCGAGCACGCCAGCGACGACGACTGAGCAGGATCGCGCCACCGGCTTGACGGGGGACCAAAGGCTCTAGCGGCCGGCGAGAGCCGGGCGAAAGATGTGGCATCGGGCGCCAGACGGCGTCGCGAGGGGGAGCGTCGGACCATGGGCACCTATCTGGACGCGTGGCAGCGGAGCATCAGTGATCCGGCGGGCTTCTGGAGGGAGGCAGCCCAGGGCATCGACTGGCACCGGCAGCCTGCGGTCATCCTCGACGACCCGACCGGCCCCTTCCACAGTTGGTTCCCCGACGGGGAGCTCAACACCTGTTACAACACCCTGGACCGGCACGTCGATCGCGGGAGGGCCGACCAGACCGCGCTGATCTACGACAGCCCAGTCACCGGGACGCAGGCGTCCTTCACGTACCGTGAGCTCCGCGACCGCGTCGCGCTCTTCGCGGGCGTCCTTCGCGGGCTCGGTGTGGAGAAGGGGGATCGAGTCGTCATCTACATGCCGATGGTCCCCGAGGCCGTGATCGCCATGCTTGCATGCGCAAGGCTCGGCGCACCCCACTCCGTCGTGTTCGGGGGTTTCGCGCCGCACGAGCTCGCGATGCGGATCGAGGATGCCCGACCGAAGGTCGTGGTGTCCGCATCGTGCGGGATCGAGGGCACACGCGTGATCGAGTACAAGCCACTGCTCGACGCTGCGATCGAGGAATCCGAGCACAAGCCGGGGAGCTGCGTCGTCCTGCAGCGGCCACAGGCTCACGCGACCCTGGTGCCCGGCCGCGACGTCGACTGGGATGCAGCCGTTGCGTCGTCGGCTCCGGTGGCCTGCGTCCCGGTCGCTTCCACCGACCCGCTGTACATCCTCTACACATCCGGCACGACGGGACGACCCCGGGGAGTCGTGCGCGACAACGGCGGCCACGCTGTGGCGCTGCAGTGGAGCATGTCGAACATCTACGACACCCACCCCGGCGAGGTGTTCTGGGCCGCATCCGACGTCGGATGGGTCGTCGGCCATTCCTACATCGTCTATGCGCCGCTTCTCGCGGGATGCACGACCGTGCTCTATGAGGGCAAGCCAGTGGGGACTCCCGATGCCGGCGCGTTCTGGCGGATGATCGCGGAGCACTCGGTCAAGACACTGTTCACCGCGCCGACCGGTTTCCGCGCGATAAAGCGCGAGGATCCCACGGGCGAGCTCCTCGGTCGGTACGACCTCTCGAACTTCCGCTACCTGTTCCTCGCCGGCGAGCGGCTGGATCCGGAGACCTACACGTGGGCAAGCGAGCTGCTCGGAGTCCCCGTGATCGATCACTGGTGGCAGACCGAGACCGGATGGCCGATCGCGGCGAACCCCATGGGCATGGAGCCCATGGTTGTGAAGCCGGGATCCCCGACGGTCCCGGTCCCCGGCTACGACGTGAGGATCCTCGGCAATGACGGCGAGGAGGTTCCCGCAGGGACGGAGGGATCCATCATGATCCGGACGCCCCTCCCGCCTGGCTGCCTGACGACGGTGTGGGGGAGCGATGAGAAGTTCGTTGAGTTCTACCTGAGCCAGTATCCCGGCTACTACCTCACCGGCGACGGCGGGCACTTCGACGGGGACGGCTACCTCTTCGTCATGGGGCGGACCGACGATGTCATCAACGTGGCGGGGCACCGGCTGTCCACCGGGGAGATGGAGGAGATCATCGCCGGGCACCCTGACGTTGCCGAGTGCGCGGTCATCGGCGTCGCCGATGACCTGAAGGGGCAGGTGCCTCGGGGCCTGGTCGTCCTCAAGTCGGGCGTCGCACGAGAGCACGAGGTCATCAGTGAGGAGCTGGTGCAGCGCGTCCGGTCGCAACTCGGTGCCGTCGCCAACCTGCGCCAGGTCGACGTCGTCTCAGCGCTGCCGAAGACACGATCCGGCAAGATCCTGCGCAAGTCGATGCGCGCGATGGCGGATGGCGTCGAGGTGCCGGTCCCGTCGACGATCGACGACCTCTCCGTCCTGGACGCACTGAAGCCCATCCTGCATCCATCCTGAGGCATCCGACCGGGCGCGATCCTGCGTACCTCGACCCGGCTCAGTGGGCTGGCCGTCCCGTCGGGACGATGACGAGCGGGATCGTCGCGTGCTCGGCCAGCTCGAGACTCGTGCTCCCGAGCAGGAGCCCCGCATGCGCCCCCTGTCCCCGGGATCCGACCACGAGGAGGTCCGCGTCCACCGGGGGACCTGCCGTGCGGATGAGGACCGAGCAGGCATCGCCGTCGTCGAGGTGCCAGCGGACCCTTGCCGCATCGAATCCGTGCTCAGCCGCGAGATCCAGCGCAGTCGCCTGCAGCCACTGCGCCCTGTGAGCCCGCTCGCCGTGCTCCAGCAGGCCCAGCGCATGGACGAGCACGACGTCCGCGCCGACCTGTCCGGCGAGCGTGAACGCCCAGCGAACCGCCGAGGCGGCGTCGCGGGATCCATCGAAGCCGACGGCGAATGCCTGGTGAGGCTTCATCGCGACCGGTCCTCGGACCATGCGGCCTGCTGGGCCTGCAGCATTGAAAGAAGCCGTATGTCCTTCGCCTCGCGGACCATCTCGGTCCCGGGCCCACCGAAGGTCGGCGCCTCGGGCTCATAGCGACAGCCGAGCAGTGTGCCGAGCGTCGTTGCGACCGAGGTGCGGAGCGCACCGAGGTTGTAGCCGCCCTCGAGGAACAATGCGAGTCTGCCCGCCCTCGGCGCGAACGCGGCGACGGTGGTCGCCATGTCCGAGAAATCCCCGCTGGTCAGTGCAAGGTCTGCCATCGGGTCGGCCCGGTGGGCGTCGAAGCCGGCCGAGACGAGCACCCAGGTGGGATCGAACTTGTCGATGACCGGCGCCGCCACCTCATCGAGGGCCCGACGCAGCACGTCGCCCGTGGCGCCAGGGGGGACCGGGATGTTCACGGTCTTGCCGAGCGCGCCCGGACCGCCGACCTCGCGAGCCTCCCCGCTACCCGGGAACAGCGGCCACTGGTGCGTCGAGACGTACAGGACGTTGGGCTCGTCCCAGAAGATGGCCTGCGTGCCGTTGCCGTGGTGGACGTCCCAGTCCACGATGAGCACCCGCTCGCCCTGATCGATGAGCGCCGCGGCAGCCACGGCGATGTTGTTGAGCAGGCAGAATCCGAGCGCACGATCCCGCAGCGCGTGATGCCCCGGAGGTCGGGCCACGATGAACGCGATGCCGTCGTCGGACTCCTGCAATGCTCCGATCGCTGCGAGTCCGGCCCCGGCGGCGAACCGGGCGATCGTCCACGAGTCGGCCGTGGCATAGGTGTCTGGGTCGAGGTCCCCGCCCCCGGACTGGCAGAAGGACGAGAGTTCGTCGAGGTACGCCGGAGCGTGGACCCGCTCCAGGTCAGAGCGGTCTGCGGCGTAGGAGGGGACCATCGTCAGGTCGCAACCCAACCGGAGGTCCTCGACACCCGCCAGCGCCGCGGTGATCCGATCCGGACGTTCGGGATGGCCGGATCGCTGGTGTCCGGCATGCTCTGGCGAGGTGCTCACGATCAGCACGCTCCCGCCTCCCCGCGCTCCAGGGCGCGCGCCAGGGACTCCTCCCGGAAACGGCCACGCGCGGCGCGGGTCTCATCGGTCGGCTCGATCGGGAAGCGAAGCGTGACGACGCCCTGCTCCATTGCCGAAGAGACCGGGAAGCCCGACGTCTTGAAGACCCGGATCATGCCGGCATTGTCCGCGTGTGTCTGCGCGGTGAACCGTTGGATGCCCGCGTGCCAGGCGGCCTCGGCGAGCTGCTCCAAAAGCAACGAGGCGATGCCGCGGCGTTGGAACTCATCAGTGACGATGAATGCCACCTCCGCCTCCTCGGAACCCGGGTCGCGGTCGTACCGACCGACCGCGATGAACCTCCCGTCCAATTCGACGATGAGGGCCATGCGGTCGACGTAGTCGACGTTGGTGAAGCGCTTGACCTCCGCAGGCGACAGCTCCGGGTGGACGAAGAAGAAGCGCCGGTAGACCGAGCGCGCCGACAGGTCCTCATGGAAGGCGATGAGACGGCCGTCGTCGTCGGGTCGGATCGGACGCACATGCACCACGTACCCCGTCGACGTGGTCAGATCGCGCTCGAACTCCGAGGGATATTTGTGCACTGCGAGGCTGCCGAGCGCCACCCCTCCCGAGCTGTCGGCAGGTTCCACGTCCCCTGGAAGCCCGGGCATCGATGCCGCCTTCTCCCCACCAGCCGTGGGCGCTCGTCCGATGACACATCTTCGGTCCGCAAGACCTGCTCCGCAAGAGCCGAAGGTCCTCGTCCACAGCATCGAGCGACGGGATCTCGACCGGCCGTGCCCAGCGGACGGGGTCCTACTGGACGGGAGGGACGACGAGGTCCCGCATCGACGTCGGGACGAAGTTGTTCTCCTCAGTCGTCTCGGCCTCGGTCAGCCCGACGATCGCCTGGGTGACCTCGACGGGATCAAGCTGGCCGCCGGTCACCATCTCGCCGATGGCGCGGAACATTGGTGTCGCTGACGCGTTGAGCGCATCGTCCCCGAACCACTCCCACATCGACTCGGCCATCCGATCGTTGAAACCCGTCTGGAAGGGCCCAGGATTGAGGAGGGTGACATCGATGCCCAGTGGTGCGAGTTCGGCGCGCATCGCCTTGCCCATGGCTTCGAGCGCGAACTTGGTCATCGAGTACGGGCCGAAGGACGGTGCCGAGAGCACGCCGGCGATCGAGGACATGATGATGATCCGGCCGCTTCGACGCGGGACCATCTTCCTGAGTACGACCTGCGTGATGGCAAGGGTGCCGAAGACGTTCACCTCGAAGAGGGCTCGAACACGGTCGAGGCTGATGTCGGCCATCGGACCCGTCTGCCCGACGCCGGCGTTGTTGATGAGTACGTCGACGTCCCAATCGGCGGCCTTCAGGACGTCCTTCGTCGTGATGTCGAGCCTCGCGACCTCGACGCCGGGGATCTCCTGGCTGAGTGACGAAGCCTGCTCGTCGCTCTCCGTTGTCGCGATGACCCGGTGGCCGCGCTCGGCGAGAGCGATGCTTGCAAGACGGCCGAAGCCGGAGCCCGCGCCGGTGATGAGGACTGTCTTCGTCATGTCCGCAACGATACGGCCCCGCGGCGGGATCCTCGTCGGCTAGCGGTGCACGAAAGCCGACCGCCGGGAGTGCTGCCGACCCATGGCCCGACGGATGCCGAGGCACTAGGGTCCCAACTGAGGCACGCGACGTGGTCGGCGTCCGAGATGGAGCCGGCCAACCGGGTCGGCATCGTCGAACAAGCGGCCAGGACCACACGCAGATCCATCTGCAGGTCCGCGCACTAAACCTCCGAGGGGTAGAAATAGAGCGATGGCGATCGAGGACCAGTCACTAGCCCGGCTGTTCGGCGAACTTCCCGAGGTCGTCGTCATCCTCGACGCCTCCGGCAACATCATCTGGGCGAACGAGTTCGCCGAGCGGCTCTTCAATCGATCCCTCCAGTTCTCAATCGGCATGTCTGCCCTCGGGTTCGTGCACGGGGACGACCTTGAGCTCGTCCTGCGGTCACTCGAGACCGTGCAGGACAAGGAGGTCGGCAATCCCCTCGAGATCCGCGTGCTGATCGACTCCAGCTGGCGCCTGGTCGAGCTCATCGGGGCTCCGGTGGGGTGGTTCCAAGAGGGCGCGGTGCTGTTCAGCATCCGGGACCTGACCGAACGGAGGCGCTTCGAGGTCGCTCGCGACGATGTTGCGCGATTCCGATCGCTCGTTCACAACGCGACCACGATCATGATGCTCGTCTCGCCGACCGGGATCATCGACTCCGTCTCGGGCGCGCTCACGAGGATCCTGGGACATGATCCGGAGCTCGTGGAACACCAGCCCCTCGCCAACATCGTCGCACCCGAGGACCACGCGACGCTGGAAGCGGCGATCACCGAGGCGCTCCGGGGAGCGACCGCCACCCACCCGGTGGTCGTCGGGGTGCGGCTGATTGATCACGATGCGGTCGAGGCCATCTCCTTCGAGCTCATGATCGTGAACCTCCTCGACGACCCCACCGTCGCCGGTCTCGTCGTGACTGCTCATGACGTCTCGTCGCGGGTAGCCGCCGAACTCGAGCTGCGAAGCACGCTCTCCCTCCTCAACGCGACCTTCGACTCGACGGCGGACGGCCTCCTGGTCGTCGACTCGGAACGCAGGATCACGAGTTTCAACCAGCAGTTCGCCGAGATGTGGCACCTGCCCGAGGAGGTCCTCGCGCACCGAAGTGATATCGAGACCATCGCCTTCGTCGTCGACCAGCTGGTGGATCCCGAGGCGTTCGTGGCGGGGGTCGAGCACCTTTACGCGCAACCCCGCTCCGAGAGCAAGGACCTGATCGTGTTCAGGGACGGGCGCGTCTTCGAGCGTTTCTCCAAGCCGCAGTTCGTCGGAGACGACGTCGTCGGCAGGGTCTGGAGCTTCAGCGACGTCACCGAGCAGAAGCGGCTCGAGGACGATCTCGTCCATCAGGCGTTCCATGATGCGCTGACCGGACTCGCCAACAAGGCGCTCTTCCGCGACCGCATGAACCAGGCGATCGCCAGGATCGAGCGGACCCACAAGTACGTCGCGGTCCTGTTCCTCGACCTGGACAACTTCAAGATGATCAACGACAGCCTCGGCCATCTGATGGGCGACGAGCTCCTCGTCGCGGTCGCGGAGGTTCTGGTCGGCTGCCTGCGCTCGGGTGACACGGCCGCCCGCCTCGGCGGGGACGAGTTCGCGGTCTTGATCGAGGATGCGGACAACCACGACGCGGTCATCAGGCTGGCGGACAGGATCCTCGCCGCGCTGCGCAAGCCGATCCTCGTCGGGACGCAGAGCGTCCTTGTGACCGCAAGCATCGGCATCACGTTCGGGGTATCCGACAGCGACGGGGAACAGCTGCTCAGCAATGCCGACCTCGCCATGTACATGGCGAAGAACCAGGGGAAGAACCGGTACGAGGAGTTCCAGGATCAGATGCACACCGCAGTCGTCACCCGGCTCGAGCTCGAGGCCGATCTGCGCCGGGCTGTGATAGGCGACGAGTTCATCGTGCACTATCAGCCGATCCTCGATCTGGCCGGCGGGGAGATCGTCGGATTCGAGGCACTCGTGCGGTGGCAGCATCCAGAGAAGGGGTTGCTCCAACCGGCGGACTTCATCCCGTTCGCTGAGGAGATCGGACTCATCGACGCTATTGACCGGTACGTGCTCGCCGAAGCCGGGTCGCAGGCACGCAGCTGGCAGGAGGCGGGGCTCGCCCGTTCCGACCTCCAGATCAGCGTCAACCTGTCCGCCCGCGAGATGATCGACACCTCCATCGCTGCGAGCGTCTCGGAGTCGCTCCGCACGAGCGGATTCGAGCCGAAGAACCTGATCATCGAGATCACCGAAAGCGCAGTGATGCGCGACCTCGAGGCAGCAGTGCGCAACCTGCGCGCACTTGCCGACCTCGGTGTCCGGGTTGCGATCGACGACTTCGGGACCGGCTACTCGTCCCTCTCGCACCTCGAGCAGTTGCCGATCGACATCCTCAAGATTGACCGGTCTTTCGTGAGCACGGTCGCGGAGCGGGCACAGTTGACGCACCTCTGCCGCGCGATCGTCCAGCTCGCGGGGACCCTCGGGCTGACCACGATCGCCGAGGGCGTCGAGAGCGAGCTGCAGGCCGAGCGGTTGCGCGAGATCGGGTGCCTGCTGGCACAGGGCTTCCACCTCGGCATGCCCCTCAGCGCCGAGGCGACCGGTGATCTGCTGAGGGCGAGGCTCGCCGCGCCGAGTGCACGTCCGCCGGGTTAGCTCAATCGCTGAGGTCCAGGCCGAACGCCGCGCCAAAGCGCTGTCGCGCGTCGAAATCCAGCACCGGGCTCAGCCGTGCGGGGTGCTTGCCGGCTGAGCGTCGGGGTGCTGCGCGCCCATTGCGGCGAGTTGGGTGGACACAATGTAGGAGACCACGACCGCCACGATCACCAGGGGCATGAGCGGAATCGAGTCCGAGACGAACATGACGCTTGGAAGGAGAACGGCCGTAAGCGGCATCTTCAGCGCACCGGCGATGACCGCGCCGACGCCCATCGCGACACCTGCCATCAAGGGGAGGCCCGGGAGGTGCGATAGGGCGATGCCCCCAGCGGCACCGAGGAACATGCTCGGGAAGATCGGACCGCCGCGGAAGCCTCCCAGCGAGACCGAGTACGCAAGCCCCTTGCACAGCATCAAGAGGAGCAGCGCACCCACGGTCCAGCCCGCAGCATGCTGCACGAGCGCCGGCAGTGCTGACTGTCCGGAGAAGAGCACCGTCGTCGATCCCCGACCCGTGCCAGCTTCGAAGGCCATCGCGATGCCGGCAATGGCCAAGCCCGCGACAGGGGTCAGGAGCAGCCGGCGTCCCTCGATGATGCGTCGGCAGATCTTCGCGATCCGGAAGATGACCGAGGCGAGCAAGGCACCCCCCACCCCGATGCCGATCGCCCAGAGGAACTCTCCCAGCGTCGGTGACCCGAAGGCAGGGATGCCGGTCACAGCCAGTGAGAATGTACCGAGTCCAGTCATGCTGTTGAGTCCGACGAACACGAGCGATCCCACGCCCGCCGCAAGGAGCCCCGGGAGCAGCACGATCTCCATCATCGGTCCGCCGAGCCCGCTCATCTCCATCAACAGGAACGCGGCGACCAGGGGAGAACCCAGCAGGGCAGAGATCGCGGCGAAGCTCCCCGCGGCGCCGATGACGAGCACGGCCTGCGCCGGTGCGTCGCGCTTCAGGAGGTGTACTGCCAGGACCCCCATCCCGCTGCCAATTGCGATCAGCGGAGCCTCGGGGCCGAGGACGGCGCCGAGGCTGAGCGTCGCGAAGGCGGCGGCAACTACGCCAAAGAGGTTGACCGGGTCCACCGGCCCGCCCGTGTTGAGACCCTCGGATGGCTCGTGTCCGCTCGTCCCGGGGAGGTACACGATGGAGATGGCGACGAGCGCACCACAGAGCGCGAGCCATGGGAGCGGCCACCAGATCGGCGCGCCGTGGAACCCCAGCGAGATCGGTAGGTTCTTGTAGATCTCCGTCTGGAGCCTGGCCACACCCTGAAGGAAGAAGTAGGCGACGACCGCAACAGGGACTCCGAGCACGCCACCGAGCACGAGAAGGACCTGGTAGCTCCTCGTCCTCAGGATGGCGAGTGGGTCTGGCAGCCCGGGGGGCGCGGATGGAGCTCCGGCTGGAGACGACATGGTTCCTTCCCTGGATCGGACGACTGGTCCGCTGGTTCTCCCGCCGCCGTACCGGTTCGCGGCTACTGAGAATGTAACTGGTCCTTGGGGGCTGGTACCCGGATGTTCACGGCCCGAGCGACCGTCTCCGGCCGCACCTGGATCACAGCGGATGCGGCGCCGCCAGGACGTGAATCGCGCGGCGAGCTCAGAACGGCAGCCCTCGCGGCAGCATGCGGCGTCGATGGGTCAGCCGTACCGCCCTGGACGATCCGCGTGCCTGTGTCGCCGCAGGTTGCGCCTGGCTGCACCGTCTCGAGCATGTGACGAGAGGTCCCCTTGGCGCCGTCTCACGGCCGAGCGCGCAAATCGATCTGTTCTCGTTGTCCACGCGACCAGGCCCCAGCGTTGGCTGTCAGGGCCGACCATCATCACCCTTGTGCAGCGGGATCGCGTACCCGCGAACCTGCCTTCGACGGCGCGGCTACAGGAGGGTCTTGGCACACGCCTCGAGGTCGGCGGCCAGCGCCTTGGTGTCCTTCACCCACTCGTTGTGATGCGAGAGCCAGTACGCCTTGATGGCGTTGAGGGAAGCCTGGCTCTCGTAGTACTTCAGGATCGTGACGATCTCGTTCAGCACGGTCCTGGCGGCCGCATCCGGCGCGTTCGCAGCCAGCGCGGAGAAGAACGGCACCTCTGCCCTGGCCCACGCGTGGTACGACGCGACGGTGATCGTCGTCGGGACAGTGGCGTGGTAGGTGAGGAGCGTCTTGCAGAACGTGGCCTCGCTTGCAGAACTGGACGGCACCGCCATTCCCAGCGATGCAACGAGCGCCACGGCGCATGCGGCGCTCGCGACTGCGGCCCTGACCCGCACACTCCGCAACCTGGTTCGAGTCGTCAACGGAATCCTCCTTGGCCAGAGGAGCCACTCGGCTCCCGCTCCCTGTCGCACACAGACTTCCACATCCGCGACGGCTGAGTACGGTCCGCCTGGGGCCCGTCCGTCCGCAGTTTAAGGCGACAGCGGCTCACCAATCTGCCACTCCCAACCGATGACCCCTCATGGCGTCGCCGACGGCCCGCCGGCACTGTCGGACACCGGGCTGCGGGTCAACGGACCCTGACCAGCGCGTCGCCACCGATGACGAAAACGGCAAGACAGCCCACACCGCCCAGCAGGGCGAGCCGCCATGCCAGGCGGTGCCGGCCGTGCGCGCCGGACGCGACGACGCCCAGGTCGACCGCCACGACACAGAGTGCAGCCGCAAGTGCCGGTCTCCGGTGAGGAGCCAGCAGGGCCACGATGGTGGTCGATACCAGAAGGACGATGGTGCCCACCTCGAGTGCGCGGCGAGGTCCGAGCCGCTGGGGCAGTCCCTTGATGCCGGTCACGGCGTCATCGCTTGCGTCGGCCACCGCATTGATGAAGTGGGCCCCGACGCCGATCAACGACGTCGCAACCATCACGATCGGACGGGGCCACCCTCCTTCCGGCAAGCCAAGCGTGACGAACGCCGGAAGGAGCCCAAAGGAGATGGCATAGGGCAGGGGACTGAGGATCGTGGACTTGAGACCGAGGTTGTAGGCGATCGCCGCCATCACCGCAACCATGTGGACGGTGGCTGCGCGCCAGCCGGAAGCGAGGGACAGCGGGATGCAGCAGACGAAGGCCGCGACGGATGCGAGAGCGACAGTTCGCTCAGTGACCAGCCCCGCCACGATCGGCTTACTCGTGCGACCGACCCGTCGGTCTCTGTCGGCGTCAATCGCGTCATTCGACCAGCCCACCGAGCACTGTCCCGCGAGCACTGCAAGCGCCACCCACATCGTTCCCGAGCCCCGACCGGCAGCAGCGGCAAGCGCGGTGGTCGCGCCGGTGACGACGAGGGTGGGTCCGAGGTGTGTGGCGAGGGCAAGGCCAACCAGTTGGCGGCCCAGCCCAGACCCACCGGTCGGGACCTCTCCTGTGGCCTCAGTCATCCGCAAGGCCGTCGCACCGCAGCCGACGGTCGGATCGGAGAGGGCAACCTGATGTGCAAGCGACTGGCGCGCGAGCACGAACCAGAGACTCGGGCGCCACGTGGCGGCAAGATCCCGAGATGCTGCTCATCGACTCGTGTTCCGCAACCGAATCGTGCACTCGATCGTCCCCGGCGCCGTGCGTGTGGCGCAGTCGTCGGGCGAGTCATCACCGAGGCACCGGACCGACACGACGACCGACCCCGCTGCAGGCGGGTTCCGCGTCGCAGTTCGTGTCGTTCGTGTCGTCGGCATCGTGGACCTGATTCTTGCTTGCCGAGCGGTTTTCGTCCGAACTCAACGCACAGCTCCCGCCTGACGCTTCGGACCCCGAATCCACGTCACATGGCCACGAGAGCGGGTGCTTGCGGGCGCTCGCGTGAGTCGGATCACTCGTCGGCGGCTGGCGCAAAGCCTCCGATATCCGGATCACGCATGCGTTGGCCCCCCTGGGTGCCTTACAGGGGATCTGCGCCCAAAGGGGACTCGGACGGCTCTCCACGACTTGCACTTGACCGGCAAAGCGACCACCACAACCAGGCGAACGTGATACAGAGCACGCCGTTCAGCACGGGCCACAGATCCGCGCCGCCGGGCGGGTTCCAGCCGGCGTGCACTTCAGGCTGTCCTAGTCCGAACCGGAAGCGATCCAGCGTGACCTGAAAGCAGACGAGGTCTACGACAACTGCGCTTAGCGCCACCCCTGCCCACAGCAGCCAGTTCGCGGCCACCCGGGAGCCTCCGGCGCCTGCAGCCACGACAAGCACTCCTGCGAGGAGGGGATACCAGTAGCGCCCCTGGCCCAAGAACCCCTCGCTCCTCGCCTCGTGCGCTATCAGGAGGATCGGGCACAGCACGGCGAAGGCGAGCAACGATCCGGCGATGATTCGCTGACGTCTTCTCGCGGTTCTGATCCCCAGCACAAACATCAGGGCGATGACGCTGAGACCTAGCCAGGACACCCGTACAGGCGGATAGACATTCGTCCATCCAAAGTTTCCGATGATCTGGCGCACGTTGTATGCATAGCGATGGGCAGACCTCGCGAGGGCGGCCAGCACGCCAGCGTGCGGAGCCAGGGCGTGCCTGCTGGGAGCGAAGCTCAGATTCCCGACCAGCAGCACCCACAGCCCCGCGAACGCCGCGCACGCTGCGATCCCGGCGACGACGGCGAGCACGCGGGGACGGGCCAGCAGCGACCAGCTCGACCGGAATCCATACCAACCCGCCATGCTGAGTGCGATCACTCCGACGAACAGCGGGCCAAGGTCACGCACCTGGGACAGCACAACCATCGACACGATGAAGCGAATGAGAATGCCGCGACGCGACGCATCGCACGGACTGTCCACGAGCGCTATACCCGAGGTCCACGCGCAGAGTGCGCTGGCCATCTCCATGCCGCTGGGATTGACCGTTGCGACATAGGCGAAGAGATACGGCGTCGCCAGGGCGGCAGTAGCCGGCACGAGGAGCGCCCTGCCCCGGGCCTCCGCGGCGGAATAGAACGCCCCTGCCAAGAGCGCCGCCCCGAGCAAGGCGGACATGAGGCGCATGGCATAGATCGACGATGACGCGTGCAGGAACAGCGTCGGCCAGCCGACGAGCAAGTAGTACAGCGGCGGGTAATAGCCCACCCACGTCACTTCTGGAGCCAGCTGGTTGTCATGCCCGAGTGGCGCCAAGCAACCCGCACTGACCGTGGCATCCAACGCGAAGCAAGGGATCCGGTTGGCGCCGATCAAGTCCTGGGGAACATCGACGATCGTGTTCGGTCCACCGTCCGACTTGCCGACGAACTCACCCCTGACGACGGCGGCTGCCTTCATCACGTGAGCCGTCTCGTCCGAGGTGCCGAACAGGGGGGTCGCGAAGACCCAACAGGCGCAGATTCCGATCAGGAGCAGGAGGATCCCCAGTTTCCAGATACCCGCCACCCTCCCGCTCTCACCAACCTCCATGTCAGCCATCAGCGGGGCAGATGGCTGACATGAGGATGGCCTGCTCCTGACCACCTGTTCCTCGGCGGCCATCATGATGGGGACGCAGCCAAGCGTCGTGGTCGCGACATGGCAAGGGCATCGCAGCGTTGGCTCCGAGCGGTTTGCGCGGCGGAACGCTGAGCTTTTCGGTCCACCCGATGGTCCTCCGACCGCAGCCGGCAATGGCACCCGGCATGCGCTCACGAGATGGTGCCGCACCACCAGTGCGCGAAGTTCGGCGGGCTCGACAGGTGACGTGCCACCGAATGAGGACATTCAAGGCGGCGGCGCAGTGACTCACGAGACGAGCGTACTCACGCGGTTGCCGCTCCCTCGAGTGGTCCCGCAGTGCGGGTGCCCGCTCCTGCGCGCCTGCACCGTTCACAATCGGCGTCTAGAACACATCCTTTGGAGGAGCGCATCTCGTCGCGGCCTCGATGGTTGGCACCGTCGGACGATCCATATCTGTGGACCTCCCCGCGAGACACATGCTGGGCACTCATCGCCCGACCAGATTGAACGGCGGACCCAGGTCCGACTCCTGAAGCGCGATCACGATGCGGTGTCCATGTAGGTGATCCGAGTCCGGACCGATCTGATGCGGCTGGGACGTCGTGTGCGGAGAATCAGCAAGCAGACAGGCTTCGGGAACCGGTCATTGCATGAACTGCGTCACTGCTTCATGGCGGACATGTTCGCGATGGAAGCACCGGTCGTGATCCCGGAGAGCAGTAAGGGTCACGTGACGATTCGCTGCCGGGAAGTCGGCCATCGTCAACTGATGCCACGATTGTGGGCAACGTCCACAGAGTCGAAGCGAACAATCCGATCTCGTGAATCCGCAGTCATGAATCGCGGTATGTCCATTTGATTGGCTGCACCAAATTGCGGCACGAGGCACCAGATCACAGGCTTTCTAACCTCTGACCAGCGCTTTTGTGGGCCGCCCGGGTCTCGATCCCGGCACCTTGGGATTAAAAGTCCCCTGCTCTTCCCGATGAGCTAGCGGCCCTTGGGGGTCCTGCTCCATTCTTGCTCCATTTCTCGCTAGTCTGCCAAGATGACAGCCCGCAGGAACTACGGCACAGGATCCCTGGTCGAACGACCTGCCGGGAGCGGCAAGTGGCTCTTTCGCTACGTTACCGGCACCGACCCGGTCACTGGGAAGATGGTTCGCCGTTCTGTGACGCTGTTTGCCAAGAACAAGACCGGCGCCCAGGCCCAGGCGAACAAGATCTTGACCGAGGTCCATCAGGCACCGACAGGGTCGCGTGCTCCGGTTCACGTCGTGCTCCACGAGTGGATGGCGTTCCAGACCGCTCGTGGTCGTTCGCCCACCACCCTCTACGGCTATCAGAAGATCATCGACCGCAATCTGGTGCCAACCCTTGGTGAGATCCCAGTCAGCGAACTGACCGCCCACCATCTCGATTCGCTCTACGCCTCGCTCAGTAACAAAGGATTGTCCGCGAGCAGCATCAAGGGTGTCCACCGCGTCATCTCTGCAGCGCTCAACCAGGCGGTCAAGTGGGACTGGATCGTTAGCAATCCGGCGAAGCGCGCGACGGCACCTGAGCAGAGCGCCCGGAAGCTCGAAGTTCCCACTTCCGCCGAGGCCCAGATGCTCATCGCGGCTTGTCGTGAGCAGGACGAGCTGCTCGGAGCCTTCGTCTTCCTGTCGGCTGTGACGGGCTGTCGTCGTGGCGAGATCACGGCACTTCGCTGGTCATCGTTCCAAGGTTCACATCTGGTGGTGAAGGACAGTGCCTTCGACGTGCCTGGGCGAGTGGGAGTGAAATCCACCAAGTCCGGCCGAGAGCGTGTCGTCCATCTCGACGAACAGGTCGCCCTCTGGCTCACAGCTTGGAGACAGCGATGCGAAGACGTGGCCCTGGAGTTCGGCGTCACCTTGATCGAGGACGCCTTCATTTTCTCGTCTCGACCTGACGGATCCAAGATGGCCACCATGGGTCGGATGTCAGGAGGCTTCCGCGATGTCGCCGACCAATTGGGCATGTCCCAATTCCATCTCCACTCGCTTCGTCACTTCGTCGCCACCGAACTCTTGGCCGCTGGCCTGTCGGCCAAGGACACCGCTGAGATGCTCGGCCATGCCGATCCTTCGCTGACGCTTCGTGTCTACGCCCATGCCACCCAATCTCGACAGATCGAAGCCGCTCGAACCATGGCCGCCGCGCTCACTCCTCCTTCGCCCGAGAAACTGAGCGCGCCGACTACGGACCACTGAGGTTGTTCGGCTCGACATAGGCAGCGAGGTCCACCACTCGGACCAGCCACCGGCTCCCGTGCTTGCGGCCCGGTAGCTCGCCTCGCTTGAGCCGTTCGCGCACCGTGTAGGCGCTGATCCCGAGGTAGTCAGCCGCTTCCTCCGGAGTCACGAGCTGAGGGAGGACCACAGAGAGATCTGCCCGGTTTGGGAACGCCACGTGGCTGCTCACCGCTCCCACCCGCCTGTGTCGGACTCCAGGTGCTGACGCATCGCGGCGATCGCTCGAAGCCGCCTGCTCTGGATGGTGCGATAGGGGATCTGGAGCTCGTCTGCGAGGTCGTGGAGCGACTCTCCTCCCACGACACTCCAGGCCACCACCTTGGCGTCATCGTCGCTGATGACTCCTTCACCGACCATCCAGGCCAAGAGGTCGCGTGTGACCTCGTCGGGACCAGGGGCGGGATCGACGGGCTCGCTCACGTCGTCGATGTCGATGTTCCGCGCGGCGATCGTCGCTTCATGGCGAACCGAGCTTCGCAGCGACGCCTTCAGCTCCCCCAGGATCGCTGGCACCGACTTCGGTGGCCCATGCAGCTGCTCGCACAGCTGTGCGATGAGCTCAGGGACGACATCCTCGTCGTCTCGTCGTGGCCTCGCGAAGACCACGATGCGCTCGAGCGCAGGTCGAAGTGCGACGATGGTCATGAGCACCACGTTCGGATCGAGCTTGGCCAAACGGACCAGTCCGTCCATCTCGAAGCCGCTTCGCTCTCCTTCTGAACCGACCTGGACCCGCTCCGCAATCGCTCGAAGGTCCCTGAGCCCGGTGTGGGCGAACTCGACGGACGTGAGCAGCTCCAGTGTCCGACGTCCCGAGGGGCCTCTCGACACCAGCGCGAGCTCGCGGGCAACCATGTCGAAGGTTCCAGATTGGAGCGCCGACAGGGTCCTCCGACGTCGCGGTGCGTTGCCTCGATAGCGCTCGAGCTCGTCGAAGATCCCTCGAAGCTCGCCAATGGTGAATGGCTCGATCATCGGGCCACCTCGGTCCCGTTGGCCACCCGCTGGGCCCGCAGGTCTCGTCGGTGCTCGGCTCGCATCTCGGCGAGGACCACCGCGAGCTCGGCTGCTCGGTCATGGTCGTAGCCGCGGCCGTCGTAGGAGAAGGAGGACTCCTGGGGATCAGATGAGCCGCCCTTGGCCATGTAGGCCGCCCGAACCCCTCGCAGGGCCCCGAAGGTCGTGGAGTAGCCCCGCGACTTCGTCAGCAGCTGGCCGCGGTAGCCGAAGGCGTGGGCGTGCTGACGGAGATTCAGGTGGCGCAGCTCGGGGATTCGATGCAGCTGCCACGCAGTCTCGACGAGGCGCCGCTCGTGGTCGGTGAGCGATGCGTGACGGACGTCGTCGAAGGACCGGAACCGACGGGCGAGCGCGGTGCCATCACCGGTCGTCTTGGTTGCGTACTTGGCGAAGTAGGAGGCGACCTTCGCCTGATCCTGGCCCTCGAGGTCGTCAAGCATGGCCACGTCGAACTGGTCGCCCCAGAAGAGCGACGCTCCCAAGGCTCCGAGCCAGCGGACCCGGCGGATCGTGTGGCCTGCGCCATCGGCCAACACGGAAGCATCCAACCACGCTGGTGGCGGCGGTGTCCCATCGCCCCTGCCGTCGGCACGCAGCATGACGTGGAGGTGCACGAGGCCCCGGCGCTGGAACTCGGCGACCCGCAGGTAGCTGAGGCGGACCTCGCTCGTCACTGCGTCTCGGGACTTGTTGGCGATTGCCCCGATCTGGCGGGCCAGCTCCTGGACCGTTCGGTTCCAGAGCCTCGTTGCCTGGGCGTTCCAGAGCACGGCTGCGTGGTAGTCGAAGCACGACGGGCAGATCGGGGAACCCACCACCGGGTCTTCAGGATCGTGGACCGTCCGACACGTGCGCTCGAGCCCGTGCTCGCACGTGCCTCGACGCTGGCTGCAGCGTCTCGTGCCAACCGATCTGTGGACCGCTCCGAACGACGGGGCCGTGAGGGTCATGAACACCCTGGGATGGCTCGCCACCTCTGGCGCGACGCCCTTGCCCCCGATCAGCCCGGTCGAGACCAGGATCCAGGCGTCCGCTTGGTAGAGCGCGGCACACGACGGACACAGCACCGCCCGGCGGTCCTTGCAGGCCAGCTTCATCCGGGAGGTTCGCAGCTCTCCCGTGGCTCCATTGACGACCGTGCCTGAGATCCTGATGGGGTGCACGCAGCCGCCGGCACCGAGAACCTCTGCGAGCAGTGCTGCAGGTGAACGCTCGGTGCTCTTGTCCGACCCGACATCCATGAGGACCTCCCAGAGGGCCGCGAACTTCGCCTCCCTACTAGGTAGAGCCATTGGGAAGGCCCTCTCGGATGCAAGAAATCAAAGAATTCCTTCGGCTGGACACTCGCGGACGCCCGTGGACACTTCCGCGAGCATCTGACGCTCGGCACAGATGCGTGCCGTCTCTTGTCCAACCTCTTGTTCCACTCAGGGTTGCCCCACCTCCGGCACGCAACTCCGGCGTGGGAGTCCACCGTCGCCCCGAGTAGTTGAAGGCGACAACCTGGACCAGATCCGGGAGCTGGCTGGCTTTGCCATGTGGTCGAGCCTCGGCTCCCTGGGCGCCACACCGCCCGGTCGCCGGGCTCGACCAGTGGCGAGCAATTCGCGACGACGTGGCCCCAATGAGGACCGAATCAGGGGTTCATCGCCACCCTCAACGGACAACAGCTACCTCAGCTCGTCAGCCTTCAGCCGATCACCCGTCGGCGACGCAAGCCTCCAAGGCGCCGCCTGTTCCAGTCTCGTCTGGCACTCGACTCCGAAGGGCTCTGGGTGAACATCTCATTACGTTGTTCGAGAAAGACTGTTGGAGGCAGCCGGGTCAGGATCTGACCTGACATTGTTCTGACGCATCGCCTCGATGTTGTCTTGCTCTTGACGCGTCGGTCCGAGCCCGGCTGCCATCCACGCAAAGGGTGACCGAACCGGGCGGACTGTGACTTCATAGGGCCCTGGCTAGACACGAGAGTCCCATTCTCGAAATGTCCACCCGGTTCGGTTCGGTCATCCCTCGCCCGACAGCAAAGGAGACGGAACCAGCATGACAACCATGCAGGCTGCCCGCCAGTCATCGCTCTATGTGGGCATCGACACGCACAAGGACCAGCACCACGCCGCGGTGCTCGACTCGACCGGAATGAAGCTCGGGGACCTTGAGTTCCAGGCCACGACCGCCGGCTATCGAGACCTCGCGAAGTGGCTCGGGACGCTCGGATCCATCGAGCTCGTGGGGATGGAGTGCTCCGGGTCCTTCGGGGCCGGGCTCACGAGGTTCCTGCGAGAGCGCGACGTCGACGTCCGCGAGATCAACATGCCCCACCGGCACCTGCGGGCCCGGGTGGGCAAGACCGACCCGATCGACGCCGAGGCCGCAGCGCGCAAGGTCCTTTCGGGCTCGTTCACCGTCAAGCCCAAGGACACCACGGGAATCGTTGAGTCCATCAGGCTTTTGAGCGCTGCTCGCAACTCGGCGGTCAAGGCCAAGGCGAGCGCGATCGTCCAGTTGAAGTGCATCCTGGTCACGGTCCCCGCGTCCCTCAGGGAGTCCATCGACAGCCAATACGGCACCGTGAAGCACTGCGCGACGTTGCGCCCCGACATGACGAGGCTGGACGAGCCCCTGCAGTCGTCCAAGTACACGCTTCGGACCTTGGCACCCGGATCCGCGTCCTCGAGACGGAGATCGCGGACCACGACAAGGAGCTGAAGGCCCTCGTCCAAGAGGTCGCCCCCACCCTGCTCACAAGGGTCGGGATCGGGCCGGTGCACGCGGCCCAGCTATCGTGACTGCGGGCCAGAACCTGGACCGCATGAAGAGCGACGCGGCGTTCGCACGCCTGTGCGGTGTCGCCCCGATCCCCGCTTCATCGGGCCAGACGAGACGGATGCGGCTGCACAAGGGAGGGCACCGACAGGCCAACCGATCCCTGCACCTGATCGCGGTCGTTCGCCTTCGCTATGACCCTCGGACGAGGGCCTACATGGAGCGCAGGCAGAAGGAGGGGCTCTCCAAGAAGGACGTGCTCCGGTGCCTCAAGCGCTTCATCGCGAGGGAGGTCTTCTATGACCTCAAGCACGACCTGCTCACTCAATCGGGGACTTGACGTCTATAGGA
>CAWJES010000013.1:0-237602 GCA_963841965.1 uncultured Acidimicrobiaceae bacterium | reverse complement strand
CCCCAAAACCCCTAAATTAAATTTAAAACCTTCTAAATAATAATGATTTGAATAGATTATAATAAAAATTCAAACATTCTAATAAAAGTTTAATTTAAAAATGGCAGACATTTCCCTATTGAAACAAGAAGTAAATATCAATTTATATTACCAATAAAATAGTTTTTATTGAAACTTTAAAAGCAGGATTACATTGGAGCCTAGGCAATACAAAAAGAAATATTGAGAATTGATCCTAATAATAAAATGATAAAAGAATTTAGCAAATATTTGCCTGCTGAAGTTGAATATTAAAAGGAATGTTAGGTTGACTAGGAATATTATGATGAAGAAGAAGATGAAAATTAAGAAGACTATAATGAAGAAGATGATAAAAATGGAGAAGAGAACGGTGACCATGAAAATGGAGATGAAAACCATGACTAAGATAATAATACTATTAATGGAGAAACTAATGGTAAATCTAATCAAAATGGACATGATAAGATTTAAGATACTTAGGCTGAAAATGGAAATAATGTTGAAAATGGATTAAATGGTGATAATAATAAGGGTGATAATGAGAATGATGAAGATGAATATGATGAAGATTATGATGAAGAAGGAAAATACATTTGGGGTAATGAAGGGAAATGATTGGGATTGGTATTATCAAGAAGATAAGGAAGCTTATGAAAGAGGAGAAACAATGATTCATCCAGATGTAATGAATGCTAGAAAGTTAACTAATAAAGAGGATGATACTATTAGCACAGCATCTACAAATATAACTACTTCAAGTAATAAAATTATATAGGAAGTAGTCTATAGAAAATAAAAGAAAAATTGCTAGAAGTGAATTATTAATAGATTATGTTGTCTAACAAATTATTTTATATATGAATTTCAATTATTAAACTTTCATTTAAAAATATTAACATATTGGGGTTTTGGGGTTTTGGGGTGCCCGACCTACAAGGACATGGCCGGCACGATGGACACCGACCCGACGAGCCCCAACTACGGCCAGTTCGTCGCCGCGGGCACCCCCTACCAGTCTGGAGAGGGGTGCGTCTACCCCGTCCAGCGTGCCGACGCTCTTCAACCAGCTGAACGCGGCTGGCGTCACCTGGAAGGGCTACGCGCAGGACCTCGGCAACCCGACGGCACCGGCAGCGCCATCCACGACGCGGGCGGCTGCGGGGGTCCGAGCACCAACCCGACGGCCGACCCGGTGCCCAACCCCGGGAGCGCGAACGCCACGGACCAGTACGTGCCCAAGCACTTCCCGTTCGCGTGGTTCCACTCGCTGATCGACGACCCGATCAACTGCGACCCGACGCACATCGCGAACCTCTTCTCCAAGGCGAGCGGGCTCTACCACGACCTCCAGAGCGTCGCCACAACACCCGAGTTCAGCTGGATCACGCCGAACAACTGCTCGGACGCCCACGACGCCGTCTGCCACGGGAACAACCTCTCGGGCGGCTGGGCTGACCCGTACACGCCGAACGCCCCGATCAACTACACCGGCGGCCTCTACGCGGCGGACCTTTCTTGGAGCACGTCATCCCCGAGATCGAGGCCTCCCGGCGTTCAAGCAGAACGGCCTGATCGACGTCACGTTCGACGAGGGGTTCCCCGCGTTCACGTTCACGTCCAACAGCTTCAACAACTCGACGACCGACCCGGCGACCGCCGCATCGTCGCTCGCGGCCGACTCGGCCGGAGAGAACATCAACGGCGAGAACGTCGACTTCGAGCCGACGGGACCGAACACCCCGCTCCTCACCAACGCCGCGGGCGACCAGCTCTACCCGGGTCCCGGTGACAACGCCTACGTCGACCGCGACCCGACGATCCCCGGCCTCATCATGGGCGGGGCAGGCTCCGTCCCGGCCTCGCACCGACACCGTGACGGGAGGGCCGGATCGTCCTACATTGACGACCAGTCGATCACGATCACCGACGAGGGCAGCACGGTCACGGGCTCGGGATCCCGGCGGGTGCGGACGTCGGCCCCGTCTATGACACCCCGGACGTCGCCACCCAGGCGAACGGGGCCGGGTGCTCGAACTCCTGCGCCATCCACGGCTCGTTCGAAGTTCCTCGGCGGCGTGCCGACGTCGCCTACCGCGCCGGTCACAGCATCACCCTCGGCGCGAGGACCCGGCGACCGATCCCCTGTTCGACCTCACGCACGCCACCGAACGGCGGCGGCGACACCGGCTCCGTGCTCATCAGCCGGTTCATCAAGCCGGGATCCGACCGACGGCACCTACTACAACCACTACAGCTGGCTGCGGTCGATGGAGGACCTGTTCGGCGTCGCCGAGCTCGCCGGGCCTCGACGGCACGGGCACATCGGCTTCGCCGCCCAGAAGGGCCTCAAGTCGTTCGGCATCGACGTCTTCAACTGCCCGACGGGCAACTGCCCCGCGTAGTGGCGGCTCTGAGCGGCCGACTGCGCCTGCCCGGCTCGGACTCGTGGCCGGACCAGCTGGTCCGGCCTCGACTGCTCGTGCTGCCGCTCGCCTCCTCGCAGCGGCCTCGCTTGCACTGGCTGCGTGCGGGTCCGCTGACGGCCAGCCGGTCCGCTGCGCCCAGGCCCGAAGCCAGGACTGTCAACCCGAACGACGTCTACGGACCCCTCCCGAGCTGGCTGCCCAAGTCCACCGCGCCGGTCGACCGCGTCGCTGTCGCGACGCCCAGGAGCCCCCGGCTCGGCATCCCGGGGAACCCGATCGAGGTCGTCCTGGCAACCGGGAGGACCCTCGTGACCCTCTCTGGCCCGACCGTCCCGCCCTTCGTCACACCGCCCCCGCCTGCGGTGACGTCGACCTTCACGATCACGCTGTCGAGGACGTCGGGCACGATCCCCATCGCCGCGTCCGACTTCCAGCTGATCGACGGCAACGGGAACCGTTTCCAGCCCACGGCCTTCGTGGGAGCCCAGCCGCCGAAGGTCGCCCCGGACGGCAGGTCCGTCACGTTCGAGGTCAGCGAGTTCATGGCCGTCGGCTCGGGGAGCATCCGCTGGACCCCGGGCGGGGTGCCGATCGCGACGTGGGAGTACACCGTCGAGGACGACTGAACCCAGGTGCGCGTCGAGCCCGCGTGTCTCAGCTCGCCGGCTGGTGCATGCGGAAGCCGGGGTGGTGCTTCAGGATCTCGCGCCGGGCGATGGTCATCTTGTGCACCTCGTCGGGCCCGTCGGCGATCCGCAGCGTGCGGACCCCCGCGTACATGTGCGCGAGCGGGAAGAACTGGGTGACCCCTGCCGCACCGTGGACCTGGATAGCCCGGTCGATCACCTTCAGCGCCATGTTCGGCACCGCGACCTTGATGCCCGAGATCTCGGTTGCCGCGGCCTTGTTGCCGACCGTGTCCATCAGGTACGCCGTGCGCAGCACGTACTCGCGGGCCATGTCGATCTCGATGCGCGCTTCGGCGATCCAGTCCTGGATCAGGCCCTTGTGGGCGAGGCTCGAGCCGAACGTGCTGCGCTCGAGGGAGCGCACCACCATGAGCTCCAAGGCGCGCTCAGCGACCCCGATGGTCCGCATGCAGTGGTGGATCCGCCCCGGCCCGAGCCGCGCCTGCGAGATGGCGAAGCCGCCCCCCTCCTCGCCCAGCAGGTTGTCGACGGGCACGCGCACGTCCCGGTAGATGATCTCTGGGTGACCGCCGCGCTCGGCGTATCCGAAGACGTGCGGGTCGAGGCCGAGCTCGACGCCCGGCGTGTCCTTCGGCACGACCACCATCGACTGCTGCAGGTGCCTCGACGCGGCGGGATTCGTCTTGCCCATGACGATGAGCACGCGGCAGCGCTCGGCGCGCGCGCCCGATGTGAACCACTTGCGCCCGTTGAGGACGTACTCGTCACCGTCGCGCTCGATCGAGAGGCCGATGTTCGTCGCATCCGACGACGCGCTGTCCGGCTCGGTCATCGAGAAGCCGCTGCGGATCTCCCCCTGAAGCAGGGGAACCAGCCACTCCGCCTTGACGCGCTCGGATCCGAAGTGGTGGAGGACCTCCATGTTGCCGGTGTCCGGTGCGTTGCAGTTCAGGACCTCGGACGCGAAGCCGACCTTGCCCAGCTCCTCGGAGATAGGGGCGTAGTCCAGGTTGCTGAGCGGCGTCCCGGGGCTGTCGGCCTTCAGATGCGGGAGGAAGAGGTTCCACAGCCCCCGCTCGAGCGCAGCCGCCTTCAGCTTGTCGAGCACCGGTGGGTAGCCGTCGGGACCGAGCTCGGCGAGCTGCTCGTAGTACGTCTCCTCGCTCGGGTAGATGACGTGCTCCATGAACCGGCGCACATCCTCCTGCACTTCGAGGCCCCGCTCGCTGAACTCGTACGGCATGGACTCCCTCGCTTCGATCGGCTGGTACCTGTCAGGCTACGCACTGGCGGAGGGGCACAGGCGAGCCGCAGCGATGAACCGCGAGGCAGGCGGGACAGCTACCCCGCTGACGCCGACGTCCGGGTCGCGACGAGCACGGGGATCTCGCGCTCGGTCTTGGTCTGGTACTCCGCATAGGGCGGGTAGGCCGCGACTGCCCGCTCCCACCACTGGGCGCGCTCGCCACCCGAGACCTCGCGCACGGTGACGTCGAAGGGCTCCGGGCCATCCTGGATGGTCACGGCCGCCGGATCTGCGACGAGGTTGTGGTACCAGACCGGGTGGGTCGGCGCGCCGCCCTGCGAGGCGACGAGCGCATACTCGCCACCGAACTCGACCCGCATCAGCGGCGTCTTCCGGATCTTGCCGCTCTTGTTCCCCCGGGTCGTCACGATCACGACCGGCATCCCTGTGTCGAGCAGCGTGTTCGCCCTCTCCCCTCCAGATGCCTCGTACTCGGCGACCTGGTTTCGCACCCACTCGGACGGGCTCGGTTCGTATTCACCTGCAAGTGCCATGCGGGCACTGTATTCGCCGACCCCGATGCGTCGGCGGTGCTGCCTGCCGGCTCCCCCGTCCGCCGGAACTTGACGAGACAACTACTATGCGTGCATAGTATCATGCATGACCACCACCATCACAACGGCTCGGGCGACGTCGAGCGCCCCGAGCGCCCTCTTCTTCGACCGCTGGGCCGACATGGACAGCTGGCCGGAGTGGAGCACCGACCTGCAGTGGGCACGGCTTGACGGCCCGTTCGAGGTCGGCTCATCGGGTGCCTTGAAGCCCGCGAGGGGTCCGAAGACGGCGTTCAGGATCGACCAGCTCGATCCCGGCAGGACCTATGTCGACGTCTCGAGGCTCCCTGGAGCCAGGCTCACCTTCAGCCACATCACCACCGAGCTCCCTGACGGCGGATGCCAGATCGACGTGTCGGTGACGCTCGCCGGTCCCGCCTCGTGGCTCTGGGCCCGGATCCTGGGCAGCGGCATGCGGGCGTCGACCCAGGCGGACCTCGATCGCCTTGTGGGCGTCGTGGAGGCGGGCCTGTGAGCTCCTGGGTCGGCGTCGTGTCCCGCGACCACGTCCTGCGTGGAGTGGCGCTCGGGATCGCCCAGATCGGGCACGGGAAGAAGGGCGGGCTCGCACGGATGCACGAGGGCGACTGGCTCGTCTACTACTCGCCGAAGGCATCGATGTCGGCCACCGAGCCGCTGCAGGCGCTCACGGCGATCGGCCAGGTCGTCGACGAGGAGGTCTTCCAGGTGGACGAGGGCGACTTCCGGCCGTGGCGCAGGCGGATCCGGTACGTCGCGGAGGCTCACGACGCACCGATCCGGCCCCTGCTGGGAGCCTTGCAGCTGACCGCCGGACCCCACTGGGGCTACCAGCTGCGCCGCGGGCTGGTGGAGATCAGCAGCGCCGATCTCGCCGTGATTCGAGATGCCATGGTCCCGACGTGACGCCCGGCGGCCTCGCCACCGCCTTCGACGCGGCGGATGAGAGCCCGGGCTTCCTGCTGTGGCAGGTCACCAATCGCTGGCAGGCCGCGCAGCGCGCGACGCTCAAGCCGCTCGGCCTCACGCACGTCCAGTTCGTGCTGCTGGCCTCGCTCTCCTGGCTTCATGCCGACGGACCGGTCAGCCAGCGCGACCTCGCGGAGCACGCGAGCACCGATCAAATGATGACCTCGCAGGTCCTGCGAGTGCTCGAAGCGCGCGGACTCGTCGAGCGGGCGGAGCACCCGAGCGACCGCAGGGCCTGGTCGCTCCGGGTCACAGAGGACGGCCGCCATCTCGCGGACCGCGCCGTCGCGCTTGTCGAGGCGTGCGATGCCACGTTCTTCTCGACCCTGGACGATGTCGCGGGCTTCTCGGGCTCGCTTCGTCGCCTCGCCAACCGCTGATCTGCGGTGCCGGACGCCTGCGAGTCAGACCCTCGCGGTGTCACGGCGGAACCGCCAGATGGCACCGGCCACGAGGAGCGCGAGCCACACGAGCAGGTTCAGCACCCACTCCCACTCGAGCGTCCCTTGGACCAGCGGGTAGTGGACGAGCTGGTTGAGCCCCCACAGCGGAGTGAACGCCGCCACGCGCTGCAGCGCGATCGGGAACTGGCTCAGAGGGATGAAGAGGCCCCCGAGGAACGAGCAGACCGTGAGCACGAGCCCGATGACCTGCATCACGTTCTCCGCGGGGAGCATGTACCCCATGAACAGGCCGAGCGCCGCAAACAGGAGGGACCCGATCCACGCGCACAGCGCGGTGACGATCCACAGATAGAGCGGCATCGACGCCTTGTGGGTCAGGGCGCCCGTGACGTACACCGCGACCACGGACCCCGCTCCGAGCACGAGCGCCGTCAGCATCTTGATCGAGATGTACGCGGCGGGGGTGAGCGGCGTCACGCGCAGCTGGCGGCTCCACCCCGACGCCCGCTCGATCGAGACGGTCGCACCCCGGCTCGCCGTGGCGTACACGGCGCCGTAGAGGGCCATCGAGATCATGACGAACGCGGACACGTTGCCGCGGCCGATCGCCGTGGTCGCGTAGCTGGAGTTCAGGCCGAACGTGAGGAAGAAGATGACCGGCATCGCGATCGCGATGATCATCGTGCGGCGGTTGCGCAGGAGTCGCCGGACCTCGATCCGCCACACGGCGACGCTGAAGCCGCCCATCGGAGGCACCTTGCGCGCGAGAGCGGCTTCGAGCGACGTCGACGGGGTGGTCACGGCGCGTCCCCCGCACCGCTCGGCGCAGCGCGACGGGCGGCGACGCTCGACTCCGGCGAGCTTCCCGGGCCGTCGTCGCCCGTGAGCGCGATGAACGCCTCCTCGAGTCCCCGAGCCGTGATCTCGAGGTCGCGCGCCGCAGTCTCGTTGAGGAGGCGCCGGGCGACGGCGTCGGTGTCGCTCGAGTGGATGAGGACGGTGTCACCGCGCACCTCCACGCCGTCGACCCCGGGCATGGTGCGCAGCGACGCCTCCTGCGCTCCAGGCAGGGTGGCTCGGATCGTCCGACCTGACGCAAGCCCCTTGACCTCTGCGGGCGTCCCGTCCGCGACGATGCGCCCGTGGCTGATGAGGACGATGCGGTCTGCATACGCATCGGCCTCCTCCAGGTAGTGCGTCGCGAACACGACGGTTCTCCCACGTGCGGCGTCGTCGCGGATCGCATGCCAGAAGTCGCGCCGGCCGGCCACGTCCATCCCCTGGGTCGGCTCGTCCAGGATCAGCAGCTCGGGATCCGGGAGCAGGGCCATCGCGAAGCGCAGGCGCTGCTGCTCGCCACCTGAGCACTTCTCGACCATGCGGTCGGCGATCGACGCGATGCCCGCGCGCTCCAGGACCTCGTCGACCGGCCTCGTCTCGCTGAACAGGTTCGCGATGTACGTGACCGTCTCGGCCACGGTGATGTCCTTCAGGAGCCCGCCCTGCTGCATGACGGCCGACACGAGCCCCTTCGCGACCGCGTGGCGCGGCGTCATGCCGTAGACGTCGACCTCGCCCGCTGTGGGGTCGGACAGGCCCAGGATCAGGTCGATCGTCGAGGTCTTCCCCGCACCGTTCGGTCCGAGGAACGCCAGCACCTCGCCCGAGCGGATCGTGAGGTCCACGCCGCGGACCGCCTGCACCTGCCCGAAGGCCTTGTGCACCGCGCGAAGGTCGACGGCGGGCGGGAGCGTGACGCTCACCGGTACGAGCTCGACGTCTCCCAGAGGTTGATCCTGCCCTCGGTCGCGAACTCATCGATCGCAGCCAGCTCGTCGTCGGTGAACGTCGCACCGACCGCGGCGCAGTTCTCACGCAGCTGGGCGGCGCTGCTCGCCCCGATCAGCGCCGACGTGATCCGCCGGTCGCGCAGCGCCCAGGCGATCGCCATCTGCGCCAGCGTCTGGCCGCGAGACTGGGCGATCTCGTTGAGAGCCGCGGACTTGGCGATGTTCTCCTTCGAGAGCATCTCGCTCTGGAGCGATGAGTCCTCCGCCTCCTTCGCGCGCGAGTCATCGGGGACCCCCTGCAGGTACCGGTCGGTGAGGAGCCCCTGGGCCAGCGGCGAGAACGCGATGCACCCGACTCCGTGCTCGTCGAGCACGTCGAGGAGCCCGTCGGCCTCGATCCAGCGATTGAACATCGAGTAGGAGGGCTGGTGGATGAGCAGCGGGACGCCCGCGTCATGCAGGATCTTCCAGGCCTCGGCGGTCTTCGTCGCCGAGTACGAGGAGATCCCGACGTAGAGGGCCTTGCCCTGGTGGACCGCGGTGATCAGCGCGCTCATGGTCTCCTCGAGCGGGGTCTCCGGGTCGAAGCGGTGCGAGTAGAAGATGTCGACGTACTCGAGGCCCATCCGGTCGAGGCTCTGGTCGAGGCTCGCGATCAGGTGCTTGCGTGATCCCCACCACCCGTAGGGGCCGTCCCACATCTCATAGCCGGCCTTCGTCGAGATCACGATCTCGTCGCGGTGCGTCGCCAGGTCCGTCTCGAGCATGCGACCGAAGCTGGCCTCGGCGGCGCCGGGGGGCGGGCCGTAGTTGTTCGCAAGGTCGAAATGCGTGATGCCGAGGTCGAACGCCTCGAGCACGACGGCGCGCTGCGACTCGTAGGGCGTGGTGTCGCCGAACCGGTGCCACAGTCCAAGCGTGATCTCCGGGAGCAACAGGCCGCTTCGTCCAACGCGTCGATAGTCCATCGTCCAAATCTAGTGCTGGGTGATCGAACGGAGACCGGTGGCTGCGGCGAGGACCCGACACGGTCTGCACCGCAGCGAGGGTGATCTCGCCCTGTCAGGCAGTCCGGGCGCGGTCCGCAGGGGTAGGGTTCCGGCGTGGGCACGTGTGGCGCCAATGCGGGCGCAGGCTTGCGACACGCGCCTCGGTGAGCCGGGATCCATCGAGGGTCGCCAGCGACGTGCTCGCCACGCTGCGCGACTCCTTCCATGTCGAACGCTCTCTCGTCGCGCCGGTGTCCGGTGCGATCACCGCAGTGCCGGTCGTCGCCATGTTCGCGCTCGGCGAGGCCATGGGGAGCACACGCGGTGCGATCGCGATGGCCATCGGCGCGAACCTCGTCGCCATCCTGTCGCTGTTCAGCGGCCACCGGATCCCCATATCGCTCGCCGCGCTCGATGCGGTCGGTCTGGCGGTCGCGGCAGCGGCCGGTTCGGCGACGGGCCGGTATCCGTGGCTGCACGTCTCGCTGCTCATCGTCGTGTGCTTCGGTGCGGGAATGCTGGTGGCGCTCGGTCCCTCGCAGGGGACCGTCGGAACCCAGGCGATCATCGCGTTCCTCATCATCGGCCGCTTCTACGGGACCCCGAGGGAGGCCATCGAGCTGGGCGCGTTCGTGCTCGCCGGCGCCTCCGTCCAGGTGCTCGCGCTGCTCGTGCTCAAACTGCCCCCCAGCTTGCGCTACCAGCGCCACCAGCTTGCTGGCTGCTTCGAGCTGCTCGCCGACGTGGCGCAGCGCGATCCGGCGCTTCACCACATCGACGCGACCACACTCATGGACGGCGCCGAGCGGGCACTCTCGGCCCCATCGCTCTTCGGTCGCGTCGACGTCCGCGACCTGCGAGCCACCCTCGACCAGGCCAAGCGGATCAGGCTCGAGCTCACCACGATCGCCGGCCTGCGCACCCGGCTCGCGGGCGCAGGCGCCGCGCGGGTGCACCGGGCGCTCGACGCCACGCTGGCTGATGCCGCGTCGGCGCTCCTCGCGATCGCGGACAAGCTGCGCCACCCCCTCGGCGAGTCGCACTGGCATCCGGCGACATCCAGCTGCATCGCGCGAGCCCGAGCAGCGCTGGACGAGTTCACGAGGGTCCCGACGTCCGACGGGGTGCTCGCCCGCCAGTGCGCCACCGACCTGATCGCCCTCGGCGGCCAGGTGCGCGCGGCGGGAGGGCTCGTCGACGAGGTGTGCGAGATGGGGAGCTGGCGGGCCTGGCACCCCTCGTTGCGGTCCGGAGCCGGTCGCCGCAGCTCGTCGCGCGGCGTGCTCAGGACCCTCCGCGAGAATGTGGCGCCGAGCTCCTTCGCACTGCGCCATGCGATCCGTCTCGCCGTCGCCGTGCCGGTGGCCGCGATCCTGGCAACGTGGCTGGGGCTCCCCCGGGGGTACTGGGTTCCCTATGCGGTCGCCGTCATCTTGAAGCCCGACTACAGCACGCTCGTCTCGCGGGGCGTCGGCAGGACGCTCGGGACGCTCCTCGGCGCCGTGCTCGCAGCGACGACCGTGAGCGCCCTGCATCCGAGCGTGACCGTGACCGCGGTCCTCATCGCGCTGACTGCCTGGGCGGGCTACGCCCTGTGGGCGTCGTCCTTCGCCATCGGCGCGGGGCTCAACACCGCCTTTCTCCTGATCCTGCTCTCGACCGCGCTGAGCGACACAGTCGGCACCGCAGCGGACCGGTTCATCGACATCGTGCTCGGCGGGCTCATCGCGCTGCTCGCCTACGTCGTCTGGCCGACCTCCGACCGCGAGAAGGTGGGCGACGCCATGTCGAGGCTGTTCACGCGGCTGCGCGACTACCTCGCAGTGGTGCTGCACCTCGTGGCGTCCGAGGCACCGAGCCCCGCCGACGTCCTGGCCGCCTCCAAGGCCGCGCGCCTCGCCTGGTCGAATGCCGAGGGCGCGATCGGGCGATCGGTGTCCGAGCCGAGGACGACGACTGCCGAGGCGTCACGGGACCGGAGCCTCCTCGCCGCCGCGCTGCGCATCCTGCGGGCGACCCACGCGCTGCGCGTCGAGGCCGAGAGCGGGACGACCGCGGCGTCCGACGAGCAGGTCGGATCGCTCGCAGCCGAGCTCGAGGCGGCGCTCACGGCGCTCGCGGCCGCCGAGGCGGGCCAGACGGCATCCGTCGATCCGGAGCTGCGTGCCTCCTACAACGAGGCTGCCGACCGACTGTCGGCGGCGGGAGCCCCCGAGACGATCGGGCTCCACCTCGACGAGCTCGTGAACGCCATCGACACCGCCGCGTTCGTCGCCGGCGCGCAGACCCGGTCCGCGGAGGACTGACAGGCCGAGGGAGGACCCTAGAGCTCGGCGTCCCAGTCGTTGGTCTCGAGGACCTCCTTGACCCTGTGCAGGAACGCCGCCGCGTAGGCCCCGTCGAACGCCCGGTGGTCCCAGCTCAGCACCAGCATGCCAACGGAGTGGATCGCGATGGACTCCGTGCCCAGCGCGTCGGTGACGACAACGGGCTTGCGCGTGACGCCATCGGTCGAGAGGATCGCGACCTGGGGCTGGTTGATCACGGGGGCGACCATGAACGTCCCGAACGGACCCGAGTTTGAGACCGTGAAGGTCCCCCCCAGCAGCTCCTCGGTGCGGAGCTTGCCCTGCCTCGCTCGACCAGCCATGTCCGAGATCTCCCGGGCGATCGCGCCGAGCCGCTTGTCCTGCGCGCTTCTGACGGCCGGCGCGACGAGTCCGTCGAAGTGCAGGTCGATCGCGACACTGATGTCGATCCGGTCGTGCAGGACGAGTCCGCCCTCGGCGACCGATGCGTTGAGGTGCGGGAAGTCCCGGAGCCCCTGGACGAGAGCACGCATGATGAACGGGAGGTACGTGAGGGTGAACCCCTCGTCGCGCCGCCACTGCTCCTGGTGCGTCCGGCGCACGATCTCGATCCGCTCGTAGTCGACCTCGACCGCCGTCATGACGTGCGGGGAGATGGCCTTCGAGGCGACCATGTAGTCGCCGGTGACCCTGCGGGTCTTGTTGAAGGGCACGAAGTTCGCCCCTGCGGGCGCAGGCGGCGCAGCGGCCACCGACGGGCTCGTCGAGCGCGAGGGCCGCGCAGAGGACGCCACGCGGTCGCGACCCGCGACGGAGTGCAGGTGCTCCTCTGAGAACGCGACCTTCTCCGCATCCTTGCGGGTGATCCGTCCGTCTGGACCGGTCCCCGTCACGAGCCCCGCGTCCGGTCCGAGCCCGTTGATGATCCTTCGCACGACGGGCGAGGTCACGAGCCGGTCAGGGATCACCAGTGGCGAGGGGGCAGGCTCTGCCGGTGCAGCCGGAGCCGGTGCAACCGGTGCGGGCGCGGGTGCTTGTGGAGCAGCAGGTTCGGCGTCGGGTGCGGGTGGTGCGGCGGGCTCGGGCGCGGCTGCCTCGGCGGCCTCGGTTCCCGGAGCCGCCGTCGGCCCCCCCGCTGGCCCGTCGCCGTCGATCACGGCGACGACGGTGCCGACCGCCACGGTCTGGCCGACGGCGACACGGATCTCGGTGATCGTGCCGCTCTGCGGCGACGGGACCTCGGCATCGACCTTGTCCGTCGAAACCTCGAAGAGCGCCTCCTGCTCGGTCGCGGTGTCGCCGACTGCCTTGAACCAGTGCGTGACCGTCCCCTCGGTGATCGTCTCGCCCAGCTCGGGCATCCTCACCTCACCCATGTGCATCCTCCTCGATCCCCCGGCACCGGATCGTGCAACCGCGTGCGACGTCCCTCATCGCGTCCTCGGGTCCGCGATGTCCGCGTCGAGCCCGTACTCCTTGATCGCCTTGGCCACGAGCGCGGGCTCGACCTCGCCGAGCTCGCTCAGGGCGCCCAGCGTCGCGACGACGATGTGGGCCTCGTCGGTCTCGAAGAACCTGCGCAGCGCCTCGCGCGTGTCGGATCTGCCGAACCCGTCAGTCCCGAGCGTGACGAACGGGCGGGGTTGCGACGGCGTCGCACCCTTGCGCTTCGCCGTGCCCGCAGGCAGGCCAGGGATGAACCGGGCGATCTGGTCGGGGACCGCCTTCATGAAGTCGGACACCGCGACGACCGGACCGGGTGCGCCCGCAAGCAGCTGGGTCACCGGGGCAACCCTGGGCTCGTCGAGCGGATGCAGCCTGTTGGTGCGCTCAACCGTGAGGGCGTCCTCACGAAGCCGCTTGTAGCTCGTCGCGCTCCAGAGCTCGGCGCCGACGCCGTAGCTTGCGAGCGCAGCCTGCGCGGCGCGCGCGGCCCCCTGCGCGGAACCGGAGAACAGGATCGTGGCCTGCGGCGCGACCCCATCGGGCGCGTCGGCCCACTTGTAGAGGCCCTGGACGATGTCGTCGTCCGACACGCCGTCGGGGCGCGACGGCATCTCATAGTTCTCGTTGTAGAGGGTGAGGTAGTAGAACACGGAGTCCCCGTGGCCGGCGGTACCCGACTCGTCCACGTCCCCGTACATGCGGTGCAGTCCCTGGCGGACGATGGCCGCGACCTCGTACGCATAGGCGGGGTCGTAGGCCTGGCAGGTCGGGACGGTCGACGCCAGCAGGAGGCTGTGGCCGTCCTGATGCTGCAGCCCCTCGCCGAGGAGCGTCGTGCGTCCCGCGGTCGCACCCAGGAGGAAGCCCTTCGCCCGCGCGTCGGCTGCGGCCCAGATGAGGTCCCCCACACGCTGGAAGCCGAACATCGAGTAGAAGATGTAGAAGGGCACCATCGGCACCCCGCGCGTCGCGTAGGCCGTGCCCGCGGCCGTGAAGCTCCCCATGGAGCCGGCCTCGGTGATGCCCTCCTCGAGCAGCTGACCGTCCTGGGACTCGGTGTAGCTGAGGAGCAGCTGCGCGTCGACGGACTCGTAGCGCTGGCCCTCGGCCGCGTAGATACCGAACTCGCGGAAGAGCGCGTCCATCCCGAACGTGCGCGCCTCGTCGGGGATGATCGGGACCATCCTCGGCCCGAACCCCTCGGTGCGCGCGAGCGTGCGCAGCAGTCTCGTGAAGCTCATCGTGGTCGACACGCTCGCCCCGTCGGACCCCGCGTCGAACTCCTTGAGGGCATCGGGCGGCGGCAGCACGAGCGGCTTGCGAACCCTCGTCGAGCGCATCGGCAGGGACCCGCCCAGGGCGGCGCGGCGCTCGGCGAGGTACCGGTACTCATCGGAGTCGATGGCGGGCCGGTAGTACGGGGGGTTCTCCGCCTCGATCAGGGACTCGTCGACGACGTCCTCCAGATGCAGACGGGACCGCATGTCCGCAAGCTGGGCCATGGTGAGCTTCTTCACCTGGTGGCTCGCGTTGCGTCCCTGGGTCGCGGTGCCCAGCGTCCATCCCTTGATCGTGTGCGCCAGGATCACCGTGGGCGCGCCGCGGTGCTCGGTCGCGGCCCTGTAGGCCGCGTACATCTTGCGGTAGTCATGGCCGCCACGCGGGAGGTTCTTCAGCTCGTCGTCGCTCAGGTGGCTGACGAGCTGGCGCAGCCTCGGGTCCGGGCCGAAGAAGTGCTCCCGGATGTACGCGCCGGACTCGACGGCGTAGCGCTGGAAGTCACCGTCGACCGTCGTGTTCATCTTCTCCAGCAGCACCCCGTCGGGGTCGTTGGCGAGCAGCGCGTCCCAGCCCTCGCCCCAGATGACCTTGATCACGTTCCACCCGGCGCCGCGGAAGTCGGACTCCAGCTCCTGGATGATCTTGCCGTTCCCGCGCACCGGCCCGTCGAGCCGCTGCAGGTTGCAGTTGACGACCCAGGTGAGGTTGTCGAGGTGCTCGCGGCCAGCGAGGGAGATGGAGCCGAGCGTCTCGGGCTCGTCGGTCTCGCCGTCGCCGAGGAAGCACCACACGCGCGACGCGGTCGTGTCATCGATGCGCCGGTTGTGCAGGTACTTGTTGAACCTCGCGTGGTAGATCGAGTTGATCGGGCCGAGCCCCATCGACACGGTCGGGAACTCCCAGAAGTCCTGCATGAGCCACGGGTGCGGGTAGCTCGAGAGCCCCTTGCCCGAGAGCTCGCGACGGAAGTTGTCGAGGTGCTCCTCGTCGAGCCGGTACTCGAGGAAGGCGCGCGCGTACATGCCCGGCGCGGCGTGGCCCTGGAAGTAGACGTGGTCGCCGGGCTGGCCGTGCGCCTTGCCGTGGAAGAAGTGGTTGAAGCCGAGCTCGTAGAGGCCGGACGACGATGCGTACGAGGCGAGGTGGCCGCCGATGCCGTCGGCCCGGTGGTTCGCGTTGACCACCATCACCGCCGCGTTCCAGCGGATGTAGGCGCGGATCCGCTTCTCGACCGCGATGTCCCCGGGGAACCACGCCTGGGACTCCGCGGGGATCGTGTTCACGTACGGCGTCGAGACCTCGACCGGGGTGCCGACGCCCAGGACCCGCGCCCGGTCGGTGAGCTTCGCGAGGACGTAGCGCGCGCGGCGCTCGCCGCCGGCATCGACGAGGGCGTCGAGCGAGTCCGTCCACTCGGACGTCTCCTCGGGATCGACGTCGGGAAGCTGGGTCACGTAGCCGTCGGTCACGGTGTCCTCCTCTCCGGTCCACTCTCGCGCCGCAGGTCCTTACTGTCGAGTCACTCGTCCCGTATAGTGGGACACTCTTCAGGAGGTTCCGCGTGGCGACGTCGCTGTCGAAGGGGCTCGAGGTCCTCGCGTGCGTGGCTGATTCCCCCGAGCCACTGAGCGTCCGCGACCTGGCCGAGCGTACCGGGATCCCAAAGTCGTCGGTCCACCGCGTCGTCGCCGAGCTGCGGGCCGCCGGCCTGCTCGAGGCCGCGACGAGCGGTGTCCGGCTCGGCATGGCCCTCTTCGAGCTCGGCGGCACGGCACTGCAGCAGAACCGCCTCGAAGCCCAGGCCCGCCCGTTCCTCGAGGCGCTCTTCGATCGCACCGGCCAGCTGAGCCAGCTCGGGGTCCTGCAGGGGACCGACCTGCTCTACCTCGCGCGCGTCGGGCGGGGTGGCCACCACCGCGTCGCATCGCCGGTGGGCGGGCGGATCCCCGCCACCTGCACCGCGTCGGGCAAGGCGCTGCTCGCGTTCAACCCGGCGACGCTCGAGCTCGCCATCTCCGAGGGCCTGGCGCACCGCACACGCCGGTCGATCACGGATCCCGAGGTGATCCGCGCCGAGCTCGCCGTGACCCGCGCCACAGGCATCGCCTTCGACTACGAGGAGGCGCGCATGGGCCTCGCCTGTGCGGCGAGCCCCATCGTGGTCGGCGGACGAGCACGCGCGGCCCTCTCCGTCACAATGCCCGTCGACGCCTTCGACGCGGCCCTGATCGGCCCGGCGGTGCGCAGGTCCGCGATGAGCCTCTCGCGGGCGCTCGCGTCGAGCTGACGACCCCGCGATCCCGATCGAGGGACCTTCTCCCCTACGAGCGGGGAGTCGCGCGAGCCACACTGCAGTGTCCGGCGAAGTGCACCGCCGGATCCATTTTCAGGAGTGCCATGGAATGCTGTGGTCGAGCCGCCCGCCCGGGCTTGGGTGCGCACCGACCGGCGCCGTGAGCGCCGGTCCGGGCACCGTTTGGGGCCCATCGGGCACCGAGCTCGGCGGTCCTGCATCTGCGAGCGACCGCCGTCGCTGGGTGATCCTCAGCGTCCTGTGCCTCACGGTCGTCATCATCAACCTCGACAGCACCATCCTCAATGTGGCGCTGCCCACCATCGTTCGCGAACTGCACGCCAACGCGAGCCAGCTGCAGTGGGTCGTGGACTCCTACGTCATCGTCCTCGCCGGACTGCTCCTCCCCATGGGCTCGCTCGGGGACCACGTGGGCCGCAAGTGGGTCTTCGTCGCAGGACTCGCGGCGTTCGCCATCGGATCGGCGACCTGCGCCTTCGCATCGGGCCCCAATGAGCTGATCGCCGCGAGGGCGTTCATGGGGATCGGCGCCGCGGCCATCCTGCCCTCCACGCTCTCGATCCTCACGAACGTGTTCACGGAGCCCGGGGACCGTGCGAAGGCGATCGGGATCTGGTCCGGGACGAGCGGGCTGGGGCTCGCGATCGGCCCGGTCGTCGGCGGGTGGCTGCTGGCGCACTTCTGGTGGGGATCGGTCTTCCTCATCAACGTCCCCATCGCGATCGGCGCCCTCGTCGCCGCCCTGGCCATCGTCCCGGACTCGAGGAACCCCGCGGCCAAGCGCCCCGACCCCGTGGGGGCGGCCTGCTCGCTGGTCGCCATCGCCCTGCTCCTCTGGGGGATCATCGAGGCGCCGACACGTGGGTGGACATCCCCGCCGATCCTGCTCGCGATCGCGGGGTCGATCGTCCTGCTCGTCGGATTCGTCATGTGGGAGCGGCACTCGACGCATCCGATGCTGGAGCTGTCGTTCTTCTCGTCGCGTCGCTTCTCCGTCGCGGTCGGCGGCCTCTGCCTCGTGTTCTTCGCGCTGTCCGGCGGGCTGTTCCTGCTCACCCAGTACCTGCAGTTCTGCCTCGGCTACTCCGCGCTGCAGGCAGGCCTGCGCATCGTGCCCATCGCCGTCGTGCTGCTTGTCGTCGCCTCGCTGTCGAGCTTCATCGTGCGCCGGATCGGCACGAAGGTCACGGTGTTCGCCGGCATGGCGCTCATCGCGATCGGGCTCTGGCTCCTCTCCGGGGTGACGATCGCCACCACGTACGCCGGCGTGCTCCCCGCCTTCTTCCTGCTCGGCATCGGCGCGGGACTCGCCATCGCGCCGTGCACCGAGTCGGTGATGGGCTCGGTCTCCGCCGCGCTCGCCGGCGTCGCCTCGGCGACCAACAGCACCGCGCTGCAGACCGGCAGCGCCCTCGGCGTCGCCGTGCTCGGGAGCCTCTTCAACACCCGGTACCGCACGGACATGCTCGCGGCGCTCGGGCACTTCTCGGTCCCCGCACCCGTGGTCCAGACGACGGTGGGATCGCTCGGGGGCGCCCTGGCGGTGGCGGGCAAGGTCGGCGGCGCGCTGGGCGCCGAGCTCTCGCTCACCGCTCGCCAGGCGTACATCAGCGGGATGGTCTTCGCGGTCTCGGTGGGCGCGGTGATCGCTGCCGTCGCGGCCATCGTCGTGCTGGCACTGCTCCCCGCGCGCGCCGACAGGGATCACGCCTCGGACTAGCGCCGGTCACCGGTCGCGTTCCGAACCGCGTCCGGAGTAGCGGGGATCCCAGCCCCGGAGAGCTGGGATCCCCATGTCCGGAACGCTGGGCTGCATGCACTCGACCGCCTGGTGCGGTCCACCGCTGCAATCGAGATCAGCCGCGCCTGGATCCGATCGCGTGCGGGCCGGGACGGCCATGGCCATGGCCATGGCCGTGACCGTGACCTCCGGTCGAGACCGTGACGTATGTGAAGTGGTCGGCCGCGCTCGTCGCGCTGGTCCCGAGCGGGGTCGTGACGGTCACGTCGACCGTCCCGGTGCCCGCCGGAGAGGTTGCGAGCACAACGTCACCCGAGAGCACCCTGACCGAGGTCGCCGGTGCGGTGCCGAAGTGGACGGCCGTCGCGCCGGCCACGTTCGTCCCGATGATGAGCACCCTCGTGCCGCCTTCCGTCGAGCCCGAGTGCGGCCGCACGCCTCGCACCGTCGTGACGGCGGCGGCGTAGGTGAAGTGGTCAGCCGCGCTCGTGGCGCTGGTCCCGAGCGGGGTCGTGACGGTCACGTCGACCGTCCCGGTGCCCGCGGGGGACACGGCAGTGACGAGGTGGCTCGACAGCACGTCCACCGACGTGGCAGGCGCTGTGCCGAAGTCGACCGTCGTCGCACCGGTGAGGTTGGTGCCGGTAATGAGGACGTGCGTGCCGCCAGAAGGCAGGCCGGTGTCCGGCCTGACGGCCGTCACGGTCGTCGTCGGGACGACGTAGCTGAAGTGGTCGACCGCGCTCGTGGCGCTGGTCCCGAGCGGGGTCGTGACCGTCACGTCGACCGTTCCGGTGCCCGCCGGGGAGGTGGCGGTCACGAGGTGGCTCGACAGCACGTCGACCGAGGTCGCCGGTGCGGTGCCGAAGTCGACCGCCGTCGCACCGGTGAGGTTGGTGCCTTCGATGACCACCTGGGTGCCGCCTGCGGGGGGACCGGAGTCAGGGTGCACCGCAGTCACGGTCGTCGTCGGGACGACGTAGCTGAAGTGGTCGGCCGCGCTTGTGGCGCTTGTGCCGAGCGGGGTCGTGACCGTCACGTCGACCGTCCCGGTGCCCGCCGGGGCAACCGCAGCCACGAGGTGGCTCGACAACACGTCGACTGACGTCGCCGGTGCCGTGCCGAAGTCGACCGCGGTCGCCCCGGTGAGGTTGGTGCCCTCGATGACGACCTGGGTCCCGCCTGCGGGAGGGCCGGAGTCAGGGTGCACCGCAGTCACGGTCGTGGTCGCCACCGCGTAGGTGAAGTCGTCGGCGGCACTCGTGGCGCTCGTTCCACCGGGCGTGGTGACCGTCACGTCGACGGTGCCGGTGCCTGCAGGGGACACCGCCACAGCCTCGCTGTTTGAGATCACGATCATCTCGGGGGCGGCCGTGGTGCCGAAGTCGATGGCGGTCGCGCCGAGGAGGTTCTCACCGCCGATGAGGACCGGGGTGCCGCCGGTGGGTGCGCCAGAGCTCGGGTGCACTGCGGTCACGACGGGCGCGGGTGTCGCCGCGCTCGCGATGGCGGGTGCGAAGCCGACCGCGAGCCCGACGGGCAGGAGGAGTGCCGCTGCGGCGACAGCGCATCGACGGATGCCTGTCGCCCGAGCTGACGGACCTTTCGAAAGGGACTGCTTCGAGAAACGTGTTGCCATGGTGCACTCCTGTCTGTCGCCGACCTCGAGGGTCTGACGTGTCGGATTCGATCCAGGTGCTTCGGAGGGTCTGCCCGGGTCGCGGACTGCCCCCACGGCGCACAGTACCGACGGTCGTGGCGACAATTCGGTCAGCTTTCAAAGATCTATTTTCTAGAATTGTTGGCTGGAACAGGTCTTTCACTTCCAGCAACGGGACATTTGCGAGGGTCCGGATGACCCGAGGTCAGATGCGCCGCCCGGTTCGAGATGGGACCCCGTCGGCGTGGAATCCCTACGCCCCCCAGGACGGATCCGCGGTGAACTCCAGCGTCAGCCACAGGTCGTGCGGCAGGGCTTCGAGTCGCTCGGAGAGCGCGTGGCGCACGAGGTCCGACTCCCGCACCCGCCAGTCCGGCGAGACGATGAAGTCGATCTCGACGTAGAACTTGCGGCCCACCTTGGTCATGCGCAGGTGGTGGTCGCCGAGCGCGAACTGCGTGCGCACCGCGTCGACCGCATCGCGCACGGGCTCCTGGAGATCCATGTCGGGCGTGCCCTCGACCAGCTCGACGAACGTCGACCGGATCATCCGGATCGGGGGGACGATGAAGAGGGCCGTGGCGATGAGGACGAGCACGGGATCGACGTACCGGGCGGCAGCCGACCAGCTCGTGTCCTGGATGATCCGCGCGAAGAGGAAGGCGACCAGCATCCCGAGCCCGAGCACGGCGCCGGCGAGCCACTGGACGGCCTCGGCGGCGACGAGCTCCGAACCGCTCGTGTCGCGCTTCAGCGCCCAGCCGAGGAGCACCGGGACGACGAAGGAGAACCCGGCGTACGCGATCGCCCAGCCGGTCGGCGGGCGCGAGCCGCCCTCGAGGATCGTGATCACCGCGGTGAACGCCGCGTAGGCGCAGGTCGCGAGCAGCGCGACCGCCTCGAACCCGATGATGAGGGGGGTCAGGGCCTCGCGGCCGAACGGGTACCGCGAGGTCGGGCCGGCCGCCACGATCCGCGACACCCGCAGCGCCATGTAGGACAGCCCGATCCCGAGGAACGTGTAGAAGCCGTCGAACAGGATGATCTGCGACCTCGCGGTGATGCCCACGGCGATGCCGAGCCCCGCCAGCCCGAGGCCGCAGGCGATCGACCAGGCGAGCAGCCGTCGCTCCGAGGCGAACTCGTCCGCCGGGGCGGTGTCCGTGCGGGGGGTCACCCGTGCCTCGCGGCCGGCGCCGTGCGCCACGTGCCCATGGATTCGACGGTACCGCTTGGGCGAGCCGATCTCTGGCTTCGTCCCGGCCCACGCTGGCTGCGCCTTGGCGGAGGCGGTCGGCCACGCGAGGGTGTACGTTGAACACAGGATCACGAGGACTCAGACAGGAGCCCTCACGATCATCATTCGTCGCTCCGGACCCTGGTGACAGCACCGTCAAGGAGTCGGCCATGAGCGTCTCGATCCGCCCTCCGTTGCTCACCAGCACCTCGGATCTCGACGAGCCCGAGCCCTGGGTCATGACGGCTGTCCCGGGCGCCGTGCTCGTCGCCCCGATCCGGCTCCTGACCGCCCGGCAGCGCCTGGCAACCTCCCCGGAGGACCTGGTGCTCGGGCTGACCGACCTCGGGTACCTGGGAAGCCCGAGGGCTCCTGCGGCAGCTGCCGGGATCCAGGTGGTGCCTGCACCCTCCGAGCTGGTCCTCGTGCTCCCCGCGGAGCTCCTCGACCACGTGGCCCGGGTCCGGCTCCGGGCACTTCGATTCGGCGTGCAGGTGGCCACCTCCGCGCAGTCCTTCGATCCCGACGCCTGGCTCACCACGTGGCACCACTTCGTGGACTCGACGCAGGGGCTCGCCATGACGCTTCTCGACCAGTCCCGCGAGGCCAACGGCGACCTGCGCTTCTGCCGTCGGATGCGGGCCGGCGGTACGTGTTCGCGACGCCGCACGACACCGAGCCCGCGCTGTTGCTCGACCGGTTCGGCGGCCTGCGGTCGTTCGCCAACGCCGAACAACTGGATCACCGGCACCCGAGCTTCTCGGCAGATCCCGAGCTGCCCGGGGTGACCGCCGCGGGCCCTCCGCTGGCCATGCAGCCGGATGCACCACTCCACCTGCTGGAGGGATCCGCACCAATCCGGTAAGAGTCGGCACACCACGCTCCCAGAAGTGCCCGGATCCGCTAGAACGTGGGCTCCGAACGATCGAGGAGAACCCTTGCGCGCGCTTACCCACTGGACCGTCCGACACCGCCGCATCGTCGTCCTGGCGTGGGTCGTCCTGCTCGTGGGCATGACGCTGGCCTCGAAGACGGTCGGAACCGCCTACTCCAACTCCTTCTCGCTCCCAGGCACCGATTCCTCCAGGGCGATCGCCCTCATCGAGTCCGTGTCCCCGAAGGCGTCGGGCGACATCGACCAGATCGTGTTCGCGACCTCCAACGGGGCCAAGATCAGCGATCCGGAGATCCAGTCCACCATCGAGGCGACACTGGCGAAGGTAGCCGAGGTCCCCCATGTGGTCTCCATCGTCTCGCCGTATTCGGTCCAGGGCGCCGAGCAGGTCAACGCCGCGGACGACGTCGCGTTCGCCTCGGTGCACTTCGATGAGCAGGCCCAGAACATCTCCACGGCAGACGCTCAGCAGTTCGTCTCGACGGCTCAGACCGCCAAGGGTCCGAATCTCGATGTCGCCGTCGGCGGGCAGGTCGCCGAGTCCGCGAACAAGCCGGCGATCGGCGGCGTCGGCATCGGCGTGATCGCCGCGGGGATCGTCCTGTTCATCGTCTTCGGGTCCCTCTTCGCGATGGCCCTCCCGCTCATCTCGGCGCTCGCCTCGCTGGGCACCGCCATCGGGCTGATCGGACTGCTGACCCACGTCCTCAAGATGCCCATGTTCTCCCCGGAGCTCGTGCTGCTCATCGGCCTCGGCGTCGGGGTCGACTACGCCCTGTTCATCGTGACGAGGCACCGGCAGGGCCTGCTCGAGGGACGGGATGTCGAGTCGTCGATCATGATCGCCGTCGACACCTCTGGTCGGGCCGTCCTGTTCGCGGGCATCATCGTGTGCATCGCCCTGCTCGGGATGTTCGCGCTCGGCGTCTCCTTCCTCTACGGCCTGGCGGTCGCAGCGGCGTTGGGCGTCGCCTTCACGATGGTCGCGGCGCTCACGCTGCTCCCAGCCCTCCTCGGCTTCATCGGGCCGCGGATCCTCTCGCGCAAGCAGCGCGCGAAGCTGGCCGGATCCGGTCCGGCAGAGATCGGCGCCTCGTCGAGAGGATTCTGGTTCCGCTGGGCGAACTTCATCGACCGCCGTCCGGTCGTCCCGGCTGTGCTGGCGACCCTCCTCATCCTGCTGCTCGCGCTCCCGTTCCTCTCCATGCAGCTGGGCTCGTCGGACCAGGGCAACGACCCCGCCGGGACGACGACCCGGATCGCCTACGACCTGCTGGCGAAGGGATTCGGGCCGGGATTCAACGGACCCCTGCAGATCGTCGCGCGTGTCGAAACTCCCGAGCAGAAGGCCGCACTGGAGTCCGTGATCGCAGACGTGTCAACCCAGCCCGACGTCGTCAAGGTCGCGAAGCCTGTCGTCATCCCTGCGGCCGACGGATCGGCGGTCGCGATCGTGAACGTCTATCCAGCCAGCTCGCCGCAGGCGTCCGAGACGACCGACCTGATCGGCCACCTGCGCCAGGAGACGATCCCCAATGCCGTCGGTTCGAGCGGACTCGTCGTCTACGTCGGCGGCGCGACCGCCATCTACGTCGACTTCGCGGCAGTCCTGAGCGCGAAGCTGCCGCTCTTCATCGGCATCGTCGTGCTGCTCGCGTTCCTCGTCCTGACCCTGGTCTTCCGCTCCCTGCTGATCCCCGCCATCTCCGCGGTCATGAACCTGCTGTCCATCGCCGCCGCCTTCGGGATCCTCGTTGCGGTGTTCCAGTGGGGCTGGCTCGGCTCGCTCTTCGGGATCGGCGCGCCGGGCCCGGTGGAGTCCTTCATACCCGTCATGATGTTCGCGATCCTGTTCGGCCTGTCCATGGACTACCAGGTCTTCCTGGTCACCAGGATGCACGAGGAATGGCTCAAGACCGGCGACAACCGACTCGCCATCCGCAACGGCCTGGCGGCGACGGGCAAGACCATCACCGCCGCGGCCCTCATCATGATCCTCGTCTTCGGATCGTTCATCCTCGGCGGCGAGCGGGTCATCAAGGAGTTCGGCCTCGGACTCGCGGCCGGCGTCCTTGTGGACGCGGTCGTCATCCGCATGGCGATCGTCCCTGCGGTGATGCGCCTCTTCGGCAAGGCGAACTGGTGGTTCCCCGCCTCGCTGGAGCGGTTCCTCCCCGACGTCGGCTTCGATCATCTGGAGGAGGACCCGCCCGTCACCGGCGGCGACGAGGAGTCGGGCGAGCCGTCGCTCGTCAGCGCCTAACAGGGCGCTGCGACGACGCAACGCGTTGCGGATACGGCGCACCGATCACCGCGCCCGCGGTTCAGGGCTCGCAGTGCATCGATGCCGGTCGCCTGGCACCGCATCGTGCCTACGACGCGTCGTCCCTGCCGCGGAGCAACGAGACTCGGAACGGGCGAAGCTCCCCGGTCGCCACACCGCTGCGGATGGCGGGGTCGGCCGCCATCAGTGCCCGTGCAGCAGGCTCATCGGGAGCCTCGATGATCGCAACACCCGTGTTGACGCTGCCGAGCGTCGGGCCTGCAAGGATCAGCACACCGTCATCGAGCAAGTGCGAGAGCCGCTCGAAGTGCTCGCTCCACACTGCCTCCTCTTCCGCAGTCATCGTGGCGGCGAAGTTCTCCCTCGGCGTGTGGAGGAAGTAGATCCACTCGCTCATGCGTTCCCCCCCTTTCTCAGACCCATCCGAAAGCCATACCGAACTGAACGTCCGACGCGCCTCAGGGAGCTGCGGGCGTCTTCCCCGACAGCGCAAAGGTCCACGATCCGGCCAGGGACCCGGACTTCACCTTTGTCGCGCCGGGTCCTGCCAGGGAATCAGAGGACACCTTCTTCGCCGGGATCGCCCACTTGCCGGTGATGACGATCGGGGACTGCAGCAGGCTCGTATCCCCGTTCGGATTGGAGGAGCTGTAGTAGTCGCCGATCACGAAGAATGCGTTCACCGAGATGCTGGCGCCAGGCGCGAGCATTGTGCTGCTGAGAACGAGCAGCGGTCCGGCGCCCCCACTCTTCGACGTGGGCTTCCCGCACTCCGCGATCGTCTTGAAGCGGATCTCCCACCCCCAGTTCGCGAAATTGGACCCAGCGTTGAGTGACACTCCGATCCACGCCCTGGAGCTCTTCGTCGTGTTCGTCACCAGGATCTTCGCGGGGAACAGGGCGTCCGACGACCCGAAGTGGCACGCACCCGATGCGGTGAGTCCATCGGCCGACACTGTCGGCTTGTAACGCTGCGGCCCGCCCAACACCGCAACGACCGCGGTCTGTGTGGTCTTGTCCGACGCGACGACGGTGTATGACCAGTGCGCCTTGGAACTCGTCTGTAACGCGGCTGAAGTCGTCGACGTCGTCGTCGACGAGGTGCTGGAGTTGGAGCCCCCTCCTCCGCAGGCCGCAAGCAGCAGACCTCCCGCGAGGACTGCCCCCATCAGCCGAATCTTGCGCTTCGCGTTCGTTCTCATCGTCCCCTCGATCTGCAAGGTTGCTCTCCGTATCCCAGATCATGACCCGTCGCCGCGACCGAAGGCCTGGATCCGGGGTGCTCCACCGAGGAGCAAGGGTACAAGGTGGCACCCGGTCACAGAATCCACGCTGCCAACATCGGGGCCCGAGGAATCTCCCCCGGATGCGACAAAGGCGCGGACCCGCTGGGATCGCTCCCGGCGGGTCCGCGCCTCTGGCGGACTATGTGGTCGAGCCTACGGCTCGGTGATCGTCAGCGTTGCCGCCGGCGAGGTGGACTGGGTGTAGCTCATGTTCCCCGTGTACCAGGCCGTGACACTGTACTTGCCGACCTTGAGTGACCGGGCCGGAAGGACGCAGCTCGCAGCTCCGTTGGCCGCCACCTGGGCGTCGCACAGGACCTTCGAGCCCACGCGGACTCGGACCCACGATGCAAGCGCCGGTCCTGGGCCCTGTGCCGTCACGCGGATGCGGAACGTCACGGACGCCTGGGCGGTGAAGTGAATCACGCTCTTGGAAAGCGTGAGGGCCGTTGTGGTGCCACTCGCCGCCGGCGAGGCAGATGCCTCGTTCGAGGCCGCGGACTTGCCCACAGCGTTCACTGCCTGCACCGTGAAGTAGTAGGTGGTGCCGTTCGTGAGGCCGGACACCGTGTACGTCGTGCCCTGCGTCACCGCTGCCGGGGACTCGCCGCCGGACGTCGTGCCCCAGGAGATGTCGTACCCGGTGACTCCGGCAGTTGCCGGCGCCGTCCAGCTCAGTGCCACCGTGCCGTTGCCCGCCGTGGCCGTCAGGCCCGTCGGTGCATCCGGCACCACCGCCGAGGCGCTGGGGGTCACGAAGTTCGAGAACCCGTTCGCCCCGGTGCCGTTCGCGTTGATCGCTGCCACCGCGAAGGTGTAGGTGGTCCCATTCGTCAGACCGGTCACGATCTCAACCGGTGCCGGCGAGTTGAAGGTCTGCGGCGTTCCAGCCGAGCCACCGACGTACGGGGTGACCGAGTAGCCGGTGATTGGCGAGCCACCGTCGAAGGCGGGCGTCGACCACGTCAGCGTTGCGCTGTTGTCGCCGGCGACTGCCGTCACGTTAGAAGGCGCTCCCGCCACTGTCGAGGGCGTCGCGCCGACCGGGAAGGACTGCGGTCCCTGGCCGACGGCGTTGACAGCCGCGACAGTGAAGAAGTACTGCGTGCCGTTGGCGAGTCCGACCACGGTGTACTGCGTACCCGAGACGAGCCCGGCGTTCACGGGCACGTTGCTCGCGCCGCTGGTGTTGGTGCCGACGAAGACGTTGTACCCGAGGACCGCGGATCCGCCGTCACTGGCGGGCGCCGTCCACTTGACGGTGACCTGCGCGTTGCCTGCGGTCGCCGTCGGTGCCGCTGTGGCACCCGGGACGCCTGCAGGACCCGTTGAGGCCTCGTTCGAGTTCGCCGAGGACACGCCGCCGGTGGAGACCGCAACGATCACGAAGTAGTACGTCGTGCCGTTGGTGAGGCCGTTCACCTGCAGGGTCGTCGCCGATGCCGGGATCAGGACTGCGCCGTTGACCGGTGTGGTCGACTCGCCGCCAGGAGCGGTGCCCTGGAACACGTTGTACCCGGCGATCGGCACTGCAGGGTTCTGCGGAGCCGGTGCTGTCCAGGCGAGCGTGGCGTTGCCGTTACCGGCGAGTGCACCGAGACCAGTCGGAGCGTTCGGCGTTGCCGCTGGCGAGACTGCGTTCGAGTTGGCCGAGTATGGGCCGGTCCCCGAGACGTTCACGCCTGCGACTGCGAACTCGTAGAACGTTCCGTTGGTCAGGCCCGTCACCGTGTAGGTCGTCGCGGCCGAACCGGTCGCGACGTTCTCCCAGAGGGTGAAGGGGCCCGCAGCTGTGGCCGCCGAGTAGACGTTGATGAGGTTGTTCGTGATCGGCGATCCGCCGTTGTTGGCGGGTGCCGTCCACGTGACCGTCGCTGCCGTGTTCCCGGCCGTTGCAGTCACCGCGGTCGGCGGGCTCACGACCACGCCGAACGGCGTTGCCGCTGCGGACGGGGCTGACGCTGCGCTGTCGCCGCCCGAGTTCACTGCCTGCACCGTGAAGGTGTAGGTAGTGCCGTTGGTCAGGCCCGTGATGTTCGTCGAGGTCCCGTTACCGAGGTTGGTGATCGGCGTCTGGGCCGTCGTCCCGATGTAGGGCGTGATGACGTAGGCACCGATGGCCAGGTTCCCGTCGTTGGCAGGCGCCGTCCAGGACAGCGAGACCGAGGCGTTGCCGGCGGTCGCGAGGACGTTGGTCGGCGGCTGCGGCGCACCCGAGGTGCAGTAGCCGGTCGGGAAGTTCGGGCCCGGTGCGCTGTTGGATCCAGCCCCGTTGGCGTTTGCTGCCGTGATGATGAACAGGTAGCAGTTCCCGTTTGTGAGCCCCGAGATCGACTGGGTGGTCGAGGTGGAGGCGAACTCCACGGTCGGCAGCTGCGTGTTGCCGGTCGTGACGTCGACTGGCGTGACGCCGTATCCGACGATCGGTGCACCGCCGGTGTTGCCTGGGGCCGCCCAGTTGACGGTCGTCGGTCCGTTGATGGTCAGCTGGACCGCCCCGACACCTGTCGGAGAGCCTGGCGTGGTCGACGGCGTGAAGGGAGCCGACGCTGCCGACGCTGCCGACGGGCCTGCCGCGTTGTACGCGGTCACCGTGAAGGTGTACGTCGTGCCTGGGGTGAGTCCCATGACCACGATCGGGGACGATGCTCCGCCCGTGGTGGGCTGCGCCACGGCGCCGATGTACGGCGTCACGACGTAGTCGACAACTGCAGACGCACCGCTGCTCGCGGGAGCCGTGAAGCTCACGGACGCTGCGGTCCCGGCGGTGCCGGATGCTGCGGCCGCGACGCCGGTCGGCGCGCTGGGCACTGCGCCACCAGGGATCCCGAAGACCTCAGCCGACGGTGTCGATGCGTTCGCCGGAGGGGTCAGCGCGTTGATCGCGACGACCGTGAAGTAGTAGGTGGTCCCATTCGTAAGGCCGTTGATCGTTGTGCTCTGGCCGGTGATCGGCGTGGCGCCGTTCGCCGGGGGCTGCGTGTAGTTCTCGCCGCCCGGGGTCGTGGCCACGTACACGTTGTACGTGGGGGCAGTGCCGTCACCGGAGTTGGCCGGTGCGTTCCACTCCAGGCTCACGGAGGAAGTAGTCGTGCCCGTGACGCCCAAGCCCGTTGGTGCGGACGGTGCCGACACCAGCGGGGTCACCGAGTTGGACGGTGCCGACGCAGGGCCGTTGCCGCTGTTGTTGACACCGCTGTTCTGCGAGGTGACGACGAACTGGTAGAGCGAGCCGTTGTTGAGCGATCCGGTCGGGAAGGTGAAGGTCGGACCCGGCTCGCCGTTGAAGCTCGTCCAGTTGACCCACGAAGTGCCGTTCCACACGAGCGCCTCGATGTTGTAGGTCAGCGGGTTGGTCGCGCCACCGTTGTTCGACGGTGCGGTCCATGAGACCGTTGCCGACTCGTACGCGGCGACGGCGGTGACGCCAGTGGCTGCGCCCGGAGGACCGGTCGGGGTCGCGCTCTGCTCGTTGGACTGGGTCCCGGCTCCGCTGGCGTTGACTGCGGCGACCTTGAAGTAGTACGTGCTGCCGTCGTTGAGACCGGTCACGACGAGGTCGTTCGGCACGATGAGGACGGAGCCGTTGATCGGGGCTGAGCCCTCGCCGCCGGCGGTGGTGCCCTGGTACACGTTGTACCCGAGGATCGCGGATCCGGTGTTGACCGGGGTGGTCCAGCCGAGCTGCACTTCAGAGCCGGCCGGGTAACTCGGAGCACCAAGCATTGGTGCCTGAGGTGATGTGTCGGGAGTCACGGCTGCCGAAGCTGCCGATGCGGGGCCGGTGCCGACGCCGTTGACGGCCTCAACCGTGAAGGAGTAGGTGGTCCCGGGTGTCGGTGACGCCCATGTGTACGACGTCGCCGGGGCGGCGACGCCGATCGATCCGAGCGTCGTGCTCGTGGTGACGTCGTAGACGACGACGTAGTAGCCGATCAGCGCCGAGCCGTTGGTGGCCGCTGGTGCCGTCCACGCGATAGTCACGTTGGGAACGGGCGGCGATGCTGCGGACACGCCTGCGGTCGCGGTCACGGCAGTGGGCGCTCCTGGGGCTGTGGCGGTGGTCGTCGCCGATGCCTCGTTGGAGCTCGCGGAGGGCCCTCCCGCGTTCACTGCCTGCACCGTGAAGTAGTAGGTCGTTCCGGCGCTGAGGCCGGTGACGACGACGGGGGCACCCATGGTGCCCGGAGCGGTGATGAGCGTGTTGCCGTTGACAGGCGGGTTGGCCTCACCACCCGACGTCGTCGACATGTAGATGTTGTATCCCATGAACGGGAGAGCGGTGCCCTGGTTCGCCGGCGCGGTCCAGTAGAGACCAACCGAGGTGCCTGTGGCGTTCTCAGCGGTGAGCCCTGTCGGCGCTCCCGGTGTCACGGGGGGGTTGGCGAAGGCTGCGGGTACCGCAAAGCCAAACGCGACCACCAAGGATGCTGTCAATCCAACCGCGACCTTGCGGTACAGACTCGCTCGCATATTGATCTCCTTCTTGGAATTGAGGCCCTGTCGGTTGCGCGCCGACTATCGGTGCGTCCGCGACATGAACATAGCACAGGGGTTTTATTGGAACAATGATCATCCGAACGGGGATCTGGCTCCCGTCGGCACCGGCTCTCCGTGCAGACCCCAGCTCAGCCGTAGGTCTTTTCTGGACACCGAGATACTCACCGTAGCACTCCGGGCAATCCTCGAAGCAAGTCTCGCGGCGTGCACCACTGAAGGTGATTCATCGACGGCGTGAATCAGTGCTCGTGGACAGGCATCTGCCCGATGTGGAGCCGTTGGCCGGACGCGTCGTCGTGCCAACTCGTCGCGCGCGTCAGCGAGGCCGACGAGGAATGCCCGCGCGATCGTGAACGGCCGCCGCGAACCCACGACGTCCTCGGTCACATGATGAGACACACGTCGTCGTTCCGCCTCATCGAATGCACACATATATATGTGTGTGAATGGGCGTGCACGCGACTCGAGCATCTCGATCTGCGCGCAGCTGTCGATCTTCACTTGCTGGTTCCACTTTGATCGAACGCGGTCGCCCCGAAACCGGACCTCGGGGCGTTGCCCGATTCTCGTCGGTGGCGGATGACGATCAGCCGATCGGACGGGCGATCGGTTCCCCGCGGCGGCGTCGCCCGTCGGCAGGCACGAGGAGGCACTGATGGCGGAGGGACTGTCCCCAGTGGAGGTGGGTAAGAGTCTCGGGGAGCATGCGGAGGCGGCCAAGGAGGACTCCTTCCGAGAAAGGAACGACCGGACGATCTCGATCATTGAGGCGGTCCTCCTCGCAATTGTCGCGGTCATTGCCGCCTGGTCAGGCTTCTCGTCTGCGAAGTGGGGGGACCGACTCGCGCCTCTACCTCGCGCAATCCTCCACCGCTCGCAACCTGTCGACCCAGGCAAACCTCGATGCGAACACGCTCAAGCATTTCGATGCGTCGACGTTCAATGCATGGTTCACCGCCTACGTCGCCGGTAACAGGCAGGCGGAGCGGGTCGCAGAGCGAAGATTCCGTCCGCATTTCGCGGTCGCATTCGATGCGTGGATCTCCACGGACCCGATGAACAATCCGCATGCGCCTCCGGGCCCGACGTACATGCCCCAGTACAAGCATCCCGAGCTCGCCCTCTCGAACGCGCTCGATGCGAAGGCAACGCACCTCGCGGCACTGGGTGCGTCGACCGCGGGGTACTCGGACAACTACGTCCTCACGACGGTGTATCTCGCGACCGTGCTCTTCCTCGTTGGGATCAGCGGGCACTTCCGGTACCGCGAGCTGCGAGTCGGGCTGATCTCCGTCGCCTTCTGCATCCTGTGATTTGCGGTGGTCGTGCTGATCACCGCACCGAAGCCCCAGATCTGAGACCCCGAGCCCCAGATCTGAGGTCCCGCGCTCACCGGCACTATCCACTCCGACCCTGTCCGCTCGAGCCATCCCTCCCGGATGGCTCGAGGTGTTCCTCCCACAAGAGCCCCGTCCGCGACTGCTTCTCGTTCAGAGGCATGCGACTGCCTCGCGCGCCGGCGGATCGACTCGGTCCAGGCGAGTTCGTAGCCTTGGAGGGAACGAAGGGAGACGCATGGCACTCATACTCGGGGCGATCTACTTCGTGCTGCTCGTCACGCTCGGGATCATGTCGATCCGCAAGGGGCACTGGATCATGTTCCTCGTCGGACTCTTCGTCCCACTGTTCTGGCTGATCGGCGCGCTCCTTCCCCGCAAGGTGCGCTGACGCTCAGCTGGCGCTCCGCTCCTCGATGCTCCACGGCGCGCCGCTGGTGCTCAGCAGCTCGAGGAAGGGGTCTGCCGGCAGTGCCTCGGGACCGAGCAGTCCCGCGCCCGTCCACGTCCCCGACTCGATCAGCTCGAGCGCCAGGACCGGGTGCAATGCCGTCTGCCACACGACCGCTTGGGCGCCGTACTCCGACATCGACCAGTCGTTGTCAACCACCTGGTGGAGGTAGACCTCCCTCGGCGCGCCATCGACGCCGGTGCCCTTCACCCAGGTGCCCGCGCAGGTGAGCCCGTGCATCAGGTGCCCGAGCTCGGCGGGATCGGGGAGGCACTTGGCGATGACGTCGCGCGGCGAGACCTCGACGCTGCCGACCTGGACCTTCTTCGTCTTGTCGAGGCCGAGGAGGTGGATCGTCTTCAGGACGTCGATGAACTCCTCGCCGAGGCCGTACTTGAACGTCGCGCGACCGACGTCCAGCCAGCGCGGCATGAGGTAGACCTCTTCGTGCTCCACGTTGACGCACGTGACCGGGCCGATTCCCTCGGGGAACGTGAACACCTCAGGTTCGCTGAACGGCTCGGTCGTGAACCAGCCACGGTCGCGCTCCCAGATGACCGGAGGGTTGAGGCACTCCTCGATCGTGGTCCATATTGAGAAGGTGGGCGCGAAGTCGTAGCCGTCGACGATGAGGTTGCCGCCGTCGCGGACACCGATCTCGTCGATCGACGAGAAGAGTCGGTCTGACGCGTAGCGCGCGAACACGTCGGACAGCCCCGGCTCGACGCCGATGCCCGCGAGCGCGAGCAGGCCGCGCTCCTCCCACGTCGCCGCGAGCTCGAACTGCTCGTCGCCCAGCTTCACGCCGGTGCGCTCGTAGGGCAGCTCGGGATCGGGGTGCGAGAGGGACATCGCCATGTCCAGGTACGTCACGCCCGCATCGAGGGCGGCACGGTAGACCGGCATCACGAACCTCGGATCGACCGCGTTCAGGACCGCGTCGCAGCGCTCCTCGTCGAGCAGGGCCTTGATCGACGCCTCGTCGGACGCGTCGATCGTGACGCCCACGAAGCCTTTCCCGGCAGCCTCTGCCACCCGGCTGGCACGATCCCCGTCGTAGTCGGCGACGACGACGTGCTCGAAACTCCCTCGACGGGCAGCGATGCCCGCAAACGCACTTCCCACTCCGCCGGCACCGACGACCAGGACACGCATGGTTCCCTTCCGGGTGGGCCTTCGACCACCTCTGAACACCGACTCTAGGATGGCGACGAGGCCTCGCTTGACGGGAGGGACGTCGTCGTCCCTGCGGTTGGTCACGCACCGGAGAGCGTCTGATTGTGTCTTGTCCCCGCCAACGGCGCGCTGCGTGGCGGTGTCGCGTGCGGCCGAACGCCCACGCCGACTGAAGCACTGCCGCCAGACCCGTAGGGTGCCCCCATGCAGTTGCTCGAGGAGGCGCGCCGTGAGGGCGAGGCCTTCGTCGGGGACGCCTTCGACGCCGTGCGAGGGCAGATCGGCCGTCGGGTGCGCGACTCGATCGGCCTGCGGGGCTCGCCACAGCCCGCATGCTTCGATGAGGAGCTCTCGTACCTGCCGGTTGCAGGTGCTGCGCGGCGGATTCACGCAGATCTGCCCGCCATGCTCATCGGCGGCATCGCATCGCTGCTGCTGCAGATGCTCCACCCCGGCGCGATGGCGGGCGTGGCGGATCACTCGCGATACGAGGAGGACGCGCTCGGCCGCCTTCGCCTGACGGCGAATTTCGTCGGCATCACGACCTTCGGCTCACGGACCGATGCGCTTGCTGCCGTCGAACGTGTGAGGTCTGTGCATGAGGGGGTCGTCGGATTCACGGACGAACGGGTCCCCTACGCCGCGAACGACCCGCACCTGCTCGAGTGGGTCCACATCGCAGAGGTGACCATGTTCCTGGCGGCCGCCCGTGCCTACGGACCGACGACCGTGACCTCAGCGTTGGCGGACCAGTACGTGGCCGAGATGGCCATCGTCGCGCGCGACCTCGGGATTCCCGGTCCGCCGATGACGGAAGTCGAGCTCGACGCCCGGCTGGAGGGGTTCCGCTCGGAGCTCCGCATGACCGACGCCGGGAGGGCCGCGAGGAACTTCGTGCTCCGCGGCGTCGCGAGGTCCCCACAGGATCGCGTCACGTACGCCACGATCGTCGCGGCTGGCGTCGGCGTGCTTCCAGGATGGGCGCGGCGCGACCTCGAGATTCCAGCCCTCCCGCTTGTCGACACGTTCGTCGTGCGTCCCGCCGTGACCGTTGCAGCCACGGCCCTCCGGTTCGTCCTGCCGGGACCGAGAGAGCGGGATCGGACTCCCTGACCGACGGAGCGGCTGGCTCCGACGCGGCGCAGACAGAACCAGCACCACGGTGGGCAGACCGTGACCAGGGGTTCGACACGTGGAGTCGCTCCTGTTCGGCTGCCCCGAAGGGGCCTCGTGGTGCGGATTCCGCGTGCCACACCTCCTCCATGCCGATCGCATACCAGGCAGCCCACGACCCGCGACGTTCGAATCTTCACAATCCGCCTGCGGGGGTGACACAAAACTGAGTGGTCCCTGTGTGAGGATTTGGGGGTCCCCCGAGAGGAAACCCCATGGTGTTGCACAGCATCAGACTCCAAGAGCCACTTGGCACCGAGCATGATGCGCACGACCTCGGGCTTGCGGCCTCCCCCGACTCAGGCACGACCTCATGGATCGCGTGGCCCGATCGCGGCCCGGCTGTGACCGTGTTCACCAACCGCGATGAGATGCGCCTCGAGCAGGTGGCCCGGGCCGCGCGGACCAACCGCTTCCCCCACTGGAGCAGCTCGTTCAATGCGGCCACCGCCGTCGTCGCCGGCTGGACAGGGCGCATCGGCGTCCACCTCGAGCGCTCCCTCGCGCCCGACGAGTTCTCAGAGGTCGATCTCGGTCGGCTCGTCGAGGCGGTGGCGACGCCCGCCGAGCGCTCACTGCTCGCTTCACTCAGCGTCAGCACACGGGCCCGCACGCTCACGGACTGGTGGTCAGCCAAGGAGGCCTTCGCCAAGGCCTCCTCGGGCGACGACAGCGACTACGACCCCGCCTCGCTCGAGTCGCCGGCGCTGTGGTCCGGCGGCCGCAACGGGACCTGGCGATGCGCCGCACTGGACCCCGCGCACCTGCGTCCCGAGGCGTTCCACGCGGGCCGAGCTCCAACGGCGATCTCGCTGCTCGGATGGACGGTCTGGGAGGACCCGAGCCGCTGACGCTGCGCGCCGGTTCGCTGTTGCCTAGGTTGCAGGGATGGGAACAGGTGCGGTCATCTGGGTTGTCATCTCCGTCGGATTCCTCGTCATCGTCGCGATGACCTTCTTCCAGCGCCACAGGCGCCGTCGGTACTGATCTCAGTGGAAGGTAATGCCGGCCTTGATCGGCGGGGCAGCCGGCTTGTACGCGATGCCGGTCGCCAGGAGGGGGCTGCAGGAGCCGCCGATGAGCCTGGGGATCGAACCGGTGGGCGGTGCCGTGCTGCCCCGCTGCGGATCCGCGGCCACCACCATGCACACTGACGGGAAGGTCGCCGAGACGTAGGTCCCCGCGGCGAGCAGGTAGGACCCCGGATCCCCATGCGTGCTCGAGAACGTGACGAAGCCCGACGGTGAGTTCGCCTGGAACGTCGTCACCATCTTGATGCTGAACGTGACGACCGCACCGTGCCCCGGGACCGCAGCCAGATGGATGTCCCCCTTCGAGAACGGCAGGTAGGTGAAGGACGTGTCGATCTTCTGCTTCGCCTCCGTCTTCTGGATCGCGCGTGGGTCGCCCAGGCTCCAGCAGTGCTTCGAGCCGGACAGGTCCTGCGCAGTCAGGTTCTGGGCCAGCGCCCCGGTCACCGCGTAGTGCTGCAGCGCTCGTGCGACGGCCGACTCGATCGTGCCGGGGGCGTACTCGAGGGACTTCGCCGCAACGGGTGGGGCGAACCCCTTCGAGTTCGAGGCGAATCGCGGGAAATCCTTGTTCAGGTAGGCGTAGAGCCCGACGCGCCACGGGGATGACGAGCCGGTCCGTTCGAACACGCTCAGCTGGTCCGCCGACCCGCACGCCCCGGACGACGCCGAGCCCTTCGCGGTGACCGTGTGCGACGCGACGAGCATCGATGCCGGGTAGGTCGACTGCTCGGGTACCGAACTCTCGAATGGCGCAAGCGTGAAGGGGACGTACGTCTGCGCACCCGCGCCCTCATAGCGGATGCCGGCGCGGAGATTCGTGACGAACCCGACGTCGTCGACTGTCGCCGCGGTGCCAACCTCGTCTCGGGCCTGGACCGCCTCGCTCTCCGTCTCGTTCGCATGGTTGTTCGCCGCACTGTAGGCAGCGACGATCCCCCGCACGCCCGAGGGCGTCACCACCGGCGCCGAGTGGGCGGCCGCACCAGCGGGGAGCGCGCCCGCTGCCACGCAGCCAGCGGCTGCGACCGCCAGGATCGCGCGCACAAGCACATGCCTGTGCTCCGGGTGGGTCATCTGCGCGGCCATCGGCTGTTCTTCTAGCACGGGTGCCCCACTGCGCTACCGGCACCTCGGGGACGCTCGGTGTCCTCGGAACCCGCACGACGGAGCCTCGGTGGCCGCTGCCGTCCGGATCCTGGAGGGGGACAAGAGGATCCGGACCGCAGCGGCAATGCCGCCAGGCAGAGGGCACGCTGGTGGCATCCGCATTATTATAAATCCGATTGGTTTAGTCAAGTATCCCGAGGATCGTCGACGCTGGACCGGGACCTAGAGCAGGACCGCATCGGTGAGGACGATCAGATGCCCGGACGCCCCCACGCCAGCAACCTTGACCGTCGTCGCGACCGGGGTGGCGCTCAATGCGCCGGTCGTGGCCACCAGCGCATCGGCTGCGGTCACGTCATAGGCGTTCCAGCCTTCCGCGGCCCCGTTGTCGGTCAGCTCAATCGCATGGCCCGTCGACGTCGTGGCGATGGCGACGACCGTCGACCCGACAAGGACGACCGCCGGTGCGGTCGCCGCGTTCCCACCGGAGGCCTCCGTGAGGTCCGTCAGTGTCCACGCGCCGGTGACGTCGGTCCCAGCGGCGGCAGCGAGCCCCAGGTGCCCGTTGGTCAGGAGGATGCCGACCTCGATGCCCTTCGACGACGCGGCCACAGAGCCGGGACCACCCGAGATACCGAGGCTTCCCGTTGATGCCGTCACGTCCGATGCGGACTGGGCTGCAGAGCCAGTGACGGGCGCCTCGATGACCTCGAGATGCCCTGCAGTCGTGCGCACGGCCACGACGATGTCCGCGCCGTCCGCCGCGCAGGACGGAGCGGAAGATGCCGTCACGCCGGCGACCGGCGTCGCTCGGTACGCCCCGGAGCCACCCGCCCCATCGACGTAGAGCTCGAGCGCACCCGACGCGAGCCGGCTGACGACCGCGATCTGAGCGCTCGAACCCGATCCGACGACAGCCAGGCACGCTGCGCCCGACGTCGCGGCCACCCTGGTCGATGCCGTCACGTCGGTGGCCTTCCACGACTGCGCAGCCGAGGACACGCTCTCCAGCACGATGACGTGCCCCGACGCGTTGACGACGGCGACCGCAGTGGCTCCTCCCAGCCTGCCAACCGAGGGACCCGCTTCGAACGAGGTCGACGACGACGGGATGCCGGTGATCGCCGGTGTCGCCAGCTTCCACGCACCGCCCGTCGATGATGCAACCTCGAGGTGATGGGCCGTCGTGACCGCAGCGACGACGGTCGTGCGGATCCCGCCGTTGACCGCGCTCGCAGTTGACGGACGACCGAGGACCTTCGCCGTTGACTTCGATGTGGCCGTGACGTCAGACGACGTCCACGGCGGGGACGCCTTGCTGATCGTCCCGAGCGTTGCCGATGCGGCGATCCATCCCGCAGCCGACGAGATGACCACGGAACCCGGCGTCGTCGTCCTCGGGTTGAGGGCGTCGCTCACCGTGAGGGAGAGCAACGTGCCGGCCGGGACGGATCCACCGATCGTGAGTGTCGCTCGGTTCGGTGTCGACGAGCCGCCCGACGACGAGGTCGATGCTGCCGTGATTGCGAGCGGCGAGCCCGCTGCGGTGACGGCATAGTCCGCCGCGCTGGACGGCAGCGTCGTCCCCGCGGGGAAGCTGATCACGAGGCTCGACCCGGCCGCCGCCGCAGCAGTCGCCTGCGCGGCGACGCCAAGCGTCGTCGTGCGCCCTGCGAGCGGGTTCGAGTCGGACGCCTTGGCGACCGCTGTCGAGCAGACGTCACTGAAGAAGGCGGCGGTCGTGGAGCCGAGCCCTGACGCCATGTCGTAGCCGGGTCCCGCGCTGTAGCCGCCAACATTCGAGAACAGGATGTTGTTGCCCCGGGTCACGTCCGTGAACGCTCCCGGGTCGTTCCCCGCCAGCGAGTACAGCGTGGGGTTGAGGAGCCCCAGCTTCTTGCCGCACCCCTCGTCAGCGAGGGCGACGATCGATGCGAACAACGGTGCCGCGGCACTGGTCCCGCCGATCGGCGCCCACCCACCCTCGTTCGCCTCGTAGTAGACGAAGCCGGTTGCGGGATCGCCGTTGAACGAGACGTCGGGGACCATCCGCGCCGTCGACTTCCCTGTGCCGGGCCCGACCTGCCACGTGGGGCGGGGGAACACCGCCGACTCGCCGCCGCCGCTCGAGCCCTGATTGCTGTTCCAGACCGACTGGGTCGCGGCCGACGGCACGATGCTCGCGAGTGCCGTCGCGCCGACGCCCGTGACGTCCGGCTGGACGGCCGGGTCGTCCACGGCGAGTCCCTCGGTTGAGGTGGTCCCGTCGTAGCAGTCCGAGGCACCGTTGTCGCCCGAGGCGGCGATGAAGGTCTGGCCCTGGGCCGCCAGCTGCGCGAAGAGGGGCTTCTCGAACTGCACCTCGCCGCCGACGCCCGTGTCGTCGGCCTCGCAACCGCCCCAGCTCGAGGTGACGACCTGGGCGACGTCGTCGTCGGCGATCCTCGTCAGGATGTCGTTGGGGGCGTTCGGGTAGGCGGAGTCGTTCGGTCCCTGGTAGTCGAGGATCTTCGCGTCCGGCGCGAGGCTCGCGATCTCCTCGAGGTCGAGCGTGGGCTCCGCCTCCTCCGAGAGGTCCCGCCTGCTCGGGGTCGGCGGCCCGTTGTCGACGTTCACGTTGGAGATCTGCGGCGACACCTTGTAGCAGGCCTCGTAGGTGGTGAGGTCCGAGGCGATGTAGGGCGCGAGCTCGTAGACGCCGATCGTGATCCCCTGGCCCAGGTGGCCGAGTGCGTACGGTGTTGTGAGCCCGTAGGCCTGGGCGAGCTGCGTCGTCGTCCAACTCCCCGGCTGGCTCTGCGTTGCGGCGGTCGCCGCGCTGCACGCGCTGGGCGCACTCGCATGCGCCGTCGGCGCGCGCCGCGCGAACGAGACCTGCTGGGTGAAGCTCGTCAGTCCCGAGACGCCGGCGATGAGCGGCCGGATCGTCGAGCTGACGCTGGGTGCCGTCGCTGCCGCGAATCCCTGCTGCCCATCCGTTCCGGCGTACGCAAGGAAGGTCGTGTGCAGGAAGCGTCCGATCGTCGACGCGCGGCCCGAGAACCGCACGACGAGGTGGCTCGAGCTGATGGAGTCGACCCGCAGGCCCGCACCGGCGATCGAGGTGGTGATCGAGGCGAGCGCCGAGGGACTCGGCCCGAATCGGCGCGCGAACGAGCCACGCGCGAGGAAGTGCCGGTACGAGGGCGATCCGGGTGTCGACACCCCGTCGACGAACGCGGCCAGCGCCGCGGGACTGCGCGGCTCGAGGCTGAACTCGACGGTGAGCCGCGTCGTGCCCGCGAGCGATCCGTGGGCGCGCGCGCTCCTCGGCACCGCCGGCACGACCGAGAGCCTCTCAAGGTGCGGCTGCGGCACCGACGTCCGCTCCTGCGCGCCTGCGGCTGCCGGCATCGCTCCGGCGACCAGCGCGAGCGCTGCGCTGACGGCAAGGGCGCGGCCCCTCCGCTTCGCTGAGGGTCGGATCGCACGCACGTTTGCAAGGGTACGGATCGCACGGCGAGATGTCCGCGCGGAATGGCCTTTCTTGGGAATTTTCTTACGTGCGCCGGAGCGCACCACCTGCGGCGGCGACGCTCGCGGCAGTGACTTGATCGGAGCATCGATCGTCGAATCCGGAGGGGGTGTGCTGTTGTGGATTCCCTACCCTGTCGGTAGGATTTCGGGGTCCTGCCCCCTGTCGCCACTGGAGTTCTGATGCTTCGTCCGAAGATCGCACTTGCCGCGGCTGTCAGCGCCGCTGCGCTCGTCCTCGCAACGGGGGCAAGTTCGGGAGCCGTGAGCCACCACAGGAGGGCATCGACATATCCGACGCTCGCATCGTGCAAGACGACGGTGCAGTCACAGGTGAAATCGAAGGGCAGCCTCACGGTCGCCACCGACGACCCCGTGTACACGCCGTGGTTCGTCAACAATGACCCGTCGAACGGGAAGGGCTACGAGTCAGCGGTGGCCTACGGGATCGCGTCGAAGCTCGGCTTCGCGAAGAAGGACGTCAAATGGGTGACCGAGCCGTTCGACTCGAGCTACGAGCCCGGTCCCAAGGCATTCGACTTCGACATCAATGAGATCTCCTACACCGCCGAGCGGGCCCAGGCCGTCACGTTCTCGATCAGCTACTACGGCGTCACGCAGTCGATAGTGGCGCTCAAGGGGAGCAAGATCGTGACGAAGCACACGCCCGCGGAGCTCAAGACCTACCTCTACGGCGACCAGATCGGGACGACGGGGCTCACCTACATCGAGAGTCAGATCAAGCCCACCAAGACGCCGCGCATCTACAACTCGCTCGACCTTGCGGTCCAGGCCCTGCAGAGCAAGCAGATTGACGCGATCGTCGTCGACACGCCCGACGGGCAGTACATGGCCTCGTCCGAGGTGAAGAACGGCGTGCAGGTCGGTCAGTTCCCATCCACGGGCGAGTACTACGGACTCCTGTTCCAGAAGGGCGACCCGCTCGCCGCGTGCGTCGACTCCGCGATCCAGTCGATGACAACCAGCGGCGAGCTCACCTCGATCTCGAAGAAGTACCTCGGGATCTACAACTCGATCCCGACCATCAAGCCGTAGGGCGGTGGCGACCCAGCCCGGCGCCGCTGCGGGGGTGTCGGACGAGGCACCGATCTCGCTGTACGCCCAGCGGCCACCCAGGCTCCGGGGGACCGCTGGGACGGTTGCGAGCACGGTCTCGACGATCGTGCTCGTCGGCGCGATCGTCGTCCTGTTCCTCCTGCCGAGCTCGGCGGGCTTCCGCCACGAGTTCTTCTCTCCGCACTACCTGTGGGAGTCCTTCCGGCTCCACCCGAGCGACTACCTCTACTCGGTCAGCAAGGCCTTCCTCTACACCGTCCTGCTCTCGGTGATCTGCGAGCCGATCGTGCTCGTCCTCGCGCTGGCTGTCGCGACCCTGCGCATGACGACCGGTCCGGTGCTCAAGCCCTTCCGCGGGCTGTGCATCGCCTACACCGACTTCGCGCGCGGGGTGCCGCTCATCCTCATCATGCTGTGGGTGGGTTTCGGGATCCCGGAGCTCAACGCCGGGTGGATCTCGTCGCAGTCCGTCTTCGTCTACGGCGGGATGGTCCTCGTCTTCACGTACACCGCCTACGTCTCCGAGGTCGTCCGCGCCGGCATCTACTCGGTGCCGCGGAGCCAGGCGTCCGCAGCGCGGTCGCTCGGACTCTCGAGCCGCGACACGCTCGCGCGCGTCGTCGTCCCCCAGGCGGTCCGCAACGTCCTGCCGGCCCTGCTCAACGACTTCGTCTCCCTCCAGAAAGACACGGCGATCGTCTCGGTGCTCGGTGCGGTCGAGCTGACCCACGCCGCGCAGGCGGACGCGAGCTACTGGTTCAATTCGGCGCCGTACGCGATCGCAGCCGGGTTCTACCTCCTGCTCACGGTCCCGCTCACGCGGTACACGGACCGCCTCTTGGCCAAGGACCGCGACCGACGGCTCGCGGGATCAGCGTGAGCGCTCCGCCGGCGCAGAAGCACCTCGGCGAGGTCGTGCTCGATGCGAGCGGGGTGGAGAAGTCCTTCGGAGTGCTCCAGGTCCTGCGCGGCATCGACCTCTCCCTCCGCAAGCACGAGGTCGTCTGCCTGATCGGGTCCTCGGGCTCCGGCAAGTCGACCCTGCTGCGGTGCTGCAACCTGCTGGAGCGGATCGACGGCGGCACGATCACGCTGTTCGACCACGACCTGTCCGACCCGCGCATCGTGGAGGACCGGGTCCGGCGGCACATCGGCATGGTCTTCCAGAGCTTCAACCTCTTCCCGCACCTCACCGTCCTCAACAACGTGACCCTCGCGCCGCGGCGCGTCCTCGGGCAGTCGCGCGCAGACGCCGAGGCGTCGGCGCTCGAGCTGCTGGCCCGGATCGGCCTCTCGGACAAGGCCTCGGAGTATCCCGACCGGCTGTCGGGCGGCCAGCAGCAGCGTGTCGCCATCGTGCGCTGCCTCGCCATGGAGCCGAGGATGCTGCTCCTCGACGAGATCACGTCCGCGCTCGACCCCGAGCTCGTGACCGAGGTCCTGCAGCTCGTCTCAGAGCTCGCGGACCAGGGCATGACGATGCTGCTCGCGACCCACGAGATGGGATTCGCGAGGGAGGTCGCCGACACGGTCTGCTTCTTGGAGGAGGGCCGGATCCTCGAGTCCGGGCCGCCCGATCGGATCTTCGCGGCGCCGACGCAGCCCGAGACCCGGCGCTTCCTCCAGCGCATCATCGAGGCCGGGCGGCTCTAGCCGTCCGTACACTGAGCCCATGACGAGAGCCGCGGTCCCGACCCACTGGCTCATCGACATGGACGGCGTGCTCGTGCGCGAGGGCGAGATCGTCCCGGGTGCGGACCGCTTCCTCGAGGCGCTGCGCAATGCGGGCCGCCGGATCCTCGTGCTGACGAACAACTCGATCTACACGCCCCGCGACCTGACCGCCCGCCTCGAGACCATTGGGCTCCAGGTCCCGGAGAACGAACTGTGGACCGCGGCGCTGGCGACCGCGCGGTTCGTGCAGTCCCAGCGGCCACACGGCTCGGCGTTCGTGCTCGGCGAGGCGGGGCTCACCACGGCGCTGCACGCCGTCGGCTACGTGCTCACCGACCGCGATCCCGACTACGTGATCCTGGGCGAGACGCGCACCTACAGCTTCGAGGCGATCACGACCGCCGTGCGCCTCATCGCCGGAGGCGCGAGGTTCCTCGCCGCGAACCCCGACGCGACCGGGCCGTCGCCCGAGGGGATCCTGCCCGCGACGGGCTCGGTCGCCCAGCTGATCCGCCACGCCACAGGCAAGGCCCCGTACTACGTCGGCAAGCCCAACCCCCTCATGATGCGCGAGGGCCTGAACCAGATCGAGGGGCACTCCGAGGCGACCGTGATGATCGGCGACCGCATGGACACCGACGTCATCGCCGGGATCGAGGCCGGGCTCGAGACGATCCTCGTCCTCTCGGGGGTCACGCGCCGCCAGGACGTCGAGAGGTTCCCCTACCGGCCGGGGCGGATCATCGACTCTGTCGCGGACCTCATCGACGAGGTCGTCGCGGTCGCGACCTAGATGGCGGTGTTCGCCGAGCCGCGTAGGACGACTCCGGGGACGATCGGACTCCTCGGCGGCATGAGCTGGACGTCGACCGCGCTCTACTACCGCCACCTGAACGAGATGGTCGCCGGCGAACTCGGCGGCCAGCACTCCGCGCGGGTCCTGCTCTCCTCGATCGACTTCCAGGACCTCGTCGACCTCCAGGAAGCGGACGACTGGGATGGCGCGGCGGCGCTCCTCGTGCGCTCAGCACGTTCCTTGGATGCAGCGGGCGCCGGGCTCCTCCTCATCTGCGCGAACACCATGCACATCGCCGCAGACCAGGTCGCGGCATCGGTGTCGACCCCCCTCCTCCACGTCGTCGACGTCGTTGCCGCGGAGGCGCACCGGCTGGGCATCGACACCGTCGGGCTGCTCGGCACGGCGTACACGATGGGCCTCCCCTTCTACCGCGAGCGGCTCGAGTCCCACGGGCTCCGCGTGCTCCTCCCCGACGCCGAGCAGCGCGCCGAGCTCCACGAGATCATCTACAGCGAGCTCACGAGGAACGTCTTCACCGATGCCGCCAGGTCGTCCGTGAACGCGATGGCGAACCACCTCGCCGCGCGCGGCTGCGGCGGGGTCATCCTCGGGTGCACGGAGCTCGAGCTGCTCGGTGAGCGCCTCGACGCGCCGGTCGAGACGCTCGCGACCACGCGGCTCCATGCGAGGGCTGCCGTCGACTGGTCGCTTGCCCCCTAGCGGCCCTCGACGCCCGACGTCCGCGCGGCCGATCCGGGCAGCCAGCGCGCAGCCGCGAGGTCCACGCGACGGCCGCAGAGGGGCACACCCTCCTCGGCGAGCCGGGCGCACTGCTCGGCGACGAGGTGGTCCGCCGGCCGGCCCGTGGCACGCACCACCCGATGCCACGCGACCTCGTGGCCGTCGCGCGCCATCACCTGTCCGACGAGTCGCGGCGAGGCGATGCCGAGCGTGCGGGCCACGTCCCCGTAGGTCATGACCCGGCCACGCGGGATTGCGTCGACGAGCTCGAGGATCGCTGCAGTGCGCGCATCGCGCGCCATCGCCTACCGCGTCTCCCTGTCCAGCCACTTGCTTGCGTCCGTCGGCGCCCACTGCCCCATCGCACCGATCAGCGACGCCGCGTCACCGGCGACGATGAGCGAGCTCGCGTGCTCGGGGGTCACGAAGCGGTCCGCGACCGCGCGATGCACGAACGACAGCAGGTGATCGAAGTAGCCCGCGACGTTCAGGATCCCGCAGGGCTTCGAGTGCACGCCGAGCTGCGTCCAGGTGACGGCCTCCATGAACTCGTCAAGGGTGCCGAACCCGCCGGGCAGCATCACGACGGCGTCGGAGAGGTCCGCCATCCTCGCCTTTCGCTCGTGCATGGTCTCGACGACCTCGAGGGTCGTGATCCCCGTGTGGTCGACCTCGCGGCGCTGGAGCGCATCGGTGATGACCCCGTGGACCTCGCCTCCCGCATCGAGCACGGCGTCGGCGATCACCCCCATGAGGCCGACGGATCCGCCGCCGTACACGAGGGCGAGCTCCCTCGACGCGAGGAGCGTCCCGAGGTCGCGGGCCGCCTGCGCGTGGCGCGGGTCTGCGCCCGGGCTCGAGCCGCAGAAGACCGCGATCGCCCGCCAGTGCGCCGATGCCCCAGGTCCTTCCGGCACGGCCGTCAGATCGCCGTCGGGGCCCATTCGGGAGGCGTCGCCGGGAGCGACGCCGCGGGCACCGTCGCGGGGCCCGACGAGCGCGAGCGTCGCGAGCGCCTCGACATCGCGACGAAGGCGGCAATGCTCACCGAGACGTAGGTGACCCAGACGACCGCCTGGAGCACCGTCGGCGCCTGGGCGTACCCGAAGAGGGAGTGCAGCACGTCCCCGCCCGACGATGCCTCCGAGATCAGCGAGCTCGAGTTCCAGAGCACGTGCTCGCCGAACGGCAGCCACCCGAGCTGCTGGAGGTTCTCGACGGCATCGGCGAGCAGCCCGGCCGCGAAGATCATGAGCGTCACACCGAGGACCAGGAAGAACCGGCCGAGGTTGATGCGGTGGCCGAGCTTGTAGATCGCGATCGCGATCGCGAATGCGACGAGCAGCCCGAGCACGGCGCCGAGGAAGAGCCACCGTCCGTGCGTCGGGGTCGCGGCCTGCTTGGAGCTCGCGAAGACGATCGCGAGCGTGAAGACCATGGTCTCAAGGCCCTCGCGACCGACAGCCTGGAAGCTGAGCAGCCCGAGCCCCCACCTCGACCCCCCTGAGAGCGCCTCCTCGCTGCGCCGCTCGAGCTCCTTCGAGAGCCCTCGCGCGTGCGACTGCATCCAGAAGGTCATGTAGGTGAGGCACGCAGCGGCAACCAGGTAGGTTGCGGTCTCGAAGATGGTCTGCACCGTCGAGCCCTCGTAGTGGCCGATGAAGAGGTACGCCGAGACGCCTCCGGCGACGACGAGCACGAGCGCGACGGCGACGCCGATGAACACGTCCTTGAAGTGGGCGCGCTGGCCGATCCGGCTGAGGTACGCGAGCAGGATCGCGACGATCATCATCGCTTCGATCCCCTCGCGCAGGAAGATGACGAAGGTCGGGATCATGCCGGGACCCAGGTGCCGCGGGGCGACCGCGCACTGCCTCGGACCTGCGGATCACCCGTGCGCATCCACCCTCCAGGGGGCCATTCGACCTATTAGTTTAGGCTAACCGTACGACGGAGGCACTACAACGCGGCCGTCGGCGCCCTCGACGAACCTGTCCCCGGTTCCACCCAGATCCACCTGGCGGCCGTGGTCGCGATGGTCAGCGTGCGTCCCGAGACGTCGACGGACAGGACCGTCGGATCCGCGATCTCTGCGCTCACGACGACGTGGCTGCCCTCCCGGATCCCCGCGTCCTGCAGGGACCGGAGCAGGGTCCTCGCCTCGTGCTCGGCGACCTCGGAGATCCTGCGGACATGGGCGGGGGTCCCCGGCTCCAGGTCGGCGAGCGAGACGAGCTCGCCGTAGCGGGGCGTGCGCCCGGGGATCGCGTTGCCGTGCGGGCAGGTCAGCGGCCGGCCCATCGACGCGTCGATCCTGTCGATCACCGCGTCGGAGACCGCCGAGCTCAGGCGGTCGGCCTCGGCATCGGCCTCGGCCCAGTCGAATGCGAGCACGTCGGCCAGCCACCGCTCGAGCACCCGGTGGCGCCGGACGATGGCCGACGCCTTGGCCCCGCCCGCATCGGTCAACGCGACGCTCCGGTCGCCCGCGACGTCGATCCACCCGTCGCGCGCGAGGCGCTGCAGCGCATTGCTCACCGTCGGCGCACTGACTCCCAGCCACTGGGCGAGCCTGCTCGGACGCACCACCTCGCCCTCCCCCGCGATGCAGTAGATCGTCTCGAGGTACCGGTCGACGGTGGTCGTGGTCTGCGCCTCGCTCGCGTCCGCCGACATGGGTCCAGCCTACGGCGGGCGCTGCGCGGCCCGCGGGGTGTCAGCGCAGTGCGGCGAGCTCGGGGAGCCGGGCGGCGCGCTCGAGGAGGTCGCGGTCGCGGTCCCAGGTGAGCAGGCGCTCGGCATCGGCGATGCCGCACCAGCGCAGCTCATCGACCTCGTCGTTCGGCGTGAAGCGCCCGTACTGCGCCTCCATCAGGAAGTAGGCGACGACCTTCGGCCGGCCCTTGCGGTGCTCGTACTCGGTCGTCCCGACGAAGCCGACCGTTCGGCACTCGAGGCCCGTCTCCTCGACGACCTCGCGCAGGGCTGCCTGCTCGTAGGTCTCGCCGCCGTCGAGCTTGCCCTTGGGGAACGTCCAGTCACCGCGCGCGGCGCGCCACACGACCGCGACCTGGGGATCGCCATCGGCACCCTGACGTACGACGATGCCGCCGGCGGCATGGATCACATCGGTGTGCACGAAGGGTGTCATGGTCGCAATCGGCACGGTGCCGAGGCTACAAGTCGTCGGGTCGAAAACGGTGGACGCCGTAACGTGGCGCGATGGTGGTCGCGACAGTCCATGGTGCTGGTCGTTTCCTCATTATGGTCGCCGCGGGCATCGCTGCCGGCGTCGCCAACGGGGTCGCCGGCGGCGGGACCCTGCTGAGCTTCCCGGTCCTGCTGGCGCTCGGGATCCCGGCCCTCACGGCGAACGTCTCCAACTCCGTCGGCGTCGTTCCGAGCTACATCGCAGGCATCGCGGGCTTCCGCGCCGAGCTCTCCGAGCGGCGGCGTGTGATCGTCTCGCTGCTCCCGGCGCTCGTCATCGGCACGCTCCTCGGCACGGCCCTGCTGCTCGAAGGGTCTGCCTCGACGTTCCGGTCCGTCGTGCCATGGCTCGTCGGGATCGCGACGGTGGCGTTCGCGCTCCAGCCGATCATCACCCGGTCCATCGCCCACGTCGCCCACGACCACCCCACCAGGCGGGCGCTCCTGCAGGTGGGGAGCTTCGCGATCGCCATCTACGGGGGCTACTTCGGAGCCGGGGTGGGCATCATGCTGCTCGCTGTCATGGGCATCGCCCTGTCCGACGACCTGGGCACCCTGTCGGGGCTGCGCAGCGCCATGTCGATCCTCATCTGCGTGGTCGCCGCCGTGGTCTTCGTGATCCGGGGCCATCTCGCGTGGGACGCAGTCGTGGCCCTGTGGATCGGGACGCTCGCGGGCGGGACCCTCGGCACGGCCGTCGTGCTCCGGATCCCCCCGGTCTGGCTCCGCGTGGCCGTGGTCGTGGTCGGCACGGCCACGACCATCAGGCTCGCGATCTCGTGAGTCAAATCCTCCAATTCCGATATAGTTAGTCATCATGTCGAGACTGCTGAGCTTCCCCAACCCGGTGAACGAGGTTGCGGCCCGCACGGTGGCATGCGGCGTGGTGGTCCTCACGCTGCTCGCGATCTCGCTGCGCAGCCCGATCGTCCTGGGCATCCTCTGCTACGGGTTCTGGGCACGCGTCCTGACCGGGCCGAAGCTCAGTCCCCTCGGCCAGCTCGCGACGCGCGTCATCGCCCCGAGGCTGAGCGCTGCCCCGACGTTCGTGCCCGGTCCTCCCAAGCGGTTCGCCCAGGCGATCGGCGCGGCAGTGACGACGGGCGCCGTGGTCCTCTGGGCGACGGTCGGATGGACCCCGGCGGCCTGGCTCCTCGTCGTGCTGCTCGTCGCCGCGTCGCTCGAGGGCTTCGCGGGCTACTGCCTCGGCTGCACGATCTTCCGGTGGCTGATCCAGTTCGGCGTTGTCCCCGAAACGGTGTGCGAGGAGTGCTCCAACCTCGATGCCCGCTACCGCAGGCTCTCGGCCGGCACGTAGCGCACGCCGCGCTGACGATCACTCAGGGCGTCGTCGACGGGCTCGGCACGCTCCCGCCTCCCGAGCCCTGGAGCACGGGCCACGACGCGGAGCGGTCGAACGTCGCGTGGGTCGCGACAGCCGGCTTCGGCAGCGGCGTCGGGCTGACGTAGCCGAGGATGGCGTCGCCGCTCACCAGGTTGCCCTCGGGCTTGAAGAAACCCGACCGCCACACCGCGATGTTGCCCTCGTTGGCGATGTTGGGTCCGGAGTTCCCCGAGACCACGTCGATCTCCCCGCCGGAGACGGCGACGATGATCCCGACGTGCGCCCCGTACAGGGGGGATGCGACCCCCCAGACCACGGCGTCGCCGACCGCGGGGACGGCCGACTTGGAGAACGGGATGAACTGGCTGGGGACCTGGGACTCGCCCCACGTCACGAAGCTCTTGGACGCGCCCGTGATGCCGGTCGTGTCGATGCCGACCGACTGCCAGACCCACTGGGCGAAGTCGCTGCACCACTCCTCCGAGGAGGTTCCCGGCGCACAGCCGGCGGTCGTGCCCCGCGACCAGATGGCGCTGAACGGGTTGCAGTTTGAGCCCGGCGGGGACTCGATCGTCTTGGCGTGGTACTGGTCCTGGGACTCGGCGTTGAGGATCAGCCTCGCCGTCGTGCCGAGGTAGCCGCCCGACGCGGTGAAGATGGAGGTCACACCACCGATGTCCACTGCGACCGGCGAGCTCTCGACGGTCTGCTCGGTCAGCGGCTGCGCGGTCGCGTCGACGACCGTCGCAGCCGTCGGTGGCGCTTCGGCCGCGCTGAACACGTTCAGGTGCGACGCCGGCGACAGCGCCGCAATCACGAAGCCGACCTTCGAGGCCGCGATCGACGGCGTGTACCCGAGCCGGACCGTCTGTTTAGTCAGCGAGGAGACGTCGGTCACGGTCGCACCGGTGAGCGCGACCGTCGGGATCGTCACGGTGACGAGGTGGCCCGTCGCGGACGTCACGGCGACGATCGAGGGCTGGCCCGTCAGCGCCGACGGCTGCGACGCGATGGCGCCGAGGCTGAGCGACGTCGAGACGTTGCGCGCGGACCACAGGTGCCAGCCGGCATCGTCATCAGTGAACTCGATGAGCTGGTCGGTGGAGGATTCGGCGTAGACGGCCGTGAGCCCGAACCCGTCGGGCGCCGCAATGACCGCCGGCGCCCCCTTCACGGTCGGCCCGAACGAGAGGAGCGAGATGTTCGTGAAGAACCACGGGCGAGTCGAGCTCGTCGTCTGGGAGAACGAGACGAGGTCGCCGTTTGTTGCCTCCGCATAGACGGTGGTCGGGTACCCGGTGGCCGAGATCGCCGTGGGATCGCCGGCGAGCGATGCGGCCGCGTTCGGCTGCACCTCGACGGTCAGGTCCGTCGTGAACCAGGGGTCCGGCGCGACGCGGTCGTTCTCCAGCTCGTCGAGGTCCCCTGTCGCGGTCCGGAAGAAGATCCGGGTCACGCCCAGCGGATCCACCACGACCGACGGCGTGCCGGCGGCGAGGGGGGCGCTGGCGAGTTGTGTCACGTCAACCTCCTGCCACGTCGCCGGCGTCGCCGGCAGCGTGAACAGCAGCACGTGGCCGGCAGTCGTGCGCGCCGCGACCAGCGTCGCGCCCGCCGGGGTCTCGGCGGTGGTGACCGTGCCGGCGACGCCGGCGACCGACTCGAGGGTCGTCAGGTCGGTCGCGACCCACGGACTGATGGGCTTGGACGAGGCGGCGACGTCGAGAAGGTGGCCATTGACCGACGCAGCAGACGGCACGGGGACGGCAGGTGCAGAGGTCACGGCGTGGGCCGGTGCCGCCCACAGCAGCACCGTGAGCACCAGCACGCCGGTTGCTCCGGCTCTGTGAAGGGGTTTCAGGGCCGACATGACGGTGGTGCCTCACCTCGGATCCTGGTGGACCGACGCACGACCTCCGAGAGCGTAGTTGGAGGCACGGCGTGGACGACTGCGGGTACGCCCATCGGTCCCGCGACGGGGTCGCGGGCCGGCCCAGCTTCCTTCGGCACGCCATCCTCCTCGGCCCCGGCGACCGGCCGGGGGGCGGCCTCCACCCGGTGCAGAAGTTAGTTCCGGGGACGGTGGGGCATGTGGACCCCGCCGTTCTAGCCTTGCGCACGACTGCAACGGAGAGGGGAGATGGCCACGATGCGCAGGACCGCCGTCGTCGCCCTCGCCGTCGCGTGCGCTGCCCTCCTCGTGGCCGTTCCGGCGTCGGGTGCGGCCCGGGGCTCGTCGCCGCGCGAAGCGGCCGTGCTGACAGTCCTCGGCCCGCCGACCGCGATCCCGACGGGTGCGGTGCGCATCGGCGAGCTGGCCGCCACGAGCGCGCTATCGATGCGCGTCGTCCTCCAGCCCCGCGATGCGGCGGCTCTGTCGTCGTTCGTGGCCTCGGTCTCCACGCCGACGAGTCCGCACTACCGCGCGTTCCTCCCGCCGGGCACGTTCGCATCGACGTTCGGGCCCGACGCCTCCGCCATCGCCAGCGTGCGCGCGACACTCGCCGCAGAGGGCCTCACGGTCGGCGCGCTCAGCCCGGACCACCTCGTCCTCACGGTGACGGGGACGGCGCAGACGTTCAGCAGGGCACTCGGCGCGCAGTTCGACGAATGGCGGCTCGCGGACGGCAGCGACGGCTACCGCCTCGCCGGCCCCACCCAGATCTCCTCGACGATCGCGCCCGATGTGGCGGCCGTTATCGGCGTGTCGACGCTGAGCGAGCCGCACGAGACGGCGATCCGGCGCGTGTCCGATGCTCAGGCGCCGGCAGTCCGCACCCCGGCAGTCCGCTCCGCGTCCTCGCACGCAGCGGCGCCCGGATTCCGCGATGCCCCGTCGGCTGTGGCCTCAGGAGGCTGCACGGGGGCGCTCCAGGTCCTCACCGGAAGCGGGCTCACCCCGGACGCGGAGGGTCGTGCCTACGGGCTCGCCAGCCAGTGGAGCCAGGGATTCACCGGCCAGGGCTCGACGATCGCGCTCGTCGAGCTCGCGTCCTACGCGACGGCGGACCTCGTCGCCTACGACCACTGCTTCGGCCTGATCCCCGCGAACGTGAGCTCCGACCCCGACGTGTCCAACGTCTACGTCGACGAGACGGGACCGCAGAAGCCCTCGCAGGGCTCCTCCGAGCCGACGCTCGACGTCGAGGAGCTCCGATCCCTGGCGCCGAGCGCGAAGGTCAAGGTCTACGAGGCACCCCAGGCGAGCTTCGACAGCACCATCGACCTGCTGACGCGCATCGCCGACGACGACACCGCGACGATCGTGTCCACCTCGTGGGGCCAGTGCGAGGCCGAGGAGGGTACGAGCGCCGCGAGCGCCGAGGGCCTGATCCTCGAGCAGATGGCCGCCCAGGGACAGTCCGTGCTCGCGGCGTCCGGCGACTCGGGTTCCTCGGACTGCTACTACCCGCCGCACGTCACGGCGACCTCGCTCGCCGTCGACGATCCCGCGTCGCAGCCCGACGTCACGGGGGTGGGGGGCCTGACCGTCGACCAGGTCGGCTCGTCGTTCACGCAGGCCGTCTGGGACGACGAGGGCAGCGCCGGCGGTGGCGGGATCTCGACGCTCCACGGTCGACCGGCATGGCAGGTCGCCTCGGGCACGCCGACGACCGGTCCCGCGGCACTCGCACGGCTGGTCCCGGATCTCTCGGTCGATGGCGACCCGAACACCGGGATCGCCGTCGACCTCGACGGCACGTACCAGGTGTGGGGCGGGACCTCGATGGGGTCGCCGCTCATGGCCGCGGTCACCGCCATCGCCCAGCAGCGCTGCTCGCTGCCGACCGGGTTCGGGCTCCTCAATCCGCTCCTGTATGCGATCGCGCCGTCGACCGGTGCCTTCGACGACGTGACCACGGGTGGCAACTGGATCTTCAGCCAGTACGCGGGCTCCTACAGCGCGGGCCCCGGGTACGACCTCGCCTCGGGACTCGGCAGCCCGGGCACGAGGTTCATCACCGCGCTCTGCGGCCAGGTGGCGCGCGCGGCGACGAGCAGCGCCACCGCCTCGGCACCGGGCGCCACGTGGACGATGTCGTACACGACCGGGGCGGGCGCATACCCGGCGGGCACGACGATCACGGTGACCGCGCCGTCCGGCACGGTCCTCCCCGCGGCCGCATCGTCGTGGACCGTCACCGACGGGCTCGGATCGCTCGATCCGTCGGTCACGCTCGAGCGGGGCGCGTCGAGCGCCACCGACAACGTCGCGGTCCTCGCGCCTGCGGCGGGTGACGAGCCCCTCGCCGACACACCCGTGCGGATCATCGCCACGGGTGTCACCAATCCTCCGGTCGCAGGAACGTCCACCGTCGCGTTCTCCGACTCCTTCGACCAGGCGGTCGAGACGTCGCCGATCACCTTCGCGGCACCGGTCGCATCAGCCGCCACCTCGACCGTCGTCGCGACGCCTGCGGCCGTGCCGCTCGGCAGCACCGGATCGACGGTCACTGTCACGGTGCGCGACGCGCAGCGGGACCTCGTGGGCGCGGCGAGGGTCACCGCGACCGCTTCGGGCGACGGCGTCGCGCAGTTCCTCGGGACCTCGACCAGCGCGAGCGGCACCCTGTCCTTCACCGTCCGGGACGACACGGCCCAGACGGTGCGGGTCACCGTCTCGGCGGACGCGACCGTCGTGGGCACGGCAACCGTGACCTTCACGGATCCCTGGACCTCCTCGGTCATCGGAGGACCGGGCTCGGGAGCCGCGATCGCCGGCGCGCCTGGCGTCGTGGCGCTCGGCGCGCCGGGGAGCTACGCGGTGGCGCTGCGGACCACAGCCGGACGCATCCTCCTCGGGTCGTGGTCGAGCGGCGTGCTCGACGTCCAGCCGCTCCCCGTGACCGCGTCGACGCCCGCGGCGGCGTCGACCCCCGCGCTCGTCGCGTCCGGCACGTCGCTGTTCGCCGCCTACCGGTCGACGACCGGCGGCCTCGTCGAGCTGCGCCAGACGGGCTCGCCGCACGTCTCGGGCTGGACCGGGACCGACCTGACGACCACCGCGGGATCCCCCGCGGTCACGGGCGATCCCACCGCGGCGCTCACGGGCTCGGGCGCGGCGGCCCAGCTCTCGATCGCCGCGGTGGCTGCCTCTGGCGACCTCGTCCAGTGCGTCGCCGCCACGAGCGCGACGTCGTGCCAGGCCATCGACCTCTCCCGGGCCGCCTCGGTGTCGGGCGCGATGGCCGGCGACGTCGCCCAGGTGCCGGTGGGATCGGGCACGGGCTATCTCGCGCGATCGTCGAACGGCCGACTCGGCCTCCTGACCGACGCGTCAGGCCCGTGGCGGATCGACTGGCTCGCCGCCGACGCCGGCATATCGACATCGGGGACGTCCGCCATCGCGTCGAGCCCCGCGGCGGCCGTGGGCCTCGGCGGGCTCGTCGTCGCGGCCACCACGGCGGGCGGGTGGGTCGAGGTCTTCCAGGGGACGCCCGGCAACTGGTCGATGACCCCGATGACCCAGGGATCGGGCAGGACGAGCCGTCCCCCGGACCTGTCCGCGCTCCCCGCCGTCGCCGGCACCCCCGTGCTGCTCGCCTCCGGCCCGGTCGTCGAGCTCTACGCCGTGTCGACGGCGGGCCGCCTCCTCCAGTTCAGCTCGCTCGGGGTCTCCGAGCCCTGGGCGGCGTTCGACCTCGCCTCGCTGGCGGGGCTCGGGAGCACCCCGGTGTCAGGTGTCCAGGCGGCCGGCGCCAGCCCGACGGAACTCGCCTGCATCCAGGGGAACCGCCTCGTCGCCGTGGCGCGCCTCTCGCTCTGACGCCGCGAAACCTGCCGCGTCCAATAGCGTGGGGGGTGGCGGAGCGGTTCGGTGGGCACGAGACGCCCACACGAAGGACCTATCAGGTGAGACGACGAGGACCAGGCAAGGCGCTCGCTGCCGTGGCACTGCTTGCCGCCACGGTGCTGGTCGCTGCCGGTGTCCCCGCGCTCGGGGCCGGCACGTCGAGCCCGCCGGCCGCGACCGGCCTCACGCTCGTGCAGTACGCCGAGACGAACGCGCCGCCGCTGCCATGGGACGCGCACTCGCTCTCGGGGACGACCCAGGAGCTCACCATCACGGGCAGCCCCGCCGCCGCTGCCGATGCCACGGGCGGCACCCAGGTCGCCTTCGCGAACCCGACCGGCAGTGTCGTGTGGCTGGACGGGAGCCAGGTCGCCGCGTTCCACCACGTCGACCTGACCGCGCTGCTCGACGTGCCGAAGCTCGCCGGCGAGCCCGTGCCCGCCGAGATCCCGGTTCCCGACGCGGCCGGCACGCTGCGCAGGACCGACGCGGTGTTCACCGTGGCGACGTCCGGCCACCTCATCGAGTCGACGTGGACGCCCTCGTCCGCGATCTTCACCCACCTCGGCGTGCGCGTCCCCATCCTCGAGCGCTGGCAGATCGCCGACCTGACCGGGGTCACCGGACCGCCGGTGTGGGGCACACCGACCGTGGTCTCCAACGGATCGACGATCGAGGTGTTCGCCGCGACGAAGCAGGACCACCTGATGGAGTACGTGAACGACGGCCTGTTCGGCAACACGTGGAACGGCTACGACCTCACCGAGTTCGCGCCGGGAAGCCCGCTCGTGACGGATCCGGTCGCCTTCTACGACCCGATCGCGAAGGAGGTCCGCGTCGCGGCGAAGGAGGTCACGCCCAACACCGGCGACGTCATCGTCTTCACCCCGAACGACGCGGCGGGCAGGATCTGGTCGGCGTCGGACCTGACGTCCGCGACCAGGACCGCGCCGGCCGCGATCGGGCCGACCGCGGGGGGCCTCGCGGCCGGCATCGTCGGGGGCCAGGTCATCCTCGCCTCCGAGGCCGCGAACGGCGACCTCGTGCAGTACGCCGAGACCGAGACGGTCTCGACCGTGACCACCACGACGACCACGTCGCCGCCGGCGCCACCGCAGACCGTCGTCGCCGACTCGTGGAAGGTGACCGACCTGACCGCCGCGGTGGCCGGTTCCCCCGCGATCACCGGCACGCCGTCGATCGCGGTCTCGGGCACCACGGTGACCGTTGCGGCGGCCGCGGCGTCATGGGGCGACCTGTTCGAGTGGTCCAGCTCCGCGGCCAAGGTCGCATGGACGGCGACCGACGTCTCGATCACCGGCACGGGTCCGACGCGGACGGTGTCGGGAAGCCCGTCGATCCTGTCCTCCGGCGGCGTCCTCTCCGTCTTCGCGGCCGGGCTCTCGGTGCCGGCTCCCGAGGGCACCGGCGTCTACGCGATCCCGTCGAACAAGTGGGCACAGGCCGTGAAGGACGGGTGGCACGTCCTCGGGGTGACCGGCGGCATCGGCACGCAGTGCTCGCCGTGGACGTCGTCGTCGACGCTCTCCAAGACCGACCCGCCCGACGAGTACGTCGGCCAGACGATCCAGTCGACCCACGTGCGCACGACGTGGCTCAGCTTCTGGACGGTCAGCGGGCCGGGGACGACCCCGTCATCCGCATGCGGTGCGGAGAAGGGACCGGTCACGCAGAAGACGTACTACGACCACGGCTTCCTCGCCGGCGCCGCCGTGGCGACCGAGATCGACACCTACCGCGCCGCGGGCCTCGGCCTCAAGCCCGACTGGGTGATCTTCGACCCCGAGGGCTACCCCGACAACCACTCCGGGCTCTGGGGCCCGACCGCGCCGGCAGCGAAGCTCGACCGCTCGGTCCTCGACTGGTACTCGATCCTCGAGGGGTGGCACGACGGCATCGCGTCGGTCGACCCGACCCTCAAGGCCGGCCTCTACGCGAACCAGTACGAGTACGAGACCTATCGACTCTCGGGCCAGGCGCTGCCCACATTCATCGCCGGCGCCTTCGCGCAGAACGTCGTCAACGGCGTGAAGCAGCTCGTCGTGCCCACGCGCTCGGCCTTCGGGAGCAACATCCGCGGCTACGTCATGTACAACACGTTCAACCCCACGTGCGCCCAGGTGAACAACGAGCGCCTGCTGCTCGCGGGCGCGCCGTGGAACGGCGCCTACAACACGGTCCAGACCCCCGCGGGCACCTACTGCCCGCCGGGCGCGACCCCGTAGCCGTCGCGTGGCCGGCTGCGCTCGCCTGGGATAGGTTCGCGCCGTGACCGACGAGCGCGACAGCGAGCACGACCTCGACGACGATGCCGGGGACGCAGCGGCGGACGAATCCGGCGCCGCCCGCCCGGGCGATGCCGGACCCGAGGCCGATGCCGAGGGCTCCGGCTCGCGCACCGGTGCGGGGAGCGCCGGTGCGGGGAAGTCCGGCACCGACGCGAACGACGATGACGCGGACCGCGTCGACCTGAAGGGGATCTTCCGCCAGCTGACCGCGCCGATGGTCGAGTCCATCGATTCGCGCCTTCGCGAGCAGGTCGAGACGCACGTGGACGCGCTGCTCTCGACCAAGGTCGACGCCGCTGTCGCGGACCGGCTCGCCACCGTCGACCGGGCGATCTCGGACCTCTCGCGGGCGGTCGAGGACCTCGAGCGCCGCGTCAGCGAGCTCGAGGCCGAGCGCGACGCCTGACTGGCGCTATCCGGCGGCGTCGGTGACGTCGCCCTCCGACACCAGGATCCGGCGGTGCCGCACGGACGGGACGCGCGGGCCCGGGAGCACGGTGCCGGTCAGGTTGATCGGATCGGTGCCCGCCACCGTCACGGGCCTGCCGTGCCGGCCGTCGCGGCGCAGCGCGAGCATGCGGGCCGCCTCCGGCGTCGCGTACTGCTCGCCCGAGAGCCCGGCGACGAACCGGCCCCCGAGCACCTCGCCGCGCGCCTCGAGCCGGCGCAGCGCCCACGTCACGTGCCGCCACGGCACGCGCGTCGACTCGCGCGCAGACAGCTCGTAGGCGACGACGCCCCAGCGCACGAGCAGCTGCACGGCGACCCGCTCGGCGAGCTCCTCGAGCTCGAGCGGCTCGACATCGCTGGCATCCGTCGCGAGCACGCTCCACCGGCCCTCGCCGACGCCCGTCCCCGCTGTGGCGCGCCTCGGTGCGCGGGCCAGCCGCGCGGTCGGCATCCGTCGCTGCCGGGCTCGGAACCGGGCACGCGCACTGAGCAGCGAGCGGACGGCGCTGAAGGCGTCCGCGGTCGCGATCCCCCTCGCGACGAGGTCCCAGAGGCCCTCGTCCACCTCCGCGGGGAGCCGGCCGGTCGCGGCCGCGAGCTCCGCTCGGAACTGGGCGCCACGCCCCTCGAGCGCGTCGAGCAGGTCGCCCGAGGCACCGTGCACGGGTCGCTGGGGCGGATCGCCGAGCCGCACCGCGCGAAGCAGCCACCCGAGGTCGTCGCGCAGCACGAGCGCGAGCGGGGTCGCAGCGGACGGCGTCGTCGAGCCGCGGTGGTCGCCCCCGTCGTCGGGCCTCGGCGTGAGCCTGGCCCACGCCACCTCGCCCGAGAGGCAGAGCTCGTCGAGCCACGTCGGGTCGTAGGAGGAGACGCGCGCGGGCAGCACGTGCGCCTCCCAGTCGCCTGCCGCGAGCTCGATCCCCTGCAGCTGCTCGATGGCGGCGAGCAGACCGGCCCTGCCCTCGTAGCGGTGGTCGGGCGAGACGCGCTGCCACTCGCACAGGAAGTCCATGTAGTCGGTCAGTCCGACCGGCTCCACCCGGCGGCGGCGGCGCTGGCGCGCGAGCCCGTGGCACCGCACGAGCAGGTTGCGCGCGCACCACCGCCCGTCGGGCAGGGCGATCGCGAACCCCTCAGCCTCGAGCCGCGCCATCGCCGTGCGTGCCCGCGGCAGCGGGATCGGTGCGCCGCGCAGCGTCCCGCACGCGAGTGGCGCGTCGGCGACGAGGTCCTCGAGCAGCACGGGACCGGCGTGCTGCAGGTGGCCGCGCACGCAGTCGGCGGCGATCTCGTCGTCGAGGCCGATCGCCTGGGCGGCGTGCGCGCGCTCGACCGCCACCCAGGCACCGTCGAGCTCGACGAGCCGGTTCGTTGCCGAGAGCTCTGCAGCGAAGTGCCGCCACGACGCGGTCGGACGCACCACGACGAGGTCGCTCACGAGCTCGTGCAGCTCGTCGGCCGAGCGCACGCGAGGGGCGGCGGTCGCGACCACCTCGGCGACCACCTGCTCGTCGAGCGGGTCGGACGCGACGGGTCCTGTGGGAAGTCCGTCGGACCCGATCGCCCCGAGCCCCCGGGTCATCGGCACTGCGCGGCTGCGGCGTTCCTCGAGCGGGGCATCGTCGAGGAACGTCCACGGCGCGCCGTTCAGGATCCCGTGGGCCAGCGGGGAGGGCTCCGCGGACTCCACGAACAGGACCTCGATCGCTCCGGACTCGATGCCGCGCAGCACCTCGACCAGGCCGAGGATGTCGAGCGGCTCGAACAGCACGTCGTCGACGGTCTGGCGAACGAGGGGATGATCGGGGATCTCGATCGGACCGGCGGGCGCGTTCTCCTGGCAGGCGGCGAGCGAGGGCCAGGTCGCCGCGAGCAGATCGTCGGCCTCCATGCGCTGCAGGTGGATCGGACGGCGACCGCGCGTCGTCGCCCGCGGCATGACGAGCGCCCGCGCGACGTTCCAGCGCCACCTCGCCGCGAGCATCGGGAGCGGGAGGACCGCCTGGGTGAGGATCTCGCGCGCCCTCGCGGGCGGGACGAGCTTCACGACGTCGCTCAGGGGGAACGAGTGGTGCGGACCGAGCGCGATGGTCACCGCATCGTCGTTCGCAGCCGCCTGCAGCTCGAAGTCGAACGTGACGCAGAACCGCTTGCGCAGGGCGAGCCCGAGCGCGCGGTTGATGCGCCCGCCCCACGGGGAGTGCACCACCAGCTGGGCCGCCTCCGCCTCGTCGTAGAAGCGCTCGACGATGAGGCGGTGCGATGTCGGGAGCGTGCCGAGGGCGAGCCGCGCGGCCTCCAGGTACGCGACGACGTGGGCCGCCACCGCCGCGTCGACGCCGGACCTGCGGACGACCGCGGCGCGCGCGCCGTCCGCGTCGCCGGCAACGAGGCGCTCCTCGACCGTCTCTCGCAGCGCGGAGACCTGCTCTGACAGCTCGACCGTGCGCGCAGGGGCCTCGCCGAGCCAGAACGGCGTCGTCGGGGGGAGGCCGCTCGCATCAGCCACGCGGACGGTGCCCGTCTCGACCTTGAGGACCCGCCAGGGATGCGTGCCGAGCAGGAAGATGTCGCCGACCGCCGCCTCGATGGCGAAGTCCTCGTGGACCGAGCCCACGGTCAGGTTGTCGGGATCGAGCACGACCCGGTACTCCCCGAGCTCGGGGATCGCTCCGGCGCCGAGGAGCGCGGCGAGCCCCGCGCCACGACGCGGGCGCACCACGCCGTTGATCGTGTCGAGGTGCAGGTGGGCGCCGCGCCGGCCCCGCCCCGTGACGATGCCGTTGCTCGCGAGCACGAGCGCCTCGTCGAACCGCTCGCGCGTGATCGACGCGTAGGGCGTCGCCCCCGTCATCATGGCGAACAGGTCGTCGAGCTGCATCTCCCCGCGGGCGGCGACCTCGGCCACCAGCTGCTGGACGAGGATGTCGAGCGGCGCGACGTGGGGATGGAGCCGGTCGAGGTCCCCCTCGCGCACGCCGACGAGGAGGGCCGTGCACTCCACGAGCTCGTCACGGTTGAGGGGGAACAATCGCCCCTTGGGGGTGCCGCCCACCTGGTGGTTGGCGCGCCCGACGCGCTGCAGGAACGTCGCGATCGAGCGGGGCGAGCCGATCTGGCAGACCAGCTCCACCGGCCCGACGTCGATGCCCAGCTCCAGCGACGCGGTCGCAACGAGGGCGCGGAGGTCGCCCGCGCGGAGCCGCGCCTCGACCTGTCGCCTCCGTGCCGTCGAGAGGCTCCCGTGGTGCGCGGCGACCACAAGGTTGGTGTCGTCGACGCCGAGGTCGTCCGGCGAGAGTCGCTCGGCGAGCTGATGGGCGACGCGTTCCGCCATCCGCCTGGTGTTGACGAAGACGAGCGTCGTGTGGTGCGCCGTCACGTGCTCGGCGATCCGATCGAGGATCTCGCCCATCTGCTGGGTCGACGCGGCGGTCTCGAGCTCCGACGAGGGCAGCTCGATGGCGAGGTCGAACGTCCGCGGACCGGAGCAGTCGACGATGATCGCCCCTTCTCGGCCTTGCGCCGCGCCGCTCAGCATGCCCGCGACCGTCTCGATGGGGCGCTGGGTCGCAGAGAGCCCGATGCGCTGGAGGCGGCGGCCCTGGTCGCTGACGAGGCGGTCGAGGCGCTCGAGCGACAGCGAGAGGTGGCTGCCGCGCTTGTCCCTGCACACCGCGTGGATCTCGTCGATGATCACGGTCTCGCAGGACCGCAGCATCGAGCGCCCCGACACCGACGTCAGCAGGAGGTACAGCGACTCGGGCGTCGTGACGAGGAGGTCGGGTGGCTTGCGCTTCAGCGCGGCGCGCTCGGCCGGCGTCGAGTCCCCTGTCCGCAGCCCGATCGTGAGCGAAGGGCCGTCGAGCCCCAGTGATGCTGCGGCAGCCTCGATGCCCGCGAGGGGCCGCTCGAGGTTCTCGGACACGTCGGCCGCGAGCGCGCGCAACGGGGAGACGTAGACGACACGGGGACCGGACGCCGCGAGCTCGCCCCCGTCGTGCGCCTCCCACGCCTTCGAGATCGCGACCAGAAAGCCGGTGAGCGTCTTGCCCGAGCCGGTGGGCGCCGCGACCAGCACGTCGCGACCCGTTGCGATCGCTGGCCACGCCTCGCGCTGCGGCTCCGTCGGACCGTCGGGGAACCGGTCGGCGAACCACGCGGCGACAGCGGGGTGAAACACGCCAAGCGGTCCGGTTCCACCGGGTGCGGTCCCGGTCAGCAGGGACGGCTGGAGCTCGCGGACCATCGCCCCATTTCAGCAGAGACGTGTCTCATTCGCCCCGGCGGCTGTGCCAGTCGCGCCAGTTCGACCGGTCCCGTCGCACCGCCCAGACGATGACCGCGACGCACAGGACCGCGAGGGCCACGAGGAAGATCGAGAAGACGACAGCGAATGCCGACGCGAGCACGGATGCAACCTACGCGACTGTCACAGCGGGACTCCACACTCACCTCGTGGCACTGCTCCAGACCCCCCTCCCGACGTCCGAGGGCGACCTGCTTGGGGCGCTGCGCGGGACGCCGGCCCTGCGTCCGGCAGTCGACCGGGGGATCGCGTCGGGACTCCGGGCGTGGCTCGAGGACGGTGTCTTCGCCGCCCTCGGAGCGCCGTCAGCCGGGTCAGTGCGCCTCTCGACCAGCTCGATCGCGGGCTCGGCGCCGCGTGGTGGGGCGACCGCGCTCCTGCGCGGATCGCTCGTGGCTCAGCTGGTCCGGCTGCATGTCGCGGGCGTCGAGCCCTCGGACCCGTTCGACGACGCCGCGTGCGCGCTCGAGGCGTCCGGCAGGGATGACGACCTCGTGACCATGCTGTGCGACCTCGATCCCGACGACCACGCCCGCCTGCACGCCGAGGTCCTGGCGCACGCATCCGTGCTCGCCGATCGCTTCCCCCGCGTGTCGCCGAGGTGGATGCCGCGCTGCGGTGTCCGACAGGCCATCCCGCTCGCCGGCGGCGGTGTCCAGCTGCGCGGCATCGTCGACGTGGCACTCGGAGCATCCGGCGGGGAGCGGGCGAACGTCTGCCTGATCGAGGTCACGACGTCGGTGCTCGAAGCACGGCACGAGCGCGTCCTCGCGTACCTCGCGCTGCTCGAGACGCTGCGGACCGGCGAGACGCCCCTGCGGGTGGCCGCGATGTCGACCGCCGACGGCGCCTTCGTGGTCCACGACGTCACCCCCACCCTGCTCGCAGCGGCGGTCGGCGATGTGCTGCAAGCGGTGTCGGAATGCGGCGGGCGATGACGAGCGCCGTCCATCTGCGCAACGCCTCAGCGGGAGAGGTCGCCGCGATCCTGCGGGAGCCGTCGCCTCCGGCCGAGGTGCTCGACGCTCGCCTTCGCGTCGCCCTCTCGACCCGGCTGCGTGCGATCCTCCCGAGGCGAGGGGGCCCGCGGCACCGGGTCGACGGGTACGTCGTCGAGAAGGGCGCCCCGTCGTTCACCGGCCCGTTCCTCTGGAACGCCCGGGCCGCACGACGGGTCCTCGGCACACCGGCAGCCCGTGCCGTCGCGTCCGGCGTCGCCGGCGATCCCCTCACCGCCGCAGCGAGCGAGGTCGACCGGCTGGCCACCCGGAGCGTCCGGCCCGGGACGCGCCCCGGCGGCCTCGCCCTTTGGCTCGCCAGCGCTCCCGAGGTCGTCCGGTCGCTCTGCGCGCTCGAGGCCGCAGGATGGGCGACCTCGCTGCTCGGATGCGTCGAGACGTCGAGTCCCCTCGGTTCCGTCGCCGTGGGCATCCCCGATGCGTGGTTCGAGGTTCCCGGCGCTCCCGTCACGCTCCACGGTCGCCGCGATGCGGCGGTCGGCGCGCCGTCGGGAGCCGACTGCAGGCTCTCCCTGCTGCGCCTGCGCGACGGGCTGCCCGGACCCCGCGCCGTGGAGGGTCTCGCACTCGACGGGCTGGTCGATGCGCTGTCGGCACCCGAGCGACCCCTGCCCGCACGGGTCGTCGGGGTCTGGCCCGACGCCGGTGTGACCCTCGTCGTCGCGTTCGATGGAGACGTCGCACGAGCTGCAGCTCGCGAGTGTGCTCGTCGCCGCCGAGCGGCTCGCACGGCCCCTCCAGACGCTCGATTCGGTGCCCGAGGCCGCGTGATGCGATTCAACGCCTAGCCTTTAGGGGCCCATGCACCCCAGACTCCATCTCCGAAACATCGCGATCATCGCCCACGTCGACCACGGCAAGACAACCCTGGTCGACGCCATGCTGCGCCAGACCGGGGCGTTCAGCGCCCACGAGGAGCTGACCGACCGCGTCATGGACTCGGGCGACCTCGAGCGCGAGAAGGGCATCACGATCCTCGCGAAGAACACGGCGATCGTCTGGGAGCACACGACGATCAACATCATCGACACCCCCGGCCACGCCGACTTCGGGGGCGAGGTCGAGCGCGGCCTCGCCATGGTCGACGGCGTGCTGCTGCTCGTGGACGCCGCCGAGGGTCCGCTGCCCCAGACCCGGTTCGTGCTGCGCAAGACCCTGGAGAAGCGCCTCCCGGTCATCGTCGTCGTGAACAAGGTCGACCGGCCCGACGCGAGGCCCGCCGAGGTCATCCACGAGATCGAGGAGCTGTTCTTGGACCTCGACGCGGACGAGCACCAGATCTCCTTCCCCGTCCTCTACGCCAGCTCCCGCGAGGGATGGGCGTCGACGGACCCGACGGAGAAGGCGAAGGACCTCACCGAGCTGTTCGAGACCATCGTCGCCTTCGTGCCGCCGCCCGCGTTCGTCGAGGGTGCGCCCCTCCAGGCGCTCGTGTGCAACCTGGACGCCTCCCCCTACGTCGGGCGGCTCGCCCTGGTCCGGATCATGTCGGGGAACCTGGAGCGCGGCCAGACCGTCGCATGGTGCCGGCTCGACGGGACCGTCGAGAACGTCAAGCTCACCGAGATGTACATCACCCAGGCGCTCGAGCGCGTGCCTGCGCAGTCCGCGGGTCCCGGTGACATCGTGGCGATCGCCGGCATCGCCGAGATCACGATCGGCGAGACGCTGGCCGACCCCGCCAACCCGACGCCGCTGCCCCCGCTGCACGTCGACGAGCCGAGCCTCTCGATGACGATCGGGATCAACACGTCGCCGATGGCGGGCCGCGAGGGCTCGCGCCTGACCGCCCGCATGGTCAAGAACCGGCTCGACCAGGAGCTCGTGGGCAATGTCTCGCTCCGGGTGAACCCGACCGAGCGGCCGGACGCCTGGGAGGTGCACGGCCGCGGCGAGCTGCAGCTCGCGATCCTGATCGAGACGATGCGCCGCGAGGGCTTCGAGCTCACGGTGGGGAAGCCGCAGGTCGTGACCAAGGAGATCGACGGCAAGCGCAACGAGCCGATGGAACGCGTGACGATCGACATCCCCGAGGAGCACGTGGGCGCCGTGACCACCCTGTTCTCCACGCGCAAGGGATCCCTGCTCGAGATGGTGAACCACGGCACGGGCTGGGTCCGCCTCGACTGGCGGGTGCCCGCGCGCGGGCTCATCGGCGTGCGGACCGAGTTCATGACCGAGACCCGCGGGACGGGCGTGCTCAACCACGTCGGCGATGGCTGGGCCCCCTGGCTCGGCGAGCTGCGCACGCGGCGCAGCGGCGTCATGGTGGCCGACCGCAAGGGTGCGACCACGGGGCACGCCCTGACCTCGCTGCAGGAGCGCGGCACGATGTTCGTCGACGCCGGCACCGAGGTCTACGAGGGGATGATCGTCGGGGAGAACGCCCGCTCAGAGGAGATGGACGTCAACCCGACCAAGGAGAAGAAGCTCACCAACCACCGGGCCGCCGGCTCCGACGACCTCGAGAAGATGACCCCTCCGACCGTGTTCAGCCTCGAGCAGGCGCTCGAGTTCATCGGCGAGGACGAGTGCGTCGAGGTCACGCCCGAATCCGTGCGCCTGCGCAAGGTGGTCCTCGACCAGCAGACCCGCGGGCGCCAGCGCTCGCACGCCAAGCGCGACTGAGCCGGACCGCGCTGACGGCGCCCCATCACAGCGCTGCGGGTCCCCCTTCTCGGGGCTGCACTACCCTTCCGCCCGGAGGGATGCCAGAGCGGCCGAATGGACCGGTCTTGAAAACCGGCGTGGGGCGACCCACCGTGGGTTCAAATCCCACTCCCTCCGCTGCGCGTGAACTGCCAGGTGGGCGAGCCACCCTGTGGTCGTGCCGCCCGTCGGCTCCGCTTAGGTCCCCGTGCCCATGGATCCGAAGTGGAGGTGCGCGGGGCGCGCCACGACGCGAGCGAAGACCAGCGACACGTGATGCGTGCCGTTGGCATCCACCCACGCCACCTCGAGGGGGACGCGCCCGTTGACGACGAGAGCCTGGTGCGTCGCCATGAGCATCGCGCCGTAGCCGCGGACGCTCAGCACGACGACCCTGCCCGCCGGGGCCTGGAGGCTCGCGACCTCGGTGAGCGGGTCGGACCGCACGAGCATGTCCTGGTCGTACTGCAGCATGCCCGCCGCGGCCTCGGGGCTCGAGACCGACACGATCTCGACGGGATGGTTCATGTGGTTCGCGAAGCGGAGCGAGACGGCCGACACGCCGTCACCGGGCGCCTGCGTCACCGTCGCGTCCGCCACCCGCACCGTCCCGGTCAGCGTCACGGGCGTCGTGGCGAAGAGCGCGTGCGAGGCGATGGCGATGGCGAGCCCCGCGAAGATCACCGCGGCGATCGCGAGGAACGCGACGGCGCTCCACCTGCGCGCCGACGAGCCTGCCGCGTTGTCCGGGGCGCTGATCATGCGAATGTACTGCCCGGTGCGCCCGTCAAGGCGCGGCGGTGCAGAGCAGTGCGTGCCGTGCGGTGAGGTCGTCGAGCACGGCCGACGTGAGTTGCGCGCGGGAGAGCTGGCCGTGCTCGACGGCGAGGACGATCCCCTGGCTCGTCTGCTTCGCGAGCGCGACGTCGGCCTTGACGGAGCCCAGGTCGCCGAGGAGCACCAGGTCCGCGCCCGCGATCACCGCACGCGCCGCCGCGGTGGGCACCGAGATGTGCAGCGCCGAGATCGCGCCCGCGGTCAGCGAGTCGGTCATGACGAGCCCCGTGAAGTGGAGCTTCTGTCGCAGCTCGGTCGTCATCACCGTGGCGGAGAGCGACGCGGGGATCGAGCTCAGCCCAGGGACCGTCGCGTTCGACACCATGATCGAGGGCACCCCCTTGGCGATCGCCGCTGCGAAGGTGCGCAGGCCGCCGGCCTCGAGCGTCGTCCACGGGAGCGTCGACGCCGGGCCGTCGTCCGTGTTCCCCGAGGAGCCGCCGAGTCCGGGGAAGTGCTTCGCGACCGGGATCACCCCTGACTGGGCGAGGCCCTGCATGAACGCCGTGCCGTCGGCGATGACTGTGGCGGTGCTCCCGCTGAAGGAGCGGAAGCCGTCGGGATCCGCGGCCCCGGGGTAGACGGCCCTGCCGTCGACGTCGAGGACGGGCGCCAGGTCCATGTTGACCCCTGCCGCCAGCAGCTGGGCGCCGACCCGTCGCGCCACGGCCGTGATCTGCGCCGGGGTCATCGTCTTGCCCATGGTCTGGGCCCACGGGATCGCGGTGACGAGGTTGTCGAGGCGCATGACGCCGCCGCCCTCCTCGTCGGTCATGATCAGCAGCCCCGCACCCCCGGTCGTCGCATCGAGCTTCGTGATCGTCGCGCCGAGGTTCTTCGGCGCGGTCGTGCCGAACAGGAGGATCCCGCCGTAGTTCTCCTTCACGAGGGCCGCGAGGCTCGCCGTGTCCACGGCCTGGGTGGGCACGGCCACGGTCTCGTTCGCGAGGCGGGCGAGCGGCCAGGTCGCGAGCTCGGACGCGTTCGTGCACGCGCGCGGGGACGTCGCGTCCGTGACGGCCGCCCCGCCGCACGCGGAGAGGCCGACGGCGACCAGGCCGGCGCACAGAGCGCCGACGACGCCGGCGCCAGCCCTGCCCGTTCGACGCAGTCCCATGCCCCATTTCTACGACGAACCGGGGCCGCCGTGACGTCGCCGTGCAGCGGGCGGGCGGATGACGCGCAGCGCATCCAGCCAAACAGGGCGTCCCTAGGCTGTGGGCATGGCCCATTACGTGACGTCCGTGCGGTCCCCGTGGTCGCCTGAGGTGGCGTTCGCCTACATGGCGGAGGTCCACAACTTCGAGAGCTGGGACCCCGGCGTGCAGTCGGTGAGCGCCGTGGACGGCAACGAGCCGGGGCTCGGAGCCGTGTTCGATGTCGAGGTCCTCAACGGCAAGCGGACCCAGGTGCTCCGCTACAAGGTCGTGGAGTGGGACCCGCCCAAGCGGTTCGTGCTCAAGGCCGTCACCCCGTCGCTGCAGTCGTTCGACATCGTGCGCGTCGCGCCGGATGGCGACGGCTCGATCGTCACCTACGACGCGCGGCTCGACATGATCGGCGTGCGGCGGCTCGTCAACCCGTTCCTTGGTCCGGTCTTCAAGCGCATCGGCGACCGGGCGGCAGCGGGGCTTCGCCGCGTGCTGACCGAGGCCGCACCGCCCGCGTGAGCGGCTTCGCCGACGGGGTCGACCAGGTCCTCGAGTTCGCGATCGCGCCGAGCTTCACGCGGATCGGCTACGACGTCCGCTCGAGGGTGGAGCACTGGACGCCCCTCTCGTCCTACCGGCTCGAGGGGCGGGTCGTCGTCATCACCGGCGCGACGTCGGGCCTCGGCCTCGCCGCCGCACGACGGCTCATGGGCGATGGCGCGACGGTCGAGATCGTGGCGCGCAACGCGAAGAAGGCCGACGCCGTGTGCCGCGAGCTGCGCGCCGGCTCGCGCGGGTCGGTCGACTACACCGTCGCCGACACCTCGGACCTGGGGAGCATCCGAGCCGCGGCGGTGGCCCTCTGCGAACGCCATGACGTGGTCGACGTGCTCATTCACAACGCGGGCGCCCTCGACACCGCCTACGCAACGTCGCCCGAGGGCATCGAGCGCACCGTGGCGAGCCAGGTGGTCGGGCCGTTCCTGCTCACCGCGCTCCTCCTCGACCGGCTGCGCGCCTCCTCGCACGGCCGGATCATCTGGGTGGCATCTGGTGGCCTGTACTCGCAGCCGCTCGACGTCGAGCGGCTCGAGATGGGGCCCGCGGACTACGACGGGACGGCCGCCTACGCGCGCGCGAAGCGCGCCCAGGTGACCCTGGCCGAGATGATGGGCGAGCGGCTCGGCCCAGAGGGGATCGTCGTGCACGCGATGCACCCGGGCTGGGCGGACACCCCGGGCGTCCAGCGATCCCTGCCGACCTTCCGCAGGCTCACCGCGCCCCTGCTTCGCTCCGGCGACCAGGGCGCGGACACGATCGTGTGGCTCGCGGCGGACGACGGCGCCCCGCTCGCGACCACGGGCGGGTTCTGGCTGGACCGCAGGCGCCGCGCGCTGCACCGGCTCGGCTCCACGAGGCGGTCCGACACCCCCGCGCAGCGCGAGGCGCTCTGGGCGTGGTGCGTCCAGCGCTCCGGCGCCGACCTCGCCTGACAGGTCAGCCCGCGGTGCCGAGCACCACCTGGAAGTAGGTCGGTGTCGTCACCACCTCGACGGACAGCCCGTGCCGCAGCGCCACCGCGCGGATCTCCTCACCGCTTCGGAACCGCTTCACGATCTCGAAGGTCCGCCCGTCGTCCAGGCGGCGCGTCATGGTCTGGTCGCCCTGAGCGGGCAGCACATGGTCGTGGGCGGTCGACGTCGGCTCCGCGAGCCCGTCGAGGAGGAAGATCGTGGCCCCCGGCCTCGACGCGGCCGCGAGGAGGGCGCAGAAGCCGTCGAACCGCTCGTCGGGGACGTGGCTCATGAAGAAGCAGGAGACGACCGCATCGAACCTGCGGGGCGGCTCCCAGACGAACAGGTCGGCCAGCACGGTCGTGAGCATCGGCGACCCGAGGCGGTCGCGCAGCATCGTGAGCATCTCAGGCGCGGCATCGACGGCGGTGACCGACGCGCCCGCGGCCAGCAGCGCCGCGGTCCAAATCCCCGTGCCCGGCGCGAGCTCCAGGACGTCGCGGTCCGTGAGCCCGAGTGCGTCGAGCATGGTGCGCACCTCGGCGACCTCGCGCTCCCACGCGGCAGTCGCCTCCTCGCCGCGGAAGTACCGGCCCCGCCTCGCGAACCAGTCGTCGTACTCGGGCGCCCGGGCGCGGTAGTACGCGAGCTGGGACGCGAGCACGTCGTCGGGGACGTCGCAGGGAGCCTCCGGCGTCGGCGCAGGATCCCGCTCCACCGCGGTCAGCCCGCCTCGGCGCGATCCGCCGCGGCGGCGGCGAGCTTCGTGCCGAGGAAGTCGATCGAGAGCTGGAACGCCTCGGCGGTCACGTCCCGGTGGCGCCCCGGGGAGGCGAAGAGCCGCTTGTCCCGCGTCCCGATCCCGCGGAACAGCGCGATCGACGAGTCCGTCGCGAACAGCTCGTCGTCGAGCTGCATCACGAAGAGCGTCGGGACCGAGATCCGCTGCGCGTCGGCAGCGAGCCGCTCCGCCGTCGGGCCGGTCGCACCCGCGAGCCCGAGGACGCACGCGTCCACGCGGTCGTCCGAGGCGACGTACGGGAGCCCGAGCAGCGTGCCCATCGAGATGCCCCAGTAGCCGACGGGCAGGTCCTCCCACCCCGGCGTCGCCCGCAGCTCGTCGAGCGTCGCGGTCCAGTCGCGGATCATCGAGTCGGTCAGCCCGGCGTCGGCCGCCCACGCCTGGGCGAACTCCAGGAGGACGAGCGTCGGCACGGACGCGCCTCCCTCGCGGCGGTCGCCGTGCAGCGGCCCGTCGATCGCCGCGACCGCGAAGCCGTGGGTCCGCACCAGGCGCCTGGCGAGCGCGATCACGTAGTCCTCGCGCTTGTGCCCGCTCCCCCCGTGCCCGACGAGCACGATCCCGGCGGGCTCGCCCAGCTCGGGGGTCCACAGTGCGAGCGGGACGGCACCGGCGCTACCTAGGATGAGCGCCGCACGCTCGCGCACGCCGTGGTGAACGGAATCTGCCGTGAACTCCACGCAGCGAGCGTACCGACCGACCACGAGCCGGGCATCTGACGCCCGGCAAGGAGGAGCCTGATGGGGCATCCGATGTTCACGTACGACCCTGGCATGGGCGAGGTCATCTTCGAGTACTGCCGGAACCGCATGAGCCTCGACCCGGTCCCGCTCGACTATGGCGGGCTCGCCGTGTACCCCGAGGAGTCGATCCAGGGCATCCTCACGCCGGAGGGCAACGACGCCGGCAAGGTCCTCGAGATCTTCGCCCACCACCTCGCCACCGCCGTCATCTCGATCGACAGCCCGCGGTTCCTCGCCTTCATCCCGAACGCCCCGACCAAGGCGTCGCTGCTCATGGACATGATCGTGAGCTGCTCCTCGCTCAACGGCACGAGCTTCCTCGAGTCCGCTGGCGTGGTCGTCGCCGAGAACCAGCTGCTCGCGTTCCTCGCCGAGCGCGCCGGGATGCCCGCGACCAGCGGCGGCGCGTTCGTCTCGGGGGGCTCGCTGGGCAACCTCTCCGCGCTCGCGGTGGCGCGCGACGACGGGCGGCGCAACCACCCCGAGGCGGACCCCCGCCACCTGCGCGTCGCGCTCAGCGAGGAGGCGCACTCCTCGATCGGCTCGGCGCTGCACCTGCTCGGCGTCGACCCCGTGTACGTGCCGACGATCGACCACGTGATGACGGCCGACGCGCTGCGCGACGTCCTCGACTCCGACGACGATCCGGACTCGATCGTCGCGGTCGCCGCCACGGCGGGGACCACCAACGCCGGGATCGTCGATGACCTCGAGGGCATCGGGCAGATCGCCACCGACCGCAAGCTCTGGTTCCACGTCGATGCCGCCTACGGCGGGGCGGCCATGCTGGGGAACCTCCGCCGGGACCTCTTTGCCGGGATCCGCCACGCCGACTCGTTCATCGTGGACCCGCACAAGTGGCTGTTCGCCCCGCTCGACTGCTGCGCGCTCATCTACCGCGAGCCGCGCCTCGCGCGCGCCACGCACACCCAGCAGGCGAGCTACCTCGACGTGCTCCACGTCCCCGACGAGTCCGGCGAGGTCGAGTGGAACCCGTCGGACTACGCGGTGCACCTCTCACGGCGCGCGCGGGGCCTGCCCATGTGGTACTCGCTCGCCGTCCACGGCACCGACCTCTACGCCGACGCCGTCGACCGCTCGATCCAGACCGCCGACGAGACCGCCGCCCACATCCGCAGCCTGGACCACGTCGAGCTGTGCCGGGACCCCACGCTCTCGATCGTGGTGTTCCGGCGGACCGGCTGGACGGAGGACGACTACAACGAGTGGTCGCGCCGCCTGCTCGCGGACCAGATCGCACTGGTGACCCCCACCAAGTGGGAGGGATCGACTGCCGCTCGGTTCGCGTTCCTGCACCCCGACACCACGATGGCGATGGTGTCCGAGGTGCTCGACACCATGCGCTGACACGAGCGCGGTGCAGCGCCACCACGTAGGGTCGCCGGATGGCACACCGCAGCGTCTCGGCAACCCGGGTGATCGATGCCGCACCCTCGGTGATCTTCGACCTCCTGGCGGATCCCGCGAAGCACCCGCTCATCGACGGCTCGGGCCACGTGCAGGCCTCGCGCGGGCCTTCGCAGCGCCTCGCGCTCGGGTCGACGTTCTCGATGGACATGCGCGAGGGGCTGCCCTACTTCACGAAGAACCGGGTGGTCGAGTTCGAGGAGGACCGCCGGATCGCATGGCACCACTTCGCGCAGTTCATCTGGCGCTACGAGCTCGAGCCGGTCGACGGCGGCACGAAGGTGACCGAGACGTTCGACTACTCCGTGCCCTGGGGGGTGACGATCATCCCGCTCGGGTACCCCGAGCGGAACCGCACGGCGATGGAGAAGACGCTCGAGCGAATCGCAGAGGTCGTGGCAGCGCCCCCTACGCCCGGCGACGGGTGAGGTCGAGCACCATCTTGGATGTCGAGATCGCGGGGTCTCGATCGAGCGGTTCGGGCGTGCCCCAGGTGACGAAGCCGAAGCGCTCGTAGAACGCGCGGGCGCGCGGCGCGCGGTCCGTCACGGTCAGCCACAGAGAGTCCGCCCCGTCCGCAACGGCCCATGCGACGACCGCGTCGAGCATGGCCGCGGCCGCCCCGGTGCCGCGGAACTCGGCGTGGACCCACATGGAGTACACAACCGGTGAGCGGTCTGCGGGCGCCTCGCCGGCGACCAGGCCGACGTCGGACCCGTCCTCCTCGGCGACCCACCACGGGCCCCAGGCGAGCAGCTCGCGCCAGCGGACCTCGTCGTAGGCCTGCTCGCGCTCGACGCTGGACCCGAACGCCCCGGGGGCGTCGGACAGCGCCTCGAGACGGATCGCGCGGAGGCGCTCCCACTCGGCGGGTTCCAGCCGGTGGACGCCCATTCAGCACGCACCTGCGGGCGACGCGGCGGCGGGGCCCGCACACACCAACGCCGACGCGACCTGGTTCACCGCGGACTCCACTAGGTGGCTGAGGCGAGGACGGCGTTCACTTCCTCGAAGTGCAGGACGGTGGGGGCGGGGTCGTAGTAGTGGTGCAGCAGCCTGCGCCACTCCTGGAAGGCGGGGGACCCGCGGAACCCCTCGGTGTGGCTCTCGAGCGACTCCCACTCGACCAGGAGCAGGTACTTGGAGGGCTCCTCGACGCACCGCGAGAGGCGCAGGCTCAGAAAGCCCGGCGACGCGCTGATGATGTGCTTCGCGGTCGCGAAGGTGGACTCGAACTCGAGCTCCTCGCCCGGTCGCACGTCCAGCTGTGCCTGTTCGAGAATCATGGCGGCATGCTCCCATAGCGCGGGCCGCAGGTCCACACGTAGGGCGCGGCACCCCTCGGTACGATGCCGCCATGGAGTTCTCCGAGGTCGTCCGGCGGCGGCGCATGATCCGCCACTACACGGACCGGCCGCTCGACGAGGAGACCGTGGAGCGCGTCCTCGCCAGCGCGCTGCGCGCCCCGTCGGCCGGGTTCTCGCAGGGCTGGGCGTTCCTCGCGCTCACGGAACCCGAGGATCGCGCGAGGTTCTGGCCCTTCGTGCCGACACGTGTCGAGCAGACCCCCACCATGCTCGATGCCCCCCTCGTCGTCGTGCCGCTGGCGCACAAGAGCGCCTACCTCGAGCGGTACGCCGAACCGGACAAGGGATGGGAGGACCGCGCCGAATCGAGGTGGCCCGCCCCCTACTGGTTCATCGACACCGGGATGGCGGCGCTCTTGATCCTCCTGACCGCGGTCGACGAGGGCCTCGGCGCGTGCTTCTTCGGCATCATGCCCGAGCACCTGGGACCGTTCCGCGAGGAGTTCGGCATCCCGGTCGAGTACGCGCCGATCGGCGGGATCACCGTCGGCTACCGGTCCGACGACGTGCCGGCGCAGGGCGCGAGGGTCGAGGCGATGCGCAAGGGCGCCGGGCAGGTCATCCATCGCGGGCAGTGGGGTCGCCATCAGGGCGACGGGTAGCGACGCCGCAGGTCTCCGCCCGCCGGCCGTCGCCGACCGGGCGCCACGGCTGCACCGACACGCATCTCGTAGGCTCGGCCGGTGAGCCAGCCCGCGGTCTCCCCGGCGCTCTTCGGATTGCACGGTCGGGTCGCTGTCGTCATCGGCGGCACCGGCGCGCTGGGCACCCGCCTCTCGGCCGCGCTGGCGGCCGCAGGAGCCCACGTCGTCGTCGTCGGGCGCACCGTCGCGAAGGGGCAGCAGGCGCTCGACACGCTCGCCGCGATCCCGGGGACCGACGCCAGGTGCTCCTTCGAGCCCTGTGACGCCTCGAACCGCAGCGAGCTGCGCGACCTCGCGGATCGGGTGCTCGCCTCCCACGGCCACGTCGACGTCCTCGTGAACGGGGCGGGCGTCAACTCCGCGACGCCCTTCCTCGACATCTCGGACGAGGAGCTTGATCGGGTCGTCGCGACCAACCTGCTCTCCGTCGTGCGGTCGTGCCAGGAGTTCGGACGGCACCTCGTCGGGCGCGCGACGTCCGAGGGCACAGGCGCGAGCATCATCAACATCGGCAGCGAATCGGGCCTGACGCCGCTCTCCCAGGTGTTCACGTACTCGATGACGAAGGCGGCGGTGCACAACCTCACGAGGAACCTGGCGCGCGAGTGGGGCCCGCTCGGGATCCGCTGCAACGTCCTCGTCCCGGGGTTCTTCCCCGCGGAGCAGAACAGGGCCATCCTCTCCTCACAGCGGACCGAGTCGATCCTGAGCCACACGCCGATGGGCCGCTTCGGCGACCCCCGCGACCTCGAAGGGGCGGTCCTCCTGCTCGCGGCCGACGCGGGGCGCTTCATCACCGGCTCGGAGCTCGTGGTCGACGGCGGCTTCAGCGCGATGACGATCTGAGCACGGTGGGCACGAGCTTCCTCGACGACGACTTCCTGCTCTCGACGGCCACCGCGCGCATGCTGTTCCACGACGTCGCCGAGCACCTCTCCATCGTCGACATGCACGGCCACCTCAACGCGACGGACCTGGCGAACGACCGCATCTACGCGACGCTGACCGATCTGTGGCTCGAGGACGACCACTACAAGTGGCGTGCGATGCGCCTCGCCGGCATCGACGAGACCCTGATCACAGGGGATGCCGACCCATGGGACCGGTTCGCCGCGTGGGCGGCGACCGTCCCGAGCCTCATCCGCAGCCCCCTCTACGTCTGGACCCACCTCGAGCTGCGCCGCGTGTTCGGCATCGACCTCGCCCTCAGCACGGCGACGGCCCGCGAGATCTGGGAGGAAGCCTCCCTGCGGCTGCCGGCGCTCTCGACGCGCGCGCTGCTCGACCGGTTCGACGTCATCGCCCTCGCCACCACAGACGACCCGGCCGACGACCTCGACGCGCACCGCAGGCTGGCGAGCGACCCCGGGCCGCTGGCTGAGGGCCGGCGCGTGCTCCCGACGTTCCGCCCCGACGCGGCCCACGCGCTGCTCGGCGATCCGCCCTCGTGGAACGCGTGGGCGGACCGCCTGGGCGCGACGTCGGGCGTCGAGGTCACCGACCTCGACTCGCTGCGAGCCGCCCTCGCCGAGTGCGAGGGGCGCTTCGCCGAGCTCGGGTGCCGGGCGAGCGACCACGGGCTCACGCACGTGCCCGATGTCCCGCGCGATCGGTCGCTCGCGGCCGATGCCGTCCGTCGGGCCCGCTCCGGCGGCGTGCCGGCGGCGTCCGAGCGCGATGCCCTGCTGCTCGAGGTCGTGGCTCTCGCTGCCGAGTCGGCCTTCGCCCGCGAGTCCGTGCTGCAGCTGCATCTCGGGGCGCTGCGCGACGCATCGCCCCGCGTGCGCGACCTGGTCGGCCCCGACGCCGGCGCCGACGCCATGGGCGACTGGCCGCAGGCACCTGGCCTCGTCCGGTTCCTCGGGGACCTCGAACGCGACGGCTCGCTGCCGCGCACCATCCTGTACAACGCCAACCCCTCGGACAACGCCCTGTTCGCGACCGTGGCGGGCGCCTTCTCGCGCCACGGCGTGCGCTCGCTGGTGCAGTGGGGACCACCGTGGTGGTTCAATGACCACGAGGAGGGCCTTCGCCACCACCTGGACGTCCTGTCGGGGATCGGCCAGCTCGCCGGGTTCGTGGGCATGCTGACCGACTCGCGGTCGCTCCTGTCGATGACCCGCCACGAGCTCTTCCGCCGCGTGCTCTGCGACGTCGTCGGCCGCGACGTGGAGGTGGGACGGATCCCGAGGGACCTCGCGTGGCTCTCGACCGTCGTCTCGGACCTCTGTCTCGCGAACGCCGTGGCGTACTTCGGGCTGCCGGGCGCATGGGTCGGGTGAGCCCTCCCGACCGCGTCGTCGTGATGGGCGTCGCCGGCTGCGGCAAGTCGACCGTCGCCGCAGCACTCGCGGACCGCCTGGGCGCGTCGTTCATCGAGGCCGACGACCACCACGCCGCCTCGAACGTCGAGAAGATGGCGGCGGGCATCGCGCTGACCGACCACGACCGGTGGCCATGGCTGGCGTCCATCCGCCGGGCGATGCGTGCCGAGCACGACGTGGTCGTCGCCTGCTCCGCGCTGCGCCGCTCCTACCGCGACGCCCTGCGCGCCGCGGGCGGTGTCCGCTTCTGCTACCTCGACGTCGACCGCGCCGAGGCCCACCGACGGGTCGCGGACCGGCCAGGCCACTTCATGGGCGCCGCGATGGTCGACAGCCAGTTCGAGACCCTGGAGGCCCCCGACGCAACCGAGGTCGACGTGGCGACGATCGACGCCGCCGGTGACGCCGACGCCGTGATCGCCGCCGCGCTCGCGTCACTCGCCACGCTCGAGGTCGGCACCGCGATCATGCCCCTGCGCAGTGTCGGCGACGCCGGCAACGAGATCTCCCACGCCGAGCTGCGGGACCTGGTCGCCGCGGTGGCCGAGCGCGACGTGGTCGGCGCCGGTGCCCGGCGCGTGCTGCTCGTGCCGCCGGACCGCACCCGGCTCCACTCGCGGGGCGGCGAGATCACAGGCCTCCTCTACGAGGACCTCGTCCGCGCCGGGTGCGACGTCACGGTGCTCCCGGCCCTGGGGACCCACGCCGCGATGGACCGTGACGACGTCGAGCAGCTCTTCGTCGGGCGCGTCCCTTTCGAACGCGTCGCGGTGCACCGGTGGCGCGACGGGCTCGCCCATCTCGGCGAGATCAGTGCGGCCGAGGTGTCAGCGCTCTCGGGTGGTGCGATCACCGCGCCCATCCCCGTCGACGTCTCCGAGGTGCTCCTTCAGGAGTGGGATCTCGTGGTGTCCGTCGGCCAGGTGGTGCCCCACGAGGTGATCGGGATGGCGAACTACTCGAAGAACCTCGTGATCGGGCTCGGCGGCGCAGCCACGATCAACCGCAGCCACTTCCTCGGCGCCGTGTGCGGCATGGAGCGGATCATGGGCAGACCCCTGGGGCCGGTGCGCGATGTCGTGGACGCGGCGTTCGACCGGTTCGTGGCCCGTCGCGTCGAGGTGCTCTGGATCCTCACCGTCGTCGAGGATGCGCCCGATGGCACCGTCCAGCGCGGGCTCTTCGTCGGACGCGGTGGCTCAGGCGCGTCGGGAGGCGCCGCCTATCGCGCTGCGGCGGCGCTCGCCGCCGCGTGCAACATCGACATCGTGGACGAGCCGGTCGGCCGGGTCGCCTGCTGGCTCGATCCCGTCGAGTTCCGATCGACGTGGCTGGCGAACAAGGCCATCTACCGCACGAGGATGGCGATCGCGGACGGCGGCGAGCTGGTCGTGCTCGCCCCCGGCGTCAGCCGGTTCGGGGAGGACCCGTCGCTCGACGCGCTCATCCGCCGCCACGGCTACCACGGCACCGCCGCCACGCTCGACGCCCTCGCGAGCGACCCGGAGCTGGCCGACAACCTGGGTGCGGCGGCCCACCTCATCCACTCGAGCAGCGAGGGGCGCTTCTCGATCACCTACTGCACGGACCCCTCCACCGGCGGCCTCTCGCGCGAGGAGGTCGTCGGCGCCGGGTACGACTGGCGTCCGCTCGCGACGGAGCTCGAGCGCCTCGGCGTCTCGGCAGCGACGCCGACGGGCCGGCGAGCGGACACGGCGGGCGCGTCCTTCCTCCACATCGCGAACCCCGCCCTCGGCCTCTGGGCCATGCGCGACAGGCTCGTGTAGCGCGGCGCTACAGCGCGAGCGACTCGGTCCAGCGGATCCTCGCGCGGATCCCCTCGAAGCCGCCGTCGCGCATGCACGACGCCTGGGGCTCGAGCCCGCGCAGGGCCAGCGCCTCGAACGTCGCGAGGGTCTCCTGCTGCTGGCGGGCGACGCACCCGACGACGTCGTCGGGGACCGCCGTGCCGTATGCGTCGCAGAAGACCTCGATGCGCCGGCGGCGGTCGGGCGGCGCCGCGTAGGCGAGCCGATGGACGCACTCCTCGTCGTCGCGGAACGGCACCGCGTACTCGAGCGCGTACGCGATGTCGAAGAGCGGTGCCGCAAGCCGCGCGTGGTCCCAGTCGAGGAGGGCCGCCACCTCGCCGTCGCGCCACACCGCGTTCCACGGCCCGAAGTCGCCGTGGCAGACGATCTCGCCCGGCGCGATGGGCCTCGTGCCGCTCGACCACGCCGTTCCGCGGGCGGGGACGTAGTCCGCGACGGCGTCGTGGTACTCGCGCAGGAACCGGCCCCACCGTGCGAGCCCGTCCTCAGGGACCACCATGCGCCAGCCGTCGGCGCCTGACTCGCCATCGATCCACGTGAGGACCTCGCAGTCGCCGTCGACCCCGAGCAGCCTCGGGGCGGGGAACCCCACCGCCTCGAGGTGGCGCAGCAGATCGTGCACGCTCGGTGACCACGGCCGCATCGGCCGACGCACCGTGTCGGCGATCCGCTCGACGCGAGCGGTCATCGGGTCCGCGCGCGCCCTCACGCCGCGACGACCTCGTCGGCGGTGGCGAGCGTCGCGCTCCACTTCTCCTCGATGTTCCCGAACCGCCAGATCCCGAGCGCGGCAAGCCATGCGAGCAGGAACATGCCCACGATGACGAACCCGGCCGTGTTGATGTTGAAGCCCGACACCCGGTCCCAGAAGGCGCCGTGGAGGTGGAGCTCCGCGGGCAGGAGGCCGAGCACCTCGACGGTGCCGATGAACAGGCAGATGGCGACCGAGAGGCCCGTGATGGCGAGGTTGTAGTACACGCGTCGGACCGGGTTGAAGAATGCCCAGCCGTACGCGACGTTCATGAAGCAGCCGTCGAGGGTGTCCATGAGCGCCATGCCCGCGGTGAACAGGATCGGCAGGCACATGAGCGCGTACCACGGGAGATGCTGCGTCGCGAGCAGCGCCGTCGTCGCGAGCAGCGCCACCTCCGTCGCCGTATCGAAGCCCAGCCCGAAGACCACGCCCACGGGGTACATCTGCCACTCGTGGCGGATCGAGCGCATCCACCTCCCGAAGAACCGGTTCATGAAGCCGCGGTTCTGCAGCTGGCGCTCGAGCTCGTCCTCGTCGTAGTCGCCGTGACGCATCGCGCTCCACACCCGCAGGATGCCGAGGAGGATCACGATGTTCAGCGCCGCGATCAGGAAGAGGAATGTGGCCGACACCGCGGTCCCGAAGATGCCGCCGAACCGCTCGAGGGTCGAGTGGCCGTTCGCGACCGCGCCGTAGACGGCCCGCTCGGCGATCACGATCCCCGCGCCGATCGCGACGACGACCGAGGAATGGCCGAGCGAGAAGTAGTAGCCGATGCTGAGCGGCCGACGGGCGCCTGGCACGTCGACCCGGTCGGCCATGAGCTTGCGCGTCGTGTTGTCGATCGCCGCGATGTGGTCCGCGTCGAACGCGTGCCGAAGGCCGAGCGTGTACGCGAGGATGCTCACGCCGATCCCGAGGCCCTTGTAGTGCGCCGGCACGACGAACGCGATGAAGATCCCGAAGCCGAGCACGTGCAAAAGCGCGATCGAACCCACCATCCACCGCACACGGCGCCACTCGCCGGGACTCAGCGAGCGCCGGAGCCGAACGTGCAGGCGTCCGGTGCCGGCCGGGCCCCGCGCCGCCGACGGGCCGGCGGAGGTGGGAGGCGCCACGCGGCGACGGTAACGCAACTGCGAAGTCTTCGCAATTGATCTGCGACACCCCGGGCACGGCGATCTAACCTGCCCCCATGACGAGGCCCCTTGCGGACGCCGACGCGCGAGGCGTGTCGTTCTCCTCGGTCGACGACGTGATCGCCGAGGTCCGCGCCCGGGGCGGGCGGGCCACCCCCTCGCGCCGGGCCCTGCTCGAGGTGCTCTTCGAGTCCCGCGGCCACCTGAGCGCGGAGGAGCTCACGAACGCGGTGCAGGCCCGCGACCCTCGCGTGCACCTTTCGACGATCTACCGGAACGTCGAGGACCTCGAGCGACTCGGGGTCGTGGTGCACACCCACCTGGGCCACGGACCAGCCACCTACCAGCTCGCGTCGATGGCCCATGCGCACCTGATCTGCGAGGTGTGCGGCACGACAGTCGAGGCCCCCGACGAGCTGTTCCGGGGGCTCGCCCGGATGACCAAGGCCACGCTGGGCTTCTCGATCGACCCCCACCACTTCGCGATGCTCGGCCGGTGCGCCAGCTGCTCCTGACGGCGGCTCGGGTGCAGCCCGCGTGGCGCCGACGCCGCGCACCGCCGCGCGGTCCGGCGTGAGCCCCGACCTCGGGATCGACGCGGTCACGAGGGCGCTCGCGGGCGCCGGATGCGTCGCTGCCGACGAGGAGGCGGCCGAGCTCCTGGCTGCCGCCGGCAGCACAGACGAGCTGGCGGCCATGCTCGCACGCCGGCTCACCGGTGAGCCGCTGGCGTGGATCACCCGGAGCGCGCGCTTCTGCGGGATCGACGTCGCGATCGAGCCGGGTGTCTACGTGCCGCGATGGCAGTCCGAGCCGCTTGCCCGGCTCGGCGCACGCCTCCTTCGCGACACCGGCACCGCCGTCGACCTCTGCACGGGCTCGGGTGCCATCGCGATGGTCCTGCAGACGGCGCACCGACGCGCCCGGGTTGTCGGGACCGAGCGCGACCCGATCGCCGTGGCATGCGCCCGCGCGAACGGGGTCGACGTCTTCGAGGGCGACCTCTTCGACCCCCTTCCCGTGGAGCTCGAGTCCAGTGTCGACGTCGTGACCGGCGTGCTCCCCTACGTGCCGTCTGGTGCGATCCGGCTCCTGCCGCGCGATGTCCAGCAGTTCGAGCCCCGCGGCGCCCTGGACGGCGGACCCGACGGCCTTGACCTGCTCTCGGTCGCCATCGAGCGCAGCCCACGGTGGCTCCGCCCGGGCGGATGGCTGCTCCTCGAGGCCGGCGGCGATCAGGTCGAGTCGCTCCGCCCCGTGCTGGCGCAGGCGCGATTCGACGAGGTCGCCGCCTTGGAGGACGGCGACGGAGACACCCGGGGGCTCAGCGCCCGGCTGTCCGTCTCGTCACGACGGACCGCGTGCGGATCGGTACCGTGGTGACCGGTGCAGCGAACGGCGTCGCACCGGGACTGGAGCCGCATGTGATCGTCCAGACGCGCTTCGACGGCCCGAGCCTCGCGCACAACCTGCTCGGGGACCCGAGCGAACGGGACCTCTTTGTCTACCTCCCGCCCGGCTACGAGGACTCGAGCCGCCGGTACGCCGTCGCCTACCTGCTGCACGCGGCGGGCAGGAGCGCCGAGACGCTGGTCCATCCGCCGCTGGACGAACCCCGTTGGTCCCCACCCATGCATGACGTGCTCGACCCGGTCTTCACCCGCCTCGGGACCGAGCCCATGATCGTGGTCATCCCCGACGGCACAACCCGCTACGGCTGCGGGCAGTGGGTCGACTCCCCCGTCTCGGGGAACTTCGAGCACTACGTCGCCCGAGACGTCGTGGACCACGTCGATGCGCACTTTCGGACGATCCCGTCGGCTGCGAGCAGGGGGGTCCTCGGCTTCTCGTCAGGTGGGTTCGGGGCCTGGCACATCGCCTCTCGCAACCCCGGGACGTTCGGCGCGCTCGCGATGCTGTCGGGCGACTCGCTCTTCGAGCTCACCTACCGACCGCTCGCCTACGACTTCCTCGAGAGCATCTGGCCGGATGCACCGCACGGTCCTGTCGATGGGAACCGGGTCTCCGAGGTCATGTACGCGAACGCCGCGGACTTCTCCCCGAACCCCGAGAACCCCCCGTGGTTCGTCGACCTGCCGGTGTCGTTCCCGAGCGGCGAGCTGGACGAGTCGGTCTGGGCGCGGTGGCTCGCCTTCGACCCGGTCGTCAACTGGGCTGACCGCCAGGACAACCTGCGCGCCCTTCGCGGGATCCTCCTCGACGTCGGGTACAGCGACGAGCACCACCTGCAGTGGGGGCATCGGCTGCTCAGCCACAAGCTCGCCGCTGCGGGCATCGCGCACGAGTCGACCGAGAACGCGGGCAACCACGGCGGCCGGACGCGCGAGCGGTACCAGGTGGCGCTGCAGTGGCTCGCAGGGGTGCTCGAACACCACTGATCGGCGCCGACCCCCGAGGTGCCTAGCGCACGCCGGTCAAGGCGAGCACCGCGAGCGCCGCAGCCATCGAGAGCGGGACGGCGACCACGCCGATCCTGCTCGCCGACGCGAGCGACGGCGACGCGCCTGCGTTCCTCGCGGCGCGCAGCCACAGGATCCATGCGAGGGAGCCCGTCACGAGCAGGTTCGGCCCGAGGTTGAGGCCGATCAGCAGCGCGAAGGGATTGGGCGGGGCGTGCGCTGCGAGCAGGGACGCCGCGGGGAGGTTGTTCACGAGGATCGAGCTGACCGCCGCGACCCCGGCGGTCCCTGAGGGGCCCAGATGCGCGAGGAGCGTCGCCGGACCCGTCCACACCCGGCCGAGCGTCCCGAGCGCGACCGCGACGCCGAACAGCCCCACGAGCACCGGTATCCCGAGGACGCCGAGGACGTGTCTCGGCTCGTCCCTCCTCCCGAGCAGCCGGACGCCGATGGCTACCACGCCGACCGTCGCGACCGCGAGGGCGGGGGCCGGCAGGGCGAGCACCAGGATCGTCGCCGTGACGACCGCGGCGGCACCCAGCCCGAATGCCGGGCGCGTCGGCTCGGAGGGTGCCTCGGGGGCGAGCCGAAGCGCGCGGCGCTCGAAGACGGCGATGACGACGGCGGTGACGACCAGGGCCGCGAGGGCCGGCGCCCACATCCGGGCGAGGAAGGCCGTGCCGGTGAGGTGGAGATGGCCGAGGACGATGAGGTTCGTCAGGTTCGAGCCGGGCAGGAAGAGCGAGCCGGCGTTCGAGAGCAGCAGGCATCCGTAGAGGAGGGGCGCCTCTCCGCCTCCGCGGCTGCGCGCCGTGTAGACGAGCACCGGGGCGAGGAACGCGACGGAGGTGTCGAGGTTCAGCACGGCGGTGACCAGGGCGATCAAGAGCGTCGCTCCGATGAACAGGGTCCAGCCGCTGCGCGCGGTGCGGCCGAGCAGATGGCCCGCCGCCGCGAACAGGCCGTCGTCGTCGGCGACGAGCCCGATCAGCAGGAGGCCGGTGACGAGCACGAATGGCGACCAGACCTGGGCGGCGGCCGCTCGCGCAGCGTCCGGGCGCGCGAGGAACGAGACAGCGATGCCGAGCACCCCGACGACGGCGAGGGCGACGGCTGGGGGACCTCCCCACGCCGACGGCACCCGAGCGGGTGCCGTCAGTTCCCGCCCTCCTCGTCGCTGTGCCCGCTGTAGTGGAGGATGAGGAGGCCGCCGAGAAGGAACACCACCACGCCCACTCCGACGCCGAGGGAGATCAGGGTGTTGTAGAAGTCCTGCTGCGTGAGCGAGCCGCTCAGCGTGAGGTGCGCGGACGCGCTCAGGATGTCCCGCACGCCGGCGAGGATGCCGATCACGAGGAACGGCCGCACGGGGAACACGGTCGCCCGCAGGTGGCCGAACACGGTGTGGGCGATGTCCAGCAGGATGATGACCACGAGGATCCCGTCGATCGCCCCGACGACCGTCTGCGGGAAGGCGTTCCAGTGGTTGAAGAAATCGACGACGGTGCGGACGAGGACGACGCCCGCGACGAGCAGCAGGCTGATCACGATGGCGTACTCGATGGCGAGGATCAGCCACCGGATCGCCGTGTCCGCGGCGAGCTGCTCCTTGTCCGAGGTTGGCGTCGCGTCCACTGCCCGGACCATAGCGTTCTCGACTTCGAGGCACCGGCTGGCGGGCCACGGGGCAGGCGCGCGGGGCCGCGGTCGGTACCCGATCCTAGGATCCGCGCATGGACGACGCGCGCCCGACGCACGACGAGGTGGCCCACGCCGTGCTGTACGCGAAGAGCGCCGAGCTCGTCGCGCGCTTCTACGGGGCGGTGGTCGGCCTCGAGCGAACGGGTCAGGAGCACGGGTTCGTGACCGTGCGGTCGCGCGAGCTCGAGCTCGTCGTCATCGAGATCCCCCAGGAGATCGCCGCTTCGATCGCCATATCGAAGCCACCAACCCGGCGCGAGGACACCCCCATCAAGCTCTCGTTCACGGTCCCGAGCATCGATGCCGCCCGCGGCATCGCCCCCACGTTTGGCGGCATCGTGGACGCTTCGTCGCGTGAGTGGGCATTCCGGGGAGTCCGCATCTGCGACGGCCATGATCCCGAGGGCAACGTGTTCCAGCTCCGAACCCGGTCGGCACCCGAAGGGTGACAGGTGCACGCGCCGTCGCCCTCGCGCGGCGCGCGGTTCCTCAGAGCGTGCGACGGAAGGTGACGACGCTGGTGCCGGGGCCGTTGTAGCCATCGATGGGATCCGAGACCTCGAACCCGAGCGCCCGGTGGAACCCGATCGACGCGGCGTTGAGGGGACTCGTGATCGCCCGAACCTCGGATCGTCCGGCCGCGCGAGCCGCCTCGAAGAACCGCTCGTACAGGAGCCTGCCGATCGCGAGGCGGCGCCACCGTGGGTCCACGCCGGCGAAGTGGATGTACGACGCCCGGCAGTCCGACGGGGAGTGGAACCCGATGAGGAATGCGACATGGCTGGCGTCGCACTCCGCGACGAGGCTCGTCGCGGAGAAGTGGTCGAGGTACAGCCTCGGCAGGCTCGCCGCGACCGGCCTCCCCCACCATTCGTCCACCCCGGCGATGATCCAGCCGTAGTCCTCTGACGTGGCGGGCCGCAGCGCTGGGTCCATGCGTCCATCATGGGTCCGGGCCCGGTGCGCGGTCGACCTCGGGCCATGGGCGCTGTGCAACGATCGTCCGATGACCGCCGGTGACGCCCGCTACACCCATGGGCACGCCGACAGCGTCCTGCGCTCGCACCGATGGCGGACCGCTGAGAACTCCGCTGGCTACCTGCTCGGTGCGTTGCACGCAGGCATGTCCGTCCTTGACGTCGGCTGCGGCCCCGGCACGATCACCGTCGACCTCGCCCGAAGGGTCGCGCCGGGGTCGGTCATCGGGATCGACACGTCCGAGCAGGTGCTGGAGCAGGCGAGGGACCACTCCCTCTCCGAGGACGTCTCGGTGGCGTGGGCGGCGGGCGACGTCTACGCCCTCGCCCATCCCCCCGGGTCGTTCGACGTGGTCCACGCCCACCAGGTGCTCCAGCATCTCGCGGACCCGGTGGCGGCCCTCCGCGAGATGGCCGGGGTCGCGAAGCGCGGCGGCCTCGTCGCATGCCGCGACGCCGACTTCGCCTCGATGGCCTGGTACCCCGACGAGCCCGCGCTTCGCCGGTGGCTCGAGGTCTACTCGGCGGTGGCGAGGGCCAACGGCGGCGAGCCCGACGCGGGACGCCACCTTCTCGCGTGGGCCCATGCCGCGGGGCTCGAGGACGTCGCGGCGACCGCGTCGGCGTGGTGCTTCGCGACGCCCGACGAGCGCGCCTGGTGGAGCGGGCTGTGGGCCGAGCGCATCACGCAGACCCCACTCGCCGAGCGGGCCGTCGAGCTCGGGATCGCATCGCGCGATGAGCTCTCCGAACTCGCCGAGGGCTGGCGGCGCTGGGGAGCGCACCATGACGGGTGGTTCAGCGTTCCCAACGCCGAGGTGCTCTGCAGGCGCCCCTGACGCAGCCCGGCACGCAGCGCGGCTGCGGCGCGCTGCTGCTCAGAACGTCTTGCGGTACACGGTCGTGTCGCGCTGGACGAAGCCCATCGACTTGTAGAGCCGGTGCGCGGACACGCGCTCGGGTCGTGAGGTCAGGTCCACCGTCTTGGCACCAGCCTCAACCGCCCGTTCGAAGGCCGCGTCGACCAGCAGGCGGCCCACGCCGAGCCCCCGGGCGCGCTCGTCGACGACGACGTCCTCGACCCACGCCCTGACGCCGGTCGGGATGCGGAAGGTGACCAGCGTGAGCACGCCCAGGATCCCCGTCTCGTCGCGGGCGACGAACAGCGTCGTCCCCGGGGCGGTCACGATCGTCTCGAGGTCGCTGGCCTCGGGAGGCGGAGCCGTCCTCGAAAGCTGCGGCAGGAGGTGGCGGATCGCGGCGAGGAGCTCGGGGTCGCCGACGACCGCGGCATCGACCCGGACGCCGCTCACGGCTGTCCCCGCCACACGGGCCTGCGCAGCGTGTCGTAGTAGACGTCGCGGTGCTCGCCGCGGACGGCTGCGAACACCGTGTCGCCCCATCGCTCGAAGCCGACCAGCGGCTCGGGCAGGTTGGACTCGTCGAACCACCCGAGGTCCGTGCACTCGAGGGGATGCGCGCGGAGCTCGCCGCCCACGGCGCGGCAGTGGAAGAGCAGGGAGTAGATGGGGATCCTCGACATGCCGAGGCGCAGGCCGTCGAGCACGCCGATGAGCCGGAGGGGCTCGGCGAGGATGCCGGTCTCCTCCTCCACCTCCTTCGCCACGACCTCGGACGCGGAGTAGCCGACGTCGCACCAGCCGGTCGGGTAGAGCCACACGCCCGAGTCCGCGCGCTGGATGAGCAGGAGCTGGCCGTCGTCGTTGCTGACCGCCGCGCCCACCGCGAGCTTCGGCGTGACATAGCCCGGGACGCCCCGGTCGACGCTGCCGAGCCACTCCGTCACGAGGTCCTCCGCGCCGGTCACGCCGTCGAGGCCCTCGTCGGCCTGGACCCGGATGTCGGCCGCGATCGCGAGGATCTCCTGATAGCGCTCGCGCTCGTACTGGCTCTCCGTGAAGCCCAGCCCGGTGCGCGCGACGCCCGCCAGCGATTCGGCCCAGCGCCTGAGGGTCTGCTCGCCGACGTCGGTCATCCGTCGCAACCTACCAACGCCTATGCGACCGCGTTGTCGAGCACCTCGTCGAGCGTGGCCACCACGCCGGTGTAGAACGGGCCGAACTCCGCATAGAGCGTGGATGCCTCGTCGAACCGCATCGTGTAGACGCACTCCTTCACGTCGTCGGGGTGGCCACCGAACAGCGTGACCCCCCACTCCCAGTCGTCGAGGCCGGTGGAGCCGGTCACCACCTGGAGGATCCTGCCCCGGAACTCGCGGCCGGACTTGCCGTGGGCGCGCATCAGCTCCTCGCGCTTCTCGAAGTCGAGCGCGTACCAGTTGTGCTCCTCTCCGCGGCGCTTGGACATCGGGTAGAAGCAGAACGCCCGCAGGTCCTCGGGGGGCAGCACGGGGTGCAGGCGCGCCTGGAGCATGGCCTCGGGAGCCCCCGTCGCGTACTCGGACACCTCGGTCATCGAGACGTAGCTCTCCACGATCGCGAACCCGGCGCGCTGCAGGCCGGTCTGGAGCCGCCGCAGCGCCCAGACGTCCTCGGCCAGCGCCATGACGCAGCAGTCCGCCTTGTGGCCGAGGATCGCCGCGATCACCACCTGGCACCCGTCTGCCTTCGCCCGGTCGAGCGCGTCGGACGCGATCGTCCGATCGATGTCGACCTCGGGGCTGCAGAAGAGGTGGACGACATTGAGTCCCGTCGAGGGCACGAGCGGCTGGGGCGAGGTGGTCATCGCCCCATGCTAAGCCCGACGGTGTCGGACCCAGAAGGGTGCCCGGACATGCAGAACGGCGGGGCGACCAGCGCCCCGCCGTCTCGCAGATCCGTCCGACAGGGGGGTGTCGGACGGAGAACCAGGACGACCGCAGGTCGTCCAGATGACTCGACGACTAGAAGTCGTCCATCCCGCCGCCGGGCATGGCCGCCGCCTTCTCCTCTGGCTTGTCGACGATGACCGCTTCGGTCGTGAGGAAGAGCGCTGCGATGGACGCGGCGTTCTGCAGCGCGGAGCGGGTCACCTTCGCGGCGTCGATGACGCCGGCTGCGAGGAGGTCCTCGTAGTCGCCGGTCGCGGCGTTCAGGCCGTTCGCGTGCTTGAGGTTGCGGACCTTCTCCACGACCACGCCGCCCTCGAGGCCCGCGTTGACCGCGATCTGCTTCAGCGGCTCCTCGACGGCGCGGGCCACGATCCTGGCTCCGGTCGCCTCGTCGCCCTCGAGCTTGTCAGCGGTCTCGAGGATCGCCTTCTGGCTGCGGAGCAACGCAACGCCGCCGCCGGGCACGACGCCCTCCTCGATTGCCGCCTTGGTCGTCGACACGGCGTCCTCGATCCGGTGCTTCTTCTCCTTCAGCTCCACCTCGGTCGCCGCGCCGACCTTGATCACCGCGACGCCGCCCGACAGCTTGGCGAGGCGCTCCTGGAGCTTCTCGCGGTCGTAGTCCGAGTCGGTGTTCTCGATCTCCGCCTTGATCTGGTTGATCCGGCCCTTGATGTCGGCGTCGTCGCCGGCACCCTCGACGATGGTCGTCTCGTCCTTGGTCACGACGACCTTGCGGGCACGGCCGAGCAGGTCCAGGCCGATGTTCTCCAGCTTGAGGCCGACCTCCTCGGTCACGACCTGGCCGCCGGTCAGGATCGCCATGTCCTGCAGCATCGCCTTGCGGCGCTCGCCGAAGCCGGGGGCCTTGACGGCCACGGACTTGAAGGTGCCGCGGATCTTGTTCACGACCAAGGTCGCGAGGGCCTCGCCCTCGACGTCCTCAGCGACGATGACGAGCGGGCGCCCGCCCTGCATGACCTTCTCGAGGATCGGGAGCAGGTCGCGCACTGCGGAGATCTTCGATCCCACGAACAGGACGTACGGGTCCTCAAGGACCGACTCCATCCGCTCGGGGTCGGTCACGAAGTACGGGGAGATGTAGCCCTTGTCGAAGCGCATGCCCTCAACGAGGTCCATGTCCATCCCGAAGGTCTGGGACTCCTCGACGGTGATGACCCCGTCCTTGCCGACCTTGTCGATCGCCTCGGAGATCATCTCGCCGATCTCGGTGTCGGCTGCGGAGATCGATGCGACCTGCGCGATCTGCTCCTTGGTGTCCGCAGCCTTGGACAGGGTGTGCAGCGAGGTGACCGCGGTCTCGACCGCCGCCTCGATGCCCTTCTTGAGCGACATGGGGTTCGCGCCGGCCGCGACGTTGCGCAGTCCCTCGCGGACCATGGCCCAGGCGAGGACGGTGGCCGTCGTGGTGCCGTCGCCGGCGACGTCGTCCGTCTTCTTCGCGACTTCCTTGACCAGCTCGGCGCCGATCCGCTCGAAGGGGTCCTCGAGGTCGATCTCCTTGGCGATCGACACGCCGTCGTTCGTGATCGTGGGGGCGCCCCACTTCTTGTCGAGGACGACATTGCGGCCCTTCGGTCCGAGGGTCACGCGGACGGCGTCCGCCAACTTGTTCATCCCTGTCTCGAGCGACCGGCGGGCCTGCTCGTCGAATGCAATCAACTTCGCCACGGTGTTCCTCCTGGATGTCTTGCGACGCTTCGGGTGTCGAGGGGAGATTAGCACTCCTGCCCCGAGACTGCTAGCAGACGACCTCGAGGAGTGCCAGCGAAGCGCTCCCCCCGTCGCACCGAGGCGCTAGACCGAGGGTGTGGAAGCCATCTGGACGAGGACGAAGACCGACCCGAGGGGCATCTGGCCCCGCCGGTCCTTCACGACGCCCGAGGCCCTCGCCCTGAAGGGGTCCCAGCGGGTGACCGTCGTGATCCCGGCCCGCAACGAGGTCGCGACCGTGGCGGGGGTCGTGGGCACGATCGGAGCCGCCCACCTGGCTGGCAAGGGTTCCGGCCTCGTCGACCAGGTCCTCGTCATCGACGACGGCTCGGCGGACGGGACCTCGGAGGCAGCGATCGCGGCCGGGGCTGACGTCCACCGCCTCGAGCACAGCGTGGGCAAGGGGCTCGCCATGGCCGAGGGGGCCCTGATCGCCGCCGGGGACCTGATCGTGTTCCTCGACGCCGACGTGGTCGACACCGAGGCGGCGTGGATCCCGATGCTCCTCGGGCCGCTGCTCATCGATCCGGCGACCGAGCTGGTCAAGGGCTTCTACGAGCGGCCGATCGCGGGGCAGCCGACCGGCGGCGGCCGGGTGACCGAGCTCAGCGCGCGGCCGATCCTTTCGCTGCTCTTCCCGGACCTCGCCCACGTGCTCCAGCCGCTCGCCGGCGAGACCGCGGCGCGGCGCACGACGCTGCTCGAGGTCGGCATCGAACCCGGCTACGGCGTCGAGATCGGACTCCTGATCGACATCGCGAGGCGAAACGGTCCCGCATCGATCGCGCAGGTCGACCTCGGCAGAAGGACGCACCGGAACCGCCCGCTCAGCGAGCTGCGTCCCATGTCGCGCGAGGTGCTGCGCGTCGCGCTCACGCGAGCAGGCGTGCCGACCGCCTGACCTAGGAGTGCGCGAGGTCGGGTCCGATCACCACGACGATGTCATTGCCCGCGGCCCCCGTGACCCCGGAGACCGCGACACCCGAGACGACGCGGTCTGCAGCGAGGCCGAGCTCCCCGGCGATCTGCTTCGCCGCCGGCTCGTAGGTGGGCGCGTAGAAGACGAGGGAGCGGTCCCACGGCGGGCCCTGCACGGGGGGCACCACGTCCCACCCCCGGGTCTGCAGGGTGTGCGAGTAGGCCGCCGCCTGTCCCGCGACGGTCGTCCCGTTGGCCACCTGCACGCGTGTGGCGGAAGGCACGACCGGCCGCTCGTAGAGGGTCGTGGTGGTGGTCGACGCCACCGTCGGTGCCGCATGCCGGTCGGCGCGGCCCGCGGGACCGAGCAGGAGGACCATCGCGACGAGGAAGACCACGATGACCGCGACTGCGCGCCCCGCGTTGACCTGCGACGTTGCCCTCGCCGGCGGTGCGTCGGGGGTGTCAGGGTCCGTCATCGTCGCGAGCCTATTGCGGTTCATGGCCACCTGCGAGCCGGGTGCCAGCCGTTCGGTAGCCTTCGCCCACGCCGGTGTGGCGCAGCTGGAAGCGCAGGCGATTTGTAATCGTCAGGTCGTGGGTTCGAGTCCCACCACCGGCTCTCGATAGAAGGAGGGTCATGGACGTCGTCAAGAGGACAACGGGCGTGATGAAGGAGTTCCGCGCGTTCGCGCTGCGGGCCAACGCGATCGACCTCGCGATCGCGGTCATCATCGGCGCCGCGTTCACCGCGGTGATCTCGTCGCTGGTGAAGAACATCTTCACCCCGCTCATCGCCGCGATCTTCCACGTGCCGGACTTCGCGTCGCTCTCCTTCACCATCGGGACGACGCCGATCGTCTACGGGGCATTCCTCAATGCGCTCATCACGTTCATCCTGGTGGCGCTCATCGTGTTCTTCCTCATCGTGAAGCCCTCGTCCGCCGCGCGCAGGCGGCTCGGCTGGGATCCGCCCGAGGATCCGAAGAAGGCCGCGTGCCCCGAGTGCACGACGGAGATCCCCGTCGAGGCGAAGCGCTGCCCGGCATGCACGTCGCAGTTGGGCGAGCGCTGGGCCCCGGACCAGGAGCCCGCAGCGGCCTAGCGACGCTGGCGCGCGACCTCGAAGCAGGCGACCGCGCCGGCCACCCCGGCGTTGAGCGACTCGATCGCCCCGTGCTGGGGGATGGACACGACCTGCGTGCACCGGCGCCGCGTGAGCGACGCGAGGCCGCGCTCCTCGCCGCCGATCACGAGCGCGACCGGGGCCGTTCGAAGGTCCACGTCGTAGATCGAGTGCTTCGACTCGGGCGCGAGCCCGACGGAGACGACGCCCGCCTTGTCGAGCTGCTGGAGCGCCGCGGGGATTCCGCCGACCGCGGCGAAGCGGAGGTGCTCGATCGCGCCGGCGGCCGTCTTGGTCACGGCGGGGGTGAGCCTCGCGGACCGGTGCCTCGGCAGCACCACGCCCGTGACACCGGCGCACTCCGCGCTGCGCAGGAGCGCCCCGAGGTTCCTCGGATCGGTCACGCCGTCGCACACCAGCAGGAAGGGCAGGCCCCGACCTCCGGCGTCGAGCAGGCCGTCGAGGTCGGTCGTGGGCATCGGGTCGCACAGCGCGTAGACGCCCTGGTGGCCCTCGGTCCTCGCCTCGCGATCCATGCGGGCCTTGGAGACGAAGGAGACCGGCACGCGGTGGCCGTGGGCCTCGCGCTCGATGGCGTCGAGCAGCTCGGAGGGGTCCTGGGCGTCCGCGACGATCACCTTGCGCGTCCGGCGCCGTCCGGCGGTGAGCAGCTCGAGGACGGCCTGGCGGCCCTCGACCTGGTCGCCACCCAGGTCGTCGGTGCGGCGAGCCGGCGCGCGGCGCGCGGCGGGGGGCATGCCGCCGGAGCGCGGCGGCTTGCGGCGAGCGCCGGTCACGGGTGCCCCGCAGGGCCGGTCAGGAGCACGACGGCGTGCGTCGCGATGCCCTCGGAGCGGCCGATCGCGCCGAGCCCCTCGGTCGTCGTCGCCTTGACAGAGACCGGGGCACGGACGACCTCGGTGAGCCTCGCGGCCATCGCATCGAAGTACGCGGCGAGCTTGGGGGTCTCCGCGACGATCGTGACGTCCCCCGAGGACACGACGAGCCCCTCGGCCCGCGCGAGCGAGACGCATCGCGCGAGCAGGTCCGTCGAGGCCGCACCGGCGAACGCGGGGTCCGCGTCGGGGAAGTGGCGCCCGAGGTCACCGAGGCCGGCGGCCCCCAGCACCGCGTCGCACAGCGCGTGGGTCGCGACGTCCGCATCCGAGTGCCCCTCGAGGCCCGGGGCGCCCTCGATCACGACGCCCGCGAGCACCAGCCGGCGCTCCGGATCGTCGCTGAACCGGTGGACATCCATGCCGTGTCCGATGCGGATCATCGTGCCCCCAGCAGTGCGCGCGCCCGGTCCAGGTCCTCGGGCGTGGTGACCTTCCGGTTCGCGGCGTCGCCCGGGACCACGACGACCCTCCCGCCGATCGCCTCGACCAGCGAGGCGTCGTCGGTGCCCTCCACGCCGCCCGCGTGCGCGCGGCGGAGCGTGTCGGCGCGGAACGCCTGGGGGGTCTGCACGGCGACCACGCGCTCCCTCGGGAGCGTCACCTCCACGGCGGAGGGATCGGCCGCCCCACGGAGGAGCTTGACCGTGTCGGTGATCGAGACGCCGGGCACGGCGCCGTCGGCGCCGCCCTGCTGGACCTCGGTGACGACCGCGGTGAACAGGCTCGCCGACGCCAGCGGCCGCGCGGCATCGTGCACGACGATGACGGAGGCCTCATGGGGCACGGCCGCGAGGCCGCTGCGCACCGATCCGGACCGCGTCTCGCCGCCGGCGACCACCGCGTCGGCGCCGTGCGCCTCGTCGAGGGCGTCGTCGGGGACGACGAGGACGACGAAGTCCGCCACGGAGCGGGCCGCCTGGATGGAGCGGGCAGCGACGGTCTGGCCGCCGAGCTCCTCGAACTGCTTGCGCGAGCCGAAGCGCTCGCCGCGGCCGGCCGCGACGACGATCGCGGCAATCCGCACGGCTACGGCAGCACCGACGCCAACCGCTCCTCGGCGGTCGGCTCGTCGACGTTCAGGGCGAAGGTGAGCTCGGAGACAAGGATCTGGCGGGCGCGGGTCAGCATGCGCTTCTCACCCGCGGAGAGCCCCTTGTCCTTGTCGCGGATGGACAGGTTCCGCACGACCTCGGCCACCTGGTAGATGTCGCCGCTGCGGAGCTTCTCGGAGTGGTTCTTGAAGCGCCGGGACCAGTTGGTCGGCATCCGGGCCTCCTTCTTGCGCAGGACCGCGAAGACCTCCTCGACCTCCTCGTCGTTGATGACGTCGCGCAGGCCGACCACGTCGGTGTTGTCGATCGGGACCATCAGGACGAGGTCCGAGTAGGCCACCCGGAGCTTCAGGTAGTCCTGCTTCTTGCCGAAGGCCTCGCGCTTCTCGATCTTCTCGACGATGCAGGCACCATGGTGGGGGTAGACGACCTTGTCGCCCTTCTTGAACTTGCGGGTCATGCCTGGGGTGGCCTTCCTGAGTGGGTACGCACAGCATCACGAGGACGCTTCGGGGGACCTCCCATTGTACCGGAAAGCGGGCGATTCGAGACTCGGCCCCCCGGTGGCCCCTCGGACGGCGCGCGGGCGCTCAGGTGTTCAGCCCGACCGTCGTCTTGCCCGGATAGGCCGCGAACGTCATCAGGTGCCCCCCGATGCCCCGCTGGAACGCCTCGATGTAGGCGAGCTTGCGGATGAGGTAGCTGTGGGTCTCCTTCGGGTCCAGCCACAGGTTGTAGAGCCGCCCGTACGGGTACTTCTGGGTGACGCCGGTGAAACCGCCGGGATTGAGCACGTCGGTCCCGCCGTCGGAGATCGACGCCATCATGTACTTGTACTCCCCGACGCGCAGCGCGGAGAACATCGAGCCCAGCCAGTAGTAGTGGTGCTTGCGGTTGGAGGCCGCGCCCGGGGCGAGGAGGAACGAGCCCTGGTCGACGCCGTCGATGAACCGGTCGTCGGGGATCAGCTCGGGCGCGCCCGCCAGGCTGAGCGCGGTCGGCAGGAAGTCCGAGAACGAGACGAGCCCGTCGGACTTGGTCCCGCCGTCGATCATCGACGGCCACGCCACGATCGCGGGGACCCGCACGCCCCCCTCCCACGTGGATCCCTTGGCGCACCGGAACGGGGTGTAGGCGGCGTCGGGCCAGGTCTCCATCTCCGGGCCGTTGTCGGAGGTGACGATGATGACCGTGTCCTCCAGCTGCCCGGTCGCCTCGAGCTTCGCGACGAGCCGCCCCACGATGTCGTCGAGCTCGATGATCGTGTCCTTGTAGGGGTGCCGCGCGGGCGACGTCCCGAGGTAGCGCTCATGGGGGTAGTTGTCGAAGTGCGCGCCGCGGGTGTTGTGATAGAGGAACCACGGGGCCTCGCCGCCCGCCATCGCATCGAGGAACGTCTCGGAGTACGTGACCCACTTCTCGTCGAGCTCGGAGAGGACCGGGATCGTGACCTCCTCGACCTCCTCGACCTCGCCGCCGCGCGTCGCGTGGACGAAGCACTTGTTGAACGGCTGGTTCTGGATCCACTCGGTGCGCGCCTCGGAGTACACCACCTCGGGGAAGAAGTAGGGGTCCCGCCACTCCGAGTACATGTCCGAGACCGAGAGGAACCCGTAGAAGTCGTCGAAGCCGACGTGCTGGGGCTGGCTGTCGCGGTTCTCGCCCATGTGCCACTTGCCGACCGCCTGGGTGACGTATCCCGCGCGGCTGAGCAGCTCGGCGACCGTCACCTCGCCCGAGAGGCCACCCGCCTCGCCGTACATGGGGGGTCGCTGCAGCCCGTGGCGCATCGGGAGGCGGCCCGTCATCAGCGTCGCGCGCGACGGCGTGCACGAGGGCTCGGAGTAGCACGAGGTCAGCAGCAGCCCGCGGGAGGCGAGCCGGTCGATGTTGGGCGTCGGGGCGCCCACCGCGATGCCGCCGCCGTAGCAGCCGAAGTCTCCCCATCCGACGTCGTCCATGAGCACGACGAGGAAGTTGGGGCGCCTCCCCCTCGCGCGGTAAGCCGCGAGCCGTCGGTCGGCCTCGGCCACCGCGTCAGGGTGGACGAACTGGGGCTCGCGACTGTCCGAGATGGCCGTCGTCGGGCTCGCGATCGGGTCGAAGACCATGGGGGGCTCCTCTGTGCGCTGGCCCCGCCACCCTAGGCCGAGCCCGGGGACGCGTTCGGAGCGCGAGGCCCGGTGCGCAGCCCGGGCCTACCAGCCGACGGCGCCGTCGATCAGCTCGCGGATGAGGTCGGCGTGCCCGTTGTGACGGGCGTACTCCTCGACCATGTGCGTGTAGACCCAGCGCAGCGAGCATGGCTCACCGCGGCGGATCCCGGTGTCGTCCAGCGACCTCGCCGCGGCGATCTCGCGGGACCGCTCGCACGTCGCGCGGAACGTCGCGAGGTCGTCCTCGAAGACCGCGTCGTCGAGCGGGAGCAGCTCGCTGTCCTCGACGCCGGGGCGAAACCAGATCCCCGGCAGATCGCTGTCGGCGAGCAGCACGCGCTGAAACCAGTTCCGCTCGACCTCTGCCATGTGGCGGAGGATCCCGTGCAGCGAGAGGGCGGACGTCGCGACGGGGCGCGCCTTGCGCTGGTCGTCGCTCAGTCCCTCGCACTTGAGCTCGAGGGTCAGGCGGTGGAACTCGAGCCAGCCCTCGATCGTCTCGCGCTCGCCCGCGACGAAGGACGGCTCAGCCCTGCGCTCGACCTCCCACTCCTCGACCACCGTCGAGCGTCAGTCGGTTCCGGACGCCGAACCCGCGAGCTCGACCGCCGGCGCCTCGAACCCCTCGATCGCCCGGAAGGTGAGCTGGTCGCCCTCGGGCGTGGTCTCGGTGTCCACGATGATCGTCTCGCCCGAGCGGAACTCCTTCCACAGGAGCTTCTCGGAGAGCTGGTCCTCGACCATCGACTGGATCGCGCGGCGCAGCGGTCTCGCGCCGAGTTGCGGGTCGTAGCCCTTGTCGGCGATGAGCGCCCTCGCGGCCGGCGTCAGCTCGAGGCCGATGCCCTGGAGCGCCAGCTGGTCGCGGGTCCGCTGCAAGAGCAGGTCGGCGATCTGGATGACCTCCTGCTTGGCGAGCTCGTGGAACACGATGACGTCGTCGATCCGGTTCAGGAACTCGGGGCGGAAGTGCGCCTTCAGCGCGGCGTTGACCTTCTCCTTCATCCGCTCGTAGCTCACGGCCTCGGAGCCCTTCGCGAAGCCGATGGATGCCTTGCGGAGGTCACCGGTCCCGAGGTTGGACGTCATGATCAGCACCGTGTTCTTGAAGTCGACCGTGCGGCCCTGGGCGTCGGTGAGGCGGCCGTCCTCCAGGATCTGGAGCAGCGTGTTGAACACGTCGGGGTGCGCCTTCTCGACCTCGTCGAACAGCACCACGCTGAACGGCTTGCGCCGCACGGCCTCGGTCAGCTGCCCTCCCTCGTCGTAGCCGACGTAGCCGGGGGGCGAGCCGACGAGGCGGCTCACGGTGTGCTTCTCCATGTACTCGGACATGTCGAGCTGGATGAGCGCGTCCTCGTCGTCGAACAGGAACTCTGCCAGCGTCTTGGCGAGCTCGGTCTTCCCGACGCCCGTCGGCCCGAGGAAGATGAACGACCCCGCGGGGCGCTTCGGGTCCTTCAAGCCGGCCCTGGTCCTGCGGATCGCGCGGGAGAGCGCCTTGATGGCCTCCTCCTGCCCGACGATCCTGCGGTGCAGCTCATCCTCCATGCGCAGGAGCTTCGAGGTCTCCTCCTCGGTCAGCCGGTACACGGGGATCCCCGTCCACGCAGCCAGCACCTCGGCGATGGTCTCCTCGTCGACGACGTCGAAGTTCTCCGAGCCGGATTCGCGGAACTCGGCATCGAGCGCGGCCTTGCGGTCGATCAGCTCGACCTCCTGGTCGGCGAGCTTCTTCGCCTGGTCCATCGCGTCGCGCTCGATGGCCGACTCCTTGTCGAGCCGGATCCGCTCGATCTGCTCGTCGAGCTGGCGCGAGGCCACCGGCGCCGGCATCCTGCGGATGCGCAGCCTGCTGCCCGCTTCGTCGATCAGGTCGATCGCCTTGTCCGGGAGGAAGCGGTCCGAGATGTAGCGGTCCGCGAGGTTCGCCGCGGCGACCAGCGCCTGGTCGGTGATGGTCACCTCGTGGTGCTCCTCGTAGCGGTCGCGCAGCCCCTTCAGGATGTCGATCGTCATCGCGACCGAGGGCTGGTCGACCTTCACCGGCTGGAACCGGCGCTCGAGCGCGGCATCCTTCTCGATGTGCTTGCGGTACTCGTCGAGCGTCGTCGCACCGATCGTCTGGAGCTCGCCGCGGGCGAGCATCGGCTTCAGGATGCTCGCCGCGTCGATGGCGCCCTCGGCGGCACCTGCGCCCACGAGCGTGTGGATCTCGTCGATGAACAAGACGATGTCACCCCGCGTGCGGATCTCCTTGAGCACCTTCTTCAGGCGCTCCTCGAAGTCACCGCGGTAGCGCGACCCGGCCACGAGGCTGCCGAGGTCGAGCGTGTACACCTGCTTGTCCGTGAGCGTCACGGGGACCTGGCCCGAGACGATCTTCTGGGCGAGGCCCTCGACGATGGCGGTCTTGCCGACGCCGGGCTCCCCGATCAGGACCGGGTTGTTCTTGGTGCGCCTCGAGAGCACCTGCATGACGCGCTCGATCTCTCTGTCTCGACCGACGAGCGGGTCGAGCTTCTTGTCGCGCGCGAGCTGCGTCAGGTTCCGACCGAACTGGTCGAGCACGGCCGAGCCGCTCGACGCCTGCTCCTCGCGGCCCCCGGGCGCGGCACCGACGGCCTCCTTGCCCTGGTAGCCCGACATCATCTGGATGACCTGCTGGCGCACGCGACCGAGGTCAGCACCCAGCGAGACGAGGACCTGCGCGGCGACGCCATCGCCCTCGCGGACGAGGCCGAGGAGCATGTGCTCGGTCCCGATGTACGAGTGCCCAAGCTGGAGCGCCTCGCGGAGGGACAGCTCGAGGACCTTCTTGGCGCGCGGCGTGAAAGGCGGGGACCCCGACGGGGTCGCGCCGGTCATGCCGATGGCCTCCTCGACCTTCTCGCGGACGGCCTCGAGCGTGATGCCGAGTGAGTCGAGCGCCTTGGCGGCGACTCCCTCTCCCTCGTGGATCAGACCGAGCAGGATGTGCTCGGTTCCGATGAAGCTGTGGTTGAGCTGGCGGGCTTCCTCTTGTGCGAGGACGAGCACCCGTCGCGCTCGGTCGGTAAATCGCTCGAACACCTATGAGCCTCCCGTCATTGGGCTGTATGTCGAGTGTAACGGTGCGGTGCGCCAGTTCAACGTCGTTCGGGTTGGGACAGTCCCGGCCCGCGCCCCTAGGGTTGTCGCCGTGGACCCCTTGGCGACGCTCGCAATGCCCACGGTTGAGGACGATCTCGGGAGGTTCGAACCTCTCCTCTTCGAGTCCGTCGTCATCGGAGATTCTTATCTTGACTCGGTCACGACCCATCTGATCAGGGCAGGCGGCAAGCGCCTTCGTCCGCTCCTTGCGATCGCGGCGGCCACTGGCGGATCCGCCGAGGCCTCGCAGGACGTCCTGCTGGGTGGCGTGTCCCTCGAGCTCATGCACCTCGCCTCGCTGTACCACGACGACGTGATGGACGAGGCGACGATCCGGCGGAACGTCGAATCGGTGAATTCACGCTTCGGAAACCTCGTCGCCATCGTGGCGGGCGACTACCTGATGGCGCGCTCTGCCGCCATCGCGGCCGACCTCGGCACCGAGATCGCCGGGCTGCTCGCACGCACGCTCGCGGCGTTGACGCGCGGCCAGGTGTCCGAGGTCCGCACCACGTACGACGTGACGCGCAGCTCGGCTGACTACTTCGAGGCGATCGGCGGCAAGACCGCTGCGTTGATGGCGTCCGCATGCCGCGTCGGCGCGCTCACCGCGCACCGCGACGAGGACGTCACCGCCGCGCTGACGGCGTTCGGACACGCGTTCGGGATGGTGTTCCAGCTCCGTGACGACGTGCTCGACCTGATCGCGACCGACGGGCAGCTCGGCAAGCCTGCGGGACAGGACCTCGCCGAGGGGATCTACACGCTGCCGGTGCTTGTCGCGCTGGACGACGCGTCGGTCGCGGCCGAGCTGCGGGCGCTTCTCGGCCAGCCGCTCGACGAGCCGGAGCGCGAGAAGGCACGGCTGCTCGTCGCGTCGACGAACGGTGTCGACGTCGCGCTCGAGCAGGGCGCCCGATGGGTGCGCACCGCGAACGAGGCGCTCGCATCGGTGCCCGAGCCTGCGCTTCGCGACGGGTTCTCCGCGCTCGTGGCCTCACTGCTCGAGGACCTTCCCATCGTCGGCTAGGCACCTGCGGCAGGCAGCCCCGCGCGTTCAACGCTGCGGCAGCGTGGCGGCGAACTGCGGTCCTAGGAAAGCGGCTTGAGCGTCGGGAACGCGATCACCTCGCGAATGTTCGACGCGTCGGCCAGGATCATCGCGAGGCGGTCGATGCCGATCCCGAGCCCCGCCGTCGGCGGCAGGCCGTACTCGAGCGCGTGCACGTAGTCCTCGTCGACGGCCATCGCCTCGTCGTCCCCCTCGGCGCGAGCCCTCGCCTGCTCCTCGAACCGTGCGCGCTGGTCGACGGGGTCCGTGAGCTCGCTGAAGCCGTTCGCGAGCTCCCGTCCGACGCAGAAGACCTCGAACCGCTCGGTGAGCTCGGGGTCCGAGCGGTGCCGTCGCGCGAGCGGCGACACCTCGACGGGGTAGTCGAGCACGAAGGTCGGGTTCCACTGGTCCGGCTCGCAGACGGCCCCGAACAGCTCCTCCAGAAGCTTGCCCGGGCCCCACGACGGTGGCGGCAACGGCTCGCCCGCGTCGGCAAGGAGCGCTCGCAGCACGTCGGGCTGCGAGTCGCACGGAAACGTCGCGCGCCGATCTTCTCGGAGACGAGCTCGGCCATCGACGCGCGCCGCCACGGGGCGCCCATCTCGAGCTCGCGCCCCTGGTAGGTGATCGAGGTCGTGCCGAGTACGTCGCGGACGCAGTCCGCCACGAGCTGCTCGGTGAGCGCCATCAGGTCGATGTAGTCGAGGTACGCGGCGTACGAGCTCGACGGTCGTGAACTCGGGGTTGTGCCGCGGCGAGATCCCCTCATTGCGGAAGAGCCTCCCGATCTCGAAGACCCGCTCGTACCCGCCGACGACGAGCCGCTTGAGCCAGAGCTCCGGCGCGATGCGCAGGTAGAAGTCGTTGTCGAGCGCGTTGTGGTGCGTGACGAACCGCTTCGCGTTCCCGCCCGACGGCACGACGTTGAGGATCGGGGTCTCGACCTCGACGAAGTTCGCGCGCCCACAGGCGCTCGCGCATCGAGCGGATCAGCGCGTGGCGCCTGTCGAGGCGCCACGCGCGTCTCGGGGTTGGCCCAGAGGTCCGCCTCGCGATGGCGGTAGCGGATGTCGGGATCCGTGATGCCGTGCCACTTGTCGCCGAAGCCGAGGGTGGTCTCGGCCAGCACCGAGAAGGTCGAGACCTTGACGGACAGCTCGCCGCGCCGGGTCCGCACGACCTCGCCGGTGGCGCCGACCCAGTCGCCGATGCTGAGCCGCGTGAACGCCTCGAACGACTCGGTCACGGCCGACAGCGCGAAGAGCTGGACCTCGCCCGTGGAGTCGCGCAGGGTCGCGAAGGCGAGCTTGCCCTGCGGGCGCACGAGCATGAGGCGGCCGGCGACCGAGACGGTGACCCCGGACTCCTCGCCGTCGGTGAGGGCAGCGAACCGGTCCGCGACCTCGCGCGCGTAGGTGTCGTGGGCGAACGAGTACGGCTGGGCCATCAGGCCTGTCCTCCGTTGCGGTCGTAGATGATGCGCAGGCCGTGCAGGGTGAGCCAGGGCTCGACGTGCGCGACCGACGACGTGTAGGGGGCGATCAGGCTCGCGAGCCCGCCGGTGGCGACGACCTCGGGCTCCCCGAGCACCCCTGCGAACCGGGCGCACATCGCGTCGACGAGCCCCGCGTACCCGTACAGCACGCCCGACTGGATCGACTCCTCCGTGGACCTGCCGATGACCTCGCGAGGCTCGACCAGCTCGACCGCGCGCAGCGCCGAGGCATGTCCGTACAGGGCCTCGAGCGAGATGGCGACGCCGGGCGCGATCGCGCCACCCAGGTACTCGCCGTCCGCCGAGATGGCGTCGAACGTGGTCGCGGTGCCGAGGTCGACGACGACCACCGGCCCCCCGTAGAGCTCGAAGGCGCCGACGGCGTCGGCGATGCGGTCCGCGCCGACCTCCTTCGGGTTGTCGTAGCGGATCGGCATGCCGGTGCGGACCCCCGGTCCGAGCACGACGCAGGGGGACGCCGAGAACCACCTCGAGGCCATCCGGCGCAGCTGGGACGTCGTCTCGGGCGAGGACGAGCTGATCGCGATCCCGCTCACGACCTCGGCGATGTCGAGCCCCTCGAGGTCGAGCAGCTGGGTCAGCACCATCGCGTGCTCGTCGGGAGTGCGCGACGAGACCGTCGAGAGTCGCCAGTGGCACGCGAGCCCCGCCGCGGGTTCACGGTCCCGATCGGCCTGCCCGTCGGCACGTCACGTCGGCACCGGCCTCGGTCTCGTAGAGCCCGACCACCGTCTCGGTGTTGCCGACATCGATCGCGAGCAGCATCAGGACATCATTCCTCGTACAGGTCGAGCCCGAGGTCGAGGCTCCGGATCGTGTGCGTCAGCGCGCCGCTGCTCATCCCGTCCACGCCGGCCCTGGCGTACTCGGGCGCGCTCTCGATCGTGATCCCGCCGGAGGCCTCGATGAACACGTCCCTGCCGGCCGCATGCACGCGAGCGACGCACTGTGCAGCCTCGCCGGGGCTCATGTTGTCGAGGAGCACGGCCGTCGCTCCGGCCTCGACGGCCTCGTCGACCTGGCCCGGCGTGTCGCACTCGACCTCCACCGTCCTTCCGGGCCACAACTCGAGCGCGCGCGCGACGGCCTCGGCAATCGAGATGGATCCGAGATGGTTGTCCTTGATGAGCACGAACTCCGAGAGCGACGACCGGTGGTTGATCCCGCCGCCCGCCCGTACGGCGGCCTTCTCGAGCGCCCGCAGCCCCGGCGTGGTCTTGCGGGTGTCGAGCACGCACACGCTCGGATCGACCGCGCTGACCGCCTCGACGAGCTCGCGGGTCGACGTCGCGATGCCCGACAGGTGGCCGAGGAAGTTGAGCGCCGTGCGCTCCGCCGTCACGATGGAGCGCATCGGCCCGCGCACCGTCGCGACCGTGTCGCCGGCGAGGAGTCGGTCGCCGTCGTGGCGCAGGAACACGACGACCACCGCCGGGTCCACGACCTCGAATGCCTCGACCGCGCACAGTTCGCCTGCGAGGACGCCCTCCTCGCGCGTGACGATCCCCGCCGACGCGACGGCGGCCGGGTCGAGGAGCGCGGCGGTCAGGTCCCCGTCGGCCAACAGATCCTCGACCAGCGCCGCGGCCACGGCGGCACGGACCTCGTCGCGAGTCGGATGGACGCTCACGACCTCCCTCCGAGCACGATCCGCCGGCGCCACGCCTCGAGGGCCTCGGGGAACTCCTCGCGCACGTGGCAGCCGCGGGACTCCTCGCGGGCACGGGCAGAGGTGAGCAGCGCCTCGGCGCAGGTGACCAGGTTCGCGAGCTCCTGGGAGCCCGCGTCCTCGCCGGTGCCCGCCACGGCCTTGGCGATTCCGAGAGGCCCCGCGACCGTCGCCAGCGATCCGGCCGAGCGAACGACGCCGGCACCCCGCGTCATGGCCCGCTGAAGGTCGTGGCGGGCGTCGGCGACGTCGACCGACAGCGAAGCCGTCGCGGGCGGGACCACGGTCCGCTCGTGGTGGACGACGGGGATCCCGCCCGAGTGCCCGAGAACCGAGCGCATCGCCCCGGTGGCGGAGGGACCGTGCGCCGGGATCTCCAGCCGCTCGGCCACACGCGCTGCGAACACCATGCCCTCGAGCAGCGAGTTGGAGGCGAGCCGGTTGGCGCCGTGGACGCCCGTGCAGGCGACCTCGCCGACGGCGTAGAGGCCAGGCAGGGTCGTCGCGCCGTCGAGGTCGGTCACGACGCCGCCCGCGAGGTGGTGGGCGGCCGGGGCGATGGGGAGCCAATCGGTCGACGGGTCGAGCCCGAGCTCGGCGAGGCTGGCGGAGAGCGTGGGGAACCTGGCGGCGAACTCCTCGAGCCCTGTCGCGTCCAACCAGAGGTGCGAGACGTCGTCGCGGGCCATCTCGGACGCCATCGCGCGACTGACGACGTCGCGCGGCGCGAGCTCATCGACGAACCGCACGCCAGAGGCGTTGCGGATGATCGCGCCATGGCCCCGCAGCGCCTCGGACAGGAGGGGACGCGGCATCGCCGGGTGATGCAGCGCCGTGGGGTGGAACTGCATGAACTCGACGTCTGCGACGGCGACGCCGGCGCGCAGTGCCAGCGCCAGGCCGTCGCCTGTCGCCTCGGGTGGATTGGTCGTCACCTCGAACAGCTGGCCGGCTCCGCCGGTGGCGAGCACGACGCTCGCCGCCTCGAGCTCGTGGCGTCCCGTTGCGTCGTGCAGGGCGAGCCCGCGGCAGCGGTCCCCCTCCACGAGCAGCTCGACGGCGACCGCGTGCTCGCGGATCGCCGCGGCGGACCGCTCCGTCGCGTCGACCAGGGCGCGCTCAACCTCGGCTCCGGTCGCCGCGCCGCCGGCGTGGAGGATCCTCGCGTGCGAGTGCCCGCCCTCCCGCGCGCGCTGGAGCTCCCCGGAAGACTCGCGGTCGAACACCGCACCGAGACCGATCAGCTCCTCGACCCTCGCGGGGCCCTCGTCGACGAGGACGCGCACGGCGTCCACGTCGCAGAGCCCCGCGCCTGCGCGAAGGGTGTCCGCGAGGTGCGCATCGGTGGAGTCCTCGTCGTCGCGCAGGACAGCCGCGACGCCGCCCTGCGCCCACCGGGTCGTGGCATCGTCCAGGGCGCCCTTCGTCACGACGCCGACGCGCACGCCGGCGTCGGCGAGGCGGACCGCCACCGTGAGGCCCGCCACCCCGCTGCCGACCACGATCGCGTCGAGGGTCATCGAGCGGCCCCGGACGTGACGGTCGGGTCCGCAGCCGCCCCGACCACGGCGGCCAGGTTGTCGATCAGGCGCACCGAGTCAATGACGCCAGCCGCGAGGAGGCGCACCGTGGTGCCCGCCGCGGGCTCGACGGCGTCATCGAGCGTCGCTTCCTCCACCACGCGAGCGTAGGCGAGCGACATCGCCGGCACTGCTGCGACGACCGCCTCCATCGCCGCAACGGCCTTCGCCGGGGTGGCGCCCGCCTCGAGCGCCGCGCGTCCCGCCTCGAGCGCGCGGTGCAGCACGGTCGCCTCCGCACGCGCGGGAGCGCTCAGCCGGACGTTGCGGCTCGAGAGCGCCAGGCCATCGGGCTCTCGCACGATCCCCACTCCGACGACGTCCGCGTCGATGGCGAGATCGGCCACCACCCTGCGCACGACGCACAGCTGCTGGAAGTCCTTCTCACCGAAGAACGCAGTGCACCGACCCGTCGCGATCAGGAGCTTCGACACCACGGTCGCGACGCCGTCGAAGTGGCCCGGCCGGTCGGCGCCCTCGAGGCGGTCGGCGAGTCCCTCGACGTGGACCCTCGTCGAGGTCGGTTCCGGCCAGTCGGGCCAGATCTCGGCGACCGATGGCACCAGCACAACCGCGATCCCGCCCGCCTCACAGCGCGCGAGGTCGGCGTCGAGGTCCCGCGGGTACGCGGCGAGATCCTGCGCGTCGTTGAACTGGAGCGGGTTGACGAAGATCGTCGCGACCGACACGTCGCACGCCCCGCGCGAGGCCTCGAAGAGCGCCGCATGCCCGGGGTGCAGGGCCCCCATCGTGAGGGTCACGCCCAGCGTCGCGGGCCCGGACCGGATCGAATCGGTGCGCTCGCGCCACTGCGCGAGCGAGGTGATGACCTCCACTCGCTACCGCGTGGTGCGCGCTGGCCGCGCCGGCGTGCGCGGCCGGTCCGAGCGATCGGCCGGGACCGCCGGCGGAGACCCGGCGAGCGCGATGGCCAGCGCCACGCCCGCGCCGTACGCGGCGCGCTCGGACTCGTCGAGCGCATCGAGGTGCCGGGCGATCGTCGCCCAGTCTCCTCGTGACGCGGGTCCGGTCAGCGCGGTGGCCGGTCCGAGATCGGCCGCATCGTCGAGCGCCGCCTGCGCCAAGCCGAGGAAGGCCTCGAGTGGCAGCCCGACGGTCGCCGCGATGCGCTCGACCTGGCCGAGCAGCGCCACGAGGTGGTTCGCCGCTGCGCAGGCGGCGGCGTGGTACGCGGGGCGGTCGGCGTCGTCGATCGTCACGATCCTGGCTCCGAGCGACTCGCCGATCTCGCGTGCGACGGGGTCGCCCGCGATGCAGAGCGTCACGCCCGAAGCGAGCCGCCCGGCACCGACCTGCGCATTGGGCATCGGGACGAGCGGATGCATCGCGGCCCTGCGCGGGTGGGCGCCGAGCACGTCGCAGCCGAGCGATCCGGACAGGTGCATGACCACGCAACCCTCCTCGGGATCCACCTCGGCCGCGACCCGGGCGATCTGGTCGTCGGGCACCGCGATGATGAGGACGTCGACCCCGCGGGCCGCCCGGGCGATTGCGTCGCCACGGCCGAGGGGCTCGTCCACCACGTGACCTGCCGCGCGGAGCGCTGCGGCGAAGGACATGCCGGCCCTGCCCGGCCCGATGATTCGGATCGCTGCCATTTCCCCCCTCTTGCGTTCCAGCCCTGTCGGTGCCGGTCGCTCAGTGGAACATGGAGAGCATACCGATCCGGGTGACCTCGCCGACGGCGAGGTCGAGCTCAGCGGGATCGACCAGTTCGGGGGCGAGGTCGTGGAGCGGCTCCAGCACGAAGCGGCGCTCGCGCATCCTCGGGTGGGGCACCTCGAGGTCCTCGTCATCGACAACCAGGTCACCGACCAGGAGCACATCGGCATCGAGCGTCCTCGGGCCCCATCGAACGGTCCTCACCCGCTCGGCCTCGGCCTCCGCGGCCCGGCAGCGTGCCAGCAGTGCCTGCGGGGAGGCCCGCGTCTCGAGCTCGACGACGAGGTTCAGGAACCGGCCCTGCTCGACACCGCCGACGGGCTCGGTCTCATACAACGGGGAGAGCCGGTAGTCGTCGCCAGCGGCCACGGCCGCCACGCCGCTGCGCAGGTGCGCCTCGCGGTCGCCGAGGTTGCTGCCGAGGGAGAGGAAGGCGCGCACCTAGCGCGCCACCCTCCGGCGCACCCCCACGGTCCGGATGTCCAGCGCGATGGGAGGGTGGAGCTTCTCGGCGGTGACGGTCACCGCGAGCACGCGCCCGTCGTGGTCCAGCAGCGCGCGGGCGACCCGCTCGCAGAGCGACTCGAGGAGCTGCGGTTCCGAGAACGTCGCCGTCGCGACGGCGATCTCGGCGAGCTCCGCGTAGTTGATCGTGTTCTCGAGGTCGTCGCTCACCGCGGCCATGTCGCCCTCGAACTCGACATCGAGGTCGAGGTTCAGCGGCTGGGGCCGCTCGCGCTCCTCCTCCAGGACGCCGCAGACCGCCACGAAGCGGAGCCCACGGATCTGGATGAGGTCCGTCACGGCGCGGGCTCGGGCGCCGGTGCCGCGACCGGCGGGTCCGACTCGGCGACGAGCGCTCGACCGTCGGGTCCCATGGAGCGCTCCAGGAGGTGCTCGACCGCGCTGATCGCGGAGGGCGCGCCGGCGATCCGGCCCGACCAGAACAGGTACCCGGCGAGCACGCCCATGACGCGGTCGCCCAGCTCGTCGCCGTGCAGGAGCACGCGCCGCCCGGCGCTGAGCGTCCGGTCGAGGTCGTAGTAGCACTCGCGCAACGCGGGACGCCGGTCTCCCGTCGCGGGGATCGGGTGGTGGCCGTAGGCGATGTCGTGCGCCGTGTAGCTCGACAGGTTCGACGGGCCCGGCAGCACGGTGATGATCCGGTCGAACTCCTGGCCCCGGATCCACAGGATCTCCTCCTCGCGACGCACCTTGCGGTGGCCCTCGCCGAAGCCGCCCGGCCGCTCGGACACCGCGAAGCGGTCCTTGATGACCCACGTGAAGTGCCTCGGGCTGATCCCGGCGGCCCACTTGCCCCTCATGCCGCCACCCCGTGATCGGCGGTGAGCACCGCGGCCCGGGCCGTCGCCACGACGTCGTGGACGCGGACGATGTCCGCTCCCGACGCCATCGCGTAGACCGCGAGGGCGAGCGAGCCCTCGAAGCGCTCGTCCGCGTCGAAGGCGGCGCCGTGGGGCAGCGCCCCGAGGAACCGCTTGCGGCTCAGCCCGACCAGAAGGCCGAATCCCTCATCGTGCGCACGGTCCGCCAGCACGGACAGGTGGGCCACGAGCGACAGGTTGTCCGCCGCGTCCTTTCCGAAGCCGATGCCGGGGTCGACATAGACCTCGGCCACGCCGAGTTCGCCCGCCCGGCGCGCGGCACCCAGCACATGGTCGGCGACCTCGTCGACGATCCGGGGCCCGGCGGTCTCGGGCGGCGTCCCCGCGGGGATGCCGCGGTGATGCATCGACACCCATCCGACGCCGAGCTCGGCGGCGAGCGCGGCGAGCGCCCCCGACACGTCGTTCAGCAGCGTGGCGCCCGCGGCGACGGCCGCGCGGGCGACCGCGGGCTTCACCGTGTCGACGGAGACCCGGACGGTGCCCGCGACCGCCTCGATGACGGGCAGCACGCGCGCGAGCTCCTCGGCCTCCGCGACCGGGACGGCACCGGGCCGGGTCGACTCCCCGCCGATGTCGACGATCGTCGCGCCCTCGTCGGCGAGCGCGAGCGCTCGGGTGATCGCGACGTCGGTCGCCGCGGTGCGCGACCCCGCATGGAAGGAGTCCGGCGTGACGTTGACGATGCCCATGACGCGGGCGGTGCTGGCTGGCATTCAGCGTCTCCTGTGGACGAACTCGAGCGCCTCGGCGCGCGTGGCGGCATCGGTCCTGAAGATGCCCCGGACCGAGGACGTGACGGTGGACGAGCCGGGCTTGCGGATGCCGCGCATCGACATGCACAGGTGCTCGGCCTCGATGACGACGAGGGCGCCACGGGGCTCGAGCTCCGCGTCGATCGCGTCGGCGATCTGCACGGTCATGCGCTCCTGGACCTGCAGGCGCCGCGCGAACCCCTCGACGAGGCGCGCGATCTTGGAGAGCCCGGTGATCCGACCGTCCGGGCCGGGGATGTACGCGACGTGCGCGTGGCCCATGAACGGGACGAGGTGGTGCTCGCACAGCGACGTGAACGGGATGTCGCGCACCATCACCATCTCGTCGTGGCCGGCCTCGAAGGTCACCCGCAGATGGCTCGCGGGGTCGCTGTCGAGCCCCGTGAAGAGCTCCTCGTACATGTCCGCGACCCGCCTCGGGGTCTCGATCAGCCCGTCGCGCGAGGTGTCCTCCCCGATCGCCTCGAGCAGCTCGAGGACCGCCGCGCGGGCGCGGGCGACGTCGACGGCCATCAGGCTCCCCCTCCGGGCCCGAGGTACTCGTAGATGCCCTGCAGGTTCCGGTACCGCTCGGCGACATCGAGGCCGTAGCCGACGACGAAGGACGGGGGGATCGTGAACCCGACGTACTTGAGCGTCTGCGCCACGTGCTGCTCGCCGCTCTTGAGCAGCAGCGCGCAGACCTCGAGGCTGGCCGGTGCCCGCGCGCCGAGGTACCGGCGCAGGTAGTTGAGCGTCAGTCCCGAGTCGACGATGTCCTCCACGATCAGGACGTGGCGGTCCTTCAGGTCCACGTCGAGGTCCTTGACGATCCTGACGACGCCGGAGGTCTTGGTCGCGGTGCCGTAGGAGGAGACGGCCATGAAGTCCACCTCGACGGGCAGCTCGATCTCACGGGCAAGGTCGCTCATGAAGAGCATGGCCCCCTTGAGCACGCCCACGAGCAGGGGCGGGTTGGCCGCGTAGTCCTCCGTGATCTTGCGCCCGAGCTCCGCGACCCTCGAGACGAGCTCGGACTCGGGCACGACCGCCTGGCCGAGCTCTGCGGCGGCCCACGCCGGCGGCCGTCGGTCACTCGGGCTCGGCGTCACCCGGCGGAGCGTACCGGGTCAGGCGGCGGTCACGTGTAGGCGGCCCTTGGAGCGAGACAACCGACGACCCGAGGAGAGCTCGGTCGCCACCGCCTCGCCTTGGACCACCGCCTCCATGCGGTCGACCTCCGCGGCACTCGGCGGATGCTGGCCGTCCCCCAGGTCCGTCGCCGTGTCGCGGGCGAGGTCGCGCAGGCGGCGCCTGCGCAGCGCGAGGGGTGCTGCGCGCAGCGCGGCCACGTCGAGGTAGTCGGGGACCGCCGCGAGCGCCAGGGCGTCGAGCAGCGAGGCGTCATCGCGGGCGAGAGCCGCCTGACGGGCGAGGACCGGGACGAGGTCGCGTCGGCTCACCGCACCGAGCTCCGGCAGGATCCGCTGGCGCACGAGGTTGCGCCGGATGCTGAGGTCGATGTTCGAGGGGTCGTCGACCACCTCGAGGTCCTGCGAGCGGACGAGGGCACGCAGCTCGTGGCGACGGAGGCCGAGCAGGGGCTTGGTCGCAGGCGACATCGCCGCCAGTCCGTCGAGACCCGAGCCCCGCAGGAGGTTGAGCAGGACCGTCTCGGCCTGGTCGTCCATCGTGTGGCCGGTGAGCACCCCATGGGGCAGCGCCGCCCGTCGAGCGGCCCGTGCCCTCGCCTCGAGGTTCCCGCCCTCGGCCACCGTGACGGCGTGCGCGACGAACGGGACCTCGAGGGACTTTGCGAGCCGCTCGACCAGGCGCGCCTCGTCGGCGGAGCCACGGCGCAGCCCGTGGTCGACGTGGTGGATCGTCGATCGGAGCCCGGCGGCGACCGCCAGCAGGGCCAGCGCGGTCGAGTCCGGGCCCCCCGAGACGGCGAGAGCGACGTCGGTGCCCGGCGGGGGGAACGTGCACCGGGCGAGCAGTCCCGCCGGGTCAGGCGCTGCGGGCCTCATCTGCCAGCGTGTCGCGGATCCGCGTCAGCAGCGACTCGGGGACCCTGGCCTTCGCGCAGTCCGCCACGATGGCGCGCAGCTCCGCCTCGAAGTGCGCGGCATCGCCGCAGTACGAGCACTTGTCCAGGTGCGCGGTGATGGCCCGGCGCTTCTCGTCGGTCAGCTCCCCGTCGAGGTAGGTGTACAGCGTCGCGAGCGTCTCGTTGCAATCGACGCCCGAGGCCCCGTCGTCGCCGCACGGCTGATGGTCGGCCATCACCCCTCCTTCGCGTCTCGAGTGCTGGGGACCAGACCTTGATCCGCTGCATATGGCTCCAACGTCTTCTGGAGCGCCTTTCTTCCCCGGTGGATCCTGCTCATGACCGTCCCGATCGGGACGTCCGTGATCTCGGCGATCTCCTGGTAGCTGAACTGCTCCACGTCGCTGAGCAGCACGGCGATCCGGAACTGCTCGGGAAGGGCGTCGAGCGCGGCCAGCACCTCGGGGGCGGTCAGGCGCTCCAGGGCGGCGTCCTCCGCGCTGCGGGACATCCCCGAGGCGGTCAGCCGCTTGTAGAGGTACAGGTCCTCGACGTCGTCCACGTCGGTGAACTGGGGGCCTCGCTGCCTCGAGCGGTACGAGGAGATGTACGTGTTCGTCAGGATCCGGAACAGCCAGGCCCGCAGGTTCGTGCCCGCCTGGAACCGGTCGTAGGCCCGGTAGGCCTTCAGGTACGTCTCCTGGAGGAGGTCCTCGGCGTCCGCCTGGTTCCCGGTCATCCGGATCGCAGCCCCGAACAGCGCGTCGGCGAAGACCAGCGCGTCCTCCTCGAACCTGGTCGGATCTGCCACGGCAGAACGCTAGGCGATGCCGGCGGGACGGGCCCTGCGGCCCGCAGGTACCCTCGCGCCATGACCCGGGACCTCGCAGCCGACGGGTTGGTCGCGGACCCTGCGCGCGGCGCGGTCCGGGGTCGCCGGGGCGCCCTCGAGGTGCTCGAGTTCCCATCGCTGCACGACCGCGGGGTCGAGATCGTGGTCACGACCAGGTCCGGCGGGGTCAGCCAAGCCCCCTACGACACGCTCAACCTGGGGGACCACGTGGGGGACGATCCGGCCTGCGTCGAGGAGAACCGGCGCCGGGTCGCCGCCGCCGTGCGCGTCGACCTCGGAGCCCTCATGATCGCGCGCCAGGTCCATGGGACCGATGTCGCCATCGTCGAGCCTGCCGGAATCATCGGCGATGCGGACGTCCTCGCGACCACGGACCCGTCGGTGGCGCTCTGCGTGCTCGTCGCGGACTGCGCGCCGATCTGCTCGTGGACCCGTGCGCCCAGGTGCTCGTCGTCGCCCACGCGGGATGGCGCGGGACGGCCGCGCGCGTCGCCGAGGTCGCAGTGCAGGCCGCGTCCGACCTCGGCGCGGACCGCGAGCAGCTCATCGCCGTGATCGGACCGTGCATCTCGTCCGACGCGTACCAGGTCGGCGCCGAGGTGGCCGAGGCCATGTCGGCGGCGGGGTGCGGGGACGCCGTGGCACCCGACGGCACCGGCCGGTTCACCTGCGACCTCGTCGCCGCGAACGCCGCGCAGCTCGTGCGGGCGGGCGTTGCGGCGAGCCGCGTCGTGCGGTCGGGGTTCTCCACCGACGGTGGGACGCTCCTCTTCAGCGACCGCGCCGCGCGTCCGTGCGGTCGGTTCGCGCTCGTGGCCAGGCTCCGCGGCGCGGCCTCGTAGCATGGCGCGGGTGGAAGACCAGGTCCGCGCACGCACGTTCACCTACGCGGGCGTCACCGTCGACACGGTCGAAGGGACCATCGCGGCCACCTACCGCCTCGACGACGTGGAGTTCACCGAGATCGGCGGCTTTCGACGGGCTCGACCTCTCGGCGGCCGGCGTCGACGCTGCCGCAGACCTCTATGCGATGCTCGCCGGCCTCTCGTACTACAAGGCCGGAGCGCCGAGGGCTGTCGACCTCGGCGTCCTGCGGGTCGGGCCGGCGGCACGAGCGCTCCTCGCCGCGGCACTGGACGCCGGCATGGCGGAGTTCGCCTACCGCAACGGGCTCGACCTTCGCGGTGTCACGATCGAGGGCGGGGCGGAGCCGCGCGGGCGGGCCGTGGTCGACACCCGCCGCGGTCCGCTGATCCCCTTCGGCGGCGGGATCGACTCGATCGTGACCACCTCGATCACCCCCAGCGTCGACGCCGCCCTCTTCATCGTCGGACCGGGCGACGAGCGCTTCGAGGCCATCGAGCGCCCTGCCGCGATCACCGGCCTGCCGATCGTGCGATGCACCCGGAGCCTCGACCCGCTCATCTTCGAGACCGCGGCTCGGGGCTGGTTCAACGGCCACGTGCCCGTCACCGCGATGGTCTCCGCGCTCGCCGTCGTCGCGGCGGTCGCGCAGGGACGGTCCGAGGTGGTGATGAGCAACGAGCGGTCGGCATCGTCGCCGAACCTGGTCGTCGACGGCCGCGCCGTGAACCACCAGTGGTCCAAGTCGCTCGAGTTCGAGGACCTCCTGCGCGCCGCGCTGCGCGAGGCGCTCGACGGCGGTCCCGAGTACTTCAGCGCGCTGCGGGACCGCTCCGAGCTGTGGGTCGCGCGCGAGCTTGCGCGACGCCCCGAGTACCTGCGCTCGTTCATGAGCTGCAACCGGGCCTTCCGCCAGGATCCCGACGCCCGCGCCACGACGTGGTGCGGCGAGTGCGACAAGTGCCTGTTCATCGACCTCGTGATGGCGCCGTTCTGCGACCGGGCGGCACTCGAGGACATCTTCTCGGGCCGAGAGCCGATCTCGGACCCACGACGCATCGGCGACCTCGAGGTCCTGGTCGGGATCGCGGACAATCCCAAGCCCTTCGAGTGCGTGGGCGACATCCACGAGTGCGCGACCGCGCTCGTCGCGGCCGCCGCGCGCCCGGACCGCGTCGACCAGTCCCATCTCGCCGACCTCGCGATGCGGTGCGAGGCAGCCCCGCTCGAGGACCTGCTGGTGCCCTCCGGCCCGACGAATGCCCCGGTGACCGGTGCGGCACGCGATCGGGTTTAGCGACCTCGCGGGCCGGCGCGTGGGGGTCTTCGGGCTCGGCGTCGAGGGCCGCGCGGCGCGGAGCCGCCTCGAGGCGCTCGGCTGCGACGTCGTCGTCGTGGACGACGACCCCGGATCCACCGGCGACCCGACCGTGTCGGCGACCGGCGCGGGGGGGCTGGAGCTGCTGGCGACGTGCACGGCCGTCGTCAAGGCACCGGGGATCTCCCGCTACCGCGAGGACGTGCAGTCGCTCGAGCGCCGCGGTGTCGCGGTGCTCGGCGGCGTGGGCATGTGGCTCGAGGAGGCCGACCGCGCACGGGTCATCTGCGTGACGGGCACCAAGGGCAAGTCCACCGTCACCACCGCGATCGGCCACCTCGCGGAGCGGCTCGGGACCCCGTCGGTCGTGACCGGGAACCTCGGCGTCCCTCCGTTCGACCCGGACCTCGACACCACGGGGACGCTCGTGGTCGTCGAGACGTCGAGCTTCCAGGCGACCGACGTCGCGCACAGCCCCGGCGTCGTGGTCGTGACCTCGCTCGGTGACGACCACGTCGACTGGCACGGATCCGCCGAGCAGTACCGCGCCGACAAGCTGTCCCTCACCTCGCAGCCCGGCGCCGCGAGCACGATCGCCGCGGACACGCCGACGCTGCGCGCGTGCAGCGCGATGCTCGGCGGCGAGGTCACCTACGTCGACGCCGCGCTCGGCGTCGCGCTCGCCCACCGCCTCGGCCTCGCGGGCACCCACGGCGCGTCGAACGCGGCGGTCGCGGCTGCGGCCCTGCGGGCAGCGAAGGTGCCCGGCAGCGACGACGAGGCGCTCGTTGAGGCGGCCGCGGCCGGCTACGAGCCGCTGCCCGGCCGCTTCCGGACGATCGCGACACGCGGCGGAGTCCGGTTCATAGACGACTCGCTCGCGACCAACCCGCTGCCCGCGATCGCGGCGATCGAGTCGGTCGGCGACGCGCGGCTCGCCCTCCTGCTCGGCGGGCACGACCGCGGTGTCGACTACACCGGTCTCGTCCAGGCGATCGCCATGCGGGCCGCGCCGACGGCCGTCATGACGCTGCCCGAGAGCGGGCCGCGGATCGGCAAGCGGATCCGTGCCGCCAGCGACCTCGTGGTCATCGACGCGCCCGACATCGGCTCGGCGGTGCGCGAGGCGCTGCACTGGCTCGACGGCGAGGGCGTCGTGCTCCTCTCGCCGGCGGCCCCGAGCTTCACGCAGTTCCGGAACTGGAAGGAGCGCTCCGAGGCGTTCGCCGCAGCGGTCGACGAACTCGCGGGACCGTCAGCCTGAGTACGGGCCCGCGGATGCGAAGTCGCGGGCGAGCACCTGGGCGATGGGCTGGACGACCGTGGGCTGCGAGGTCAGCACGCTGAGCTCGCGGTTGAAGTCGAGCGAGCCGGTGCCGAGGTTCTGGGAGCCCACGAGCACGGTCCCGGTGCCGTGCGTCCCCGTGGTGCAGTCGACGCAGATGGCCTTCGCGTGGATGTACACGGGGTACTCGCCGTGGTCCACGTGGACCGACACCCCGGCGGACTCGAGCTCGCGGAACGCCGAGGCCCAGGACGAGTCATAGGTCATGGTGACGTGGACCGCCACCCCGCGACGCGCGGCCGCAGCGAGGGCCTCGATCACCGGTGCCGCCGACATCTCCTCGGACTCGAGGGCGATGGACCGGTGCGCCCCGCCGATGAGCGCCAGGATCGTGCCCTCGGAACCCGGGGACCAGACAAGGTCCGCACCGCGCGGTGCGGGAGCCGGCGGCGCTCCGGCCCAGTCGTGGCCGAACGTGGCCGCGACCGCCGCGACGTCGGCTGGGATGGTGTCGATGACCCAGAAGTCTCGGGTCGTGGCGTAGTACCGGGCCGTCAGGTTCCCGGTGCCGATGTACGCGGTCGCGCCGTCGATCACGACCGCCTTCTCGTGGAAGATCTCCGACGCATAGGTCCATCGCACCGAGACGTGGCGGGCGGCGAGCGCCGCGGCGGCAGCCTCGTTCTCCGATCCGGCGGTGTAGTCGCGGTCGAGGAGGACCGAGACGCGAACGCCCGCGGCTGCCCGCGACTCCAGCGCGGCCTCGAACGATGGGTCGCTCAGCTCGTACATCTCGACGTCGACGGACCTCCTCGCGGCGGTGACCGCGTGGTCGAGGAAGGCCATCGCATCGCTCGGCTCCGTGACGACGCGCAGCGCGCCGGCGGAGGCCAGCGCGGGCGTGGATCCGCCGAGCGGCGCGAGGAGCAGGGCGACGGGAAGCACCGAGGCGACCACCAGCCGACGCGACCACGCGGCACGTGGTCCGGTGAGCCCAGCCACCCGCTAGCCCTCCAGACCGTAGGCGACCGGATGGCGCGGTTGGTAGAGCCCCATGGTCCTGGCCCCGGGCACCCGGAACCTCGTCACGAGACCGAAGCCCTGGTCCTCGACGGGTGCGGTGAACTCGACTCCCTTGTCCGTCAGCTCCGCGACCGTCGCCTCGATGTCGTCGCACATGAGCCACGGATCCGCAGCCCCGGGCAGCGCCGAGGACTCCTCGGTCGGATGCACGCCCGCCTCTGCGGGCGGGAGCGTGAAGATCAGCCAGCCGTCCCCGGTGTCGACGAACGGGAGCGCCAGGACGTCGCGGAGGAAGGCTCGCGTGGCCTCCGGGTCGTCCGACCAGAGCAGCAGGTGGAATCCGTTGATCATCCGCGCAGTCTGCTCGGTGCCTGCGACGTCGTCGAGCCGGCTCAGCGCCCCTCGTAGCGGGCGGCTGGTGTGCCCGGGGGGTTGGACGCGCCGGGCTGCGCATCGGGGTTGGGGACGACGAACTCGCACTCGAGGCCGTCGGGGTCGCGGAAGAAGACGCTGAGGAACTGCCCGAAGTCCGTGACGAATCGGTCCGCCGCACCGCGCTCGATCAGCCGCGCGCGGACCGTCTCGAAGGCCTCGAGCGACGACGCCTGCAGCGCGAAGTGGTCGAGGCGGCCCCGGCCGAACATGGGCACCTGGCGGTCCGCCTCGGTGTTCCCCTTGATCTGGAAGACGTTGATCTCGGCGGTCGGCCCGACGTGGATGATCGACAGCCGGACGTCCGCGGACGCAGGGTCGTCGGGGAACTCGGGACCGTCGCGGACGACCTCGGCGTCGAAGACCTCGCGGTAGAAGGTATGGAGCCGGTCGGCGTCATTCGTGAGCGTGGCCACGTGGTTGAAGCCGCTGAGCAGCATGGGACCTCCCGTCGCTAGGACCGTGACGGTATCGCGGCGCGCGCGACTGCGAGCCGGGCAGGCGCCGCCGCGGCATCCGAACCCGTCGACGACAGGTACGCCCCGGCCTCGGTCCGCACGAGCGAGACGAGGTTCCCGAGCGCGACGTTGATGTCGTAGAGATGGAGGCCCCACGTCGGCCCCAGTGTCTCTTGGAGGACCGGCCGTGTGTCACCCGCTGCGAGGTGCTCGCTCACGTTCAGCCACGTCGCGCCGTCCTGCGTCTCGCACTGCGCGGTCAGCAGCCCGGGATACGTCACCCACGGCGTTGCCGTCACCCCATCGGCGAATGTCCCGTATCCGCCGAACGTCGGGACATAGGGGCTCAGCGCACCCGACCCGCCCGTGAGCGCGGCGGGATTCGTGCAGAGCACCTGGTCTCCGCGGACCGTCGTCTCGCCGAAGAGCGAGTTGGCCGGTGGCGTCGTGTTGAACGTCGAGTAGGCGACGACGCAACCGGTCTGCGACGCGCTCTGGCAGCCGGGGATGTGCGCGAAGTCCCCGCCGACGACCTTGCCGGTGGGCACGAGCACGTTGCCTCCGGCGAGGATCGCCGAGACCAGATGCCGGCGAAGGGAGGGATTCGGGTCGATCACCCTGTGGATGAGCTCACGCAGCAGGAAGGAGCCCTGGGAGTGGCCGATGAGGACGAAGCCCCGGCCGTCGTTGTACCGGGTGAGGTAGTCCTTCCACGCGGCGAGCACGCCCGCGTAGGCGACCTTCTGGCCCTTCGAGGTGCCGGACACGCCGAGGATTCCGGCTGCGGTGAGGAGTCCGTCGAGCGTGACCTGTCGGTACACCGGGGCGAAGACCCGGCACTCCTGCGAGAACCTCGATACCTGCGCCTGTGCGACGTACGTCTCAGCGGGCTGGATCGTGAGGTTCGCGTTGAGGGTCGTCTCGGTGCTCACGGTCGGGTAGACGTAGAAGCAGTCGATCTGCGGCGCAGCGACGGGCGGAAGCGGCAGGATCGTCCGCGTCCCGGACGCGTCGACTGACGTCGTCTCGGTCGACAGCTCGCACGGGTTCTTCGAGGCGGCGAGCATCGGGCTGCAGAGCCACTTCTGCGGGTCTTTCGACCCGGCCACCGGGTGCGGAACCCTGGCCGACACGGCACCGGACGCCGGCCCAGCGAGGCCGGCCAGCACCGGCGCAGCCAGCAACGCTCCTGCGACGCATGCCGTTGCGAACCGTCTCATGTACCACCTCCCGGTCGACGCCGAAGGCTATTGCGCATCGCTCAGTCCTTGGTGTCGGCGTCGGTCGTGAGCGGCGTGTCGAGGTCCCAGCCGTCCTCGTCCTCGAGACGGGCCGTCTCGCTCACCGTCGGTCCACCGACGCCGTCGGGGTCATCGATGCCGATGCGCAGCGTCGCGATCGACTCGGGGTCGTCCAGCTGCGCGCCTGCCTCATCGAGCTCCTTCTCGTCGAGCTCAAAGGCCGGATCGATCGACGGATCGATCTCGACCGCCTCGATGAACATCGGGTCCAGCCTGGCTGCCTCGTCGAATGCCTCGTCGCCCTGCTCGAAGGCCTCTGCGCCCTGCTGGTCCATGACTGCTCCCTGGGTCTGCCCCGGTCCACACTGCGAGGGGGTTCCCAGCGTACGGGTGACCCGGCGATGCGTTGCCGGCAGGTGCTTACCATGGCGTCGTGCGCGGATGACGAGGCAGGTCCGATATCGCGACGGACCGCTCTGCGAGTCCGCGTCGGGCTGCTCCGGATCACCCCGCCGCTCGGCGGGCTTCCCGCTCGACCCGGTCGCGGTAGGTGCTCCACCACGCGATGTCGTGGTCTGGCACGTTGAGGTCCCCCTCGGCGTGGCCGATCGATCCGTCGATGAGCTCCCGGACGATATCTGCGTGCCCCGCGTGGCGGAAGGTCTCGGCGGTCACGTGCACGAGGACGTGATGGAGCGTGACCGGGTGATCACCCCACCACGGCACGACGCCTGGTGTGTCCAGATCCAGCGCCTCAATGGTCGCATCAGCGGTCTCGCACGCTCGGCGGTAGTTGCCGACGATGCCCTCCGCGGACTCGTCGGCTCGGGCGAAGAGGTCGGCGTTGTCCTCCAGATCCTCCTCGAACCAGAGGTTCGGCTGACCCATGGGGCGGCCGAACACAGGTCCGAAGTAGCCGAGCTCGACGAACGTCAGGTGCTTGACGATGCCGAGAAGGTTGGTCCCGCTTGGGACCAGCGGGCGGCGGATGTCGTACTCGGTGAGGCCGTCCATCTTCCAGACGACAGCGTCACGCCCGGTCTGCAGGTAGCCGCGCAAGGTGCTCTTCATGGCACCGCACGCTAGGCGAACGGGTCGTCGATTTCAGAGGGAGGCCGGCGGCGCGACGGGTGTCACAGATCAGCCGTTACTCCGTCACCGATCAGGTGTTATTGCGTCACACATCTCGTGGTACCGATTTGTCACAGATCAGCCGTGACAAAACACGCGCATGGAGCCTGGGGTGAGGATTGAACTCACGACCTACGCATTACGAGTGCGTTGCTCTACCACTGAGCTACCCAGGCGCGACCGTGAAGGCTAGCCGAGCGTGCGCACGGCGGACCTTCGAGCGACCCCGGGTCATCGCGCGATCGTGAAGTGCGCCCTAGCCGCACTGGCGCCGGAGAACTGGGCGGTCACGGCGTAGCGCCCGTCGGGCACCTGCACGGGCACCTCGCCGGATCGCTGGTCCCAGCGCACTGTGCGTACGAACCGCTGGCCGGGCTTCAGCGCCACCTTGAGCACGACGTACATCGGGCACGCGCCCGGGCGGTCGTCGATGTCGCAGTTGTTCCACACCGAGACACCCTTGGCGTTGACCACGTCGAAGGAGGGCGAGATCGCCCCGGTCGCGATGTCGCACGTCGCGCTCGAGACGTTGCGCGCCGTCACGGTCATCGCGACCACGGTCTGCGGTGCGTAGCTGTGCTGGCTCGTCGTTGCCCGCACGCGCACCTTGGATGCGGGGCACTGCGTCGCATGTGGGACGCGCACAGCCATCGTGCTGGCCGACGACGCGCTGGCCGCCGAGCCGGCGCCGACCGCCCCCGCGACGGCGCAGAGTGCGATGACGATGCCCGTGATGGCTGCTCCCCCGCTGCGCTGCTGCATCGGTCCGCCTTTCGCTCGAACGGTATCTCGCCGTCGTCCGCGTCGACTGTCGGGCACCTGTCGCGTGGTCCCCCGCTGTTTCCGGTCCCGCCGCGGGTAAGAAGCGAGTGGCCTAGACGGCGCCGAGCTCGGCGAGCAGGGAGGCGAGCAGCAACGGGGGCTGGACGTTCCTGCGCAGCGCCCCGGACGCCTCGGATATCCGGGACACGGCCGACGCGTCCCGGCGTGCCTCGTCGACCAGCCGGGGGCTGTCGGGCTGCTCGTCGAGCTGCTCGAGCACTGCACGCACGCGGTCGCGGTAGGCGCGCTGGAGGACTGCGAGTCCCGCGCGCAGCTCGTCGGTCCGCCACCTTCGCTCGGCGCGAGCCTGGCGGTCGGTGATCTCCTTGCGACCGGGCAGCCCCCGTTCGCCGCGGGCCTTCGCCTGGGCCTCGAGCTCGGCCAGCTCGGCGGCGTGGTGCCGCTGCAGCGGCTCGAGGGCGGTGTCGAGGCTGCCCAGCAGCTCCTCTGCCACGACGGCCGCGGCGGCACCGGTCCCGTCGAGGCGACCCGGCGCATCGCGCCACTTCGCGAGGCGGACTTGGTAATCCGCGTCGTCGGCGAGCAGCTCGGCGCGATTGAGATCGCCCGCTGCGCCCGCCGCGACAAGACGGGCGTGGAGGGGCTCCACCCCGCGACCGATGAGCCAGTCCGCGACCTCCGCCTCGCCGAGCGCTGCGAACGCGATCGTGACGCACCTGCTCGCGATCGTGGCGAGCCCCACGGGGATGTCGTCCGCCGTCAGGACGAAGACGGTCGAGGCGGGCGGCTCCTCGAGGGTCTTGAGCAGCGCGGGTGCGCTGCGCACCGCCAGGTGCACGTCGTCGATCACGATGACCTGGCGGACCCCCTCGGTCGGCCGGCGCAGCGCCCGCGCGGTCACCGATCGGATCTCCTCGACGCTGAGCGCCGCGCCGGTCCGCTGGACGACGGTGATGTCGGGGTGCACCCCGCGCAGCGCGCGCTGGCACACCTCGCATGCTCCGCACCCGCCGTTCGGGCAGACGAGGCCCGCGGCGAAGCCGAGGGCGGCGGCCTCCTTGGTCGAGCCCGGCGGCCCGACGAAGAGGTACGCGTGGACCGGGCGCGCGAGCGCCCCTGCGAGCTGGGCCACGGCGCGGTCCTGGCCGACGACGCGCTCGAACAGCGCGGCGATGCCCGTCATGTCGCCGTCCGAGAGAGCGCGGCGTCCACTTCGGCGCTCACGGCCCCGATCGGGCCGCTGCCGTCGACGACCACCCAGCCGTCGCTCGCTGCGAGCGCGAGGAACCCCCGGCGGACCCGCTCGAGGAATCCCCCTGCCTCGTCCTCGAACCGGTCACCGCCGCCCTCGCGGCGCGCCGCCGCAACGTCGACCGGGCAGTCGATGAGGATCGTGAGGTCGGGCGTCGCGCCGCCGGTTGCGATCGCGAGGACCGCTCGCAGATCCTCGAGGTCGATGCCGCGCCCGTAGCCCTGATAGGCGAGTGTGGAACCGCTGTACCGGTCCGTCACCACGTCGAGGCCGGACGCGAGCGCCGGCTCGATCACCTCGGCGAGGTGCTGCGCTCGGTCGGCCGCCATGATGAGGACCTCGGCGAGCGCGGTCGCGGGCAGCTCGGGATCGAGCACCAGCGTGCGGAGCGATGCGCCGAGCGGTGTGTCCCCCGGTTCGAACGTGAAGAGCCCGTCGAGCAGGGTCGCGACGCGGCGGGCCTGGGTGGTCTTCCCGCAGCCGTCGATGCCCTCGAAGGCGAGCAGGCGGCCCCGAGGGGTCATGGCGTGGACGCGAACGGATCCGCCTCGCCGTACGCGGGCGCATCCGCCGACAGCTCCGCGGCACCCGCCTTGGCCGCAGCCGCCTTCGCGGCGGCCGGCGCCTTCCTGGCCGCGGCCTTCTTCGCGGTCGCCTTCTTCGCGGGGGACTTCTTCGCGGTCTTCTTCGCGGCCGCCTTCTTCGCCGTCGCCTTCTTCGCCGTCGCCCTCTTCTTTGCGGGCCGCTTCGATGGGCCGCGGTCCCTGCGATCCTGCAGCAGCTCGGCTGCACGCTCGATCGAGATCGTCGCCGCGTCGTCGCCCGTGCGAAGCGACGCGTTGGTCTCGCCGTCGGTCACGTAGGGACCGAACCTGCCCTGGCGCACGACGACCGGCTGCCCGGACCCCGGATCGGCGCCGAGCTCGCGCAGTGGCGCAGCGGGCGCGCGGCGACCGCGGGTCTTTGGCTGGGCCAGCAGCGCGAGCGCCTCGTCGAGCGTGACCGTGAACAGGGCCTCCTCGTCGGGCAGCGACCGCGTCTCCTTGCCCGCCTTCAGGTACGGCCCGTACCGGCCGTTGAGCGCCTCGATCTCCTCGCCCGCGGCGTCGACGCCGAGCACCCGGGGCAGGCTGAGCAGCTGGATCGCCTCGTCGAGCGTGACCGACGCCGGCGTCATGAACTGGAACAGCGAGGAGGTCTTCGGCTTGCCCGTGACCTCCTCGGCCGTGCCGAGCTGCACGTACGGTCCGAACCGCCCGTTGCGCGCGATGATCGTGAGGCCGGTCTCGGGATCGATGCCCACCTCCCGGTCACCCGTGCCCTCAGCGAGCAGTTCGAGGGCACGCTCGAGCGTGAGCGAGTCGGGCTCGGTCTCCGGCGGGAGCGGGCGGCGCTCCTCGCCGCGCTGGAGTTGCGGGCCGTACCGGCCGACCCGGACGACGACCTGCTCGCCGTCGGACTCGCCGATCGGGATCGTGTAGATCGACGGGAGGTCGAAGTCGGTCTCGCCGGTCGTCGCGCGCCGCAGGCCGAGCCGGGCGAGCTGGGTCTCGCCCGCCTCGTCCCCGAAGTAGAACGGCCGGAGCCATCCGTCGAGGTCCTTCTCCCCCGCCGCGATCGCGTCGAGGTCGTCCTCCATCGCGGCGGTGAACCCGTAGTCGACGAGGTCGGCGAAGTACCGCTCCATCATGTTCATCAGCCCGAACGCCATGAACGACGGCACGAGCGCGGAGCCCTTCTTCCACACGTAGTCGCGGTCTCGGATGACCTTGACGACGCTCGCGTAGGTGCTCGGACGCCCGATCCCCAGCTCCTCGAGCCTGCGGACGAGCGTGGCGTCGGTGAAGCGCGCCGGTGGCTTGGTCTCGTGGGACTCCGCCTCGACCGACTGGACGGCGCCGACGGACCCCTCCGCGAGCGCGGGGAGCAGGCGCTCCTGGTCCGCGAGCTCCTGCTCGGGGTCGTCGGTGCCCTCGACGTAGGCGCGGCGGAATCCCGGGAACACGACGCGCTGCCCGGTCGCGCGCAGGGCGACGCCCGTCCCCTCGAGCGACCCCGCGCCCGCGCCGAGGGTGCCCTCGAGCCTGACCTGCTGGCCCATGAGCCGCGCATCCTGCATCTGGGACGCGACCGTGCGCTTCCACACCAGTTCGTACAGCCTGGCGGCGTCCGTCGCCATCGACCTCGAGGCGTCCTCGATCGTGCGGAACGACGAGCCGGCGGGGCGGATGGCCTCGTGCGCCTCCTGGGCGTTGCGGACCTTCTTGTCGTATCGCCGGGGCGCGTCGGGCACGTAGTCGGCGCCGTACAGCTCGCGGGCCGCCTCGCGCGCCGCGTCGATGGCCTCGCCCGACAGCGTCGTGGAGTCGGTGCGCATGTAGGTGATCCACCCCGCCTCGTAGAGCTCCTGGGCGACGCGCATGGTGCGATCCGGTGACCAGCCGAGCTTGCGCGACGCCTCGATCTGCAGCGACGAGGTGATGAACGGCGCGCGCGGGCGCTCGGTGCGCGGCGAGGAGGTGACCGATGCGACCGTGAGCGTCGCGCCCTCGAGCCCCGCGGCGACCGCGGCCCCCTCGTCGGCACCCAGGACCGCGACATCCGCGCCCGGCTTGACGGTCCCGGCTGGCATCGAAGTCGGTGCCGTCGGCGAGCGATGCGCCGTCGACCTCGAGCAGCCGCGCCTCGAACGAACCGTCCGCGACCGCCACCTGGGCGACGACGCCCCACCACGCGGCGGACCGGAACGCGATGCGCTCGCGCTCGCGCTCGACGACCAGGCGCACCGCGACGGACTGGACCCGCCCGGCGGAGCGCGCCCCCGCGAGGACGCGCCACAGGACCTTGGAGACGTCGAAGCCGACCAGGCGGTCGAGGATCCGGCGGGCCTCCTGGGCGTTCACCAGGTTGTCGTCGATGTCGCGCGTCTGGGTGAGCGCCCGGCGGATCGCCTCGGGGGTGATCTCGTGGAACACCATGCGCCTCACGGGGACCTTCGGCGTTGAGGACCTCCATCAGGTGCCACGCGATCGCCTCGCCCTCGCGGTCCTCGTCCGTCGCGAGCAGCAGCTCGTCGGCGTCCTTCAGGGCGTCCTTCAGGGGGCGGACCTTGGAGGGGTCCGTGACGACGTAGACGGCCTTGAAGTGGTTCTCGGTGTCGACGCCGAGCGTGCGGCGGACCTCCGGGTCCACCATGCTCTTCGGCAGCTGGGAGGCGGACTCGGGGAGGTCCCGGACGTGCCCCTTGGAGCTGCAGGACCGTGTATCCGCTGCCCAGCATCTCCTGGATGCGCCGCGCCTTGGCGGGGGACTCGACGATGACGAGCGTGCCCATCAGTCCCTCGCCTCCTTGTCCAGCCGGCACGAGGACCGGGCCGCCCCCCGTGGGCGGCACCCGTCCATCCGGATCCCTGCTGACCCTAGACAGCGGGAGCGACCCGCTGGGTTACCCCTCAGTCGTGGGTGCCCGAGACCGCCGCCACCGCGGGCAGGTCATCTGCCATGGACTGCGTCTTGCGCTTGGAGAACGCGATCGCGCAGAGCAGCACGACGAGCGCGGCGCCCGAGATCCCGAGGCGCGCCCCGGTGTGGTTGCGCAGCGTGATCACCGCGGGAAGGATCAGCAGCGAGACGAGGTTCATGACCTTGATCAGCGGGTTGAGGGCGGGGCCGGCCGTGTCCTTGAACGGGTCACCGACGGTGTCGCCGATGACCGCGGCCTTGTGCGCCTCGGAGCCCTTCCCGCCCTCGTGGCCGTCCTCGATGTACTTCTTCGCGTTGTCCCAGGCGCCACCCGAGTTGCTGAGGAAGTTCGCCATCAGCTGGCCCGTCAGGATCGCCGCGGCGAGGAACGCACCGAGCGCGAGGTAGCCGATCCCGAAACCGACGATCACCGGCGAGAGGATCGCCAGGAGCGCCGGGGTCGCCAGCTCGCGCTGCGACGCCTCGGTGCAGATGTCGATGACGGCGCTGTAGTCCGGCTTCTCGCTGTAGTCCATGATCCCCGGGTGGTCGCGGAACTGGCGGCGGACCTCCTGGACGATCGTCCCCGCGGACCGGCCGACGGCGCGGATCGCGAGCGACGAGAAGATGAAGGCGATCGAGCCGCCGATGAGCAGCCCGATGAAGGTCTTCGGGTCCGCGACGTTGATCTTGATCACGCTGAACGTCAGGACCGAGGGGATGTGCAGCTGGTCGCCCGCGGTCTGGATGAACGACGCGAAGATCGCCACCGCGGCGATGACGGCGGAGCCGATCGCGACGCCCTTGGTGATGGCCTTGGTCGTGTTGCCCACCGCGTCGAGGCTCACGAGGACGCGCTCGGTGTCGCCCTGGAACTCCCCGGCCATCTCGGCGATGCCCGCCGAGTTGTCGGACACCGGTCCGAAGCTGTCCTCCGAGACGATCATCCCCGCAGTCGAGAGCAGCCCGATGCCGATGAGCGAGACCAGGTAGAAGACATGGTGGATGTTCGTGCCGCCGAGGCCGATGGCGACGCCGATGGCGATCGCGATGGCCATGATCGCCCAGACCGAGCTCTCGAGGCCGAGCGCGAGGCCGCTGAGCACGGTCGTCGCGGGGCCGGTGCGGGCCGCCTCGGCGATCTCGCGCACCGGGCTGCGCTCGGTGGAGGTGAAGTGCTCGGTGATCAGGCTCGCGGCGAGCGAGAGGCCGACGCCAGTCAGCACGGCCCAGAAGACCTTGAGGTTGTGGACGTAGAACTGGGCGACCACGAAGGCGCCGACGACCGTGAGGAAGGAGGAGAGCCAGAACCCGCGGTTGATGGGGCTGAGGGCGTTCTTCTCGTGGGCGCGCGCACGAACGGCGTAGATGCCGACGATCGACGCCAGGATGCCGATCGCGGGGATCATGAGGGGGAACAGCACGTACTTGATGCCCGTGAACGCCGACCAGCCGAGGATCAGCGCCGCGATGATCGTGATCTCGTAGGACTCGAAGAGGTCGGCGGCCATCCCCGCGCAGTCGCCCACGTTGTCACCGACGTTGTCGGCGATCGTCGCCGCGTTGCGGGGGTCGTCCTCGGGGATCCCGGCCTCCACCTTGCCGACGAGGTCGGCGCCGACATCGGCCGCCTTCGTGAAGATGCCGCCGCCCACTCGCATGAACAGCGCGATCAGCGAGGCGCCGAAGGCGAAGCCCACGAGCACCGCGGTCGCCGAGTTCTGGAAGATGAGGAAGATGCCCGCGGCACCGGTGAGCCCGAGCCCGACGCAGAGCAGGCCGGTGACCGCTCCCGTCCGGAAGGCGACCTTCAGGGCCGCGGGCATGCCGCCGCCCTCGACCGCGGCCGCCGCCGTGCGGATGTTGCCGCGCACCGCGGTCGACATGCCGATGAAGCCCGTGAGCCCCGAGAGCGCTGCACCGAAGAGGAAGCACACGACGCGCCAGATCCCGTTCTGCGCGAACGACATCGCGACGGAACCGTCGGGGCGGACGACCTTGGTCGCCGTGAAGAAGATGAGGACGGCGAGCGGCACGATGATGATCCCGATCGTGCGGAACTGGCGCTTCAGGAATGCCTCCGCGCCCTCCTGGATCGCCTTGGCGATCTCGCGCATCTTGACCGAGCCCTGGTCGGCGGCGAGCACGCCACGGATGAGCACGACTGCGGTGAGGATGCCGATCACGCCGCAGGCGATGACTCCCCAGAGGATGAGCTTGTCGTTGCTCGAAAGCTGGAAGTTCTGGTAGCCGCCTTCGGAAGCGAAGAGGATCGGGTGCATCTAGTGGAGGCCTCTCTGGGTTGGTGCCGCGTGATTCGCGACGTCATTGGTGGCGCCTGGCGGAGGAAGTGCGGCCCGGGTTTGGGCCGTCGAGAGGCTAGCGGGGGTCACCCTCGCGGGGCAAGGAAGCTCAGGTCTCGTGCTCGGGGCCCGCGACCAGCTCGTAGTCCGGGTTGATGATGGCGAGGCGGCGCTGCCAAGAGCCGACGGTCCCCTCCACGACGAGCCGGGCCCCGCGCTCGATGCCCGGGATGGCATTGCGTCCCTGGAAGACCAGCAGCAACGTGCCCGTGCCGTCGATCAGGGTGCATTCGAGGGCCGGCGCGTCGTCCACCTTGCGGACGCTGATCGATCGGACGCGCCCGGAGAACTGGCACCGCTCGCGCCAGGTGGCGTCCCCGATGGGGGTCGAGTCGGCTGAGCGCTCGGCGAGCAGCCGGTCCGCGTTCATGAGCCGCTGGCCCCTGTCCTTCTCCTTCTCCTTCTCCTTCTCCTTCTTTCTTTTTCTTTTCTCCGTCCGGACCTGTTTCAGCGTGCTCCTCGGAGGAGGCCGCGGCCGCTGCGCGGAACCTGCGCCGCTTCTCCAAATTGAGCCGGAACGGGATCGCGGTCGCCGAGACGCGCGGGACGAGGATCACGGCCTCGACGATCGCGTCGGCGGTCCGGTCATGCAGGAACCTCGCGAGGCGGGTCGCGAAGATCCGCCTCGGCAGCACGATCGTGCACTCGGTGTCCTCTGGACGCGCAGCCTCGACTGCGAGCTCGAGCACACTGCGCTCGATGCGACGGTCCGGGCACTCGATGACCTCGAGGGTGAGGTTCTGCGGGCCGACCTCCGCCCAGGCGGTCTCGAGCTCCTTCGTCACCCGCGGGTCGAGGTCGAAGTGGATCGCCCGGAGCTCAGAGGGGTTGAGCCCCCTCGCGTACTGGATCGCGCGCGCTGCGGCGAGGTCGAAGTTGTCGACGAGGACGTAGACGATGTTGCGACGCAGCGCGGACGCCCCGGACGCCGCAGCGTCCGCCCTGGCGCGCAGCGCGTCGTCCTCGACCGCGTACTGGCGGTGGAGCCGGATGAGGCCCCAGTACATGAGGGGTCCGAGGATGACGACGACCCACGCGCCCTCGTTGAACTTCACGGTCGCGAAGATGACGACGACGAGGCCGCAGACGAATGCGGAGATCGAGTTCACAACGATGCCGCGACGACGATGCGGCTCGCGCCCCCGTCGGTGGTGCGCCACCATGCCCGCACCCGCCATCGTGAAGCCGGTGAACACGCCGATCGCGTACAGGGCGACGAGCCCGTTCACCTGGGCGTCGAAGACGATGATGAGGACCAGGGCGACGATGCCGAGCACGATGATCCCGTTGGAGAATGCGAGGCGGTGCCCGCGCTTCGTGAGCTGGCGCGGGAGGTAGCGGTCGGTGGCGACGTAGTTGGCGAGGAACGGGAAGCCGTTGAAGCTCGTGTTCCCGCCCGTGTACAAGATGAGCAGGGTCGCGCCCTGCACGAGCAGGAACAGCGCGTGTCCGAACGAGCCGGTCCCGAAGATCGCCTGGACCTCCTGGGAGACGACCGTCGGGGTCCCCGACGCGCGGGGGAGGGCGTGGGTCCACGTCGCGACGAGCGTCGTCGACAGCACGAGGAACCCGAGAATGCAGCTCATCACCACGAGCGTGACCCGCGCGTTCGTTGACGCAGGCTTCCTGAACGACGCGACGCCATTGGAGATCGCCTCGAGGCCCGTCAGCGAGGAGCCGCCGTTCGCGTAGGCACGAAGGAGCCCGATGAACGCGAGGCCGTAGAGGGCGCCGTTGCCGGGGGTGCCGAGCACCCCGTGGTAGAGCTCGCTGTGCGGCGGGATGGGAATGTAGTGGAGGGATCCGGTGATCTTCTTGTAGTACCCGACGAGCATCGTCGCACCCAGGGCGAGGACGTAGAAGTACGTCGGGAACGCGAAGATCTTCCCCGCCTCGCGGATGCCCCGCAGATTGCCGTAGATGAGGACCAGCACGACGCCGATCGTGATGAGCAGCGGGGTGTAGCCGGTCGCGAGCGAGGGGACGGCGCTCGTGAGGGCGGCGGTGCCAGCGGAGCACTGCACCGCGACCGTCACCGTGTAGTCGATGAGGAGCGCCACCGCCGCGATCTGCGCGATCTTCGGGCCGAAGTTGTCGCGCGCAACGACGTAGGAGCCTCCCGCAGACGTGTAGAAGCCGATGACGTCGAGGTAGGACAGCGTCACGACGAACAGCACCCCGAGGATCACGAAGGTGATCGGGACGAGGAGGCTGAAGGCCGCGAGCCCGATGATCGGCGTCATCTGCGTGAGCATCTCCTCGGTGCCGTACGCCGAGGACGAGATGCAGTCCGGTGCGAGGACGCCGAGGGCGATGGGGCGGCTCAGACGCTCGCCGCTGAGCTGCTCGGAGACGAGCGGCTTGCCCAGGACCCTGCGCTTGAACCGGTATGCAGCGGACTCGGGGTACTCCATCGCGAGGTCGTGGGCGAGGGACTTGCTCGGCGTCAGCCTGGGCGCGACCGGCTCATCCTCAACGCCTGCGGACACGCGGCGAACCTACACCGCCTGCCCTCAGCCAGACACGTTGGCTTTACAGCACCCCTCCCTTCGTGCTGACATCGGCCCGTGCACATCGTCGTCGTCGGCTGCGGCCGGGTCGGGTCGGGCCTCGCCGTCCAGCTGGAGGCCGCGGGGCACTCCGTGTCCGTCATGGACCGCTCGCCGAAGGCGTTCCGAAGGCTCCCGCCCGGCTTCTCGGGCAGGACGATCGTCGGCTCGGGGTTCGATCGCGAGGCCCTCGATGATGCGGGGGCGCGCGGCGCCGGCGGCCTGGCGGCCGTGACGAACGGCGACAACTCGAACATCCTGTGTGCGCGCATCGCCCGGGAGAACTTCGGGATCTCGAACGTCGTCGCGCGCATCTACGACCCGCGGCGCGCCGTGATCTACCAGCGCCTCGGCATCCCGACCGTCGCCACCGTCGCGTGGACGACCACCCAGGTGATGCGGTGGCTCCTCCCCGACGACGAGACCGTCGAGTGGCACGACGCCACTGGGAACCTGCTCCTCGTCGAGCGGATCCTCCCCGACGCATGGGCCGGCAAGCCGCTCTCGGGCCTCGAGATCGCCGGCGGGGCGAAGATCGTCTCGCTCGTGCGCAACAACCAGCCCCGGCTCGACGTCTCGGGACTGATCGGCCAGGAGGACGACGTCGTGCACTTCGTGCTCACCCGCGAGACGCTCGGCGAGCTCGACGCGCGGCTGCTGGAGGTCCCGTCATGAGGGTCGTCGTCGTCGGAGGCGGGAGCGTCGGGAGCGCGATGGCGGCCGACCTCCGCGACAACGGGCACGACGTCCAGGTCCTCGAGGCCGACGTCGACCGTGCCGAGACGCTGCGCGAGCACCTGATCGGCGTCGACGTCGTCGCGAGCGACGGCTGCGAGGTCGACTCGCTCGAGGCCGTGGGCCTGCGCACGGCGGACGTCGTCGTGGCTGCGACCGGCGACGACGAGGACAACCTCGTGATCAGCTGGCTCTCCAAGCAGGAGTTCGCGGTCCCGCGCGTGATCTCGCGTGTCAACAACGCGAAGAACGCGTGGATGTTCAACGAGTCGTGGGGCGTCGACGTGAGCGTCTCGACCCCTCAGCTGCTGACCGCGCTCGTCGAAGAAGCGGTCACGGTCGGATCCATCGTTCGGCTCATGGAGCTCGACCGCTCCGGTGGCGTGCTGCTCGAGGTGACCCTCGATGCGGACTCCCCGGCGATCTCCGATCACCAGACGTTGGGCGACCTGCCGCTCCCGGGCGAGGCAGACGTCGTCGCGATCATGCGCGACGACAAGGTCCTGACCCCGCGCCACGACACCAGGCTGGCCGAGGGCGACCACGTGATCGTGCTCGCCACGCACGCGGCCGAGGAGCTGATCGAGCGGATCTTCGTCGCAGAATGACCCACGGATGGGCGCGATGGGCGTTCGTTCACCCTGCTGCACAATTTTCTTAACCTTGCAGCCGTAGCATTGCTGCATGCGCGCGGCATTCTTCGACCTCGACAAGACGGTGATAGCGCGCGCCTCGATCGTCGCGTTCGGCGGCCCGCTGCGCCGCCGCGGCCTCGTCAACCGCCGGACCGTCGCCCGGGCGATCTTCGGCCAGCTCCTGTTCCTGTGGTTCGGTGCGGACGAGGACAAGATGCAGAAGATCCGCGAGTCCATGCTCGAGGTCTCGGCCGGATGGGACCGCGACGAGGTGCGCTCCATCGTCGAGGAGACCCTGGCCGAGGTCATCGAGCCACTCATCTACTCGGAGGCACAGGCGCTCATCTCCGCGCACCGCGCGAAGGGCGACCGGATCTATCTCGTCTCGAGCGCCCCCGCGGAGATCGTTGAGCCCCTCGCCTCCATGCTCGGCGTGGACGGCGCGATCGCGTCGCAGGCGGAGGTCGACGACGAGGGGCGCTACACGGGCAAGATCAGCTTCTTCGCCCAGGGTCCCGGCAAGGCCGAGGCGATCCTCAAGCTCGCCGCGTCGCACCACATCGACCTCGACGAGTCGAGCGCCTACTCGGACTCCGCGACCGACATCCCCATGCTGGAGGTGGTCGGCCATCCCGTCGTCGTCAATCCGGACCGAGCCCTGGCCAAGGAGGCCAAGGAGCGCGGCTGGGAGGTGCTGAGCTTCACGAGCCCGGTCAGGCTGCGCGACCGCGCCGCCGTGCGGCTGCCCGCGATGACCGGTGCCGTGGTCGTCGTGGCGCTGCTCTTCGCGGGACTCGGTCGCACGCGTCGCGCCGCAGCCTGAGCTCGCGGAACTCCCGGAGCCCGCGTCCGCTCGGGCGAACTGCCCTAGACGGTCAGGAGGTCGCGGGCGCCGGTGTCCGACGAGGGGTGGCGCAGCTTGCTCATCGCCCGCGCCTCGATCTGTCGGATCCGCTCGCGCGTGAGGTTGAAGTGCTCGCCGACCTCCTCGAGCGTCCTCGGCTCGCCGCGATCGAGTCCGAAGCGCAGGCGAAGGATCTCGCGCTCACGCTCGTCGAGCGGCGCCAGGAGCCTGCGGATCTCCTCGGGGAGCACCGCGATGGCAGCAGCCTCGAACGGCGACTCCGCGGACCGGTCCTCCACGACGTCGCCGAGCTCGGCGTCGCCGTCCTCGCGAAGCGGCTCGGAGAGGCTGAGCGGCTCGGCGCGGAAGCGGAGCGCCTCGATCAGCTTGTCCTCCGGCATCTCGCACTCGATGCAGAGCTCCTTGATCGTCGGGGGCCGACCGAACTTGAGCTCGAGGCGAGACTGCGCCTTCTGCACCCTGGCCAGCGTGTCGCCGGCGTGCACGGGCAGGCGGATCGTGCGTCCCGTGTTCGCGATGCCTCGGCGTGATCGCCTGGCGGATCCACCACGTCGCGTAGGTCGAGAACTTGAACCCCTTGCGCCAGTCGAACTTCTCGACGGCGTGCATCAGGCCGAGGTTCCCCTCCTGGATGAGGTCGAGGAGCGGGAGGCCGGATGCCTGGTACTTCTTCGCGATGGAGACCACGAGGCGCAGGTTGGACTGCACGAACTCGCGCTGCGCGTCGTCGCCCTTCTTCGCGACGCGTCGCAGCTGCTGCTTGCGCGACGCGGTCAGCTTCACGCCCTTCTCGATCTCCAGGAGCGCCGCACGCCCCTCCTCGATCGCCTGGGCGAGCCGGACCTCGTCGTCCTTGGTCAGCAGGTTGTACTGGCCGATGTCGGTCAGATAGAGGCGTACGAGGTCCTCGTCGTCCCTCTCGATACGGTCCTTGGCCACGAAGCCGGGCTCCTTAGATCGTTCCGGCGGGCTGACCGCCTCCCCACATCCCTCCCCAACTCTGGGGCGGCAGGTCACTCTACTGGGGCCGTCAACCCCCCCGGGCGACACCACCGGCGAGACCGTCCCCCGCAGGGGCCGCATCGAGGAGCCGCTCGACCTCCTCGCAGCCGCCGGATGCCACCGCGAAGTCGGCACCCGAGGCCGCCAGGCGCAGCTCGACGGCCTCGAGGGAGCTCCCGGCATCCGCCAGGCCGCGCCCCACGAGGGTCAGGGCCCTGGCACGAGGCCCGTCAAGGCGGCGATCGGTCGCCGCGAGGGCCGCGGCCACCGATCGATCCAGCCGTGGAAGGAGGACCCGCCCGAGCACCAGGCAGACCTGGACGCCGTCGCCGCGTCCGACCGAGCCGTCGAGCCAGGCGAGCGCCGCGTCGGCGCCGTGGACCTCGACGCGAACGAGTGCTTCGCGGTCCACCCCCTGGCGCACCGGCAGCAGCTCGTAGAGGAGCTCGGCGTGCCACGCGAACTCGCCGGCGAGCCCGGCGAGCACGACAGCGCAGGCAGGCTCGGCGACGACCGACCCCGCCGCACCGCAGATCCCGAACAGGCGCCGGAAGATCCGGCAGTGCGCCGAGGTCCACGTGACTCGCGTCTCGTCCATCGACATGGCGGGCGCGCTCACCGCTGCCTGCCGTACCGGTTGGTGATGGGCATGCGGCGGTCCTTGCCGAACGACTTCGTCGTGATCCTGACTCCGGGAGGCATCTGTCGCCGCTTGTACTCGGCCGCGTCCACGAGCGCCGCGACCCGGGTCACGAGCGCCGGATCATGGCCCTCGGCGATCAGCTCGGACACAGATCGGTCGTCCTCGACATACGCCTCGAGCACGGGGTCGAGGAGCTCGTAGGGCGGGAGGCTCTCGTCGTCGCGCTGGTCGGGCCGCAGCTCGGCGGACGGGGGCTTGGTGAGGACGTCCTCGGGGATCGGCGCGGGCTCACCCCGTTCGATCGCGAGGCGGTTGCGGTAGCGGCACAGGTCGTAGACGAGCGTCTTGACGACGTCCTTGATGACCGCGAACCCGCCCGCGGAGTCGCCGTAGAGCGTCGAGTAGCCCGTCGCCATCTCCGACTTGTTCCCCGTCGTGAGCACGATCGCCCCGGTGGCGTTCGAGATCCCCATGAGGATCACCCCGCGGATCCTCGATTGGAGGTTCTCGTCGGTGAGCCCTGCCACGGGCGCGCCGAGCAGGCCGGTGATGATCGACGACAGCGCGACGTGCGCTGCCTCGATCGGCGCGGTCGCGAGCGAGATCCCGAGCCGCTCAGCCAGCGCGTCGGCGTCGGACGACCGAGTGCTCCGAGCTGTACCGCGAGGGCATCGAGACTCCGAGCACCCTGTCGGCGCCGAGGGCGTCGGCGGCGATGACTGCCACGAGCGAGGAGTCGATCCCGCCCGAGAGCCCGATCACGGCCGATGCGAACCCGTTCTTCGTCAGGTAGTCGCGGGTGCCGAGCACGAGCGCGGCGTAGACCTCGGCGACCTCGTCGAGGGGGTCCGCGACGTCACCGTGGATCGGCGCGCCGCGGTCGTGCCGGTCTCGGCCACGCCCGCGAACCCTCGTGGGTCGCCCTCGGCGTCGGGGACGTCGACATCGACGACGAGGAGGGACGGCTCGAACTGGGGCGCGGCTGCCAGCACGCTGCCGGTCGCGTCGATGACGCAGCTCGCACCGTCGAAGACCAGCTCGTCCTGGCCGCCGACGATGTTGACGTACGCGATCACGCACCCTGTCTCCTCGACACGCCGCGAAGCAGCGCGCGGCGGTCCTCGTGGCGCCGGCGCGAGTACGGCGACGCGTTGATGACGACGATGAGCCCGGCACCGGCCGCGGCCAGCTCGGCCGCCGGGCCGGCGTCGACCCAGAGGTCCTCGCACACGAGGACCCCGACGCTCGCCCCCGCGACGAGGAAGGTCTCGACGGCAGCGATCCCGCTCGAGAACCACCGCTGCTCGTCGAAGACCGCGTAGTTGGGGAGCCGGCGCTTGGCCACCGCACCCAGGAGCCGGCCCGCCCCGACGAGCACCGCCGCGTTGGCGAGCGCGTGGCCGGGGACCGAGGCGCCCGCCTGCGCGATGTCGCGCCCGTCGACGGGTGCGGCGAGATCGACCAGACCCGAGCCGGCGCCGAGCACCGAGCCCACGACGCCCAGGCACGGCGGCGCCGCCGCGGCGACGCGCCGGAGCGCTGCCTCGGCGTCCGCGACGAACCCGTCCTTCAGCAGCAGGTCCTCGGGCGGGTAGCCGACGAGCGCGAGTTCGGGCACGTCAGACCAGGTCGCAGCCCTGCGCGAAGCCGTCCTCGCAACGCGGAGAGGATCATCGCGGCGTTGCCGGCGAGGTCACCGACGACGGGATTCAGTTGGGCGAGCCCAAGGCGGATCGTCGCCACACCGCGAGCCTACCGGGGCGCCACGCACGGACGACTCTGGGTTTCACACGCGCGTTAACGAAACCACGGGGTCGGGGTTCGCGCGATGCGCGAGACTTTCCATGCGGTGCGCGTCGCGGCGCGCACCGGCACCAACACGCGACAAGAGGAGACCCATGCCCTACCAGGCCGAGTACATCTGGATCGACGGGACGAAGCCCTCCCCGCTCGTGCGAAGCAAGACGAGGATCATCGCGGACGGCAAGCAGCCCGGCATCTGGGGCTTCGACGGCTCGAGCACGAACCAGGCGACCGGTGACAACTCCGACTGCGTGCTGCGCCCCGTCTTCGTCGTGCCGGACCCGCTGCGCGGGCCGAACGACAAGCTCGTGATGTGCGAGGTCCTCAACACCGACTTGACCCCGCACGTCTCGAACACGCGCGCGGCGTGCGCCGAGACCGCGAAGAAGTACGCCTCGTTCGAGCCGTGGTTCGGCATCGAGCAGGAGTACACGTTCTTCCAGGACGGCCGCCCGCTCGGCTGGCCCGAGCTCGGCTACCCCGCCCCCCAGGGCCCCTACTACTGCGGCGTCGGCGGCGACAAGATGCCCGGCCGCGAGATCGTCGAGGCCCACACGCTCGCGTGCTCCGCGGCGGGCCTCGCGATCGAGGGCACCAACGCCGAGGTGATGATGGGGCAGTGGGAGTTCCAGATCGGCGTGCTGCCGCCGCCCACGATCGGTGACCAGCTCTGGATGGCCCGCTGGCTGCTGCTTCCGCATCGCCGAGGACTTCGGCGTCTTCGCGACGCTCGAGCCGAAGCCGATGCTCGGCGACTGGAACGGCGCCGGCGCGCACACGAACTTCTCGACCAAGCAGATGCGCGGGCCGGCGGGTGAGACGCGATCATCGCGGGCTGCGAGGCGATCGGAGCAAGGTCCACGAGCACATCGCGAACTACGGCGTCGGCATCGAGCAGCGCCTCACCGGCGCGCACGAGACCGCCCACTACCTCGAGTTCTGCTACGGCGCATCGGACCGCGGCGCCTCGATCCGCATCCCGTGGGGCACGGTGAAGGACGGAAGGGCTGGCTCGAGGACCGTCGTCCGAACGCCAACATGGACCCCTACGTCGTGAGCCGCCTGCTCGTCGAGACCGTCTGCAGCGCTGCGTCGGCTTCGTCACCGGCGAAGCGCGCTCCCGCAAGGAGGACGGCGGCGAAGAAGGCAGCCGTCAGAAGGCGCCGGCGCGCAAGGCGGCGCCGCGAAGAAGCTCCCGCGCGAAGGCGGCGAGTCGCCGCTAGCCCGGCGACGCGGTGCCGCCGGCCGAGGCAGCCGGCCGTGTGGACCTGCGAGAATGACCCGATGTCCGACCAACAGGCCGCCTACGTGCTCCATGTCCGTCGAGGAGCGCCGGATCCGGTTCATCCAGCTGTGGTTCACCGACGTGCTCGGTCGCCACAAGGCGTTCCACGTCACCCCCGCCGAGCTCGAGGACGCCCTCGACGAGGGGATGACCTTCGACGGCAGCGCCATCGACGGGTTCAGCCGCGTCCAGGAGGCCGACGTCCTCGCGAAGCCCGACCTCGCGACGTTCCAGCTCCTCCCGTGGCACGGGCCGAGGGCGAGGGCGTCGCCCGGGTCTTCTGCGACATCGTCAACGTGGACGGCACGGCCTTCGAGGGATGCCCGAGGAACCGGCTGCGCCGTGTGCTCGCCGACACCCTGGGCGACGGCTACACCTTCTTCGTCGCCCCCGAGCTCGAGTACTTCTACTTCGACTCGCTCGAGCCGAGCCGGCGCGCCGCACCCCGTCGACCTCGGCAGTTACTTCGACCTCGGGACCGACGACCTCGTCAGCCGTCTGCGGCGCAACGACCGTGCTCACGCTCGAGGAGATGGGCATCCCCGTCGAGCACGCCCAGCACGAGGATGCGCCCGGCCAGCACGAGATCGACCTGCGGTACACCGACGCGCTCGACGATGGCGGACACCGTCATGACCGTGCGCCACACCGTCAAGGAGCTCGCGCGCCAGGCGGGCGTCGCGGCGAGCTTCATGCCGAAGCCGCTCGGCGGCGTCCAGGGGTCCGGGATGCACTCGCACCTCTCGCTGTGGAAGGACGGGGCGAACGCGTTCGTCGACACCGACGACCGCTACGGGCTCTCCTCGATCGCGCACCGCTTCATCGCCGGTCTGCTCGCCCACGCGAGCGAGATCACGGCCGTGACGAACCAGTGGGTGAACTCCTACAAGCGTCTCGTCCCGGGCCACGAGGCACCCGTCAACGTCAGCTGGGCGCGCAACAACCGCTCGGCACTCGTGCGCATCCCCACCATCAAGCAGGGGAAGACGGACTCGACGCGGATCGAGTACCGCGCCCCCGACCCCGCAGCGAACCCCTACCTGTGCTTCTCGCCGTCATCCTGGCGGCGGGGATGGCGGGCGTCCGCGGCGACTACGAGCTGCCGCCCGAGGCGACCGGCAACCTCTTCGACCGGCCGGGACCACGACCGTGAGGTGCTGCCGACCACCCTCAAGGAGGCGACCGACCGGATGGAGGGTCCGAGCTGCTGGCCGCGACGCTCGGCGACCACCTCTTCGAGTGGTTCCTGCGCAACAAGCGCGCCGAGTGGAGCGCCTACGCCGAGTCGGTGACCCCGTTCGAGCTCGACCGGTACCTGCCGCTGCTGTGACGGTCGACGGCGCGCTCTCGATCGGCGTCCTCTGCGTCCCGGATGCCGATGGGCCCGTGTCGCGCGCCGTGCGGCTCGCAGGGCTCGTCCCGCACGGCGAGGCCGACCCCTCGAGGATCCTGACTCGGATCGGGGGCGACGACGGCGAGCTCGCCGCGGTCATCGTCGACGCGACGGCGACGACGGTCACCGACGCCATGGCCACCTGCCGGACGCTCCGGCGCCTCGACCCGCCGTTCCAGCCCATCATCGTGATCGTCGAGCGGTACCAGCTGGACGAGCTCGCCCTGCGCGACGACCTGTTCGACGACTTCATCGTGGCGCCCGTGGAGGCCGACGAGCTCGCCGCGAGGCTCCGCCACCAGCTGGCGCTGCGGGGCACCACCCAGGGCGCCGCCGTGCTGGAGCACGAGATGCTCACGATCAACCTCGAGACCTACCAGGCCGCCATCGCCGGCCGGGTGCTCGACCTCACCTACATGGAGTACGAGCTGCTGCGCTTCCTCGCCGCGAACCCGACGCGGGTCTTCACCCGCGAGACCCTCCTGAGCCGCGTGTGGGGCTACGAGTACTACGGCGGGGCGAGGACCGTCGACGTGCACATCCGCCGCCTGCGCGCGAAGCTCGGCGAGGAGCACGCCCACCTCATCCAGACCGTCCGCAGCGTCGGCTACCGGTTCTCGTGACCTGATCAGATGAGCAGGTAGCGCAGCCCGATCAGGACGGCCCCGAACCCGGCACCGACGAGCGTCTGGACGAGCACCTGGCGCATGCCGAGCTCGTTGCGGATCCCGGTCACGAGCTCGATCACCGCGAGCGACACGGCGCTGACGATCGTCCCGACGTAGATGGCCTGCTCGCCCGAGTCGCCGAAGACGGCCGCGATGATGACGGCGAGGATCGGCAGCATCGCACCGCGCACGATCGCCCAGTCGCGCTGGAGGTACCCGGCGAACCTGTCCCAGGAGAGCTCGGAGCGCTCCTCGATGCGCCGGCCCGTGTCGTCGCTCCACGCATGGACCACCCAGTACAGGAGCAGGACCATGAAGGCGACGAAGACCGCGGTCGAGACGTGCTCGCTGCGGTCCCCCTCCGCGGCGAGCACCGCGCCGACGGTGATCGTCCCGTAGATGACGCCTGCGGGGTTCTCGTCCGGGCCGAGCCAGAGGGTGAAGACGTTCAGCGCCCCGCGCGAGGTGCGCCTCGCGGCGTTCAGTCGCTTGTCGCGCTCGCCCACAGTTCCACCTCGACTCGGGCTCCGAGCGGCAGCGCGGCCACGCCGATCGCGGTCCTCGCGGGCCGGTGGTCGCCGAAGAACGCGATCCACACCTCGTTGCACGCCGCGAAGTCGGCCATGTCGACGAGGAACACCGTGGCCTTGATCACCTGATCCACCCGCGCGCCGGCGGAGGCGAGCACGTCGGCACCGTTGCGCAGCGCCTGGGCCAGCTGCGCCGCGGTCCCACCGTTGACGAGTGCGGGCGCCGATCCGTCAGGGCCGTTGGCGAGGCCGAGCTGCCCGGAGGTGACCACGAGGTCGCCCGCGCGGGCGAAGGGGCTGTACGGACCGACGGGCTCTGGCATCTCGACTCCTTATCGGCGGGTGGGCCATCGCGGCCCGCGGCCCTCACTCAACCACATCGCAGCGAGCGTGGCGGCGAAGACCGCGGTCCCCGCGGCGAGTGGCTGCCTGTCGTCGGACTCCAGCGTCACATCGACGTGGGGGAACGACCGCGCCGGGGTGATGCCGAAGGACCGGATCGTGAGATCGACCGGGACGCCGCGCTCGTCGACCGCGATCCCCTCGGTCGTGACCATGGAGAATCCCTGGTGGACCGCGCCGATCACGAAGCTGCGCCAGCGTGGCCTCGCACAGGGGGTCCCCCGCCGCGACGACCACGCTGATCCGCCCGGCTGCGACACGGACGGTCGCGGTCGCGCCGTTCGGGGTCGTGACGGTGCACTCCCGCGCGTCGAGCGGGGCGCGCGCGATCGCCAGCGCCGCGAGCACCTCGGCGACGCCGGCACCCCGATGCGTGGTCCCGACGGGTGGCCCCGCTATCGGCTCGATCGTGACGTCGAGTCCGGGCGCCGCGGCGACGATCGCGGCGACGACCGGGTCGACGGGTCGCGATGCGCCGGTCCACCCGACGCGGACCACGCCCGACCCGTCTGCGTTCACCCCGAGGGAGAGCGGCGGGCGCTTCTCGCCGCGCCGCACGACTGCCTCGCGGGTCCACAGGACCCGGACCGGTCCGCCGAGCTCCCCGGCGAGCCTCTGGGCGTCCCCGGCAGCCGGCGAGTGCCGCTTCGCACCGAACGCCCCCGCGTTGCCGAACGGCGACGCGGGGTCCCCGCCGGGCTCGCACCAGCTCGCATCCGGCTCGAGGTACGCCGGCTCGACCCACGTCGTCTGCAGCACGACATCGAAGGAGCCGTCGGGCACAGCGACGGGGTGCGTCAGCGCGATCGTGGAGTTGCGGCCCTGCACGACCCTCGCGATGCGCCTCGCCTCGGCGATCGTCGGGGCGACCGAGTAGTCGTCGGTCCCCGAGCAGAGCGCGACGACCGCGCCCGGTGGCGCGGTGTCATCGGCGAACGGCGCGAGGCCTCGGGCGACTTCTGGTCCGGCCACCTGGGTGGTCCCGCTCTCGAGCGTCGCGCGCGCCGTCGCGGCACCGTGATCCCGGGCCGGTGGCGGCTCGCGCAGCCCGTTCGCCACGAGCGCCGCCTCGACGATCGGCTGGAACCCGGTGCACCGGCAGAGGTGCGCCGACAGGGCGCCGCGCACGGCGGCGTCATCGATGCGCGGCTTGCGGCCGAGGGCCGCCAGCCGGCACAGGATCCCCGGCGTGCAGAAGCCGCACTGGGATGCCGCGGTCCGGTCGAAGGCGTCGATCAGCGAATCGCGCACCGGGGGGTCGACGCCCTCGAGCGTGGTGACGGCGCGACCCGCGACGCGCGAGACGGGCGTCACGCACGACACGCGGGGAAGATCGTCGACCAGCACCGTGCAGCAGCCGCACTGGCCCTGCGGCGCGCAGCCGTCCTTCACGTCGCGGCGACCGAGCGGGCCCCGCAGCGCGTCGAGCAGCGTGCCCTCAGCGGGGACGATGACCTCGGCGCCGTTGAGCGTGAAGGTGACGCCGTCGCCGGAGGCGGCGGATGGACTCAGCTGAACGAGCTGCCGCAGCCGCAGGTGCTGGTGGCGTTGGGGTTCGTGATGTGGAACCCGGCACCCTGCAGGCCGTCGGAGTAGTCGAGCGACGCACCGAGCAGCAGCTCGGCGGACTTCGGGTCGACCACGACCTTCACCTCGCCGAAGGACCGGACGAGGTCGTCCTCGGCCACCTCGGTGTCGAAGAACATGTCGTAGGAGAAGCCTGAGCAGCCGCCGGGCTTCACGGCGACCCGGAGCGCGAGGCTCTCCGAGGCGTCCTCGTCGGCCAGCAGCTCAGCCACCTTGGCAGCGGCGGCGTCGGTCAGGATGATCGGCTCCTGCTTGCGCGAGATGGAGACGGTGGACGTGGTCGACATGGCACCTCCTGGAGACCCGCTCGGCGCACGACCCGTGTGCCTGAGACCAGAATGGTAGCGGGTGCACCCCGCTGATCGTGCGCGGTCGCCGGTAGGTTGAGGGGGTGGCCACCCAGTTCGACGCCACCCTGATCGAGCGCCTCCGAGGCGTCATCGATCCCGAGCTCGGCGCCGACATCGTGGCCCTGGGCATGGTCACCGGGGCCTCGGTCGACCGCACCGGCACCGCGAGGGTCGAAATCGCGCTCACGACCGTCGCATGCCCCCTGCGGGGCCGGCTCGAGCGCGACGTCCGAAGCGCGCTCGCCGGCATCGAGGGCGTGCACGCGGTCGACGTGGCGATGGGGGTGCTCGACGCGGCAGCGAAGGCGGCGCTGATGGACACCGCGCGCCGGCTCGCCCAGGACCGTGCGCCCGTCACCTCGATCCAGGGCACCGTGCCCGTGCTCGCGATCGGCTCGGGCAAGGGCGGCGTCGGCAAGTCCTCGGTCACCGCGAACCTGGCCGTCGCCCTCGCCTCGCTCGGCCACGTCGTCGGGGTCATCGACGCCGATGTCGGCGGATTCTCGCTGCCCCGCCTGCTCGGAATCAGCGGCCCGGTCGAGGCTCGGGACGGCAAGATGGTCCCGCGCGCCAAGCAGGTGGGCACCGGCGAGCTGCGGGTCCTGTCCATGGGCTTCCTCGCCGAGGAGGACCAGGCGCTCCTCTGGCGCGGGCTCGTGCTCAACAAGGCCGTGCAGCAGTTCATCGAGGACGCGGACTGGTCCGGCATCGACTACCTGCTTGTGGACCTGCCGCCCGGGACGAGCGACGTGCCCATGGGCCTCGCGCGCACCCTGCCCCAGACGGGTGTCGTGCTCGTCACGACGCCGCCCCTGGCGGCGCAGCTCGTGGCGGCCCGGGCGGGCGACCTCGCCAGGCGATCGAGCCTCCGGGTCGTGGGCGTCATCGAGAATATGAGCTGGTTCGACTGCGACCACGGCTCGCGCTACGAGCTGTTCGGCGCCGGGGGCGGCGGCGTCTCGCCGACCAGCTGGGCGTCGAGCTCCTCGCCCAGGTGCCGTTCGAGCCGGCGCTCGGCGCCGGGGGCGACGAGGGCAGTCCCGTGGCGCTCACGGACCTCCCGGTGGCTGAGGTCTTCGCCGGACTCGCCGCGCGGATCGTCGCAGACGTGGCGCCTCCTCCGGGTGCCGCGGGATGCACGGCGCGCATGCTCGACGCGCTGGAGCGCGCCGTCGAGGGCTAGGGGGACGGCGCGAACACGGCCTGCGGATCGTCGCGGTCGCCGAGCATGGTCGCGTCCCCGGCGTCGACGAGCGCGAGCAGGTTGGCCCAGGTCGAGGCCGTCGCGACGAGGTGCCGCTCGGGACCGACGTCGGGGTAGGCAAGCGGGCGCAGGTCGCTCGCGCTCGAGGGACCCCGCGTCCGCAGCGCGCCGAGGACCATGGCCGCCCGGCGCGCCCGGTGGTCGAGCACGTCGCTGGCGACGGCCCCGGGTGCATCGATCAGCCGACCGTGGCCCGGGGCGAGCACGGTCACCCGTGCGTCGTCGCGTACCCGGGCGACCGTCTCGAGGTAGGTCGTCAGATCCCCGTCCGGCGGTGGGATCACCACGGTGGAGCCCTCCATCAGGTGGTCTCCCGTGAAGAGCCAGCCGAGGGAGGGGGCGAACCAGCAGATGTGGTCGGAGGCGTGGCCCGGCGTGTGCCAGGCCTCGAGCGGGCACGAGCCCCCGTCGAGCGTCGTTCCCTCGCGCGCGGCCAGGTCGACGTCGAACGTCGGGTGCCCGTAGCCGACGACGGGTGCGCCGACCGCGTCGGCCAGGGCCCGCGCGCCAGGCGCATGATCCGCGTGGTGGTGCGTCACGGCGACTGCAGAGACCGCCCTGCCGCGGATCGCGGAGACGATCGCTGCGCGGTGCGAGGCGTCGTCGTGACCCGGATCGATGACGACGAGGGGTCCGTCGCCCGCGAGGTAGGTGTTGGTGCCGGGACCGCGCATCATCGAGGGATTGTCAGCGGTGACACGTTCCACGAATGCGTGCAGGACGACAGGCACCTCTGGCTCGATCGCCGGCCCGGTCGAGTGGTCGGTCAGCGGCGTCGGACCGCTCACGGGACGTTCCGATCACTCGACGCCTTGCGCACGTGGTCGTTCCAGGTCGCGGTGTCGCCCGGTTCACGCGCGAGGGCGCCGGCATCGCCGACGTCCGGGTCATCGAAGCCGGCGTCACCGGGGAGCAGGATCCGGAATCCGTGGCCGTCGACGACGATCCTCGGCTCAACCGTCGGCACGTCCGTGGCCCTCCGGGCCGCATCGAGAAGGTCGCGCGATGAGCTGAACCGGTCGATCGCCTGGAGGTTCCTGATCGTCGGGAGGATCAGCTCCATCTCGTCGCGGCGGTGGCGCTCGAGCGCCTCGCCGGGCGTCACCCACGTGTTCGCCACCAGCTCGATGTCGTCGTGGACGGGTACCTGGTCGGGCGGTGCCGCGGCGACGAAAAACCTCGTGTCGTAACGGCGCGGCGAGCCCTGCGGGGTGATCCAGTGCGCGAAGTAGCTGAGCTCGTCAAGGTCGAGCATGAGCCCCTCCTCCTTGATGACGTCCAGGAACCGGCGTGACCGGTCGTTGACGGTGCGCCGGTGCTCGACGAACCTCGCGGTGGTCGTAGGGTCCGCCATGTCCAGCGGAGAGCCGTCCGCTCGCTGTGCGAACAGGAGGCCCGCCTCCTCGAAGAGCTCCCGAAGGCAGGCGATCCAGTAGGCGAGGCCACCGCACTCGACACCCAGAAGAACCGACGCCCTCGCATCGTCGAGTCCGATGCACAACGTCGACGCCTCGTCCGTCGCATCCTCGAGGTCGACAGCACCGCCGGGGAACACGAACGCGCCGCCGACGAAGTCGCTGTTTAGATTCCTCTTAAGCATCAGGACCTCGAAGGTGCCCTGCGGGCGGTCCCTCGCGAGGATCACGGTCGCTGCGGGTCGCGGGCGTTCGTTCGTGCCCATTTGTCAAACTTAGCCATCCGATACGACGAACCCGTCCGCGCTGGCTAACCTGCTCGCGGGTAGTGCAGGCCGATCGGGAAGGTTCATGATGCCAAGCAACACCAAGAAGCCTGCAGCCGCGCCGTCCAAGCGCACGGCGCCGAGGAAGAACCTGAAGGGCGGATCGCGGCGCAATCCGACGCTCATCGCCTGGATCTCGATCGGTGTCGTCGTCGCCGTCATCGCGACGGTGGTGCTCGTGAAGACCCTCGGCTCCTCGACGTCGACCCCGCACGCCGGTGACGGGGTGCTGACCTCCCAGACGATCTACAAGCAGGTCACGACCATCCCGGCGTCGGTGTACGACACCGTCGGGATCTCGTCGCCGGCGATCGCCGTGACGCCACCGACCGTGAAGACGGGCCAGCCCCCGCTCACCGCGACCGTCAACGGCAAGACCTACCCCGAGGGGTTCTACTGGGGCGCCGAGTTCTGCCCCTACTGCGCTGCCACACGATGGAGCATCATCGCGGCGCTCTCGCGGTTCGGGACCTTCGACAAGCTCTACAACATGTACTCCTCGAGCACCGACTACGCGCCCAACACCCCGACCTTCTCCTTCTATCGGACGGCCTATGTGAGCCCCTACCTCGTCTTCAAGACGTTCGAGGTGGAGGGACCAGTGAACAACGGCGTCATCCTCCAGAAGACCCCGCCGAAGGAGCAGGCGACGGTCGCCAAGTACAACCCCAACGGCGACTTCCCGTTCATCAACCTCGGCAACGAGACGTTCGTCATCGGGGCACCCTGGGACCCCATCAACCTCGCTGGGCTGTCGCGCTCCGAGATCGCCTCGTCGCTCAGTGACCCGACGAGCGTCACGACCCAGGCGATCGTGGCCCTGGCCAACTACCTGTCGGCTGGGATCTGCTCGATGACGAAGGGCGATCCGGGTTCCGTGTGCCAGTCCTCGGGGGTCCAGGCGGCTGCCAAGGCCCTCAAGCTCACGTTCTGACCGTGGACGACATCGTCACCCCCGCCCCGAGGTGGGTGGTCGTGACCACGGGACTCCTCGCCCTGATCGGGCTCGGGATCTCGGTCTACCTCACGATCACCCACTTCCAGCCGCACCTCCTGGCCTGCTCGACCCACGGCTTCGTCAACTGCGGTGTCGTCACGACGTCGGCGCAGTCGAGGTTCCTCGGGATCCCCGTGGCGTTCCTCGGGGTCGCCCAGTACCTCGCGATGACGGCCCTGTGCTCCCCGTGGGCGTGGCGCGCGTCGAACCGACTGGTGCACCTGGCCCGGCTGGCCCTTGCGGTCGTGGGCATGTGCTTCGTGCTCTGGCTGATCACCGCGGAGTTCCTGATCATCAAGAACCTCTGCGAGTGGTGCACGGGCGTGCACATCGTCACCTTCGCGATGTTCATCTGCGTCGTGCTGACGGTTCCGACGATGCTCGGCTGGGGCGAGGTCGACTGATGCGCGCCGCTGGCGTCGCGGTCCATGCCTGAGGACGCACCCCCGGCCATCGACGCTCCGCCCGCGACGGCCGTGCGCGATCCTGGGGCACCGAGGCGCCAGCACAAGCACGTGGCGCTGTGGACCTGGCTCGCCCTCGGCGTCGTCGTCGCGTTCGTCGGCACCGTGGTGCTCGTCAAGGTCGTCGGCGGCACGACGTCCCCGGTCGTCCCGACGAACCTCTCGGCGGCATCGCCCACCGTCCTCCAGCAGGTCACCCACATCCCGGTGTCCGTCTACGACAAGGTGGGGATCTCCTCCCCCGTGGTGCCGGTCGTGCCCCCGCGGGTCATCCGGAACCTCTCGGCGCTCACGTTCGAGGCTCCCGACGGGAACCACCTCCCCGGCGTCCTCTACTGGGGCGCCGAGTTCTCCCCGTTCGCCGCAGCCCAGCGGTGGCCGCTCATCGCCGCGCTCTCGAGGTTCGGGCGCTTCTCGACGCTCTATGACATGAACTCCTCTCCGACCGACTTCGCGCCGGGCACGCCCACGTTCACATTCCGCACGACGACGTTCAAGAGCGACTGGGTCGTCTTCCGGCCATACGAGGCGCAGTCGGACGTGCAGACCCCGTCGGGCTACCAGCACCTCGCGACGCTCTCGGGCCCGGACCGCGCGCTCGTCGTCGCCTTCGATCCGACCTTCGCGTACCCGTTCGTCAACATCGGCAACCGCGTGATCGTGACACAGGCGAACTTCAGTCCCGAGGCGTTCGTCGGGCTCACGCGCGACCAGATCGCGGCCGATCTCAGCGACGCGACGAATCCCGTGACCCAGGCGATCGTCTCGTCCGCGAACTACCTCACCGCCGGGATCTGCGCCAGCGACGGCGAGTCACCGGGTCGGGTGTGCGACACCGCCGGCGTCAGTGCGGCGTCAAGGGCACTGCACCTCATCTCCTGACGCGCAGCGGAGCTCACAACGGATGTGCGGCGGCTCGCGTCAGCAGGCCTCGCGCTCGTTGATCGCGCGGCGCTCCATCTCGGTAGTGCCGCCCCAGATGCCGTGCGCCTCGTGGATCCGAAGCGCGTACTGGAGGCATGCCTCGCGCACGTCGCAGGACGCGCAGATCGCCTTGGCGGCGCGCTCCCTCGCCGCACGGTCCTCCTTGCGTTCGGGTGACGTGGGCGGGAAGAAGAACTCCGCGCGCGGTCCCTTGCACGCTGCGTGGCGCTGCCACTCCTCGGTCACGATTGCCATTCCTCCACCCCCTTTCGCGGGCCCCCCCGGAACTGCCAACGGTACCGACGGCACCCCGCCCCGACAAGGCCTCTGAACAGGGGTTCTTCGGCGAACGGGGTCGGGTGCTGGGACGGGTACCCTCCGAACCATGGACCCCACCCAATTTCTGCGCCGATCAGGGGTCCTGCTCGTCGCCGGCAAGGGCGGCGTCGGCAAGTCCGTGACCACCGCCACCATCGGGGTGCTCGCGGCCAGGATCGGCCTCAAGGTCCTCGTCGTCGAGCTCGAGGGACGCCCCGAGGTCCCGTTCTCCCTGGGCATCGAGGGACCGCTCCAGTCCGAGCCGACCGTGCTCACCGAGCACGAGAACGGCGGGCGGCTGACCGTGCAGCGCATCCGGCCCGACGACGCGCTCGTGGAGTGGCTCCGCGCGAGGTCGCTGGGGGCATTCGTGAAGCGGCTGCGGTCCACGGGTGCGCTCGAGCTCGTCTCGTTCGCGATCCCCGGCATCCGCGAGGTCCTCGTCCTCGGCAAGCTGAAGTCGATCGAGACGCGAGGGGCGCTACGACCTCATCGTCGTCGACGCGCCCGCCACGGGCCACGCCATGACCCTGCTGACCTCGCCCGCGGGCCTCGCCGCCGCGGCGCGCGGCGGGCCCGTGCGGCGCATCGCCGACGAGGTCGTCGAGCTGCTCGGCGATCCCGCACGGTGCAGGGTGCTGCTCGTCACGCTCCCGCGCGAGCTCGCGGTCGACGAGACGATCGAGTCGGCGTACGAGGTGGAGGACCGCGCCGGGCGTGACGCTCTCCGACGTCGTCGTCAACCAGTACGCGGCCCCCGACGCCGGCGCTCGCGGTGCCGCTGCACGCCGACCAGGTCGCGTCGTACGACCCCGAGCTGTCGCCACGCGCTCGAGGCGGCCCGGCGCTTCGAGCGGGACCGCGCAGGACGCCGAGGCGCGCGAGGTCACGCGGCTGGCCGACACGCTCCCGCTCTCGCTGCTCACGATGCCGTGCCTGCAGGGCGGACAGCTCGGCCCCGACCAGATCGAGCTGCTCGCCGACGCATCGGGCGCTCGATAACCGCGTCGTGGAGCCGCTGTGACCGAGCGTCATCGACGCCATCGCCCCGTCGCGCGTGGCGATCGTCTGCGGGGCGGGCGGGGTCGGCAAGACCACGGTGTCCGCCTCGCTCGGCGTCGGGCTCGCGCGGCGCGGGCGCAGTGTCTGCGTGCTCACGGTCGACCCCGCCCGGCGGCTCGCCGGCGCGCTCGGCATCGACACGGCGAGCGACTCGCCCGTCGAGGTCGACAGGCGACTGGGCCGGGTCCCTGCACGCCGTCCAGCTGCACGCGTCCTCCACGTTCGACGCCCTCATCGACGCGGCATGCCGCCTCCGAGGAGCAGGCGCACGCGATCCGGCGCAACCCCCTCTACCGCTCGCTCGCGAGCGCGCTCGGGGGCACGCAGGAGTACATGGCGATGGAGCGCCTCTACGAGCTCAACGCGACGGACGCCTACGACATCGTGGTCGTCGACACCCCTCCCACCCGCAACGCCCTCGAGCTCCTCGACGCACCCGAGCGACTGCTGCGGTTCCTCGGCAACCGGGTCGTGCGCACGATGCTCGCGCCGACGCGCATCGGGCTGCGGGCGGCGTCCGCGGCGACTTCCACGGTCCTCAAGGGGATCTCCGCCGTCGTCGGCGGCGACCTCGTCGACGACGCCGTGGAGTTCCTCCACGCCTTCGCCGGCATGCAGCAGGGGTTCGCCGACCGGGCCGCCTCGGTCCAGCGGCTGCTGGTCGACCCCGCCACCGCCTACGTGCTCGTCACGACGCCGTCGGTCGACGGCATGGAGGAGGTCGCCTGGTTCGCCAGCCACCTGCTCGAGCGCGGCGTGACGCCGGCGGCGGCGGTGATCAACCGCTGCCAGCCGTCCTTCTTCGACGGTGACCCCGAGGGCCTCCCCGTGGCGACCGGGATCCTCGGGATCCACCTCGACGCGCTGCGGGAAGTCGAGCGCGTCCGCGCGCCATGATGCGGCGCTCGTGGCGGGGACCGGCGACCTCTTCGGCGGCGCGCCCGTCGCGGTCGTGCCGCTCGCGACCGCCCCGAGCCGCGACATCGACCGGCTGGGCGTCGTCGCCGACCACCTGGAGGCGTAGCCGGCGAGGCGGGTCGGCGCGTCAAGTACGCTCACACCGATGGCACGCGTCCTCGTCGCGAGCGACCTCCCCACCACGCGGCTCGACCTGCGCGCGACCCTCGAGGGTCCCGAGATCGAGATCATCGAGGCTGCGAGCGGCCCCGAGGCCGTCGCCCGTTCCCGTGACGAGGACGTCGACCTCGCGATCCTCGACCTGCAGATCGGCTCCATGGGCGCGATGGCGATCTGCCTCGAGCTGCGCCACGAGGAGTCGTACGGCGCCGCGTTCCATGTCCCCGTCCTCATGCTCCTCGATCGACGCCCGGACGTCTTCCTCGCCCGCAGGAGCGGTGCGGAGGGCTTCCTCGTCAAGCCGATCGAGCCCTCGCGACTTCGCAGGGCGGTACGGGCGCTCCTCGACGGCGGCACGTTCGAGGACGAGGCGTGGCGGCCCGTGACCGTGGGAGCACCGGGCACCGCGCTGCATGGCTGAACAGGACCCGGACCTCGGGTCATCCAAGCGCCGCAAGCGGGGCGATCGCCACGCGCACGATCCTGCGGACGTGCAGGAGCGGCTCATCGTCAAGCGCCTCCGTGATCTCCGCGAGACAGAGCTGAAGGAGGTCATGACCCCGCGCGTCGACGTGACCTTCCTCGAGATGCCGGTCACGCCCGAGGCCGTCGCCGAGGCGATCCGCGACAGCGGCCACAGGGCGTTCCCCGTGGCACTCAACGATGAGCTGGACACGGTCGACGGCATCCTCTTCGTCAGCGACCTGTTCCGCAGCTCCAAGGGCGCCCGCTCGTTCGCCGCGTCGCTTCCCGACACCAACGAGATATCCCGCAAGGTGCGCCGGCCACTCCTGCTGCTCCCCGAGTCCATGGGGGTCCTCGACGCCCTCGCCGAGATGCGGTCGCGCAAGCGGACCTTCTCGGTCATCCTCGACGAGTACGGGGGCGTCAGCGGCGTCGCGACGCTGCGCGACCTGCTCGAGCCCCTCGTGGGCGACCTCTCCGACGAGTTCGACGAGGACGAGGAGCCCGACTTCGCGCGGATCGACGAGAACCGGTGGCTCATCGACGGCCAGGCGAACCTCGACGACGTCGCGGACCACCTGGACGTGGAGCTGCCCGACGGGGACTACGTCACGATCAGCGGGTACCTGATCGAGCGACTCGACCGGATCCCAGAGCCCGGGGACACGGTCCTCGTCGGGGACTGGGAGCTGCGGGTCCAGTCCATGGAGCGCAGGAGGATCACCGAGGTCGTCGCCCGGCGGGTCGTGACCGATCCAACCTCGCCACCCGAGGAGTGACCGCCACTCGGGGACTGACCGCCGGACGGGCTCCGCGCCGGGTGGTCTAGGATCGCAACCCTGCGGGTCTACCCGCGACGGGCTGTAGCGCAGCTTGGTTAGCGCGCTGCGTTCGGGACGCAGAGGTCCCCGGTTCAAATCCGGGCAGCCCGACCACCTCCCCTGCCTTGCGCAGGGCGACCGTCACGCGGGGCCACCGTCGGCCTCGCGTCAGACCCGTTGGGGCACGACGAGGCTGGCGTTGCTCGCTCCCGTGGAGCCGCCGCCGAGCGTCGGGCCGTTGGCGGGACTGAAGCCCCCGCCGATGCCCCCGCCGCCGAATCCTCCGCCGAAGGCGGGCCGCAGGTCGGCGCACGCCTTGAAGGCGGCGGCAGCCTTCGGGTTCGTCGCGAAGCCCGGGCGGGCACCGGGCGTGAACGTCCCGCGCGGCCTCGATCCGGGCGCGCCGAAGGTGGGCAGCGTGAAGCCGTGCTGCTCGAGGCAGCTCCGGAATGCCTGGAAGCCAGACGGAGACTGACCGCCCGGCGCACCGGAGAACTGGGGTGCGCCGGACGTGGCGGGGACACCCGAGCCAGACCCGTGCAGCACGAGGCCGATGACAACAGCGAGCAGCGCCACGATCACGACGGCGCCGATCGCGAGCAGCCACCGGTTCGCGGAGTGGTCCGCGTCGAGATCGTTCCTCGCGTAGGAGGCGCCCGCCGCGTCTTCGGTGTCCGGCTCCTCGTCGTCGATGGGAGGCAGGAAACTCGGGCCGCTCACGCCGCGAGTCTCCCATCCTCCAGGGTGAACGTCGTGTCGGTCGCCTTCGCGATCGAGAGGTCGTGCGTGACGATGATCACCGTGGTCCCGCTCGAGCGGCTGAGCTCGCGGAGGAGCGCGACGATGAGCTTGCCCGTCTTCGAGTCCAGGTTCCCAGTCGGCTCGTCGGCGAGGATCAGCTTCGGCCGGTTCGCAAGCGCCCGCGCGATCGCGACGCGCTGCTGCTCGCCGCCCGACAGCCTGGACGGGCGGCGCTGCTGCTTCGAGCCATCGAGGCCGACCTGCTCGAGCAGGGCGACCGCCCGCTCGCGGCGCTCAGTCTTGCGGACGCCGGCGAACTCCATCGGCAGCATGACGTTCTCCGTGGCGGTCAGGTTCGGGATGAGGCTGAAGTTCTGGAAGACGAAGCCGATCGTGTCGCGGCGGTACTTGATGAGCTGGTGGTCGGAACCCGCGCTGATCACGAGGTCGCCCACCCGCACCTCACCCGAGCTCGGCCGGTCGAGGCCACCCAGGAGGCTGAGGAGCGTCGACTTGCCGCTCCCGCTCATCCCCACGACCGACGCGAACTGCCCGTCTCCGAGGGTGAACGAAAGGTGGTCGACGGCGGTCACTGTCGAGTCACCGGACTTGAAGGTCTTGGTCAGGTCGGTCACGGTGATCATTACTCGCTCCTCATCACTTCGGCTGGACGGACCTTCGCGATCAGGTAGGCCGGCACCGCGCTGCCGATCAGGGCGATCCCGACCGCCGCCAGGATCCCGTAGAGCAGGATGCTCGGGCCGACGGCCGCGTGCAGGTCGCTGATCGCCGCGCCGGGCCGGAACCCGGCCCCGCCGAAGCGGGCCGCGAACCCGCCGCCCGGTGCACCGCCCGGGCCGCCGCCGAAGCGGCCGGTGAACGTCGCGCCGCCCGTGTTGGTGGAGGTCGACTTCTCCAGCACGCTGAGGACCGGGTTCGCGAGCAGCGCCCCGAGGATGACACCCAGGACCCCGCCGAGCACGGTCAGGGTGAGGGCCTCGGTGACGAACGTGCCCACGATCCCCCCGTTGGAGGAGCCGAAGGCCTTGAGGACGCCGATCTCGCGCCGGCGCTCGCGCACGATCATCAGCATCGACAGCAGCAGGATGATCGAGGCGGCGATGAGCGCGCCGATGAGGCTGTAGAGCGAGATCGACTTGATCGAGTCGTACGACGAGACGATGTTCTGCGAGCCCGGTGTGCCGGCCGTGACCGTCGCGACGCTCGTCCCGAGCGACGACTGCAGCGCGGCTGCCGTCGAGTTCACGTTCGCGATCGAATCGACGGTCACCGTCACCGAGGTCGGGCCCGTCACCCCGGACAGCGTCTCGACGGTCTTGATGGGCATGATGAGGCCCGCGTCGGTGAACGTGCTGTTGGTCTTGTAGATGCCCTCGACGGTGAACGTCTTCTCGTACGCCTTGAACGTCGAGCCGACCTTCAGGTTGTTCTTCGCCGCGAGCGACGTACCGACGAGCGCGTCGAGGTCCGAGGAGTTCCCGTCGATGGTCTTGCCGGACACCAGGGTCACCGACGAGGCGCCGAGCACAGACGGATCGAGCGGCTCGTTCGTCCCGACGACCCGAATCGGGGGCACGAAGACGGTCGTGGAGCTGCCGCCGCCGAATGCGCCGCCGAGCGTCCCTCCGGCGACCGGGGAGGTGAGGTTCGTGGTGGAGTTCGAGCTCGTCGACCCTCCGGGCCCGCCGCCGAAGAAGCCGCCGGACGAGGTGGTGCTGGGGTTGGTCAGCCTGCCCGTGACCGACTGCGTCACCGAAACGACGTGCGGCGTCGCCTCGATCGTCGCGATGTTCGCGGCCGTGAGCGGGTTGCCGCCGCCGAAGCCGAAGCCACCGAATCCGGCCGGGGTCACCGAGATGGTGTTGCCCGACGTCGTGGAGACCGCGTTGATGCGCTGGCGCACCGCCTGGAGCGAGAGGATCATGACGAGTGCGAGCGCGAAGCTGATCCCGAGGATCAGGACGATCGAGACCGTCCGGATGGTGTTGCGGAAGGCGTTCTTCGTCCCGCGCGTGACGGTTCCCATTCAGGCAACCTGGTCGTTGTGCATGGACGAACCGTATGCCCCGCGCATAAGACGACCATGAGAGCGCACTGCGATCTCCCTCAGAATCGCCGGCGGCGTCATGAGTCCTCGTGCGCGATCGGCAGGCGCACCGACACGGTGGTGCCGACTGAGGGCGTGGACTCGAGCGAGACGTCCCCGCCGTGCGCCCGGGCGATCGCGAGCACGATCGAGAGCCCGAGCCCCGCACCGCCCCGCACCCGAGAGCGCGACGGGTCGCCCCGGTAGAAGCGGTTGAACGCGCGATCCACGGCGTCTGCGTCCATGCCGGGGCCGTCATCCGAGACGGTGACGACCGCCTGGTCGCCGGCGCGCGAGACGCGCACCACGGTGCTCGTCCCCTCGGGGGTGTGCTCCCGGACGTTCGCGAGCAGGTTCGTCACGGCGCGACGCAGCTGGTTGGCGTCGCCGATCGCCTCCACGGGCTCGGTCGCCTCGATCGAGACCGGCCACTGCGGTCCGACGGCCCGGGCCGTCTCGATCGCCTGCGCACAGACACCGACCAGCTCGACCGGATGGCGCTCGACGACAACCCCCTCGTCGAGCCGCGCGAGCGTGAGCAGGTCGTTCACGAGCTGCTCCATCCGGGCCGACTCGTTCCGGATCCCGACCATGATGCGGTCGAGGTCGGTTCGGTTCGCCGACGCGCCGCGGTCGTAGAGCTCGGCGTAGGCGGAGACCGCCGCGATGGGAGTGCGCAGCTCATGCGAGGCGTCAGCCACGAACTGGCGGAGCTGGTGGTCCCGGTCTCGAAGCCGCTGCTCCACCGCGTCGCGCGATGCGAATGCTCCCTGGATCTGGTCGAGCATCTCGTTGAGCGTGGTCGATAGCCGTCCGATCTCGGTGCCCGGTTGCTCGATCACGATGCGCTGGTCGAGGTCGCCCTTCGTGATCGACGAGGCCGTCTCCTCGACCGCATCGAGGGGCCGCAGCCCCACCCGCACCAGGATGGACGCGGCGAGGACGGCCAGGAGGATGGCGATCACCGACACAACCAGCTCGATCAGCAGCAGGTCGTGCAGCGTGCTCTGCGTGTCGGTCAGCGGGACCGCCTGGATGAGCTGGATGCCGTTGGCGAGCTCGGTCACCTTGACGCGGAAGAGCGGTCCGCCGTCTCCCTGGGCCGGCGCGTTGAAGTAGACGAACCCGAGCGCCCCCGTCGATGAGTTGGGGACGTCGATGTGCGTCGCGAGGACGGGCTGGTAGGGCCTGCCGTCGACGTACGCGGGGCAGACGGCGCCGCCGACGACGATCCCGACCTTGTCGCGGACCTCGGCGAACTCGGTCAAGACCGAGGTGAGCGGCCCGCGTCGTGTCCCGGGCGCCGGCTTGACGTTCGGCAGTCGGGTCGGATGCAGGCGCTCCCCGAGCGTGCAGGCGATCGTGATCCCGTGCTCTGCCTCGTAGACGAGGCTCAGACGAGAGCTGTTCAGGGTCTGGTCGACGCGGTTGTACAGGAAGTTGGAGAGCAGGGAGTACGTCGCGATGCTCGCGGCGACAAGCGCGATGATCGTGACCGCGGCGACGGCCGCGAGAAGCCGGGACCGCAGCGACACTCAGGCATCCCCGTCCGGTTCACGGAGGGTGTATCCGACGAGGCGGATCGTGCGGATGAGCGGTGGTCCGAAGGCATCGAGCTTCTTGCGCAGGTAGCTGACGTAGGTCTCGACGATGTTGGCGTCGCCACCGAAGTCGTAGTGCCATACGTGGTCGAGGATCTGGGGCTTCGACAGCACCCGCCGCGGGTTCTCAAGGAAGAACCGCAGCAGGTTGAACTCGGTCGCGGTCAGGGTGATCAGCTGGCCCGCGCGTCGGACCTCGTGCGCCGGCTGGTCCATCTCGAGGTCCGCGAATCGGAGCATGCCCTCGGGCACCTCGTCACCCGTCCTGCGCAGGATCGCCTGGACACGCGCCACGACCTCGGCGAGCGCGAACGGCTTGGTCACGTAGTCGTCGCCACCCGCGTTGAGGCCGGCGATCTTGTCCTCCGTCGCGTCGCGCGCCGTGAGGAACAGGATCGGGACGGGATTGCCCTCTGCGCGGAGCCGTCTCGTCATGAGGAGCCCGTCGACATCGGGGAGCATCACGTCGAGGACGATCAGGTCCGGCTTCTCCGCCTCGACGGCGGCGAGGGCCTCGCGACCCGAACGTGCCTCGGTCACATCGAAGCCCAGATAGCGCAGCGACGTCGAGACCGCGTCGACGATCGACGGCTCGTCGTCCACGACGAGGATGCGGGCGGTCAGGGCGGGTGCGGTGTCAGTTGTCACGGAGCCAACTCTGCCCCGTCTGTCTCATCTGATGCTGAGGATCCACTGTGTGCCACCTGTGGAAATCGCCGGATCCCAGGTCTCACCTGCCGCAAGCCGTCGCAGCACCAGCTGGCGGCGGTGGTGGTGGTCCGGCAGACCTCCCGCGCTCTCCGTATGCTAACGATCGTTCACATTCAGAACCTGGGAGGACCGTGGACTTCACCCGCGCCGAGGAGCACGACCTGCTCGCTGCAGCGGTCTCCGATGTCGCGCGCTCCTTCGGCCGCGGCTACTTCGCCGCCCGCGTGCGCGCCGGCGAGAAGGTCGACGACCTCTGGAACGCACTTGCGCAGCACGGCTTCCTCGGTGTGAACCTGCCCGAGGAGTTCGGCGGCGGCGGTGCCGGGATCGTGGAGCTCTCGATCGTCGGCGAGGAGGTCGCAGCCGCGGGGTGCCCTCTGCTCACGACGCTGGTGTCGCCGGCGATCTGCGGCGAGTTGATCGCGCGACACGGTTCCGACGTCCAGCGGTCCACGTGGCTCCCCGCGCTCGCGACGGGTTCGAAGATGGCCTTCGCGATCACGGAACCCGACGCCGGATCGAACAGCCACCGGATCTCGACTACAGCGTCCCCTGACGGCGACGTGTGGCGCATCAACGGCGCCAAGACGTACATCTCGAGCGTCGACGAGGCCGATGCGATCCTGGTCGTCACGCGCACCGGGGTCGATCGCGAGACGGGCAGGGGCAGGCTCAGCCTCTTCATCGTCGACGCGGATGCGAAGGGTCTCACCAAGACGCTCATCCCCGTCGAGATCTCGCTCCCCGACAAGCAGTTCCAGCTGTTTTTCGAGGAGGTCGCCGTGCGCGATGACCGCCTGCTGGGCGGTGAGGGCGAGGGGCTCCACGTCGTCTTCGACGGCCTCAACCCCGAGCGCATCATGAGCGCCTCGCTGTGCAACGGCGTGAGCCGGTACGCGCTGGGCGTCGCGACCGCCTACGCAAAGGAGCGCAAGGTCTGGGACGGCGTCTCCATCGGCGCCCACCAGGGGATCGCGCACCCCTTGGCTGCGGGCAAGATCGACCTCGAGCTGGCTCGGCTGATGACCCAGCGGGCCGCGTGGCTCCACGACCACGCCGCCCAGAGCGCCGAGGCGGGAGAGGCCGCGAACATGGCCAAGTACGCGGCGGCAGAGGCGGCAGCCCGGTGCCTCGACGCGTCGATCCAGACGCTCGGGGGCAACGGCATGGCCTCGGAGTACGGCCTCGCCGACCTGTGGGGCGTCGTGCGGCTCCTGCGCATCGCGCCGGTGAGCCGCGAGATGATCCTGAACTTCGTGGCCCAGCGCTCGCTTGGCCTCCCCAAGAGCTACTGACGTGGGCGGTGTGACCCCTCGCGGCGCGGCGCGGCGCGACCAGCTCGTCGAGGCAACCGCCGTGCTCGTGGCCGAGCGCGGCTACCACCGGGTCGGCGTCGATGACATCGGTGCCGCTGCTGGCGTCTCCGGCGCCGCGATCTACCGGCACTTCGCCGGGAAGCAGGAGCTCCTCGTCGCGGTCATCGAGCGCGCGGTCGACGCCCTGCTGGGCAACGCACGCACGATCGTCGCGCGGTCCCCGGACGCACGCGCGGCCCTCGACGGGCTCATCGGCGCACACGTCACGTTCGCCCTCACGCAGACGGCCCTGATCACGGTGTACGACCAGGAGGCCCACAACCTGGCGGAGGACGAGCGACGTCGCCTGCGTCGCCAGCAGCGCGCCTATGGCGACCTGTGGGTCGACGCCCTCGCGCAGCTCGCGCCGGGCCGCACCCGCGCCGAGCTCGAGGTCGTGGTCCACGGTGTCTTCGGGCTCCTCAACTCGGTGGCGGACCACCACCGGCTGCTTGACGATGCCGACGAGGGCAGGCTGCTCCACGAGATGGCCGCGGCGGCGTTCCGCGCGTCGGAGCGGTCGGCGAAAGAGGATTCGGGCGGCAGGACGCGGATTCGGTGACCTAAGTCCCTAGTTACCGCCAAGTAGTGGTGTCAGGTTACGGCATGGACCTTTCGGCGGTATCTCCCGCCCTCTACAGCCTTCTTGGCGCAGTGTTCAACCTGAGCCATCCGGGCCACTTCATCCACTGGCACTGGATCAACCTTTCGGTTGCGAACGTGATCGTCATCGGCCTGATGATCGTCACGTTCATCGCCGCGATCCTGATCCCGTTCCCGAAGCACAAGACCGAGCAGGGGGAAGCACATGACTGAGGTGCCCAGCAAGACAGCGGGCAACCCTGAGGACGCCGGCATGTGGACTGCGAAGATCCGCAGCCGCGTCGTTGACGCCCTGCCCCCCGACCGGCTCCTTCCGGACCGCCAGCCTGCGTACGTCGCCTCCTGGATCTACGTCTTCGGCGTCGTGACCATCGCGGCCCTCGTCCTCATCATCGCCACGGGGTGCATCCTCGCGATCTTCGGCCCGCAGTGGTGGCACACAAACTCCTTCGGCCACTTCATCAACTCCATGCACCTGTGGAGCGTCGAGGTGTTCTTCTTCGCGATGATCGTGCACCTCTGGGGCAAGTTCTTCATGGCAGCGTGGCGCGGGCACCGCCAGCTGACGTGGATCCTCGGGATCGTGACGTTCCTCGGTTCCATCGTCACGGCCTTCACCGGCTACCTCTCCCAGACGAACTTCGACTCCCAGTGGATCGGGACGCAGGCGAAGGACGGGATCAACGCGACGGGCGGCGGTGCCTTCTTCAACGTCCTGAACTTCGGCCAGATGCTCATGTGGCACATCACCCTGATGCCGATCATCGTGTGCGTGCTGACCGCGCTGCACGTCCTGCTCGTCCGGCGCAAGGGTGTCGTCCCGCCGTTCCCCACAGCCGCCGAACTGGCCGAGGCGTCCGCTGCGACGACAGAGGTGGCGCCGTGAGCCGCAAGAAGTTCAACCAGGATCGCGACGTCGGCGAATGGAAGGGCAAGTACGCCCCCTACGACATCATCAAGGAGGGCACGATCGCCCTCCTGGTGGTCGGCATCCTCGTGCTCGGCCTCGCCGTGTTCTTCGGCTCCCCGGACGAGCACGCGATCACGATCAAGCAGTGGTCGACCCAGAGCACGCAGGACTTCATCGCGACGGCTGCGACCGAGCTCGATGGCTCCTCGTTCATCGCGAACTACGGCCCCCCCTACACGAACACGCCGAATGCCGCGCAGAAGATCGGACCCATCGCACTCCCCGAGATCACCGGCGTCCGGATCCCGATCAACACGGCGGAGGACTTCGTCCTCAACCCGCTGCGCAGCCTGCCGGGCCAGCCAGCACTGCACCAGGCGCTGAACACCTACGCGACCGCGAGCGCCAAGCAGCAGCAGGCCTGGTCGACGGCGTACGCCAACAACGCGGCGACCACCAACTCCGACGGGTCGATCACCTACAACGTCAAGTACGTCAACGGCCAGGTCGTCATGCCCCCGGGCAACTACGGCCCCGTCTCGACGATCATGCAGTACGAGACGGAGATGGCACGGTCCGGGGCGCTTGACCAGGCCCTCATCACCGGTGGCGACTTCTACACGACGAACTACACCAAGCCCTCGCTCTTCCTTGCCGACGGCCAGTACCTCGCGAACGTCGGTGCCGCAGGCAATCTGGGCGGCGAGCAGTGGGGGATGATGAACGAGACGGGAGCCTTCCCGGGCCAGGCGTGGCTGTGGCTCTACACGCTGCTCTACCAGATCCCGCCGTACTCGACGTCGTGGGCGGCGAACGCCGACGCCATGGTCTGGTTCACCATGATCATCCTCACGGGGATCCTCATGTTCCTCCCGTTCATCCCGGGGCTGCGATCCATCCCGAGGTGGACACGCGTCTACAAGCTGATCTGGCGGGACCACTACCGACAGGCCTGATCGCCGGCGCCGTGCCTGAATGCACTGAAGGGGCCCCTCGGGGCCCCTTCAGCTTCACAGCTTCTCTGATTACTGCGCACCAGGTTGGTGCGCGGTCGGTCAGACTGCCCGGACGTTCAACGCCTCGGGACCCTTGCGTCCTGGTCCGACCTCAAACTCCACAGCCTGGCCTTCGACAAGCGAGCGGTAGCCGTCACCGGCAATGTTCGAGTAGTGAACGAAGACGTCTTCGCCGTCCTCGCGCGAGATGAAGCCGTAGCCCTTCTCGTTGTTGAAGAACTTTACGGTTCCTTGAGTCACTTGCGTGTACCTTCCTTTAATTGCCTCGGGCCTTCGCCCGCGACCACCGCTCTGTGCGGATGCACTGCCACTTGGCAGTTCTCCAAGGGTACTGCCTGCGGGCCGGAATGCAACCCCATCGGTGCCCGGGCGGCACCCGGTGGGTGGGAACCGGAACTAACGTCGACTCGTTCCACCAAGGGGGAGATCATCATGGGTCGTCGTCGACTGTTCAGTGTCGTCCTTGCTGCAGGCCTGATCACCGGTCTCATGCCGCTCGCCTTCGCCGGGGCGAACACCCCCGCGCCTCCGGGGCTCCCGTCCTTCTACTCGGTGCCGTCGAAGTGGCCCTCCAAGGCTCCGGGCACCCTGATCAAGGACACGCCGGTCACGGTGGGCGGCCTCAACGGCAACGCGTACCGGGTCATGTACGTGTCACAGGCGAACAAGGCGAAGCCGGTCCCGGTGACGGGCTACCTCATCGTCCCCACCGGCACGGCGCCGAAGGGCGGATGGCCGGTCGTCGCCTGGGACCACGGCACGAACGGCATGGCGGACCTGTGCGCGCCCTCGCTCAACATCGGAGGGTCGGACATCCCGCTCCAGATCATGAACGCGTTCCTTGCCAAGGGCTGGGCATTCACCGCGAGCGACTACCAGGGCGAAGGCACCCCGGGGCTGCTTCCCTACATCGTTGGCGCGTCCGCGGCCGAGGACACGATCAACATCGTGCGCGCAGACGAGCGCGTCAGCGGCGCGGACACGTCATCGACCTGGGTTGACTGGGGACACTCGGAGGGCGGCCAGACCGCCATGTTCGTCGACCACCTGGCACCCACCTACGCGCCGGACCTCCACCTGCTGGGTGTCGTCGCAGGAGCGCCGCCGTCCCAGTTCAGCCTGCTGAACGCCTTCCTGGAGACCAGCCCATACGCCTACTACATCCTCATGGTCGCGTTCGGCTTCAACGCCTACTACGGCAACAAGGCCGCCCCGCTGAACAAGGTGCTGACGCCGAAGGCGCTCTCCCTGCTGCCCCTCATCGCCAAGGTGAAGAGCGCGAGCGACTGCACGGGCGCCCTGCAGGCCGCCGTTGCGACCTACGTCAACAACAAGGACTTCAGCGCGCTGCAGAAGGCCGACCCAACGACCATCCCGACGTGGAAGAGGCTGATCCTTGCAAACGACCCCGAGTCGTTCACGACCGACTCCCCCGTCCCGATGGTCATCATCCAGGGTGGCGCGGACGAGCAGATCCCGGTCGTCTCGACCCAGCTGCTCTACACGCACCTGTGTGGCCTCGGCCAGGTGCTCCAGCGATGGATCTACCCGGGCCAGTCGCATGCGGGCGTCATCGCGCCGAGCTTCAATGACATGACCCAGTGGATCGCAGACCGGTTCGCCGGCGTGGCGAACCCCGACCCCTACGTCCCGACGGGACAGACCGGGATCGTGCCGACCACCCAGGTCTGCAACTGACCCACGCGTGATCTGTACCGCCGGGCACCAGCGTTGTGCCGGGCGGTACGGTGATCGGTCGTGACCGCTCCAGATCCCTTCGCGGGGGAGCCTGAGGAGCAGCCGCTGCGGAAGGCGATCGCTGCCGAGGAGCACGCGCCGCTCGGCTGGAAGGTCGTCGCTCGGCGGCTCGTCGTCGTCCTGATCGCGGGGATCGGCCTCTACTTCGTCTTCCCGACCCTGACCGAGGTCCTCGACTCGTGGCCACGGCTGCGGACCCTCCAGCCATGGTGGTTCCTCGCCGCCGTCGCAGCCCAGGTCGCCCACTTCTTCTGCACCTTCGCGCTGCAGCGGCTCGCGCTGCGGACCAAGGCGTGGTTCTCCGTCGTCACGGCGCAGCTGGCCGGCAACTCGGTGACCCTCATCGTCCCGGGCGGTGCCGCAGCGGGCGCCGCCGTCCAGTTCCGGATGCTCGAGGCGTCGGGGATCGACAGCACGGTCGCGGTTGGCGGACTCACCACCTTCTCCCTGCTCGGGATCGGGGGGCTCCTGGCGCTGCCGATCTTCGCGCTGCCCGCGATCGCATTCGGCGCGCCGGTCGCCGGCGGCCTCCTCACGAGCGCGATCATCGGGCTGATCGGCTTCGTCCTCTTCGCCGGATTCGGCGCGCTGATCCTGACGACCGATGCCCCGCTCCGGGCAACTGCGTCCTTCGTCGAACGGGCGTACAACCGGATCTTCAAGAAGCGCACCCCGATGGCGGGGACGGCCGCGATGGTGCTCCGCGAGCGCAACGAGGTCCGGTCCGTCCTCGGCGACCAGTGGAGGCAGGCCGTGCTGCTGTCCGCCGGGAGGCTCCTGTTCGACTACCTGACTTTGCTGTTCTGCCTGCGGGCGACGGGGAGCCACCCCCGGCCCTCGCTGGTGCTGCTCGCCTATGCGGTGACCGGGATCATCGGGCTCGTCCCGATCACGCCCGGGGGCCTCGGCATCGTGGAGGCCTCGCTTGCGGGATTCCTCATCCTCGCCGGCGTGCCCGGCGGGGACGCGGTGCTCGCCACCCTCGCGTACCGGCTCGCCTCCTACTGGCTCCCGCTCGCCGCGGGACCCATTGCGTACGGCGCGTACCACCGCCGCGCCCTCAAGCGGGCGCGCACCTGATCGGGCACGCCGTGCCCGCGTCCGTCACTTGTAGGCGTAGAACCCCTGGCCGGTCTTGCGGCCGAGCAGCCCCGCCTGGGTCATCCGGCTGAGCAGCGGCGGCGGCGCGAAGTGGGGCTCCTTGAACTCCTCGTAGAGGGACTCCGCGACCGCGAGCGTCGTGTCGAGGCCGATCAGGTCCGTGAGCGCGAGCGGCCCGAGCGGGTGCGCACAGCCGAGCACCATCCCCGTGTCGATGTCCTCCGCGCTCGCGTACCCCGACTCGAGCATGCGGATCGAGCTCAGCAGGTACGGAATCAGCAGCGCGTTGACCACGAAGCCGGCTCGGTCGGGCGAGGTGATCACCTGCTTGCCGAGCCGCCCGGTCGCGAACTCCCTCGTCCGAGACGTCGTGTCCGCGCTGGTGAGCAGCGAGGAGATGACCTCCACCAGCTTGAGGACCGGCACGGGGTTGAAGAAGTGCATCCCGATGACCTGCTCGGGCCGGCCCGTCGCCATCGCGAGCTTGATGATCGGGATCGACGAGGTGTTCGTGGCCAGGATCGCGCCCTCGTCGGTCACGACCTTGTCGATGAGCCCGAAGACCTCGAGCTTGGTCGCCTCGTCCTCGGCCACCGCCTCGACGACCAGTTGGCGATCGCCGAGCGCGTCGAAGGTTTCGGCGAAGGTGAGATTCGCCCGCGCCGCATCCGCGTCCGCCTCAGGGAGCTTCCCCGCGGCGACCGCCCTCGAGAGGGACCGCTCGATGCGGGCTCGCCCGGCAGCCAGGGCATCCGCGTCGCGCTCGAGGACGACCACGTCAGCCCCCGCCTTCGCGCACACCTCGGCGATCCCCGACCCCATGAGGCCGCACCCAACAATGCCAATCCTGTCCACCGCTGCCTCCTCATCGGGTACCGTCCATGCCCACAGGGCACCGAACGACGGGTTGGATCTTGGCCGTTCGGGGCGCTCCCGGGCAATTGCGGCCCGGGACCTTCCACGAGCAGTGCCCCGTGCCTTGCCGGGAGCGCGGCGTGCCAGCCGCTGCCTTCCTCGATCCTGATCGAGTCCAGGTGGCTCGCGGACGGGAATCCCCAGATGACCGTCCCGTGAGGAGGTCGTGAAGAAACCTCAAAAGAAACCTGTGGACCCGCTTGGAATCGGGGCAATTGGGACAGTAGGGTTTCGCCACTGTCCGCGGACAGGTCCGGGGCACAACCGTTGTACCCGAAGTGCATACCCAATAGGAGGAGACCTCATGAGGCAATTGCTCATGAAGGCTGGTGTGCCGCTCGTGGCCGGGGCACTCGTGCTCACTGGCTTCAGCGCATCGGCGTTTGCTAGCGCCAAGCACCACGCAACTGCAAAGCCGACGTACACGCTTGCCTACGAGGGCCCGCTCTCGGGTGGCAACGCCCAGCTCGGCCTCAACATGGCATTCGCTGTCCAGCTGGCCATCAACGAGGCGAACGCAGGTACCTCGCAGTTCGGAAACCTGCCGTTCAAGCTCAAGTACTCGGGCAAGGACGACCAGGGCTCTGCCACGGTCTCCCCGACCATCGCATCGCAGCTGGTGTCGAACAAGTCGGTCATCGGCGTCGTCGGACCGGCATTCTCCGGTGCGACCAAGGCGGCTGAGCCCACGTTCAGCTCCGCCCACCTCGCAACGGTGAGCCCGTCGGCAACCAACCCGGCACTGTCGACCTTCGGCTGGAGGAACTTCTTCCGCGTCGTCGCTGACGACAGCGTGCAGGGTCCCGCGGACGCGAACTACGTCGTCAAGACGCTGAAGTTCAAGAAGATCTACAACATCAACGACGCCTCGACCTACGGCCAGGGACTCTCCTCCGCATTCGGCTCGACGGCGACCGCTGATGGAGCCTCGGTGACGAGCTCGACGGTTCCCAACACGACCGGCTGTGGCAACGGCGGCACGGGTGACCCCACCCAGTACCCGACCGTCGCCTCGACCATCGTCGCGGCCAAGCCGCAGATCGTCTTCTACGGCGGCTACTACTGCGACCTCGGCCTCCTGCTCGGCGCCCTGCACACCGCGGGGTACACCGGCAAGGTGATGAGCGGCGACGGCAGCGACGACCCGCACCTGATCCTGGGCACGAGCCCGGCATCGGCAGCGAACGGCGTCTACCTGACCTGCGCGTGCTCGGTCCTCGGCGCAACGGCGGCTGACAAGGCATTCGCGACCGGCTTCAAGAAGCTCGCGAAGTTCGCCCCGGGCACCTACTCGGCCGAGGCCTTCGACGCAGCCAACACCATCATCGACGACATGAAGATCATCTCGGCGAAGCACGGTGGCACGAAGAACATCACCCGTGCCGCGGTCATCGCGGAGCTTGACCGGATCAAGTTCGTCGGACTGACCAAGACCATCTCCTTCGAGGTGAACGGCAACATCGCGGGCAGCGCGGTGTACGTCAACGAGGTCAAGAACGGCGTGATCGACCAGCTCGGCCTGGAGTAGTCCAACCGAGTCCGGTGACAGGCCGGGCACCCAGCGCAAATGCTGGGTGCCCGGCCTGTTTCGCTTTCCGGACGCTTCCGGCAGGTGTGGCTAATCTTCAGCCCACGACCGAGGGGGGTGTCCCGACCGCATGCACTGTCCAGCGTTCATCGCGAACAACAACATCTGGATATCCCTGCTGGTCGGCGGTCTGGCGAACGGCTTCCTCTACGCGCTGATCGCACTGGGGTACACGCTCGTCTACGGCGTGCTGCGGCTGATCAACTTCGCGCACTCCGAGGTGTTCATGGCCGGCGGGTTCGGCGCGTACTTCGTCCTGCACGCCATCCTGGGCGGCACCTCGCCCGGCGGGGTCTTCGCGATCGGGTACGTGGTCATCGGCATCCTCGCGGGAGGGCTGATCGGCGCGATCGTCGCCTTCGGCGTCGAGCGGGTCGCGTACCGCCCCCTCCGCCAGCGCAACGCGCCGAAGCTGACGTACCTGATCAGCGCGATCGGGGCGTCCCTCTTCCTCCAGTACTTCGCGGGCAAGGAGTTCGGGAGGATCCCCGTGTTCGTCCCGAAGCCCGCCCTCGTGAGCGGGAACGCGCTGTCCGTCTGCGGGGCGCCCATCCAGCAGATGTGGATCCTGGTCTTCGTCGTCTCGATCCTGCTGCTCATCTTCGTCGACACGATCGTGAACCGGACGAAGCTCGGTCGGGGGATCCGGGCCGTGGCCCAGGACGCCGAGACCGCGAGCCTGATGGGCGTCAACATCAACCGCACGATCTCGCTGACGTTCATCATCGGCGGGATGATGGGCGGCGCGGCGGGATGCCTGTGGGGCATGCAGTTCGGCGTCGGGTTCCAGATGGGCTTCGTCCCCGGGCTCAAGGCCTTCACCGCGGCGGTGCTCGGAGGGATCGGGAACCTGCGCGGTGCCATGCTCGGCGGCCTGCTGCTCGGCGTCGCCGAGGCGATCCCGCTCAAGTGGATCTCGGCGAGCTGGCAGGACGTCGTCACCTTCGGCGTCCTCGTCATCGTCCTCATGTTCAAGCCCACCGGCATCCTGGGCGAGCAGCTGGGGAGGGCGGCATGACGACGACCGCACCAGTCCGAGGGCCGAGCGACCACGCGGACCCACCGCGCACCTTCGTCGAGCGCGTGTCGACCGCCGCGCAGTCCAAGACCGCGAAGCGGTTCGTTGCCTGCATCCTGACGGCCCTCGTGATTGCGGTGATGACCGGGCCATCGGGCAGCGCGCTCGCACCGACCTCGGGCATCACGGGATCCCTCGCGTTCCCCCGCGTGTGGTGGTTCATCGGCCTCGGCGTGGCGATGTTCCTCGTCCTCACCTTCTGGGCCCAGCTGGGGTCGACCGTGAAGTCCGGCGTCGCCCGGGTGACGACGCCGGCGAAGGTGCGCCTCGCGACCATCCGCGATCGGGCGATCCTCGAGACGCTCGTCATCGCCTTCGGGTTCATCTACGTCACCTGGATCTCGCCCCACGACACCTGGAAGGGCGGTCTGTGCATCCAGATCGGCGCCTCCCTGCTCGTCATGGAGCTCGTGGTCTACCTGTGGGGCGCCGTCTCGCTGCGCGCAGCGCGCCTCACCGGGTACGCGTTCATCGCGCTCTACGGCATGCTCGCGGCGATCACCGGGCCGGTGAGCCACTACCTCAACAAGATCGGCGCAGTGCCGCACAACCGGCCGCTCGGCGTGGGGCTCCTCGTCATCGCGGCCGCCCTCTATGCGATCGAAGCGCTCCTCGTGCTCATCGCGGCGGTCCACAACGTCGTCACGCCGAAGCGCGCACGCCTCGTGGCGTCGCTCGCCGGCCTCGCGCTCCTCATCTACGGATTCCTCATGTGGACCAGCTGGAGCCAGTGGGACGCGACGACGCCGAACTCCTTCGCGCACTGGTTGTCGGCCAAGCACCTGCTGGTCCACGACCATTCGGCCGGCCTCACCATCATGGCGATCGGTGCGCTGCTGATCGTCGGGTCCTTCCTATGGATCGTCGCCGAGCTCCTCGGGATCGGCCGTCAGGCAAGGCCCCCGCAGCACGTCGAGCAGTTCGGCATCTCGCGCCGGTCAACGCGTTCGATGGGGACGCCCGCACTCACGATCGTCGCCCTGCTCGTGGCGGTCGAATGGCCGTTGCACATGGACCCGGCCAGCCAGTCGAACCTCGTCACGCAGATCGCCATCTACGTGCTGCTCGCCCTCGGCCTCAACGTCGTCGTCGGATTCGCGGGGCTTCTGGACCTCGGATACGTCGCCTTCTACGCGATCGGGGCGTACACAGCGGCGTACTTCACGGGCGCGCTGCCCATCCATCCGCCCTTCGTGCTGAACCCGTTCTTCGTCATCCCGTTCGCGATCGTGGCCGCGATGCTCGCCGGCGTCCTGCTCGGCACGCCCACACTCCGGCTGAGAGGCGACTATCTCGCAATCGTCACGCTGGGCTTCGGCGAGGTCGTCTTCATCACCGCCAACAACCTCACCGGAATCACGGGGGGGCCGTCGGGGACACCGAACCTGGTGCCCAGCTTCTCCCTGCACATCGTCACGAAGGTGCTGAAAGCGAGCCAGGAGTGGTCGGCCACGTCCTACATGCCGTACTACTACCTGATCCTCGCGTTCGCGGTGCTGTTCATGATCGCGTTCACGTTCCTCGAGCACTCGAAGGTGGGTCGTTCGTGGACCGCCATCCGCGAGGACGAGGTCGCGGCCGACTCGCTCGGCGTCAACGCGCTCAAGTACAAGGTCATGGCGTTCGCGATCGGGGCCTCGACCGCGGGGTTCGCGGGCGTCTTCCTCGCGAGCCAGATCGGGAGCCTCTACCCGGCGGACTTCCAGGTCCAGCTGTCCATCACCGTGCTCGTCATCGTGATCTTCGGCGGCATGGGCTCGCTCCCCGGGGCGGTCGTCGGTGCGATCGTCATCCAGGGCCTCCCCGCCTACCTCCAGCAGCACCAGATCGCGAGCTACAACCCCGAGGACTTCTACATGTACCTCGGCGCGCTGCTGATCGTGATGATGATCTTCCGTCCGCAGGGCATCATCGCCTCGCGTCGCCGACGCCGCGAGATCTACCTCACCGAGCACGGTGTCGTCCCCCCGAGCTCGGGCTCCGACGCGGAGGCATCCGTCTACGACCAGACGTCGCTCGACTCGCCCGGCTACATCTCCTCGGAGACGGAATGACCGAGACCGCCGCACCCGTGCTGGCCGCAGGCGAGGCCGACGTGCTGTTCTCGGTCGACCACGTCACGCTCCGCTTCGGCGGCGTCACGAGTCTCAACGACGTCTCGCTGGAGCAGCGTCGCGGCGAGATCCTCGCCGTCATCGGTCCGAACGGCGCGGGCAAGACGTCGCTGTTCAACTGCCTGAGCGGTGTCTACGTTCCCCAGGAGGGGACGATCACCTTCAATCCCCGCCACGGCGATCCGCGAAGCGTCGTCGGGGTGAAGCCCTACAAGGTGAACCGCATGGGCGTGTCAAGGACGTTCCAGACGTCGCGCATGTTCAACGCCATGACGACCTTTGAGAACGTCAAGATCGGCGTCGAGTCCAAGCAGCACACCGGTCCGATCGGCGCGATGCTTCGGCTGCCGAGGACCCGCCACGAGGAGCACGCAGGCGACGTCCGCACGCTGCAGCTGCTCAAGTTCGTGGACCTCGAGCACCGGGTGAACGACATCTCGAGCTCGCTCCCCTACGGCGAGCGGCGGCGCCTCGAGATCGCCCGCGCCCTCGGCACCAACCCCGAGGTGCTCCTGCTCGACGAGCCCGCGGCCGGCACGAACCCCTCGGAGAAGCTGGCGCTCGCCAACCTCATCAAGCGCGTCAACAGCGAGCTCGGAGTCACCATCCTGCTGATCGAGCACGACATGAAGCTCGTCATGTCGGTCGCCGAGCGGATCGTCGTGCTCAACTTCGGCCAGGTCATCGCCGAGGGCTCACCGGCCGAGATCCAGCAGAACCCCGTCGTGGTCAACGCGTACCTCGGGACGGCTGGCGACGCGGGTGAGCCCGGTGTGCCGGCCGCCGCTGATCCCGGGAGCGACGTCCCGGATGATGCATCCGCCACCGCCGTCGATGCCGATCCTGCGGAATCTCCCGAGCCGGGAGAGGAGGGCTGATGGCACTGCTCGAGGTGGAGCACGTCGAGGTCCGCTACGGATCGGTGCCCGCGCTGCACGACCTCACGATCACGGTCGACGAGGGCGAGATCGTCACCCTCCTCGGGGCGAACGGCGCCGGCAAGACGACGTCGCTTCGGATGATCTCGGGCCTGCACCACCCCGCGAGGGGATCCGTCCGCTTCGATGGCAGGGAGATCTCGCACCTGGGTGCCCACCAGATCGTCGAGCTCGGGATCGGCCACGTGCCCGAGGGGCGGCGCATCTTCCCGCAGATGACGGTGCTCGAGAACCTCGAGATCGGCGCGTATCGGCACTCGAAGGACCAGCGCGAGAAGATCGCCCACATCTACGAGCTCTTCCCTGTGCTCGAGGAGCGCTCGAAGCAGCTCGGCGGGAACCTCTCGGGCGGCGAGCAGCAGATGCTCGCGATCGGCCGGGCGCTCATGGGCGAGCCGCGGCTCCTCCTGCTCGACGAGCCCTCGATGGGACTCGCGCCCCTCATCGTCGAGGCGATCTTCGGGATCATCCGGACGATCTCCGAGCAGGGCGTCACGGTGCTGCTCGTGGAGCAGAACGCCGCGCAGGCGCTGCAGCTCGCGAACCGCGGGTACGTCCTCGAGACCGGTGTCATCGCCCTCCAGGACTCCGCGCAGTCGCTGCTCGCAGATGACCGGGTCCGCATGGCATACCTCGGGGAGGACATCGCGGGGTGACGGCGGCGGATGCATCGCATGACGCGCTGCACCCGAGCGCCCAGCGGGTCGCCGACGCACTCGCCGCGGCCGGGGTCGCAGGGATCGTCCACGAGTTCACCGTGCCGACGCGGACCTCGCAGGAGGCGGCCGAGGCGCTCGGCTGCACGCTGGCTGCGATCGCGAGCTGCCTGGTCTTCTATGCGGACGACGAGCCCATCGTGGTGATCAAGAGCGGCATCCACCGCGTCGACGTGGACCTCGTTGCGGCCACGCTCGGTGCGGGCGCCGTGCGCCAGGCGAAGGCCGACGAGGTGCGGGCGGTCACGGGCCAGCCGATCGGCGGGGTCGCTCCAGTCAACTGGCCGACCTCCCCGCGTGTGTTCATCGACGAGACGCTCGTGCAGCACGATCCCCTGTGGTCCGCGGCGGGCACGCCGAACGCCGTATTCCCGACCTCCTTCGAGGAACTCGTCGCGATCACCGGCGCGAGCCCGATCTCGATCACTCAGGACACGACCGGGGGTGGGCTTCGCTAGTGTCGCGCAGATGCCCGATATCGAGCCGCGCAGGGGGGCGACCGTCCGCGCGTCCGACGCGGATCGCGACCGCGTGCTCCACCTGCTGTCGGACGCCACGGCGGACGGGCGGCTGACCGTCGAGGAGCACCAGATCCTGATGTCCCAGGCCCTCACCGCGCGCACCCTCGGCGAGCTGGACGTCGTCACCGCCGATCTCGCGCCGGAGCCCGTCTCCCAGTCGCCCGCTGCGGTGCAGCCGGGCGTCCGCAAGCTCGCGGCGGTCTTCAGCGCGAGGAGTCGGAAGGGCGCCTGGCACGTCCCCGCGGAGTTCCGCGCCACCGCCGTCTTCGGCGCCATCGAGCTCGACTTCCGAGAGGCGGTCTTCGAGCGTACCGATACCGTCCTCGTGGCCACGAGCGTCCTCGGCGCCATCGAGCTGACCGTGCCCGACTGGGTCCGCGTCGAGGACGACGGATCCGCGTTCCTCGGATCACGCGAGGAGTCGGGACATGCATCCGGTCCGGCGACCCACACGCTGCATGTCCGGGGTGCGAGCGTGCTCGGTGCCCTGGAGGTGAAGCGACGACCACCGGAGGCGATCCGGGGCGCCTGACGGGGCGGGATCACCGCGGAAGCGGACCCCGGCCGATACGTTCTGCCACATGCTCGGATCGGCCACGCATCGGAGCTGCGGCGCATCCAGCAGACGCAGGCGACGATGAAGACGCGCGTGGGCGCCGATGACATCGCCCGCATGCGCGAGGAGCTCTTCTACGAAGGGGCGGACCGCGGACGCAAGCTGAGCAAGTTCTGGCTGCTGCTCGTCCTCGCGGGGATCATCGCCTCGGCCGGCATCGTCGGCGACTCCACCGCGACGGTCATCGGCGCGATGATCGTCGCGCCGCTCATGACGCCGATCCTGGGCATCGTCTACGCGATCACAGCCGGGGACCTCCCCAACCTGCGCCGCTCGATCATCCTCGTCGTGCTGGGCGCGGTGACGGTCGTCGCCATCGGCTACGTGCTCGGCCTCTTCATCGGGTACGACGTCGTCGCCGCGACGAACTCGCAGGTGGCGTCACGGGTCAACCCGCGCCTGGTCGACCTCGTCGCCGCGATCGCGACGGGCGCGGTCGGATCGGTCGCGCTCACGAGGTCGGACATCTCCGACACGCTGCCCGGGGTGGCGATCGCGATCTCGCTGGTCCCCCCGCTCGCGGTCGTCGGGCTCACCTTGGAGTCGGGCGCGCCGCACCAGTCGTGGGGGGCGCTCCTGCTCTTCCTGACCAACGTCTGCGCGATCCTCGCGACCGGCCTGATCGTCATGTGGCTCTACGGCGTGCACCGCGCGTCGGCGGAGCACGCCCCGACGGGGTTCCGCCGGACCGGCGCGGTCACGCTGATCGCGGTCCTGCTCGTCGCGATCACGGTGCCGCTCGCCTTCAACTCCAAGCGAACCGACCGGTCGATCCAGGAGCAGCAGCAGGTGCAGTCCATCTCGAGCACGTGGGCGCATGCCAGCGGATGGACCATCCTCTCGGTGGCGTCGCACGACGACATCATCTACGTGACCGCGAGCGGCCCGGCGCCCGAGCCGTCGGTCCAGACCCTGGAGGAGGACCTCCAGCAGCACGGCTACGGGGCGGCGAAGGTGAGCATCCTGCTGCTGCCCGGCGCCTACACGCCGCTTCCCTCGACCTGATCAGGCGAAGTCGTAGTCGAGGTGCAGGGTGTGCGAGCCGTCCTCGGCGATCTCGATGCGTCCCTCGCCAGCCATCCCCTCGAAGCCCCCGGTCCCCGATCCCGGCGAGATCGGCCACCTCGCCCACTGGCCGTCGGGGGTCATGGTCCCGACGTGGAGGATCCCGAAGGTCCCCGTGCGCCCGTCGAGCGTGCCGCGCACCGTCTCGAGGCCGACGTAGCCGGCGCCGCCGGCGCTGCCAACGACCGACAGCATCTCGACCGTGCTCGAGCCCTCGAAGTCGCCGTGGAAGGTCTTCTCGATGCTGGATCGCGCATAGGCGACCCCCTCGAGCGACGTGTACGGCTCATCGCGCTCGAAGGTGTCCAGGGTGAACGACGACCTCGCGTGGGGCATGGTCAGACGTCGTCGATGACGACGTCGAGGTTGTGGAACGTCACGGGACCGTCCGAGACCTCCGTGACCGAGGTTGCGAGCACGGCCGTCGCGGGCAGCATCGAGGTGTGCATCGCGTCCTCGTAGGAGTCGAAGAACAGGATGTTGAAGTAGTGGCCCGGATGGTCGCGGTCGCTCAGGAGCAGCCGGCGACGGTCGTTTCGGACCTGGTCGGTGTCCTCGTGCCACGCGGCGACGAGGGCCTCGACATCGTCGAGCCTCGACGTCGTGAACTCGATGATCTGGGCAAACGCCATCCGGACCCCTTTTGCGGTGCGACCCGTGCAGTGTACGGCGGACAGGTCTGCGCGGGCCGACCCACGCGTGACGACGGGGGATCCCCGACCTCGGGGGCCGCGCGCGTGACAATTCGACCATGCCAGATGTCTTCAAGTACGTCCCGCACCCGCGCATCGAGGAGCATCACGCGGCGAAGCCGATCAGGACGATCGACCAGCGCCGGATCAACCACCCCAACCCGTTCATCCGGTTCAACGCGAGGTTCGGGCTCCAGATCACCCTCATCGTCGGCACCATGTGGTGCGCGTACATCTTCACCATCCTCGCGCTGTTCGCGCTGCCCGACGCCATCAAGCAGGGCACCTACTTCATCATCGTCTGGCTCTCCTCGAGCTTCCTGCAGCTCGTCCTCCTGCCGATCATCATCGTCGGGCAGAACATCCAGGCCGCCGCGGCCGACAAGCGGTCCGAGGACACCTACAAGGACGCCGAGGCCGTCCTCGCCGAGGCAACCCAGATCCAGGCGCACCTGCAGGCCCAGGACGAGCTCATCTCGACGATCCTCGCCGAGGTCAAGGCGATGAAGGCTGCCTGAGCTAGGCGGGACGGACCCACTCGGCCGTCATGGCGGTCACGGCACGCCCGGTGAGGTCCGACAGCTTGGTCGAGACGAACGCGCGCGAAGCCTCGGAGGTCTGATAGCGCAGGTCGGGGTCGTCCGATGCCAGCACCTCGCGAATGACCCGGGCGACGTCCTCGGCGCTCTGGGCGTTGGCGAATGACGCGCCGACGCGGCCGATGTAGGCGGCGCGCTCCTTCGCGTAGGGGGCGTCCGGGGAGGCCCCGAGCAGCGCCTCGATGCCCTGGACATTGTCCACGAACTTGGTGGCGACCGGTCCCGGCTCGATGATCGACACGGCGATGCCGTAGGGGGCGACGGCGGGGTGCAGGCTCTCGAGGAGCCCCTCGACCGCGAACTTCGCCGCGCAGTAGGCGTCGTTGAAGGGCTGGCCGACCGCGCCGCCGACGCTCGAGACCACGACGACGTGCCCGCCGCCACCCTCGCGCAGGATCGGGAGCACCGTCCGGACGGTGTGGACGACGCCGAAGAAGTTGATCTCGAGGCACCGCCGGACGTCGGCCTCCGTGAGCTGCTCGAGTGTGCCCACGAACCCCCGGCCCGCGTTATGCACCAGCGCGTCGAGGCCGCCGCTGTGCGCCACCAGCTCGACCGTGTGCGCCACCGCCTCGGCGTCGGTGACCTCTAGGAGCAGCACCTCGATCTCGGATCCGTCGAGCGACGCGCGGGCGAGCAGGTCCTCGCGGGCAGCCTCGGTGCGGACGGTGGCGACCACGTCGTGTCCGGATCCGGCCAGATCGAGTGCGGTCGCCTCACCGATGCCGCTCGATGCACCCACGAGCAAGATCCGCGCCATCGGTCCTCCGCTTCGGCCTCCGGCCACCGTAGCGGCGGGCACCCTGCAGCGCACGCGCCGGGACATTCCCCTGGATCCGCGCATGGCGCGGTTAGGTTTGTTCCGCCAGACGGGCCGTGCAGTCCTGCCACCTCGTGGCGGATGCGACGGGGGAGACCGGAACCGAGGGAGACCGAACGATGAGTGTTGGCCAGGAGGTGCCGCAGACCAGCGTCCTGCAGCGCTACGAGCAGGGGATCGTCGACAGGATCACCAACTTCAACGATCCCCGTCAGGAGTGGCGGCGCCTCTTCGCCGAGGTGCTCGGGACGTTCTTCCTGGTCCTCGTCGCAGCGGGCGGCGGGATGATGGGGCACGCGTTCCCCAACACGATCAGCCGGTCGGCGGCCGTGGTCGCCCCGGCGCTCATGGTGATGGCGATCATCCTGGCCATGGGCAAGGTGTCCGGCGCGCACCTGAACCCCGCCGTGTCGATCGCCTTCGCGCTCCGCCGGGACTTCCCGTGGAAGCGGGTGCCGGCGTACATCATCGCCCAGCTCGTCGGCGCGTCCCTCGCCGCCCTGTTCCTGCGCGGTGTCATCAACGTCTCGTCCACCTACGGATCCAACTACCCCGCCCACGGGTACTCGCAGATGGCGGCGTTCTGGATGGAGCTCATCTTGACCATGGGCCTCGTCACCGTCATCCTGGGCACCGCGTCGGGCGCCCAGAACATCGGGATCATGGGTGCCTTCGGGGTCGGGGGCTACATCGCGCTCGCCGGGCTCTGGGGCAGCCCGATCTCGGGCGCGTCGATGAACCCGGCCCGCACCTTCGGGCCTGACCTCGTCGGATCGAACTTCACGGCCTACTGGGTGTACGTCGCCGGTCCGATCGCCGGCGCGATCCTCGCGGTCGGCATCGCCTACATCCTGCGCGGACGGGGCGGGGACCAGTCGAGCGCCGGTGCGGCGCAGGGGGTCCTCTTCACCGAGGTCTACAACGAGGGCCACTCCTGAGCTGAACGCCGTGCCGCCGCGAGCGCGGAACTGAGCCCGGGGAACTCCGGAACCGGGATCGCTCGCACGCCCCCCAGCGGAGATCCGCGGACGCCGAGCACGCTCCGTCTCTGCACCCCTACGCTGCGGCACGCGAAGCCGGTGCCGGCTCGCGTGCTCGCGGGACCTCCTGCGGCGGAGAGGAGCCACCGCGATGAAGGCGTCGGTCTACTACGAGACCGGTGGCCCCGAGGTCTTCCGCTACGAGGACGTCGCCGACCCCGAGGTCGGGCGCACCGATGTGCTGATCAGCGTCGAGGCGATCAGCATTGAGGGCGGCGACACGCTCAACCGCCTGCAGGGCGACCTCGCGAGCGTGCCCCACATCGTCGGCTACCAGTGCGCTGGCACGGTCACCGCGCGCGGCGACGACGTCACGGCATTCTCCGTGGGTGACCGCGTCGTGACCACCGGCATGGACGGCTCGCACGCCGAGCTCCGCGCCGCCAACCAGGCGGGCACGTGGGCGATCCCCCGCGGGTTGTCGACAAAGGAGGCTGCGTGCGTCCCGATCGCCTTCGGAACCGCGAGCGACTGCCTCTTCGAGTTCGGACGGCTGCACCGGGGCGAGACCGTCCTCATCCACGCGGGCGCCAGCGGCGTCGGCATCGCCGCGATCCAGATGGCGAGCCAGGCAGGCGCGCGGGTCCTCGCGACCGCGTCGAGCGATGAGCGGCTCGAGCGGCTGCACGCCTTCGGACTGCACGACGGGATCAACTACGCGACCACCAACTTCGCCGACGAGGTCCGGAGGCTGACCGGGGGTCGCGGGGCCGATGTCATCGTCGACTCGGTCGGGGGCCCGACCCTCCAGCGGAGCCTCACGTGCCTCGCCTACCGGGGGCGGTGCGTCACGCTCGGCAACGCCGGCCGCGAGGAGACGGCGACCTTCGACCTCTCGAGCATGCGCGGGAACAACCAGGCGCTCATCTCGTACTTCCTCGGCGCAGAGCTCTACACGGCCCCTCGGGCGCACACGCTCATCGCGCAGATACTCGACGACGTGGCGGCAGGGAGACTGAGCGTCGTCCTCGACCGGCAGTTCGCCCTCAAGGACGCCGCAGAGGCGCACGCCTACATCGAGAGCCGTCAGGCCTTCGGGCGCGTGCTGCTCATCCCGTAGGCAGCGACCGCCCCCAACGAGCGCGTCATCTCCACCACATCGCACCACCCCCAAGAACCCAACCCCCAACCCCCAACCGGACATCGAACAGGAGCTCCCATGGCAGACAACACGGACATCACGCAGTGGCTGGAGGCGATGCGCGCGTCCCAGGACCACCTCGCATCGATCGTCGCCCCGCTCGACCCGGCGGCACTGCGAACCCAGTCCTATGACACCGAGTGGACGATCGCAGAGGTCCTCTCGCACCTCGGGAGCCAGGCCGAGATCTTCAACCTCTTCATCGACGCCGCAGCAAGCGGCGCGCCGACGCCCGGGGCCGAGCAGTTCGCACCGGTGTGGGAGCGGTGGAACGCGTTGCCACCCGAGGAGCAGGCGGCGGGTGCGCTCGCCGCAGGTGCCGCGATCATCGAGCGGTTCGAGGCGCTCGCCGACGACGAGTCGACGAGCCTGACGCTTGACTTCGCGGGGATGACCCTCGACCTCGCGGGTGTCGCGTCGCTGCGGACCCCCGAGCACGTGATCCACACCTGGGACGTCGAGGTCGCGCTCGACCCGGCGGCCACGCTCAACCCAGCGGGCGTCCCGCTCATCGCATCCGTGCTCTCCCAGCGGGCGGGGCGGTTCGCAAAGACGGTGCCGGGGCCCTTCACCCTCGCTGTGCAGACATCGGACCCCGAGCTGGCGTGGACCATCACCGCGGCGGACGCGGTCGCGCTCACCGAGGGTGCCGATGCAGCCGAGACGGATGCCGAGCTCCAGCTGCCGACCGAGGCCTTCATCAGGCTTCTCTACGGTCGGCTCGATGAGGCCCACACCCCCGCCGACATCGCGATCTCCGGACCGGTCACGCTCGATCAGCTGCGCGCGACCTTCCCCGGGTTCTAGTCAGGCGACGGAGAAGGAGGCGCGGGCCGCGGCGCGCCGGTTCCCCGCCGCGCGGCACGCCACGAGCCCGCGGGCGATGCCGTAGGCGGCGGCGCTGAACGTGCCGACGAAGAAACCGACGGGCCAGTTCGACACGTAGGAGATGGCGATCGACGCCCAGATGGTGGCGAGCGCGATCGCCACCGAGCCGGCGAGGGCGATCCCGGGGCGGTCCGTGAGACAGCGGGCGGCCGCAGGAGGCCCGATCATGAGCGAGAAGATCAGGAGCGCGCCGACCACCGGGACCGTCATGGTGGTCGCCAGGGCCACGACCACGAGGAACGCCATCTCGACCGCGTGGGGCGAGATGCCCCTCGACGCCGCCACGTCGGGGATGACCGCCGTCACGAGCAGCCTGCGGTAGAGGACGGCCACGGCCAGCACGCTCGCGATCCCGAGCACCAGCACCGGGAGGATCTCGCTCGAGCTGACGCCGAGGATCTCGCCGAAGAGCAGCGAGAAGATCTGCGGCTCATACTGCGTGCTCTGGCTGAGGAAGGCAGCCCCGAGTGCGAGCATGAACACGAGCGCGAGCGCGGTGGCGACATCCGCCCGGCCCCTGCGACCGAGCGTTCCGATGCCGAGGGCCGCGAGCAGCGAGAACACCCCGAGGCCGATGAGCGGGTTGACGCCGATCAGGCTCGCACCGGCCGCGCCCGCGAACGCCCCGTTCGGGATCGCGTGCGCCGGGAACGCCGAGCCTCGCAGCACGACGAAGAAGCCCACGACCCCCGCGACGACTGCGACGATCGTCGCCACCTCCCAGGCGTTGGCCATGAACCCGCTGAACACGTCAGCCTCCCGCAGCAATCGGTGCCGATGTCCGCGCCCGGACCGTGCCGCCTCGTCGCCACCGCAGCTCGACGCGCCGGCGAACCGCCGGGATGCCCGTCACGAGGTACCCCGCGAACGTGATCGAGACGATGAAGAAGCTGACCGGCAGCCCCTGGCTCGACGCGTCCCAGTAGAAGCTGTCGTAGGCGAGGAGGATCCCGAGCCAGGTGGTCGCTACGCCGAGCGCACAGGCGAGGAGCACCGAGGCGCGCATCGTGCGCGTGAGGCGAATGGCGGTCGCGGCCGGGCCGATCAGCAGCGCCGTCGACAGGATCGACCCGATCGCGATCGACGTGAGACCCACCGAGACGGCCAGTGCCACCATGAACGCGAGACCGATGCCGCGGACAGAGATCCCCGTGGCCGAGGCGACCTCCGAGCTGACCGAGCTCAACGTCAGCGGCCGTCGGATCGCAACGATGACGAGGAGCGTCGCGGCCCCGAGCACGGCGACCACGGGGACCGTCGAGGGATCGACGGTGAAGATGGACCCGAACAGGATCTGCTGGGTCACCCCGGTTGTCGCGCTGCGCGTCGTCTCGAGGTACAGGAACAATGCGGAGAGACCCGTCGCCGCGCCCAGCACGATCCCCGTGGCGAGGTCACGACTCCTCACGCGCTGGACGCCGATGGCGTCCATGGCCCCCGCCCCGATGACACTGCCGCCCAGGAATCCGGCCAGCGGGCTCACCCCGACGAGCGTGGCACCTGCGCCACCGGTCGTCGCGACGTCGGTCAGCGCGTGCCCTGCGAACGACTGGCTGCGCACGACGGTGAAGACGCCGACGACGGCCGAGACGATGGCGACCACGGCGCCGAGCGCGGCGGCCGTGCGGACCGGACCGCTCGACAGGAGGCCGGGCTCGAAGAGGACGTGCACGTCAGTCCACGGTCACGGTGGCGTGCGCGGGAAGGTCGTCCGCTGCGGTGCCGCCTGGCTCTGCGACGACGAGCACGCGCCCGTGGAGCCGGAGCACGTCGACGTGGTGCCCGTAGAGGCGGCTCAGGACCTCGGAGCGCACGACCTCCTCGGTCGTCCCGCTCGCCGCGCGTCCGCCGGTGACGTAGACGATCCGGTCCATGACCGGCAGCAGCGCGTTCATCTCGTGGGCGGACAGCAGGATCGCGACGCCGTTGTCCGTGGCGACGCGATGCAGGAGCGCGACGATCTCCTGGACGCTCTTCGGGTCGAGGTTCGCCAGGGGCTCGTCCAGGAGCAGCAGCTCCGGCTTGCTGATGAGGGCGTACGCGATGAGGACCCGCTGCTGCTCACCTCCCGAGAGTCTCCCGATCCGGCTGTCCGCGAACGCCTCGGCATCGACGGCGTGGAGCATCTCTTCGACGAGGTCGCGCTGCTCGCGGGTGCGCCTCGCGAACCCGAGACGATGGCCGTCGAGCCCAAGGGCGACCAGGTCTCGCGCTCGGATGGGCACGTCCGCATCGAGCTCGACCTTCTGCGGCACGTACCCGAGGGAGCGGTTCCGCTTCGCCAAGGGTTGTCCGAGGACGCGCACCTCGCCGGTATCGGGACGCTGCAGGCCGAGGATGATGCGCAGGAGGGTCGTCTTTCCGACGCCGTTGGATCCGATCAGCCCGGTGAACTCGCCCCTGCGGATCTCGAAGGTGACGTCGTCGAGAATCGTCCGGCCCGAGAATGAGAGGCCGACGCCGTCGACCTCGAGGACGGGAAACGTCGCAGCGCGATCGCCCCCGGTGGCGGTCACAGCCGCTCCGTCGAGGTGCCGTGCGCCACGGCTTCGGCGATCGCGCCGGTCTCGGCGAGCATCCACGACTGGTAGTCGTAGCCCGGGATCGGCATGGTCTCGTAGACGCCGACGACCGGGACCTTCGAAGCCACGGCAGTCGCCCGGATGGCGGCTGTCAGGGAGTCGACGACCTGCTGGTTGTAGCAGAACACCTTCACCTCGTGCCTCGTGAAGAAGCCGTCCTCCAGTGTGATGTCCTCGGGAGCCGGGTCGACGCCGTTCATGATGTCCGCCTGGAAGACGAACGGTGTCAGGATCCGCGCGCCCATGGCCGCGAGCAGGTCGTCCGCCACGGGCTCCGTGACAGCCACCGGCGTGCCCGCATGCGCAGCCCTGAACGCGGCGATCGCATTGCGCCACGGCACGAGGGAGGCGTCGAACGCGCGGAGGTTCGCCTCGAAGGTGCTCCGGTGCGACGGATCGAGGGTTGCTAGGTCCCCCGCCATGACCTTCGCGACGGCCGGCATTGTCCTCGGGTCGTACCAGAGGTGGGGGTTCGGTGTGCTGTCCGGGAGTCCCAGCACGTGCTGGGCCACGATCACCTTGCGCGTCGAGCTCGGCGACGCCGACTCGATGTCGTTCATGAAGGCGTCGTAGCCGAGGCCGTTCTGGACGATGAGCTGCGCTCCGCTGATCTCCTCGGCGATGCTCGTGCTCGCCTCGAACGTGTGCGGATCGACGTTCGGGTTGTCCAGGATCGACGTGACGTGGACGTAGCGACCGCCGATCTGACCGAGCACGTTGGCGTACTGGCTCTCGGCACCGACCGCGCTGATCGCGCCCGAGGTCCCGGGCGCAGCCGACGAACGGCCACCGCACCCAGCGAGCACCAGCGATGCGGCAGCCAGAGCGAGCCCTGCAGCAGCCGCACGACGCACTGCGGGCGCGGTTCGACGTGGTCTCGGTGCCCAGGAGCGCATGAGGCTAACATAGAACGAGACTGAGTCTCATTACAACTGAGACCGAGACGGAGCAGATGTGCCCGAGACGATGACCCCCACCGAGCTGCACGAGATCGTCGAGGTGCGACTCCACCGCGTGGACCAGCGCTACACGCCCGGGCGCCGGGCCATCGTCGGGCTCCTGGCACGGGTGGGACGACCGCTCAGCATCTCGGACATCGCGGTCCAGCTGCCCGCAGTCCCGAGGAGCTCCGCCTACCGGCACCTCGTCGACCTCCAGGCCGCGGGCGTCGTTCGCCGTGTCGCCGCCAGCGACGACTTCGCCCGGTTCGAGCTCGCCGAGGACCTCACCGAGCACCATCACCATCTTCTCTGCACGCTGTGCGGCAGGGTGATCGACGTCACTCCGACTCCGGACTTCGAGCGGACGGTCGCGGTCATGGTGGCGCAGCTCGCCGAGCAGCAGGGCTTCCATCCGACCGCGCACGCACTCGACGTGCAGGGCCACTGCGCCAGCTGTGTGGAAGCGGACACCGGCGCCTGAGACGGGATCGCCGCCTGCTGGAGACGCCACCTCATCCGAGCGGGCAGCACCGAATCCAGATATCGTCAGCCCCGCTCTTCGCAGTCACGCGCGACGAGACAGGCGAAGCGAGGGACCATGAGGCACACGTTCTTCCCCGTCAGGATCGCAACCCTCTCGGTGGCCGCGGTGACCTTCACCGGTGCGATGGCGCTCAGCTCCGGCGCCGCTGTCCACAACGGCGCGGCGGCTCGCACCACGGCGAAGGTCCTCTCCGGCGACGGCGTCGTGAGCTCCATCTCGGACGTCGACGCGGCGGCTCAGTACACATGCACGCAGCCCGCGAAGCAGACGACGCTCCTGGACGACACGAACGGCGACCTCGTCGTGAATGGTGCGACGCCGCCGAGCTTCTCGACGAAGGGCGTCGCCTACTGCCTGACGTACATCCAGACGTACCACTGGAACAACGGCAACGGCGAGGTCCCCGGCACGCTCGGTCTCAAGGGCACGAAGGTCGCCGCCGGGCTGGCTGCCACAATCGGCCCATTTGCCGCGATGTCGAGCGCAGGCCAGAACAACGCTCCGAACGTCAACTGGTACGTCTACCCGAGCAAGACGCCACCGATCGTGATCAATGGGACTTACACCTGCAACGACTCGGATCCCGCAACCTGGTCGGCGAACACGGTCGGCGGACCGGGCTTCTGCATCGTCTATGGCGTTCCCGCCGTCACCAGGCAGTGCACCCTCCCCCCGGGCGCCGCGAACCCCATCGCGCGTCCCTGCGCGGACCTCTCGATCCGCGACCAGCTCATGTGGTTCGGTGGCCAGTGGGGCAACATCAACGCGGCGCTGGCGAAGGCCAAGCACCTGTCCCCCGCACTGCAGGCGGCACTCCTCGCCCAGCTCCGAAGCTCGGCGAGGAAGCAGACGATCGTCGGCGTGAACACGTGGATCCTCGAGGAGGTGGACATCACGAACAACGGCGACGACCCGGGGAACTGCACCTTCAAGCTCGTCCCGGGCGGGACGTTCCGATGCGCCGCCGCCGGCATCGCACCCGGCCAGGTCGTCTCGTACCTGTGGTGGTGGCGAGACCCTCGGGCGGGGACGTTCTGGCGGGATGCCTACATCGCGACGGCAACCGTGCCCGACCCGGTGGCCGCGAACAACGCGTCGGGCTGGACGATGGTCAACGCTGGATTCAACTCCTCGGCCGGCGTCAGGAAGGCGACCGCGAGCGGCATCAGCGGCACGGTCACGCCCTCCAGCGGACCGTTCGCCCCCGCCGGCACCCCGGCTCAGACCAGCGGGGTTGGCAGCGGAGGCCTCTCTGTCGCCATTCCATCTCCCACCGGGACAGTGCCCGCCACCGACAGCAGCATCGACCACGTCGAAGTGGCCGTCTTGAAGCTCGGTCAGGGCACGACCGTGACGGGAACCACCATCCAGGGAAGCTCCTGTTCGTGGCTCTCGAACCCGGCCGGCCAGTTCACGACGATCGCCGCTGTCGGCGGCGTCTGCCTGAGCCAGATCTGGTTGCGCGCAGAGGGCACAACCTCCTGGTCCTACCCGCTGGCCCGTCCGCTCGGTCCCGGCAGGTACGTCGTGCTCGTCCGGACCGTCGACAAGGCTGGAGCGGCGACCTCTGACTTCAGCGCCGCAGCGGGCACGCTGGCCTCCTTCACGGTGGGCTGAGCGAATCGCGTCGCGATCAAACGTGTCCGAGTCGCCGAATCGATTCGTCAGACCAGCAGTTCGATGTCGTCTGGTTCCAGCGTCGAGGCTGACCTCCTGCGAGCCGCACGGATCACGACGCCAGCAGCGAGCAGCAGGGCGATCACCGCAAGGATGTCAGCGATCGGTGGTATCCCGCCGTTCGATGCCGCGAGGATCGCTGGGGGAAACAGGATCGTTGCCGAGACCGAACGAGTGACGCTGCCGTTCGTGAGCACGAACGTGGCATGCCACGGGCCGCGAGGGAACGAAGGGGCGAGCGACACCGCCACTCGCGCGGAGGCACCGGGGGCAAGGATCGAGGTCGGGACGGCCGTGAACGGACCCGCGCGCAACCCGTCGGGACCGTTCGTGAGCACGAGCGCTCCGCGGACCGAGAACGTGCTCCCGCTCAGGTTGTGCGCGCTCGTTGTGATCCTTCCGGCGCCAGCGGCGGTACGTGCAGCCTCGATCGGGCCGACCCCGAAGATCGGCGGGGCACTCGCACCCGACCCGACCGACAGGTAGATCCGCACCCCGACTCGGTTCGCCAGCGTGACGCCGTCACCGGCCCTCGCAGACACCTCGGCCCACACAACGGCCGTCCGGCTCCCCGGCAGCGCGCTCCGAGGAACGGAGATCGCGACGGCATCGAGGCGCCGCGCACCGGGTGCGAGTCGAAGTGCTCCCTGCCCGACGGACGTCCAGCTTGAGAGCTCGTCGGAGGTGTGTCCGGGGGAGAATGCAAACCTGCCGCGGACCACATTCGCTCCTGCCGCATAGACCGAGACGCTCATCGGCGCGCTGCTCTCGTTGTCGATCTCGACGGACCGCGTGATGCTGGTCCCCGGTGCCATGTGCTCGATGATGTAGTCGGCGGCCAGCGGGTTGCCCGACTGCGCCCCCGGGGAGGGCACGAGCCGGATTCCGACGCTGGTCGACGGCGCGGGCACCGAGGTCGCCGCTGCCAAGCCCGCAGGGAGCACGGTCGCAGCGGCGACCACGAGGACGGTGACCAGCTGTCGATGCACGGCCTGCTCGGACCGGGACTAGGCGACCGAGTGCGTGATGGTCGCCGTGTAGATGCCAGGGGCGTAGTCACCCGGAACGACGACCGAGATCGTCGGGTCCCAGCTCGCCGTGCTGATGCCAGTGCTCGCTGCAGTGACGACCTGCGTGACACCGGTGAGGTTCGAGGCTGCAATGGACGTCGCGACGACGTTCGCGTCCTGCGTGATCGTGCCGGTCGCATAGCTGATGTTGCTCGCGGGGTCCGCCGGGCCCGCGGTCGGCGTGAATGCCGTCGAGATCACTTCTGCTGCCCACGTCGTCGTCCCGCCACGCTCGTCAGTAACCGTGACCACGCCTAGCAACCTGGACATCGTGCTCGGCGTGCTCAGCGCGACCTGGGTCCCGAGCGAGACGCTCGTCGTCGGTGCTGAGATCGACAGGCCGCCAGAGTCGAGCTGGAAGGACATCGGGGTCGACGCGCCTACAGGCAACGCCGACAGGGTGGCGACCGCCGCGATCGCGACCGCGGTGCCCGAGAGCACCAGAAGCTTCTTCATGGAGGATCCCTTCGTTCTTGCAAAAGCAAGACCAGGGCCTCACTCGCCACGATGGCATCGGGCTCAACTCGAGTTCGATCTACCCCTGCAGCATATGTGCGATATATGTCATGTATTCTCAGCCCTTCGTGCCTGCAGCTGCTGAGAATCCGAGACCGTCCTCCGAAGGACTCGACTTCGCGTTCCTCACGAACCACGCGAAGACCCTCCTGCTCGTCGCGCACGACCCCCGGATCCGCATGGCCGACGTGGCCAGCCAGCTCGGCATCACGGAGCGGTCCGTCAACCGGATCATCGCCGACCTCTCGAGGGCCGGATACATCCACCGCGAGCGCGAGGGCCGTCGGAACGTCTACAGCGTGAACCATGACCTGCCGCTCGGCCTGCGCATCCAGCGCGACCTCGACATCCGCTCGCTCTTCTCCATCCTCGGCAGCTGACCCTGCAGCAGGGTCCCCGGCGCTCGGCCATCTGCGGCGTCCCTCCGGGTCGGATCGGGCACCGGCACACAGCACCTGACCCGCGACCGCGCCACGTGCTACTAGTTGTCCATGGAGATTGAAGTTGTCATCGAGATTCCCAAGGGGAGCCGGAACAAGTACGAGGCCGATGCGGACGGCGTCATCTGGCTCGATCGGCTGCTCTTCACCGCGACGCGGTATCCGGAGGACTACGGCTTCGTGCCCGAGACACTGGGGGACGACGGCGACCCCCTGGACGCGCTGATCCTGCTCGACGAGCCGACCTTCCCCGGGTGCCACATCCACGCGAGACCGATCGGCGTGTTCGTGATGCGAGACGAGGAGGGTTGGGACTCCAAGGTGCTCTGCGTCCCCTCGAGCGATCCTCGGCAGGTTCATGTCAAGGAGCTCGAGGATGTCTCGAAGTACGAGCTCAACGAGATCGCGCACTTCTTCGAGATCTACAAGGATCTCGAGCCCGGCAAGCACACCGAACCCGGCGAATGGCGATCACGCGCCGAGGCCGAGGCAATCATCGAGAAGTCGCGGCTCGCCTTCCCCCGCTGACGGCGGCCTGAAGTCGCGGTCGGCCGCGGGGAGGACGACTCCGGGCTGCGGACGCGAGGTCCCGCTGGACGCAGGTCTGGGAGAGTGGTGCGATGCGCGGCTCGGACCAAGGATCAGCGCGCACGCCACGTCACCAGCCGATCCTCGCGATGCGACCACTCTGTTTCGGAATGGTCGTGATCCTCGTCCCCCTGCTCCTCTCAACAGCGGCGTCAGCAGCGCCGACCCTCGCCGGTGCGACGCTGACGGGCAGAGGCATCGCGTGTGCGGGCGGCGCCACCTCCGCCGGCAGCGCCAAGGGGGCACACCTCGTCGTCGTCCCCGGCGGGCCTGGGTCGTCCGCGAGCGACCCCCTCATCGTGGAGAAGGGCGGCGCAATCGCCTGGCACGGTCAGACAAGCGTGCCCCTCACGAACCATCACTGGCACATCGAACTCTTCGGCGTCACGGTGGCGAGCGGTGGCAGCGCGAACTCCTCGAGGGAGCGGACCGTCAGCGGCTCTGCGAACGTGGCGACGTTCACGAAGGAGCTGGTCGGCCTCTACTTCGTGTCCGGTTCCATCGCGGGCGACGAGGGTTCGTGTTCGGGCTCGTTCTGGCTGGAGGTCCCCGGGTCCCCGCTCGGCACGCCGATCGGCATCGCGGTGGTAGCCATCGGTGTGATCGCGCTCGTGGGCCTCGGGCAGTTCTCGAGGCCACGGGCATGATGGGGAAGGGGGACCACGTGAAGCGTCGCAGCACGATCCACCCTCTCAGGGGAGGGCTCTTCGGCATGGAACTCGGCGGTGCGATCGTGGTGCTGCTCATCCTCTACGGAAAGTGGGACTACTCGAGCTTCGCCCCAGGCATCGTCGTTGTCGTCGCCCTCGGGGTGCTCGGGTCGCTCTGGGGAGTCTTCGGGCCGCCGAGGCGTGCGAAGTCGAAGGCACCGGCCCCCGAGGGATAGGTGGTCTTGCACGAGCCGGGATCGCGCTGCATCGCTACGATCGCGGCGTGGAGGAAGCCACCGACCTGACGGACCCGCTCGTCGTCGCCGTCTCACGGTGGATCGGCGCGCCGGCACATGCGATCTTCGAGGTCCTGCGTGACCCGAGGCGTCACTGCGATTTCGACGGTTCGGGCATGGTGGGCGGCACCGATGCGCCACCGATTGCAGCGGTGGGCGACACCTTCGTGATGTCCATGCACAACGATGAGTTCGGCGACTACGAGATGCGCAGTGAGGTGGTCGAGTTCGTGCCAGATCGGGCGATTGCCTGGGCCCCCAAGCGCCATGACGTCGTCGACGACGACTGGGACCATCGTTGGGGATGGCGGCTCACTCCCGACGGCGAAGGTACCGAGGTGATCGCGTTCTTCGACTGCAGCCGAGTGCCCGACGATGCGCTGCGAATCCTGCGTCGGGGGGCATGGGGACGTCCGATCCTCGAACGGAGCCTCGTGCGGCTGGAGTCACTGGTCCTCTCCTAGGGCGCGACCGCATCCGCGGCGCACCACGAAATCGGTCGGAGGGATCCCCGGCTCGATCCCACTGCTCGATCCGGTGTGCTTCCAGGCACGACTGAGGTCGAGAGTGGTCCGTCACGATTGCGCCGTGCGAGATACCCGAACTGACAGCACCCGCCGCGAGCGGCCGGTGCTGTTCCGCGGGCAGGGGGTCGGAAGGACCCCACAGCGCGGTGTCGGCACTCAGCGGATCACGAGCTCCGCTCTGCCGGTGCGCTCGCGGTGCTTGCAACCCGGCCAGCAGCAGGGACGCCGCATGCCGTCCTCCAGTTCCTCCTGGGTCCTGCGGATGCGGCGCGCTCTGGTCACATCCTGCTTGGCGTCCTCCACCCAGCAGATGAACTCATTGCGGGCCAGCGGTGTGATGTCCCGCCAGGCTTCGAGCGCCGGTGCGTTCGCGATGAGTGCCTGGCGCAGGTCGGATGGGAGCTTGTGCACCGCGCCACCGGGGACTCGGGGTCCGCTCATGGCCCTTGAGACTAGTTTCGCGAGGTCCATCTCGTTCCCACCGCCGTCGGACGGTGGCCAGTGGCGGGAAGTCGCTCAGCTCGACGAGCCACGTGTCGACCTGGAGCCTCACGATCGACTGCCAACCGACGTCAGCCGTAGGTGGGCTCCTGCGGCCAGCCGGCCGGCGAGTCCTCCCAGTCCTCCTTGCGCCCGTACACGGTGAGGTCCAGGATGTTCATCACGAACATCACCCGGTCGACGCCGCGTCCCGTGGTGCTGTAGGTCCGGAAGACCCTGTCGCCGTCGCGGACGAAGCAGTTGAGCAGGAAGACGTCGCCTGCGCCGCAGTCCTCCGTGAACGACGTGCCCCTCGACGACGCGATCGGAATCTCCCACCCCTTCTGGATCCGATATGACTCGAACTGCTCGAGCGGCATGTTCGAGATGCTCCACCACGCGATCCCGCACTCCGCGAGATCGTCGAGGCGCACGACCTGGTTCGTGAAATTGGTGCATCCGGGGCAGAAGTGGTCGGGTCCCCTGTCCATGAACTGGTACACGACGAGCTGGCTGTGGTCACCGAACAGGTCGAGGAGCGACTTCGGTCCCGACGTCGTCGCGAACGTGTACCTGCCCACGTCGAACTCCACCATCGGCAGGCGACGCCGCCTCGCGGCGAGCGCGTCCGTGGCACGCGTCAGCTCCTTCTCCGCCACCAGCAGCTCATCGCGTTCCTGCTGCCACTCCTCGGCACCCACGATCCTGGGCAGTGCGCTCATGGTCGACCTCCAGTTCCAGTGGGTCAATTGTCCCTCATGGCGAGGAGCCTCGCTCTCGCCCATCCTGCGGTTTGATGCGCTCCCGACGCCGCCGCCCGATGAGCCACGGATCGGGTCCGACCTGCGGCGAATCGGGTTGGCACCGCACGGCGTGCGGCGAGATCGGCTGGGTGCAAGGGACCGTCGCACGCAATCCGGCACGCAGCCTGGGCGAGCCGGAGTCCGGCGGATCGCACCACTATCCTCCGACAGGAACGGTGGCCCCTGGGCACGTCCGGAGAAGGAGCGACACATGGTCGATCGGCTCGAGGTGCATCGTGACATCGCGGCGACACCAGCGGATGTCTACGCCGCCGTCTCAGACGTCACCCGGATGGGCGAGTGGTCCGAGGAGTGCGTCGGGTGCGAATGGCACGACGGATATGACGGTGCTGTCGCGGGAGCCACGTTCGATGGCCACAATCGAAACGGCGAGCATGTCTGGACGACCCAGGGCAAGGTGATCGTGGCCGAGCCAGGGCGGGCGTTCGCCTTCGAGTGCTCGATGTTCGATTTCCACTATTCGACCTGGGGCTATGTCATCGAACCCACGGCGTCGGGCTGCCGCGTCACGGAGTGGTCGGAGGACCTCCGGCCCGAGTCCGTCTACGAGTTCAGCGAGCAGACCTCGGGCGTCGCCGATCGAGCGCAGCGAAACAGCGAGACGATGCGCGTCACGCTTGAGCGACTCGCGGCCGCTCTGGAGTGATGGCACGCAGGCCGCGTCGTCACCGGATTGCCGGTGTCGAACGAGGTGAGTCGGATGCCGCTTCGGGCAGGCGTCCCGAAACGCTCGATCACAGGGGGATGCTGAAGTAGTCCTCCGTCGAGGTCCGGGTGAAGCCCAGGGACGTGTAGAGCCCGAGGGCGCGGTCATTGTTGACCTCGACCTCGAGGTGCAGCCGTCCCACCCCCGCCTCGCTCGCCTGCCTGCACACGCGCCGCAGGAGATCCCGGCCGATGCCACCGCCCTGCAGCGTCGGCTCCACTGCGAATCCGTAGATGCCCCACTCCTCGGGCGTTCGATGCACCCGCATCGTCGCGATGACCGCTCCTTCTCGTGCAGCGACGAGCGTGGGCTCGCGCTCCGCCTCGACGTCCACCGGATTCCAAGGATGTCCGAACGCCTCGGTGAGGATCCGGGCGATCTCGGGGATGTCGTCGCGCGCGGCTTCGCGGAGCTCGAGGGTCGGATCCGAGGGGCCGTCGGTGACCGCACCGATGAGGTCCATCGCGTGCTCGGAGTGATCGAGCACGCCACCTCTGACTTCGGCCATGGCCCGTGAGCCCACCGACGTCCTGGGGGCGATGAGCAGGAACCTGTCGTGGCCTCGCTCACGGCACAGTGCTGCTGCCTCGTCCAGGAGGCTGGTCCCGATGCCCCTGCGTCGGAAGTCCGGATGCACCATGCCGGCAACCTCGATCGTGGACCCACCGAACGAGTAGAGCCCCGTGAATCCGACGAGGCGTCCCTCCTCGCGCCAGAGGACATCCTCGACCGCGTCGCCGGATCGCGTGCCCAGTGCACCCCACTCGAGCTTCAGCCGGCCGCCGTCTGCGGCCACCGTGTCGGCCTCCAGCGTCGCCAGCTCCAGCAGCGCGTCCTGCGTCAATCCCCTGGCGAGTTCAAGCATGCCGAGACGCTATCGGCGGAGGCGCTGCGAGACGGGTCCGCAGACTCAGAGGGGAGTCGGATCTATCACCAGACGCTCGGGATCCCTCACGCCCGGGATGAAGAGGACGACGAGGCAGATGAGTCCCGACACCGAACCAGAGACGAGGAGGGCCTGGCGGACGCCGATGGCGGACGCTGCTGCACCACCGGCGAGGATCCCCAGTGGTCCGAGCGAGAACGCGACCAGGTAGACGAGCGACGACACCCGCCCGAGCACCTCCCTCGGCACGAGCTCCTGCATCATCGCGACCCAGAGGACGTCGCCGTAGAGGATGAGGCCGACCTCGAGCGCGCTGAAGAGACCGACCAGCCACACCTGGCCCGCGAGCGCCATCGCGAGGATCCAGAAGCCACCCGCCGCCCACGCTGTCCACATCACCGTCACCCGGTGCCGAGGCGACCCCATCTTCGCCACGACCAGGGAGGCGATGACCCCGGCAGCGCCTCCTGCGGCGAACACGAGGCCGAGTCCGAGCGCGGTCCCACCGAGCACGTCTCGGACCAGGAGCGGCAGGAGCACGGCGAGCGGCGCGATGCCGAAGAAGTTGGCCAACGCGGCGCCGACGAGGGACACCGCGAGCCATCGACGCTGTCGGACGAACCTGATCCCCTCCTTCGCCTCCGACCACGCCGACCCGCTGCGCACCGAGCTCGTGGTTCGGATCCGCATCGCGAAGAGCGTGGCCGCCGAGACCCCGAAGCTCAGCGCGTCGACCCCGAAGGCCCACGCGATGCCGATCGCCCCCACGATGGCGCCACCGAAGGCCGGCCCGATGAGCCCCTGTGCGAGCTGGTTGCTCATCTGGCTGAGCGCGTTTCCCTGGACGAGCAGCTGGTCGGCCAGCAGCTCCGGCACGATCGCCATGGAGGCGGGGCTGAAGAAGGCATCGGCAGTCCCGAAGACGGCGGACATGATGATCAGCTGCCACAGGTTCAGGTCTCCGCGGGCGATCAGGACCGCGACCACGCCGACAGCCAGCCCTCGAACCGAGTCGGAGGTGAGCATCGCCAGCCGCCGGGGCACCCGGTCGACGACCACGCCCCCGAGCATCGCGAAGCAGACCGTCGGGACGGCCCGGGCGGCGAAGACGTACGCGATGCCCGTCGGATCGTGATCGACCTGCAGTGCGGCGAGCGCGAGGGCGATCGTGAAGATGCCATCGCCGAGCGCGGAGACGCTCTGGCCCGCCCACAGCAGGGAGAAGTCCCGCACCCGCAGGGCCGCGAACATCCCCACTCGCTCTCGATGCTCCCCCGTCACTGGTTCTGAAGGGTAGTGAACGGCGCCTCTGCGGGTGCTCCAGGTGGACCGATCTCCCGAGAGAGACCGTCGACGCGATCAGTCCGTACCGCACCGGGGTCGCGAGACACGGCTGCACGCGATGGCGCCGCGGTGCACGTGTGCCGGAGCACGCGCGTGCGCGTGCTCTCCCCCGGTGTCAGCGCTCGCCCGGCTCCGTCGCCGCGATCTCGAAGTCGATCCACAGCCGATGGACGTCGTCGGCGTCGATCAGCATCCCGCCGCTCCCGCTGATGCCCGCAAGCTCTCCCGTGCCGCTCGAGGGCACGATGCGGAAGAACTGCGCGGCGCGGTCACTGCCGCTCGTGCTCGCGGAATGCACGAAGTTGAACGTGCCGGTCCTGCCATCGATCGAACCTTCAAACGACTCCATCGCGACGTACGTCCCGACCCCGCTCGACTGGTCGAAGGCCGACGTGAAGATGGTGACGGATCGCCCGGTGATCTGCCCCCGGTAGTGCTTGAGCATCGTCGCCACGCCGACCGGCAGCGCGGTCGCGATCACGGGTTCAACGTCCAGGGCACCAGGAGTGAACCGGACGACTTCGAAGGTCGCGTCAGCCCGCACGCCGCGAGCCTATCGAGCACCATGCCGAGCGGCGCGGTGACCAGGCACACGCCATGGACACCAACTGCCTCGAGGGTGGGTGACCCCGTCTCAGCCCAGCCGGTCGAGGTAGATCTCGTTGCCCACGTCGGCCACTGCCGACAGCGTGGTGCCGTAGAGGAGGCCCTGTGCACCAGAGACATGGAGCGGATTCGTCTCGGCGCCCGTCGACGGATCGATCAGCACGACGTTGTTGGCAGTCTTGCTCGAGCCGTGGTCGGCGATCCCGACCAGGCCGAGCGGTGTCCCGAGGATCCCGTAGGTGTAGGTGGTGACGGGCACCGACCGCACGAGCGCCATGCCCGAGACGGTGAAGCTGTCGAGGTAGTCCTTGCCCGCCGGCTCGCGTGTCGCGACGAGATAGATCGCGCTGCCGAGCACCGCCATCGGGGCATCGGAGGCATCAGGGGTCTTCGCGGAGGTGCGCAGTGCGCCGCTCGGCTCGGCTCGGACCACGTGGTCGTTCGCGAGGAAGAAGTAGCCGAAGGGGTCCGCCGCCGCGTCACCAGGATTGACCTGCCCCTTGTCGAGGACCCGGTGCGACCAGTTCGTCAGGCTGTACTGCACGACCGATCCGAACTCGTACCCGCTCTGGTCGTCCTCCCAGTCGGTCCACGTCCAGAGGTTCGCGCCCACAACCGAGATCCCGGCCTGGGTGTCCTTCGACGGTCCGAGACCCGTCGGAATCGCCCACTCGCCGACGTAGGCAGCCGCTGGGATCGTGTACTCGGCGATCGAGCTCGACGTCTCGACGAAGAGGTCCGCGCTCGTGGCACACAGTGCCAGCACCGGCGCCTTCGCCGTGACAAGCCGCACGGGCGACGCGTTGCCAACGACGACGAAGATCTTCGCGCCCTCGGCGAAGTAGACGTCATTGGTCGAGGGGGACTGGCTGATCGCCTGCGCGTAGCCCGTGGCGCCGACCGACCCGAGCTTGATGGACGCGCTGATCGAGGTCACGAACCTCGGGACCGGACTGGCTTCTGCTGGCAGCGCCAGCAGAAGCGACGCCGCCAGCGCACCTGCAGCCACAGACGTCCGAAGTGATCGCATCATGGGCCACCCCTGAGAACACCAGCCGAACGTGGCTGTCCTGAGACGGTACTACCGGCGATCGGAGTCGACGTGTCGATGCGCGCGACATGCCGTGCTGGAACAACGTTCGATTCGCGGCACGTGCACCGGCGCGTCGGTGGCAATCCGAGCGGTGGTGCCCCGATGCAAGCGGCGACGACCGCGTGCCGCAACGGCGCTGCGGCGTCCTGGAGCAGTCAGACGCTGGCTCCGAAGTCGACGTCGACCGTCTCAAGCGTCCCCGCTGTCCGACCCGGTGCCGACTCGTACTGCCAGTAGAGGTTGGTGTGCGCGATCACCTTGTCCGGCGGCGGCGCGCCCCACTGGGAGTGGTCCTCGGTCGTGTGCGCGTCGCTCACCAGCGTGGTGTCGTAGCCGCGGACGAGCGCTCCGTGCAGCGTCCCCCTGATGCATGCGTCGGTCTGCGCGCCGGTGACGATGAGTCGGCCGACCCCCAGCTCCGCGAGCACGGTCTCCAGGGTTGTCCCCTCGAACGAGTCGCCGTAGTTCTTCTCCACGATCGGTTCGGCGCTGTCCGGGGAGAGCTCAGGGACGATCTGCCAGTCGTCGCTCCCCTTCTCGAGCTCCTCATCCTCGTGGCGCACCCAGACGACGGGCACACCGTCACCTCGTGCCCGATCCACCAGCGTCGCGATGTTTGCGACGACGGCGTCGCGTTCATGCGCATTCGCGACGACGCCGTTCTGGACATCGACGACGAGCAGCGCGGTGTTGGGGCGATCCTTCAATGTGGTCATGCGATCCCCGTTCTCCTCGTGGTCCCGCGCCCAGAGATTAGGACCGTTGAGTGACGTCAGGCACGGACGGAGGCTCGTGCCCGGCAGCCCCAGGCCGGGCCCACGGCACCTGCTAGCACGATTCTCGGAGCGGGGCGCCGGGCACAGGGCACAGGGCACAGGGCACAGGGCACAGGGCACAGGGCACAGGGCACAGGGCACAGGGCTGCAACATATGTTGTTGGTCGTTCGAACGTTCCCCGTCTCGACCCGGCTCGCCGATTGCCCCAACGGAAGCGCTCGCCGCGACATGGTCAGCAGACACCTTTCGGGTGCGGATACCGACCACGGATCAGTACCATCGCCACACGAGGAGGTCACATGTCCCGTCCGCCCAACATCCTCTTGATCGTCACCGACGAGGAACGGTCCGCTCTGCCGCAGCCGACGGGCTACCACCTGCCCGCGAGGGAGCGGCTCGCCCAGTCCGGCGTGGTGTTCACCCGCAACTACGCGGCCGCGACGATGTGCAGCTCGTCGCGCTCGGTCCTGTACACGGGCCGGCACATGCCGCTCACCGGTATCTACGACAACGACAACATGCCGTACGTGCGGCCCCTGGACCCCGCGCTCGGGACCATCGGCACCATGCTGCGGTCTGCCGGGTACTACACCACCTACCAGGGGAAGTGGCACCTCTCGAAGGCCTACCTCGACCCCGCGAACCCGCGGTCCACGGTGGACGACCTTGAGCCCTACGGGTTCTCCGAGTGGAACGACTGGGGGGACATCGACGGCGGCGCGTGGGCGGGCCTGCGCATCGACCCGGTGATCGCCGGCCAGGCGGTCAAGTGGCTCCGCAACCGGGCGCCGGTCGTCTCGCCGGAGCAGCCCTGGTTCATGGCGGTGAACTTCGTGAACCCCCACGACATCATGAGCTTCGACTACGGCGGACGGCCCAGCATCCAGCTGCCGCCCAACCTCGCCAACGCCGTGGTGACCAAGCCACCCGCAGCCGTGCCCACCTACGAGCGACGCTGGGACCTGGCGCTTCCCGGGAACGTCGGCGACGACCTCTCGGGCGCAGCCCCCGCGGTGCGGGAGTACGCCCAGATGCTCGACCTCGCCTTCGGCGTCGTCGACGGTTCGGACCACTGGCTCGACGGCCTGAACTTCTACCTGAACTGCATCCGCGACGTGGACCGGTCCGTGGACGCAGTGCTCGACGCCCTGGTCGCGTCGGGTCAGGCGGACCGGACCGTCGTCGTGTTCACGGCGGACCACGGGGACATGGCCGGGTCCCACGGCCTGCGCCAGAAGGGGAACCTCGTGTACGACGAGAACTTCCACGTCCCGCTGATCATCTGCCACCCCGACGTCGCGGGTGGCACGCAGAGCCCATCGCTTTCGTCAGGGGTGGACCTCGTCCCCACGCTCCTCGACTTCGCCGGCGTCGAGGATGCGACGGCCCGGCAGTTCGACCTCCGGGGCCGCTCCCTCCGTCCCGCGCTGGAGGGCCGGAACGTGCGGGACGGCGTCCTCGCCGCAGTCGAGGCCGTGACGAACATCGACGCCGGATTCTGGTCGCACTTCTCGGACCCCGACGTCGGTGCGAGGATCCAGTCCGGCGAGCTGCGCCCGGACTGGCGCAAGCGGGGTTTCCTGCGCGCCTACATGGACGAGCGCTACTCGTTCGGCAGGTACTTCTCGCCCCTGGAGCCGAACCGGCCGACGGGCGTCGACGAGCTCTTCGCGCGCAACGATGTCGTCCTCTACGACCGCTCGACTGACCCGCTGGAGCTCGACAACCTCGCATTGAAGCCCGAGCATCGAGCGCTCGTGGCGGAATGCCTGACCAAACTCGAGACACTCATCTCCGAGGAGATCGGCAGCGACGACCACGTGTGGGTCGCTGAGCGGCCGCAGCTGCTCGGATGGCCGACGTGGCGAGGCGACGCGGCGGCGTAGTCCTCGATGGAGCCAGTGACGACGGAGCAGTTCGAGGAGGAGGCCGCGACGTGGCGGTCCAGGGCCGTCTCCGCGGTGAAGGTCCGGCTCCCGAACGTGCTGATGGCGCTCGGCACCTTCTTCGGGCTGTGGCTGCTCGTCGAGCAGCTCGTCGGCCTCCAGGGGATCGGCGACACGCTCAGGACCGCGACGTGGGGATGGGCGATCCTCACGGTGGTCGCCACGCAGCTGACCAACGTCACCGAGGCGATCGCCATCTCCGGGACGCTGCCGATCGCCGTCCCGATCTGGCCCCTCACCTTGCTCCGCTTCGCGCTCGCGTTCACGGGCCTGATCGGGGGGACGGTCGCCAACACCGCGACGATCATCCGGTTCAACCGGCAACGCGGACTCGATGCCCCGATCGCCGTGAGCTCGGGGGTGATCTACAGCGTCTCGGGGTTCATCGTGCAGATGGTCATCCTCGTCGTGTTCTTCGTCATCTTCCGTCCCCAGTTCGCCTACCACGCGGAAGGTCCGAGCGGGTCGGGCGCACAGAAGCTCCAGCTCGCCCTGCTCGTCATCGCCGCGCTCGGACTGGTGTCGGCCATCCTGGCGACCATCCCCAAGGTCCGCGCGATCATCCGGTCGCGTGCCGCCGGGCACTTCGCGCCCGCCTGGAAGAACCTCAGGGTCGTGCTGCGCGATCCCCACCGTGCCGCGAGGATCTTCTGCGGGGCCGCGGCCTCGCAGGTGCTCTTCGCCGCCGGGCTGGGCCTCGCGCTGCGGAGTGTCGACGCGCACGCGCCCTTGGGCGGACTGATCGTCGTGTGCACGCTGACGAGCCTGATCGGTGGGCTGGCGCCCGTGCCGGGCGGCATCGGCATCATGGAGTCCTGCTACATCTTCGGCCTGACGCTGCTGGGCGTTCCCCAGGAGCTCGCCATCAGCGCGACCGTGATCTTCCGCTTCGCGTCCACCTATCTCCCGCCGTTGTGGGGCTGGGGGGCGCTGGTGTGGCTGCGGCGGACGAAGGCGCTCTGATTCCCCGGCTCGACACCCGGTGCGCGGATGGACCCGGTGACCGGTCGGCGGAGCACGCAGTCCGCTGACAGGCGTCGGCACCCTCGCGAGCTGAAGGCGGCGCACGAGATCCCCAGAAACGTGAGTTGACACTTACGCAAGTGATTGCTAACCTATGGCCGTGGACACAGCATTCAAGGCCCTCGCCGAACCCCGGCGTCGCGAGATCCTCAGGCTCGTGTGGAGCGAGGAGCTCCCTGCAGCCCAGATCGCCGCGCGGTTCAGCGATGTCACCCGGTCCGCGGTCTCCCAGCATCTCGGCATCCTCCGCGAGGCCGACCTCGTGCTGGAGCGGCGGGACGGGACGCGTCGCCTCTATCGGGCGAACCACGCGGAGTTGGACCGGCTCCGGCACTATCTCGACAGCTACTGGACCGACAGCCTGCACCGTCTGCAGCACCTGGCCGAATCGGCCGAACGACAGAAAGGATCAACTGATGGCTGAACTGACCCGAGAGGTGGTCGTGGAGGCGAGCCCCGCGACGATCTTCCCGTTCCTCGTGGATCCCGCGCAGCACGTGCTGTGGATGGGCACCGAGGCCGAGCTCGACCCGCGCCCCGGCGGCGTCTACAACGTCCTGTGCCAGGGCAGGCACCCGGGCGCCGGCACGTTCATCGAGGTGGTGCCGGACAGCAAGGTCGTGTTCACCTTCGGATGGGACCTCCCCGACCACCCCATCCCCGCGGGCTCGACCGAGGTGGAGATCACGCTCATCCCCGTCGGCGACAGGACCACGGTGCGCCTCACCCATCGCGGGTTGCCCGATGACGCGGTGAGCGACCACACCCAGGGCTGGGACCACTACCTCGGCCGACTGGCCGTCGCAGCGACGGGCGGCGACGCAGGCCCCGACGCGCCGGCGGAGTCCGATCTCGCCACCGGCTGATCGCCCGCATCGCGAACACGCAAGGAGCACCACGCAGCGCCAGGACTTCACGACGACGTTCCTCAAGGACAACCACCGCAGCACCCAGGAGACCACCGAGTTGGTGCCCGTCAGGATGGTCGTCAGGAAGGTGCTGGACAGCCACCTCAGCTTCGCGACGGACACGGAGGAGTGGACCGGCACGAGCATGGTCTTCGACATCACGCAGGCGGACGGCAAGACTGAGGTCCGCTTCACCCATGTCGGGCTGGACCCGGAGGTCGAGCGCTTCGACGCGTGCCCGAACGGATGGGGCTTCTCCATCAACGGGAGCCTGCAGGACCTGATCTCGACCGGACGCGGAGAGCCCGCCGTGAACGAGGACTGAGTCCAGCTCGCCCGGTCATTCCAGCGCCAGGTGGTCGAGCCAGACGCGGAGCAGTGCAGCATCGCCGTCCACGACGCACTCGACGTCCTCGAGCGACCGGCGCCGGTAGAGCGCGAGGAGGAGATCGAGGCCATCCGCGGTCATGGTGGCGTCGACCGGTCCCGCGTCCGCCGAGAGTCCCGCGCCGTCCGGACGCGACGACACGGTCCAGTGACGGCCGGTGCGTGCATCGCGAAAGGCCACGCGCCCCGCGAGACCCCTGAGTTCGGCGATCCGAGGGGAGAATCGCGCGGCGGCCGGGAGGTTGACCAGGAACTCGTCGATCGCATCGGCTGCGACCTCGTCGTCCGTGTGCGGCTGAAGTCCGTTCGCCAGCTCGAGGTCGATCCTGTGGACCAGCGTCTCGTGCAGCTGACGCCTGGACCAGAACCGAACGTGCTGGTCCGCTCCCCATGCCCACATCTCGAGGTTCGGGTCTGTGCTCCGCAATGTCGTGAGCAACTGTGCTCCTCCGTGGCGGATCCACGCCGGGTCAACGGGGCCGTCGTCGGCACACATCGCCGGCGAGGCGTTCCGCGCGTGTGCGAGATGCCGGACCAGGTGCTCGGCCCATCGATGGACACCCCCGAGGTGCCCCGCGAGCCCCGCGATGTCCCACTCGGGACACGAGGGCACAGGTCGATGCACGTCGGAGGCACCCAGGACGTCGGCGAAGAAGGCGATCTCGACCTCGAGCGCATCACAGTGTGCGAGGTGGTCCACTGCCTCCGAAGGCTATCCACGTGGCCGGGGGCTTCCCCGCGCGCACCGGTAGGGTTCGCCGTCGAAGGGGGGACCGTGGCCACGATCGATCCAACGATGGAGTCCCTCGCCGACGCGATCCGCGACGCCCTGCAGGCAGCCGACCTGGCGGCCTATGGCGAGCTGCTGGACCCCGACGTGCGCTGGGGGGCGCCGGGCGACACCACATCGCGCTGCCACACTCGACGCCAGGTCCTCGACTGGTACCGGCGCGGACGCGAGCAGGGGGTTCGAGCGACGGTCACCGAGACGGTCGTGCGGGAGAACAGGATCCTCGTCAGCTTGGCCGTTGCGGATGGAGCACGCGAGCAGCCATCTGACGGCGAGGCGAACCGCTGGCAGGTCTTCACCGTCGCCAACGGCAAGATCGTCGACATCCGCGGGTTCGACGATCGGGCCGCGGCTCTCTCCCACCGTGGTTGATCCGAGCCCGGAGCTGGAGGTCGCCGGTCCGCACATCGCCTGGGCCGTTGAGCACGTCGGTCCACGAGCGTCGGACGCCGCCTGACGAACCCGGCGAACGACGCTGGTGCCGATTGGCCACGACAACCGGACGGTCGGAGACCGGCAGCAGCGTGACCGGTGAGCACCTACTGGACGTCGTCAGCCTCGAATCCGATCAGCCAAGGAAGGCCGTATCGGTCGACGACCTGGCCGTCCGACGCTCCCCACGGCCGAACCTGCAGGTCATCGACGACGCGACCGCCCTCGGCGAGCCTGGCGAACCATTCGCGCAGCGCGGGGGGATCCGCCGCGCCCAGCAGCGACAGCATGAGCCCCTCGCACCGGATCGACGGCTCGTCGCCCGCCACATCAGCGCCGAACAGCGTGACCGGACCATCGGTGAGATAGCCGTGCGCGATGGCGGCACCCGGGCCGTCGGTGCGGCCGAACTCCTCGAAGGTGTGGAACTGCACGGTGCACCCGAACACGTCGCCGTAGAAGGTCAACGCCTCGCGGGCCGTGCCGGGGAAGTGGATGTAGGGCGCCGGAAGGGACATCTCGCCAACAGTAGGGGCGCTGCCTCCACCGACGCCATGGGCACCGCCGGGCCTTTGCACGATCGACGGTGCGCGTCGCGATGGCGAGCAGCCTTGTGCGGGGTGCACGATGCTCGACGCACCGACGTGCCGCTGCTTCTCGGGACGGCGGATTCTGATAGGCGGTTGACAAATGCCTATATCGGCATATAATGACCCGATGGCAAGGGCCGCGACCACGTCCGACGTCTTCAATGCGATCGCCGAAGCCCACCGTCGCGACATCCTCGACACGCTGGTGTCGGGCGAGCAGCCGGTGGGGACGATCGTTGACGCGCTGGGCCTCACGCAGCCGCAGGTGTCCAAGCACCTGCGGGTGCTGAGCGACGTCGGCCTCGTCCGGTGCCGGGCGGAGGGAAGGCGTCGCCTCTACCGCCTGAACCATGCGCGCCTCCGCCCGCTCCACGACTGGATGCAGAAGTACGAGCAGTACTGGAACGCGCGACTCGACCGACTGGATGACTACCTCAGCGAGATCCAACGAAAGGAACAGGTGCAATGACGATCACCCGGCACGGCTCGGCGACCCTCGACTTCCCGAGCGACTGTGAAGTGCTGGTCACGCGGCAGTTCGACGCGTCCGCCGAGCTGCTCTTCGACCTGCTGACGAAGCCCGAGCACGTGACGGTCTGGTTCACGGACAGTGCTGAGCCACTGGAGATCTGCGACATCGACCTTCGGGTCGGCGGGGAGTACCGCATGGTGGGCGTCTTCTCCGACGGCACCAGGTGCGGCTTCCACGGCACCTTCCTCGAGGTCGATCGTCCGGTGCGCACCGTGGAGACCTGGGTCTTCGAGGCGAGGCCGGGGGCCGAGGCCATCGAGACCGTGACGCTGCACGAGGAGGACGGGGTCACGACCATGTCGATCCTGCTCGCCTTCAAGGACGAACCGAGTCGCAATGCGATGTTCCAGCACGCTCTGGAGCATCTCGATGATCCAGCGATCGCGATCGACGGCATGCAGGCCGCCTACGACAAGCTCGAGGACCTCATCGCCAGGCTCGCGTAGCCCCGCCAGGCAAGACACACGAGCGAACAGGCGCCTCCGAACACGTCGATCCGCGGAGGCCACGGCACAGCGGACGGGCATGGCGGGGAGCGAGCTGCCGGACCTGCCCGCCCTACCTCTTGGCGTGAACCGTGTCGCGGATGAGCATGAACCGCAGCGACCAGTACCCGGGTCGAGGTTCGGAGAGCTCGTGCCGGGACAGGACGACCCCCGCCACCGTGACGGCTGCTGCCGTGAGCCAGGCGATCACCCCGAGGGCAACGACCAGCGGCGTCGATCCCACCGACAGCACGATGAGGCCGATGACGGCGACAGCCAGCGCGACGAATCCCGCTCGGAGGGCCCAGACGGCCATCCTCCAGTGTTCGTTGTCCCGCAGCTCAGCAGGCTCGTCGATGCTCCGATTCTTCCACCGTCGAGATGACACCGCGCCAGCGGCCCTCGCAGTTACCTACCTGCGCGCCCGCCTGCTCACTTCCGTGCAGCCTGACCACCCGAGCCGAGGTAGAAGAAGTCCGGTTGATCTACCGCGAGCGCTTCCCTGATCGCGGCAACCGCTTGGCCGCGCGTGCGCTGCTTCGTGGCTGCGTGGGCAGTCCGACTCAGCTCTCTGAAGCCCACGGCCGCCTCCACTGCCGCCGACTGGAGCTGCTCACCGTCGACGATCCGGTCGAGGAACCCTGCTGCAGCCGCCTGTGACGGCGTGAAGGGCTCAGCGAGGTTCACTGCCCGATCGAGGAAGGCCGGATCCAGCCTCTGGCGACAGATCGTGATTGCGGCCCACGGCATCGTCATGCCGATGGCAACCTCATTGGCGACCACCCTGTACGGACCATCAACTCCTATGCGGTAGTCCCCGGACAGGAGGAGGAACGCGCCCATCGCGATGGCGTGCCCTGTGCACGCGAGGACCACAGGGGCCGGGTACTCGAGGAGCCGCAGCGACAGTTCAAATCCTGCATTCAGAAGTTGGGCGGCGTCAGCACCTCCGGCACCGAGGACCTTCAGGTCGAAGCCTCCCGAGAAGACGCCCGGGCGACCTGTGATGACCACGACCGCCCCGTCGTCGAGGGCGCGATCAAGCGCGCTGTTGAGTGCAGTGATCATCCCCATCGACAGGGCATTCACCTTGCCATCGTCCATGGCGACGAAGGCGACACCGTCGGTCACTGCATATGAGGTGAGTTGATCCATGTTTCCTCTCCTCGGCTTGCGGACGCGATCATCATGCCCCCCATCGTCCCCCCGTGCCCTGGCTCTCAGGACACTCGTGTTGCATTTCAATGTTTCTTGTACTCTACTTGGTTCGGTTGGTCTTGTCCTTCACCTCATTGCACGGTCGATGCCGAAGCGGGGCACAGCCTGCTTGGCCGTGAAAGACCGATCGTGCTTGTCCCGCTCCGCTGCGATAGCACTCTGTCGCATGCACTTGCACCGGGTCTCGATGAACTTGGCGCATTATTGCCCTACAGTCCCCTGCACGAACTGCTACTGAACGGCTTCGGCCGACCTTTGGTCGCCACGTCGGGTAACCTCGGAGGCGAACCCGTGCTGACCGAACCGGCCGAGGCCGAAGAATTCCTCGCATCGACCGCAGATGCTTTTCTTCATCACGACCGCCCGATCCTCAATCCGGCAGACGATGGCATCGTTCGGATCATTTCAGGCCGAGCACGCATGTTCCGCATCGGCCGCGGCAGCGCCCCGCTGGGCGCTTCCCTGCAGCGCCCGTTGACAAGCCCGGTTCTCGCCCTGGGCGGAGAAATGAAGGTAACGCTGGCTCTCGGCTTCAACAGCCGGGTGGTGATCTCGCCGCACCTCGGCGACCTCGACAGTCCACGTGGGCTGGACCGGCTCGAATCCACGGTGGAGGCGCTACAGCGTCTGCATGGCGTCCAGGTCCAGGCAATGGTTTGCGACGCACACGGCGGTTACACCAGCACACGCTGGGCGGCACGGCAGAACTCCTTGCCGGTGCTCCGTATCTCGCATCACCATGCGCACGCCGCGGCCGTGGCTGGCGAGTTTCCGCAGGAGCCGCGCTGGCTCTGCTTCACCTGGGACGGCAACGGCCTTGGCGAGGATGGCACATTGTGGGGCGGCGAGGCGCTGCTCGGCAGTCCCGGTTGCTGGTCCCGTGTCGGCACATTCAGATCGTTTGCTCCGCCCGGTGGCGACAAGTCCGCACGCGAGCCCTGGCGTTCCGCCGCCGCCCTGGCCTGGGAGATGGGCCTGGATTGGCGTACTGCCGGCATCGACATCAGGTTGGCACGAGCCGCTTGGCAACAACGGCTGAACTGTCCACCAACCTCCTCGGTCGGCCGCCTGTTCGACGGCGCCGCCGCATTCTTGAACCTCACTCCGCGCGCGAGTTACGAGGGTGAAGGGCCGATGGCGGTCGAGGCAATCGCCACCGAAGCCGACGACGCGGCGGCGTTGCCATTACGTGAACGAACGGACGGTGTTCTGGAGGCCGACTGGGGACCATTGGTGCACGAGCTTCTCGACACAAACGTCACGGCCGGCCGCCGCGCCGCCACGATGCACGCTTGCCTTGCGCGTACGCTGGTCCATCAAGCCATCGCAGTGAGGAAGAGACATGGCTCGTTTGCCGTCGGCCTGGCGGGTGGCGTATTCCAGAACCGACGTCTGACCGAGTTGTCGCTGTGCGGTCTCAGGGACGCCGGGTTTCGCGCATACTTGCCATTTCGGATACCCTGCAACGATGCAGGGCTGAGCTTCGGCCAGGTCATTGAGGCTGCCGCACGGCAATGAAGGATCATGGCACCCACATCATGCTGGCGCATGGCAATGGCGGCCGGTTCATGCGCGAACTCATCGGTGAAGTGTTTGCGCGCCAATTCGCCAATTCCGATCTGGACACTGGCGTCGATGCGGCCGCGTTGCCTCTGACCGACGGCGAGTTGTTCGTCACCACCGACAGCTTCATCGTGGATCCGCTGGAATTTCCCGGCGGCGACATCGGCTCACTTGCGGTGCACGGCACCGTCAACGATCTCGCGGTCAGTGGCGCTACGCCCCATTGGCTCACCATCAGTTTCCTGATCGAGGAAGGATTTGAGATCGACAGGCTTGAACGCATCGCCGGAAGCATCGGGCGGGCTGCACGCGAATGCGGCGTCCGCATCGTGGCCGGCGACACCAAAGTCCTGCCCCGCGGCCAAGGAGGCGGCCTTTACCTCGCTGCCAGCGGCATCGGCACGCGCGCTTCTGGCGTTGATTTGAGCATGGAGAAGATCCGACCGCATGACGTCATTCTCGTGAACGGACCGGTCGGCGACCACGGTACCGCCGTACTGCTGGCCCGGGGTGCCTTTGGTCTGCACGGTAACCTTCGCTCCGATAGCGTCAGCGTCGTTCCCTATACCAAGGCCGCGCAAAAATTCAGCGGGCTGCGGTTCATGCGCGATCCGACGCGGGGCGGCATTGCAACCGTCGGCAATGAGATCAGCCTGCGAACCGGGCTGCGGATCGTACTGGACGAAATGACGCTCCCCATCAGCGACGAGGTTCGCGGCGTCTGCGACATGCTCGGCTACGATCCGCTGTATCTCGCGTCCGAGGGACGCGTCGTGGCCGTGGTCGATCCGGGCGAGGCTGTGTCTCTGTTGACCGCGTGGCGCGCCTTGCCTGGCGGCGAGAGAGCCGCCGTCGCCGGCCACGTCGCGGCGGGCCGGCGCTGTGTCGTCCTGCGCACCACACTGGGCGGCGAACGGTTGCTCGACGAACTCGAGGACGATCCGCTGCCAAGGATTTGCTGAGTAGTTTCCGACCCTGCCCACGGAGCCTGCCAGCGTTCATGATCATCCATCAAGCGATCATTGCGTGTCGAAGACACCAGTCCGACGCCGGAGAATTCCTATGAAATACGCCAATCCCGCACCGCTCGGTCTGTTCGGCTTCGCGCTCACGACCTGGTTGCTCGGAATGGTCAATGCGGGCTGGTTCGGCGACGCGTCACTGCCGATGGTGCTGGCGATGGCGTTTGCGTTCGGCGGCGCCACGCAGTTCTGTGCCGGCCTGATGGCGATGCCCCGCGGCGACACCTTCGGCTTTACCGCATTCTGCGCGTTTGGGGCCTTTTGGTTATCCTGGGCGCTATTTGACGCGTTTTACGCCGCCAACGTTCCGGCCGCGTTCATCGGCTGGTACCTGTTCCTGTGGGGCGTTTTCACCACGGTGATGTGGGTGGGCACATTCCGCTCCAATCGCTCCTTACAGTTCACTTTTCTGGGCGCAATCTTCACATTTTATCTGCTGGCGGCCGGCCAATGGACCGCGATCCCGCGACTTCATCAGCTGGGCGGCTATGCCGGCATGGTCACCGGCGCGCTGGCATTTTACTTGGCCTCGGCGCAGCTGATCGATGAGACCTTCGGTTCGGACGTGCTTCCGCTCGGCCTCTACCAGAAATCGGCGGCGCCGGTCGGGAAACTGGCCGGGACTGCGCACCTCATCGCCCAAAATGTAGTCGGCGTTCGTAGCTGAGTAGTTTCCGAGTCTTTCCATCAATTCCGGGCTCGATATCCTTGCCGCGCACCCGAAGGGCGATGGATGGACGATTCAGCAACAATGCCACCGCGGATGAGAGTCGAGGCGCCGAATCCGGCCGACCGCGAGGTCCTTGTGATCGGGCTGGGCAACATCCTGCTCGGCGACGACGGCATCGGCGTTCATGTCGTACGTCAACTCGCCGCCAATCCTGGCAAGGCGCCCGGATTGCGTCCGCTCGACGGCGGCACGCTGGGATTTCGTCTGATGGACGTATTTGCGCACTCGGACGCTATCCTGCTGGTGGACGCGGCGGAATTGGGCGAGCCTCCCGGCGCCGTTCGCCTGCTTGAACGTGACGCGCTGAACCGTCATGTCCGCCGTGCCGGACGCGTCAGTGCCCACGAGGCGGGATTGGTCGACCTGCTCACGCTGGCGAGGTTGGAGGGGCACTCGCCGTCACATTTGGCGCTGCTCGGCATCCAGCCGGAGCGGATTGATTGGGGTGAGACGTTAAGTGTTCCGTTGTCACATGCCCTCCCCGTGGCCTGTCAGGTGGCGGTCGACACGGTGCTGCGATGGCGGCACTCGACATGACCGATCTATCATCATTTTCGGACGCCGGCCTGGTGGATGCGCTGCTGATGGAAGTCGCCGGCATGCTCGGTCGCTTGATCGAGCGGGGTGAAACCGCGACCGTTGACCTGCGCGGCTTGCCACTGTCGCCCGCGTGCATCGCTGATCTCGAAAGTCGCCTCGGGCATGGCGAGATATCGGTGCAACTCGATGCCGCGGGCCGCAGCGATATCCACGAAACCGGCTTCCCCGGCGTTTGGTGAACTCGCCATGCCGACGAGGCCGGCCGACCGATTGCGTTGCTGATTGAGGTCACCACCGTTCCTGACATTCTTCGCGCCGACCCCGCCGACATGGCCGACAGCCTGCAGCGCTTGGCCGGCGCCACCCACTTCGCCTCCCACCAACACGCGAGGCACGGCTGATGGATGAATCCGAAACGCTGGGCACCGTCCTCAAGCGCCGCGGCTTCAGCCGCCGCAGTCTGCTGAAATTCGCCATCGCCATGACATCCAGCCTGGCTCTACCCCCATCTATCGCGCCGCTGATGGCCGCCAATCTGGCCCGCGCCAAACGCCGCTCGGTTATCTGGCTCTCGTTCCAGGAATGCACAGGCTGCCTGGAAACGCTGCTTCGATCCTCGAGCCCAACCATCGACTCCCTAATTTTCGACTTCATCTCGCTCGACTATCAGGAAACCCTGATGGCGGCGGCAGGTACGGCAGCCGAGCGTACGCTTCGGGAAGCGGTCGCGGCCAACAAGGGCGAATATCTTCTGGCGATCGACGGATCGATTCCGACCAAAGACGGCGGCGTCTACTCGTTGACCGGAGGCCGCAGCAACTTCGACATGCTGATGGAGTTCGCCACCGATGCCAAGGCTGTGCTCGCGATCGGCACCTGCGCGGCCTATGGCGGCATTCCCAAAGCGCATCCCAATCCGACCGGCGCAGTCGGCGTGGAGGATCTCGTCACCAACAAGCCGATTGTCAATATTCCGGGCTGCCCGCCGGTGCCCGAGGTGCTGAGCGGCGTACTCGTGCATTTCGTCAGCTTCGGCAAATTGCCCGAACTGGATGATCGCAAACGTCCCCTCGCCTATTTTGGCACCACCATCCACGACCAATGTTACCGGCGGCCTTTCTACGACCAGGGCAAGTTCGCCAAAAGCTTCGACGACGAAGGCGCCCGGCAGGGCTGGTGTCTGTTCGAACTCGGATGCAAGGGGCCGGTGACCCACAATGCCTGCGCCAGCCTGAAATGGAACGGCGGCACCAGCTTCCCGATCGAGTCCGGACATGGTTGCATCGGATGCTCAGAGCCCGATTTCTGGGACAAGGGCAGCTTCTATACGTCACTTGCCGGCGGTAGTTCCACGGGCTGGCGCAACGCCGGCATCGCGGCGGCTGTCGGCATTGCAGGTGGTGCAGCAGCGGCGCTGAGCGCTCGCCGAAAGCCTGGTGCTGAACCGGCCGGGCCCGATCCAGAAAAGCCTGATCCGGACAAACAGCCATGACACTGCTCGATTTCGCCCGCGGTATCGGACTTCAGGCTGCTGTCTTGATCATGATTTTCGGCATTTTTTGGCGGGCGGCCGGCGTGCTCTTGCTGCGTCGCCGACCTCAACACGCCTCGTCGAGGGCGTCACTGATCGGCCGCATCGCGGGCGGCGCGACGATGATTTTCTCTCGTTCGATCCCGCGCCGTACGTTTTGGCGGCGGATCGGCGTCAGTGTGGCGCTGAGTACCGTATTTCATGTCGGGTTTCTTGCGATCATCTTCGGGGGCGCACCGCACATCCTGGTGATCCACCAGCTTACCGGCCTGTCCTGGCCAAACTTGCCGAAGGGGCTGGTCGTCATCATCAGCGGACTGACGCTGACCGCCATGATTGCCTTGCTGATCCGGCGTATCGCTCATCCCGTAACCAGGCTGCTTTCGACCGCCGACGACTACCTGACCTGGCTTTTCGTGTTCCTGCCGGTTCTTACCGGCATCCTTCTGTCGGGTGAGACGGTTGCCGGATACGACACCCTGCTAGCTCTGCATATCCTGAGCGTGGAGCTGATGATGGTCTGGCTGCCATTCGGCAAATTGATGCATGGCCTGCTGGTCTTTGCCAGTCGCGGCGCGATGGGTTTCAACTTCGCACGCAAGGGAGCCGCGACATGAACGCCAAGATCAAGCCGCCGCCGCCACCTGCCAAAGACTCCGGACGACGGCCAGGTGGAGCTTGCCATGCGCGGCTTCGTCTCCGAATTTGGGCCCACCGCCGCGCTGGCACTTGAATCTTGCGTTCACTGTGGCCGCTGCGCCGAGGCATGCCAGTTTTACGTCCAGACCGGCGAGGCGAAATACACACCGATCCACAAGATCGAGCCGTTCAAACAGGCTTACGAACGGGAGGTCAGCGCCTTCGCCTTCGCCTACCGTATGCTCGGCATGGTGCCGAAGGTCACCGGCCCCGAACTCGAGAGCTGGCAATCCCTGATCTATGATTCCTGCAATATGTGCGGACGCTGCTCGCTGATCTGCCCGATGGGCATCGATATCGCCGATCTGGTGGAACAGGCCCGCCACGGCATGTTCGAAGCCGGGCTGGCGCCGCATGATTACCTGGGGGTGCTGGCTGAGAAAGAGCACACGACAGGCAGCCCGTTCGGGCTGACTGTCGCGAAATTCCGGGAAATGTTGCATGCGATCGGCACCGAGCGCGGCGTTGTCATGCATGTGGACGAAGCCAGGGCCGATATCGTGCCCACGGTCTCGTCGATCGACCTCAAGACCTATCCCGGCTCGATGGCGGCGATAGCAAAAATCCTGAACCACATCGGTGCGTCATGGACCTTCCGTACCGACGGCTTTGACGCCGACAACGTATCATTGACGGCGGGTGATCGGGCCGGACAGCGGGCGACGACCCTCGGCATCGTGCAGGCGGCGATCGCCTGCGGGGCCAAGACGCTGCTGATGCCTGAGTGCGGTCATTCGTTCACTGAAATGCGATGGGAGGCGGCGAACGAGTTCGGCAAGGCGCTGCCGTTCCGCGTCATGCAGATCACCGAGTTCCTGGCCGAAGCGCTGGCCGAGGGCCGCATCCGCGTCAACAAGGTACAACAGCAGGCGACCTATCACGACGCCTGCCAGGTTTCCCGGCGTGGCGGCGCCACCGCGGCGCCCCGGATCATTCTCAAGGCGCTCGGCGTGGAATTGCATGAACTCGGGGATTCCGGCGACGAGAGCTGGTGCTGCGGCGGTGGCGGCGGCGTGGCGCTGATCAACCGGGCAGCACCGCTGCGTGACAAGGCGTTCCAGATCAAGCAGCGGCAGGTCGAGGCGACGGGAATGGATACCGTCTACACCAGCTGTTCCGGCTGCCGGCAGACGCTGGATCATGGCGGCAAGGCGACGCAATGGAACAAGAGCGTTGCCAGCCTGCTCGAACTCGTCGCCGATAATCTGAAGGACTAGCCATGGGGAATCAGCGCATCGTTGTCGATCCGATCACCAGGATCGAAGGGCATCTGCGCATCGAGGTCGAGATCGATGCTGCGGGAAACGTGGTCGAGGCGCTGAGCGCCGGCACGCAGGTTCGCGGCATCGAGATCATCCTGCGCGGCCGCGACCCGCGTGACGCCTGGGCGTTTGCACAGCGCATCTGCGGGGTTTGCACCCTCGTGCACGGGCTGGCTTCGGTGCGCGCGGTGGAAGATGCACTTGGCGTGCAGGTACCGGACAACGGTGAACTGATCCGCGACCTGATGGCCGCCACGCAATTGCTGCAGGACCATGTCATCCATTTCTACCATCTTCAGGCCCTTGATTGGATAAACCCGATTCACGCCCTGGCTGCCGATCCGAAGGCCGCGGCAGCGGCCGCCTTGAAGGGCGGCTATCGCGAGACTTCGGTCGACTATTTCGTCAAGGCGCAGACACGCCTGAGGGATCTCGTGGAATCAGGACAACTCGGAATTTTCGCCAATGGCTGGTGGGACCATCCGGGCTACAAGCTTCCGCCTGAAGTCAGCCTCATTGCCCTCACGCATTATTTGGAGGCGCTGGCGTGGCAGCGCGAGATCGGCGAGTTGCTGACCATCTTCGGCGGCAAGAATCCGCATCCGAACGTCGCTGTCGGTGGCGCGCCTTGCGCGATTTCCGTCGATGGAAGTCTGCCGGGCGGCGCCGATGCCACCGCGGTTTCCATGACCGGCCTCATTCGGGTACGTCAGCTGATCGAGCTGATGCGGGACTTTATCGACGGGGTCTACCTGCCTGACCTCGCCACCATCGGCGGCGGGTACAAGGACTGGTTTTCGCGCGGGGAAAACGTTCGCAATTTCCTGACCTATGGGGATTTTGCCGGTCCTGCCGCGAACAACGGCTTTGGGGTACCCCGCGGCGCTGTGCTGGACCGCGACCTGAGTACGATCCTGCCGGTTGATCTGACCGACCCGGAACAGATCCAGGAATACGTGGCGCACGCCTGGTACAAATATGGTGGCGGCAATGACGGCGGGCTTCATCCGTTCGACGGCGAGACGACGCTTGACTATACCGGCCCCAAGCCGCCATTCGCCCAACTCGACGAGTCCAAGACCTACTCCTGGGTCAAGGCGCCGCGCTGGCGCGGCCATCCGATGGAAACGGGACCATTGGCCCGCCTGGTGATGTTGCATGCCGCCGGCGATGCTGCGGCGAAACAACTGACTGCGGCGACGCTGGCGCAACTCGGCTTGCCGTTCGATGCGATCTATTCGACCTTTGGCCGCATTCTCGCGCGCGGCATCGAGAGCAAGCTGATGGTCGACCGAATGGCGGGCTGGCACGACCGGTTGATGGCCAATATCGAGCGTGGCGACCTTCGGACGTTCAACGACGCGAAATGGGCGCCGGAAAGCTGGCCCCGTCATAGCCGCGGCTTCGGCACCATCGAAGGTCCGCGCGGCGCGCTGGCGCACTGGGTCATTATCGACGACGGCGTGATCACGAATTACCAGGCCGTTGTTCCCACGACCTGGAACGCCGGCCCCAAGGACGAACGCAACCAGCACGGCCCCTACGAGGCGGCGCTATTGGACCGGCACCAACTGGCGATACCCGATCAGCCCCTCGAAGTGCTCCGCACCATCCATAGCTTCGATCCATGCATGGCCTGCGCCGCGCACGTTTTCGGGCCCGAGCGTGAAGAAGTGGTGCGGGTGAAGATCCGATGACGCCGGGTAGCAAACGTTTCGATGAGATGCGCCCGCAAGGCGCTCGGCTTCGGGCGAATACGCTGTGCGCTCTGCGCCCGGCGTCATGATACCGGAGCTAACTACTGCGTTCGGCCTTACTACGCTTGGTGCACTGTCACAAGCGTCTCCTCAAAGAACCGATTCGGCCGATAAATAAGCACGATGTGGTTTTGTCGGCCCTTTTGAATGTTGTGGCTCGAGCTAGCCGGATAATCTCGCAATTAGCCGGGGCGTAACGGTAGACCGGTCAGCATGCCGACTCTGCACGGGCGACGAATTTGCGCGTTATGCTGCTGATGGTCGGAGTACCGGCAAGCTGCATCACCATCCGGAGCTCCTTCTTTAGGTGCTCGTGCACACCCTGCACGCCCTGTGCGCCGCCGAGTGCGGACCCATAGAGGAGCGGCCGGCCTAATGCGACGGCATTCGCCCCCAACGCGAGTGCGCGGAACACGTCTTGGCCGCGATAGACGCCGCCATCCACGATGATCGTAAGCGCGCCGCCGAGGGCATCAGCCACGGCCGGAAGGCTGGTCATCGCTGAGGCCGTATTATCGAGTTGCCGGCCGCCGTGATTGGAAAGCCAGACGCCCGCGCAGCCACGCCGCTTCGCCTCCAGAGCATCTTCGACCGAGGTGATGCTTTTGACGATCACCGGCAATCCGCTTTCGCGGCCGCAGAATTCGATATCATCCCAATTAAGATCCATCTTCGTCCGCGTTGCACTGCCGGTGATGCCCTTGCCGATTGGGGTTATTCCCATCGCCAGCCGGGGCATCGGGGCGCCAAGCAGTCGCATGGAGCGTTCGCGATTGCTGAAGACTTTGGTATCGACGGTGACCACGATCGCCGTGTAACCGGCCGCCTTGGCGCGATGCAGCATCTCGACAGCGAAGGGACGGCTTTCCGGTACGTAGATCTGAAACCACTTCGTGCCGGCGCTGGCGGTAGCAACGTTCTCGATATTCATCTGCGACACCGAGCTTTCGACAAAGATCGTGCCTGCCTTCGCCGTACCCTCCACAACCGGTGCTTCCATCCTGGCGTGGACCGATCCCTGGTTGCCCAAAGCCGCCGATATGACCGGATAGGAGATGGGTGTGCCGAGCAAGGTTGTGGATGTATCGACTTCCTTGTGGCCGGCTAAGGAGTTCGGGCAGATGACCCAGCGATTGAAGGCGGCGCGGTTCTCGCGCATCGTCCACTCGTCACCAGCGCCGCCTGAGACATAGGCGAATGCATAGGGCGGCATAACTTTTTCCGCCGCCGCCTCGAGGTCCTTGAGCGCCACGATATCGAGCTTTGCTTCGCTGTCAGGTACCGCGCCGGTCTGCGCGGAGTCCGAAGCGGGCACGAGATATCTGTCACCGGCACCGTCGCTTGCGGCAATCGCTCCGGCCGAGCGGTTGCTGATGAAAGGCTTGTGGACCGCTGCTTCCATGATGGATTCCATTCGAGGATGAACATTAATAATAAGCAAGTCGACCGGCCTTCAATGCGTACTTGGAACTTCCATAAAGCTGGCCAACATCTTGCCTTTGGTTGTTCACGCTTGGCGGTGTTGGAAGGCCAGTCCCCAAGCGCCACCCGCGAGGAATACCCGCCGGAGCCGGCCTATGGCAGCCCCGGAAACTACTCACTCACGAACCTGTCCTAGTCGGAAGGGCGCTTATGTGAAAAATATCCCGAAAAATGCAAGCTCCGATCGCCAGTTCATGTGTCAAATTTGGCCGCGGCGGGCTCCACGTTCCAGGACGGACTCGACATCACGACGCCGCTCCTCCAGGTGCATTGGCCCAACGATCGTGACACAGAAACTGACCGCGATCAGGCAAGTCAAAGTGGGTCGTCTACTTGCCCTGAAATTCCGGCTTTCGCTTCGCCAGGAATGCTCCCGTGCCCTCGGCACGGTCTGCGGTCGAAGCGCAAAGACCGAACAAAGAGGCTTCGAGCGCGCAGCCTTTGTCCAACGACGAGTCGAGACCCTGGTTTATGGCTTCAATGGCAAGACGCAGAGCGATCGGCGCATTCACGGTCATCGATGTCAGCATTACCGCCGCGCGGCCAAGGAGCTCGTCACCGCTGGTGACCTCGTTCACCAAGCCTATCCGAAATGCTTCATGCGCATCGATGCTCCCTCCAGAGAGGATCATTTGCAAAGCGCGGCCTTTGCCGACCAGGCGCGATAGCCGCTGGGTACCGCCATAGCCGGGTATGAGGCCCAGCGTCACCTCGGGCTGCCCGAACTTTGCGGTTTCCGCAGCGATGCGGACGGTGCAAGCCATGGCGAGTTCACATCCTCCGCCCAAGGCATAACCGTTCACAGCGGCGACAACCGGTTTGCCGAGCATCTCGATCGCGTCCATGAGGGCGTGGCCGTGCCTTGACAAGGTAGCTGCTTCGGTCGGGGTCAGAACTGCGAGTTCCCTGATGTCCGCGCCTGCCGCAAAAGCTTTGCTGCCGGTTCCGGTCAGGATGACGCCGGCGACCGCGTCATCCTGTCGGATGTCCTCGAAGACCTCCAATAGCTCCGTGAGCGATTGCTGATTCAGTGCGTTCAGCGCCTTTGGGCGGTTGAGCGTCACCACGGCGGTTCCGTCGCGCTTTTCGTAGATGATGGTTTGAAATGGCGTAACTGAGAGCATGTGTCGTTCCTTGGGATCGCAGCAACTGGCCGAGGCGACCCGAAGCGGGTCGCCTCACCGGCACAACGGCCCCCGAGTGGAGGACCATGATAGCGGCAGCACTAACGCTTGATCAGCCAGCCTGGCAGCTTGACCGTAGCAACCCCGTCGACGACCACCTCACCGGTCTGCTTCTTCATCACGCAGGTGATTTTGGCAACATGCTTGGGAAGCAACGTTGCGATCGTTACTTCCAACGATACCGTGTCATTGATGAAAACGGGCGCGTGAAAGTTAATCAACTGGCTGAGATAGATAGTGCCGATTCCGGGCATGTTGTCACCCAGCACTTTGGAGATCATCCCAAAGAGGATGCCGCCATGGGCGATGCGCTGTCCGAAGATCGTCGTCTTCGCGAATGCGTCATCCACGTGGATCTTGTTGTGGTCGCCGGTGACGTCGGCGTAGCCGCGGACAAGCTTATCGTCCACAAGCTGCTGATAGAGAAACTTGTCACCCACAACGAAATTATGTGGGGGTGCGGGAGCCACTTTTGCGGGTGCAACCTTTACCGGGATATTCATGATCCATTTTCCATTCTGTTTTTGTAAAGAGAGAGACGCAGACGACGATGTAGGGAAGCGGGAAGTCAGCCGAGGCTTGCCGCGATGAGTTTGTCGGGGAAATCCGCTGGCGCATCGAGCAATGTGGTGCCTGCGATATCGCGGAAAAGACGCGCCAGCGGCAGCGCTTCGCGAATACCTTTCGGAGCAAACTCGCTAATTCCAAGGCCGCCTTCGATCTGGCAGCCATCGATCAGCATTTTTTGACCGACCCGCGCCAGGAAGGCCTTGACCATCGCAGCCTCGACCTCGAACGGCTCGCCGCTGTCCACCAGTTGCGCCGCCCGCTGCACGCCCAGCCAGGCAAGATGGCTGTCGGTCGCGATCTCCGCCAGCATCGTCTGGATCGCCTCCTGATGGGCGATCGGGTGGTGGAACTGCACCCGATGCTTGGCATATCCAGCCGCATGTACAGCCGCCGCCTGCGCGATCCCCACGGTCTGCGCCGCCTCCGCCACCGCACCGAGGTAAAGAAGGCGCTCGGCGATCGCCGACCCGGCGCTGAGATCTTTCAAGACGGCATCGGCGCCGACCGAGGCACCCTTAAAGATCAGATCGGCCAAGGGACATCCGTTGAGGCCCATCGTCTCCAAACGCGGACCTACCGTCATGCCCGGCGTCTTGGCGTCGACGATGAAGGCCACCAGGCCGCTGGGGCCGACCGGTTCGGCAAGCGTCGCAAAAATGACGTAGACGCCGGCAACGCCGGCGTTGCGCACGAATCTTTTCGAGCCGGTTAGGGTAAACCCGCCGCCTTTGCGCGTCGCTATCAGGGCATCGGCGCCAAGACCGATGGCGGGCCCGGATTTACCGAGGGCATAAGTCGCGAGGCGTTCACCGTTCGCCAGGGCTTTGAGTGTACCGGCCTTTTGCGTCTCGTTGCCCCACTGGTCGATCGCGGCAGCGGCGAGAATATGATGATTTAGGATTGACGCGATGGCCGGGCACGCACGCGACAAGGCTCGAACAACCTCAACATAGGTGCTAAAGCCAAGATCGGCGCCACCCAATGTCCGGGGAAGAAGCATGCCTAGCGTGCCATTGGCCGCCAACCGCGCAACGACGGCTTTCGGATAGGCGCCGGAATGGTCGAGCTCAGCAGCAATGCCGTCGAGGTGGTCGGCTGCGAAGCCAACCGCGGCTTGCATCATCAGAAGCTGCTTCTGGTTCAGTATCGCGTTCATATTAACCTGCCTTCAGGGATTTTGCTGCCACGGGTGCGCTTGCAAGAACGGCGCGGGCGATAACAAGCCGTTGGATCTGATTGGTGCCTTCGTAGATTTGCATGACCTTGGCATCGCGCATGAGTTTGCCGAGTTCAGAAGTATAGCCGTAAGAGCCGGTCATGCGGACTGCCTGCGACGAGACCTGCATGGCAACGTCCGTGCAGAATGTCTTGGCGATCGCCGATTCCTTTGAAAACGGCACTTTCGAGTCACGTAGCGACATGACGTCGTGCAGGACTTGACGGGCCGCCTGCACCTGGATCTGCATGTCGGCAAGCTTGAATTGCAGGTTTTGTCCGGGGTACGGCTTTCCCGGAAAACGCTGATGCATGAACGCAACGGTTTCGTCGAGCGAGCGCTGGGCGAGGCCCACCGCGAGTGCACCGATTGCCGGCCTCGCCGTATCCAAGGTCTTCATGGCGATTTTCATGCCGTCCCCTTCCTTGCCGAGCAGGTTGGCGGCGGGAACGTGCACGTCCTTCAGCTCATAGAACACCGTGTTCGAGCTGCGAAGCCCAAGCTTGTGTTCGATGTCCCCGAGGATGAAACCCGGCGTTCCCTTCTCGACAATGAACGCACTGAGCCCTTTGCTGCCCATGGCCGCGTCGGTCTGTGCAAAGATCAGGTGAACGCTGGCAAAGCTCGCGTTGGTGATCCAGCATTTGCAACCGTTGAGGATGTAATCGTTGCCCGCCTTGACGGCCGTCGTCTTGCCGGCGCTGACGTCGGAACCCGCGCCCGGCTCAGTCAACCCGAAGGCACCGATCTCGCCATTTAGCATGGGAGCAAAATACCGGCGCTTCTGCTCGTCGGTCCCGGCGATCAGCACAGACTCCATGCTCAGGATACTGGCGGCGAGCGTGGTGGCCATGCCGGCGCATCCGTAACCCCATTCCTCGAGCACGATGGCCTGCGTCAGGGCATCGTAGCCCAACCCGCCATACTCCTTGGGAACTGCCATGGCGAAGACCTTGCCAGGTTTTGCCGCTTCCAGCAGATAAGCGTGGAATTCTCCGGATTTATCGAAGGCGACGGCATGCGGAATGATGTTTTTTGCAACAAAGTCTTTTGCCGCCTGCTGGATCAGTGATTGCTTTGGCGTGAGAGCGTTCATGATTTCGTGACCTTTGGTCGGTTGTTCAGGCGACAGCCTTGACGTCTGGTTTGATTTTCGACTGCATCAACGTTTTCAAGCCTCCCCATTTCGGCTTGAAGATCTCGACCGGCATCGCTTTGACCTTCGCGGCCATCTTCGGAACGAAATCCATGTGGGCAAGGATGTCTTTCTCGACATTGATTCCCGGCGCGACCTCGATCAGCGTCAACTGACCGTCCTGCAACTCGAATACGGCGCGTTCGGTGACGTACAGCACGGGTTGCTTGGTCTTCGTCGCGTAAGCTCCGCTGAACGTCACCTGTTCGACCTGTTTGACGTACTTCTTCGCCTTGCCCTCCTTGGTGATGGATAGCTTGCCATCGAGGATCGCGACCTTTAGGCCACCGGCGGTAAACGCGCCGCAGTAGACGAGTTTTTTTGCGTGTTGCGTGATGTCGATGAAGCCGCCCGCGCCGACGAACTCGCCATTGAACATGCTTACGTTCACGTCGCCATTGGCGCCAACCTGGGCGGCGCCAAGGAAGGCATGGTTGAGACCGCCGCCGGAGTACCAGTCGAACTGCTGCTGCGGCTCGATGAAGGCCTGGGCGTCGAGCGACATGCCGAAGTCTTCCTTGCGTTCCGCGGGAATGCCGCCGATCGAACCGACTTCGGTCGTCAGCGTGATCAAATTGGTCACACCCTCCAACGCGACCAGGCTCGCGATGCCTGTCGGAATACCAATGCCGAGATTGACGATGTCGTGAGGCTCCAACTCCATGGCGGCCCTTCGGGCGATGATCAGCCGCTCAGTCATCGGCATTTCGGGAATGTGGTCTAACGGGACATGGATCGTGCCGGAGTAGCCGGGCGTGAACGCCGCACCCGCGGACTGCCAGTGGTTACCTGGTCCGGAGATGACGACATAGTCGATCATGACACCGGGAACGCGGACGTCCTTGGGATTGAGGGTGCCATTCTTCGCGAGATAGGCGACCTCGGCGATGACAATGCCGCCTGTATTCTTGGCCGCTTGCGCCAACGGGAGGCACTCGAGCAGGGCGCCTTCATTCTCGACTGTCATGTTGCCGTTCTCGTCGGCGGTGGTCCCTCGAATGATCGCGACATCGACCTTGAAGCTCGGGTAGAACATCCACTCCTCGCCCTCGAGCTGGATCACCTTGCAGATGTCCTCGGTGGTCGCCTTGTTCAGCTTACCGCCCTGGAGGCGCGGATCGACGAACGTTCCGAGGCCGGTCTTTGTGATGAGACCTGGACGGTGGGCGGCGATATCTCGCCACAATTGAGTGACGACGCCCTGCGGCCTGCAATAACCCTCGCAGTCGCCATCGACGACCATCTTGGCCAGACCCGGTGCAAGTCCTGTATGTCCACCGATCCAGCGGCTGATCATGCCTCGATGAGCAAAATGCTCGGTACCCCGCGTCTTCCAATCACCAATTCCTGAGGCGTGCACGAGCGTCAGTTTGGCCGGATGACCGGAGGCAAGGAAGCGCTTCTCCATGGCGATGGCCAGCTCTTCCGGCCAGCCCGCCAAGGTGAGAGCACTTGCGCCGACCGTGCAACCGTCCTTGATCAACGCGGCTGCATCACTTGCGGAAATAACCTTGTTCATTGATGATTCCTTATGAGAGCGGGGGCGCGGAACACGGTCCTCGACGTCCAGAGAAGATCCTTGTTCGGAGGCGCTGTGCTCGATGGCGAGACGGACTTTTGGGCAAGCGCTTCCATGTTCAGCAAGTCTCGATGCCTTAACGAGACTGCATTGCGAACAATTCACTCGGCTTTTGTCCCGCCGACGCCATGAGTGCGCTATCGCGCAGCAAAGCGCTACGTTCGGAATATACTCATGCTGAGCGCGCAGGGGCGGGTGCTCGCGACTAGAATACGTTGTGCGTCCTAATTGTCGCATTAACTGAATGAGGGGCGCTCTGGGACGCCGATGGTCATCTCTTCGAGCGCCCAACCTCACCTTTTTTGGAACTCTGGTGTCAATCGGCAGTCAAATTTGATCCCGTATTTGAGTGGAGCCCTCTGGCCGGACAGGATGGCTTTCGGCAATTGACCAACCCGCCAGCTTCAGAAAATGAAGGGGCATTTGAAAGGATTGAACCAATAGCATCGAGCAAGCAGCGGGTGTCACAGGAATATCTGAGCGGCCAGACAAAGCGCTGGCTTTCGAACCGGAAGTTTCTGAAGGCTCTTCAAGACTTATGCAGCCCTGTTGACGGCGCCGTACCGTTCCACCTTGAAGATTTGATTCGCTCAGTGAGACACTGAGACACCATCACGCAAGACCAGTTCCCGGCGAGCGCGACCGGCCCGGCGCGGATGTATGTTCGCGAGGAGCGCCCGGCGGGCGCCCAAGTTCCCCACTGGTGGGGAACGGGTTTACCCACTCACCGAGCGCAGCTGAAACGCTACGGTTGAGCCGAGCGGGAAGCCCTTTGACGATACCGAGCTTGTGCCAAATGCGATCGACCGATCTCGCGTAGTCGCGGAAGACGGACGGTGGTGCCCCTCGCCTGAATGGGTGTATGCGGCTCAAGGCGTCCGCGAGCATCCTGAAAAGCGAAACATCCTTAGGCGATCTCGCCTCGATCGCCATCTCGCATCTGCGCCTGGTTTCGGCGTCGAGATCCTCCCAAAGCAACTTTGCGCTCGATTGTGTGCCCCGTTCTCGATTTACGCCGTCGCCCTCGAATAGCGCTGTGTAGGCGGCGTCGGCGCGTACCTTGGGCGATAGGCCCGGCAAGACTGCGGCAATCGCGTCGAGCACTGAGTAGAATATCTCGGTGTCGAAGGAGCCGCACGCGAGTGAGCGTTCTACACATTGGTTCAGCGAATGTTTGGAATTTGGAGGTAAGCGCAGCTACTTCGCTAACGAACAAATCGAACCTGCGGCACAACTCTTTGGCGGCACGCTGACCTACGTCGATACGACTGCGCGCCATATCTCTTTGGTGATCGGTCAAAACCACCGAAGCAGCCAAATCTAGTGTTTCCTCTACGGCCCTTGCCGCACGTGCTCCAGTGACCTTCTTCTTAACAAGGATGGCCATCATTCGGACTGATGCTGAGCCGATCGTCTCTTGATCAAAATGAGAGCGGAGCCGAAGTCGATCGCCGAAGTGCCGGAGAAGGATCTGACTTATCGAAACGGTCAACCCGCGCGGTCTTTCGGATAACAGCCGCGAGTTTCGACGCATAGATGCCTAACCGCGTCGGCTTTTCGATTTTCTTGCCGCTCTCAAGTCGGAAACCGGCGCAACGGTGGTCTTTATCTCGCCCATGGCGGTGGCCAAACGACTGCCGATCTGCTCTGAAGCCTTGCGCACAGGATCGTCGTCCAGATGGGCATAGCGTTGTGTGGTCGCCGATTGGGTATGGCCCAGGAGCTTGCCAATTATCGGCAATCCCAGCCCCATACCGGCGCCGACAGAGGCATGGGTGTGCCGGAGATCGTGTATCCTGACGTCCTCAAGCCTGGCGCGCTTGGCGATGGCAGGCTCGAACGATGGCTGCGGCCCGAAGGGGCGGAAGCAAGATCCGAAGCGGTGCCTGCCGATGCCGCGCCCGACGCCGAGCTTGCCAATTCGATGTCCGAGATCGCCAGGGAGTTTCGCGCGCGGACTTCCCGGCTGCTTGCCCGGGCGGGCCCGGAGCCGGGGTGCCTCGAAGAGGAATTGGGCCGCATCGTTGCGCTGGTGGAGAGCGGACGCAATGTCGCCCTGCTCAAGAGCCTGTGGGGATGGACCGGCGCGGACCGGCGCACCCTTGCCGCGGTCGCCGAGGACCATGGCGTGGTGCGGGAACGGATCCGCCAGATTTCCGCGCGCGCGATCCAGCGGATCAGGAAACATGAGCTGGATACGCCGTATCTGCGTGCGGCCATCGAGCAATTGGGCAAGGAAAAGCCTTCCGATCAGCGCCTCACCACAAGGTTGCGCGATCATGCGATCGCGCGCGGCCCGTTCAGCATTCGCGGCCTCAACCTTGCAGCCAGGCTGTTGGGGGTTGAGGGCGGACCGATACCCATCCTCAAGAAACGAAGAAGGGTCGCGTTCGGCATGGTCGATCGGGGCCAGCCGGCGCGACGCCTGTAGCCTTGCGGCGCAAGGGGTGGCCGCTCAATCGGACGGTTCGGCCCTGCCGAGCCGGCTGCTTGCCGACTTCAGGCGGCCGGTCGCCGGCTGCAGCGAACCGGCCAGCCCGAGTCCGTAAGCAGGCATGTTGTTGTAGAGGCTCTCATAGGCGCCGGCCTTGACGAGAAACGTCTCGTGCCAGATTCCGACGTCGCCATTGCTTCCGACCGCGCGATTGAAGGCTTGCCATGCCGGAAGATGCGCGGCGTCGCTGTTCCTCGAATATTGCTCGAGCTGCTCGAAGCTGCGCCAGTACTGGACGACAAGAATATCAGGCAAGCCGAAATGCGTCCGGGCGTGCAAAAGCCCCATTTCCGGATGCTTGGCAAGCTCCATCAGCATCCCAGCCATCTGCCTGGCCACGGGCAGCCATTTCCAAACCTTCAACGGCCTGTTGACGCGCATCCCGATCAGAAACACGACAAAGTCGCCGTCAATCTGAGCCGCCATGCGCTGCTGGATGATCCGGCTCATGCGTCGTTTCCTCCGTCGAATTGAATTGTCCGAACGTACCACGATGCATCCATTGGCGCATGGCGATGCCGCTTGCGCTGCAGTTGACCCGCCATCAAAAGTAGGGCCCGTTGCGCCCACTCAAAAACACGGCGGGGCGGACGCAGAAATGGGCGATACGTTGGATCTGGCGCGATCGAGTGCCGTAATCGATTTGGCGAAACCAGATAAAAATCCATCGCAGAACCCGGTAAATCGCATCGCCGCCCTCGACGTCGCGCGAATCTTCGGCCTTTTCACGGTCTATTACGGCCATGTCGTCGAACAGACGATGTATCTCGGCAATCCGGCCGCGGCGCTGCAGTACAAGTTCATCTATTCCTTCCACATGCCGCTGTTCTTCGTGCTGTCCGGCGTCATCGCCAGGGACTGGGGCAGCGCCATGGGGCCGCTCGGCTTTTTAAAATCGCGGCTGGCCTCGCGCGTGCTGCCGTTATTGGCGTTCAATCTGGCGCTCTGCCTGCTCAGCCTGGCGGTGACGCCGGCGTTCCCGCCGATACCGCTGCACAGCGCCGCCGATTATGGCCACGCCATCGTCATGACACTGACCCGGCTGCCGGTGTTCGACATCCCGACCTGGTTTCTGATGTGCCTGGTCTCGGTCGAGATCCTTCATGCGCTGGTGTTCCGTTTCCTGCGCGGCAGCGACCTCAGGATCGGCGTTGCCATCGTGGCGTTCTATCTGGCCGGCTATGCGCTGAACCTCGAGTGGAATTTCTTCGGCGACGGCGACAATTACTGGCTCTGGAACGAAGCCATCACCATGTACGCCTTTTATCTGGTCGGCGTGCTGATCGCCCGGCGCGACCTGCTTGGCCGCAGCGTGCCGCGCGCGGCGCTGATCGCAGCCGCCATCGCGGCGATGGCGATCGTCTATTTCAGCTATGACCTCAATCACGGCCCGTTCCGGCTGAAAGTTGCGGCGGTGGTGATCCTTGCCGCCGCGCATGGCCAGATCGCCTGGTTCGTGGTGACGGCGCTGGCCGGCACGGCGGCGATCCTGCTCCTGGCCGCGGCGATGCCGGCGTGGCACTGGCTGCACTTCATGGGACGGAATGCGCTGATCTTCTTTTGCCTCAACGGCGTGGTCTACCACCAGGTCAACCCGCGGCTGGCGCACTGGTTCGTCGCAAGCTGGCCGCAAGACGGCTGGGCGCTCGGAATCTATGCCACCGGATTGAGCGTATTGAGCCTCGCCGCCGCCGCGCCCGCGGCCATCGCGCTCAACCGCTACCTGCCGCAGCTGGTCGGACGGCCCACGGTGTCGGGACCATGGCTGCCGGCGCTGCTGCGGGCCGGTGGATCGTCACGTCAGGCGCAGGATCGGCCGATGGCGGTCGCACCAAAGCCTGGGCTGGCGCGCGAGCCCGGCTGAAACAAAGGCCGTCCCGGCGTTTGCCTTGCGGTGCGGTGAGGCGGCTGCGGTCGATCTAAAGACAACGACCTGATCAATCGTCCGCCGGGAAGGCAAACGGCCTTCGGCATCATCACTCACAGGCCGCCGTTATTCTTTGAGCGTTCTCGATTTGCCGCTCAATCGTTGTCGTCGATACGGAGAACTCATTTGCAATAGTCACCGAGTCGTGGCCGTCCGCCTGCATCGACAGAATTTCCTCGATAGGCGCCAGAAATTCCGCAGCAAATGCTCTTCCCGCGGCTTGCCGATGCGCCGAGCGAAGTTGATTGACGGGAGACCGTGCAGGTGACGGAAAGCAAGCAACGTCGCCCACAGCTCTGGCAAAACTGAACAATTGCGCAACGGGAGCTTGAGACGAAGTGCCATGGTCTCTCATGTAAATTGACACGCTATCGCCTGTGGGTTGGCTTCGCAAAGCACGCATTCCATCTACAACTCCTGCGGACTTGAAATTCGCCGATGCACCCAGCTTTCTTGCGAAGGCCTTATCGGACCGGATGCGATCCTTTTGACGAAGATCAAGCGCATCACGCAAGCTCCTTGCGCGTCGGTAACCCAGCGCCCAACTTCTTTCTCCCTGACGTTCCGGGCGAGCTGGACGGCCTTTCCGACAACCGGCATCAGGTCCAAGACGAGCGATTTATCTGGAGCCCTGCTTTCCGCAGCTCGCACCCAATCGAGGTTGGTCTCGCTCGATAATCCCTGGCGCCGGAAAGAAACTCGGCCAGCGATTTTTTGTGGTAACAAGGAGAAAGCTTCTTCAATCAGAGCATATATCACTATCGCTAATTGTGTAAGGGTCAAGTCCCAAAGCCCCGGCACTTTCGCAAAATATGGTCTCTTGCGGATTACAGCGTGAAGCTTGAACTCGCGCCCAGCGAAGTTCGGCACTTGTTTCTCTTTGTCCCTTAGAAGCAAGCTGTTGGATAATGACCCCAATGAACTCCGACAAAGAGGATTTGGCTTCTTCCCGGCTCAAAATCTCGCCCGGCCCTGCCCAAAACCGAAGAGGCGATTCTGATATATTTTTTGAAGGGCGATCGCTTCGAAGGCCATGCCGTCAAATCGTAAACGAATGTCCGGCACCGCATAACCACTACGATGCTTTATCAAGGAGATCTCTCGCTCGCGGCTGCCAAACAGTGACCACCAATCATGCGCCAAACCTTCAGCCAAAGGATAAAGCGATATTAGGATATGATCGGTCGAGATGCTTTCGCGGATATTTATCGTCACGTTTTGCTCAGAAAGCCATAGCCGAAATCTCGCGACTGTGGCGCGCTCTTCGGCAGCAACGTTTTGTGCGTTCTCGATCCAGTCAGCCGAAAATCTCACGGCGCTCGTCCTCGTCTGTCGCCAGCCCTTATACTCGCCCAGTACCTTACGCATTACCACCAGCTGCCCGACACTCTCTCTACCATTTTCTTTTAGTCCTTATCGCCTTCTGCCTTCTCCGCCTTCGCACTTTCCCGTATGTGCCGTGCCGCGTCGTCTCCGTGTTAGCGTACTAGTTGTGTCTTCTTTTCTGCTGCTCGCACGCCATTACGCCTGCGCCTGCGCACCGCCCACCATTTTTATCTTCTGCTCAGCTGCCACTAGCGCAGCCTTTTCCTCGCTACTCGCATTGCACTCTCGTGCCATGCTTACACTCTACGCCAATCAGTTTTGCGCATATTCTCATTTCCAGCCATACCCTCATGCTCCCTAGCACCCCCTTTTGCCATCCTTCCCCCCCTCCCCCCCTCCCCCCCCCCCCCCCCCCCCGTACGGCGTTTGCCTTGCGGTGCGATCAGGAGCAGCGGCCGGTCGCAAGCGATGTCGGGGGAAAAGAACATGCCATGCATCACCGCGCAAGCAAATCGACCTTGGCGCTTGGATAAAATGCCGCGCGAGCGAGCATTTCCTGTGAATTCTGTGGGACGGGAGGAGTGTGATGTGGGTTTCCCGAAACGCGGCTGTCCCGGCACAGTGACTCGATGAGACCCTTCCTGCGTACTTTGCATCGGGTTGTTTCGATATTTTAGTTGGGGGGCACTCTGCCGGCTTTGCGGCTGTCTTTCCGGAGATGATGTGACGACAGCATCGCCGGGAATACGCCGCGTTACGTCCCGCGAACGTCTAACCGATTGCGAAGCCGACCAGGTGATGGCTTGCATCCGGCATCCAGCCTCGATCATCCGCATCGCGACGGTCGCCGCCGCCTCTGCTAGCATCCGGCCAAAAGCCGCAAGGATCCCCCGGTCATGTCCCCCCAGAAATTCGAGCTCACAATTCCCGACGCCGCCATCGCCGATCTGAAAACCCGGCTTGGCCTGACCCGCTTGCCCGATGCGGCGCCCGGCGAGCCCTGGGCCTATGGCAGCAGCGTCGACTATGTTCGGGATCTCGTGTCCTACTGGAAGGACGATTTCGACTGGCGCGCGCAGGAAGCCGCCCTGAATGCGTTTCCGCAGTTCAAGGTGCCCCTGCACGACATCGATCTGCATTACCTCTGCGTTCCCGGCGTCGGGCCGAAGCCGTATCCGCTGCTGCTGCTGCATGGCTGGCCGGGCTCGGTGTTCGAATTCCTCGACATCATTCCCCGCCTCACCGATCCCGCCCGGTTCGGCGGCGATGCCAGGGACGCCTTCACCGTCATCGCACCGTCGCTGCCGGGATATGGGCTTTCCTTCAAGCCCGGGCAGAAGCGCTTCGCGCTGCCGGACATCGCCGACTGCCTGCATGACCTGATGACCAAAGTGCTCGGCATCGAAAAATTCGCCGCCCAGGGCGGCGACTGGGGCGCCGGCATCGCTTCGCTGATCGGGCAGAAATACCCGTCGTCGGTCTGCGGCATCCATCTCAATCTGCTGTTCGCGCCGCGCGACAGGGTCACCGGGCCGTCGGAGGAGGAGACCCGCTATGGCGAGAAGCTGGCGCACTGGCTGAAGGAGGAGACCGGCTACCAGCAGATCCAGGGCACCAAGCCGCAGACGCTGGCCTTCGGCCTCACCGATTTACCGGCCGGCCTCGCTGCCTGGATCGCGGAAAAATTCCATTCCTGGTCCGACAATGACGGGTTGCCGGAAAGCGCCATCAGCCGCGACCGCATGCTGGGCAATATCGCGCTCTACTGGTTCACGGCGGCGATCGGTTCGTCGTTCTGGCCCTATTACGGGCGGCTGCACGCCGGCTGGCCGATCTCGCCGGACCGGCCGGTCACCGTGCCGACGGGCTATGCCGCCTTTCCCAGGGAAATCATCGTGCCGCCGCGTGCCATCGCGGCAAGGACCTACACCAACATCCAGCGCTGGACCGTGATGAAAAAGGGCGGCCACTTTGCGGCGATGGAGCAGCCCGCCGCCCTCGCCGATGAAATCCGGCAATTCTTCCGGCCGCTAAGGCGGTAAGCCCTGCCGTGTCCCGGACGCAGTGCAGCGTTTTTGACGCTGCGCCGCAGACACAGGGACCCCCCGGTATCCAAAGGCGTGGACCCCGGCTCAGCAACGCAGCGTGAAGGACGCTGCGTTGCGTCCGGGGAACGGGCTGTGGGTGTTCCGGCAGCGCCGTTGCCCTCAGCGTGCGCCGTCCCTCATTTGGTCCAGGTTTCGCCGCCGCAGAGCACGCCGACGCAGCCCTCGACGCTGAGCCTGGCCGAATTGCGTAGCGCGACGTTGCTGGCGTAGAGCTTGCCGTCGTCGGCGTTGTAGATGCGGCCCGACCACGTGCCGTCGCCGTGCGGCTTCATGTCGACGAACAGCGGCAGGCCGACCATCGGCCGCCTGGCCAGCGAAGGATTGGGATTCTTGTCGTCGACCTGCGGTTTTCCTGTCGCGCTGTCGATCGGGGCCTTCAGCCACACGATCCGGCCGCAGAGCGCCGCGCCGCAGCGGCTGACGGCGACCCTGGCGTCACCGGCCTGGGTCAGCCAGACGCCGGTCGGGTCGACGACGCTGGAGGCCTTCGCCGCCAGCGATCCGCCGAACACCGCCAGCACAACGGCGGCGGAAATTGTCATTGGTCGAAACATCGATGCATCCCCCTGATTGTTTATTGGTTCGACTTTTCCTGCAGCAGCGCGGGTCTCGCCATCCGTCGTTGCGAACGGCGATCCGATCTGCGGGGTGACTTGATGTCTCGTGATCCCCTGATGCAAGCCATAGCCCTGAAATTCTAACGTCGCGGCCGCGATGTGGCTCTCATTTGAACGGCGGTCCTACCGCCAATTAACCAACGCTTCGACGGTCGGAGCCCTGCCGATTTCCCTCGTGTCCCGGACGCGGTGCGGCGTCCTTTACGCTGCCGCAGGGACCCAGCGGCAGCAAAAAGAGTGGCCCCGGATCAGCAACGCAGCGTGAAGGACGCTGCGTTGCGTCCGGGGAACGGGCTCCATGCATGATCCAGCCGCATCCGCCGCCCCTCGCGTTGCCGATTTGTAATTCCACCGCTTCGAACGGCAGCTTCGGCGATCCCGACCAACTTTCATCGAAAAGGAGGTCGCCATGAAACATGTTGCCATCAGACACATCCTCGTGCTCGCCGCGCTGGTGCTCAGCCCGGCAGCCGATGCCGCCACTTACGACTACACCGCCCATTACGACGATGTGCGCAAACCCGCGCTCCCCGACGCGCAGATCGACTCCCAGATGCAGGCGGACACGGCCGCCTGCGACGCCGCCGTCGGCGTGCAGCGCGCGGCGCCGTCCGCCAGTTATCGCAGCTGCATGCTGCAGCATGGCTGGAAGTACGGCTTTGTCACCCGACAAGCGGTCAAGGTGAGCCGAGCGCCGGCGGACCCGTATTTCAGCTCGAATGCCAAGGTGGCGCCCGGCCACTTCATCGACCATGACAATGGCATGGACTGCCAGAACACCGGCGGCGCCGAGGTCTGCGGCCCCCCAAGCGGCACGGTGCATTATTACGATCCGGATCAGGGCCTGCCATGCACCCGCACCGCGGCGATGTCGATCTGCACCAACATGTAAGCTGTTGGCGTCGCACAGGTTGATGCGCAGCGGTCATGGTCCAAGGTCCCCTGTACCGCCCCTGCGGGATCGAGACGAGCGAAGAAGACCGATCCACCCTATGTCGTTCCGGGATGCGTCTTGAGTTCCGCGATGGCGGACTTGAGGCGCAGGCCCGGAATCCATACTCCCGGCGGGGATTATGGATTCCGGGCTCGCGCAAGAGCGCGCCCCGGAATGACAATTGTTGCTGGGGGTCGTCATGAAACCGAGATGATGGCAAACTTCGGAAATGCTATGCTAAGGCCGTAAATGGCCCAGGGCGCACGACGTGGCGCCGCTACAGCCAGCCCCGCTCGCCGAAGGCGGTGAGGTCGACGCCCGGCGGGGCATACCATCCGCCGGCGCGATAGCGGGCGCCGAGCCTGAAGGCGATGTCCTTGTTGCCATAGGGAATCCGCAGCGGGGTGTCCGCGGCCGAATTCGGCTCTGCGGCAGCCGGGGAAGCGACGGCGGCGCCGGACTTTGGTTTCCGGGACCGCTTGCGCGGCGAGGTCGATGGAGGCGAAGCCGATTTCGCCAGGCCGGCAGCACTGTTTCGGCCGCGGGTGCGGCGCTTGCCGGCTTTGTCCGGCTGGAAGCCAACTTTCCCGGGCGTTTCGCCGTCGGCCTTCTTCGGCGCATGCTCCCTGAGAAACCTGCCGCAGATCGACATCGAGGTCTGGTAGCCCGGCGGCGGCTTGATGCCTTTCTGGCGGCTGAGGCTGTCGGCATAGCGTTTCATCGCCGGCGTCGGTGGATAGCCGGCGCCGTTGTCGAGCGAACCGCCGGGCAAGGCAGGCGTTGCGGCGGCGCCGCCTTCGCTGAGCTTGCCGATGATGCGCCGGGCGACATCGCACACCGCGTCGATCGCGCCGACCATTTCCTGCCGGCCGACCACGACATCGTCGAGCAGGCATTCCAGCTGCGCGGTGACGCCGGGATCGACCAGCGCCGGATCGGCGCGTTCGAGCACGCCGAACAGCGCGAGCCCGGCCTCGGTCGGCACGATGTGCTTGCCTTGCGCGATCAGGAATCCCTGCTTCTTCAGGCCGCCGATGATCTCGGCCCGGGTCGCCGGCGTGCCGATGCCCTTGGCCAGCTTCAGCCGTTCGCGCAAGGTTTCGTCCTCGACAAAGCGCCAGGCGTTCTGCATCGCCTCGATCAGCGTGCCCTCGTTGTAGCGCGGCGGCGGCCGGGTCTGCTTGTCCTCGATCTTCGGATCCGACAGCGCCGCGGTCTCGCCGTCGCGCAGGCTCGGCAACAGCTGCGCTTCATCGCCCTTTTCGTCGGCGGGCTGCCACTCCGGAAAGGCCGCGCGCCAGCCAGGATCGATCGGCTGGCGGCCGGCGGCGCGGAATTCGAGGCCGCGCACGTCCAGCGTGGCCGTGGTCTGCCGGTAGCGAAAGTCCGGCATCAGCGCCGCCAGATAGGCCCGCGCCACGACGTCGAACAGCTTCTTCTCGTCTGCCGACAGCCGGGGCCAGACCTCCGGCAATTTGTCGATCGTGTTGACGTTGGGGATCACGGCATGATGGCTCGCGCCCTCCAGCCCCTTGTCGTGGAAGGTGCCGCCGGCACCCTTGCGGATCACCGGCGGCTCGGGCACCGGGATCGCGCCGAAGCATTGGCCGGCGCGCAGCCCGGCCACGATCCGCGGCACGTCCGCCATCAGGTTCGAGGGCAGATAGCGCACCTCCGCGCGCGGATAGGTGATGATCTTCTTGCCCTGGCCGTCATAGAGCGCCTGCGCCACTTCGAGCGTCTTGCCCGCCGTCCAGCCGAAGCGCGAGCCGCAGAGTTTCTGCAGCGACGGCAGATCGTGCAGCCGCGGCGGCGCCTGGCGCTTGTCCTCGACGCGCACCGCGAGCGGGCCCGCAAAACCTTCAGCCGCCTTGGCGACGTCCTCGGCCTGCTCGCGCCGGACCATGCGCTGCTGCGGGGCATGGCGCATCTGGAACTGGCCCGCGGCGACTTTCGCGGTCGCAACCACCTCGAAATAGGCCAGCGGGACGAAGTCGCGGATTTCCAGTTCGCGCCGGCAGACGATGGCCAGGGTCGGCGTCTTGACCCGGCCGACGCCGATCACACGGCGCGCGCCGCGACCGAGCATGACGGTTGCCGTGCGCGTCAGCGACAGGTTGTAGATCTGGTCGGCCTGCCGCCGCGCTACCGCGGCGGCGTAGAGGCGGGCATATTCGCTGTTGGGCCTGGCCTGGCCGAAGGCATCGCGGATGGTCTGCGAATCCTGCGCGGTGAACAGCACTCGCATCACCTCGCCGCGAAATCTGTAATGCTCGAGGATCTCCTGGCCGATCAGCTGCCCTTCGCGGTCGCAGTCGGTGGCGAGCCAGACCCGTTGGGCGCTGCGCAGCGCCTCGCGAATCGCCCGGAGCTTTGCCGCCTTGTTGCCGCCCGTGGCCGGGCGGGTGCCGTAAAGACCGTCAGGCCGCAGCAGCACCGCCGACCAGCGCTTCCACTCCGGCACCACCTCTTCCGGTTCGAGCAGGTCGAGCAGATGGCCCTCGGCCGCAAGAACCTCCCCGTAACGCGAGCCGACGGCGCCGCGGACATCCCTGGCCTGGCTGGTCTTCTCGGTGATGACGATCTGCTCGGCCATGGCGGAGTACCGGGGAACGGCTCAGGATTTTAAGGAACATACCATGAACATGCCGCCCAGGCAATCGAGCCTTGCCGCCTGACCGCCCTTCCTCATTCCGGGCTCGCGCAACAGCGCGCCCCGGAATGACATTTTCGAACTTCGGCCGCGGTCCGGGATGCGGGAAACGGAACCTGCGGGCGAAAATCAGTTGAACGCCATGCCGCCGCTCAGCGCGATGGTCTGGCCGGTCATGTAGGGATTGTCGACCAGCAGCATCACGGCCTTTGCCACCTCGTCGGCGGTGCCGAAGCGGCCCAGGGGTATCCGGCTGACGAGCTGCTGATTGCCCTTCATCATGTCGGTTTCGATCAGCGACGGCGCCACCGCGTTGACGGTGATGCCCTCCCTGGCGAGGCGCGCCGCGTAGCCCCGCGTCAGTCCCTCGACACCTGCCTTGGAGGCATTGTAGTGCGGTCCGATCGAGCCTGCGCCGCGGGCCGCCCCCGAGGAGATGTTGACGATCCTCCCCCATTGTCTCGCCCGCATCGCCGGCAGGACCGCCTGCATGCACAGGAAAACCGATTTCAGGTTGGTGGCGATGGTGGCGTCGAAATCGGCTTCCACGAGGTCATCGAGGCCGCGGGTGATGGCGATGCCGGCATTGTTGATGAGGATATCGATCGGCCCCAGCTTCGATGTGACGGCTTCGACGCATTCTTGCGACCGCATCGCCCTGCGAGACGTCGGCCTGCACCGTGATGACCTCTCCTGTCTTGCGCAGCTGTTCCGCCAGCTTCGCCGCATCGTCGGCTCGTTCGCGATAATTGATCGCGACGGCCGCTCCCGCCCCGGCCAGGCTCCGCGCTATCGCCGCGCCAATGCCGCGCGAGCCGCCGGTCACCAGCGCAATCCGTCCGCGCAAACTATCCGCCGTCATTTGAACCTCCAACATGCCTGCAGCAGGCGAGTTCATGATGCAGCATTGCCGCTACCGGTTCAGTGCGGTGATTTTTGGCTGCGCCGTCCCGTCTCCCGGCGCGGCGCGCCCATCTCCGATATTCATGCCCCGACCTGGCCGGATGCGCTGCCCGTAATCTTCCGGAATTGCGCTTTTTTGCTTTTCCGCCAAAATCAGGTCATTCGAGGCTGCCGTGGAACCGCCTCCATCGCGGGGGACTGCAAAATGCCGAATTCCAGACAAATTGCGGCGCTCCGCAAAAACGCCGACGAATGCCAGCGGCGCCTGGCGCTGAGCCCCGATCGGGCCGCGAGGGCGGAGTGGGCCGACCTGATCGCGCAGTGGCATTGGCTGGCAAACCAGACCGGTGAGCTTCTTGGACCGACCGTCGATGAACTCGAACTGGTCTGACCCGGGCGGCAATCGAGCCCGGCGGCCCCTGACCTGTTCGGCCAGGCTCCTGCCACTGCCGGCATCCGCGGAAAGATGAGACGACGGCCATGTCCGGCCCGCCCCGGCCTGTCCGCGTCCTCGGCCAGGAGCGCCGCATCAATCGAATCGCCTATTCATGGTGCCGGGCAGACGGCAGGCAAGCTGTCGCACAGCGTCGCTGCAAGCGATTCGCCTGCGCCCGACGGCCGCAACCCTGACCGCCAGGCGTTTCGGCGGCGGTTCGATTGAACTTGCGGCATCCGGCGCTGGCGCAACGGCCGTGATGGCGAAACCATAGCCGCGGGTGCCCGGCCGGGCGCCGATCGCTCGAACCGGAGGCCGATGGTTTGGAACCTGCTTCTGCCGAAAGCGAAAATAACGGCTTGCTCCGTGCCGCCGTTGAAGCCACGGCGGACGGCCTCATCGTGATCGATGGCGCCGAGCGCGTGCGGCTGTTCAATCCGGCCTGCGAGCGGCTGTTCGGCTTTTCCGCCGCCGAGATGATCGGACAAAGCGTGACAGCGCTGGTGCCCGAGCACGACCAGACCGGCCCGGACCGCAGTCTCGACAGCTTCGTCTCGGGCGGGATCGGGCAACGCAAGGATGGCTCCACGTTCCGGATGGAATTGTCGGTCGGACAAATCGAGCATGATGGCGAACCGATGCTGGTCGCCGGCATCCGCGATCTCGCCAGGCGTTCGCGGGCCGTGCAGGCGGCGCGCGACAGCGAACGCAACTACCGCCGGCTGGTCGAGGGGGTCACCGATTACGCGATCTACATGCTGGACCTGGATGGCCGCGTCACCAGCTGGAACAAAGGCGCCCAGCGCATCAAGCAGCACGCTGCCGGCGAAATTCTCGGTCAGCACTTTCGGGTATTCTACACCGAGGAAGAGATTCGCCGCGGCGAACCCGAGCGGAACCTGGCCGTTACCCGTCGCGACGGACGGTTCGAGACCAAGGCCTGGCGGCGGCGCAAGGACGGCAGCCAGTTCTGGGCGAATGTGGCGATCGAGCCGCTGCGAAGCGACGACGGGGAGCTGATCGGCTATGCCAAGGTCACCAGCGACATCACCGAACGCCGCCGCGCCGAGCAGGTGATCCGCGAGACCGGAGACCGCATCAACGCCCTGATCGAGACCATTGTCGACGGCGTGATCCTGATCGACCGGTTCGGGAAGATCCAGACCTTCAATCCGGCCTGCCAGACGCTGTTCGGCTATCGGATCGACGAGGTGCTGGGACAGAACGTCAAGCTTTTGATGCCGGAGAACTATCGCGAGCAGCACGACTCCTATCTGGCAAATTATCAGAAGACCGGCGTGCGCAAGATTGTCGGCAGCGGCCGCGAGGTGGTCGGCCGGCGCAAGGACGGATCGACATTTCCGATGAACCTGTCGGTCGGCGAAGCCAAACAGGACGGCGAGGTCATCTATGTCGGAATCATCCACGATCTCACCGCGCGCAAGCAGACCGAACAGCAGCTGGTGCAGGCGCAGAAAATGGAAGTGGTCGGGCAGCTCTCCGGCGGGATAGCGCATGACTTCAACAACCTGCTCACGGTCATCGTGGGCAACGCCGAATATCTGAGCGAGCAGCTCGGTTCGGCAGGCGAGTTGAAGCAGCTCGCCGAGGATATCGGTCTCGCCGCCGAGCGCGGCGCGGAATTGACGCAGCGGCTATTGGCGTTCAGCCGCCGCCAGATATTGCGGCCGGTCGCGATCGACTGCAAGCAACTGCTCGATTCCCTGCACCCCTTGCTGAGGCGGACGCTGCGCGAAGATATTGAAATCAGCACGGATTTCGATCCCGACCTGGTCTCCGCCTTCGCCGATCCGGCCCAGCTCGAATCCGCCGTCATCAACCTTGCCCTGAATGCGCAGGACGCGATGGCTTGCGGAGGAAACCTCACCCTGGCCGCCACCTGCGCATCGCTCGACGATGCGTATCAGGGCCTTCATCCGGATGTCATGCCCGGCGAATACGTGCTGATTGCCGTTACCGATGACGGGGCGGGCATGCCGAAAGAGGTCGCGCAGCGCGCGTTCGAGCCGTTCTACACCACCAAGGAGGTCGGCAAGGGCAGCGGCCTGGGACTGAGCATGGTCTACGGTTTCATAAAACAGTCGGACGGTCACATTTCGATCTATAGCGAGCCCGGCCTTGGCACCACCGTACGGATGTATCTGCCGCAGGTGAGAAGCGCTGCCGCCCGATCCACCGAGCAGGCCAAAGCCGATGGCGGCTCGCTGCCGACCGGCACCGAAACCATTCTGGTTGCCGAGGACGATCCGTTCGTTCGCTCTTCCGTGGTGCAGAGACTGAAGAAACTCGGCTACTCCGTCGTCGTCGCGGTCGACGGCAACGACGCGCTGCGACAGCTGCGGACGGACATCCACGTCGACATCCTGTTCACCGACGTCGTGATGCCCGGCGGCATCAACGGCTGGGAACTTGCCGATCTGGCCAAGCAGCTGCGGCCGGGGCTGCCTGTGCTTCTCACCTCGGGCTACGCGCTGGAGACGCTGGTCCAGCAGGGCCGGCTGCACGCCGGCGCGATGGTTCTCACCAAGCCCTACCGCAACGACGCGCTGGCGCGCCGGCTGCGCGAGATCATCCTGGTCGGATCCCTGTCGCCTGCTTCACGGGAAGCGCCCGCCGCGGCGAGCCTCGCCAGCAGCGGCATCGGCGAGGGGTAGCGGCCAGCTGACGATGCCGGCTGCGGCCTTTGCGCGGTCGCGGACTTGACCAGGATCAAGGCGGTCGCGCCGATTGTCGTCAAAATCGATCGGATGCGCCCGTTCATCTTCAAATGCCCGCACACCGGCCTCAACGTCCAGCATCGGCTGGACGACGAAGTGCCGTCAGCAGGACCGGGTGCCGCATACGAAACGGTGGTCTGCCCGGCCTGTACCCGCCTGCATTTCGTCAACAAGTCGACCGGCCGGCTGCTGGGTGAGCGCGACACCTAGGCGGGCCTCGCCCGGCTGTTCCGGAGAAGGGCGGCTCCGTCGATGCCGAGCAAGCCAGTCCTGCGCGCTACTGGGCCACCGTCTGCACCACGCTGGCCACCGGGCGCAGGCTGGAGACCGGCAACTTGGCATCCTTGACCATGGCATCGTCATATTCGGCCAGCGTCTGCACCGGCGCCTTGGCCTTGATCTGGACCACCTTGTAGCCGCCGGCCTTGAGCTGGCGCAGCAGTTCCGGCAGCGCTTCGGCGGTATGCTTCTGGAAGTCGTGCATCAGGATGATGCCCTTGCCGAGCTTGTTCACCTTGGTCATGACCGTCTGCACGATCTTCTCGGGCGTGCTGCCCTTCCTGAAATCGAAGGAGTCCAGGTCGCAGGAGAAAATCGCGATGTTACGGGTGCCGAGATAGGCGACCGCAGCGGGATTGTGCTGGAGTTCCGGAAAGCGGAAGAACGGCGAGGGGGCCGCGCCCAGCGCCAGCTTGACGGCGGAAAAGCCCTTTTCGATCTCGTCCTTGACCTGCTGCTCGTTCAGCTTCTTGCTGTTGAGGTTGGCGTGCGACCAGGTGTGGGCGCCGATGGTCTGGCCGGCGGCGGCCACCTGCCTGAGGATTTCGGGATGGTAGCCGGCGTGCTTGCCGATCGGGAAAAACAGCCCCTTGGTGCACTGGTCGGCCAGCGCCTTGAGCACCGCGGGGGTGTTGACCGGCCATGGACCGTCATCGAAGGTCAGCACCACTTCCTTGTCGGCCAGGAAGTCGAGCTGCTTGAAATGCTCGAAACCAAAGCCCGGTCCGCCCGTGGTGTCGATTTCCACCACCCGGCTGACGCCGAGCGCGTCCGGATTGGCGCATGCCGGCTTCGGCGCCGCCGCGGCAGGCTTGTCCGGAATAGCCGCAGTGAACTCGACATCGTCATGCGCGGGCTTGGCGGCTCGGCGAGGTGTTCGGCCGGGGGAGCGCTGACCGCGGGGGCGGCCGCAACGGCGACCCGCCGGCGCCGCCAGTGCAGCGCCAGACGGCTACACGCTGCAAACCGGCCTCAACGCCAGCATGGCGGTCAACCCGAGCCTGTTTGCCCATCTGCCCTACGATCCGATCCGGGATTTCGCCCCCGTCGGCATGCTGGCGGAATTTCCCTTCGTGGTCCTGGTGAGCAAGAATTTCCCGGCACATTCGATCGAGGAGTTGATCGCACTCGCCAAGGCGCGCCCGGGCGAGATCAATTATGCATCCGCCGGCAACGGCACCGGGCAGCATTTGTCGATGGAGCTGTTCAAGCTGATGACCGGCATCAACCTGACCCACGTGCCCTATCGCGGCGCGGCGCCCGCTGATAGTGACGTCATATCCGGACAAGTACCGGTATTCATCGATAATCTGGCGAGCGGCTTGGGTCAGATCAAAGGCGCAAAGACGCGCGCGCTCGCTGTCACCGGCAAAGAACGGTCGCCGCTGTTGCCTGACGTGCCCACGGTCGAAGAGGCTGGTGTCCCGGGCTATGTCTATGATACGTGGTTCGGCCTGTGGGCGCCGAAGGAGACACCACAGCCGATTCTCGGCAAGCTCCATGCTGCACTAAAGAACGCGCTCGCCGATCCAACGTTGCAGGCGCGCATCGCAGCGGGCGCCGGACAGCCCCTGGACATGCCGCTTGCGGATATCGAGCCGTTCCTCAAATCCGAGATCGCGAAGTGGGCGGATGTGGTCAAACGCGCAGGCGTGACCGCCGAGAGGGTCAGGGCCATTGCCCTTCCCCGGCGAGTTGACAAACGCGTTACTCGGCGGCTTGCGCCATTTCCGATCGCACGATGGCGCCTAAGTTGTCGATCACCGTCAGTCCCTCGCGGCGTTTCGACGTGCCAAAAAGTCCAGCCGTTGCAGGCTTCGAGGCCCTGGGCGAGCGCGCCGATGCCATGGATCGAGCCGACGGCTTCGCCAAGCGACAGCGCGCCGTCGGCGCGCACCGACGCCCGATGCCGCCCCTTGGCGTCGACGAGTTGATCCCGGCGACAACCAGCCCCGCTCGATCAGCGCGTGAACGCCACCGCGGCGCCTCGCGCGCGGTCATGAACGGTTGCGAGTGACGGCTCGCCATCGGTTCGGTGCCACGATGCGCTGCCGCGCCGCCTCGGCATATCCCCTCGCGCTCGATCCCGATGAAGCGCCGGCGCAGCCGGTGCGCCACCGCGCCGGTAGTGCCGGTGCCGCAAAACGGGTCGAGCACGAGATCGTCGGGCCGCGAGGCCGCACAGATGACGCGTGCCACAGAGCTTCGGGCTTTTGCGTCGGATGCAACTTCTTGCCGTCCTGTCCCTTGAACCGCTCCTCGCCGGTACACAGCGGGATGAACCAATCGGAGCGCATCTGGATGTCTTCGTTGCCCGCCTTGAGGGCTTCGTAATTGAACGTATAATCTTCGCTTCTCGGCGTCGCGGGCCGCCCATATCATGGTTTCGTGCGCATTGGTGAAACGGCGGCCGCGGAAATTCGGCATCGGATTGGATTTGCGCCAGACAATGTCATTGAGGATCCAGAAGCCGAGATCCTGCAGCACCGCGCCGACGCGGAATATGTTGTGATAGGACCCGATCACCCACAGCGTCGCGCTTGGCTTCATGACCCGGCGGCAGGCCATCAGCCAGGCGCGGGTGAAATCGTCATAGGCGGCGAAACTGGCGAACTTGTCCCAATCGTCGTCGACGGCGTCGACGCGGGGATCGTTGCTCTTCGAGGTCGCCGGCGAGCTGCAGATTATAGGGCGGGTCGGCGAAAACGAGATCCACCGACTGCGCCGGCAGCTTCGTCATCTCGGCAACGCAATCGCCGGTGACAATACGTGCCGATGTCTGGCGCCCAGCGTTTTGGGCGCCGGCGCGGCGGACTTAAGACTCACGCGGGGCGCCCTTGCGGACGCCCCGCGACGCGACACAACCATGACTCCCAATCCTTGACTTAGGTGACGCTGTCGGCGACGCGGGACCTACAACCGACGATCGGGATAATGGCGTGCCAAGGTAAAAATCCG
>CAWJES010000012.1:0-115198 GCA_963841965.1 uncultured Acidimicrobiaceae bacterium | reverse complement strand
GCTCGGGTCGAAGGTCCCGGTCCACCCCAATGACGACGTCAACCTGCTCGCAATCCTCCAACGACACGTTCCCGACGGCGATGCACATCGCCGCGGTGCGTGGAGCTGCGCGGCCGCCTCGTCCCGGCGGTCGCCGCACTTCGCGACGCCCTCTCGGCGAAGGCGGAGGCGTTCGAGGGGATCACGAAGATCGGGCGGACGCACCTGATGGATGCGGTTCCGCTCACGTTGGGCCAGGAGTTCTCGGGCTACGTCGCCCAGCTCGACGCGGACCTGCTGCGCATCGAGGCGTCCCTGCCAGGCCTCTACGAGCTCGCCGCGGGCGGCACGGCAGTCGGCACCGGGCTCAACACGCATCCCGAGTTCGGCGAGCGGGTCGCCGCCGCCATCGCGAGCCTGACGCAGGAGCCCTTCGTGACGGCCCCCAACAAGTTCGCCGCGCTCGCTGCACATGACGCGCTGGTCTTCGCGCACGGTGCGGTCCGCACGCTTGCCGCGAGCCTCTCCAAGATCGCCGACGACCTGCGGTGGCTGGGCTCGGGACCGCGAAGCGGCCTCGGCGAGCTCGTCCTGCCCGCGAACGAGCCGGGCAGCTCGATCATGCCCGGGAAGGTCAATCCGACCCAGTCCGAGGCGATGATCATGGTGTGCATCCAGGTGTTCGGAAACGACACGGCCATCGGGATCGCGGGATCCCGCGGGAACCTCGAGCTCAACGTCTGCAAGCCGGTGCTGATCTTCAACTTCTGCAACTCGGTCGATCTTCTGACCGACGCGTGCGACCGGTTCCGGGAGTTCTGCGTCGAGGGACTCGAGCCCGACTACGACCAGATCAGGCGCCACCTCGAGAACTCGCTGATGCTCGTGACCGCGCTCAACCCGATCATCGGCTACGACAAGGCCGCGCAGGTCGCGAAGAAGGCCCATGCCGAGCGCTCGACGCTGAAGGACGCGGCGCTCGCGCTGGGGTACCTCACCGAGGAGGAGTTCGATGCCGCCGTCGTGCCCGACGAGATGACGCACCCGTGACATGGACATGATGCGGCCCCAGCGGATCGATGCCGTGACCGTCGACCGGCGGCTGGCGGCGCAGGGATCGCGATGGCAGCGGGTCGCCGAACGGCTGGTCCTCGTGTCGAGGTTCGCCTGCTTCGCCGATGCCATCAGCTTCGTGAACGAGGTCGCCGCGCTCGCCGAGGCGCGCGACCACCATCCGGATATCGAGATCCACTACAACGAGGTGCGCCTGGTGCTCTGGACCCACGACATCGGCGGGCTCACGGAGCTCGACCTCGATCTCGCCTCGGCCATCCTGAAGCGCTAGCGGCCGCCCACCGGCTCGGCGACGAGGTTGGCCCGCAGCGCGGCGAGCTCCGCCTCAGTGAGTCCCTGGGCCATCGCCCACCGCGCGACGGACCCGTAGTCGCGCTCGATCCCCCCCAAGAAGCGGTGCATCCGCGAGGGATCGGCGCCGAAGAGGTCGGTGGCAGCCAGGATCAAGGCAGCCTGCTCGGGGTGCCGCTTCGCCGCCTCCGCCTGGTGCGTGAGGGCTGCTGGCTGACTGCGCGCGTAGTCCGCGAGCACCGCCGTCTCGAGCACGCCCACGAGCCGGAGGGTCAGCGCGATGACGACGCCCGTGCGATCCTTGCCGATCGCGCAGTGCACGACCGCAGGCAGGGCGGTGGACCCCGCGAGCAGGCGCAGGATGCCGACCACCCGGTCGCCGTGCTCGCGGGCGATCTCGTCGTAGTGCGCCGACAGCAGCGCGGGATCCGCGATGTGGTCCTCGAACGGCGTCAGCGAGTCCAGGAGGGGGATCGTCACGACCGTCGTGTCAGTCCCCGCCGTGTCGTACCGGTCGGTGTCGGTCTCGTCGACCGAGCGCAGGTCGATGACCGTGTGCCATCCGAGGCGTGCGACCACCTCGCGATCGGCCTCGGTCAGCTCGGACAGCGAGTCGGAGCGGAAGAGGCGGTCCGATCGGGTGACAGACCCGTCTTCGCACGGCAGCCCACCGAGGTCGCGGAGGTTGCGCGCCCCCTCGAGTGCGATCGCGCCAGGCACGTGGTCCACGCGGCGAGGCTAGAGGCTGGGCGAGCAGTGGTGGGCCGGGCGGATCGATGTGCGAGCCGCGGCTGTCCCCTCAGGCGGACGGTGCGGCGGCATCCCCGCCCTCGAGCTCCGCCGCAGGGGCCGCGGCGATCTCGGCGCGGAGCTTCGCCAACTCGTCATCGACCTCCGAAGTCTTGGAGACCTGGTCGAGCTGCGCCTGGATGTCGTCGACGGGATGGGAGAGGTCGGTCAGCGCCCCGCTCGCCAGGAGCTCGTCGATCGCTCCGGACCTGGCCTGCATCTGGGCGATCTTGTCCTGGGCGCGGTTCATCGCGGCCCCGGCGTCGTTCATCGAGGTGGAGATCCCCGCGACGGACTCGCCGATCTTCGCCTGCGCCTCGGCGGCCGTGTAGGTGGCCTTGATGGTCTCCTTGCGGGTGCGGAAAGACTCGACCTCCTGCTGGAGCCGCTGGGAGGTCTCGATCAGCTTCTGCTCCTGCTCGGCGACCTGGTCGTGCTGGACCTTGAGGTCGGCGAGCTGGTTCCCGATGACGCTGCGCCGCTCGAGGGCGACCCGGGCTAGCTCCTCGTTGCCCTGGGAGAGCGCTGCCTTCGCCTGCGACTGGAGCTTGTCGGCCTGCTTCTGCAGCTCGCTCGCCTGGATCTCGATCCGCTTGCGCGCCGTGGCGACGTCGGCCACCGCGCGGCGCACCTTCGTCAGGTTCTCGAGCTGCTTGTCGTAGGACAGGTCGAGGGTCTCCCTCGGGTCCTCCAGCTTGTCGAGCGCCTTGTTGGTCTTGGCCTGAAAGATGCTCTTGATCCGCTGCCATGCACCCACTGGGCCTCCTTTGGCGCAGAGCCTAGGCCCCCCGACCCGGTCGGGGCGTCACTCCGCGGAGAGGCGAGGGTCGTATTCGTCGAACCGGTCGTCGGACGATTCCGCGCGGCTGGCAGTCTGTAGCGCGGCGACGATGGCCACGCAGAACCCCAGGTTGAACAGCAGCTCTCCCTGCAGGAGGTGGTTGAACGACGTGCCGGGCAGCGAGAGCGCGCAGATCACGCCGCCAACGAGCTCGAGCAGAGCCCCGGCCGCGACGCCGGGTGCCGCAAGGACCGCGAGGAGCCACACGGTGACGGCCGCCTCGCTGAACGCGAGCGAGACGCCGACGGTCATGTGCGACCAGTTGAGCGCCGTGCCGTGGTTGAACGGCGTCAGCAGCAGCAGGAACGCGCAGACCGGCATCGCGCGCAGCGGGAGGGCGAGGCGCCGGCCGACGGGGTCCGCGGGCAGGCGCTGGGCGGCGACGAGCATTCCTGCGACCACCGAGGCGTAGCCGAGGACGATGAGCGGGAGCGTCGTCGCGTGCACGCCGAAGTAGCTGATGCCGTCCTGCTCCGTCGTCGCCGAATGAGACACCACGAGGCACGCGACGATCGCGGACCAGAAGCCGACGAAACCCTGGATCAGGGCCCGCTGGGCGGCGCCGTAGGAGCGTCCCGGATCGGTCATCGCGACATTGTGGCCGGTCTGTACGCGCATGGCCAGACGGGCTCGCGAGGGGGCCGTTGGTCCGGGGGATCACCCGGTGGCGGACACCGCGCTGCCGAGGAATGACAGGTGGATCGCGCCGGCGCTCTCGGCGAGGATCAGCGCGACGGCCGCGGCGAGGCATGCGACGAGGAGCACGGGAGCGAGCGCGCGCGGTGCCATCTAGCCGCGGGCGAGGGTGCGAAGCGCGCGCCAACCGAGCAGCAGGACGCCGGCGTCCTCGATCGCCGACGCCAGCGCCCCGTGCGCGCCGACCAGCAGCGCGTCCGCCACGCGCTCGTCCGCGTCGGGCGCGAGGGCGCGCAGCTCGGACGTGTCCTCGGCGGGGTTGACGACGAGCTCGGTCACCCCGGCGCGCAGGGACGACACGAATGCCGAGACGCCCATGCCTGCGACGTCGCGCGAGCTCCGCACGAAGTCCGGGTGGACCACACCGCGCTCCGCAGCGAGCGCATGGAGCGGGAACCCGAAACCGGGGACGGCAGCGGGATCCGGCAGCCGCAACGGGAGGCCGGTCTCCTCCGCGAGCTCCGCGACGACATCGAACAGGGCTGGGGCCGCGAAGAGTGCGTTCTGGTGGACCGAGAGGTGCGTCGGGTCGACGCCGTAGAGGATGGCTCGCTCGAGCTGCGCCCGGCACTCGCGGCGGACCTCGTCGGGATCCGCGTGGTCGTGCAGATCGTCCACCGTCGCGGGAAAGCCACCGTCCCCGCCGAGGAGGGAGGGCGCGAACGTGACCGGACCCCACCGGTGGTTGGGCAGCTCCGCGGTGAGCGTGAGATGGACGCCCACATCGAGCGAGCCGGAGCGAAGCGCGGCGTCGCGAGCCCACGGTGCCGGCACGAGCAGGCCGGCGGAGGTGACCGAACCCTCTCTCAGGAGCGTGTCGACGGCCGCGTTCGAGGCGTGGCTGAGCCCGAGGTCGTCGGCGGTGACGAGGAGCACCCGCGACGCCGGGTCCAGCCCGAACCGCGCAACGAGGCTGGTCACGACGTCTCGCCGAGGGCGCGATCCTGTGCTTGAGCCTCCTCGGCGAGGCCCGCGCGGTGCGCAGCGAGCTTCGATGTGAGCGCCGAATCCTGAAGCGCGAGGATGCGCACGGCGAGCAGACCGGCGTTCGCGGCACCGTTGACCGCGACCGTTGCCACCGGCACGCCTCGCGGCATCTGGACGATCGAGAGCAGCGAGTCGAGCCCGTCAAGCCGGGCCAGGGCGACGGGCACGCCGATCACCGGCAGCGCCGTGACGGAGGCCAGCATCCCGGGGAGGTGGGCGGCGCCACCGGCACCCGCGATGATCACCTTGATCCCGCGCCCCTCGGCGTCGCGTCCGAACTGAAGCATGTCGTCGGGTGTGCGATGCGCCGAGACGACACGGAATTCGTGCGAGACACCGAACTCGGTCAGCACGTCGGCAGCCCCTTGCATCACGTCGCGGTCCGACGCGCTCCCCATGAGGATCGCGACCATGGGCTCAGTCATCGTGGTTCTCCCATCGTCTGCTCTGGCCTCGAGGTTCCGAGGGCCACAGCCGCCTGCCACGCATCCTCCCGGACCGTCGCCGGATCGGTTCCGCAGACCGTCACGTGGCCCAGTTTGCGTCCCGGTCGAGCCACCTTGCCATACAGGTGCACCTTCGCGTCCGCGTTGGCAAGCGCGGCGGCGAGGTCGAATCGGCCATCACCGGGCTCGGAGCCGAAGATGTTGACCGTGGCCGTCGCAGGAGCGGCGAGGTCCGTGGCGCCGAGCGGCAGGTCGAGGACGGCGCGGAGATGGTTCTCGAACTGGGATGTGACCGAGCCCTCGATGGTCCAGTGACCCGAGTTGTGGGGCCGCGCAGCAACCTCGTTGATGAGCAGCCCCTCGGCCGTGTCGAACAGTTCGACCGCGAGCACGCCCGCGAGCCCCACGACATCGGCCACCCGGTGCGCGAGCGCCTCGGCCTCGGCCTCGGTCGCGGCATCGAGACTCCCCGGGACGAGGACCTCGCGACAGACGCCGTTGACCTGGGCGGTCTCGACCACCTGCCATGTCACGGTCTCGCCGTCGGGTCGCCGCGCAACGAGGGCGGCGAGCTCCCGTCGCATCGCCACGGGCGCCTCCGCGACGACGACGCTGCCACCGCGTCGCCAGGCGAGTGACGCCGACTCTGCCTCCTCGAGCGAGCCAGCGACGCAGACGCCACGTCCGTCATACCCGCCGCGCGCGAGCTTCACGACCGGGGGGGAACCGAGCCCGCCGGCGAAGGCACGGAGCCGCCGGATGTCCTCAGCCTCTGAGCCGCCGAGGACCACGTGGTCAGGGATCGGGAGGCCTGCCGCAGAGAACGCCGCGCGCTGGAAGGACTTGTCGACGGCGAACTCCAGCGTGTCGGGCGAGGGTCGGACCACAGCCCCACCCTGCTGCATCCCGCGCAGCACGTCGAGGTCGACGAGTTCGTGGTCGAAGGTGATGACGTCGCACAGCCCGGCCAGCGCGGCGATCGCGCTCGCATCGGTCGGTGATCCGAGGATCACCTCGCACGCGACGCCAGTCGCGGCGTCGTCGCCTCGCTCGGCGAGCACGATGGTCCACACGCCGAGCGCACTGGCCGCCTCTGCGAGCATACGAGCGAGCTGCCCGGCACCCACGATGCCGACCCTGGGCGACGCGAGCGGGGCGCCGTCAACTCCGGGTCGATGCACGACGGCAGGCTACCCGTCGTCCCCGTCCATCGGCTCCGACCTGCGGCACCGCCCCTGCGACGGGAACGCTGCGCGCGAGCTACCGGGAGATCGTGGTGTGCTTGAACTCGTTGATCGTCGGACGATCGACCATGAGCGACACGATCTGCTCGATGGTCCTCGTCGCATCGCCGCCGTCGGCGGGGAGATCCATCAGGCGAACGAAGACCGCATCATCGCCCACCACGAACGTGGGCACGCCGAAGGCCTCGTGCTCGTCGACCAGTCGCCGCCAGGACGCTGCGATCTCCTTGCGCGCCGCGCCGCCGTCGACGACCTCGAAGACCGCGTCAGGATCGAGCGCGACCTCACGCAGGACGATGGCGACGTCCTCGCGGCTCGCGAGGCGCATGCTCCTGTCGTGCCGCGCCCGGAACAGCGCGAGGTGGACATCGAGGAACCGATCCGGCCACGCGTCGCGCACCGCGAGACCCGCCTCGAGCGCGACGAGGTCGTTGGACCGACTCGCGTCGTCCCAGACGTCTGGCGCACCGTCATCCTTGTGCCCCTGCAGCAGCGTCCAGGGTGTGAACGTCACGTCCCACCCGGCGGCGGCGCGAAGGCCCTCCACGAGGTGCTCGTGAACGATGCGTGCGAATGGGCAGAGGTAGTCGTAGGTGACCTCGAAGGCCGGCAGCGTGCTCATGGATCGATCCTTTCCAGACCCACCGATCGTAAGGCGCGGTCACCGGCCCGATGCACGAGCGAGCTGTCGTCGTCAGCACCGGGAGCATCGGGGTCCGGCGGAGCCTCGTCGGCCGGATCCTGCGGCTCGCGGGCATCCGGATCGCTGCGGGCCAGCGACCAGGGCCGTTCGACGACCGCCTTCGTCGCAGCGAGAACCCTGTCACGGACGAACAGCGTCGACTGCTCTTCGGTCACCCACCTCCGGGCCTGCTCCCGTCCGCGGTCCCCGAGCGAGCGGGCGAACACCGGATCGCCGAAGACGCGTCGCAGGTGCCCTGCAGCCTGGTCGATGTCCGGGTCCGCCCAGCTCCCGAGTCCTCCGTACACGCGGACGGAGGGGGCAATCTCGACGGACTGCGCGTCGACGAGCAGCGCGCTTGCGTCGTCCATGAACTCGAGGTTGGCCGAGTACCTCGTCGCGATCACCGGGACTCCGAGTCGCATGGCCTCCAGCATGGTCAGGCCGAGCCCCTCGGCGCGGTGCAGCGACACGTAGCAGCAGGCCCCGGCCATCAGCGCCCGCACCTGCTCGCGAGGCTTGAAGCCTTCGATGCGCACGACGTCGCGCCGGCGCGCGCAGGCGGCGTCGAGCTCGAGGGAGTGGACGAGATCCGACGGTCCGTTCGCGGTCTTGAGGACCATCGTCGGGCCGTCGCCTTCAGGGAACGCTCGGGCGAAGGCATCGAGCACCCCCAGCGGGTTCTTCCGCTCGAAGCCCGAGTTGAAGTCGAAGCAGAACAGGGCGTACGGGCCGTCGGGAATCCCGAGCGGAGCCCTGTCGAGCGGCTCGGGTGCGCCGGAATCCTCCGTCCAATAGGGGAACACGAGCACCGGGCGGTCGGTCTCCTTTCGAAGGCCCTCCGCCATGAAGTCCGAGATCGCCCACACCTCGTCGACGAGCGACGCCCAGCGGCCCGTGTCGGCAGGGAAGTGCTCCAGCTCCCACGCCCACACCGCGATCGTGTAGCGCCCGTCGGACATTCCACCGGCGTGGTTGAACCACGCGGGGAGCAGGTCGCCTTGGAGGACGACGACGTTGACCGGATGCACCGGCGGACCGACGTCAACGGGCTCCATGAGCGCCGTGACCCCGGCGACCGGCTCGCACGACTCGCGTGCGAACGCGAGTCCCGACCGCTCAAGGGCTCCCGCGACAGATCGCGCGAGCGACCCGACGCCGATCGGACTTCGGAGCAGCCCGCTGACGGTCGCCCCGGGGGCCTGCTCGACCTCGAACGTCTCGCTGCGGGCCTCGAGGCGATCGACCCAGGCCTCCGGAAGCATTCCCTCGGTGACTCCGAGGGTGCGCGCCCATTCGAGTAGCGCCGGCTCGTCGCGGTTGCAGGGCTCGGAGAAGTGCGATCGCACATCCAGCCGGTATCGCAGGATGTCGCCGAGCGCCCTCGACACGCCGGAATGCGTCGACAGCGGTGCGGTGCACCAGGACACGAAGCCGTCGTCACCGTCGCGACCGAAGGGTGCCGGAGGTCGTTCGTCGTCCCCTTCGCGCATCCAGCGCCGCACGAGCCGCCTTGCCACCTCTGGCACGTCACTGCCGTCCTCGAACCGACCGAAGCACCACGGTGGTCCTGCATCGTCAGTCGGTGCGCTCAGCCCGAAGTCGCCGAGGAGTGACACCTGTGGCCCCGGGATCTGCGCGAAGAAGGTTCCCAGCCCCGGCCCACCGGCGCCGTCGTCGCCGAGCGGGTCGATCCCGTCGAGGATCGCGAGCGTGGCCGGCCGTCCGTTCACGGTCACGCGCTCGCCATGGCGCTCGATGGTCCGCTCGTGGAGATTCCACCAGGCAATCCCGGCGCCCACATCGCGCTCGATGACCACCCGGGGATCCGATGCGAGGTGCCACAGCGCATCTGCGGACCACCCGGCTTCAGCATTGGGCCACCACGGGGGATCCGGCGGACCATCGTCCTCATAGGCCCTCACCGCGCGAAGCTGGGACTGCGCAGACCAGCGTGCGACAAGATCCGTCGCTTCCGACTGCGCGAAGAGGGCCCGCGATGTCACCGGCGCCGCACCCGCAAGCCATGGTGGAGCGGCGCGTGGCGCGCGCACCGATCGCTCGATGAGGACCAGCGCGCCGGCTCCCGCGTGATCGGAGAGCGGGGCCAGGACGACGACGGACGGTGCGAGGAAGGCGGCAGGCCCATCGGAGAGCGCCGTGGCGAGCGCCTCGGGGACGAGGAGCGACTTGAAGTACGGCTCGCAGTGGGCCGCGGCGAGGAGGTGGAGCCCGTCGAGATCATCGCGCAGCCATGAGAGCCCGACGGTCTGCGCTCCGCGCAGCTCGGGGCCGTGGTCGTCGGAGTCCGCCCACAGCACCGTGACCTCTGCCGATTCGTCGTTGCGGTGGATCGAATCGACGAGGCGGCGGACGCGGGGGTGTTCGCATCTGGCGGCGACCGAGACGTACCTCACGACGCCGTTCGGTCCAGCAGCACCGCGACCGCTGCTCCGGCGGCACCGCCGATCGCTGCTCCCGCAATGACATCGGACGGGCGATGATGTCCGACGCGCAACCTGGCCCAACCGACGGTTGCGGCGAACAGGACGGCGACGGCGCGCCCCCGCGCGCTTCTGGGAACAGCGAGCGCGGAGGTGAAGGCGGCGAGCGTGTGTCCGCTCGGGAAGCTGGACGACGTCGGCATCCTCGCGAGGGTCCCCGGATCGGGGTTCGGGGGTCGAGCGACACCGAAGAAGTGCTTGAGCAGCCGCGTGAGGGTGAGCGACACCATGCCCGCCGCGCCGAGCCGGCGCGCCGCAGAGGACCACGAGGACGATCCGGTCGCGACCTGCAGCGCAGCGACGGCGACCCAGATGACACCGAAGTCGCTGGCGATCGACGCGACATCCGCGACGTGGTCAAGGGGAGTGCGCCCCTGGGCCGTCGCGTCAGCCTCGACCTGCATGGCTCGAGCCTATGAGGATCCGGGGCGGCTCACTTAGCCCTGGTCACGCCCATCGCAAGGGCGCCCTCGCAGCGGTCGCTGAAGGCGCAGAACCTGCAGAGGGGCCCGGGCGATGGACGGAACGACCCTGACGCGTGCGCCTTGGCGATGGCGTCCCACACCTGGACGGTCCTGCGCTCCTGACGAGTGACCTCCGCCTCGCCGATTCGCCGTTCGATCACCACGGGCTCCTTCAGGTGCAGCAGCCGAACAGCGACGGGTCGCACACCGAGCACCCGCTCGCAGAGGAGTGCATACGTCTCGACCGCCGCGAGCTTCGCCCGTTCGCGGCCTCGCATCGGCGCACGCCCGGTCTTGTAGTCGACGATCGTGAGATCGCCGTTCGCAGCCCTGTCGAGGCGATCGATGATGCCACGGAGTTGCAACGACGTGCCCGACGCATCGAGCTCGGCCTCAAGGCGGAGTTCCACACCGACGGCATCGATCGTGCGGGGATCCTCGATGTCGAAGTAGCGGCGCACGAGGGTCCGGGCGTCCTCGACGAATCGATCCTGCTCAACCGGACTGAGCCCGAGCGAGGCGAACCCCTCCACGCCGGCCCCGGATGCGACGGCCGCATCGAGCTCGGCGAGCGCCGCTGCGGGCGTCCGTTCCTCCGGAGCGACGTTCGAGAAGAGTCCCTCGAGCGCGGCGTGGACGAGTGTCCCCTTGAGCGTCCAGATCGTGGGCGGCTGCTCGAGGCGCTCGATCGCCCGGTACTGGAACATCCTCGGACAGTCGGTGAAGGTCGAGATCCTCGACGGTGAGAGGGAGGTCGGGAGCGGAGGGAGGGTCACGCAGGGAGCGTAGGGGGGCCATGTGACGGGGGCTGGCCCTCGGTCAGGTAGAAACGGGTGTGGCCAGAGCACGCACCCGCACTGGAACGGCCGAGCGAATCGGGCACCTGACGCGCAGCCGTTCGTGGTCTGGTCTTCGGAACGGGGACCGGGTCGACGTCCAGGATCCGCGGGAACGACGCGCCGCGTGGCGGTTCGTCGCCCACGTGACGAATGACGAGACCGGGGAGCGCTGGGTGGAGGTGGTCGGAGGTCGAGCCGGTGAGCAACGGAATCGCTCCTTCAGGGAGGACCAGATCTTCCCGTACCGGTCGCTGCGAGCCGGTGGCGCCGCCCGCCCGTCGGTGGTCGACGCGCCCGGACTCCCGTTCTGACGGCTCGATCCAGCTCGCATCCGGACGGTCGACGCGAACAAGGGAGATGAGATGACGAGGAGTGCATCGGTCCCGCGGATCACACCCGTGCCCGTTGAAGAGCGGACAGGCGCCATCCGAGAGCTGCTCGACGGGGCCGTGGTGCCGGGCGCCGACGATGCGAACATCTTCACGACGTTCGTTCGGGCACCCGGACTCTTCAGGAAATGGCTGCCCTTCGGAGGCAAGCTGCTCAACGGGACGCTGCCGCCGCGGGACCGCGAGCTGCTCATCCTGCGAACCGGGTGGAACTGCGCGTCGCCGTACGAATGGGGTCAGCATGCGCGGATCGCACTGCTGTGCGGCCTGGAACCGCTTGAGGTCGACCGCGTCACGTTGGGGCCCGACGCGCCCGGATGGGAGGCGTTCGACGCGACGTTGCTTCGCGCCGCCGATGAGCTGCACGCGGCGTGGACGATCGAGGACGAGACGTGGGTCGCGCTCACCTCGCGGTACGACACCGCGCAGCTGATCGAGGTGCCGATGGTCGTCGGGCACTACCACCTCGTCGCGATGACCCTCAACACGTTGGGCGTCCAGCTTGATGAGGGACTGCAGGGATTCCCGGCCTGACCGGTCAGCCGGCGCCGCCCATCGAGTCCAGCATCGCCGCCATCTGCTGATGGACGAGGTTCACGGCCTGCAGCGGCCGGATCATGACCCGGAACTCCACAATGCGACCCTCGTCGTTGCACGTGATGATGTCGACGCCGTTGACGTACTTGCCGTTCATCTGCGTCTCGAACTCGAGCACGGCCGTGTTGCCGGACATGACCTGCTTGGTGTAGCGGAAGCTGCCATCTGTTTCGCCCGGCTGGGTCGAAGACGGAGACGGGTCCCCTGGGAACGTCTGCCCGGCCGCGCGGAGGTACAGCGACGTGATCTCCTTGCCTCGCTGCGGTGTGAAGACGATCGGCGAGAAGAAGACGACGTCATCGTCGAGCAGCTGGTCGAGCCCCCCGGGCAGCGTGCCCCGGAGGTGCGCATGCCACTGCTCAACGACGTGCTCGATCATCGGGTCCTCCTTGGTTGCGCGAAGCGCCGACGCATCAGGTCGCTCCGCTCATCGCGACGGGTCGAACGACGTGCTGAGCCACGCGACCGGCTGGCCCGAGATCACGCGCTCCCCGGTCAGCACGAGGAGCCCTTCGAGCGAGCCCTCGAACGATGAACGGATCTCGGTGTCGCCGACCCATCCGATGAGGTCGCCCACCTTGATCGGCACGAGAAGGGTCGTGGCGGCCTCCGACTTCGGGACGCCCGCGAGCTTCGGCGCGGCGTGGGCGAGCTCGGGCACCGGGCGGAACGGACCGACGGTCGGCGAGACGACCAGGCGCTCGGTCATGTGGCTGCGATCGACCGGGGCGGACTCGAGCTGCGCGGATGCGCCGATCATGAGCTCGAAGAGCGCCTCGAGGTCCAAGGGCGACTCGATCGAGAACGTCGGGACAGCCTTGTTGGCGAGCGAGCGCCTCGTGAGGGGCGTGAGGCTCGAGCCCGGGCCGAGCTCGATGAAGGTTCGCGCACCTTCGGCGTACAGGGTCTCGATCGTCTGGCGCCACCTGATCGGTGCGCACAGCTGGGCCGAGAGGAGGCCGGGCCAGTCGGAGGGGTCAGGGTGCCTTCGCGCGTCGACGTTCGACACCACGCCCGGGTTGGCATCCTGGAACGCCACCTCGGACAGGGCCTTGCGCAGCGGATCGCGGGCCTCGAGCATGAGCGGACTGTGGAAGGCGCCCGGCGAGGACGGGCGCAGCGGTTCCGCGCCGAGCGACCGCGCGAAGGCGCCTGCGCGCTCGACACCGTCACGGGTACCCGACACGACGACGTGCCCGGGGGCGTCATAGCTTGCGATCCACACGTCGCTCTCTGCGCGCACGCAGGAGACCTCCACATCCTCGTCTCCCAGTCCGAGGACGGTCGCCATCCAGCCAGGGGCGTTCTCTGATGCAGCGCGCATCGCGTTGCCTCGCGCCACGACGAGCCGGACCCCGTCCTCGAAGCTGAGCGCGCCGGTGGCGACAAGCGCGGTGTACTCGCCGAGGCTGCGCCCCGCAGCGGCCGCCGGCTCGAGGCCCAGCCGCTCGGCGGCATCCACGGCGACGAGGCTCAGCACGAAGGTCGCGAGCTGCGCGCCAGCGACGTCGTCCAGCTGGTCGGGCCCCGCCTCGAGGAGAAGGTGCGAGACGTCCCTGCCCACGGCTTCGCTCGCAATTTCGACGAGTTCCCAAGACGGATGGTTGGCCCAGTTGGCTCCCATCCCGGGAGTCTGGGAACCGTGATCAGGAAACGTGAATGCGAGCAATGCGACTTCCTCTGCGGGTTGCTTCGAAGTAGTGGAGCCATCGTTGCATGGCCCACAGCAGCCTGCTGAGTTACCGCTTGGTTATGCAAGGCCGCCGGGGCATCTGGACGACCGGCCAAGGGCGGACGACGCGAGGCCGAACCGAACCTCCTCGGCGGGCGCGGGAGGCACTTCTGCGCGCGAAGGCAGTCCTGGAGCACGCGCGTCGCACCGTCGCAGGCTGCCCGGATCAGCATGTCCTACGCGACGGCGCTCGTTGGAGCGGGTGACCGGGATCGAACCGGCATGGCCAGCTTGGAAGGCTGGGGCTCTACCATTGAGCTACACCCGCGCGGCGAGGAGTCTACGACCTCCTAGGTTTTCCCTGTGACCGAGCTCGCATTCTTCGATCGCGTCGGCGGCCAGCCGTTCTTCGACACACTGGTCGACCGCTTCTACGAGGGCGTAGAGACCGACGACGTCCTGAGGGCGATGTACCCCGCCGACCTCACCGAGTCGAGGCGGCACCTCGCGCTGTTCCTCGCGCAGTACTGGGGCGGACCCCGGACCTACTCCGAGGAGCGGGGCCACCCGCGCCTCCGGATGCGCCACGCGCCCTTCGTGATCGACAGACGGGCTCGCGACGCCTGGTTGGTCCATATGCGAGCAGCGCTCGCGCTGATGGATCTCTCCGACGAGGACCGCGCGGAGTTCGACGCCTACATCGACATGGCGGCGTTCCAGATGCGCAACGCCTGACGGTCAGTCGTCGCGGTGGAGCCAGGGGAGCGAGGAGCCCCGCGCCTCCCAGAAGTAGATAACAACGGTCCCGGCGCACCTGTCGTGGAACCCTTGCCGGTTCGCGCGCAGGACGATCCCGAGCAGCCCGAGGAAGAAGACAACGATGCTGATCGGAAGGGTCACCGTCCTGATCACCGCGGAGCGGTTCGAGATGCTCTTGCCGTCGGTCGTGGTCACGCGGGCGCCGAGGATCGCCATCCCGATGGTTCGTCCAGACAGCGCCCACTGCACCGAGAAGTAGAGGAAGCCCCAGATGACGATCGCGGCGAGCCCCACGGCCCGGTGCGAGACGAGCGTGTAGTCCTTGCCGCTGAACAGCTTGATGGCCGACTGGGTCCCTGCGGCGAGCACGAGGAAGATGCCCCACGCCGCGCCGATGTCGGCGAGGAACGCGAGGAGCCGCGTGACGCCGCCGGCGTAGTGCCCCTCGAGCGACCCGACGGCGTTGGTCGACGCCGCCTCGATGAGGTCCGCCGGGCCGGCGGGCTCGTCCCGGAATCGCCGCCTGGCTGTCGCCCGATCGAGGATCTTGTCGAGGGAGACGACCTGGCGGCGCAGGAGCCCGAGGAACTCTCCCATCATCCCCGATGTCGACTGGGCGATGATCGGGCCGAGGTCCGCGCGGCGGACGAGCTCGTCCACGTCGATGCGGCTGACGATGGCCTCGACGTCGATCTTCTCGGCGATCGCGTTCACGTCGATCCGATCGACGATGGCCTCGATGTCGACGCGCTGCATGAGCCGGTTCGGATCGACCCGGTCCACGATCGCGTCGGGGTCGACCCGGTCGACGACCGCGTTGACGTCGACGCGCTCCATCAGCGCGTTCACGTCGATCCGCCGGACGATGTCGTCGACGTCGAGGCGGCTCACGATCTCGTTCACGTCGATCAGCTCGACGATCCGGTTGACCACCTGCTCGGCGATCGCCTGGGGGAGCCGCTCGAACGGTCCGGCCCGTCGCGGGGTCACCGCAGCTCGCTCCGCCAGGAACTCATGCCCTCATCATGGCACTGAGGGCGCGCGCCGCCTCCGGGAGATCGCGAGGAGCGCGAGGCCCGTGCCGATGAGCACGACTGCCGGCCATGGGCTCGGGCCTCCCGTCATCGCAAGCGCCTCGGGGACGGCGATCGTGGAGGCTGCGACCGAAGTGCTCGTCGTGAGGACCCCCGTGCACAGGACGGCCGCATCGAGGACGTAGCCGGGGGGCGCGTAGAGCTCCCTGATGCACCAGGCATGCCCGGAGGGAACGCCGAAGGACAGGCGACCCGCAGCATCCGTCGTGCCCGTCGCCCAGAAGGTGGTCCCTCGAGGCACCGCGACGCCCGCGAGGACGGGCGGTGCGACGTAGCCCGACGGAAGGGATCCGACGACGAACAACCCGAAGCCCGCCCCGGCGATTCCCTCATCGGGGGCGGTCGCGTTGAACTTGTACACGTGCAGCATCGCGCTCGACGCGGTCTCGGGGAGTGCGATCATCCCGCCCGCATCGGACGAGGTGAGCGTCCCTGATGTGCAGGTCAGCGAAGGGTCGATGATCCAGCCCTCCGGCACGGATGACTCGTGGATGCACCAGGCGTAGCCGGCCGGCACGTTGAAGGCGAGGCGGCCGTCGGCGCCGGTCGTGCCCGACACGAAGTACGACAGGCCGCTGAACGTGGGGACACCTGCTGGCTGGGCGGAGGCACCTGGTGCGGCGGCGCCCTTCGAATAGACGTCGAAGACGGCGCCGGGGATCCCGACGCCCGGCTGCGCCGCGTTGAACTTGAAGACGCTGAGCGTGGCGCGCTCGCGAGCGTCGACGACCGAGATCTCGCCAGCAAGAAGCTCCGTGGTCCCGCCGAGCACTGTCGTGCACACCGGTGCCGGGTCGACGGTGAAGTTCGCGGGCGCGGTGTGTTCGATGGCGCAGTACGCCCAACCGGGCAGGAGCGCCTGGAATTCGAGGAGCCCACCGACCGAGGTTGTCCCGCGCGCGATCCAGGTGCCGCCTGCGAGCGCCCGCGAATCGGACGGGGCCGGAGGCGCAGGGAGGCTCCCGTGGTCCATGCGGTAGAGGTCGAAGATCGCCCCTTGCGTTCCGCTGTTCGGCGACCCTGCCGCTGCCTTTCGTACGGTGACGGACACGAGGGGCGGGTCGGCGACGACGACGGTGGTCGTCTGACCCGGCGCGAGGGTGACCGACTGCGGCAGGCCCGCTGCGGTCGCGAATCCGACGGGTGGCGAGATTTCTGTCAATTCATAGGTGCCGGGGAGGAGGTCGCTGAAGTCGCACGTCCCGTCCTCGGGGGTCGTGCACGCTGCCACGATCGTGCCCGACTGGTCGACGAGTGCCAGTGCCGCCCCGGCGAGGGGCGCACCCGAGAGCGCGTCGACCTTGCGGACGGCGAGCGACGAGCGACGGATGAAGTCGCCGTGCGTGCCGGTGAACGAGACGAGCGTGGTGGCGTTCGCCACGACGACCACGGTCTGGTCCGGGGCGACGCCGTAGCCCGGCGGCGCCACGGACTCGCGCACCGAGTAGCTGCCGACCGCGAGCGGCACGCTCACCGGGGTGATGCCTCCGGAACCCACGACGAGCGTGTCCACAACCGCACCGACGTCGTTGACGAGCTGGAATGTGGCTCCGGTGACCGGCCACGCGGGATCGTCACCGGACTTCGCGATCTGGATCGATCCGGTGACCGCGACGACAGCGGTGCCCGACACGACCGTGGCCGGCGCTGGCGCTGCGATCGTCTGGGCACTCGGCACGATGGACGTGGGCGACCAGAACGCGAGGCCCGGCGCGCCGACGACCGCGGACACCGTCGCCGTCGCTGTCGACGCGGCCGTGCCGACGAGCCTGATCGGGATCGAGCCGGTACCCCCTCCCGCCGTCGTCATGGAGGCCGCCGCTGCGCCGGAGCCGGCGACGGTCGCGCCGCGCAGGTGGACCGAGACGACGACGCCTGCAAGGCCCCGCCCGGAGCCGGGGACCGCGACCGTGACCACCACCGCTGTCGTCTCGCGACCGGGGCTCCCCCGCTCCACGATTGCGACGGCGATGGTGGGTGCTGCGGTAATCCCCGCCACGCCCGCGGTCACAACCCGCAGATCGTCGATCGCCCTCGCGGTGCCGGCGTCCGCGGCGGGATACGGGGCCCCCCAGGCGAGATGGTCGTAGACGAGCTTGATCGCGGCACCGAGCTGGTCCGCCGTGTACCTGCCTCGCCGCCCTGCAACGATCCACCCGCTCGCCTGGGCGCTGGAGAGCGCGTAGCCGAACGCACCGAGCTGAGCGCCGTCGATACCGGCGGGGGAGCCGGACGGCACATACCCGTAGCCGGGGGACGGGTAGCCACCGCCGAGGGCTGCCGCGGATGCGCAGAGTCCCCAGCCTGCGGGTGTCGGGAAGCCCGGGCCGTAGAGGCCGAAGTACGTGTTGGCTCCGCTGAAGGTGGCGCAGTAGCCCCGGTATGCGTCGACGGGCGCGCCATTCGTGCAGGGTGCCTGGGTGAAGGGGATCGACCTGCTGGTCTCGCTCGCTCCGGACGGTGCGGTGCCCGCGCACGCAGCGACGACGAGTGCCACTGCCACAGTGGCCACTCGACCAAGATGGTTTATAAAGTTGTTCTAGTCGCCACTCTGCACGTCCATGCACGGGGACGCGCCGCTCGCGCTCGTGCGAGCGGCGCCAGCGACCGTGACGGGTGCTGGCGAGGGACCTGTGTGTCGTGCCCGGCATCGGGTCATCCCGGCGGCGAAGGGACCTTCCTAGGTACGAGGATGCGCCACGACGGAGAACTGGAGGTAGCGCATGTCCTTGAAGGGACCGATCGCGAAGAACGCCCACCACCGTGGCGACGCATTGATCGGCTCGATGGTCTCGACGACGAATCCGGTCGTCGAGAACAGCGCGTCGATGGAGCTCCGGGTGAAGAACCGCAGGTGCGAGCGGTCGAGGATCCCGAAGTCGACGTAATCGAAGCGTCCCTGGAGCAGCAGCCGGAGGACCACCGCCACGTACCTGACGTTTGGAATCGACGCGACCGCGACCCCGCCGTCCGCGAGATGGGATGTCGACCCGCGAAGGGCCGTCCACGGATCGACCATGTGCTCGAGCACATCGTTGAACACGAGGCAGTCGTAGGTCGTTCCGGAGGGGACATCGTCCGGGAAGCTCCCGCGGATCACCGACGCGTAGTGCGTGGCGGCGCTTTCGGCCGCGTTGGCGTCGACCTCGATCCCGGTAATGCGCAGTTCCGGACGCGCCGCGAGCAGGCTCTTCACGAACAGGCCGCGACTGCACCCCACGTCGAGCACGGTTGTGGCGCTCCTGGGGATGAACGGCACCATCTCCTCGCGGTTGCTCAGGCCATGGATTGACGGGTCGAGCGACACGCGTCGACGGTATCTCGAAGCGCCTGGCAACGCCGTCGATGAGCCCCGATGCCACCGACGTCGGGCCTACGCTTTGGTGCGTGCTTCAAGGGTCCGCGCCAGAGCGATCGGAGCATGTCGTGGTGGTCGTTCGACCCCATCCGGCCCGTGTCACGGGCGCGCTCCTCTGCACGGCCGCGGTCGCCGGCCTCGGCTTCTGGCTGCTCGTCCGGATCCACGAGACGTCGCGACCCTGGCTCTACGCGCTTGCCGTCGTCGTCGCGGTGCCGCTTGCATGGACACTCGGGCGCGCAGCGCAGTGGTCGGCTCGGACGGTCACGGTCACGGACCGCAGGATCCTCATCGCCGACGGGCTTCTGCGCCGGAACCACGCGTCGATCCGACTCGAGCGCATCACCGACGTGCACGTCTCGGCATCGGTGCTCGAACGAATCGTGCGGCGCGGCGACGTGATTCTTGAGCTGTTCGAGGACGATCCCGTCGAACTGGTGGAGATGCGCCGTCCCCAGGCTCTCCGCCGGGTCATCGCTCGCGAGATCGACGAGCGTCACGAGCAGGTCGGCACCGTGCACGACGGCGACGTCGCCGAGCGCCTTGACGCGCTCGACGCGCTCTACGAGTCAGGTCGGATCGAGGACGCCGAGTACGACGAGCGGCGCGCGAGGATTCTCGAGGATCTCTAGGGCCGCTACCCTTCGGTCGTGACCAGATACCGCTGCCGGGCCTGCGGCAACATCACCCGCTTCGAGGTCGTCGAGACCAGCACGACGAGGTCGTACCGCCATTTCACGGTCGGCGGTGACCTCGCCATCGAGGATCCCGTGATCGTGGACGCGCACGTCGAGTCGGTGACGTGCCGCTGGTGCGGCCACGGACGCGACATCGAGGTGCTCGAGGACGACGGAGCGCTCCCGGCCGAACCGTGACGATGCGCCGTCTGACTCCTGCGGAGGCTGCGGCAGCACTCGCGACCGCTGCGCCGATTCCCGCGGGGAAGGGTCAAAGGAGGCTCGCGCGCGGCACCGTCGACGGCTGGCGACCGGACGGAACGCCGGTCTCGATGCCGTTCACGTCGGTGACCCTCGTCGTCATGGTCTCGATGGACTGCGCCGGGTGCCGCGACCTCGTCGGCCTCGTGCGCGATGGGATCGAGGGCCTCGACGTGGTGGGTGCGATCCGCCTGCCTCCCGGTCCGCTGCCCGACGCAGCCCTCTCGGGCTATCTCGGCGACGGGGGGTCGTGGGTGCTCGGTGACGACGCCTTCGATCTCCTCGACGCCATCGCCGCGCCGTTCTTCAGCGTCGTCAGCGCATCCTGCGACGTCATCGTCGAGGGGGTGGCGCTCGGTGCCCAGCACGTTCGGGACCACTGCGAGCGCGTCCTCGCCGGATCACCGCGGCCCGATACGGTCCGGTTGACGACCGAGCCCACCTGAGATGTCACAGCGGACCTGCACCCTGTCGACGTGTCGGAGCGTGGACGAAGGGACAGAATCATGGGTGACAACGAGATCGGCGACCCCGTCGCGGTCACGATCGACTGCGGGGACTGCATCCTGCAGCACACGAATGCGTGCAGCGGTTGCCTCGTCAGCTTCGTCCTCGACAGGGATCCGGGGGATGCAGTCGTCATCGACCTGGAGGAGGCGCGCGCGCTCCGGCTGCTCAACAGGGCAGGCCTCGTGCCAACGTCGAAGTTCGAACCGCACGCATCCTGATTGCCGTTCTCGCCCGACCGGGTCGCCCGGGAGCGCACGGTGACGCGCACGCTCCTCGTCACGAACGACTACCCCCCGAAGGTCGGGGGCATCCAGAACTACCTCGAGGAGCTGTGGACCCGGCTCGACGCAACGACGACGATGGTCCTGACCGCGTCATCGGATCGAAGGGCGCGCGAGTACGACGAGGTCCAGGACAGAGCGGGGCTGCTCATCGACCGCGTGCGCCGCTCGACCCTCTATGTGCCTGATCGCGGCGCACGGCGAGCCGTCGACGACGCCGTCGACAGGTTCCATCCCGAGATCATCCTCTATGACCCGTTCGTCCCCTTGGGGATGATCGGCACGAGACAGGGCATCGCGTACGGCGTCGTCCTCCACGGCGCCGAAGTCGCCATCCCTGCCCGCCTGCCAGTGCTGCGCCGGGCGTCGGCGACCGTGCTGCGCGGCGCCTCCGTCGCCCTTTGCGCGGGCGGGTATCCCGAGCGTGAGGCGCGCAGGCTCGTCGGCGACGATCTCCCGCCCGTCATCCAGATCCCGCCGGGGGTCGACGCGACGAGGTTCGTCCCGATCGCAGCGAGCGCCCAGCCCGCGGTGCGTGCACGGCTCGGGCTGCCCTCGAAGGGCCCGATCGTGACCTCGGTCGGCAGGCTCGTCCCGCGCAAGGGCCTCGACGTGCTCATCGAGGCGGTCGCCATCGCGAGCGGGAAGGACCCATCGCTCACGCTCGTCATCGCGGGGGACGGCCGGGATCGATCCCGCCTCCAGCGCATCGCCAGGCGCTCGTCGGCCCGCGTGCATTTCCTGGGCCGGATCGACGAGCGGGACAAGATCGACCTCCTCGGTTCCTCGGCGGTGTTCGCCCAGCCGTGCCGGTCGCGGTGGGGCGGGCTCGAACAGGAGGGGTTCGGCATCGTCTTCCTGGAGGCTGCGGCCTGCGGCGTCCCCCAGATCGCCGGACGGTCGGGAGGGTCGTTCGAGGCGGTCGAGGACGGCGTGACCGGACTCGTCGTCGACCGTCCCGAGGACCCGGCCGCGGTGGCGGCGGCGCTGAACGCGCTCCTCGCCGATCCCGATCGTCGCCGCGGGATGGGCGAAGCCGGAAGGGTGCGCGCGGAAGCCCGGTTCAGCTACGACGGACTGGCGGCCCGGCTGGCCGAGGGCCTCGACGCCGTCCTCAACGAACCGACGGCCCCGACGTCGTAGGCTGACGCAGTGCTGCACGAGGAGTTGGCATGACTGAGCGGGCAACCGAGACGATCGTGGTCGGTGCCGACCCTGCCACCCTGTTCGCTGTCACGGTCGACCTGGCCGACTACCCCGAATGGGTGGCGGACCTCAAGTCCGTGACCGTCAGCGAACTGGATGACGAGAGCCGTCCGCTCGTGGCGACGTTTCGCGCCGCCGCCTTCGGGCGCTCGACGACCTACACCCTGCGCTACGACTACGCCGAAGCACCCCACGCGCTGTCGTGGGTCATGGTCGAAGGGGACATCACGAGCAAGCTCGACGGCTCCTACCGGTTCGACCCGGTGGATGGCGGCACGCTGGTCACCTACCAGCTCGAGGTCGAGCTTCCGCGTCCCGATCCCCGGATTCGTGAAGCACCGCGCGGCGCAGCGGATCCAGACCACGGCACTGCGCGAGCTGAAGGCCCGGGCCGAGTCGCTCGCGTGAGCCGGCTCGCCGTCGGCGTCGACGTCGGCGGCACCAAGGTCCTCGCTGTTCTGGTGGACCGGTCCGGCGCGCTCCTCGCGGAGGCGCGGCGCGCCACGCCCCTCGATGGCATCCGTGACGCGCCCGGTGTCGCCGTCGTCGACGAGGTCGCCCTTGCGCTGGCCGATCTCGCCGCTGCGGCTGGAACGGATCTCACGGGACTCCCGCTCGGCGTTGGAGTGCCCGGCATGGTCTCGCACGCCGGCGTGCTCACCTTCGGCCCGAACCTGCACAGCGCGACCGGCGCGGACATGACGAAGCTGCTCGGGATCAGACTCCGTGGATGGCAGGCGACGGTGGCCAACGACGCGGACGCCGCGGCCTTCGCGGAGCACCGGCTCGGTGCGGCGCAGGGCGAGGACGAGTTCGCGATGGTCACCCTCGGCACGGGCATCGGGGGCGGCATCGTGACCGGGGGCCGGATCCTGCGCGGGCGCAGGGGGTACGCCGCCGAGATCGGCCACATGATCGTGGACCCCTCCGGTCCGCGCTGCCCGTGCGGCAGGCGGGGCTGCTGGGAGCGGTACGCATCGGGCGCGGGCGTCGCGCGGCTCGGGCGTGAGGCCGCCGCCGCCGGCCGCCTGCCCGCCCTGGTCGCGCTGCGCGGCGACGCGGAGCTCGTGCGCGGGGAGGACGTGACGCATGCCGCGGCCGCCGGGGACAAGGAGGCGCTCGCCGTGCTCGACGAGGTCGGGTGGTGGCTCGCCCTCGGGCTCGCCAACCTCGCCGCCGTGCTCGATCCCGGGCGCTTCGTGCTCGGCGGCGGGCTCATCGAGGCGAGCACGCTGCTCCTGCCGCCCGCACGCCGCCACCTGACGGGCCTGCTCGAAGCCGGCGAGCTGCGTGAGCCGATCGAGGTGGTGGCAGCCGATCTGGGCGCGCACGCGGGCGCCATCGGCGCCGCCCTGCTCTCCCAGGAACGGTGATGCGCCTCGCGGTGATGCTGCCGACGTTCCAGGAGACGCCACGCGACGCCCTCGCCGTCGCGGCGCGCGCCGAGGCGAGCGGCCTCGACGGCGTCTTCGCATTCGACCACGTGTGGCCGATGGGATCGCCGCAGCGGCCGGCGATCGCGCCGTTCGAGGTCCTGGCGACCGTCGCCGTCCGCCACCCGGGGCTTCGTGTCGGCACCCTCGTGGCGAGGATCGGGCTCGTGGACGACGAGGTGCTGCTGGGACAGATCCGCGCGCTCCGCGCGGTAGCCGAGGGCGGGATCATCGCCGCGCTCGGGACGGGCGACCGCAAGTCGCGCGAGGAGAACCTCGCATACGGCGTCGACTTCGCCGGGCCCGACGAGCGGCGTCGCTCGCTCGCGCACGTCGCGGCGACCCTCTCAGGAGAGGGGACAGAGGTCTGGATCGGCGACGGTGCGCAGGCCACGCGCGAGGTTGCGATCGATACGGGGTGCGGGCTCAACGTGTGGATGAGACCGGCGGCGGACGTCAGGGCTGCCGGCGCGACGGGTGTTCGCTTCGTCACCTGGGGCGGTGTCGCACCGCAGCGCGATGGCGAGGTCGACGAGGCGGCGACCGAGTCGCTGCTCATCGATCTGGCGGAGGCCGGCGCCTCGTGGGCGGTGTTCGGCGCCCCCGCCCCCGTCGAGGTCCTCGCCAGGATCTCGAAGAGGTCCGGTCGCCGATTCGGTCGCGGCTAGCGTCTCTGGATGGAGTTCCGGCGAATCGAGGGCCTGCCGCCCTACGTCTTTGCGGAGATCAAGTCACTGGTGGCGTCGGGTCGAGCGAGCGGCCGCGATGTCGTCGACTTCGGCTTCGGGAACCCCGACCTGCCGAGCCCCCCTGTCGCGGTCGAGAAGCTCGCCGAAGCGGCGCAGAACCCGAGGAACCACCGCTACAGCGCGTCGCGGGGCATCCCGAAGCTGCGGCTCGCGATCGCCGACCGGTACCGGCGCCTGTTCGACGTCGACCTCGATCCCGATACCGAGGTCGTCCACACGATCGGCGCCAAGGAGGGGCTGAGCCACCTGATGTGGGTGCTCCTCGACCGCGGGGACACGGCGCTCGTCCCGAGCCCCAGCTATCCGATCCACATCTACGGCCCGCTCTTCGCGGGTGCGCAGGTCGTGACGGTGCCGATGCGCGACCCCGGCGCGCTCGGGAGCGACTCGCCAGGCGACGCCTTCTTCGAGGGGATGACCGACGCCTGGAACCGCGCGTGGCCGAAGCCGAGGGTCATCGTCTGCTCCTTCCCCCACAATCCGACGACCGCGTGCGTCGACCTTGCGTTCATGGAGCGGCTCGTGGCGTTCGCCCGCGAGCACAGCATCATCGTCGTGCACGACTTCGCCTACGCGGACCTGGGCTTCGATGGCTACCGGCCGCCGTCGATCCTCCAGGTCGACGGCGCGAAGGACGTGGCCGTCGAGCTCTACACGCTCACGAAGTCGTTCTCGATGGCAGGGTGGCGCGTCGGCTTCCTCCTGGGGAACGCGGAGATCGTCAGTGCGCTGACCCAGCTGAAGACCTACCTCGACTACGGGAGCTTCCAGCCGATCCAGATCGCGTCGATCGTGGCCATGAACGAGGCGCTCGACTACCCCGCGCAGGTCAACGCCATCTACCAGTCGCGGCGCGACGCGCTCATCGACGGCCTTGGCCGCATCGGGTGGGAGATCGCCGCTCCCAAGGGGACCATGTTCGTCTGGGCGCCGATCCCCGAGCCCTACCGGCACCTCAGCTCGCTCGAGTTCGCAACCCTGCTCGTCACCGAGGCGGATGTCGCCACCTCGCCGGGCGTGGGCTTCGGCGACGGCGGCGAGGGCTACGTGCGCTTCGCGCTCATCGAGAACGAGGCTCGCATCGCCCAGGCGGTCCGGGGTCTGCGGCGCGCGCTGCCCAAGCTCGGCTGATCAGGGGAGCCCGGCTCCGGGCACATCGACCGACGCGGTCTCGATCAGCGCGTCATGGGTCACCGAGACCACGGCGGCCACCGAGCTCGGCGCGGTCATCACGTAGAGCGTCCGACGGTCGTCGCCCCCGAGCATGCATGCGTAGCTGTGGGTGGTGGTCTCGACGCGGTCGGTCACCTCGCCGCCGTCTCTGACACGGAGGCACTCGCGGCCGTTCGCGTTCGCGACCCAGACCTGGCCGTCGGCGTCGAGGCAGATCCCGTCGGGGAACACCCCGTCGAGCTGCGCGAAGACGCGCCGGTCCGACAGCGTGCCGTCCGTCGAGACGGCGAACGCGGTCAGGCGGAGCCGGGTGGTCTCCGCAACGATCAGCGTGGCACCGTCCTCGGTCAGCACCATGCCGTTGGGGAACGAGAGGTCGTCGACGACCTGGCGCACCGAGCCGTCCGGCGCGAGCGCGACGATCGTGGTCGTCGGGGGTCCCGGGGGCTCGACGACGCCCCTCGTGCCGTGCTCCGCGAGGAACGCGTCGATGTCGTAGCCGAAGTTCCCGACGTAGGCCGAGCCGTCGCCCGAGACCACCATGTCGTTCGACAGGAAGGTGGCGTGCGCGGAGAGATCGGCGAGGGTGGAGACGGACCCGTCAGGGGCGACGGCGAGCACCCGGTGGTCGATCATCGAGACGACGAGCAAGGTCCCGTCGGGCTGCCACCCGAGTCCCGATGGCTGTGCGTCGAACCCGTGCTCGAGGCGCTCGCCGTCGTCGCCCAGGGAGAACACGCCATGCCGGTGGAAGTCGCTGAACCAGAGCCGGCCGTCGTGCCACCTCGGTGCCTCGCCGAACGTGAGGCCCGTGTGGCGGATCGTGGTCGTGTACGTCGTCATGGATCCCCTTCCGCCCGCAGGCTACCGATCGCCGCGCCCGCGGGCCGGCACGGTCGAGCGTGCGGTGCGTCCCCGAACTACGTTTCGATCGTGGGGTACTGGCTGCTCAAGATCGTGCTGACACCGGTCATGCTCGTCCTGTACCGGATCAGGACGCCCGGCCGGCGGCGCGTCCCGGCCCGCGGCGCGATGATCCTCGCGGCGAACCACCAGAGCTTCTGCGACTCGATCTTCCTGCCGCTGTCGGTGCCGCGCCGGGTGACCTACCTCGCCAAGGCGGAGTACTTCGACGACTGGCGCAGCGCCTGGTTCTTCTCGGCCGTCGGGCAGATCCCGATCCGCAGGGGCGGCGGGTCGGAGTCCGAGCGGGCCTTGGAGACCGCCCGCGGGCTGCTCGGCGAGGGACGCCTGCTCGCCCTCTATCCCGAGGGCACCCGCGCAGACGACGCCTGCACGCACCGGGGCCACACCGGCGTCGCGCGGCTCTCGCTCGACTGCGCGGTCCCGGTGATCCCCGTCGGCATTTCGGGTACCAGCGACGTCCAGCCGATCGGCCGGAACCGCTGGCACCTCTTCCGCCCCGTGACCGTCGCGTTCGGCGAGCCGAGGACGCTGTCTGGCGACGAGGTCGAGCGCCTCGGGGAACACGAGGCCCTGCGCCAGTTCACCGACGTGCTGATGCACGACATCGCGGCGCTCTGCGGGCGCCCGTATGTGGACGAGTACGTCGCGCGACCAGCCTCGGTCGACCGGACCTAGGCGCTACGCGGGTCCCGAGCGGCTCCGCGCCACGGCGTCGACCCAGGTCTCGTAGGTCACGTCGATCACTGCGGGATCCCGGGGACGGAACGCCGCCTCCTCCTCGAAGCTCGCGTCCAGGTCCTCGAGCGTCGTGGCGCCCACGCACACGCCGGCAAGCGTCGCCGCGCCGATGGCTGTCGCCTCGACGGAGCGCGGCCGCCGAACGGTCAGCCGGGACGAATCCGCGAGCTCCTGGCAGAGCAGGTCCATCGCCGCCGCGCCCCCGTCCACCCGCAGCTCGGTCAGCTCGATCCCGCCCCCGCGCATCGCGTCGAGGATCGCGCGACCCTGGAAGGCGAGCGCGTCGACCACGGCGCGGGCGACATGGGCGCGGGTGACCCCCCGTGAGAGGCCGAGCAGCACGCCCCTGGCGTGCGGATCCCACCAGGGGCTTCCAAGCCCCGTGAACGCGGGCACGAACAGGGCGCCGTTGGCATCGGCGACAGACGCCGCGAGCTCGCCGACCTCGCTCGACGAGTCAATGAGGGCGAGCTCGTCGCGCAGCCACTGGATTGCCGCGCCAGCGATGAACGCCGAGCCCTCGAGCACGTAGCTGGTCGGGCCGAAGTCCCCGAGGTCCCACGCGACCGACGTGATCAGCCCGTCGACGTGGGGCGCGCGCGCCGGCCCGGTGTTGGCCAGCAGGAACGCGCCCGTCCCGAACGTGGCCTTGACCATCCCTGGGCGCACGCAGCGCTGGCCGAACAGGGCAGCCTGCTGGTCACCGAGGATGCCCGCGACCGCAACGCCCTCGAGGCCATCGCCATGGCCGGCGGCGACCGTGCCGAACACCGAGCACGAGGGCCTGATCGAAGCGAGCGCCCGCATCGGGACCCCGAACAGCGCGCACAGCGTCTCGCTCCATGTCGCGCGATCGAGGTCGTACAGCAGCGTCCGCGACGCGTTGGACGGATCGGTCGCGAACGAGCCCCCGTCGGCGCCGCCGGTCAGGTGCCAGCAGACGAGCGTGTCGACCGTGCAGAGCCCGAGCCTGCCGGCGCCCTCGAGCGCCGCGTTGTCGAGCAGCCACCGCATCTTCGTCGCCGAGAAGTACGGGTCCAGCGTCAGTCCCGTCGCCTCGCGCACGGTCGCGAGGTGTCCGTCGGCGAGCATCGATTCGCACACCGGCGCAGTACGGCGGTCCTGCCAGACGATCGCCGGTGCCAGGATCCGCCCGTCCTCGCGGTCGATGGCGATCACCGTCTCGCGCTGGTTCGTGATCCCGATCGCCGCGACCGAGTGGCCCGCCCCGGCCAGGCGCCGGGCCAGCTCCGACAGGGTCTCATCGACCAGCCGCAGGATCTCCCGCGCATCGTGCTCGACGAGACCGGGGGAGGGGTACGACTGGGTCAGCTCGCGGTAGGAGACGTCCACGACCCGGCCGGCGAGGTCGACCGCGAGGGCCCGGACGCCGGTCGTCCCGGCGTCCACGGCCACGAGGAGGTGCACGGCGCGAGGCTACCGACCCCGGTGAAGCGACCCGGGTGGATTCACAGGTTGGATACAGCAAAATCGCCCTTAGAATCGTTGACAACCCCGTAGTTACAGTGCTGTACTTACCCCTGCATCTAGCGGCGTGTGTTGTGAAGACCACAACATCTTGTGTCGGGGGCGGGGGGACTACGATCCCGCGTTCAGGCGCTCGGACCGTTGCAGGCGCGACGGTTGCGTAGGGGAAATCGGACACGGACGAAGGAGAAGCGGGCATGGCTATCGCTCCACAGCGGGTTGGAATCGGACTTCGGCGGCACTTCACCACCGAGGGCGTGCACCCCTACGACGAGGTGACGTGGGAGCGTCGCGACTCGCGGATCACGAACTATCGGGACAACACCGTCGCCTTCGAGCAGCTCGGCGTCGAGGTCCCGTCCACGTGGAGCGTGAACGCGACCAACATCCTCGCCCAGAAGTACTTCCGCGGGACGCTCGGCACCGAGGAGCGCGAGACCTCGCTGCGCCAGGTCGCTGACCGGATCGTCGAGACGATCACCGAGTGGGGCATCAAGGACGGCTACTTCCTCGACGACGAGGAGGCGGAGATCTTCCGCGACGAGCTGAAGCACCTCATCATCCACCAGAAGGCGGCCTTCAACTCGCCGGTGTGGTTCAACATCGGCGTTCGCGGCGTGCCCCAGCAGGCGAGCGCCTGCTTCATCCTCCAGGTGAACGACGCGATGGACTCGATCCTCAACTGGTACACCGAGGAGGGGACGATCTTCAAGGGCGGCTCGGGCGCCGGGGTGAACCTCTCCCGGATCCGCGCGAGCGAGGAGCACCTCGCCGGGGGCGGCACCGCCTCAGGTCCTGTCAGCTTCATGCGCGGGGCGGACGCCTCGGCGGGGACCATCAAGTCGGGAGGCAAGACGCGCCGGGCGGCGAAGATGGTGATCCTCGACGTGGACCACCCCGACATCGAGGAGTTCATCTGGTGCAAGGCCAACGAGGAGCGCAAGGCGCGCGCCTTGCGCGACGCGGGCTTCGACATGGACCTCGACGGCAAGGACATCCACTCGATCCAGTACCAGAATGCGAACAACTCGGTGCGCGTCACCGACGAGTTCATGCGCGCGGTCGAGCAGGACGCGGACTGGAACCTCATCGCGCGCACCGACGGATCGGTGATCAAGACGGTCCGCGCCCGTGACCTGTGGCGCCAGCTCGCCCGTGCCTCATGGGAGTGCGCGGACCCCGGCCTGCAGTTCGACACGACGATCAACGACTGGCACACCGCCTCCAACACGGCGCGGATCAACGCATCCAACCCGTGCAGCGAGTACATGCACATCGACAACTCCGCGTGCAACCTCGCGAGCCTCAACCTCATGAAGTTCCTCCGCGACGACCGTGTCTTCGACGTCGACGGGTTCAAGGCCGCGATCGAGGTGGTCTTCACCGCCCAGGAGATCCTGGTGGGCAATGCCGACTATCCGACCAAGAAGATCGGGGAGAACTCCGTCAAGTTCCGCCAGCTCGGCCTCGGCTACGCCAACCTCGGGGCGCTCCTCATGGCATCGAGCCTCCCGTACGACTCGGACGGCGGACGTGCGTGGGCCGGGGCGATCACCGCGCTCATGACCGGGCACGCCTACGCGACGAGCGCGAGGACCGCAGGACGGATGGGACCGTTCGCGGGCTACCACGAGAACGTCGAGCCCATGCTCCGAGTGCTGCGCAAGCACCGCTCGGCGACCGAGCAGATCGACACGGAGTTCGTGCCCGACGCGCTGCTCGAGGCTGCCCGCGACGCATGGGACGACGCGGTGGCGCTGGCGGAGCAGTTCGGCGTGCGCAACGCACAGGCGACCGTGCTCGCGCCCACCGGCACGATCGGGCTCCTCATGGACTGCGACACCACGGGCGTCGAGCCCGACCTCGGCCTCGTGAAGACGAAGAAGCTCGTCGGCGGCGGCACGATGTCGATCGTCAACCAGACGGTGCCGCGCGCCCTGCACGTGGCCGGGTACAGCGCCGAGGAGATCGACGCCATCGTCTCGTACATCGATGTGAACAAGACGATCCTCGGGGCACCGGGGCTGAAGCCCGAGCACCTCGCGGTGTTCGCGTGCTCGATGGGCGACAACGTGATCCACTACCTCGGTCACGTGAAGATGATGGGAGCCGTGCAGCCGTTCATTTCGGGTGCGATCTCCAAGACGGTGAACATGCCCGAGGAGGTCACGGTCGAGGACATCGAGCAGCTGCACTACGACGCGTGGACGCTCGGCATCAAGGCCGTGGCGATCTACCGCGACAACTGCAAGGTGGCCCAGCCGCTGTCGATGACGAAGAAGGACGGTGCCGCGGACGCCGGAGCGGTGGGCGCCGAGGAGCGGCACCACGACGAGATCGACGCCCACATCGCCCGGCTCGAGGCGGCGCTGGCCCTGGAGCAGTCGAAGCAGCGCACGGTCGTGGTCGGCGCGGTGCGCGAGCGGCTGCCGCGCCGTCGGCACTCGAACACCTTCGCGTTCCGTGTCGCGGACTGCGAGGGCTACGTCACGGTCGGCGAGTACGAGGACGGCCGGCCTGGCGAGGTCTTCATCCGCGTCTCGAAGCAGGGATCGACCCTCGCGGGCATCATGGACGCCTTCTCCATCTCGATCAGCCTGGGGCTGCAGCACGGCGTGCCGCTCGCGACGTACGTGCGGAAGTACTCGAACATGAAGTTCGAGCCGGCCGGGATGACCGACGACGCCGAGCTGCGCATCGCGACGAGCCTGGTGGACTACATCTTCCGCCGCCTGGCGCTCGACTACCTCTCACGCGAGGACCGCGATGAGCTCGGGGTGCTCTCGACCGGAGAGCGGACCCAGCCCACGCTGCCTGGCGTCGAGGAGCAGTCCACCGTCTCGGTCGGGATCGAGGACACGCCGGCTCCGGTCGCACCGCCGGCCGCCAAGGCGGCAGCACCCCTCGCGCGCACCGAGCCGCGCGACGCCCCGTACTGCTACAGCTGCGGGAATGTCATGCAGCGTGCCGGGTCCTGCTACGTCTGCGGCGCCTGCGGGACAACGTCCGGCTGCTCGTAGCCTGCCGATCAATCCGGCCGCCGATGAAGGGACCGGGCGCGTGCGCCGGGCGTCGACCGACGACGCCCGCTCGGTCGCCCGCCTGCTGACGACGGCATTCAGCGATGATCCGGTCGAGCAGTGGTGTCTCGCATGCGACGACTTCAGCGGGCTGCTCGAGCTGCAGTCGGCCCGGGTCGTGGAGGAGTTCGTCGCGTCGGAGCGACTGTGGGTCGTCGACGACCTGTCGGGCGTGAGCGCCTGGTTCCCACCTGGCGCCGACCTTGGCGACGACGCCGTCGACGCCGTCGTGAACCCGGTGCTGGCCGCGCGGGGAGGGAGTCCTGCACGTCGGACGCGCTTTTGGGAGTGGGTGGACGACCACCACCCGCACGTCGCGCACTGGTACGTGGATCTCATGGCCACCGATCCTGTTCGGTGGGGGACGGGAACCGGGACCCGTCTCCTGCAGCATGGGATCGAGGCGCCCGACAGCGCCGGACTTCCGACCTTCCTCATCACCGGCAATCCCCGGACGGTGCCGTGGTACGAGCGGCACGGGTTCACGGTCACCACCTGCGAGGACGCTCCCGATGGCGGACCGCCCGTGTGGTTCATGCTGCACCTGCCGCCGCGATGACCGGGGCGGGCTCGGCGACGCGATGCCAGCACGTGCCGGGCGGTCTTCCGTGCCAGCGGACGATCGGTGTCGTCGAAGCGTTCACCGCTGCCGCGTACCCGTCGGGATCGGCGACCCTCGTGACGTGGACGTATGCGAGGATCCTCGAATGACGCTGCGAGACCCATCCACGGCGAGCTGGAGCTACCCCGCGCTCGCGGCGATCACGCGACGCTTCAGCGCTGGCGAGCCCCGGACCTTCACCGTCGCGCCGGACGGCGCTTCGGTCTGCTTCCTGCGCGCACCCAGCGCGTTCGATCCCGTGCTCTCGCTCTGGGTGGTGGACCTCTCGGGTGATGCGCCCGTCGAGCGCCTGGTCGTCGACGCGGCCTCGGTGCTCGAGGGCCAGTCGGATGACGTGCCGGACGCTGAGCGGCGCCGGCGTGAGCGTCTCCGGGAGATCGGCGGCGGCATCACCGCCTACAGCTGCGACGCCGCGGTGGGAACGGCGGCGTTCGCGCTGTCGGGCGGGCTGTATGTCGTCGACCTGCACGGAGACCCCGACGTCCGTCGCCTCGGGGCCGACGAGGGGGTCATCGATCCGAGGCTCGATCCGACGGGTCGCCGCGTGGCGTACTCCACTGGCTCGTCCGTCCGGGTCGTGGACGTCGAGTCCGGAGAGGTGACCGTGCTCGCCGAGAGCGCGGACGACGCGCACCATCTCGGCCTCGCCGACTTCGTCGCGGCCGAGGAGTTCGACCGGGCGAGGGGGCATTGGTGGTCCCCGGACGGCCGGCACCTGTGCTTCGAGGCCGTCGACGAGACCGACGTCGAGGAGGTCTGGATCTTCGATCCCGCTGCCCCGGAGGTGGCGCCGCGCTCGCGGCGCTACCCGAGGGCCGGGCGGGCGAACGCCCGCGTCTCGCTCGTGATCGCGGGGCTCGACGGCGAGCGCACGGAGGTCGCGTGGGACAAGGATCGCCTCGAGTACCTCCTCACCGTGTCATGGCCCGAGCGGCCCGGGGAAGTCGGGGGCGGTCCCGTGATCTCGCTGCTGTCGCGCGATCAGCGCACGATGGTTGTGGCGCAGGTCGATGCCGCGACCGGCTCGACGACCGTGCTCGTCGAGGCGAGCGACCAGTGGTTCGTGGAGGAGACGCCGGGGCTGCCGGCCGTGACGGCCGACGGCCGGCTCGTCGTTGCGGTCGTCGACCATGCCGCCGACACCTACCGGCTCGCCCTCGTCGACGACGGCGTGGCGACGCCGTTCTCCCCGCCAGGGATCCAGCTCGTCGGGCTCGTCGACGTCGGCGAGTCCGGCGCCCTTGTCGCTGCGAAGCGGTCCGCGACCACGCTCGAATCGCTCGAGATCGGGTTCGACGGCTCGGTCACGGTCCTCGGTGACGGCTCTGCACTCGTGCGGCCCCTCGCTGGCAGCGTCGGGGGGCTCGTCGTCACCGCGTCGACGGCGATCGACCGGACAGCATCAACGTTTGCACTCGAGCGTCCCGGGTCCGCACGCGTCATCGTGCGCTCGTGCGCGACCGGACCCGGCGCGGCGGTGCCGCCCGTCACCCCGAGGCCCCGGCTGCTCGAGGTCGGATCCGGCCGGCTGCAGGTCGCAGTGCTGTTCCCGACTGATCCGGTCGCCGGCGGTGACCGCCTGCCCGTCATCCTCTCCCCCTACGGCGGCCCGCACCTCCAGTGCGTCGTCGAGGCGGGCCGGATCTTTGCCGAGGAGCAGTTCCTCGCCGACCAGGGCTTCTGCGTCGTCGTCGCGGACGGCCGGGGGACCGGGGGGCGCGGACCGCGGTGGGACCGCGCCGTGCACGGCGCGGTCGGCGACGTCGCGGTCGAGGACCAGGTCCTGGCGCTGGATGGCGTGATGGCCGAGTTCGGGGACCTGCTCGATCGCAGCCGCGTAGGTGTTCGCGGATGGAGCTTCGGCGGGTACCTCGCCGCGCGGTGCGTCCTGACGCGTCCGGACGTCTTCCGCGCTGCGGTCGCGGGCGCCCCCGTGACCGACTGGCGATGGTACGACACGGGGTACACCGAGCGGTACCTCGGGCACCCCGACGAGCAGGCGGCGTCGTACGCGGCGAACAGCCTGATCGATCTCGCACCGCAGCTCGAGCGCCCGCTGTTCCTCATCCACGGGTACAACGACGACAACGTGCTGTTCTGCCACACCCAGCTCCTGTCCGCGGCGCTGACCGCAGCCGGCCGGCCCCACCGCGTCGTGGGGCTCTCGGGCATCACACACATGGCCGTGGACCCCGTCATCGCCGAGCACCTGATCGAGCTCGAGCTCCAGTTCTTCCGCGAGGCCCTGACCGGAACGTGACGGCCGGGCGTGCCGTGCGGGTCACCCGATCTCGATCGTGACCTTCCCTCGCGGCTCGCCCGCAGGATGCTCTCCCGAGAGCGCACGAACGGCGTCCTCGTACTGCGCCATCGGATACCGGTGCGTCACCAGGAACGAGGGCCGGAGTCGCCCGGCGTTCACCGCCGCCACCACCTCGGACCACGCGGAGCGGGTGTAGGAGAAGCTCCCCTGGATCACGATGTCGTCGTTGACGATGTCATCGGGTGCGATGGCCACCGTCGACCCGTGGGGAGGCAGGCCGAGCAGGATGAGCATCCCGCCCCTGTCGACGAGCCCGAAGGCTGCGGACACCGCCGCTGGGGCGCCCGCCGCCTCGATGACCAGGTCGAACCGCTCGTCCGGCGGCGCCGTCGCGAACCGGTTCGCACCCGCGGCGGCGGCGAGCGGTGCCTGCGCCTCGCGCTGGCCGATCACCAACACCGATGCCGGCGCGAAGGCGCCGGCGAGGTGGGCCGCGAGGAGCCCCACGGTGCCGTCCCCCACGACGGCGACGCGTCGGCCCGGTTCGACCTGGAGCCTCGTGAGCGCCCGCCACACGACGGCCATCGGCTCGATCAGCGACGCGTCGAGCGGGTCGACCCCGGGATCGATCCGGTGGACGAGCCCCGCGGGCACCGCGATCAGCTCCGCGAGCCCGCCGGGCCGCGTGAAGCCGATCTCGTCGTAGACCTCGCATCGGTTCGTCGCCCCGGCCCGGCACGCGAGGCACTCGCCGCACGGGATGATGCCCTCGACGACGACGAGATCGCCGGCGACCGCGATGCCGTCGACGTCCTCGAGCAGCGTCCCGACCCACTCGTGGCCGAGCACCAGGGGATACCGGACGTACTGCGGATCGATGGTGCCGTCGATCAGCTCGAGATCCGTGCCGCAGACCCCCGAGAGGATCGGTCGCACGAGGACCTCGCCCGCCCGTGCGATGGGATCGGGGACGTCGTCGAGCGCGAGGTCCCCGGGACCACGGACCACGAGGGCCCTCACCGGACTGCCGTGAGGGTCTGGCCGTGCAGGAGGGCGGTGACCGCGCCGGCGTGCGAGCTGACCGTGAGGCCGAGATCCCGGACCTTGCGCTGGGGAACCTCCGCCTTCAGTCCGGTGACGCTCAGCGCGCCCGCGCAGTGACCGAGATGGTCGACGAATGCGGCGCCGACGCAGAACACGCCGTCGGCCTCCTCCTCGTCGTCGATGGAGTAGCCATCGACCCTCGTGCGCTGCAGCTCGGCGAGCATGGAGTCGACATCGGTGATCGTGTGCGCCGTGTGTCGGCGCATCCCCGTCGTTCCGAGGAGCGCGCGCACCTCGGCATCGGAGAGTTGAGCGAGGATCGCCTTGCCCGCCGCGGTGGCGTGGGGGGGCTCTCGCTGCCCAAGAGGGGCGTGGAACCGGACCGATCCCGAACCGTCGATCCGCTCGACGAAGACCGGGTAGCCCTCCTCGTTCTGCGCGAGGCGGGCGGTCAGCCCGGTGACCTCGGCGAGGTCCCTCAGGATCGGGAGCGCGAGCTCGACGATCGAGGTCTGCTGGGAGACGAGGTCGCCCAGCCGAAGGAGTGTCAGCCCGAGGAGGTACCGGGGTCCAGGCTCGACGGGCCGGAGGAGCCCGGACGCCGCGAGTGTGCGGGCGAGGGCCAGCGCCGAGCTCTTGGCGACGCCGAGCGTCGACGCGATCTCGGTGACGCCGAGGCCCGTCGTCCCCGCATCGGCGACCGCATCGAGGAGCTCGGCGGCCCGGGCGACCGACTGGATCTGGTAGCGGGCCGCTGGCAGGGTGGGAGACGGTGGGTTCGGCACAGCACATCAGCGTATTGCGTGACCGACCCCGAAGGGGGTACTTGACCCGGCAGGAGCGATGTGATTCGATCATCCGATCAACTCCGAACGTCGTTCTGTCCTGCCGAACATCCGAGAGCAGCGTCGCCGGCGGGTCGAGGCCGTCCGGCCGAAGGTGGACTGGGTCCGGCGACGCTTCGGAGGCCTGCCGCTCGTCTCGTCGACGGTTGCGACGGTGGCCTGGATCACGGGCGGCATCTCCGACCCGATCGACCGGTCGACATCGGTTGATCCCGTCTGGGTCGTCGAGGCGGACCACGGACGAGCACTGATCACCAACGAGATCGAAGGACCGAGGATCCGCTCGGAGTGCGATCCGGAGCAGCTCGGCTTCCAGATCATCGAGGTCCCTTGGTTCGAGCCGGACATGCTGGCGCGTGCCGCCGAGGAGTTCGCAGGTGCGCCGCTGCGTCAGGTCCTCTCGGACGCCTCGGAGGGTGATCGGTCGATTCGGGCGGAGCTGACGCTCGAGCGCATGACCCTGACCGACCCCGAGCAGGAGGATCTGCGCCAGCTGGGCGCGGATCTCGGCGGCGCGCTCGGCGTGGCGGTCGACGCGTGGGTGCCGGGGACGTCGACGGATCGTGATGTCGCCGCGTCGGTCGCCGGGGCGCTCGAGGAGTGCGGTGCGGTGCCGGTGTGCCTCATCGTCGGCGGCGACGACCGCGTGCGGCGCTTCCGGCACCCGCTGTCGACCGGGGCGCCTGTCGACAGCCTCCTCATGGTCGTCGCCGTGGCCCGGCGTGGCGGCCTGCACGTCGCCGCGACCAGGCTGGCGGTCGTCGACCGCGACGACGAGGTCGTGGCGCTCACCGAGTCGCTCCGGGGTGTCGACGACGCGGTTCGGGGCGCGTCGCGGGTCGGCGGCACGTGGGCCGAGGCGCTCCTCGCCCTTGACGAGGGCTATCGCTCGATCGGGAGCCCAGGGGCATGGCGCGAGCACTGGCAGGGCGGACCGATCGGCTACGAGCAGCGCGAGTTCGAGATCGCGCCCGGACAGGATGCGTCGCCGTTCGCCGAGTCGACGATCCGCCATGGCACCGCGATTGCCTGGAACCCGAGCCTCCGCGGCGGCGCCAAGATCGAGGACACGTACCTGGTGGGCGCCGGGGGACAGGAACTCGTCACGACCACACCGCGATGGCCGGTGTCGTCGAGGGGAGCCGAGCTCGGCACGAGCAGCGAAGTGAGGGTGATGGCATGAGCGCAACTTCGTCATATGGTCCGGCGGTGCGGGGACTGGGGACGCCCTGCGGCACCGCGGCGATCGAGCGGCTGCTGGGTCCGCTCGGCGAGGGATGCCGACCGAGCGCGTCACGGTTCCCCGATGGCGCCCAGATGCGGATCGAGATTCCGAGCGTCGAGGGTCCCGAGGCACTGGCGGCCGTCCTCGACGAGGCGGCGGCGCGCGGGGTGACGGTGCATCGCGTCTCCCAGGGCAGCGGCGCGATGCTGCTCACGCGGGCCGAGCTCTCGGAGATGGCGCGGATGGGCGCGGACGCAGGGCTCGAGGTGAATCTCTTCGTCGGGCCCCGCGAGGAGTTCGGCGTCGGCAGCGCGGTGCGGAGTCCCGAAGGCGGCCAGTTCGCGGGCCGACTCCGCGGGCTGGACCAGCTCCGCTACGCGGTCGAGGACATCTATCGGGCGGTCGAGGCCGGCATCAGGGGATTCCTCATCGCCGACCTCGGGCTGATGGAGGTCCTCGCGTCGCTCGTCGTGAAGGAGGAGCTGCCCAGCGGGATCGTCTGGAAGATCTCCGCGGTGCTCGCACCGTCCAACCCCGTGACGTTCCGCCAGCTGGTGGACGCGGGCGGCACGACGATCAACGTCCCGACGGACATGACACTCGATCAGCTCTGCGAGCTGCGCTCCGTGAGCGACGCGCCGATCGACCTCTACGTCGAGGCGCCCGATGCGCTCGGCGGCGTGGTGCGCGGCCACGAGCTCACGGAGATCGCCCTCGCCGCAGCCCCCCTGTACGCGAAGTTCGGCTTGCGCAACGCGCGTGCCGTCTATCCCGCCGGGATCCAGGTCCAGGCGGACGTCGTCGCGAACGTCCGCGAGAAGGTCCGCAGGTCGCAGCTGGCTCTCGAGTGGCTCGACCGCTCGGGCGTCGAGATCTCCCGTTCGGCGCCCAGCGCGCCAGGCATCGGGGTCCCATGCCCCTGAGGCTCCGCAGCGATGCGTGGGTCGTCGGGGACGACGAGGTCGCGCTCGACAGCCGCGTCGCCCTCGCGATGGGCGGCTCGTCGGTCGAGCGCCACGGCGGCGTGCCGATCATCGGCATCGCGAACTCGGCGAGCGGCCTCAACCCCTGCAACCAGCCCCTCGCAGACCTCGTCGGGCCCGTTCGCGAGGGAGTCGAGCGAGCGGGCGGGATCGCCGTGGAGTTCCCCTGCATGTCGCTCGGCGAGGACCTGATGAAGCCCACCGCGATGCTCTACCGCAACCTCCTCGCGATGGAGGTGGAGGAGTCGCTGCGCAGCCAGCCGCTCGATGGCGTCGTGGTGCTCGCCGCGTGCGACAAGTCGGTCCCCGGGGCGCTGATGGGCGCGTTCAGCACGGCACTGCCGACGCTGCTGGTCGTGGCCGGCCCGAGGCCCGTCGCCACCTTCCGCGGACGCCGGATCGGGACGGGCACGGATCTGTGGCGCCTGTGGGACGAGCGCCGCGCGGGGGCACTGGACGACGAGGCGTGGCTCGAGCTCGAGCGCTCCCTCTCCCTCGGCAGGGGGACCTGCAACACGATGGGGACCGCCTCGTCGATGGGTGCGGTCGCCGAGGCGCTCGGCATCGCATGGCCCGGCTCGACGACCGTCCCCGCGGGGGATGCGCGTCACGTCGAGACGGCCCGGCTCGTCGGCGGCCGGGTCGTCGAGATGGTCGCGGCAGGGGTGCCCATGCACGAGCTCGTCACCGACGCCGCCATCGACAACGCGATCACCGTGCTGTGCGCACTCGGAGGCTCGACGAACGCCGTCATCCACCTGACCGCGCTGGCCTCGCGGCTGGGACGCCCGATCGAGCTGTCGCGCTTCGACGACGCCGGCCGGTCGGTCCCGGTGCTGGTGGACGTCGAGCCCTCCGGCTCCGGGCTCATCGAGGACCTCGACCGATCGGGGGGCATCCCCGCGGTCATGCGCTCCCTTGGAGATCTCCTCGATCCCGAGGTCGTCCTCGCGGACGGGCGCACGACGGGGTCCCTCCAGACCGCGTCCGCGGCACCGGGCGGTGTCATCCGCGCACGCCACGATCCGATCGACCCGTACGGTGCGTTCCGCGTCGTCGTGGGCAACCTCGCTCCGGACGGGGCGCTCATCAAGCGGTCGGCCGCGTCGCCCGAGCTCCTGCAGCATCGCGGACCCGCAGTCGTCATGCGCGACGTCGCGGACGTCGCTCGGCGCACCGGCCCGACGAGCACCGTGGCGCGCGACGCGGTCCTCGTCCTCGCCGGGGCGGGGCCCGTGGGCGGCCCGGGCATGCCCGAATGGGGGATGATCCCGATCCCCGAGCCACTGCTCGCCCGGGGCGTGACGGACATGGTGCGGGTGACCGATGCGCGCATGAGCGGGACGAGCTTCGGCACCGTGTTCCTGCACGCAGCGCCCGAGGCGGCGGTGGGCGGGACGCTCGGGCTCGTGCACGACGGGGACATGATCGCGGTGGACGCGGACGCCGGGACGATCGAGCTCGAAGTCACCGACGAGGAGCTCGTGGCTCGCGCGGCTCGGCGCCGGCCGTCGCATGCATCGGGACGCGGTTACGTGTCGCTGTACCGCCGCCACGTGCAGCAGGCGCCGCAGGGCTGCGACTTCGACTTCCTCGAGCCCGAGGCCGGCCGGCCGCCTCATCTCGAGGAGCCTGTGGTGGGAAGATCCTGAATCGCAACGACGGGGGAAGTGCCGGGGACCAGGTTGGCTCCGGAGAGACAAGGGAGGGTTACTCGTGAAGACAAGAGGGAGAAGGGGTCTCGCTGCCGTGGCAGCCGCGACCATGGTCGCGGGGGTCGCGCTCAGCGCGCTCGGGCCTGCCGCGAGCAGCTCGGCGAGCACGAGCAAGACGACGCTCACCGTGTGGGAGAACTACGGCACCGAGCAAAATGCGACCGCGCTGAAGAACCTGGTCACGGCCTTCGAGAAGGCAAATCCGAGCGTCAAGATCAACGTGGTCTCCGAGCCGGCGTCAACTACTTCGCATTGCTGACATCGGCGGCGATCTCGCAACAACGGTCCCGACATGGCGGTCATGTGGACCGGGCTCTACGACCTGCAGTACCAGAGCTTCGAGGAGAACCTGAAGGGCAACGTCCCAGCAGCGGACCTCGCCAAGATGGGCGGCCTGAGCTGGGATGTCACCGGACTTCAACGCCTCGAAGGGTCCGCTCGTGATGCCGCTGGAGACGCAGTTCTACATCGGCTTCTACAACAAGAGCCTGTTCGCCAAGGCCGGGATCACGTCGGTCCCGACCGACTGGACGCAGCTCTATGCGGACTGCGCCAAGCTCAAGAAGATCGGCATCACGCCACTCGTCTACGGCAACGGCGGGCAGTCGCTGGGCGCGGAGTTCTACCCGTGGTACGACATGAGCTACCTCATGATCGGCGCCCACTCGGTGTCGCAGTGGAAGGGCCTCTACGACGGATCGATCCCGTGGACGTCTTCGGCCAACGAGGCGCAGCTCACCAAGTGGCAGGACCTGTTCAAGGACGGCTACACGAACCCCGATGTGCTGACCAAGACCAACAACATCCAGTACTTCGAGCAGGGCAAGGCCGCGATGCTGGTCGACGGCACCTGGGACACCGCGCAGTACACCGGCGCGATGGGCTCCAAGGTCGCAGCATTCGTCCCGCCGTTCTCCAACACGCCGATCAAGGGCGTCGTCGAGTACCCCGGTGACGGGCTCTCGGTCATGAACTACTCGTCGCACAAGTCGCTCGACTACAAGTTCCTCGAGTTCATGACGACCGCCCAGGCCGGCGGGATCATCAACAAGGCGGGGCTCATCCCCGACATCAACGGCCTGACCACCACGAACCCGGTGAACCAGGAGATGCTGAACTTCGTGACCAAGGACCACATGGTCGCCTACCCGATGCTCGACAACGTGACCCAGGTCAACGTCGTGAACTCGGGGAGCACCGTGCTCCCGTCGGTCCTCGCGGGCCAGGAGTCGCCGAAGTCCGCGCTTTCGAAGATGCAGCAGATCTGGGGCCAGCTGCCGTCCTCCCAGCGCAGCAGCTCGGGGTACGCGGGCTAGTTCCACAGGGCCAGTGCCGGTCGCGAGGGTCGCGGCCGGCACTGCCCCTGTGTCGATCACGACATGAAAGCGGGTAGATGACGGTCTCGGGCGAAGTTGGGCTGCAGCACGTGAGCTGGTGGGGCAGGCGCACCCTGGCGCAGCGTCGCCAGCTGGCGGGCGTGTGCTTCGCCGCACCGGCCGTCGCGCTGGTCGTGGCGCTCATCGCGATCCCCATCGGCCAGGCCGTCTACTACTCGATGACGAACTGGGACGGGATCACCGCAACGTGGATCGGGCCGTCTACCTGGTCCCAGGCGTTCCACAACCCGACGCTGTGGCAGGCCCTGGAGAACAACGCGAAGCTGCTGATCGCGGTGCCCTTCGCGCTTGGCATCCCGCTCGCCATCGCCGTGCTCCTCCATCAGCGCGTCGCTGGCTGGAGGATCTTCCGTTCCATCTACTTCCTGCCGACTGCGATCTCGTGGGTCGTCCTCGGCCTCGTCGCCGAGCAGTTCTTCGCCTACGGCGGGACGCTCAACTCGATCATCCACCACCTCGGCCTCACGTCGGTGACGACGAACCTCCTCGGCCAGGAGTCCACGGCGCTCCTCGCGCTCGGGATCACCTTCGTCTTCACGATGATCGGCACCAACACCATGCTCTTCCTCACGGGCATGGCGACGCTCGACCCGAGCCTCGAGGAGGCCGCGCGGGTCGACGGCGCCGGACGGTGGCGGATCTTCGTGAGCGTGATGCTCCCGCACCTCAAGCGGTTCATCCAGCTCGCGTTCGTGCTGACCGTCGTCTCGGCGTTCTCCGCGCTCTTCAGCCTCATCTTCGTGATGACCGGGGGCGGCCCGGGCTACGCGACCACGACGCTCGAGTTCCTCGTCTACCAGACCGGCTTCCAGCAGGGGCAGTTCGGCACGGCCGCCCTCTACGGGCTCATCCTGTTCATCATCATGGCGCTGGTCGGCATCGTGCAGCTGCGACTGATCGGATCGAACGAGTGACCGCGCTCGCCGAGCCCGAGGTCCCCGTCTTCGCGGACGACGACGCCCCCTCGCCGAAGCGGAGGGTCACCCCGTTCCGCGTCGTGCTGTTCGCCCTCATGGTCGGCGTCGCGATCGTGATGCTCTACCCCTTCTGGGTCATGGTCACCGTGTCGATCAAGTCCGAGCAGCAGTACCTGTCGGGCCACGGCTTCTCGCTCGACAGCTGGAAGACGCTCACCCAGGTCCTGCCCGTGGGCCAGCAGGTCCTCAACTCCACCGTCATCTGCGCGATGTCGATCCTCGTCATCCTCATCGTCGGCATGTCCGCCGGCTTCGCCTTCGCGAAGCTCCGGTTCAAGATGTCCAACCTGGTCTTCCTCGCGGTTGTGAGCGCGATGATGATCCCGCTCCAGGCGATCCTGATGCCCGAGTTCGTGAACGTCACCAAAGTGGGGCTGACGAACGGGTACTTCGGGGCCGTCCTCGTCTACGCCGCCCTGGGCACGCCGTTTTCGACCTTCCTCTTCGCGACCTACTTCCGCGGCGTGCCCGACGAGCTCATCGAGGCCGGGATCGTCGACGGGCTCGGGTACTTCGGCGTCGTGCGCAGGCTGATCCTGCCCATCGCCGTCCCGGCGATCGCCACGGTCACGGTGCTGCAGTTCATCCAGATCTGGGACGACCTGCTGGTCGGGCTCCTGTTCATCCAGGACCAGTCCCTTCGCCCCATCACCGTGGGCCTCGCGGCCCTCGCGTCGGGTCGGACCACGTCGATCCCCCAGCTGATGGCGGGCTCGCTCATCAGCGCGATCCCCGCGATGGTGGTCTACCTCGGCTTCCAGCGCTACCTGGTGCGGGGCCTCACGATGGGGATCAGCAAGTGAGCGCCGCGGGGCGCGCGATCGGGGGAGGGGAACCGTTCCGTGGCTGACATCTCCCTGGAAGGCGTGACGAAGGTCTACCCGGACGGCACCAAGGCCGTCGACGGTTTGAACCTCGAGATCGCCGACGGCGAGTTCATGGTGCTCGTCGGTCCGTCGGGGTGCGGCAAGACGACGGCGCTGCGCATGGTGGCGGGGCTGGAGGACATCACCTCGGGGACGCTCAGGTTCGGCGGCAGAGTCGTGAACCAGATGCTGCCGAAGAACCGGGACATCGCGATGGTGTTCCAGAACTACGCGCTGTACCCGCAGATGACCGTCGCGCAGAACATGGGCTTCGCGCTCAAGATCCGGGGCATGCCGAAGGCCGAGATCAATGAGCGCGTCGCCGAGGCGGCCAAGATCCTCCGGCTCACCGAGCACCTCAACCGCCGTCCCAAGTCGCTGTCGGGCGGGCAGCGCCAGCGCGTGGCGATGGGCAGGGCGATCGTGCGCAGTCCCCAGGTCTTCCTCATGGACGAGCCGCTCTCGAACCTCGACGCGCAGCTCCGCGTCGAGATGCGCACAGAGATCGCGCGGATCCAGCGGCTGCTGGGCGTGGCCACGATCTACGTGACCCACGACCAGGTCGAGGCGATGACCATGGGGGACCGCGTGGCGGTGCTCCGCCTCGGCATCCTCCAGCAGGTGGCGTCCCCCCAGGAGCTCTACGACTACCCGGTGAACGAGTTCGTCGCCGGCTTCATCGGGTCCCCGCCGATGAACCTCCTCCGCGCGCGGCTCGTGCACGACCACGACGCCAGCACCTTCGAGATCGGTGGCCAGCGCCTGGCGCTGCCGCCCGAGTACCTGAAGAGCCATGCCCTGGACGCAGCGACGGGATCCTCGGTGATCGTCGGGATCCGCCCGGAGGACATCTCGGGGGCGGCCACGTCGGGCGAGGCACACGGTCTCGTGCTTCGGGCCCGCGTGGAGCGGGTCGAGTCGCTCGGGTCCGAGGTCCTCGCCCACCTGTCCGTCGCCGACAGCACCGAGGCGCTCGTCGAGGAGATCGACCAGACGACCGGCGAGATGGTGGCGCGGTCGCGAACGTTCATCGCACGGATGGGGGCGAGGGCGTCGATCCACGTCGGCGAGGTGCTCGACCTCCACCTCGACGCGGGGCGGCTGCACTTCTTCGACGGCGAGACCGGCCGCACCCTGCTGCGCGAGGGCGCGCGATGACGAGCCCCATCCCGACGTTCCTCGCGCGGCGCGTGCTCGCGAGCGGCTTCGATCACTCCGAGGCGGTGTGCTGGGATCCCCGGCGCCGATGCCTCTGGGCGGGGGGCGAGGCTGGGCAGGTCTATCGGATCGGACTCGACGGGTCGGTGTCGGTCGACGCGACCATCGAGCGCGGGACCATCCTCGGCGTGGCCGTCGACGGAGACGGCCGCGTCTATGCCTGCGACATCGCCAATCATCAGGTCTGGCGGTTTCATCCCGGCTCGGATCCCGCACCCCACGGCGACCCGATCGACTACCCCAACGACCTCGTGTTCGCCCCCGACGGCCGGCTGTTCGTCTCTGACTCCGGGGATTTCGAGACACCGACGGGATCGGTCTTCGTGATCGATCCGGACGGAACGACCTCGCGGCTCGCGACGCGTCCGATCGCCTACACGAACGGCCTCGCCCTGCGCGACGGGACGCTCTTCGTCGTCGAGTCGTCGACGCCCTGCGTGAGCACGGTCCCTCTGGGCGGCGGGGAGCTCACCGAGCTCGTGCGGCTCGAGCGCTGCGTCCCTGACGGGATGGCCCTCGATGACGCCGGCGGGCTCTTCATCTGCTGCTACCAGCCGAACCAGCTGTGGCACTGGTCGACCGCGTCGGGGCTCGACCTCGTCTTCGAGGACTGGACGGGGGAGTACATCCTCTCCCCGACGAACATCGCCTTCTTCGGCGACGCGCTCGGAGACCTCGCGCTCGCATCGCTGTGCGGCCACGACCTCGTCGCCATCACCCCGCCCGCCAGGGGCGTCGCGCTGGCGTACCCGGTGCTCGATCCACTCGAGGGAGAGGCGCGATGAGCGGCATCGAGAGCATCGACGCGCGGACGGGCGAGGCGCAGCCCGTCGATGCGGTCGAATCGACCCCCGAGACCGTGCGGGCCACGTGCGAGGTGGCGGCAGACGCTGCGCCCGATCTCGCACGCCGGGACCTCCGGTGGCGATCCGGCCTGCTCGAGGCCATGGCCGGCGCGCTCGAGGAGGACGGCGATGCGATCGTCGGGGCCGCGGACCGCGAGACGGCCCTCGGGCTGCCGAGGCTGCAGGGCGAGCTGCGTCGCACCGCCTACCAGCTGCGGCTCTTCGCCCGCGTCGTGGAGGAGGGCTCGTTCCTCCTCGCCACCATCGACCATGCGGCCGAGACTCCCATGGGCCCGCTGCCCGACATCCGACGGATGGTGGTGCCCATCGGGCCGGTCGGTGTCTTCGGGGCATCGAACTTCCCGCTTGCCTTCTCGGTCCCCGGAGGTGACACGGCCTCGGCGGTCGCCGCGGGATGCCCGGTCGTGATCAAGGCGCACCCCGCCCACCCCGCGACGAGCGAGGCGACCTTCGCCGCGCTGGCTCGCGCGGCTTCGTCGCTCGACGCGCCTTCGGGGACCATCGCACTCGTGCACGGGTTCGCGGCGGGCATCGCGCTCGTCGAGGACCCCGCGATCACCGCCGTCGGATTCACCGGCTCGCTCGCAGCCGGCCGCGCGCTCTTCGATCGGGCCAGTGCGCGACGCGACCCGATCCCCTTCTACGGCGAGCTCGGCGCCGCGAACGCCCTCGTGGTGACCCGGAGTGCTGCCGCGGCGCGAGGCGAGGAGATCGGGGCGGGTGCCGCCCAGTCGCTGACCCTCGGTGTCGGTCAGTTCTGCACGCAGCCCGGGCTCCTCTTCGTCCCCGAAGGCCCGCAGGGCGACGGGGTCGTCGCAGCGCTCGTCGCGGCGACTGCCGCGGTGCCCGGCGCCCACATGCTCACCGGCGCCATCGCCGACGCCTACCGAGCTGGGGTGCAGTCGGCTGCCGAGGTCGACGGCGTGCGTGCGCTCCTCGCATCGGAGCCGGCGGTTGGCACGGAGGTCACCGCCTCGCTCTTCGAGACCAGCGCGGCGCGGTTCGCGAGTGCCGGTGCCGGGGTCCTGCGCCACGAGTGCTTCGGGCCGGTGTCCATCGTCGTGCGCTACGCATCGGGTGCCGACCTCGACGCGGCCCTCGACGCCCTCGACCCTGCCCTCACCTTCACGATCCACGCCGAGCCCGATGACCCGAATACCCCGGGGCTTGTCGATCGGGCGAGCCGCGCCGCAGGTCGCGTGGTGATGAACGGGTACCCCACGGGGGTGGGTGTCAACTGGGCGATGCACCACGGGGGACCCTGGCCGGCGACGACGAGCCCGCTGCACACCTCGGTTGGTGCCGCGTCGATCGCGCGCTGGCTGCGACCCGTCGCCTACCAGAACGTCCCGGACGACCTGCTCCCAGCGACGCTCCGCGAGGGGAATCCCCTCGGGATCCCGCGCCGGGTCGATGGCACGATGGTCGTCGGCTCGCACACAGGTCGTGCCTAGCCGCGCGCAGGACCGATCCCTGGAATGCATGCTGCCCTTCGCGACATATCCGTGGAAGGAGGGGCGATGGCACGTCGGTTCGAACAGAGGGCACCCCGGTCGCCGGTGCTCGCGACCGCGTTGCTCGCCGGAGCCGCACTGATCGGCGCCTGCGTCGGCCCGTCGGTGTCCGGTGCGGCGAGGGTTGCGGCGCCGCGCGCGTCGCAGCACACCGCGACCCTGTGCTCGGTCGTCTCGCGAGTCGGTTCTCTGAGCGTCCAGCGCACCGCCGATGACGAGCACTTCGGCTTCACCTTCCCGGCCCTCGTCACGGTGACGAGTGCGGCGAGGGCGAGGATCGTTGCCCGAGCGGTGTGCGACCTGCCCGTGATGCGCGGCCGGTACTCGTGCCCGGCGGAGTTCGCAGTCTCCTACGAGCTCACGTTCGCGGCGCGGGGGGAGAAGGGCATCCGCGGCGAGTCGGTCGCCTTCAATCCCACGGGGTGCGAGACGCTCACGGGCCTCGGCGCGAACCGGTGGATCGAACCGCAACCGGGCTTCTACGCGACGCTCGGCACCGCCTTGGGGCTGCACGACGCCAGCCGGTCCACGTTCGTCTGCGCCGTCATCGATCCGCCGTTGACTGGCGTGACGCGCGGTCCGGCGGGAACCGCCCTGGACCCGTTCAGCCCTCGAGCTGGCGCGCCAGCGCCTGGACCGTCTCGATGAACTCGTCGATCATCTCGAAGACCACCTGCGCGGATGACTTGGTCTCGTTCATCGTCCCCACGACCTGGCCGACGAAGTAGTTGGCGAGCGCCTCGGCGCCCGAGCCGGGCCGGAAGGCGGCGCGGTCGATGCGCGCGATGGCCTCGCCGACCAAGATGGGCTGCAGCGGCATCCCGAGCGGCTGCGGAGATGCGGGATCGTCCCATTCGTCCGTCCACGCCGTGCGCAGCTGGCGTGCGGGCTTGCCCGTCCGCGAGCGGGAGCGGACTGTGTCCGACGACGTCGCGCTCAGGAACTTCTGCTTCACGACCGGGTGCGTCTCGGCCTCCTCGGTCGTGAGCCAGACGGACCCGCACCACACGCCCGCGGCGCCGAGGGCCATGGCGGCGGCCATCTGGCGACCCCTGCCGATGCCGCCGGCGCCGAGCACGGGCACCGGGGCGACGGCGTCGGCGATCTCGGGGATGAGCACCATCGAGCCGATCTCGCCGGTGTGCCCGCCCGCCTCGGCGCCCTGGGCGATGATCACGTCGACACCGACGTTCACGTGGCGCTCGGCGTGCTGGGCCTTGCCCGCGAGCGCGCCGACGAGGCGGCCCTCCTGCTTCGCGCGCTCGATCATGTGCGCGGGGGGCGGGCCCAGGGCGTTGACGACGAGTGACGGCCGGTGCGCGAGGGCGATCTCGAGCAGCGGATCCGCCTGGCTCGCGGAGAAGGGCGCAACGGAGCCCGATCCGCCGTAGCGACCGAGGATCCCGGGACCTTCCTCGTCGGCGGGCAGCGGCGGGACGTCGTAGCGGCGAAGGATGTCCTCGACGTACGCGATGTGCTCCGCGGGGATGAGCTGGCGGATGTCGTCCAACGTGTAGCCGCCCGCGTCCGATCCGGCGTACGTCGCCGGGACGATCAGGTCGATCCCGTAGGGCCGGTCGCCCACCTCCGCCTCGATCCACGCGAGGTCGATCTCGAGCTGCTCTGGGGAGTGGGCCACGGCCCCGAGCACGCCCATCCCGCCCGCCTTCGTGACCGCGGCGACCACGTCGCGGCAGTGGGTGAAGGCCAGGATGGGCAGGTCGATCCCGAACAGGTCGGTGATGGCGGTCTTCATCGATCCTCCAGTGCGAACGATGGTATCCAGACCACCTGGCAGGTCATCGTGCAGGTCAGATATTACCGCAGTTAGTATCTGGGGATGAGACGTCCCGCACTCGCGCCGCCGCTCGGCTCGACGCTCGACACGGGGTCGGAGCAGTTCCGCCAGAACCGCGCCGACATGCTCGAGCAGCTGGCGGTCGTCGACGACCTCCTCGACCAGGCGGAGGCCGGCGGCGGCGAGAAGGCCATGGACCGAATGCGCTCGCGCGGCAAGCTGCCCGTTCGCGAGCGGATCGCCAACGTGCTCGATCCCGACAGCCCGTTCCTCGAGATCAGCGCGCTCGCCGCCTACGACTCGGACTACACGATCGGCGGCGGGCTCCTTGTCGGCATCGGCGTCATCGCCGGGACCGAGTGCGTCGTCATGGCCAACGACCCCTCGGTGCTCGGCGGCGCGCTCACGCCCTACGCGTGGAAGAAGTGGCTGCGCGCCCTCGAGATCTCGCGCGACAACCGGCTGCCGTACGTGAGCTTCGTCGAGTCCGCCGGGGCCGACCTTCGCATCCAGGGTCGCAAGGGCGACACGTTCCGGGTGGGCCTCTCCCACTTCGCCGAGAGCGGCCGCGCGTTCTACGACCTGATCGAGCTGTCGAAGCAGCGGATCCCCACGGTCTGCGTCACCTTCGGGTCCTCGACCGCCGGCGGTGCCTACCAGCCCGGACTCTCGGACTACAACATCGTGGTCAAGGAGCAGTCGAAGATCTTCCTCGCCGGGCCGCCGCTCGTGAAGATGGCGACTGGCGAGGAGTCCGACGACGAGACGCTGGGCGGGGCCCGGATGCACGCCGAGGTCTCCGGGCTCGGGGACTACTTCGCGGAGGACGAGATGGACGCGATCCGCATGTGCCGCGAGATTGTGTCCCATCTCAACTGGCGCAAGCCCGGTCCGGATCCGTCGGTCGTCTCGGAGCCCCCGGTGCACGACCCCGAGGAGCTGCTTGGTCTCGTGAGCCGCGACCTTCGCCAGCCCGTCGACGTCCGAGACGTCATCGCCCGGGTCGTGGACGGCTCGAGGTTCGAGGAGTTCAAGGCGCGCTACGGGAGCACGGTCGTGTGCGGCTGGGCCAGCCTGCACGGCTACCCGATCGGGATCATTGGCAACAACGGCGTGATCTACCCGAAGGGCGCCGAGAAGGCCGCGCACTTCATCCAGCTCTGCAACCAGATCGACGTCCCGCTCGTCTTCCTGCAGAACGTGACGGGCTACATGGTCGGCCGCGACTTCGAGGCGGAGGGCATCGTGAAGAAGGGCTCGCAGATGCTGAACGCCGTCACGAACTCGACGGTGCCGCACCTGACCGTCATCATCGGCTCGTCCTACGGAGCGGGCACCTACGGCATGTCCGGGCGCGCGTTCGGGAACCGGTTCACGTTCCTCTGGCCCACCGCGAAGATCGCCGTCATGGGACCGAAGCAGATCGCCGGCGTGATGTCCCTCGTGCGGCGTGGCCAGGCGGCGAGGAAGGGCGAGGCGTTCGACGAGGAGGAGGATCGCGCCATCGTCGAGATGGTCGAGGCGGTGCAGGAGAAGGGCTCGCTCGCGCTGACCGCGACGGGGGCGATCAGCGACGACGGCATCATCGACCCGCGAGACACGCGCACGGTGCTCGGGCTCTGCCTCTCCGCGGCGGCGAACCGCGCCGTGCAGGGCGCTGACGGCTACGGGGTGTTCCGGCTGTGAGCGTCGACACCCTCCTCATCGCCAACCGCGGCGAGATCGCGAGGCGGATCATCCGCTCGGCGAGGACGATGGGCATCCGAACGGTGGCCGTCTACGTCCGAGCCGACGCGGACGCACCGCACGTGCCCGATGCCGACGAGGCGGTGCGCCTCGACACTGGGTACCTCGACATCGACGCCCTCGTCGCCGCGGCGTTGCGCTCCGAGTCGCAGGCGATCCACCCGGGATACGGCTTCCTGTCGGAGAACGCGGCGTTCGCATCCGCGGTCGTCGCCGCAGGGCTGACCTGGGTGGGCCCGCCCCCGCGGTCATCGCCACGATGGGGGACAAGCTCGCCGCCAAGCGGGTCGCGATCGAGGCGGGCGTCGCGACGCTCCCGTCGTCGGACGACCCGGCGGATGCGGCCGGCGTCGGCTACCCGCTGCTGGTGAAGGCCGCCGCCGGCGGCGGCGGCAAGGGGATGCGCATCGTCGCCTCAGCCGACGAGCTCGACGACGCCGTCGCATCGGCGCGCAGGGAGGCGGCCTCGGGATTCGGAGACGACCGCGTCTTCTTGGAACGGTACGTCGCGGCATCGCGCCACGTCGAGATCCAGATCCTCGGCGACGCGCACGGCTCGCTCGTCCACTTCGGGGAGCGTGAGTGCTCCATCCAGCGCCGGCACCAGAAGCTCATCGAGGAGTCCCCGTCGCCCGTGGTGGACGACGAGATGCGCGCCGCCATGGGGACGGCGGCGCTCACGCTCGCCCGTGCGATCGGCTACGAGTCCGCCGGCACCGTCGAGTTCCTCGTGGACGACGCGACGCGCGAGTTCTTCTTCCTGGAGGTCAACGCGCGCCTCCAGGTCGAGCACCCCGTCACCGAGGAGGTGACGGGCGTGGACCTCGTTCGCGAGCAGCTGCGCATCGCTGCGGGCGAGCCGCTCGGCTACGCCCAGGACGCCATCGCGTTCAACGGCCACGCGATCGAGGCGAGGCTCTGCGCGGAGGACGCGGCGGCGGGCTTCCTCCCCGCGACGGGCGTGCTCGTCGCGTTCGAGCCGGCTGCCGAGCCGAAGCTCCGGTGGGAGTCCGGCGTGCAGCGCGACTCCGTGGTCTCGATCTCGTTCGACCCGATGCTCGCCAAGGTCATCGCCCACGCACCGACGAGGCCCGAGGCGGCCGCGGCGCTCGCACTCGGCCTCGAGCGGCTCCACCTGGGCGGGGTGGCGACCAACCGCGACTTCCTCGCCGCCACGCTGCGCCACCGCTCATTCCTCGCAGGCGAGACCACGACCGACTTCATCGATCGCGTGGGACCGTCGAGGACGCTCGCGCTCGACGCTTCGGAGCTCCGCTGGGCGACCGCAGCGGCCGCGCTGTGGCTGCAGGGCCGGCACCGCGCGGACGCGCCCGTGCTCGCGGAGCTGCCGAGCGGGTGGCGCAACGCCCGGCTGCCAGCCCAGTCGGTCACGCTGCGACACGGTGCCGAGGAGACCATCGTCTCGTACCGCGCGCGCCCGCGACGGGTCGTTCACCCTGGAGGGGGGTGCGACCGCGCATGTGCATGCTTGGGACCGCGGATCGATCGACGTCGAGGTCGACGGACGTCGGGCGGTGGCGCGGGTGACGGACGCGCGCGGGACCCTCCACGTCCAGGTGGTCCGAGGCACGATCGCGTTCGAGGTCGTGCCGCAGTTCGTGGTCCCGGGCACGGCGGTCCACGCAGGGGGGCTCACCGCCCCGATGCCGGGGTCGATCGTCCAGGTGCGCGTGGCACCGGGCGACCGGGTCGAAGCGGGTGCGGTCCTCGTCGTCATGGAGGCGATGAAGATGGAGCATCACATCGTCGCCCCGTCGGACGGGCACATCGCAGAGGTCTATGTCACGGCGGGCGAGCAGGTGGAGAACGGCACAGCGCTGCTGCTGCTCGAGCCTGACGACGACCAGGACGTGTGACCGTGGCGCGGCCGATCCGCATCGCGAACTGCTCGGGGTTCTACGGGGACCGGCACTCGCGCGGCGGTCGAGATGGTCGAGGGCGGCCCGATCGACGTCCTCACCGGTGACTGGCTCGCGGAGCTCACCATGCTGATCCTCGCCCGCACGCAGCCTGAAGCGCCCCGGGGGCGGCTACGCGCGCACCTTTGTGACACAGATGGAGCAGGTGCTCGGGACCGTGCCTCGACCGGGGGATCAAGGTCGTGTCCAACGCCGGAGGCCTCGACCCCGCAGGGTGCGCCGAGGCGGTCCAGGAGATGGCCATGCGGCTCGGCCTCGCTCCCACGATCGCCTATGTGAGCGGGGACAATCTCCTCGCCCGGCTGGCCGAGCTGCTCGATGCTGGCGTGGACCTCGCGCACCTCGAGACCGGTGAGCCGGTCGGCGACGTCTCGCGGTTCATCACGGCCAACGCCTACCTCGGGTGCTGGGGGATCGTCGAGGCACTCAACCTCGGCGCCGACGTCGTCATCACCGGGCGCGTCACCGACGCGGCAGTGGTGTGCGGACCCGCGGCGTGGCACCACGGATGGGCGCGCGACGACTGGGACGCGCTCGCCGGCGCGGTGGTCGCCGGGCACATCATCGAGTGCGGCGCTCAGGCGACCGGGGGGAACTACTCGTTCTTCACGGAGGTCCCGGGCATGGCGCGCGTGGGGTTCCCGTGGGCCGAGGTCGCCGAGGACGGCTCATGCGTCATCGGCAAGCACGACGGAACCGGGGGAGAGGTGTCCGTCGGGACGGTCACCTCGCAGCTCCTCTACGAGATCGCGAGCCCGACCTACCTCGGCCCCGATGTCTCGGCGAGGTTCGACACCGTCGCATTGCGGCAGATCGGCGCGGACCGCGTTTCTGTGAGCGGCACACGGGGAGAGCCGCCGCCGAGGACCCTCAAGGTCGCCATGAACGAGGTCGGGGGATTCCGCAACGACCTCACCGTCGCGCTCACAGGCCTCGACATCGAGGAGAAGGCACGCGTCGTCGAGGAGGCGTTCTGGACCGCGAGCCCCTACGAGCGCGACGAGTTCGAGAGCGTGACGACCCGGCTCGTGCGGACGGACAAGGCCGACCCGCCGACCAACGAGGAGGCGGTGGCCCTCTGGCGGGTCAGCGTGAAGGATCCCGACGAGCGCAAGGTGGGCAGGGCCTTCTCCAATGCGGCAATCGAGATCGCCCTCGCCACGGTCCCGGGGTTCTTCGGTATCGGCGGCGCGATGCGAGGCGGATCCCCGTACGGCGTGTTCCGTCCCGCGGTGGTCCCCGCCGACCTCGTGCCCCAGCATGTGGTCGTCCTCGGCGGGGAGCGGACGGTGATCGACTCCGTCGCTCCGGAGGGTGCTGTCGCGATCGAGGTCGACACGCCGCCCGCACCGCCGCCCGCACCCGGCCCGACCGTCGCGGCGCCCCTCGGACGTGTCGCTGGCGCCCGGTCGGGGGACAAGGGGGGGAACGCCAATCTGGGCGTCTTCGCGAGGAGCGACGAGGGTTGGCGGTGGCTCGACTCGTACTTGTCGACCGAGCGCCTGCGAGTGCTCCTGCCCGAGACCGCGGCTCTGCGGATCGACCGATTCGCGCTGCCCAACATCCGGTCGCTCAACTTCGTCCTGCACAACCTGCTGGACGAGGGGGTCGCGGCGTCCACCCGGCAGGATGCGCAGGCAAAGGGCCTGGGAGAGTGGCTGCGGAGCCGCGTCGTCGAGGTGCCGGTCGCCCTCCTGGAGCGACCGTGAGCCAGGGCCACGAGCCTCGCGACGTGTCCATGGCGGAGCACAGCGAGCTGCTCGCGCGGTTGCGGGCGGTCAAGCCCCCGCCGGCCGTCCTCGACCGGGAGCGCGAGCGTCGCCTGACGACCCGGCAGCGCGAGATCCTCGACCACCTCGGCGAGATGTTCGACGACGGCTTTGCGGGCCTCACGATGGCGACCATCGCCGCGCGCTCGAACTGCTCGTTGCGAACGCTGTACGGCCTCGCGCCGAGCCGCGACGAGCTCGTGCTCATCGTCGTCGACCGGAACCTGTGGCGCGTCGGGCGGGGCGCCAAGGAGATGATCACGCCGCAGATGGAGCCCCTCGAGGCCCTTCAGGCCTACCTCGAAGCGGCGAATGAGGCCGTGGACGGCATGACGGTGCCATTTGCGCGCGACCTGGCATCGATGCCCGCGGCGCAGCGCCAGTGGGAGTTGCACGCCGGCTACCTGGTCGAGATCGCACGGTGCCTCCTCGACCTCGCGGTGCAGCGCGGCGAGATCCCCGAGGTCGACACGGCCGCGGTCGCCCGGGTCATGGCGGGCCTTGGCGTCGAACTGTCCAGGCCGGCTGTCATGCCGACGCTGCAGACGTCCCCGAAGCAGGCCGCCGGATCGATCGTGAGCCTCATGATTCTGGGCTTGCGGGCCAGCCGGACGGCCGCGGCCACCGCCGTTCCCACCCGACAGGCTCCTCGCAGGAAGGGTGCGGCATGAGCGGCGTCGAGGACGTGCGTCGCGACCTCGCGGTGGAGCAGTCGGCACTCGACGCGCTTGTCGCACCGCTCGCGCGCGTCGACTGGGACCGCGCGACCCCGAGTCCAGGATGGACCGTCTCCGACCAGATCGGGCATCTCACCTATTTCGACGGGACCGCGGCGCTCGCGATCACAGATCCGCCCGCGTTCGCCGACAGCGCCGACGGGCTCTACACAGCGGCGCTCGATGCTTCGGTCGACCTCGACGAGTACACGCTCGGACCGTTCCGGAGCCTCGACGTCCCGGGCCGCCTGGACGCCTGGCGCGCGAACCGCCGTCGACTGGGCGTGGCGGCGGCGACGCTCACCGACGCGCGGCGCGTCGACTGGTACGGGCCCTCCATGGGCGCACGCTCGTTCCTCACCGCCAGGCTGATGGAGGCGTGGGCCCACGGAGCGGACATCGCCGACGCGGTTGGAGCCGTGCCCGAGCCCTCGGACCGGCTCCGCCACATCGCGCAGCTCGGGTTCATCACGCGGGGGTGGTCGTACACGGTGCGCGGCGAGACCCCCCCGGACGGTGACGTGCGCGTGGTGCTCGCGGCCCCGTCCGGCGGGCATTGGACGTTCGGGCCCGAGACCGCGGCTGACACCGTCACGGGTCCGGCGGAGGACTTCTGCCTGGTCGTGACGCAGCGACGCCACCTCGACGACACGGCGCTCGCGACGGGGGAGCTCGGCAGGCACTGGCTGCTCCGTGCCCAGGCGTTCGCCGGTGGCCCCACCGATCCACCCGAGCCGAGGAGGACCTGATGGCACTGGTCGAGAGCACGTTCGACGGGGGCGTCCTGACCATCACGATGGCCGATGTCGAGCACCGGAACTCCCTCAACAGGAGGTTCGTCGCCGAACTCGTCGCTGCGCTCGATGCCGCTGATCGCGATCCGGCCGTGCGAGTGGTGGTGCTCACCAACGACGGCACGGTCTTCTGCGCGGGCGCCGACCTCTCGGAGCGGTCGGCGCGAGGGGCGACCGGCGGCGTGCTCGGGGGCGCGGATCCGACCGCGCTGTTCGGACGGTTTCGGCACTCGCCAAAGCCCTACGTCGGCCGCATCGCGGGCCACTGCGTCGCAGGGGGGATGGGGCTTGCGGCGGGACTCGACATCTCGATCGCGGTCGACCACGCCAGGTTCGGCTTCACGGAGGTCCGCGTCGGCGTCGCGCCGGCGATGGTCTCGGTCGTGTGTCTGCGAAAGATGCGTCCCGCCGACGCCCAGGCCGCGTTCCTGCGGGGCAATCGGTTCACGGCTGGCGAGGCCGTGCACTTCGGCCTGATCACGGCATCGGTGCCCGAGGAACGCCTTGACGACGAGATCGCGCTTGTCGTCGACGACCTCCTCGCCGGAGGTCCCGAGGCGATCGCGGCCACCAAGCAGCTGACGGCGCGAGTGCCCACGATGAGCGAGGAGGAGGCGTTCGCCTGGACGGCGCGCCTGTCCGCCGAGCTGTTCGCGAGCGACGAGGCGCGCGAGGGCATGACCGCCTACCTGGAGAAGCGTCCCGCGCGCTGGAGGCCCTGAGCGCCCGTCACGGTGCTGCGAGGTCGCGACCGTCCTCGGCGGGTGTCAGCACCCGACGCAGCGTCGTGGCACCGATCCCCCCGACGAGCGCACCCGCGGCGATCGTGAGCGTCCACGCGGTGCCGTGCCCCCCAGCGAGGAAGAGACCGGCGATGAGCGGGCCGATCGTTCCCGACACGCCCCAGACGAGCCCGGAGAGCGCGTTGTATCGGCCGCGGAGGTGCTCGGGCGCGAGGTCGTTCACGAGCGCGGGCGCGACGGGCGCCCACATCGTCTCGCCGAGCGCGAAGATGACCTGGCCGAGGCAGAGCGTCGCTGCGGCGGCGAGCGCGCCCATCGCGACGGACGCGGTCGCAAGCAGCCACGACGTTCCCCACGCCAGCCCCACGACCCCGAGGAGCAGCGACCGGCTCCGACGCTGGATGCGTCCGAGCACGAACAGCTGGGCGAAGATGATCGTGAACGTGTTGAAGAAGAAGAGCAGGCCCACGCGGTTGATGGGCAGGTGGACGATCCTCGTGACGAAAAGCGGCAGTCCCGCCTCCACCGACCCGTAGCCGCAGATCACGAGGAGCGTGGTCACCGCGAGGTAGCGCAGGAGGCGCGTGTCCCGGACGACCTCGTGCCACCCCTCGCGAACGGTCTCGTGGTGCACGGGCGCCTGCGAGGGACCGCCGAACCGGCGAAGCGTGAAGACAAGGACCGCGGCGGCCATCGCCAGGGAGCCGCTCGCGAGGTAGAGGGACTCGAAGCTCGCGATGCGCTGCACGTTCGCCAGCGACGTGCCGACGAGGCCACCGAGCCCGATGCCGAGGTTGAGGATCATGAAGTTGACGCCGAACGCGTTCTGGCGGTCGGGCTCGGGCACGATCCTCGTCAGGAGCACGGTGAGCGCACCCCATGTGCCCGCTCCGCCCATGGCGATCGCCGTCGCGGAGGCGAAGGCCAGCGGGACGGTCGATGCGAAGCCGATCGACGCGATGCCGAGCGCGACCACCGGCATCGCGACAGTGAGCACCCGCGACGGCCCGTACTTGTCGACCAGCGTGCCGTAGACGGGGGAGATGCCAAGGCCGAGGATCGACTCCCAGCTGAGCAGCAGTGTCGCGACCACGACGTGGAAGTGGCGTGCCTGGACGAAGTAGACGACGAACAGCGACAGCGTCAGCCCGGTGCCCAGCGCACCGATCAGGGTCGCGAGGTAGTACCGCTTGACCGGCCCGGTCCTGAGCGCGGTCGTGTCGAAGGGGACACGCGCGAGCAGTCGGCTCGACGGCTTCGGTTCTGGGTCGGACACAAGGCGACGACACTAGTGAGGGCCTCGTGCCCGGTGCTGTGCACGGCACCGGGTGCTGGCGGCATCCCCTCGATTGGCTAGCGTTTGCCGGTGCCCGACCGACGTCGCCTCGCGTTCGACCCGATCGCCGAGGCGCGCCGTCAGTGGGAGGGGCATGGCTGGCAGCACGAGGCTCCGGCCATGGCGGTGGTCACCTCGATCATGCGTCTCCAGCAGGTGTTCCTGGCAAGTGCCGACGCCCAGCTGCGACCGTTCGGCCTGACCTTCGCGCGGTACGAGGTGCTCATGCTCCTCACGTTCTCGACGAACGGTGCGCTGCCGCTCGGAAAGATAGGGGAGCGGCTGCAGGTGAACGCCTCCAGCGTCACGAACGCCGTCGACCACCTCGAGGCGCACGGCCTCGTGACGCGACGTCCGAACCCGCGCGACGGGAGGGGGACCCTGGCGTCTATCACCGCGAAGGGGCGGCGCATCGCGGACCTGGCGACGCGCCGCATGAACGCCGAGGTCTTCGGCGACGTAGGCCTCGACGCGCGAGCGCTCATCGGGCTGCTCGAGACCCTGGGCCGCATGCGCCGGGCGGCAGGCGACTTCGAATAGGCCCTTGGATTTACTTTGATATCGAAGTAATATTGCAAGGTGGGCGATCGGGCGGCTTGGCAGGAGCAATACGACAGGTCTCCGAAGCGCGACGTCTCGTTCGAGACGATGTCCGGCATCCCGCTGGAGCCGGTCTACGGACCCGAGGAAGCGGAGCTCCCTGGCCTTTGGCCGTACACGCGCGGTCCCTACGCGTCGATGTACCGCTCGCGGCTCTGGACGATGCGCCAGTTCGCCGGGTTCGGCACGGCGCATGACACGAATCTGCGGTTCAAGGAGCTGCTCCGCTCAGGAGGCAACGGGCTGTCGACCGCATTCGACATGCCGACGCTGCTCGGGCGCGACTCGGACGATCCGCTCGCCAAGGGCGAGGTCGGCCGCGCGGGCGTGGCAGTCGACACCATCGCGGACATGGCAGTGCTCTTCGGGGGGATCGACCTCGGCACGGTGAGCACCTCGATGACGATCAACTCCCCAGCAGCGGTGATCATGGCCATGTACATCGGCGTCGCTGACAGCACCGGCGTGGCACGCGGCGCGCTCGCCGGGACCATCCAGAACGACATCCTGAAGGAGTACCAGGCGCAGAAGGAGTACGTCTTCCCCCCGCGCCCGAGCATCCGCCTCGTCACCGACCTCGTCAGGTTCGCATCGGCGGAGCTGCCGAGGTGGCATCCGATCTCGATCTCGGGCTATCACATCAGAGAAGCCGGTTCGACCGCGGCCCAGGAGCTCGCCTTCACGCTGGCGAACGGCTTCGCCTACGTGGAGGCCGCGAGGGCGACGGGCCTGCCCGTGGATGAGTTTGCCCCAAGGCTGTCCTTCTTCTTCAACGCCCACATGGACTTCTTCGAGGAGATCGCGAAGTACCGGGCTGCTCGCCGGATCTGGGCACGGTGGATGCGCGACCGCTACGGGGCGAGCGACGGCCGGTCCCTGCAGCTCAGGTTCCACACGCAGACGGCAGGGGTGTCGCTCACGGCCCAGCAGCCCGAGGTGAACCTCGTTCGCGTTGCGATCGAGGCCCTGGCGGGCGTTCTCGGCGGCACGCAGAGCCTGCACACCGACGCGTTCGACGAGGCGCTCGCGCTGCCGACCGAGCACGCCGCACGCCTCGCGCTGCGCACCCAGCAGGTGATCGCGGAGGAGACCGGCGTCGTGCACGTCGCGGACCCCCTCGGGGGGTCGTGGTTCGTCGAGGAGCTCACCGACGAGATTGAGCGGCAGGCCGAGGCGATCTTCGATCACATCAGGGAGGCGGGTTCCGGGTCGATGCTCGAGGGCGCGATCGCCTGCATCGAGGACGGCTGGTTCATGGCGGAGATCGGCGACGCCGCGTATCGGTTCCAGTCGAAGGTGGCGCGGGGTGAGTGGATCCAGGTCGGCGTGAACGACTACGTCGACGAAGCGGATGATCGACCTCCAACGCTGTACATCGACCCAGACGTGGAGGTTCAGCAGCTCGCCTCGCTGGCGGCGGTCAAGCAGTCGCGCGACGACGCTGCGGTCGGCGACTCCTTGCGTCGGCTGACTGCCGAGGCCCAGGATTCCTCGATCAACCTGATGCCCGCCCTCATCGATGCGGCGAAGTGCAATGCGACGGTCGGCGAGACGATGCGCGCGCTCGAGTCGGTCTTCGGGATCTGGTATGAACCGAACCTCGCCTGACGCGTTGCAGCGGACGGGCGCGACGATGGACCACCCACTGCGCGTGCTCGTCGCGAAGGTCGGCCTCGACGGGCACGACCGCGGGCTCAGGATCATCTCGAGGGTGCTCCGCGACGCGGGGTGCGAGGTCATCTACGGAGGATTGCGTCAGTCAGCGGCCTCGATCACGGCGATGACCATCCAGGAGGACGTTGACGTGGTGGGACTGTCCATGCACAACGGAGCGCACCTCACCCTCGCGCCGTCCGTGGTCGCCGCACTCCGCGAGGCGGGACTCGACACGCCCGTCGTCGTCGGCGGCATCGTGCCCCCCGCCGACATCCCCGTGCTGCTGGCGAGTGGCATCGCGTCGGTGCTCGGGCCGGGCGCCTCGAACGAGGACGTTGTCGAAGCGGTCGTCAGTGCAGCGCGCGCTGCGGCTTCACCGCCCGCCTGAGCGCCGAGGCACCCGGATGCCCTGAGAGTACGACCGGCCTGTCAGCTCCCTGGTGGCCTGTAGGTCGACGGTGCCGACGCCGCAGCATCGACGTCCGCAGCAGTCAGCAGCGCCACCGTCCTCGTCGTCGCGCCTCCGCCGGCGTTCACTGCGAGCGCCGCCGCGACGACCGCCGAGGCATCCGGGAGGTCCGCGATCAGGTACACGTCCGTGTCACCAAGCGCGAAGTAGAAGGCATCGACCGTCCCGCCCAGGCTCTCGATCAGCGCCGTGGCTGCTGCAACCCGGGGCGAGCCTCCCTCGGACTTCAGTCCCCGTGCGCCCTCGAGGGTGTAGTTCACTTCGATGAGGAACTTCGGCATCGCGCCTCCTGTCGTCGATGCCGCGACTGTACGTGCAATCGCCGCGCCGTGCCCGGGTCACCCGGCATCGCGCCGACACCAGGCACCGCGCAAGCACACAGCCGCCCGCCGGTGCGAGCTCGGAGCATTCCGTGATCCTGACCCGGAGATTCGAGGACCGACGTGCCCGAGGTGCACAGCGCCCCGGGGTTCTCCCCGGGGCGCTGTGCGCGATCGAGAGGCCCCGAGCGGGGCCGCAGTCAGTTCAGAATCTTGGCCTTCGCAGCCTCGTACTCGGCATCGGAGAGCGAGCCCTTCGCCTTGAGGTCCGCGAGCTTGGCGAGCTCGTCGGCCGTCGAGCCGGAGCCAGCCGTCTGCTTCACGTAGCTGTCGAACGCCTGCTGCTGCGCCTGTGCTGCCTGCAGCTGGCGCTCATGCATCTTGCCGCCACGCGCGATCAGGTACACGAGCACACCGAGGAACGGGAGGATGATGATGAAAAACAGCCAGAAAGCCTTCATCCCGCCGCCCATGTCGTGGCTGCGGAAGATGTCGAAGATGATCTGGATGAGGATGAAGATCCAGAGGAAGAGGACGAAGAACTCCAGGAGCGTCCAGAAGAAGTCGAGAATCGGATAGGAACTCGCAAACAGCATCTAGATCTCCAATCGTGGCGTCATGTGCGGAACCGATGGTAGCCGTCAGGTCGTCAGGCTGACGGTTCTTCAGCGCCGACTCCCTTGAGCTCGGCGAGCCGCGCCTCGAGCACGGCCTCGTCGCCATCGATCGCATAAAGCTTGTGGCGCGAGGTCGCGCCGTTGAGGAACTCGACGTCACTGGGCGGAACGTCGAAGGCGTCGGCGAGCGCCCGGCGGATCGCGTCGTTCGCCTTGCCCTCGATGGCTGGCTCTCGGATCCTGACTGCCAGTCGGCCGTCGTGCGTGCCGCCGACGCCGGGATTCCTCGAACCTGGATGTGCGTGGACCTCGAGGCGCATCAGCGTGCGAAGTCCCAGCTCGAGCCGGACTCGTAATGGCGGAGCACTGACTTGGCGATGAGGATGCGGTGGACCTCGTCGGGTCCGTCGGCGAGTCGGAGCGTGCGCGCGCCGAGGTACATCGCCGCGAGCGGCAGGTCGTTCGACACGCCCGCGGCTCCCCAGACTTGGATGGCTCGGTCCACGACGCGATGGTAGGCGGCGGGCACGTAGATCTTCAACGCCGAGATCTCGGTGCGGGACCGAGGATCGCCCGTATCGATCATCTCCGCGGCACGGATCGTGAGCAGCCGCGCGGTCTGCAGGTCGATGTAGGAGTCCGCGATGAAGCCCTGGATGAACTGCTTGTCCTTGAGGAGCCCGCCATGCACCTCGCGGGTGAGGGCACGCTCCACCATCAGATCGAATGCCCGCCACATCTGGCCGACGGAGTTCATGCAGTGGTAGACGCGTCCGGCGCCGAGCCGCTCCTGGGCGGCCTCGTGCCCCTGGCCGACGCCGCCCAGGGCGTTCTCGACCGGGACGCGCACGTCGGTGTACCGCACCTCGCAATGGTCGGACGTGCGATGCCCCCAGATGCCGATCCCACGGACGATGTCGACGCCCGGCGTGGCGGTCGGCACGATGACCTGCACCATCTGGCCTGATCGTCCGAGCTCACCGGATGGATCATCCGCCCGGCACATGACGATGAAGAAGTCCGCGTCCTTGCCGTTCGAGGTGAACCACTTGTGGCCGTTGATCACCCACTCGTCGCCGTCGCGCACCGCCGTCGTGCGAAGGCTCCGCGGGTCGCTTCCGGCATTGTCCGGCTCGGTCATCGAGAAGCCCGACTCCATGGTCCCCTCGATGAGGGGGATGAGCCACCTGCGCTTCTGGTCCTCCGTGCCGTACTTCACGAGGATCCGCTGGTTGCCCGAATTGGGGGCGACCACGCCGAATAGGGATGCCGCGCCCACCGCATAGGCGAGGATCTCGTTCATGTAGGCATGAGCCAGGAAATCCAGCCCCATGCCCCCGTACTCGCGCGGGAGGTGCGGGGCCCACAAGCCGGCCTCGCGGACCTGCTCGCGCACCGCTGCGCGCGCCGCCTTCGCGTCTGCGAGGTCCGAATCGGTCACCGCCGCGCCGCGGCGCTGCGGCCAGAGCTCCCCCTCCCTCGGGAGGATCTGGTCGTTCACCAGAGCGGCGGTGCGAAGCCGCACGTCGTTGACGTGGTCGGGCAGCGATGGCACGGGCGTGACGGCGATCGGCATGGGCGCATTCCTAGCAACCCCGCGCCGGCTGCGCATGCGTGACGTGCCTAGGATGCCGCTCCAGAGAGGACGCAGGAGGTCCGAGTGGGTATCGCGTACGAGGAGGCGACGGCGAGAGCGACCGCGCCGGGGCAGTTCTTCGAGACCCAAGAGCGTGATATCGACGGGGTCGCCTACCGGGTGTTCGCCAACGCCCCGAGGACGCTGCGCGACCTGTTCGCCCCGTCGCGGGACTCGGACAGGACATTCCTCGTCTACGAGGACGAAGAGTGGACGTTCCGCCAGGTCATGGCCGAGTCCGATGCGCTCGGTCATGCGCTCGTGCACCGCTACGGGATCGCGCCGGGCGACAGGGTCGGGATCTCGATGCGGAATCTGCCCGAGTGGATCATCTCGTTCGCCGCGATCCTGTCGGTCGGGGCGATATCCGTCTCGCTCAACGGGTGGTGGACCGAGGAGGAGGTCGACTTCGCGATCGGCGACGCCGGCCTGAAGCTGCTGATCTGCGATCCCGAGCGCATGGCGAGGGCCCACCCGTCATGCGAGCGCCTCGGGGTGCCCATCCTCGCCACTCGGACCGACACGCTGGTCCCCGTCCCGCCCGGCGTTGAACGGTGGAAGGAGGTCGTGGTCGAGGGGGATCCGCTCCCGGAGGTCGAGATCGACCCGGAGGACGACGCGACGATCCTGTACACGTCTGGGACGACAGGTTTCCCAAAGGGCGCGGTCTCATCGCATCGATCGATCGCCCAGGCCCTCATGGGCTTCGCGAGCCGCGGCACGCTCGAGGGCATCATCAAGGGACCCGAGGAGGGGACCCGCGACCCGTCCTCGAACGAGCCCTGCTTCATCCTCATCGTGCCGCTCTTCCATGTCACCGGCTGCATCCCCGTGATGCTGAGCTGCTTCGCGATGCAGTACAGGCTCGTGATGATGCACCGATGGGATCCCGAGAAGGCCCTTGCGCTCATCGAGCGGCACAAGGTGACCATGTTCATCGGGGTCCCGACGCAGAGCTGGGACCTGCTCGAGTCGCCCAGCTTCTCTCGGTTCGACACCTCGTCGCTCGTCAGTGTCGGCGGGGGAGGCGCGCCCGCGCCGCCGAAACTCGTGGCGCGCATCGAGGACGGATTCAGCAGGGGCCGCCCCGGCATCGGGTACGGCATGACCGAGACGAATGCATTCGGGCCGAGCAACACGGGCGACGATTACGTTTCGCACCCGAGCTCGACTGGGCGCGCGCGCACGCTGATCATGGATGTCGAGATCCGCGACGAGGCGATGCGACCGGTCCCGGCCGGTGAGCGCGGCGAAATCTGGATGCGCGGGCCGAATCTGATCCGTGGATACTGGAACAACCCGGAGGCGACGGCCGAGGTGATCGTCGACGGCTGGCTCCGCAGCGGCGACATCGGCAGGATCGACGAGGAGGGCTTCCTCTACATCGAGGACCGGGCGAAGGACATGGTGCTGCGTGCGGGGGAGAACGTCTACTCGGCTGAGGTCGAGGCCGCGATCTACGAGCATCCGTCCGTGCACGAGGCGGCCGTCTTCGGCGTCCCCCATGAGCGCCTGGGCGAGGAGGTCGCCTGCGTCGTGAGCCTGAAGGAAGGCGCCACGCTCGACGAGGATGAGCTCCGCGACCATCTGAACCTCCACCTGGCCGCGTTCAAGGTCCCGACGAGGGTCGCGTTCACGACGGAGACCCTCCCTCGCAATCCCGCCGGGAAGTTCCTGAAGCGCGAGATGCGAACGACCTACTTCTCCGCGTAGTCGTCGATCGCGCGCACGACATACGGGGCGAGGTCGTAATGCTCGAGCTCGCCCAGCGGCACCCAGCGTGCCTCGTCGCTCGTGCCGTGCATCTCCGAGACGAGGTCGCCGCCCGGCACGCTGACCGAGAAGACCACCCGCACCGTCTGGACCTTTCGGCCGCTGCGGCGCCGGCGCACGTCGGAGAGCACGCCGAGCAGCACGGGGTTGCTGCCCCTGAGCCCTGTTTCCTCGACAAGCTCGCGGAGCACCGCGTCGACAGGTTCCTCACCGAACTCGAGCCCGCCGCCAGGGAGGAACCACCACCCGGCGATCTCCGTCAGCGCGGAGGCTCGCACCAGCAGCAGCCTGCCGTCGCGCTGGCAGAGCGCATAGGCGGCGACGCGGACTTCCCTCGCGTCATGCTCGACGGGGGAACCTGTGCTGGCACTGCCCTCGACGGGGACCATCCGGCTCCTTTCGCAGCGCTGCCACTGCACGGTCGGAGCAAACCTATCCGGGCACTTCTGTCCGCACGGGTAACGTCGCGGGTCGGATGACCCGAGACGAGGCGGCTGCCATGCGAGAGGGTGCGCGAGAAGACCCCTTCCTCGCTGCAACAGAGGTGCTCCGCATCGGCGCGTCATCGTTTTCGGCCGAACTGGACGCGGGCTATTCGATCATGGGCAAGCCCAATGGCGGGTACCTCCTCTCTGTCCTCGCGCGTGCTGCCACCATGCAGCTCGTCGAGTCCGGCATCGAGCACCCGCACTGCCTCGCGGCGAGCGGCTCGTACATCAGGTCTCCTGACTGCGGTCCTGCGCAGGTGGAGGTGACGGTTCGAAGGAACGGCACGAGAATCAGCCAGGTACAGGCGAGCCTCCTTCAGGACGGCAAGGTCGCAGCCGAGGCGCTGCTCTCGTGCGGGAGGCTTCGCGAGGATGCCGACGTGTTCCATTCGGACTCGATGCCGGTGTCGCTCCCGGACCCCGCAGACTGTGAGTCCCATACGCCGGTCTTCGCGTCGGGCGGCCCCTCCATCCTCGACCGCGTCGAGATGCGGCTGGATCCGGCAACGACGGGATTCGCACGCGGCGAGCTGAGCGACGACGCCGAGATCCGCGGGTGGATCAGGATGGCCGGCGGATGGCCCATGGGCCCGCTCGGCCTGCTCCTCGCGACCGATGTCCTGCCCCCCGCGACCTTCGCGCTCGGCTCCACGGGCTGGGTGCCGACGATCCAGCTGAGCGTCTACGTGCGTGCGCTCCCCCTGGACGGATGGCTTCGGGCGCGCCAGCGGGCTCGCACGGTGACCGGAGGCCTCGTCGACGAGGTGTGCGAGCTCTGGGACGAATCGGGTCGTGTCGTCGCCCAGGCGGTTCAGCTCGCGATGGTCCGCTTCGGCTGAGCTAGGGACGCCGGGACGGGCTGACGGTCAACGCAGGATCCAGCTTGGTGACCGGCGCGAGGACCTCCTCGATTGCGACGACGAGGTCGTCGTCGAGCACGATGTCTGCGGCTCTCACGTTCTCCACGAGCTGCTCGGGCCGAGTCGCACCGACGATCGCGCTCGATACGTTGTCGTTGCGCAGGACCCAGGCGAGCGCGACCTCGGCAGGTGTGTGCCCAGCCTCGCGCGCGAGCTGCGCGAAGCGCTGGACCTGCTCGAGGACCTTGTCGCGCATGAACCAGGACATGTCCTGCTTGGCGGTCTCGTCCGCCCCGCGGCTCCCCTCGGGGAGCGCGTGACCGGGGAGGTACTTGCCGGTCAGGACGCCCTGCGCGAGGGGTGACCAGACGATCTGGCCGATGCCGCTGGCACGCGAGACGGGCATCACCTCGGCCTCGGGGACACGCCAGATGCAGCGAGTACTGGGGCTGGTTGGAGATGATCCTGTCGAGTCCCATCTCGTCAGCAATCCGGACGGCGTCGGCGATCTGCTCGCGCGTTCCACTCGGACACGCCGATGTAGTGGACCTTGCCCGCGCGAACCAGGTCGTCGAACGCCCGCAACGTCTCGTCAAGCGGCGTCTCGACGTCGAAGCGGTGCGCCTGGAGGAGGTCGATGTGGTCCGTCCTGAGTCGTTGCAGCGAGGCATCGCACGACTCGATGATGTGCTTGCGCGAGAGGCCGCGGTTGTTCGGATTCGGGCCCGTGGGCCAGAAGACCTTGGTGAAGATCTCGATCGAGTCGCGCCTCACGCCCCTCGAGTGCCCTTCCGAGCACCTCCTCGGCGCCGCCGACCCGGTAGATGTCGGCGGTGTCGAAGGTGGTCACGCCCGCGTCGAGCGCCGCGTGCACGCACTCGATCGCCGCGTCGTCAGCGATCTGGCCCGCATGGGTGACCCAGTTCCCGTACGAGATCGCCGAGACCATCATGCCGCTGCGTCCAAGATGCCGATGCTGCATGGCGCGGCATCGTACCTGGCGGCCACGTAGCCTCTCGGCATGGCGGCGGGCGAGCGCTCGGGTGCATCCGGTCCCGCGGCATCCATCGACCCCGCAGACCTGACTGTCCGGGTCGACACCGCCGGAGGTCCCGGCGGGCAGCATGCGAACCGGACCAAGAGCAGGGTCACCGTGGAGCTGGACCTGCGTACGACGACGTCGTTCGACGAGCCGACGCGCGAGCGGCTGCGAGACGCCCTCGGCGACGTCGTGCGCGCCTCGTCCTCTGCCTCGCGAAGCCAGGCCGACAACCGCCGAACCGCGGAAGCCCGACTTGCAAACAAGGTGCCTGCTGCCTTGGAGCGCCGCGAGCCCCGTCGTCCTACGAAGCCCTCGAGGTCGTCTGTCGAGCGCCGCCTCGAGAGCAAACGGCGCCGCAGCTCGACCGTCAAGCGATCGAGGACCGAGACCGACGATTGATGGCTGGCGATCAGGTCTGGCGCCTGAGGTCAGCCCTCAGCGGCGAGGTGCGCCTCGATGGCCCCGAGTGCCGCGCGGATCGCGTCGTCTGCGCCGGTGCCCGTGTCCTCGTGGACGCTTCGAAGCGCCGTGAGCGAGGCGAACCCCGCGGCCACGAGCGCGCCGTCGTCCTCGGGCTCCTCGTCGCTCACGTCGCCGAGCGACGGCACCGCCGACCCGAGGGTGCAGCGGGATCTCGCCCGATCGTCGCCAAGGACCTGGCCGACCCCGAGCGCGCCCGCTGACTTGACGATGCCTGCCGTCGAGATCCTCCCGCGCCGGACGCCTCGGAGCGATGCCCGCGCGACTGCGGGGACGTTGAGGTTGAGCAGCGTCCGCGGGAGGTGCGGCAGCGAGTTCGCCGAGCACCTCGACCGCGACGCTCGCCGCCACGTCGAACGGGGCATCCTGCGCCCACTGCATCGACACCGCGAGCCCCGAGAGGCCCAGTTGCCCACCGGTGAGCACAGCGCCGACGGTACCCGAGTGCAGCACGGAGCGCCCCACGTTGACGCCCGAGTTGATCCCCGAGACCACGAGATCGGGCCGGCGGCCGATGCCGCCGAGCACGCCGATGATGACGCAGAGCGCTGGTGAGGCGTCGAGCGCGTAGGCCTCGACCCCCGGCGCACCCTCGAACGAATGTCGCCGATACGCGACGGACGAACGCGTGTAGACCTCGCCGACGGCTGCACCCGCACCGGAATGGTTCCGATCCGGCGCGACGACGACCAGCTCTCTCGGCTCCATGGCGCCGTCGGCATGCGCCCAGCGCTCGAGCCCGCGCACGAGGGAATGGAGCCCGGGCGCGTCGATTCCGTCATCGTTTGTGATGAGCACCCGCATCGGCCGTACCATAACGTCCGTGACCTGCGACCGGATTCGACGTGGGGGCACACCGTGACGCTTCCCACGGGCGAGCAGATCTTCCTGGCGCACGGGGACCAGCGGGCCGTGATCACCGAGGTCGGCGCGACGCTGCGTGACTACGTCAAGGGCGGCGTCCCTGTGGTCGAGGGGTTCAGCGCGGACGAGATGGCGACCGGCGCGAGGGGACAGGTCCTGTTCCCGTGGCCGAACCGCCTGGGGGAGGGCCAGTGGACCTTCTCCGGCCGCCATGCGCACGCCCCGATCGACGAGCCTGCCCACGGCAACGCCATCCACGGGCTGATCCGGTACCGGCCGTTCGCGATCGACTCCGTCGCCCAGAACCGGTGCCAGCTGTCGAAGCTCGTGCACCCTGAACCCGCGTACCCGTTCGTCGCGCTCGTCGAGGTTGCCTACCATCTCGGCACCCTCGGCCTCACCGTCACCACGACCGTCACGAACCTCGACCAGGTGCCGATCCCGTTCGGCCTGGGATTCCACCCGTACCTGGCGGTGCCTCGGCATGGCGTGGATGAGGCGATCCTCAGCGTGCCAGCCGATGCCGTCGTGCCGGTCGATGAGAATCAGCGCCCAACCGGCTACATCCTCCCCGTCGCCGGCGGACCGCTGGACTGGCGCGAGCCGAGGACGATCGGTCCCTCGGTCGTCGATGCGACGTTCTGCGACCTTGTGCGCGACGACTCCGGGTGGGCGACCGCGCGGCTCGCGGAGATCGACTCGGGGACCGTCGAGCTGAGCGTGGACCGCACGTTCCCGTACCTCCAGGTGTACACGGGGGACACCCAGGCTGACCCCCGTCACCGCACTGCGGTGGGGATCGAACCGATGACGTGCCCGCCCGACGCGCTTCGAAGCGGAAAGGACCTGATCGTCCTCGAGCCCAAGCAGCGGTGGACCGGCTCGTGGCGGGTTCGTCGGCACTAGGAGGTTCGATGGGTTTCTCGGAGAAGGTCGTCCTGGTCACCGGCTCCTCGAGCGGGATCGGCGAGGAGATCGCGCGCCAGTTCGCCGCTCACGGTGCCTATGTCATCGTGAACTCGGCTCGGAGCGCTGATGCGGGCAGGGCGCTCGCAGCCGAACTGCCCAACGCCTCGTACATCCAGGCCGACATCGCCGACGAGGCGTCGGCGCGGGCGCTCGTCTCGGACGCGGTGGGCCTCCACGGGCGGCTCGACGTGCTCGTGAACAACGCGGGCATCACCGAGGTCATCGACCACCGCGACCTGCAGGCTGCGACCCTCGACGTGTGGCGGCGGATCTTCGACGTGAACGTCTTCGGCACCTGGTCCGTCACGACGGCTGCCATCGATGCGCTCCGCGCAACAAGCGGCTCGGTCGTCAATGTCTCCTCGGTCGCAGGGCTGCGTCCAACGGGCAGTTCGATTCCCTACGCGGCGTCGAAGGCTGCGCTCAACCACATGACGGTGCTGCTTGCGAAGGTCGTCGGGCCTGAGGTGCGGGTCAACGCGGTCGCCCCTGGCCTCGTCGAGACGCCCTGGTGGTCAGTGGGCTTCGATGACATCGACGCGCTCGTCTCGGCGATCACACCGCTTCGCCGTTCGGGCCAGCCTGCAGACGTCGCGGAGATCGTCCTCGCACTCGCGGCGTCCTCCTACGTCACCGGACAGGTCGTCGCCATCGACGGAGGACTGACGATCGTCTCTTGACGACCGGACGAGCCGACTCGGCGCGTGCACGACGCGCCTCCGGGGCCGATCGAGGCCTGGCCGTATGCTGCTCGCGTGGATACCCCATCGCAGAACACGCTCAAGCCGCGCAGCTTCGAGGTCACCGACGGACCGACCCGGGCGCCGGCGCGGGCGATGCTCCGGGCCGTCGGCATGCGAGACACGGACTGGGACAAGCCCCAGGTCGGCGTGGCGTCGTCCTGGAATGAGGTCACACCGTGCAACCTGCCGCTCGACCGCCTGGCGAAGCGCGCAAAGGACGGCGTCCGCGAGGCGGGCGGCTTCCCCTTCGAGTTCGTCACGATCGCGGTGTCAGACGGGATCTCCATGGGCCACGAGGGGATGCGCGCATCCCTCGTCAGCCGGGAGGTGATCGCAGACAGCGTCGAGACCGTGATGCACGCCGAGCGGTTCGACGCGCTCGTCACGTTCGCGGGCTGCGACAAATCGCTGCCGGGCATGCTGATGGCCGCGGCCCGGCTCAACCTCCCGAGCGTCTTCACCTACGGGGGCTCCATCCTGCCGGGGCACCTGCGCGACCAGGCGCTCGACATCGTGAGCGTCTTCGAGGCGGTGGGAGCGAACGCGACCGGAGCCCTCACCGACGAGGAGCTCAGCCTCATCGAGCACCGGGCGTGCCCGACGGAGGGCAGCTGCGCGGGGATGTTCACTGCGAACACGATGGCGTCGGTCGCCGAGGCCCTCGGGATGTCGCTGCCCGGGTCCGCGTCGCCTCCGGCGGTCGACCGCAGGCGCGACGACCTCGCTTTCGAGGCTGGCCGCCAGGTCGTCGAGCTCCTCCGCCTCGGGATCACGCCACGCGACATCATGACCAAGGAGGCCTTCGAGAACGCGATCGCCATGGTGATGGCGCTCGGTGGTTCCACAAATGCCGTCCTCCACCTCCTCGCGATCGCCTTCGAAGCCCGCGTGGATCTCGAGCTCGATGACTTCAACCGGATCGCCTCGCGGGTCCCGCACCTGGCGGACACCAAGCCACACGGCAAGTTCCACATGACCGACATCGATCGCATCGGCGGCATCCCCGTCGTGCTGCGAGAGCTCCTCGACGCCGGCCTGCTCAACGGCGACTGCGTGACGGTGACCGGCAGGACCATGGCCGAGAACCTCGAGGCGATCGATCCGCCGCGACCAGACGGGGCCGTCGTGCACACCCTTGACCAGCCGATCAACGTGCAGGGGGGCATCGCGATTCTCTCGGGCTCGCTGGCCCCCAAGGGTTCCGTCGTCAAGGTCGCTGGGCTCGACACGCTCGCATTCACCGGTGCGGCCCGCGTCTTCGATGGCGAGGCGGCGGCCATGGATGAGATCCTCGCGGGATCGATCGAGCCCGGCACCGTCGTCGTGATCCGCTACGAGGGGCCGAAGGGGGGTCCGGGCATGCGCGAGATGCTGGCTGTCACGGGCGCGATGAAGGGGGCGGGGCGGGGCGGCGACTGCGCGCTGGTGACCGACGGAAGGTTCTCCGGGGGCACCCACGGTTTCTGCATCGGGCACGTCGCGCCCGAGGCGGTCGACGGCGGGCCGATCGCGCTGGTACGCGACGGCGACCTGATCGAGATCGACGTCCTCGGCCACCGGATCGACCTCCTCGTGGAGGATGCCGAGCTCGAGCGACGCCGAGCGGCCCTGCAGCCGTTCGAGCCCCGGTACACGTCGGGGGTCCTCGCCAAGTACGCGCGCCTCGTCGGTGGTGCCGAGTTCGGCGCCGTGACGAACACCTGAGCCAGGCCGAACAGCCGGGGGCGGCTGCGCCCTTGTGGAGAGCGGCCCGGCCGTGGCAGAATCGTGGTGTGCATCCGTCGAGTGTCCTCGAGGTAATTGACCGCTAGCGCGACGACTGACCTCGCGCGCGCCTTCGGCCTCCCGCGAGGGAGGTCTTTTTGATTTCTTGAGCCAGAAGACCCGAACCGCTGATCACCGGCAACGAGACACCGCAATGGGAGAGCCATGGAACTGACTGGAGCTGAAGCACTCGTCAAGAGCCTCGAGATGGTCGGGACCGAGGTGGTCTTCGGGCTCCCCGGCGGGGCGATCCTGCCGGTCTACGACCCGATCATCGACTCGAGCATCCGCCACGTGCTCGTCCGCCACGAGCAGGGGGCCGGGCACATGGCGGAGGGCTACGCCCTCGCGACCGGCCGGCCCGGGGTGTCGATCGTGACGTCCGGACCGGGCGCGACGAACATCGTCACGCCCCTCGCCAATGCGTACATGGACTCGACGCCCCTCGTCGTCATCACCGGACAGGTCGCAACGGCATCGATCGGCACCGACGCCTTCCAGGAGTGCGACATCACGGGAGTGACCGCCGGGATCACGAAGCACAACTGGCTCGTGACGGACCCGGCGGACCTCCCGAGGATCGTCGCCGCGGCTTTCCGGGTCGCCACGACCGGCAGACCCGGCCCCGTGCTGATCGACGTCCCCAAGGATGTCGCCCAGTCGACCATGCAGTGGTACTGGCCCGAGCGCGTTGAGGACCTCGACCTTCCGGGCTACCACCCAGAGGTCGACATCGACTCGGCGGCCATCGCTCGGGCGGCCGAGCTCCTCGCACAGGCGCGCCAGCCCGTCCTCTACGTCGGCGGCGGGGTCCTGAAGGCGCACGCCTCTGCGGCCCTGCGTGCCCTCGCGGAGAAGACCGGCGCGCCAGTCGTGACCACCCTGATGGCCCGCGGTGCATTTCCCGACTCGCACCCCCAGCATCTCGGCATGCCGGGCATGCACGGCATGTACACGGCCGTCACCGCGATCCAGCGTTCCGACCTGCTCGTGTCGCTCGGCGCACGGTTCGACGATCGCGTGACCGGCAAGCTCGACGGCTTCGCGCCGGGCGCGAAGGTGATCCACGTCGACATCGACCCCGCCGAGATGGGCAAGATCCGCTCGCCCGATGTGTCGATCGTCGGGGACTGCCGCGACGCCATCGAGGCGCTCATCGAGGCCGTCGACGCACAACCGGGACCGGACCTCGCAGATTGGTGGGGCCAGCTCCGCTCCTGGCAGGAGCGATTCCCGCTGACGTACGACGCCCCGGACGACGATGGACCGCTCCGTCCCCAGATGGTCGTCGAGGCCCTGCGCGACCACAGTCCCGCCGACACGATCGTCGCGTCGGGTGTCGGTCAGCACCAGATGTGGGCGAGCCAGTACTGGCGGTTCGAAGAGCCCGGAACCTGGATCAACTCGGGCGGCGCGGGCACGATGGGCTTCGCGGTGCCGGCGGCGATCGGTGCAAAGGTCGGCCGGCCAGACCGCACCGTCTGGGCGATCGACGGCGACGGCTGCTTCCAGATGACGGCCCAGGAGCTCGTCACCGCCAGTGTCGAGCAGATTCCCGTCAAGATCGCGATCCTCAACAACTCGTACCTGGGCATGGTCCGCCAGTGGCAGGAGATGTTCTACGACGAGCGGTTCAGCGAGGTGTTCCTGTCCAAGGACCTGCCGAACTACGTGCTCTGGGCTGAGGCGATGGGGTGCGTCGGCATCCGCGTCGACGCCATGAGCGACGTGGTCCCCGCGATCGAGAAGGCAAACTCCATCAACGATCGTCCCGTGGTCATCGACTTCCGGACGGACGCCTCGGAGAAGGTCTTTCCGATGGTCGCATCGGGCACGACGAACGACGAGATCGTGGTCCACCCCTCGCAGGGCGACGCGCGCCGATGACACCTGAGCCCATCGAACTCGAGTCGCGCCACGGGGTGGTCGACCACCACGTCCTCTCGGTCCTCGTGGAGAACAAGGCCGGTGTCCTGTCGCGCGTGGCAGGCCTCTTCTCACGCCGCGGCTTCAACATCTACTCGCTCGCGGTCGCACCCACGGACCGGAGCCACCGCTTCAGCCGGATCACGATCGTCGTCGATGCGGCATCCGCTCCGATCGAGCAGGTCGTCGGACAGCTCAACAAGCTGATCAACGTGCTCAGCATCACCCATGTCAACGAGAGCTCGGTGATCGAGCGCGAGCTGCTCATCGCGACGGTCGTCGCGGACGCCTCTCGGCAGATCGAGGTGGTGCAGCTCTGCAGCGTGTTCTCCGCGGAGGTCGTCGACGTGGGGAGCGGGGAGATGACGGTTCTGCTCGCGGGCACGCCCGACAAGGTCGACGGCTTCGAGTCCCTGCTCTCGAGCTTCGAGGTCACCGAGTTGCACCGCACGGGACTCGTCGCGCTGCCCAAACTGCGCCGGACCCTGCAGGCGGTACCCTCCGTGTCCGACTCGGATCACTGAATCAAAGGAGCGAGATGGCGACGTTGTACTACGAAAAGGACGCCGACCCCACGTTGCTCGAGGGGCGCAAGGTCGCGGTCCTGGGCTACGGGTCCCAGGGTCATGCGCACGCGCTGAACCTGAAGGAGTCGGGCGTCGACGTCGTCGTCGGGTTGCGCGAGGGCTCAAGCTCCGCCGCCAAGGCACGCGGGGCGGGTCTGTCGGTCATGTCGGTGGCCGACGCGGCCGCGTGGGCCGACCTCGTCATGGTCCTGCTCCCCGACACCGAGCAGCAGCAGGTCTACGAGGAATCGATCGCTCCGTCGCTCAAGGCCGGCCAGGCCCTGTTCTTCGCCCACGGCTTCAACATCCGGTACGGGTTGATCACGCCGCCCGCGGACGTCGACGTCGCGATGGTGGCGCCCAAGGGTCCCGGGCACCTGGTCCGGCGCACCTATGCCGAGGGAGGCGGCGTGCCGTCGCTCATCGCGGTGCACCAGGACGCGACGGGCAACGCCCATGCCCTGGCTCTCGCCTACGCGCACGCGATCGGGGCGACCCGCGCGGGCGTCCTCGACACGACGTTCACCGAGGAGACCGAGACGGACCTCTTCGGCGAGCAGGTCGTGCTGTGCGGCGGGCTGACCGAGCTCGTGCGGGCGGGGTTCGACACGCTGGTGAACGCCGGCTACCAGCCGGAGTCGGCGTACTTCGAGTGCCTCCACGAGCTGAAGCTGATCGTCGATCTCATGTACGAGCAGGGGATCGCGGGCATGCGCTACTCGGTGTCGGACACCGCGGAGTACGGCGACGTGTCGCGCGGCCCGAGGATCATCAACGAGCAGGTTCGCGCGGAGATGCGTGAGATCCTCGCCGAGATCCAAGACGGGCGGTTCGCAGACGAGTGGATCGCGGAGAACAAGGAGGGCCGCAGCAACTTCGACCGGCTGCGGGCCCAGGGAAGCGACCACCCCATCGAGGTGGTCGGCGAACAGCTCCGCTCGATGATGCCGTTCGTGTCGGCCGGCAAGACGAGGGTCCAGGACGCCTCTGGCGGCTGATCGGTCCGCCTGAGCGAATGGGGGTTTCGCGCGCGGCGTCGCTCAGGTAAACTGGCTCCGTGGTACGCAGCAACCTTCTGCTGATCTGACGGCGAGCGCCCCCGCGCTCGTCGAGAACCCCTGCGCCTCCGGGCCAGGGGTTCTTTCATATCCCGGGGCATGCGAGGAAAGGCAGTGACATGACGACCGCCAGCGCCAAGAAGATGCCGTTCGATCGGTACCACGAGACAGTGCCAGTCGAGCTGAACGACCGCACGTGGCCATCGCGGCACCTGACCCACGCGCCCACCTGGTGCAGCGTCGACCTGCGCGACGGCAATCAGGCCCTCGTCGACCCCATGGACTCCGAGCGAAAGCTCGCGCTCTTCCAGACGCTCGTGGCAATGGGGTTCAAGGAGATCGAGGTGGGCTTCCCGTCGGCGTCCCAGACCGACTACGACTTCCAGCGCATGCTCATCGAGGAGAACCTGATCCCCGACGACGTGACGATCCAGGTGCTCGTGCAGTGCCGACGTGAGCTGATCGAGCGGACGTTTGAATCCCTCCGCGGCGCTTCGCGGGCCGTGGTCCACTTCTACAACTCCACCTCGACCCTGCAGCGGCGCGTCGTCTTCGGCGAGGACCGGGAGGGCATCGTCGAGCTCGCCGTCGCGGCAGCACGCTGGTGCAAGGAGCTCGAGGCGACGATCCCGGAGACCGAGGTCCTCTACGAGTATTCCCCGGAGAGCTTCACGGGCACCGAGCCCGACTTCGCCATCGAGATCTGCGAGGCGGTCATGGACGTCCTCGAGCCCTCGCCCGAACGCCCGCTCATCCTCAACCTGCCGGCGACGGTCGAGATGTACACGCCGAACGTCTATGCCGACGTCATTGAGTGGTTCGGGCGGACCATCAGGGATCGCGACTCGGTGATCCTCAGTGTCCACCCCCACAACGACCGCGGCACCGCCGTCGCGGCGACGGAGCTCGCGCTCCTCGCGGGGGCGGACCGCGTGGAGGGGACATTGTTCGGCAACGGGGAGCGGACGGGCAATGTCGACGTCGTCACCCTGGCACTCAACCTGTTCTCCCAGGGGGTCGACCCCGACCTCGACTGCTCGGACATCGACCAGATCAGATCGGCCGCTGAGTTCGCCACCCGAATGGAGGTCCATCCGCGCCACCCCTACGCGGGCGAGCTCGTCTACACGGCCTTCAGCGGCTCCCACCAGGACGCGATCAAGAAGGGCATGGCTGCGATCGGGGACTCCTACGAGAGCTGGGAGGTCCCCTACCTGCCGATCGACCCGGTGCACACGGGACGCACCTACGAGGAGGTGATCCGAGTCAACTCCCAGTCCGGCAAGGGCGGGGTCGCCTACCTCATGGATGCGGAGCACGGGCTCGACCTGCCTCGCCGCCTCCAGGTGGAGTTCCAGAAGATCGTCCAGGAGCTCGCGGAGCGCACGGGCACCGAGGTCACGCCCGACCAGCTGTGGGACCTGTTCCAGACGACCTACCTCAACCCGTCGGACCGCCTCCAGCTGCTCTCCTCGGAGCTGGCGACCAACACCGAGGGCACATCGGTCGTCGCGCAGGTTCTGGTCGAGGGGGGCCACCGCACGATCGACGGGAAGGGCAACGGCCCCATCGACGCGTTCATCGACGCGCTCTCGCGCGAGCTCGGCATCGCGTTCGAGGTGCATGACTACACCGAGCACGCCCTGTCCGCGGGTTCCGGCGCGAGCGCCGTCGCCTATGTCGAGGCCACGGATCCGAACGGGCAGACCTGGTGGGGCGTGGGGCTCGACTCCTCGATCCTCGACGCGTCGCTCCGAGCCGTGCTGTCCGCCGCGAACAGGATCCCACGACCCTCGTAGCCGGTCAGGTCGCCCCGGCGGTCGGCAGGTACGCAGGTCGGGCGGCTTCGTAGGCGCTGAGCTCGTCGACGTGGCGCATGGTCAGGCCGATGTCGTCCCAGCCGTTGATGAATCGCTCCGCGGTGAAATCGTCGAGCTCGAACGTGGCGACGATCCCGGAAGCCGGGACCTCGACGAGCCGCCGGGACACGTCGATCGTGATCTCAATGGCCGGCTCGGACTTCACCGCGTCGGTGAGCCGTGCGACGACCTCGGGCGGGAGTGTGACGGGCAGGAGCCCCTGCTTGGTGCAGTTCGAGAAGAAGATGTCGGCGAACCGGGACGAGATGACCGCCTCGAACCCGTAGTCCAACAGTGCCCACACGGCATGCTCGCGCGACGAGCCCGTGCCGAAGTTGGCGCCCGCAACGAGGATCGACGCACCGACGAACCGATCGTCATTGAGGACGAAGGTCCTGTCGTCGCGCCATTCGGAGAACAGGCCGGCACCGAATCCGGTCCGCTCGACGCGCTTCAGCCAGTCCGACGGGATGATCTGATCGGTGTCGACGTCCGAGCGCTCGAGCGGGACACCCCGGCCCGTGATCACGACGACCGGATTCACGAGAGGTCCCGCGGCGAAGCGAAGTGACCGGCGACCGCCGTTGCCGCGGCGACCGCGGGGGAGACGAGGTGCGTCCGTCCGCCGCGGCCCTGCCGGCCCTCGAAGTTGCGATTCGACGTGGACGCGCAGCGCTCCGATGGCGCCAGCTTGTCGGGATTCATCGCGAGACACATCGAGCACCCCGGCTCGCGCCACTCGAACCCCGCCGCGGTGAAGATCCGGTCGAGGCCCTCGGCCTCCGCTTGGGCCTTCACCCGATGCGAGCCCGGGACGCACAGCGCACGCGTTCCGGAATGCACCGTCCTGCCTCGAAGCACGTCGGCCGCGGCACGGAGGTCCTCGATCCGCGAGTTCGTGCACGAGCCGATGAAGACGGTGTCAACGCTGATGTCACGCAAGGCTGTTCCCGCTTCCAGACCCATGTACTCCAGCGCCCGGGCCGCAGCGTCGCGGTCCGCGGGGTCTGCGAACTCGCTCGGGTCAGGGACGCGGGCCGACAGGGGCGCAACCTGTCCCGGGTTGGTCCCCCAGGTGATCTGGGTCTCGATGACCTGGGCGTCCAGCCGGACCTCGGCGTCGAACATCGCCCCGTCGTCGGTCCGCAGCTGCTTCCACGCCGCGACAGCCTCGTCGAACTTGGCGCCCTTCGGCGCGTGAGGCCTCCCTTCGAGGTAGGCGAAGGTCGTCTCGTCGGGGGCGATCATTCCCGCGCGCGCCCCTGCCTCGATGCTCATGTTGCAGACCGTCATGCGACCTTCCATCGAGAGGGTCTCAAAGGCTCGTCCGCGGTACTCGAGAACGTGGCCCATCCCCCCACCCGTCCCGATCGTGCCGATGACGGCCAGGATGAGGTCTTTCGCCGTCACTCCGGCTGCGAGTTCGCCGTCCACTGTGATCGCCATGGTCTTGGGTCGCGCGAGCGGGAGCGACTGGGTTGCGAGGACATGTTCGACCTCGCTCGTCCCGATGCCGAAGGCGAGCGCGCCGAACGCTCCGTGCGTCGAGGTGTGGCTGTCGCCGCAGACGATCGTCATGCCTGGCTGGGTGAGCCCGAGTTCCGGGCCGATCACGTGCACGATGCCCTGGTTCGGGTTCCCGCGCGGGTAGCACGTGATGTGGAACTCCTTGCAGTTCGCCTCGAGGACCTCGAGTTGCCGGCGCGAGACGGGGTCCTCGATGGGGAGGTCGAGTGCGGTCGTCGGGACGTTGTGGTCCGCGGTCGCGACGGTCAGATCGGGGCGTCGCACGGTCCGACCTGCGAGCCGAAGGCCGTCGAACGCCTGAGGCGACGTGACCTCGTGGATCAGATGGAGGTCGATGTAGAGGAGGTCCGGCTCTCCGGGGGCCCGGCGGACCACGTGCTGTTCCCACACCTTGTCGGCGAGGGTCTTCGGAGTCGGCGTGACCGCCACGTGCCACCTCCAGGGTGACGGCGCCCAGGGTGCACGCCGCGAGAGAGGGAATCTACCAACCTGCCTCGCGGGCGAGACTTCTGGGCCACGAGGGCACTTGACCCCCTGTCGCGGCGGTTGGGAGACTGACCCCCGCGACGGCCAGTGCCGGGCGATGGCCGGGTCGACAGGCCCCCGACGGAAGCGGTGGACGTGCCTGGGTCTCAGACAAGTCGCGTGGCGGTGATCGGGGGGGACGGAATCGGCCCCGAGGTTGTTGCCCAAGCGCTCGACGTCGTCGCCGCAGCCGGCGTCAATCTGGAGACCAAGTCCTTCGACCTGGGTGCTGCTCGCTTTCTGCGCGACGGTGAGGTGCTGTCCGACGAGACCCTCGAGGAGCTGCGGGGATTCGACGCGATCCTCCTGGGTGCGATCGGACCCGCGCTCGGGGACACGCGGATTCCCGGGGGCACGCTCGAGCGGGGACTGCTGCTTCGACTGCGGTTCGCGCTCGACACCTATATCAACCTGCGACCGTTCGTCGGGATGCCCGGTTCACTCGCAGAAGGCTGCGAGTTCGTCGTCATCCGCGAGAACACCGAGGGTGCCTATGCGGGGGAGGGGGGGTCACTTCGCCGGGGCACGCCGTTCGAGGTCGCGACGCAGGGTTCGGTCAACACGAGGCACGGGGTCGAGCGCTGCGTCCGGTTCGCGTTCGAACTCGCGCAGCAGCGGTCGAGAAAGTCCCTGACGCTGGTTCACAAGACCAACGTCCTCACCTTCGCGGGCGACCTTTGGCAGCGGACGGTCGACGAGGTCGCCGCCGATTTTCCTGGCGTCAGCGTCGCCTACAACCACGTGGATGCGGCCTGCATCCATCTCGTGGAGCGTCCCGAGCGGTACGACATCATCGTCACCGACAATCTGTTCGGTGACATCCTCACGGATCTGGCCGGCGCGGTTTCGGGCGGCATCGGCTACGCCCCATCGGCGAACCTGAACCCCGCGGGGACGGGACCCTCGGTCTTCGAGCCGGTTCACGGGGCTGCCCACGACATCGCAGGAAGCAACAAGGCGAACCCGATTGCAGCGATCTGGTCGGCCGCGCTCATGGTTGACGCGCTGGGCGAGCACGAGGCCGCTGCAAGGATCACCGAGGCCGCACTCGACGAGGCCAGGTCGGCTCGTTCTGGGGAGTCCCCGACGACCGACCAGATCGGTCGGTCGATCATCGAGCGGCTGGGCAATCGCGGCTAGCGGGACCGGCCCACCAGCGCAAGGCACTTCGGGTCGAGGGTGCAGACTGCTGGCGCTGCTAGACGCGGGGCTCCTTCAGCAGCGTCGAGACCCACGATCGCGCCGCATCGCGGCGCGCGGTGACGGCCTCGCGGCTTGCCTGCGCCTCGATCCCCGCAGTTGGGTAGGAGCCAAGGAACTTGACGTCGGTGACCGAGGCCCGCAGTTCGGTGAGGCAGTCAGCCACAACCTCGTCTGCGAGGTGGCCGTCGAGGTCGATCACGAAGCAGTAGTCGCCCAGGCCCTGCTTGGTCGGGCGTGACTCGAGCTTCGTCAGGTTGATGTTCCGGGCGGCGAATTGCCCGAGGATCCCGTAGAGGCTGCCCGGGCGATCCGCATCCTGGAAGCACACGATGCTCGTGCGATCGTGGCCGGTTCGCTCAGGAACGCCCGACTTCGCCACGAGCACGAATCGCGTCTGGTTGTCAGGGTGGTCCTCGATCGCCTCGGCAAGGATGTCCAGGCCGTACAGGCTGGCGGCGAGCCTCGGTGCGATTGCTGCGCAGCCAGCCTCCGGATGCTCGCCGAGCTGGCGAGCCGCATCGGCTGTCGAGTTTGCCGCGACGGTCTCCGCTCCGCCGAGTCGCTCCGCGATGAACCGACGGCACTGGGAGAGCGCGTGAGGGAAGGAGCGCACCGTGCGGACGTCCTCGATCGCCGTCCCGCTAGGTGCCATGAGGTACAGGTGGATGTCGAGCACGACCTCGCGGACGATTCGGAGGTCGACATCGAAGACGAGCCCGTCGATCGCGGCGTTGACGGTGCCCTCGATCGCATTCTCGATGGGCACGAATCCGTAGGCCACCTCGCCTCGATCGACCGCCTCCAGAACGTCGCCGATCGCAAGCCTCGTGACGAGCGTCAGCCCTTCGAGGTCCGACTGCGAGAGCAGGGCTTCCTCCGTGAATGTCCCCGCGGGGCCGAAGTACGCGACTGTCTTGCGTGGATCGGGCATCTCCCAACGGTACAGAGTCACCGATTGCCCCTGGGTTTCCTCTCCATTTGCCGTGCCCGAATGGAAGTCAGGCAGAGGCTGACGAAAATTAGTGAGGTTCGTCATGTCTGCACTTCTCGCACGGCAACTCGGACGAGAGGACCCTGAGAGTGGTCCGTCGCAGGGTCGCGCGACCGCAGTCCATCGACAGGATCAGGTGGCCAGTGCCGAGAACCTGCGCGCGGATCTCCAGCCCACGCAACGATCTGGGAGTCAGAGGGCGAGTCGTCGGTGGCCGCCGTCGAGCCCCCGTCGGCGAACGCGGCACTGGAACGCACGTTCGCACGAAGGTCGCCAGTTCCTCGGTCAACAGCACGCCACTTCAACGCGGCCTCGTGAACGCAGCATTGCCGAGGTCCGAATGAAGGGCGGCATGACAGGCGCTTCACATGGACATAGATTGCTGGACGTCCACACCAAGTGGTACTAACTTACCGATTGAGAAATTCTCGATCAGAAGGGGGACATTCAATGAAGTCATTTAGAACGCGGCGCCTCGTGACGTTGTCACTGGCAGCCGGGCTCGCAGCCACCATGTGTGCTGGGAGCATCGCAGCTTCGGCGGCGACGACGCACAAGACCCAGGCAAAGGGCCTTACGCCGACGTCGTTCAACCCGAGCTTCTCCGCAATGAAGCTGCTCAAGCCGATCACGGCAAAGGGCAAGGGCGGCGTCACGGCGATCCTGCCGGACGAGGTTTCCTCCAACCGCTGGACCGACTTCGACGCACCGGACATCCAGAAGGCTCTTGAGCTTGCTGGTCTGCCCAAGTCGGAGATCACCGTGGAGAACTCGCAGGGAAGCGACGCGACCGCCATCAGCGACGCTCAGGCAGCCATCCTCAAGGGTGACAAGGTCATCATCTACACCGCCCTTGACTCGGCCACCGGAGCGACCATTGAGAAGGACGCAAGGGCCGCCGGCGTGAAGGTCATCGACTACGACCGCCTGGTGCTTGGTGGATCTGACAAGTACTACGTCAGCTTCAACAACGTTGCGGTCGGCACGCTGCTCGGCAAGGGCCTCGTGTCCTGCATCGCAGCTTGGAAGATTGCTTCTCCCAAGGTCATCGTGGGTGTTGGCTCGCCGACTGACAACAACGCGACGCTGTTCGCCGACGGTTACGACGCGGTGCTCTCACCGTTCTTCAAGTCTGGCAAGTACACGCTTGAGGCAACGCTGGCCGGCACCTGGACGCCTGCAACTGCTCTTACCGAGTTCCAGCAGGCCTACACCGCCCACCCGCAGACGAACGCGATGCTGAGCCCGAACGACGAGAACGCTGCGCCGATCATCACCTGGCTGCAGACCCAGGGTGTCAAGCCCTTCACGTTCCCGACGACCGGACAGGACGCGACCGTCACCGGCTTCCAGAACATCATCAGTGGATACCAGTGCGGCACCGTGTACAAGCCGATCCTCCAGGAGGCCCAGGCTGCGGTCGCACTCGCGATCTACGCACGTGCGAACGTTTCTGTGCCGAAGGCACTGCTGGCCGGCAAGACGCTGGACTCGACGACGGGCAAGCAAGTTCCTTCACTGCTGCTGACGCCGCAGTGGGTTACTCCTAACCTCATCGCGAGCACGGCTGTTGCCCAGGGCCAGGTCACTGCAGCATCAATCTGCACCCCGGCTTTCAAGGCTGACTGCACGAAGTACGGCATTAAGTAAGCACTAGGCAATTGGAATCTCCCTTCCAGACGTGTCCTCCGCAGCCATGACTGTGGCTGCGGAGGACGACGTCTCGAACGTGTCTGGAAGTTCCGACCTACCGCTGCTGAGCCTGCGCGGCATCTCCAAGAACTTTGGGGCCGTGCAGGCTCTCAGCGGGGTCGATCTCGATGTCCCTGTTGGCCAGGTCACCGCCCTCGTCGGTGACAACGGCGCAGGAAAGTCCACGCTGATCAAATGCATCTCCGGGATTTGGGGACCGTCTTCCGGAGACATCTACTGGAGCGGCAAGCACGTCTCGATCAAGACTCCGCGCGACGCCGACGATCTCGGTATCGCGACGGTGTACCAGGACCTCGCCCTCTGCGACAACCTCGACATCGTGCAGAACATGTTTCTCGGCCACGAGCCGCTCCGCCACCGCCTTCTCGACGAGAACGAAATGGAGTCGAAGGCGAAGTCGACGCTGGCAGATCTCTCCGTCACGACCGTGAAGTCCGTACGCCAGCTCGTCGAGTCGCTCTCCGGTGGCCAGCGCCAGTCGGTGGCTGTTGCCCGCGCAGTGATGCGTGACGCGAAGCTCGTCATCATGGACGAGCCGACGGCCGCACTTGGTGTGTCCCAGACGGCGCAGGTGCTCGCCCTGATCCGTCGACTCGCGGACCGCGGGATCGCCGTGATCGTCATCTCGCACAACCTCAACGATGTCTTCTCCGTGGCGGATCGCCTCGCGGTCATGTACCTCGGTCGACTCGTGCACACGGGACCGATCGCCGAGTACACGCCCCAATCCGCCGTGGAGATCATCACGACGGGGACGTATGTCACCTCAGACAGCCAATCCGGGTCGAACAGTGAAAGGCCTGAGACCGCCTCATGACGATCCAAGAAGGTGAGTCCCTGCCCGAGCCTCAGGTTGCGGTTTCCGCATCGACCAATCCCTGGGCCCACGGAGCAGAAGCCGCTGATGCGGGCGATGAGCTGCTCTTGAACCCCGATACCAATGGCTCCCTCGGCGCATACACCAAGGAGTCGTGGCGAAAGATCAAATCTGGGCAGAGCGGCATGCTCCCGATCATCTTCGGCCTGATCGTCCTCGTCATCTTCTTCCAGACGAAGAACTCGCTCTTCCTCTCAGTCGGCAACCTGACCAACCTGCTCACGCAGGCGTCCTACCTCATCGTGTTCGGATTCGCCGAGATCTGGGTCCTCCTCCTCGGGGAGATCGACCTGTCCGCCGGGTACAACGGCGCCATTGCGGGCGGCGTCATGGCAGTGCTGGCGGGATCCCACCACAACTTCCCCTGGTGGCTCGCCATCCTCTGCGGGCTGTTCACCTCCACGGTCATCGCCATGGTCGTCGGCGGGTTGGTCATCCGCTTGCGCATCCCCTCCTTCATCGTCTCGCTCGCCTTCCTTCTCGGCCTCGAAGGCGTGCTTCTGAAGGTCGTCAACCTCGACAACTACCAAGGCAGCGTCTCGATTCTGAACGGACCCTTGCTGGATCTGGTCGACGGGAACCTGTCGCCCATTGCGGGATGGGTCATGACGATAGCGATCGTCGCGGTCTTCGCAGTGCTCACGATCCTGAGCGATCGTCGCCGTCGCAGGAGCGGCTCCATCGCGGTTCCCCCAGCCGTCACGCTCATCAAGATCGTCGGCGTGGCAGCCGCCGGTTTGGCTCTCGTGCTGATCTGCAACGCGAATCGGGGCGTCCTCGAGCCCGTCCGCGGGATCCCGTACTGCGTCCCGATCGTCCTCGGCATCCTCGTCGCATGGACATTCGTGCTGAACCGCACGCGGTTCGGGCGATACATCTACGCCATCGGTGGTAACGCGGAGGCAGCCCGCCGTGCCGGCGTCAGCCTGGGCTTCAACAGGCTCTGGGCATTCGCGCTCACCGGCTTGACTGCAGGTGCGGCAGGCATCCTCTACACGTCGCGCCTCGGCGGAAGTTCCAACGACATCGACGGCGGCCAGCTGGTCCTGCTCGCTGTCGCAGCCGCCGTGATCGGTGGCGTGAGCCTCTTCGGGGGCCGCGGCAAGATGGTTCACGCGCTGATCGGCGGCATGGTCATCGCGACGATCTACAACGGCATGGGCCTGATCGGACTGGACGCCGCGACCCAGGACATCGTGATCGGCCTCGTCCTGCTCGCCGCGGTCAGCGTGGAGGCGATCTCCCGGCGAGGCCAATCCAGAGCCTGACGTCAGCGCACCTCGCCTTGCCGTGGCTCGCGGGAAGGATGCCATCGCCGAACCTGACATCGTCTCGTTCACGACAGTCGCGGAAGTGGACATGAGCGCGCAACTGGAGGCTGTGAATGACTGAACCGCTTCGTGTCGGCGTCGTCGGCGCAGGGCCGTGGTCGCACCTAGTGCATGCGCCGATGGTGGCCCGACACCCGAGGACGACGCTCGCAGGCGTGTGGGCGCGCCGCATGGACGCCGCGATGACGGTTGCAGCGCCGCTCGGAGCACCGGCCTTCACGTCGTTCCCTGAGTTCCTCGACGCATGCGACGCCGTGACGTTCGCTGTACCTCCCGACGTCCAGGCGCGTCTCGCGATCCAGGCGGCAAGGGCCGGAAAGGCGCTGCTGCTCGAGAAGCCTGTGGCCCTGGATCTCGACAGCGCCGTGGAGCTGGCGAACACCGTCGCCCAGGCCGGAGTTGCGACCCAGATGGTGCTCACGTGGCGGTACAACGACGACGTCCGCAGGTTCCTCCGCGAGGTGGAAGCAGTGGTGCCGATCGGCGCACGCGGCGTGTTCCTCAGCGGAGCATTCCTTGGAGGTATGTTCGCGACCCCGTGGCGACTCGAGCAGGGACCATTGCACGATCTCGGCCCGCACGTCCTCGACACGCTGGACGCGGCACTGGGAACCATCGTGGGCATCGAGGCGCATGGGAATCCGAGACGCTGGGTCGGCCTCCTCGTCGAGCACGAGTCGGGCGTGACGAGCGAAGTCTCGCTCTCCGCCTACACGAATGTGGAGCCAAGCAGGGCTGGTGTTGAGGTGTACACGCGCGACGGCGCGATCGTCGTCGACACGTCCGCCGTGCTCACGGATGAGACGATGGTGCGCATCGTCGACGAGTTTGTCGAGACCGTCGAGACGGACCGGCCTCATCCGCTCGATGTCCACCACGGCGTTCGCCTGCAGCGCCTGCTCACAGCAGCACGCGCCGACCTGGATCGACCGCGGCGGGTCCTGCACTGATTCCTTGGACGACGCCCGGCGCCCGTCCGCCACCGCGCATTCGAGTGAACAAGGACTTAGGTCACAACATGTCGCAGGTGGGCCGTTTGACCCCAATCCGAGACGACATCGCGCTAGCCGCATCGTTACGCTCGAAGACAATGACGACCGGGGTCACGAACTGCTCACTGCGAGGGTGCAATGCGCACCTCTGCCACCTCGGGCTCGAGCAGTGCCAACCAGGATCTGCTCGGAGGACGCCATGTTCCAGGTGAGGATCCACGGTCGGGGAGGCCAGGGCGTGGTGACTGCGGCTGAGATGCTCTCCGTCGCAGCCTTCCTCGACGGCCACCGTTCGCAGGCCTTCCCGAGCTTCGGGTCCGAGCGCACGGGTGCACCAGTCGTCTCGTTCTGCCGGATCAGCGACGAGGAGATTCGCACGCGTGAGCCGGTGCTCGCTCCGGACGCCCTGATCATCCAGGATTCGACGCTGCTGCACCAGGTCGACCTCTTCTCCGGGCTCGGTCCCGACGCCTACGTGCTCGTCAACACATCGCGGAGCTTCGATGACCTGGGGCTGGGGGAGTTCCCGAAGCAGTTCCGGCATGATCGCCTGCTGACGGTGCCCGCGACCGAGCTCGCCCTCGCCCACACCGGCCGACCTGTCCCGAACGCCGTCCTCCTCGGGGGATTCGCTGCGATCAGCGACGTCGTTTCGATCGACGCGGTGGCGCGCGCCATCGAGGAGCGGTTCCGCGGCCCGGTCGCCGTGGCAAACATCGCTGCGGCGGCTGAGGCCTATCGCATCGTGCGCGAGGAAGAGAAGGAGCTGGCCCGTGCTCAGGCAGATTGAAGGCTCCCGCGCTGTTGCTGAAACGGTCGCACTCTGCCGCCCCGAGGTCGTCTGCGCCTATCCGATCTCGCCACAGACCCACATCATCGAGGCGATCGGGGTCCTCGTCAGGACCGGTGACCTGTCGCAGTGCGAGTTCATCAACGTCGAGTCCGAGTTCGCCGCGATGTCGGTGTCGATCGGAGCGTCGGCGACGGGCGCGCGCGCGTACACGGCGACCGCGAGCCAGGGGCTGCTGTTCATGATCGAGGCGGTCTACAACGCCGCGGGGCTTGGACTGCCCGTTGTGATGACACTCGCGAACCGCGCGATTGGCGCGCCGATCAACATCTGGAACGACCACAGCGACGCGATGGCCGTCCGTGACTCGGGTTGGATCCAGCTGTTCGCGGAGACCAACCAGGAGGCCGCTGACCTGCACATCCAGGCGTTCCGCCTCGCCGAGGAGCTCTCGCTGCCGGTAATGGTCTGCATGGACGGGTTCATCCTGACGCACGCGATCGAGCAGGTCGACCTCCCGACCCAGGCGCAGGTCGACGCATTCCTCCCCCCTTACGAGCCACGCCAGGTCCTCGATCCCGAGGATCCGGTGTCGATTGGCGCGATGGTCGGGCCTGAGGCCTTCGAGGAGGTCCGCTACCTCGCTCACCTGCGCCAGATACAGGCACTTGAGTCGATCCCAGCGATCGCTCAGGATTTCTCCCGGCAGTTCGGTCGAGAGTCGGGCGGCCTGCTGCACCGGTATCGCTGCGAGGACGCTGAGACGATCGTCGTGGCACTCGGTTCGGTGCTCGGCACGATCAAGGACGTGATCGACGAGCTCCGGGACGAGGGGATCAGGATCGGCGTAGTCGGCATCACGTCGTTCCGGCCGTTCCCCGGCGACGCCGTGCGTGAGGCGCTCCAGTCGGCGGATCGAGTCATCGTGGTCGAGAAGGCTTTCAGCGTGGGCTTCGGTGGCGTGCTCTCCACGGATGTCGCAATGTCGCTCACCGGGCTGACCGTCGGGGTGTCGACGATCGTCGCGGGTCTCGGGGGCCGGCCCATTACCGGTGCATCACTGCGGGTGCAGTTCGAGGCGGCCTCTCGCGGCGACATGGACCAGCTGGTGTTCCTCGACCTCGACCACGCCCTCATCGAGCAGGAGCTCGCCAGGCGCTCGACGGTGCGCCGGAGCGGACCGACCGCTGAGAACGTGCTCCGCGATGTCGGGGCCGTCTCATCAGGACCGATATGAGGACGGCACGATGACGGATACGACGGACCGGTCGGACACAGCCGAGCTCGAGAGCAAGTTGGCCGAGGCCACCTCGGCGCCGGTCAAGTTCTACCAAGTCGGCAGCTTCGCCGTTGGAAACCGCCTCGTTGATCCATCGAGGCGCACCGTCCAATCGGATCTCGAGCGCACAAACTCACTGGACTCGGGCCACCGTGCCTGTCAGGGGTGCGGCGAGGCGCTCGGCGCACGCTACGCGCTCGATGCCGCGATGCGCGCTACTGACGGGAAGCTCATCGCCGTCAACGCCACGGGCTGCCTCGAGGTCTTCTCCACCCCCTACCCCGAGACCTCCTGGAGGGTGCCATGGCTGCACTCCCTGTTCGGCAACGCCCCGTCGGTCGCCACGGGCGTCGCGGCTGCGTTGCGCGTCAAGGGACGCTCGGACGTGCGCGTCGTGAGCCAGGCGGGGGACGGGGGGACGGTTGACATCGGATTCGGGAGCCTCTCGGGGATGTTCGAGCGCAACGACGACGTGCTGTTCATCTGCTACGACAACGAGGCCTACATGAACACGGGCGTCCAGCGGTCCGGTGCGACGCCTCCCGCGGCTCGCACAGCCACGACGGAGGCTGTCGGGCAGCGTCCGGGGGCTCCGTTCGGGCAGGGCAAGAACCTCCCGCTGCTCGCCATGGCCCATGAGATCCCGTATGTCGCGACCGCGACGGTGGCCGACCTCCACGACCTTGAGGCCAAGGTGGAACGCGCGATGACCTTCCGCGGCGCCCGCTACCTGCACCTGTTCGTGCCGTGCCCGCTCGGATGGGGCGCCGCGTCGAGCGACACCATCCGGCTCGCGAGGCTGGCGAAGGAGTCGGGGCTGTTCCCAGTGTTCGAGGCGGAGCACGGCGTCGTGACGGCGGCCTCGAAGATCCGCCGGCAAGTGCCGGTCGAGGACTATCTGCGGCCGCAGGGTCGCTACCGCCACCTGTTCGACCGCGAGAACCCAGATGGTCCGCCGGCCCTTCCCGAGGTCGTGGCGCAGCTCCAGGCGATCGCTGACCGAAACATCGCCCGGTTCGGCCTGCTCGAAGATGTCCCTGCGGAGGTGCGGTGATGGAACGACCCTTCGCGATCACCCTCGATGTCGGAACAAGCCGGGCGAACAAGACCGGCTCGTGGCGCGTTGAGCGCCCGGTGTACATCGACAGGCTCCCTCCGTGCAATGACGCATGCCCGGCGGGCCAGAACATCCAGGAGTGGCTCTACCGCGCCGAGGACGGGAGCTACGAGTCGGCATGGCGCCAGCTGGTCGAGGACAATCCGATGCCCGCGGTTCTCGGACGCATCTGCTACCACCCGTGCGAGACGGCCTGCAACCGAGCGCATGTCGACGAGGCCGTCGGCATCCACGGCCTCGAACGTTTCCTCGGGGACCTGGCGATCGAGCAGGGATGGGAATTTGACACCCCTGCGCCGGCAACCTCGAAGCACGTGCTGGTGGTTGGCTCCGGACCGGCAGGGCTGTCGTGCGCCTACCATCTGCGCCGGCTCGGCCACACCGTGACGATCCGCGAAGCCGCAGAGCATGCGGGCGGCATGATGCGCTACGGGATACCCGCCTATCGACTGCCCAGGGCGGTCCTCCAGGCCGAGATCGACAGGATCGTCGCCCTCGGCATCACGCTCGAGACGTCAAGCCCGGTGGAGGACGTGGCGGCCATCCTCGACGCCCGCGAGTTCGATGCCGTGTTCCTGGCCGTGGGTGCCGACGTCGGGCGCGACGCCACGATCCCCGCAGGTGACTCTGCCAGGGTGCTCGACGCAGTGCGCATGCTCCACGGCATGGAGGGGGAGGAACCGCCGTTCCTCGGCCGCCACGTCGTCGTCTACGGGGGCGGCAACACCGCCTTCGATGCCGCCCGCACGGCGAAGAGGCTGGGCGCGACAGATGCCGTGGTCGTCTACCGGCGAACTCGCGACCGCATGCCGGCGCACGAGAGCGAGCTCGAGGACGCCCTGGAGGAGGGCGTGCAGATGCAGTGGCTGTCGACGATCTCTCGGATCGACGAGGGGCGACTCATGATCGAGCGCATGGAACTGGACGAGACCGGGTTCCCGCGTCCGACAGGCGAGTTCGAGGAGCTTGGCGCCGACACTGTCGTGCTCGCACTCGGCCAGCAGCCTGACCTCTCGCTGCTCCGAGGGGTTGCCAGCGTCGTGATCGAGAACGGGGCCGTGCAGGTCGGGACGGACATGATGACCGGCTTCCCGGGCGTCTTCGCCGGTGGCGACCTGGTGAACGTCGGAGCCGGCGGCCGCTCGGACGACGAGCCCACGGCGACCGTCGCGCTCGGGCAGGGGAAGCGCGCCGCACGAGCGATCCACGCCTGGCTCGGTGGCGCTTCCGCGGCAAGGACCGACCGCCACGAGCTCGCGGGCGTCGACCGCCTGAACACGTGGTATTACGCCGACGCCCCGCACACGGTGCAGCCGCGGCTCGACCTGGCTCGCCGCCAGTCGACGTTCGCCGAGGTGGTCGGTGGCCTCGAGGTGGACGCCGCGCTCTTCGAAGCGAGGCGGTGCATGTCCTGCGGCAACTGCTTCGAGTGCGACAACTGCTTCGGCGTCTGTCCTGACAACGCCGTTCGCAAGCTCGGCACGGGGCTGCGCTACGAGTTCGACTACGACTACTGCAAGGGCTGCGGCATCTGCGTCCAGGAGTGTCCGTGCGGCGCGATCGAGATGGTGCCCGAGGAGTCCTAGTCAGGCGAGCGCCTCGAACCGAGGTACCCGCTGCGGGAGCACCGGTGCGCGACTCGAGTGCGAACGGGCGTCAGAGCCTGACGATGACCTTGCCGGTGTTGCCGCCGTTGAACAGGAGGTTCAGCGCGTCGGGGGCGGATGCCAGTCCGTCGACGATGTGCTCGGCATGGTGGAGGCGACCGTCTCGGACCCAGCCCTGCAGCGCCGCACGCGCCTCGGCGTACCGCGCCGCGTAGTCGAGGATGATGAACCCCTCCATTCGTCCGCGGCGAATGATCAGGTTCCGGTAGTTCGCGATCCCCTCCGAGGAGCCGACGTCGTTGTACGAGGAGATGGCCCCGCAGCAGACGATCCGGCCCCGCAGCGCGAGCCTCGCGAGGCACTGGTCGAGGATCGTGCCGCCGACGTTGTCGAAATAGAGGTCGATGCCCTTGGGCGCGAGCTCGCGCAGCCTGGTGCCTATCTTCTCGGTCTTGTAGTTGATGGCCGCGTCGAAGCCCAGCTCCTCGACGATGAACGCGCACTTGTCATCGGAGCCCGCGATGCCAATGACCGTTCCTGCACCGTTGATCTTGGCGATCTGACCGGCGGTGGAGCCCGTCGCGCCGGCCGCACCCGAGACGACGACGGTGTCGCCCTCGCGCAACGCGCCCACCTCGAGCAAGCCGAAGTACGCCGTGATGCCCGTGACGCCGAGCACCCCCAGGGCCAGTGTTGGTTCGACATCCTTCTCGAGGACCTCCATCGACTGCAGGCCACCGCCCGCGACGGCGTACTCCTGCCATCCGGTCGATCCGAAGACCTGGTCCCCGACTGCATAGCGGGACGACCTCGAGGCGACGACCTCGCCGATGCCGCCGCTGCGGACCACCTCGCCGATGCCGATCGGAGGCAGGTAGCCCGGAGCATCGTTCATCCATCCGCGGATCGTCGGGTCGATGGAGAGGTACGCCACCTTGACAAGGGCCTCGCCCTCGGCGATTTCCGGGACAGGGGTCTCCTCGAGGCGAGTCGTCGTCGGCCCGACGAGCCCCTCGGGTCGCTCGGCCAGGACGACTCGGCGATTGACGGCATCCATGGGGCCTCCTTCGGCGTGCATTGCCGCAGACTAGGCCGCTTGCGCAGCGGGGGAGCACCCCGGATGGAGCCCGGCATACGGGGGTCTCGTTTCGTCCAGGCGCGTAGAGTCCGCCCATGGACATGCACGGACTCGGACGCACAGGCATCAAGGTCAGCCCGCTCTGTCTCGGGGCGATGATGTTCGGGGAATGGGGCAATCCCGACCATGACGAGTCGATTCGCATCATCCACCGGGCGCTCGACGCCGGCATCAACTTCGTCGACACGGCGGACGTCTACTCCCAGGGGGAGTCCGAGATCATCGTGGGCAAGGCCCTGGCGCAGGTGGATCGATCCCGGGTTGTCCTCGCGACCAAGGTCCACAGCCAGATGGGTGACGACCCGAACGCACAGGGGAACTCGCGCCGCTGGATCATCGCCGAGTGCGAGAACAGCCTGCGGAGGCTCGGCACCGACTACATCGACCTGTACCAGATCCACCGGCCCGACGAGACCGTCGACATCGACGAGACGCTCGGCGCCCTGACCGACCTCGTCCGCCAGGGCAAGGTTCGCGCGATCGGGAGCTCGACGTTCCCCGCGGAGCAGATCGTCGAGGCGCAGTGGGTCGCTGAGCGCCGGTGCCGCGAGCGCTTCATGACCGAGCAGCCCCCCTATTCGATCCTGGTCCGCGGCATCGAGCGCGATGTGCTGCCGACGGCCGCCAGGTACGGCATGGGGGTGATCCCTTGGAGTCCCCTGGCGGGAGGCTGGCTCTCCGGCAGGTTCGGCGTCGGCAAGGAGAACACGAGCAGGAGGGCCGCGCGGATTCCCGGTCGGTACGACCTCAGCTTGCCCGGCAACCAACGCAAGCTCGAGATCGTGACGGAGCTCGCGACGGTCGCTGCGGATGCGGGGCACACGCTCATCGAGATGGCGATCGCCTTCGTGCTCGAGCACCCCGAGATCAGTTCCGCGATCATCGGTCCCCGCACGATGGAGCAGCTTGAGTCGCAGCTGGGGGCTCCGGACATCCGCCTCGACCCGGCCGTGCTGGACCGCATCGACGAGCTCGTGCCGCCGGGCACGAACCTGAATGCGATCGACGGCGGGTGGGCTCCGAGGGCACTCAGCACAGCGCAGCTTCGACGGCACTAGCGCGGCCGTCCGTCCGTCACCGCGGTGCGGGATGCCCGGTGCCCCGCACCACCCGCCAGTCTGATTCAATCCACATCGTGAGGCACCTGACGCGACGCGAGCTGCTCGCGGGGTCGGCCACCCTCGCGCTCGGTGTCGCCGGCGCGACGGCTTCGGCTGCTGCGACCGGTGCTTCTTCAGCCAGGGGCCGCAGGCTGCTCGAGGGCAGGGCTGTCGGCATCGATCCCGGCCACAACGGGCAGAACTGGGCGGATCCCGGGTTCATCAACGAGTCCATCTGGAACGGCCACAACGTCGAGACGTGCGACACGACCGGCACGGCGACGGATGCCGGATACACCGAGGCTCTCTTCAACTGGAATGTCTCGGTGCAGCTCCGGTCGCGATTGGAGGCGCTCGGTGCCCGCGTCGTGATGACCCGTGACTCGAACAGCGGTGTCGGGCCCTGCGTCACGACTCGCGCGCAGATCATCGACCGGGGGAAGGTCGACGTCGCCATTGACATCCACGCCGACGGCGGACCTCCGTCTGGAAGAGGATTCACCGTGCTGGTGCCGGTGCGCGACTTTGAGAACGCGAAGGTGATCGACTCGTCGTATTTGTTCGGACTTGCCGTCCGAACGGCGTTCCGGGAGCGGACGGTGATGCCGCAGAGCGACTACTACGGAACCGACGGGATCCAGCCCCGCAACGACCTTGCCGGCCTCAACCTCACGACGGTTCCGAAGGTGCTCATCGAGTGCGGCAACATGCGGAACGCGGTCGACGCCGGACTTCTCGTGACCGATGCGTTCCAGACGCAGGTGGCCAGGGCGCTCGAGGCCGCGATCGTCAGCTTTCTGGTGCCCGGTCGAGCGTGAGTGTGGCTCGTCCTGAGAGCCGTTCGCTGACCCGCGCAGTAGCGTTGCCACAATGCCTCTCGTCGCCGGGATCGACTCATCGACCCAGTCCACAAAGGTGGCGTTGCGGGACTCCGCGACGGGCAGGGTCGTGGGGGAGGGCAAGTCGAGGCACCATCCGACGGTGCCACCTCGCAGCGAGCAGGATCCGAGCACGTGGTGGAGCGCGCTCGCCGATGCACTCGCGCAGGCGATCGCATCGGCGGACGTGGCCGATGCGGGCGCCGACGTCGCGGCCATCTCTGTTGCCTCCCAGCAGCACGGCCTCGTGGTGCTGGACCGAGAAGGCGCCGTCATCAGGCCAGCGAAGCTGTGGAACGACACGGAATCGTCATTCGATGCCGACCAGCTCGCTGGCAGGATCTCGGCATCAGCGTGGGTTGACGCGTGCGGGAGTCTCCCTGTCGCGGCATTCACGATCACCAAGCTCGCGTGGCTGCGTCGCTCGGAGCCAGCGTCATTCGCCAGGATCGCCCACGTCCTGCTCCCGCACGACTGGCTGAACTTCCGGCTCACTGGGCGGTACGTCACGGACCGCGGTGACGCGTCGGGCACGGGCTACTGGTCGCCGCGCGAGAATCGGTACCGCGACGACCTGCTCGCGCTCGTCGACGGCGCCGTCGACTGGTCGGCCGTCCTGCCAGAGGTGCTCGGCCCGTGGGACGCGGCCGGGGCGCTCACCGACGAGGCTGCATCCGCACTCGGTCTGTGCCCGGGCATCCCGGTAGGGATCGGCACCGGCGACAACATGGCCGGAGCACTTGGGCTCGGGCTGCAGGCCGGCGATGTCGCGATCTCCATCGGCACATCGGGGACGGTGTTCACGACGAACGAGCAGCCGGCTCGGGACCCGACCGGTGCGGTCGCCGGATTCGCCGATGCGACGGGACGGTTCCTTCCGCTCGTCTGCACCCTCAACGCGACCCAGGTCACCGGAGCGGTGGCCCACCTCCTCGCGGTCCCCGTCAGGAAGCTGGACACCCTGGCGCTGAGCGCTCCGTCGGGATCCGACGGCCTCACGCTCGTGCCCTACTTCGCGGGCGAGCGCACGCCGAACAGACCGGACGCGACGGGCTCGCTCCACGGGATCAGGACCGACGTCAGCCGTGAGTCGCTGGCGCGCGCAGCCTTCGAGGGTGTCGCGTGCGGCCTCCTCGAAGGACTTGACGCGCTGAGCGAGGCGGGAGTCGCGACGGGTTCGGGTCGCCTGCTCCTCATCGGGGGCGGATCGAGATCCCGGGCGTACCGCGAGGTGATGGCGACGCTCGCACAACGGGCTGTCACCGTGCCCCTCGACGCGGAGATCGTCTCGGCCGGAGCCGCCGTGCAGGCGGCGGTACTCGCGACGGGAGCCGACGTCCGGGCGGTGGGCGAGGCGTGGGGGCTCGGTCGCGGTGACGAGGTCCTTCCCGCGACGGGCGGCATCCAAGCCGACGAGATCCGGCACCGCTACGCGCACGCACGCGGGTGACCAGGTCGTCCACGGATCATCGTGCCGGTAGATTCTCCGTTGTGACCGACGGATCCCTCCGGTAGCCTCGAACCGCCGGACCGAGTGTTCTGCATCGACGCCACGCCCGAGGAGCAGCCATGACCGAGTCCTTCGTCCCCACACCGGCAGACAGGTTCACGTTCGGCCTCTGGACCGTCGGGAATCCTGGTCGCGACCCGTTCGGACTCGAGACGCGATCCTCCGTCGATCCCGTCGACTCGGTGCACCGGCTCGCCGAGCTCGGCGCATACGGCGTCAACTTCCACGACGATGACCTCGTGCCCTACGGATCGACGGCCGCGGAGCGCGACGCCATCGTGAAGCGGTTCCGAGCAGCCCTTGACGAGACCGGCATGAAGGCGCCCATGGCCACCACCAACCTCTTCCACCGGCCGATCTTCAAGGAAGGGGCGTTTACCGCGAATGACCCCGCGATCCGTCGGTTCGCCGTCGCGAAGACCTTCGATGCCATCGACCTCGGCGTCGAGGTGGGCGCCACCACATACGTGATGTGGGGCGGTCGCGAGGGCATCGAGGCGGACGCCGCCAAGGACATCCAGGGGGCGCTCGATCGCTATGCCGAGGCGGTGAACCTCTGCTGCGCGTACGCGCGTGAGTCGGGTTACGACCTGCGGTTCGCGCTCGAGCCGAAGCCGAACGAGCCGCGCGGCGACATGCTCCTGCCGACCGTGGGCCATGCGCTCGCCTTCATCGAGCGCCTGGAGTGGCCCGAGATGGTGGGCGTCAATCCCGAGTTCGCGCACGAGACCATGAGCGGGCTGTCGTTCTCGCACGCGATCGCCCAGGCCCTGTGGCAGGGCAAGCTCTTCCACATTGACCTCAACGCGCAGCGGATCGGGAAGTTCGACCAGGACTTCCGTTTCGGCTCGGAGGGAGTGCGCGACGCCTTCTACACGGTCAAGCTGCTCGAGGACGCGAACTGGGACGGCATGCGCCACTTCGACGCCCACCCCTACCGGACCGAGGACGCCGATGGCGTCTGGGACTTCGCCCGGGGCTGCATGCGCACCTACCTGATCCTCAAGGACAAGGCTCGCCGATTCCACGAGGACACGGAGATCGCCGAGGCGCTCGAGGTTGCGCGCCGTGCGGCGATCCTGGAGCCGACATCGCCGGACGGCCTGACCGCAGCAGGCATCGCGACGGTACGCGCCGAGGCCGCGGCGAGCTCCGAGGAGAAGCTCGCGGCGATCGGGTGGGGCCATGAGCGGCTTGACCAGCTCGTGACTGAGCTGCTCCTCGGGGTCCGCTGATCGACCGCCGCTGCGCGGAGCAGGTGGCGGGCGATGCCGCGCGGGCAGTTTCGCTGGATCGCGTAGGGCAGTCGATAGCGTTGCTCGAGTGAAGCTCGACGTCTACCTGAGTTGCTCGTTCAAGGAGAAGCGCGAGGTCCTCGACGCGTTCTGGCGCTCGAAGGTGAACCCGTCGGAGCGGATCAATCAGGCGGCAATCCAGTACGGCCCGTGGGCCATCATCTGCATCGCGGTCGTCGTCGTCGAGCTCGCGCTTTTGATCGCAGTGCTCAGCGGGCACGCCAGCCCCTGGGTGTGGGCCGCCGTCGTGACGGAGGCGGCCGTCGTGGTCTCCCTGTGGTGGGCCCTCGTCCGCTACCGCGCGCTCAAGGCGAACGCCTCGACGTAAGCCGGCTGGGCGAATGGTACGTTCCATCGTCAGCGGCAACGAGGAGGGCGCAGGTGGGACTGGCGGATCCGCGCGGGGAGATCTTCATCGATCCCGTCGCCTACGCAGACCAGGACCACTGGCATGCCGTCGCCGCCGAACTTCGTCGCGACCGCCCGGTGCTCGAGGTCGAGGCCGAGGGCTATGCGCCCTTCTGGGCGGTGACCCGGCACGAGGACGTGCTCGCCATCTCGCGCGACCACGAGACGTTCCTCAACACGAAGAACGTGATCTTGATGCCGGACTTCATCTTCGGGTTCCTCAATTCGGTCGGGATCGAGCTCAAGACCCTGAGCCAGATGGACGGCGGGGAGCACCGGGCGCACCGGGCGGTGACGAACGCCTATTTCCGCCCGACCGCGGTCGCGGGCCGCCAGGCTGCGATCGAGCAGATCGCCCGCGAGTTCGTCGCCAAGTTCAGGGAGCTCGACGGGGAGTGCGACTTCGCCCAGGAGATCGCCGTGCCGTACACGCTTCGCGTCATCATGAGCATCTTCGGCGTGCCCCAGGAGGACGAGCCGATGATGCTGAAGCTGACCCAGGGCCTCTTCGGTGCCAACGACCCCGAGTACCTGGGTGATGTCACGGACCCGGTCCAGATGCTGACGGGCACGATCCAGCTCTTCGACGACTATTTCGACAGGCTTGCCAAGGACCGTCGCAGCCATCCCCGCGACGACCTCGCGACCGTCATCGCGAACGGACAGGTCGATGGATGCCCGATGGACCGCCACGCCACCCTCTGGTACTTCACGATCGTGGCGACGGCTGGCCACGACACGACCTCTTTCGCGCTCTCAGGCGGGCTTGAGGCGCTCATCGCAGACCAGGACCAGCTGCGGCGGCTGCAGCACGACCGCGCGCTTGTGAACTCCGCGGTCGATGAGATGATCCGCTGGACATCCCCCGTTCGATGCTTCCTGCGATATCTCAGCCGCGATGCGTCCGTGGGGGGCGTCGACCTCCGCGCGGGCGATCGGGTGCTGCTCTCCTACCCGTCGGCGAACCGCGACGAGTCCGTGTTCCACGACCCGATGCAGTTTTCGGTGACCCGGCCGAACGCGAACCGGATGCTCGCCTTCGGGGGCGGCGACCACTTCTGCCTCGGATCGACCTTCGCGCGCAGGGAGTTGCGGACGATCGTCCCGCTGCTCCTTGACGAGATCCAGACGCTGGAACCCGCTGGCGTGGCAACGTGGTCCGAGTCGTTCTTCGTCGGAGGTGTGAAGCACCTCCCCGTGCGCGCAACCTTCGTGTGACTCGGCGAAGCGCGACTGGCCCGGCGACTCGCTGCCACGACAACCGAAGCGGACAGTGTTCGAGGGCCGCGCCTCCAGTCCACACGGCGTAGGGTCGCAGGCAACTGCAAGGGAGGCGTGGATGGCGGTTCCGTACACGAAGGGCCTGCACGAGGTCGCAGCCGGCGTGCACGCGTACCTGCAGCCGGATGGCGGGTGGGGATGGAGCAATGCCGGCCTCATCGAGGGGGACCGGGCGACGCTGCTGGTCGACACGCTCTTCGACCTGCGCCTCACACGCGAGATGCTCGACTCGATGGATGCGGTGACCTCGGCCCGGCCGATCCGCAGCGTCGTGAACACCCATGCGAACGGCGACCACTGCTACGGCAACCAGCTCGTCGCCGGCGATGGGGTCGAGGTCATTGCATCAGCGGCCGCCGCCGCCGAGATGGACGAGACGCCGCCCGCGATGCTTGCCGCGATGGTGGCGCTGGCCGACTCGATGCCCGAGGAGGTAAGGGGCTTCGTCCGCAGGGCCCTCGGCCCGTTCGAGTTCGCGGGCATCGAGGACGTCCCCTTGACGAGGACGTTCAGCGGCACCTGCTCGATCGATGTGGACGGTCGTTCCGTCGAGCTCTACGAAGTGGGACCCGCCCACACCTCCGGAGACGTGCTCGTCTGGCTTCCCGACGCGCGCGTCGTGTTCACGGGTGACATCCTCTTCATCGAGGGCACGCCGATCGTCTGGGCGGGGCCCGTTTCAAATTGGATCGCCGCGTGCGAGCGGATCGCCGCGCTCGAACCCGACGTGATCGTCCCCGGCCACGGACCGCTCACGGACCTCAACGGGGTGCGAGCCGTCGCCGACTACCTGCGCGCCGTAGAGGAGGGGACCAGGAGCCGCCATGCGTCGGGCATGGCTCCGGCCGCCGCCGCGTGGGATCTGCATCGGGAGCTGAGCTCGTCGCGGTTCGGCGCATGGAGGGATCGCGAGCGACTGGTGGTGAACGTCGAGACGATCTGGACCTCCCTCGAACCCGGATACGTGCGTCCCTCGTTCCCGGAACTCTTCGCCCGGATGGCCGCGTTCGCCTGAGATCCGCGCCTGTGGATGCGCCGCGTCGATCCGAGGCAGGCACGGCGCGCACGGGGAGTGGGTGGCGTCACGATCCCGCCGACCACTGTTATATTCTCATTTCCTAGTAATTCACTAGGAAAACATATGTTTGAAAGGACCTCCTGATGCTGAAGCCCTTCCTCCGAGGGATCGCCGGAGCCGTGGCCGTTGCCCTGCCCCTCTCTTTGGTGGCAGCCAGCTCGCCCGCCTCGGGCACCACGACGTCGACGGTGAATGTCGTCGGTTACTCCATCGTGGCGAACGCGTACACGGCCCTCGAGAACGCCTTCCTCCTGACGCCTCAGGGCCAGGGCGTCACGTTCAAGAACTCGTTCGGGCCGTCGACCACGCAGGCGGAGGACGTCGTCGCCGGCCAGCCCGCGGACGTCGTCAACTTCTCACAGGTACCCGACCTGAAGCTCCTGATCGACGCGGGACTCGTCTCCAACAGTTGGAACACCGACCCGGTATCGAAGGCCGAGGGCGGCATGGTCACGGACTCCGTCGTTGCGATCGTCGTGCGACCCGGCAACCCGCTCGGGATCACGGGCTGGAACAGCCTGACGAGGAAGGGGGTCCAGATCGTGACCCCCGACCCGATCAGTTCGGGCAGCGCGCGGTGGAACCTGCTTGCCGCCTATGAGTCGCAGATCTCGCAGAAGGCCTCCTCGGCGAAGGCCGACACCTACCTCAACTCGCTGATCGGCAACGTCGTCTCCGAGCCATCGAGCGGCAGCAAGGCGCTCACCGCATTCCTTGCCGGCACAGGCAATGTGCTGCTCGCCTACGAGAGCGACGCTTCGGCGGCGGTGGCCGCGGGCAAGGCGGTCAAAATCATTGATCCCGCGCAGAACCTGCTGATCGAGAACCCTGCGGCGCTCACCAAGGCGGGGGCGTCCAACGCCGCCGCTGGTGCGTTCTACAAGTACCTGTTCTCCGCTGCGGGCCAGAAGATCTGGGAGACGAACAAGTTCCGTCCGACGCTCCGCGCCCTCGCGAAGTCATCCAAGGCTGCCTTCTACCAGCCGAAGTCGTTGGTGACGATAAAGTCGCTCGGTGGCTGGCCGAAGGTGACCGCAAGGTTCTTCTCCACGAACGGAATCGTCACGGCGGCAGAGAAGGCGCACGGTTATACAAGCTGATCTCACCGCGCTCGCGTCGGAGGCGCCGCCAGTCAAGAAGGACTGGCGGCGCCTCGTCGCACGTACCGGCTCGCGCCTCGGCCTCGCTGGGGGTGGCGCCCTGCTCGTCACGTACCTCTCGTTCGTCGTCCTGATCCCGATCGCCGCTCTCGCCGCGCACGGGCTCGGCTTCGGCATCGAGACCAACGGCTGGGGCGGCGCATTCTGGCACTGGCGGTTCCACAGCGACGTCAGCGGGTTCTGGTCGGACATCTCCCAGCCGGCGGCGCTGAGCGCGATCTGGCTCTCGCTGTGGCTCTCGCTGTCGGTGGCGGCGATCAACGCCGTGATGGGCATCGCAATCGCATGGGTGCTGGTGCGCGACGAGTTCCCTGGCAAGAGGGTCGTCGAGGGGCTCATCGACTTGCCCTTCGCGCTCCCCACGATCGTCGCGGGTGTCGTGCTGCTCTTCCTCTACGGGCAGGCGAGCCCCATCAAGGTCGACCTGTTCGAAACGTGGATGGGCCTTATGGTCGCCCTCCTGTTCGTGACCCTCCCGTTCTCCGTCCGAGCGGTGCAGCCCGTCCTGGAGTCGCTCGACGGGCAGGCGGAATCGGCCGCGAGGTCCCTCGGGGCCGGCCGGCTGCGGACGTTCCTCACGGTCGTGCTGCCCTCCCTCCTGCCGGCAGTGCTCGCCGGTTTCGGCCTCGCGTTCGCCAGGGCCATCGGCGAATTCGGATCCATCTCGCTGATCGCGGGTGGCATCGCGCGGACCACCACCGCCTCGTCGTACATCTACAACCTGACCCAGGGGTTCCTCTGGCCCGACGCGGCAGCCGTGTCGACGGCGCTGCTGCTTCTGAGCCTCGCGGTCCTGATCACCTCAAGCGCCATCTCCCGCCGATTCCAGCGACGGTTGCAGTCGTGACGGGCCCCAGGCGCTGGCTCGTCCGCGGGCCCGTGCTCGTGTACCTCGCGCTCCTCGTGGGACTCCCGGTCGGCTACCTCTTCGCCAAGGCCTTCGGCAGCGGGTTCCAGGCGTTCTGGGCGGAGGTCACCAAGCCAGGCGCCATCGCGGCGCTCAAGCTCTCTGCCGAGGTGGCAGCGATCGCGGTCCCTGTGAACACCATCGTCGGGGTTGGCGCTGCCCTGCTGCTGGCGAGGCGCGACTTCCCCGGGAAGCGGTTCCTCGATCTCAGCTTCGACGTCCCCGTCGCCGTGTCACCGATCATCATCGGGGTCTCGCTCGTGCTCGCGTACTCGCGGATCGGCTGGTTCGGAAGCTGGCTCGCGGAGCAGGGGATCAGCATCCTGTTCTCCCCGACCGGGATCGTCCTGGCGACCATGGCGGTCTCGCTTCCGTACGTGCTTCGCTCCGTGCTGCCTGTGCTCGTTGAGGTCGGGCGCGAGCAGGAGCAGGCGGCGAGGACGCTGGGTGCCGGGAGCCTGAGGATCTTCTGGCAGGTCACGCTCCCGTCGATCAGGTGGGGCGTCCTCTACGGCGTGACCCTCACGATCGCCAGGACGTTGGGGGAGTTCGGCGCTGTGCTCATCGTGTCGGGCAACATCTCGGGCTACACCCAGACGCTGCCGATCTACATCTTCGACAGCTGGGACCAGAACTTCGACTTCCTCGGCTCCTTCGCCGGTGCGGTCGTGCTCGCCTCGATATCGATCCTCGTGCTCGTGGCCCTGTCTCTTCTACGCTCCAAGGAGAAGAGACTCCATGTCGATCTCGCTTGAACACCTCACGAAGCGCTACGGGGAGCACCCCGTGGTCGATGACGTCTCGGCGGAGATCCCCTCCGGCTCGCTGACCGCGATCCTCGGGCCTTCCGGATCCGGGAAGTCGACGCTCCTCAAGCTGATCGGGGGCCTCGAGGTACCAGACCTGGGCCGGGTCATCATCGAGGGGGATGACGTCACAGACGTCGATCCGCGGTTCCGCGACATCGGCTTCTGCTTCCAGCACTACGCCCCCTTCCGGCACATGACGGTGGCCAAGAATGTCGCGTTCGGGCTGAAGGTGCGCAAGCGACCCAAGGCGGAGATCAGGGCGCGGGTGGAGGAGCTGCTCGTCCTCGTCCGGCTCCAGGACAAGGCGGGCCGATACCCCGCCCAGCTCTCCGGAGGAGAGCGCCAGCGAATGGCGCTCGCGAGGGCGCTGGCGATCGAGCCGAGGGTGCTACTCCTCGACGAGCCGTTCGGCGCGCTCGACGCGCAGGTCCGCTCGGAGCTCCGCACGTGGGTCAAGGAGCTCCACGAGGAGATCCATGTGACGACGATCCTCGTGACCCACGACCAGGACGAGGCCATGGAGGTCGCCGACCAGCTCCTGATCATGCACGAAGGCCGAATCGAGCAGGCCGGCGAACCGACCGACCTCTACGACCAGCCCGTCAACTCGTTCGTGCACGGCTTTCTCGGACCGACGACGGAGTTCGGCGGCGTCGCGGTGCGTCCGCACGACCTGGAGCTCTTCGGACCGGGTCCGGGTGGCGAGACGGGCGTCGTCACCGGCATCACGGCTCTCGGATTCGAGGTGCAGGTGACGGTCGGCTTCGCCGACGCCCAGTCCACGTGGGTGCAGATGAGCCGCAACGAGTTCAACTCCCTTGGCATCGCGATCGGATCGGAGATCTCAGTGCGCCCGAGGGTCTGAGCCCTCAGACGCCCGCTCAGACAGGGCCGAGCGGGTGGTTCGCGGTCGAGCGGGGAACCTCAATGTCGGTTGATGCGCGCGCCAGGATCATCGACGTCTCCTCGATGACCGCCGCCGCTGTGATGTCCTTGAGATCCCAGACGCCGATGAGACCACGGCGGTGGGCACCGACGCTCCGCCACGTGTCGCCGGGCTGCCAGCAGTCGCCCTCGGATACCTCCACCTTCATGACGCGCGCGTTCGCCTCGAGCTTCAGGTAGGGGAATCGCTCCTCGCTGGGCGTGCGCGTGATGTCTCCCTCGAAGGACATCCAGAAGACCAAGGTCGGTCCGAGACACGCGCGATCACTGTGCGGCTGGTAGACAATCTGGCTTCCGCCGCCGATGCCGAGGAGGCGAGTGGCAATCGCCTCGAGCGTCGGGATGATCTCCGTCTCGCAGGTATGACAGAAGTCGTCGTGGAACCGCTGCTGCACCGCCTGGAGCCTGCTCCCTTCGTCGTCCTTCTTCCGCTGGGACTTCAAGCGCTCCTCGAGGACCAGGTCGATCAGTTCGAGGTTGAGGCTTTGGGAGTCGAGCGACATGAAAACAATTCTAAACGGACCTACGATTTGACCGCACAATCGCGAGTCCCACACGACGAGCAGGCGGATGCCGGCGCCGCAGTTCGCATGAAGTGCGACTTAGGGGCGTACGGGCAAGCTGCGGTCCGCGTCCGAAGGTGATCAGGGAGGTCCCCGATGCGGTGACCCATGCAGATCGCCGAGACCCCCACTGTGGCTGCGTCCGGTCGTCATCCTGACCGGATGTCCGCGAGTGGGCGATACTTGATGCATGCGTGCTCCCGGAAGGTATCTCGTCGGCGTAGTCCTCGCAACGGGCCTGCTGGTGCCGATCGGGGTGGCACTTGCTGCGACGACCGTCGTCACGCGGAACATCAGTGCGAAGGGCGGAACGCTCACGTTCTCAGCAACGGTCAAGAACGCCGCAACCTGCGCATGGACCTCGTCACCGACGATCGCAGGATTCAACGAGACGGTGCCATGCACAGTCGGAACGAACTCGCGGTCAGCCAAGTTTCCCGCGAACAAGTCGACGTCCGCGGTGACATGGGCGATCAAACTGTCAGTCGCCGCCAAGGCGGCGACAGTCCACCAGTGGAACGTCGTCGAGGCCGCACACGTCGTGCCGACCACAACGACGACGTCGACAACCTCGACCACGACAACAACGACCACATCGACAACAACGACATCAACCACCACGACCATCGCGAGTGGTCCGAGACCGGGGCTGACCTCACCGAACTGGGCTGGCTACCAGTTGTGGGGCGAGCCGGGCGGCTACCAGTCAGTCAGTTCCTACTGGACCGTTCCGACGCTCAATTGCTCCATTGCGACGAATGGCCAGTCATCCGCGTTGGTGGGCATCAATGGTGCGCTGGGGAACCCGGCGATCTTCGAGGCAGGAACCGAATCCGACTGCGTCAGCGGCGTCCAGCAGAACTACGCCTGGTGGACGGACGAAAGCCAGACCGGCTCCCAGCATCTGTTCTCGGTCGCCGCAGGTGATTCGATCTACGGGCAAGTGGCGCAGCTCTCGACCGGCGACTGGCAATACGAGGTAGACGATGTGACGGCGGGCCGGAGCATGTTCAACACAGAGCCCTTCACCTCGGCCGCCGTGAGCGCCGAGTGGATCGTCCAGGATCCGATGGTGTCGGGCACGTCGCAGCTGGCTCCCCTCGCGAACTTCGGAACCGTGACGTTCCATGACCTCGGGTTGACCGTGCCGGGCGGGACGTGGTCGGTGCCTCCCTACTCGAACGCAGTGGAGATGCTGGCTCCTGACAACTCCGTCCTTGCGTACCCGAGCGAGACCTCGGGATTCGGCGCGGCGCTCACGTTCTCGATCGCGTACCACTAGGTCCACAGGGACCTCGTTCAGCGGGCGCCTGCAGCCCGCACCGCCTGCCGCAAGGCGAGTCCTGCCGCAGGGGTCGGATAGAGAAAGCGCCAAGCTCTTCGCGCGACGCTGCTTGACACCTGTCAGGACGCGAAGTGGTAGAGCAGGGCGGAGCTCACCGCAGCAGCCACGACCACAACGGGGAACGGAGCCTTGAGGACGAGCGCCACGACGGCGACACCCAGGCCGGCAGCCCGATGGTCGATGACGAGGGCAGATTTCGTCGAGAAGGTCTCGACGGCCACGAGCGCGGCGAGGAGAGCCACGGGGAGCAGCGCGTTTATGCGCTGTGCCCTCGGTTGCGCAAGCCAGCGCTCGGGGACGACATGGCCCAGGAACTTGAGGGCGAATGCGATCAGGCTGGTCACGATGACCACCACCCACAAGGAGGCTGCTGTCACGCCCACGATCGCCACCCCCCAGCGACCGCGATGAGGGCGGTCGCGACGATCGGAAGCCCGGCTGGGACGAACGGCGTGAGCAGGAGTGCCAGCCCGAAGCTCGCAGCCGCCACGATCTGGGCACGTCGACTCTCGAGCCGCGGCCACAGCAGGCCGAGGAACGCTGCCGGCACCGCGGCATCGAGCCCCCAGGCCGCAGGATTCTTGAGTGCATGCGCAGCCACTGCTCCTGCGAACGTGAAGAGGTTCCAGAACACGAAGACGCCGAAGCCGGTGATCCAGAATCCCGCGCGCATCGCCTCCTCGCCGAGCGGCTCCTGGGAGATCGCGACAGCGGTGGACTCGTCGATCGTTATCTGCGCCGCAGCCACCCGTCGCCAACCCGAGACCCGGAGCACGGGTGCCATGCGGAGGCCGTAGAGGCCGTTGCGGATCCCGAGAAGCGACGCGGCCGCGATCGCGCTGGCTGCTCCGCCGCCCCCAGCTACTACTCCGACGGCTGCAAACTGGGAACCTCCCGTGAAGGTCAGGAGCGAGAGAAGGCAGCTCTGCAGCACGCTGAATCCGGCGGCCACGCTGGCCGCTCCGAAGGCGAGCCCATATGCCCCGACGGTCAGCGCGACGCTCAAAGAGTCACGGACCGTCGCACGTGGTGCGTTCAACATCGGAGGATTCTTCCATAGGGCGCCTCGCGGCAATCCGGACGTGTCGTCCAAGGTGAACGGGATGCGAACAAGAGGGGCCAAGGCGACGCAGGGAGGATGCGAGCGTCGCATTTCCAAGGCGACTTGCCGCCTCGGACAACACCATGCACGGATTGCGCCGAGAGGATTCAATAGGGCACTGCGACCCCCGCACACGACGAGGAAGGACCCTCCATGCTCCACCACCGCAGTTCGGTTCGAGCGAGCCTCGACGACGACGTCTTTGCATCCAACGACCTTTCGGTGCGGATGCCGAAGTATCGGATGAACGATGAGGAACATGAAGCGCAGCATGTTCGCCAAGTCGTCGTCGATGAGCTGATGCTCGACGGCAACTCCCGTCAGAACCTCGCGACCTTCTGCCAGACCTGGGCCGAGCCCGAAGTGCGAGAGATCATGGCATTCACACTCGACAAGAACATGATTGACAAGGACGAGTATCCCCAGACCGCTGAGCTGGAGGAGCGTTGCGTGCACATGCTCGCGGACCTGTGGAACTCACCAGATGCAGCCAACACGCTCGGCACTTCGACGACGGGATCCAGCGAGGCCGCGATGCTGGGCGGGATGGCCCTGCTGTGGAAGTGGCGCGCTCGACGCCGGGCGGAGGGGAAGCCGACGACGACGCCGAACCTGATCACGGGACCGGTCCAGATCTGCTGGCACAAGTTCGCTCGCTATTGGGACGTCGAGATCCGCGAGATTCCGATGGAGGGAGATCGGCTCTTGATGACACCCGAGGAGGTGATCAAGCGCGTCGACGAGAACACGATCGGGGTCGTACCGACGCTCGGCGTCACGTTCACGTGCCAGTACGAGCCGGTCGAGGCCGTGGCGAACGCGCTCGACGAACATCAGAGGACGACGGGCCTCGACGTGCCGATGCATGTGGACGGCGCCAGCGGCGGGTTCGTCGCACCGTTTTGTGATCCGGAGCTCGTCTGGGACTTCCGACTTCCGAGGGTGAAGTCGATCAACACCTCGGGACACAAATTCGGACTCGCGCCCCTGGGCGTGGGATGGGTCATCTGGCGAGACGCCGAGGATCTTCCCGAAGACCTCATCTTCAATGTCAACTACCTCGGTGGCAACATGCCGACGTTCGCACTCAACTTCTCGCGTCCCGGAGGCCAGATCATCGCGCAGTACTACAACTTCCTCCGACTCGGCCGCGAGGGGTACCGCAAGATCCATCAGGCGGGGTACGAGAACGCGCAGTACCTGGCGGAGGCGATCGCGAGGCTTGGTCCCTTTGAGATCATTTATGACGGACGAGGAGGGATCCCGGGGCTCGCTTGGAAGCTCAAAGAGGATCAGCACCTCGGCTTCACGCTCTTCGACCTCGCCGACAGGCTCAGAACGACTGGTTGGCAGGTGCCGGCCTACACGCTTCCGCCGAATCGCGAGGATCTCGCCATTCAGCGGATTCTCGTTCGTCATGATTTCAGCAGGGACCTCGCCGACCTCCTGTTGGACGACTACAAGCGTGCGCTGGTTCACCTTGCCAAGCACCAGCCGACGGCGCCACTAACAGAGGAGGAGGCGGGAAGTTTCCATCATTGAAGTCGCGACGGATCCCTCGGGCGTCTTCCAGCGATCTCCACGGAGCAGTGGGTTATCCTCCGTCACACCGGGCGCCGCGACCCGCAAATGAAGTGGGCGTCGCGCCGGGAGAAGTGAAGTCCCACCAAGCCAAAGGGGATGAACATGCGCCACACGTCGCTCGCAGCGTCGGTCATCACGATCGCGATGCTCTGCATCGGAGTTCAAGCAGCTTCTGCGAGTACGCACCGCACGGTTCCGGCAAAGCAGCTCACTGCCTGGAAGACGCTCGATGGCCCGTTTGCTGCAGCTGACAACAAGTGGAGCAACGCCTTGTCGAGCCTCAGCAGCAATCCGACGGTCGCCCAGATTTCCAGGCCCTCTCTTGCCTTCGTGCCTGCCTTGAAGACATTCGACACCGGCCTCAAGAAGATCGGATTTACAGGGGGCGCGGGCACTGAGATCGCGGACGTGGTGAAGTTGAATTCGCAGCTCGTCACGGACCTCAGCTCGATCAAGAGCGTCAGTTCATTTGAGTCTGAATTTCGAGCCCTGAATCAGAAGTACCAGCCTGTACAGAGTGCCTTCGCAAAGGACCTCGGCATCCCGACTGCGGACGTCATTATCTGATTCTGGCGAGCAAGCAGGCGCGCTCTTGAACGCACGTGGAGCTGGGTCCGGCACTGCCAGACCAACAGCGGCACGTCCGATCGCAGTCGAATCACCCGCTTCACCAGCGACTGCGCTTCACGCGTCGTCGAAGCCAATGACCCGCGACCAAATGGCAACTCAGAAGCCTCGTGTGTCCCTCGGTGGGCGAGCCCGAAGCCTGCGGATCGCGACTGGGTCGCGTGCAGGCATCCGTCGTCATTCAATTCTCCTGCTCTGACAGCATCTCGATTCCTCCGCTGTCCGGCGAGCTTCGCTCGAAGTTGCCCCTCTGGCTGCAAGATCGGCTGCACGGGGATGCTCCTGACGAGATCGGGCGGCAGGGGATTCAGGTCCATGTTGCGAGCTCCTGGATGTCTGATGGGTCGATCACAGCGGACCCGCGGGCCAGTCAGCCTTGTGCGACGCCAATGTCAATCGAGTCGCTTTGATCGGAACGCTGGATGGACGGGCAGGCAGACCCGTTCGCCAGCTGGAGGCCTCCGCAGCCGCCTGCTACTTCAATGCGTGGGTTGCCTCTCCCTTGACTGTCCCTCGCTTTGCCTCCCAGGATCGCAAGAGCGTGCCTGATCACTGGCTTCGCTACGAAGGGCGTCGCTCCCGGCTGGGCTCGGTGAGTGGCAACCGCAAGGTGGAGCGTCCGGTGAACGCCTTGCTCTACTACCTGTTCGCGCTGGTCGAGGTCGAAGCAGTCCTGGCGTGCCATCGGGTTGGGTTAGATCCGGGACTCGGCATCATGCACCTGGATGCAAAGTCACGAAACTCGATGGCCCTCGATCTGATGGAGCCTGTCCGACCGGCAGTGGAGGCGTGGACCCTTGAACTCGTTGCAAGACGATCCTTCATGAAGTCCAGCTTCACTGAGACGGCGGACGGTCATGTTCGAATCCTGGCCCCGCTCACACATGAGCTTGCCGACACGATTCCGCAGTGGCGGAGCCTGCTCGCACCTTGGGTCGAGGGTGTCGCTCATTTGCTCGGGCAGGTAGTCAGTGGCGACTGCACGCCAGCCACACCGCTGAACAGCGGAAACCCGCGGCGAGCCCAGGCGTCGGTGAAGGTGCGGAAGGCGAGAGCACACGCTCAGCGACAGCTGGCTCAAAGAGCCACCGAAAGGGCGCCTCGCCAGCCTGGCGGCCGAAACCCCCATGCTGAGAGCTCGGGACATGCGCGTCTGATGTGGACGGTGGTGTGCGCGGGGACAGGATGTTCAGTTGCTCCGCCTGTTGGGCGAGCATGCCTGGCCAGGACGCAGCATCCCGGTCGAAGAGGGGCGCCGCGATCTCTTCAAGCAGGCAAGCCTCGAAGAAATGGAAGGAGGAGAACCCGGGCATACGGGGTGACCCGATGGTCTTTCCGAGAGCGATCCATCCTGGCCTGCAGGCGTCAGGCTTACAGAAATCATGGAAGCCTGCGGCGTGTCGAAGGCGACCGCGTCCAAGGTGCGCGCGGGAAAGCAAGTTCCCGCCGTCAGGCATTGGGACGCTCTAGAATCTCTCATTGAAACTCGAGAGGCCAACCGATTGAATTGAGGCAACGCCCACTCGGCAGCCCCGAGGGGCAAACAGCCGCTTCGATGGATGGTGAAGGGACGTTGGCTCGATTGGATTCTGAATCGAGTGAGCTCTTCGAAGCCATCGCAGGCAGGGAGCCGATCGAGTCCGGTCCGGCTATCTCGTGTGATCCCTCGATCAGACCTCACGTACGCGCAAGGTACGACCGTCCCCCTGCTCGGAGTCATGAGGATGGTGCAGAGGCCAAGGCGTGGTCGTCCCGACCAAGGGTACGGGCGCGCAGATGGCCGAAATGTCGACCGCATTCATGACCGCTGCCACTTTCACCGGAGTGTCCGCCCCTCAGTCTGTTGCGCGGACACTGGCTTCGTCGCACGATACGGAGAGCTTCCTGGCTGAATGTGCGACCGTGATGGCCCTCCTGCGCGACCCTACGATCTCAAATCGAGGGGCTCAGCTTGCACTCGCGGAGTCGCGCCTGTCACCTAAGGCACTCGAGACCGCCAAGAACTTGCTTCCAGGATGATTGGGCATTTCTCAGTGCGCGGTCAGTTTTCTGGGGGTCATGAAACTGGCGCTCTCCGGAAGCCCGCTAACTCCTCGCGAGCCAAAGCAGTTGCGAGCAGACGTCACAATGGCCGCATTGGTATTGGCCGACAATTTGGACCGGCTTGAAATCGACTCGACACCTCACCTCTCTGGCAGGGCGTGGTCGACCCCTCCTTGGCCGTCTACCTGATTCAAAACCAGATCTTCAATCACAGCGTCGAACTGGGTCAGTAATTCTCGGAAGGTGGCGAAGAACACGTAGCTTTCCCGGCAGATTCTTCCTGATCTGGCTGACACTTTCGACACTCTCTTCCAGATGGCGACGGGCACCACTCCTGAGATCCTGTTCAATGTTGGCTTTGGCCTACTTCTTCACCTCCAAAGTCGCAAAGAGGTTCTCATTCCCCATAACCTGCTGACCAGATCAAGGCCCCGACAGCACAAGTGCAAGCCGCTGTTGACCTGCTCGCCGCAGACCTCCCCACGCTCAAAGCTGAGGTTGTCGGTGAGATTGACTCCGTGGGATTCGAGTGGGCCTCCAATTCCTTCAAACGCTTTCCTGTTCTGACGACTCGAGATGGCTCGCTTCTAGTTCTGGACCCGACCTTCCTGTGCGAGCGAATTTGCGGTTCAGCCTTCTTTTGGGAAGTCTTCAACTTCGTGAAGGGGGGCAACACTGATGGCTCGGGTAGAACCGCTTCTCAGTTGAGGGGCGAGCTTGGACGGTTCACGGGACCCGTTGCAGAGGAATATGCGGTGGACCCCCTTTCGCACATTTTCAACACCTGATTCGGAAGTGTCCCTCGTCTGCTGAGGGAGGCGGATTTGCAGGCACTGTGGCCAGGTGAATCTTGCTGCGATGTGCTCATCGATGGGGAGCATCCGTGGCTTGCACTTGACGTGGTGAGTCATAGGGTGTCCGCCAGCGCATCACAATCCGGCTCTGTAGCCGCGCTCGAGGAGGACCTGAGGCAGATCGTCGACGAGAAGGCAGCCCAGTTGGACACATCAGACCATTCGTCGGCTCATCTGTTGATGGTGGAGCGCTTCCGGGTCAAGAGCCGCGAAGCCATGCGTCGCGGTATCGCCCGGTGGATCATTGCGGCCTCCGGATTTCCGTGGAATCCGTTCACATCGATTGCAGATTCAATCCCGTCTCCGCAACCTTGGACTGCTTCAACATCCGCAGATCGGGCCACTAACCGTCATCTCCCTCGATGACCTTGAGCACATCGAAAGATGCCATCAAGCAGGGTCAGGGGACCCTGTTGGAAATGCTCGATGAGAGGATGCGTGCCGACGCGTCTGGACTGGATGAGGTGGGGATTCCGTTCGATACATATCTCAATCGAAGAGCCAAGCTACTTCGTCCGAGTTCTTTGAACCAACCGATGCTGGATGCGTTCGCGTCGGTGGCTGAGGCGTTCGGAATTGACTCCAGTCCGCCTCTTCCCAAGGAAGTAGACGGATCTGAAAGGTAAATGATAGGTCGATCCGCTCTTCGGACTATCAGTGATTAGGTGCGAAGAGGAAGCCGATGCATGTTGAGCATGTTGACCATTGAATGTCTTGAAGGGTAGCAATAACATTGAGCACTCCGCAATTCGAACTTGACTGGATTGGCACCCAGAGTCCGGAGGATTATCGACACCTCTATCACTACACAACAGCTACTTCAATGGCGCACATACTTGACGTCGCTGCATTCGATTTGGACCACTCTCTCAAACTAATGATCCAGTCGTACAACCAATCGTTCGCAAGCATCTCTTCTTCTCGAGTCAGCACGTTGGCGCTTCCGAGGTGCCAAGAGCGAGGAAATTGAGGAAACGCTTGACGCAATCGACCGCCTCTTGAGTTGGAACGTATGTGTGGGGTTGCTTCACGACAGATCGATTGCCCAGCGTAGGTTCAAGCGGAGAGAGCTCTCTTCCACCTAGGTTGGGCGAGGGCGCGGATGTGGGATCAGTACGCCGCGAAGCATACGGGCGCATGTCTGGTATTCGATCAAGTTTCAATCTGTGAGGACACGTAAGGGCCTGCGCCCAGATGGGGATCAACTTCGAGCGCGCGCAAGGCAATGTGAGGATCCACCGCGAGCGGCGTGCTCTGAAGCTGGCACTGGATGCCATCAGAAGGGACGGCATCGACGTCATCGTTGAACGAGTACGGACATCTCAGTTCGCTCCCAATGGTCTCTACTATCGGAAGAATCTTGACTGGGAATCGGAGTCCGAATACCGCATTTGCGGTCATCAAATGGAATTGCGAAACGAGCGATCTCGACCAGCCGATATATTTGGAATCGATTACTCCTTGGAAACACTGGTCGTCGCTGAGAACTTCCCCTAAAGTTAGTTGAGCGTGCTGCGGCATCGGCGAAGCGCCGGTGGACTGCAGATCTTTCAGTGCCTGTGGGTTGACGGCGAGCCAGTCCTGGAGCTTCCTGGATCATCTGTGATTGATGGCAGTTCGGCGTAAGCGGGACGGTGAACTTCTGGAGTTGACGACGTGGCTGCTTTCTTTCCCAGTTGCCTTTCAGGACCTCATCCCAGACGGCGGCTTCGGGCAAGCAAGAGATTCGGCCGACGCCGACTGTCCAGGGGTGCGGCGTTTCTGGGTGCCTCCCCTAATAACCCAAGGTCACTCAGTGCGCCCCTCGGGATTCGAACCCGAAACCTGCCGGGGGACGAGAGGACTTGAGTGGGTCGGCGCCGTCTGTGCGGCGTCGATTTTGGTGAGGTATTAGTTCGATTGATCGCGTCGGACTGCCGTCGGGTACGTCTGAGCGAGTTGGCTGGATCCGTGGGATGAAACGTGGGATGAAGGCGTGTTTCTGTCGTGCCGAAGGGGAACTGCACTTGGGTTCACGTTGAACCGGGACGGGTTTGCTGGAGACTGAACCTCTTCTAAACGGCCAGTCTCTCTGACTCGTCAGAGCGATAGTAGTGAGCCTCGAACTCGAGCTGGCGTCACGTAGTCGAGCGACTCGTGGATCCGGCGTTTGTTGAACCAGTCGATGTAGGTGAGCATCACCCACTCGACGTGCCTCGACGTTGCGCCAGGGTCCCTTGCGGTGAATCGACTCGGACTTGTCGAGGCCGTTGAAGCTCTCGGCGAGCGCGTTGTCGTAGGAGTCTCCCTTGGACCCCACCGACGCGACGATGGCTTGCCTCGTCAAGTCGCTCGGTGTAGCGAATCCCGGATATTGGACGCCCCTGTCGGAATGATGGACAGGCCCGAGAGGTCGAGCGAGTTGCGCGCGTAGATCGCCATCTCGAGCGCGTCGATGGCGAGGTCGCTGCGCAGCGACGTCGAGATCTGCCAGCCGACGATGGCCCGGCTGAACACGTCGGTGATGAACGCGACGTAGACCCAGCCCGGTGGGTCTTGACGTAGGTGAGGTCCGCGACCCAGAGGCGGTTCGGGGCGCTGGCCGTGAACTGGCGTTCGACCAGGTCGCTCGGGCGGTGCTGGCGGTCGTCGGACCTCGTCGTCACCTTGAAGTGCCGACCCCGACGGGCCCCTGAGAGCCCCATGGCCCGCATGAGCCGGCGCACCGTGCAGTTGGCGACCCTGATCCCCTCTCGGTTCAGCTGCTTCCAGACCTTCTTGTGGCCGTAGCAACCGTCGAAGCTCTGGTCATCGACCCGCTGGATCTCGGCCATCAGCTCGTCATCGCGCACTGCTCTCGCACACTGCGGGCGGGCCTTGGCCGCGTAGTACGTCGAGGGGGCGAACTGCAGGGCCCTGCAGATCGGCTCGACCCCCCATCGATCCCGTCGGGCATCGATGTAGCGCACTACCTCCTGGTTTGACCGTCGAGCTCGGTCGCGAAGAAAACCGACGCGTCCTTCAAGATTGCGTTGGCGCGGCGCAGGTCCCTCACCTCGCGCTCGAGCTCCTTGAGCCGCGCCCGCTCGTCCGTCGTCGAGCCCCGGGCGGTCCCCGCCGTCGACCTGGGTTCGTCTGACCCATGTCCTGAGCGTCTCGGGCGACATACCGAAGGCTCGCTCACGGCGGAAACGCACGCCCACTCGGAGCGGTAGTCGTCACGTCTGTCGCTGACCATCCTCACTGCTCGCTCACGCAGCTCGGGTGAGTATCTCGGGTGTCCTGGCATGAGCAATCCTCCCTCTCAGAGGATTCACTCTCCAACTTTCCCGTCCCGGTTCAGTT
>CAWJES010000011.1:0-7254 GCA_963841965.1 uncultured Acidimicrobiaceae bacterium | reverse complement strand
GGTGCTCGTCGACACAGGCCACCATGCGCTGGCGACAAACATCGAGTTCCTGGTCTCCTCTCTGCTGCGTGTTGGCAGGCTGGGCGGATTCCACTTCAACTCTCGCTTCTACGGCGACGACGACCTCATGGTCGGAGCGGCTGACCCCTACCAACTGTTCCGGATCATGTTCGAAATCGTCGACGCGGATGCCGTTACGCCCGACGGCGGAATCGCCTTCATGCTCGACCAATGCCACAACATCGAGCCGAAGATTCAGGCCGAAATCCGCTCAGTGCTCAACGTCCAGGAAGCGACAGCCAAGGCTCTGTTGGTGGACCGCGAAGAGCTGCGCCGGCTGCAGGAGGCCGGTGACGTCCTCGGGGCCCACGAAATCTTCCTCGATGCCTTCTCCACGGACGTGCGGCCCCTCCTCAGGGAACTGCGCATAGAGATGGATCTCGATCCGACCCCATAGGTGCGTACCAGCGGTCCGGCTACCAGCAGAAGATTGAGGAGGAGCGGGTCGGCGGGACACAGGCAGGGTGGGGGCGTAGGTGCCGAACTGTCGTATGCCACCCCGCAGTCGGTCCTCGAGTTGATCGAGCGGGCACACAGGCTCGGAGCCGACCCGCGCAACACGAATTACGCCGGCGGGAATGCCTCGGCGAAGGCAGTCGTCTCGGATCCATCCAGTGGCGACGAGATCGACGTCATGTGGGTCAAGGGCTCCGGGGGCGATCTCGGGACGCTGAGCATCCAAGGGCTTGCGGCAATTCGGTTGGATGCGCTGCGCTCCTTGACCAGGGTCTACCGAGGCCCGGAGCACGAAGATGAGATGGTCGCCGCGTTCGATTTCTGCCTGTTCGGGAAGGGCGGAGCGGCTCCGTCCATCGACACGGCGATGCACGGCCTCGTCGTAAGCGACCATGTCGATCACCTTCACCCTGATGCGGGAATAGCGATTGTCACGTCTGCTGATGGCGAGGCCCTGACCGAGACGATCTTCAAAGGACGTGTGCATTGGGTGCCCTGGCGTCGACCCGGATTCCAGCTCGGTCTCGACATCGCAGAGATCCATGCGCGCCACCCGGACTCGATTGGCGTCATCCTGGGCGGGCACGGAATCACCGCCTGGGGGGACACGAGCGAGGATAGCGAGGCGAACTCTCTCGAGATCATCCGCACTGCGACCGCCTACATCGCCCAGCACGGCCGACCCGAGCCGCTTGGCCCGAAGCTCCAGGGCTTCCTCCGCCTCGACCCCGCGGATCGCCGACGCAGGGCGATAGAGATATTTCCGGCCATCCGGGGGATGGCGTCGACCGATCGCCCCCAGGTCGGGCACTTCACCGACTGCGACGAGGTGCTCGGGTTCCTCGAGTCCGAGCGCCACGCGGAGCTGGCGAACCGCGGGAGCTCGTGCCCGGACCACTTCCTGCGGACGAAGGTGAGGCCGCTGGTACTGGACGTCGAAGCGAATGCGAGCGCCGAGGAGATGCTTGCCCGGCTGGCCACGCTCCACCAGTCGTATCGCGAGGAGTACACCGCGTACTACGACCGCTTCGCCACGCCCGAATCACCCGCGATGCGCGGGGCGGACCCGGCCATTGTGCTCGTGCCGGGTGTCGGGATGTTCTCGTTCGGCAACACGCGCAGACCGCCAGAGTCGCCGGAGAGTTCTTCGTCAATGCCATCAACGTCATGACGGCGGCGGAGGCCATCTCGCGCTACGAGCCGATCGAGGAGTCCGAGAAGTTCAAGATCGAGTACTGGCAGCTGAAGGAGGAGAAGCTCCTCAGGATGCCGAGGCCCGGCGCCGGCATCCAGGGTTGCATTCGTGACCGGCGGCGGCTCGGGCATCGGCGCGGCGACCGCCCGCCGCCTGAGCCGTGAGGGCGCACACGTCGTCGTCGCGGACCTCGATCTCGACTCGGCCACGGAGGTGGCTGCGGGTATCGGAAGCGCCGATGAAGCGGTTCCCGTGGCGGCCGACGTCCATCCCGAGAAGAGATCGAGCGTGCGATTGGCGACGCGATCTTTGCCTACGGCGGGATCGACATCCTCGTCAACAATGCCGGGTTGTCGATCTCGAAGCCTCTCCTCGAGACGACCGAGAGGGACTGGGACCTTCAGCACGATGTGGTTGCCAAGGGCTCGTTCCTCGCAGCCCAAGCAGCCGTCGGGGTCATGAAGGCGCAGGGCACCGGTGGCGACATCGTCTACATCGTCTCCAAGAACTCGGTCTTCGCTGGGCCGAACAACGTCGCCTATGGCTCTGCTAAGGCCGACAGGCACACCAAGTGCGCCTTCTCGCTGTGGAGCTCGGCGAGCTAGGGATCAGGGTGAACGGCGTCAATCCCGACGGAGTCGTGCGGGGCTCGAAGATCTTCGCGAGCGGATGGGGGCACAGCGGCCGCCGTCTATGGCGTCGAGGAGGAGGAGCTGGGCGTCTACTACGCCGGCAGGACCCTCCTGAAACGAGAGGTGCTTCCCGAGAGCATCGCCGGCGCGGTCTTCGCGCTGCTCGGAGGCGACCTCAGCCTGACCACCGGCGCGCACATACCGGTGGACTCTGGCGTGGCCTCCGCGTTCCTCCGGTGACGGTTGACTCCGATCGGCCAGGAGGCATCTGGGTTGCTGCGGTCGATCTCGGGGCTTCGAGCGGCCGGGTGTTCGCAGCGGAGCTCCGCGACGGCCTGATTGAGATCGAGGAGGTTTCGCGATTCCCCAACGGCGGTGTCGACGTGGACGGGGTGTTCCGGTGGCAGCTGCGCAGGCTCTACGAGGAGGTCGTCGCGGGTCTCCGATGGCAGCTCGGGCCGCGCTCCTGCGCGGCGGAGTGCTCGTGTCGGCCGGAATCGACTCGTGGGCCGTCGACTACGGCCGCGTAGGGACTGATGGCCGCCTGCTCGAGGATCCGGTCCACCACCGCGACTCGCGCACTCATCCCGCGTTCGAGGCAGCCGTTGCAGCTGTCGGCGGATGGAAGCTCTTCGAGCGGAGCGGCATTGCACTGCTCAGCTTCAACACGCTCTACCAGCTGCTCGCTGACCGGTCCGCGCGGCCCGAGGACGAGACGGCCACAGTCCTGCTCATCCCTGACCTACTCGGCTACCTGCTGACTGGACGGAGCGCATGGGAGAAGACAAACTCCTCGACCACGCAGTTGCTGACGGTATCGCGTGAGTGGGACACCGAGCTCATGGAGATGCTCTCGATCCCGCCTTCGATCGTCGGTGACCTACACCACCGGGCACGGTCCTCGGCCCTGTCAGCGATCCCGCGGCGCTCGAGGCCGGTGTCCCACCGGATCTGCTGATCACCTCGGTCGCGTCCCACGACACCGCCTCGGCGGTGCTTGCGGTCCCTGCGGTCGACGAGCGATTCGCGTTCATCTCATCAGGCACGTGGTCGCTCGTCGGTGTTGAGATCGACGAGCCCGTGGTCACGAGGCAGGCATTCGAGGCCGGGTACTCGAACGAGCTGGGTGCGTTCGGCAAGACGCGCTTGCTGCGCAACATCATGGGCTTCTGGCCGCTCCAGGAGGTCATCCGGGAGTTCAAGGCGATGGTCTGGATCTCGACCTCGCCGCCTTGATGCTCGACGCGTCGAGCATCCCGAGGTTTCAGTACCTCATCGATGCCGAGTCCAGCGTCCTGCTCACCACGGGGGACATGCGTGGCCGCATCGCCGAACTCTGCGGACACGACCGGCCCGCACCTCGGCAGCCGGCGGAGTTCGCCGATGCATCCTTGACAGCCTCGCGCTCGCATACCGGCGTGCCATCCGGGGCATCGAGGAGGTGGCAGCCCGGCGGGTCGACACGATCCACATCGTCGGTGGTGGGGCGATGAACGAGCAGCTGTGTCAGATGACGGCGGATGCCTGCGGCGTGCCGGTAGAGGCTGGCCCCATCGAGGCCGCCGCGATCGGCAATGCGCTCATGCAATTCCGCGCTCTCGACCTGGTAGATGACGACCTGTGGGGCATGCGGTGGATGGTCCGCCGGTCCTTCGGCGTCCTCCGGTTCGAGCCAGACCCTTCGCAGGGCCTGCTGTGGCAGTCGGCGGAGGAGTCGCTCTCCACGACAAGGGTCACCGATCGGCTCGGATGACGACGACATCGAGCACGCGGGGACCGTGGACGCCCTCGATCCGCTCCAACTCGATATCCGATGTCGCCGAGGGTCCCGAGATCCAGGTCTGCGCAGTCACCGGATCGAGTCGGGCCACGGCCTCGGGCACGAGTTGCACCACCTGCTCCTCTGCCACCACAACGATGAGGTGGTCAGGGATGAGCGAGAGGATGCGGCGACCCTGCATCGGCCCCGAGTCCAAGATGATTGTGCCGGTCTCGGAGATAGCAATTGCGCACGCCGAGAGAGTCGCATCGGTCGCATCGAGCGCATCGATGCCCATGGCCGGATCGTCCCGGCGTATCTCCGCGCCCACCCCGGAGGTCCAGGCCTCGGGGAGATCAGCTGGGACCGCGAGCGTCGTCGCGCCGCGGCGCGCGAGGAGCTCTGCGACGCACGATCCCACCTGCCCGGGTGCAGCCTCGATCACGCTGGCGCGGTAGTCGACGAGCCTGTCCTCGAACTGCGAGATTCGCTCGGACGCAGAGAGTGTGCCAGCCGTTCGGTATGTCGCCGCAGGGATCCGATGGCTCGAACCGCGACCCGGATCGATGGCGTCCCCGATGGCGGAGATCATGGAGGCGCGCGACTGCTCGCCGCCGTTCTCGATCCGAACGCGCGAGCGCTCGCTTGGCGCTGCGGCGCTGGCGGCTGCGGCCGAATTGACCGGTGCAGCCTGGTCCGACTCGCGCCCCAGCGGGTGGGTCTCGGCAAACCAGGTCCGGAACGTTGGTGTCCGCGGCAGTGGCGCATCGCGACCGCTGGTCCACTTGTTCAGCGGCGCAGGAAGGTACCGCACCGACGGGCGCCGCGCGATGCGCGAGACAATGGCACCCATTGAGACGAGCCTCTGGAAACGACGGGGCGAGCTGAACATGGAACCAGCCGCCTTCATAGTCAGCAGCTCGGGGTCGCGCGGGTGCTCAGATCGCTTTGCGTCGACGACGTCCGTCCGAAGCTTGACCAGGATCCTCGGGATGTCGATCTTGACGGGGCAGACTTCGTAGCACGCTCCGCACAGGGACGAGGCATAAGGAAGCGACTCCTCGAGGGCCGAGCGCGAGGTCTTCCGGAGCTGTGGGACCAGGACGGCGCCGATCGGCCCTGGATACGGATTCCCGTATGCGTGGCCGCCGGTGCGCTCGTAGACGGGGCAGACGTTGAGGCACGCCGAGCACCGGATGCAGCGCAGCACCTCGCGGCCGTCAGGGTCCGCCAGCGCCGAGGTCCGGCCATTGTCGAGCAGGACGAGGTGGAAACGAGACGGCCCGTCGCCTGGCGTCACGCCCGTGAAGATGGACGTGTAGGGATTCATGCGTTCGCCGGTCGAAGACCTGGGGAGCAGCTGCAGGAAGACGCCCAAGCTCTTCCAATCCGGGAGGATCTTCTCGACGCCGACCACCGAGATCAGCGTTTCGGGAAGCGTCAGGCACATCCTGCCGTTCCCTTCAGACTCGACGATCACAAGCCCACCGGTGTCAGCGATGAGGAAGTTCGCACCCGAGATCCCGACCTTCGCTGTGAAGAAGCGGTCACGAAGGTGTGCGCGCGCGGCGGCCGCCAGCGCAGCGGGATCGTCGGTCAGTCCGGCAGGCGCATCCAATCCGGACCTTCCCATTTCCCGGATGAAGATGTCGCGGATCTGGGACCTGTTCTTGTGGATCGCCGGGACCAGGATGTGCGAGGGAAGGTCATCGCCCAACTGTACGATGAGTTCGGCGAGATCCGTCTCGTAGGCGGCGATGCCGTGCTCCTCGAGCGCAGCATTGAGCCCGATCTCCTGTGTCACCATCGACTTGATCTTCACGACCGACTTCGCGGAAGTCGCCTGCACGAGGTCCACGACGACCGCATTGGCCTCCTGCGCCGTGCGAGCCCAGTGGACGACGCCCCCGTTGCGCGTCACGCTCTGCTCGAGCTGCACCACCAACGCCTCGAGGTTCTCGAGTACGTAGTCCTTGATGGCGACCCCGGCGTCACGAAGGTCCTCCCAGTCGCCGAGCTCGCCTACTGCGCGCCCACGCTTCTCGCGGATCGTCGTCGTTGCATGTGCGAGGTTCGATCGAAGCTGGCCGTCGGCGAGCGCGATGCGCGCGAGGTCCGGGAATGGGTGGTCGGAGTCAAAGGTCCGGGCCATCAGCCCCCATCTCTCGAGGCAAGGATCTCAGCAAGGTGCATTGCCTTGATGGGGGAGCTCGCGCGAGCGGCGATGCCCCCGATGTGCGTCAGGCAGGAGTTGTCCAGCGAGCACACGACCTCCGCGCTCGCATCCGCGATGTGGCCGAACTTGTCCTGCCCCATCGCGATCGACGTCTCGGAATTCTTGAGGGAGAACATCCCGCCGAAGCCGCAGCACTGGTCGAGATCGATGAAATCGACCAGCTCGAGACCCTCCACCCTCTCGAGGAGGAGTCGGGGGCCATTCGTGATCCCGAGGACGCGCAGCGAGTGGCACGTCGGGTGGTACGCCACGCGACGCCGAAAGCTTGCACCGACGTCCGTCACCTTGGCGACGTCAGTCAGGAACTCGGAGAACTCGAAGACCCGCTGCGTCAATCCGTCGAGATCCGACGCGAGCGACGTGTCGTCGGCGGCGCGCGCAGCTGTCGCGTAGAGCTCGCGGACGGTGCCCACGCAGGATGCCGACGGGGACACGATGACGTCGTAGGATCCGAAGACATCCCGGAAGTGATGCGCTAGCTGGAGACCTTCCGCCTGGTAGCCGGCGTTGAAGTGCATCTGGCCGCAGCAGGTTTGCTCTGTCGGGAAGACGACTTCGTGACCGAGCCTCTCGATGACCTCCACGACCGCTTTGCCGGTTTCGGGGTAGAGCCCGTCGTTGATGCACGTGATGAAGAGGGCGACTCTCACTGCAGCGCGAAAGGGTGCGGGGGTGCGTCGCGAAGGATCGGCGGCGCGTGCTTGATCTGCATGGACGTCCCTCCCCACTTCCGGTCATCCATTCTCGCATACCGTGCACGTGCAGGCAGTTGGCGGTGCCCGCGGTGCCGATGCCGCTCCCAATGCGTCGGGAAACTCCGAGCTTCGTCCAATGGCGTGGGGGCACCGGGGCGTGTGCCTTTCCGACGGCGCGTGGGGTGTAGAAATGTGACCGCGAGTCAATGCATCGCAAGTGT
>CAWJES010000010.1:0-636699 GCA_963841965.1 uncultured Acidimicrobiaceae bacterium | reverse complement strand
GACCGCGATCAGGTGCAGGGATCGGTTGGCCTGTCGGTGCCCTCCCTTGTGCAGCCGCATCCGTCTCGTCTGGCCCGATGAAGCGGGGATCGGGGCGACACCGCACAGGCGTGCGAACGCCGCGTCGCTCTTCATGCGGTCCAGGTTCTGGCCCGCAGTCACGATGAGCTGGGCCGCGTGCACCGGCCCGATCCCGACCCTCGTGAGCAGGGTGGGGGCGACCTCTTGGACGAGGGCCTTCAGCTCCTTGTCGTGGTCTGCGATCTCCGTCTCGAGGACGCGGATCCGGCGTGCCAGGGTCCGAAGCGTGTACTTGGACGACTGCAGGGGCTCGTCCAGCCTCGTCATGTCGGGGCGCAACGTCGCGCAGTGCTTCACGGTGCCGTATTGGCTGTCGATGGACTCCCTGAGGGACGCGGGGACCGTGACCAGGATGCACTTCAACTGGACGATCGCGCTCGCCTTGGCCTTGACCGCCGAGTTGCGAGCAGCGCTCAAAAGCCTGATGGACTCAACGATTCCCGTGGTGTCCTTGGGCTTGACGGTGAACGAGCCCGAAAGGACCTTGCGCGCTGCGGCCTCGGCGTCGATCGGGTCGGTCTTGCCCACCCGGGCCCGCAGGTGCCGGTGGGGCATGTTGATCTCGCGGACGTCGACGTCGCGCTCTCGCAGGAACCTCGTGAGCCCGGCCCCGAAGGACCCGGAGCACTCCATCCCCACGAGCTCGATGGATCCGAGCGTCCCGAGCCACTTCGCGAGGTCTCGATAGCCGGCGGTCGTGGCCTGGAACTGAGGTCCCCGAGCTTCATCCCGGTCGAGTCGAGCACCGCGGCGTGGTGCTGGTCCTTGTGCGTGTCGATGCCCACATAGAGCGATGACTGGCGGGCAGCCTGCATGGTTGTCATGCTGGTTCCGTCTCCTTTGCTGTCGGGCGAGGGATGACCGAACCGAACCGGGTGGACATTTCGAGAATGGGACTCTCGTGTCTAGCCAGGGCCCTATGAAGTCACAGTCCGCCCGGTTCGGTCACCCTTTGCGTGGATGGCAGCCGGGCTCGGACCGACGCGTCAAGAGCAAGACAACATCGAGGCGATGCGTCAGAGCAATGTCAGGTCAGATCCGAACCCGGCTGCCTCGAACAGTCTTTCTCGATCAATGTAAAGAGAAGGTGACAAACGGGCCCTCCTAGCCATCGCTATCCCCGATCCCGTGCCGGGCGCTCCGCGCCCGGCACGGACAGATCCGGTGAGCCTGAAGACTCCCATGACGCGTATGACCGTCGTGACAGATGAATTTCGGCAACTTGCCAAGTTCCTGAACAATCCGGACCTCGAAAATGCCTTTCTCCTTTAGGAGCGGAAATTCCGCGTCCTAGAGGGAGCAGCCATGCGCTTGCCAATCGATACTCAGGCCGTCCGATTCGTGACGGCAGGTCCAGCTGAGCCGGTACTCGACTTCGAGACACGGTCCCAGCGCATCGACGTCAACGGTCAGCCGCTCTACAACGTGCACCTGTTCGCAGTCGGCAGCGGAAGCCGCGACTCGATCACGGTGAAGGTTGCGGGTGAGCCCAAGGGCCTCGGTGAGTTCACGCCGGTCAAGGTCACGGCGCTCATGGCGGCGACCTGGGACATCGGCGACAAGCACGGTGTGTCGTTCCGGGCAGATCGGATCGATGTCGCGACCAAGGCAGCGGCGTGATCCAGCGCTTCCTGATCGTGCTGATCGCCGTGATGGTGGTCCTCTGGACCGTTCGGCACAGCTTTCGCCACGACCACTCGACCGTTCGAAAGCACACGCAGGGAGGAAGCGAATGAGGGAGTCGCAGACCCAAGCACCGCAGCCATCAGGAACCCACCCACGATCCATCTCACAGAGGAGTACGACCATGGAGCCTTTGACGTCACCTCGGCACGCTAATGAAGGCAAATCGGAAAGTCCGGTAGGGGAAGGGCATTCGGGTACCACGGAAGATTGGACGACTGAGCGCCGCGAATCGCCGACCGTTGTCTACGGCGGGGGCGCAGAACCTCACGAGTTCACGCCCCTGCTCCTGACGGTCATGCAGGCGGCGAAGCTCCTCGGCATCGGAAGGACGACTCTCTACAAGCTGATGGATCTTGGCGAGATCGGCTCTGTGCATGTCGGTTCGAGCCGACGGGTCCCGCTGCAGTGCGCACATGACTACGTCGAGCGGCTCTGCAGGCATGAACTGGCGCACATGCTCACCGGGGCTCGGCCGCGTCGAGGCTCGAGCCAGCTAGGTGACGACGCTTCGAGCGCACGACGGGGCTCCCTCGACGTGAGTGCACATCGCCAGATCTACGATGCCCAACCAGGGAGGCGGGGACCGCAGATGAGCATCCATCCACGGCGACTTCGGAGCGGGCGGTCCAGCTATGACGTCGTGCTGCGCAGCCCAGATGGGCGCCGGTACAAGCGGACATTCCGGACCCGCAAGGAGGCAGAGGCGTACCTCGTCCGTGAACGGGCCGCGCTGCTCCAGGGCACGTGGCTCGATCCGGATGCCGGAACCGTGACCTTCGGGACGTATGCCACCCAGTGGCTCACGTTGCGGACCGGTCTTCGGCCCAGGACCGTCGAGCTCTACGAGTACCTCCTGCGACTGCACCTCCTGCCGGAATTCGGGAGCAGCTCACTGAAGGCGATCACTCCTGCGCGCGTTCGCGCCTGGTACGCGGAGCGAGTGGCGCTCCCGAACGTCAGCGTCACAACGGCCGCCAAGGCGTACCGGCTGCTCAGCACGATCATGAAGACCGCAGTGGAGGACGAACTGATCCTCCGATCACCGTGCGTGCTCAAGGGTGCCGGCGTCGAACGGTCTGCAGAGCGACCCGTCATCTCCATCACCGAGGCAAACGCGCTCGCCAACGCCGTCGAGCCGCGATACCAGGCGATGATCGTGCTCGCGACCTGGGCGGGACTGCGCTTCGGGGAGCTCGCCGGCCTGCAACGGGCGGACATCGACGTCATCGGTCGAACGGTGCGCGTCGCCCGCCAGCTCCAGGAGCTCAAGAGCGGCGAGCTCATGATCGGTCCACCGAAGTCAGAGGCGGGCAGGAGGAGGATCGCGCTGCCGCCCCACGTCATGCCCGGGATCGCACGGCACCTGGAGGACTGGGTCGCCCGTGATCCCGATGCGCCTGTCTTCACAGGTTCGGATGGCGGAGCGCTTCGACGGAGCAACTTCAACCGACGGGTCTGGCAGCCGGCATGCCAGGTCTGCGGCCTCGACGGGTTCAGATTCCATGACCTCCGACACACCGGCAACACGCTCGCCGCATCGACGGGAGCCAGCACGAAGGAGCTGATGTCGAGGATGGGCCACGCGAGTCCGCGTGCCGCACTCATCTACCAGCACGCCACCCTCGATCGTGATCGACACCTGGCCGACGCGCTTTCTGCGCTCGCCGAGGCAGCCGACCCGGCGCCTGCGCGCCTGCGATTGGTGCGTGCAGACGACGCGGAATGTCCCATAAATGTCCCATCAAGCCCTTCGAAGGCTCTCCGAGGACGGCCGAAAAGGGCTAAAAGCCCTGATCAACCCGGTGGAGACGATGGGACTCGAACCCACGACCCCCTGCTTGCAAAGCAGGTGCTCTAGCCAGCTGAGCTACGTCCCCCAGAAGCCCGAAAGGCTAGGCGCGCGGCGTCTCCTGCGCCAGCCACGGTCACGTCAGCTTCGTGACGGTCTGGCAGAGCCGCATGAATACGGACGTCGTCACCTGGATGACCAGGTCCAACTATTGCGCAGTCCAGCCGCCGTCGATCGAGAGCGATGCACCAGTGATCGTCGACGCGGCGTCTCCGCAGAGGAATGCGGCGAACTCACCGATCTGCTCCGGCGTCGTGAACGAGTGCATCGGTTGCTTCTCGGAGAGAAGTCTGACTGCCTCGTCTTCGAACGACGATCCAGAGGCCTCCGCACGATCGGAGATTTGTGCCTCGACAAGCGGTGTCAGGACCCAGCCGGGGCAGATTGCGTTCACCGTCACGCCCGCGTTCGCGAGCTCGAGCGCGGCGACCTTCGTCAGTCCGATGACTCCGTGCTTCGCGGAGACGTACGCCGCCTTGTTGGGACTCGCCACGAGCCCGTGCGCCGAGACCACGTTGACGATGCGGCCCCATCCGCGCTCGCGCATGTGGGGAATCACTGCCCTTGTGGCATGGAAGACCGCCGACAGATTGAGCGCGATGATCGTGTCCCAGCGATCCGGAGGGAACAGTTCGATGGGCGCGACGTGCTGGACGCCGGCGTTGTTCACAAGGATGTCGATCCCACCGAGCGCAGCGCCGGCCTGTACAACCAGGTCCGTCACCTGCAACGGGTCGGTCAGATCCCCCGCGAGATAGACGACTTGCGTCCCGAATGCAACCTCCATCGCAGCCCGATGAGTCTCGACCTCATCGGGATCACCGAACCCCGTGATGGCGATGTCCGCTCCATGTGCTGCGAGCGCCTGCGCTATGCCCTGTCCGATGCCGCTCGTGGAGCCCGTGACGAGCGCGGAGCGCCCGTGAAGCGTGCTCAATGGACCACCCTCCTTCTGTGCGCGTTCAAGAAACCTCCGACCAGACCGAGACCCACCCCGACACGTGAACGGGATCACCGTTGCACGACAACCTGGCGCCCTGCTGGATCCTGGTTGCTCCACCCTCGGTGAGGGGACGAACACTACGACGGAACGATGCTCTTGCGAGATCCTCGGGAGCCGCAGCACTGCGGGCGGCATGTCGAGCGCTGCGCGACCACGAGGGTCCAGGGCCATTTCGTACGAAATCGCTCACCACAGGTCCTTCTCCTCGCGGCGCGGTGCCTGACGACGTCCGCCAGCACGGTGCGGTCCATCGGCCCAGCCCGATGGACTCGCGGATCCCGAGGAACATTCCTTGGTGCTCCCTTGAACTGCGCAGTGACTCAGTCGTCAAATCTTGGTACCCTTGCGCCCCGAAAGCAAGGGGGGAACGTGACACAGCTTCATGGTGACTTGGCGGCTGCGGGGCTGCAGCCACAGAGGGTCGACCAGATTCGCGACTACTTCGATCGGTACGTGGACCAGGGGCGGCTAGCGGGCTGGCTTGTGACGATCAATCGCGGCGGCACGCTCGTCTGGGTGGGGAAGGGGGGCGCGCGGGACAGCGAGCTGGGCGCCCCGGTGGAACTGGACACCATCTGGCGCCTCTTCTCGATGACCAAGCCGATCACCGCAGTTGCCGCCCTGACGCTCTACGAGGAGGGTCGATTCGATCTCAACGACGAGATCTCCCAGTGGCTCCCCGAGTTCGCTGACATGCGCGTCTATGTGGGAGGACCGCCAGCAGCAATGCGCACGCGCCCGGCAATCGAGCCGATCCGCGTGCACCATCTGTTCACGCACACTGCCGGGCTGACGGTTGCGTTCCAGAACACCAACTCCGTCGACGCGTCCTATCGCGCACTCGGATACGACGAGTCGACCTGGACGTTCCCCGAGGGCAGGGACCTCGCTGGGGCCGTCCGCGACTGGGCCGGCGTGCCGTTGCTGTTCGACCCGGGCACGTCGTGGAACTACTCGGTCGCGACCGACGTGCTCGGTCGGCTGATCGAGGTCTGGAGCGGAGAGCCGCTCGACGCCTACATCAAGCGCCGCATCCTCGACCCGCTCGAGATGCACGACACAGGTTGGCACTGCCCGCAGGACAAGGTCGACAGGCTCGCGATGCTCTACGTCAACTGGGAGGGCCACGCCGTGCCGGTGCCCCCCCTCGCCATCGCCGCCACCAAGCCACCGTCACTGCTGCTCGGAGGTGGCGGGCTGGTCTCGACCGCGCTCGACTTCCAGCGCTTTGCCGCGATGCTCGCTGGCCGAGGCACCACGGGAGGCGTTCGCATCATCTCCGAGCGGACACATGCGCTGATGTCGCAGAACCACCTTCCCGACAGCGAGACGCTGGCGACGTTCTCCCAGGACTCCTTTGCCGAGGTGGGACAGGCGGGGGTCGGATTCGGGCTCGGTGTCTCGGTCGTCGTCGACCAGGCGGACAACAAGTCGCTGGTCTCGCCCGGCAGCGTCGCGTGGGGCGGCGCCGCATCGACGTTCTTCTGGGCGGATCCCGCGGAGCAGCTCTCGGTGTGCCTCTACGCGCAGCTCCTGCCGAGCACGAGCTACCCGTGGCGGCGAGCCCTCCAGCAGTTCGTGTACACCGCTTTGTCTGACTGAGTAGCGTCGCCGTGTGGCCGAGCGGCGGACCGACCCCAAAGGGAAGACAGGTGATCACACACGCGTCGCGAAGGGCGCGGTAGGTCCGCCGGACCTTCCCGCTCCTGCCGCCAACGGACGGCGCCGAACGAAGGGCGAGCAGACGCGGCGGCGACTGCTCGATGCTGCGGAGCAGATCTTCGCAGCGGTGGGCTACCACGAGGCGAGCGTCGCGAAGATCACCGAGACTGCGGGCGTTGCGCAGGGGACCTTCTATGTCTACTTCCACTCCAAGTTGGAGGTCTTCGAAGAGGTCGTTGCGGACCTGAACCACCAGGTCCGCCGGGCGATGACTGAAGCGTCGAAGGCCGGACGCACCACGCTCGAGGTCGAGCGACTCGGTTTCGCGGGCTTCTTCAAGTTCACGGCTGAGCACCCCGCGCTCTACCGCGTCATCCGACAGGCCGAGTTCGTGTCGCCGCGAGCCCTCCGGCAGCACTACGAGACCATCGTGAGCGGCTACGTCCCGCGGCTCGAGGCGGCGATGGCAAGACACGAGATCGCGCCGTCGGACCCGGTCGTACTGGCGTGGACCCTCGGCGCCATCGGCGAGATGATCGGCATGCGCTGGATCCTCTGGAACGAGGCGCAGGAGGTTCCCCCCGAGGTCTTCGACGACATGATGGTCCTGATCGGCCGCCTGCTCGGCCTCCCCCCGGACGAGGAGGGCGATGCGCGGTGAGCGAGGCCGCTGACCCGGTCGTCGGTGCATGGCTCGGTCGCCACCTCGAGCGCTGGCCGGATCGACTGGCGGTCATCGGCGCCGATCGCGAGCTCACGTACGCGGAACTGGAGACTGACTCGACGGCAATCGCGTGCGGACTCGTCGCGCGAGGGGTCGGCCGGGGCGAGGTCGTGGCCGTCCTGAGCGAGAACCTCGCGGACGTCGTCGTCCTGCTCTTCGCGTGCGCCAAGGCGGGCTGCCTGCTCGCGCCCCTCAACTGGCGTCTGACTCCCGACGAGCTCTGTCCGTACATCGAGCTCGTCGGGCCGCGCCTGCTCCTCGCGTCGGATCTCCAGATGCCGCGGGCACGCACGGTCAGGCTCCCGCACGACGTGAGTCCGGTCCCGCTCGCAGGGACGCTGGAGGACCTGCGCAGTGCGCCCGCGACGGTGGATCTTCCGAGGACGCGGCTCGAAGACGGCCTCATGCTCGTGGCGACGTCCGGGTCGACGGGTCGACCCAAGGCTGCCGTGCTCACCCACCGCAACTTCCTCGCGACGAACCGGGCGCTCGACGCGGTCGTTCCGATCAGCCGCGAGGACGTCGTCCTGCAGTTCCTGCCCCAGTTCCACGTCGGTGGGTGGAACGTGCAGCCGATGGAGGCCTGGCTGAATGGGGCCACGGTGGTCCTCGAGCCCGTCTTCGATGCCGGCCATGTCTTGAGTGAGATCGCAGCTCGCGGGATCACCACACTTGCGTGCGTCCCGACGCCGCTGCTGATGCTCGCGGAGCACCCGAGCTTCGTGTCAACCGACCTCTCGAGGCTTCGTGATGTGGTCGTCGGGGGCGCAGCGGCGCCCGAGCACGTGGTCGAGCAGTGGCTGGACCGGGGAGTCGCGGTGCACCAGGGCTACGGCCTCACCGAGGCCGGGCCCAATGTGCTGTGCCTTCCGTCGCGGCTCGCGAAGGAGAGGCCGCGCGCGGTCGGCTGGCCGTACCCGTCGGTCGAGGTCGCCCTCGCCGACGTGGACACGGGGGCGCTGGTCGATGGTCCTGGCATCGGCGAGGTGCTGGTCCGCGGACCCGGGGTCTTCCTCGGGTACTGGGAGGACCCGGACGCCACTGCGGAGGCGCTCGCGGACGGCTGGCTCCACACCGGCGACGTCGCGTCTCGTGACGCGGACGGGTGCCACTCGATCATCGGGCGCAAGAAGGAGATGTTCGTCTCAGGGGGGGAGAACGTGTTCCCGATCGAGGTCGAGCGGGTGATCTCGACCTTCCCGGGCATCACAGGCGCTGCAGTCATCGGCGTCCCGCACGACACGTGGGGGGAGGTCGGTGTCGCCTTCGTCGAGCAGCTGCCCGGAGGGTGCATCGAGGTGGACGCGCTCGAGGCGCACTGCCGAACGAGGCTCGCGGGCTACAAGGTTCCCGCCAGGTTCATCGTGCTCGACGCCCTGCCGCGAACATCACTCGACAAGGCCGACAAGGTCACCTTGAGAGGCCTGGCGTCGAGCGTCTGACGGCGCGCCATGTCATGCGACGGCATCGCAGATGCGATGGAGGTGCCTGTTACAGTGCCCGCGGAACAACACAGTGGACCGGTGCAGATACCGGACGCGACTGCGTTGCCACTGGCACGATCGACACGGAGTGGCCCACGTTCGAGGCCGTTCGTGCGATGCGCCGCCAGCTGGGAACGGCAGCTCGTGTCCGGCAGTACACCGCCCGCTCCGGCTGGGTGCAGTGATCGTCCAGACCGGTCGCACGGGACTGCAAAGGGGGGCGATGGCGCTGGTCAATGGGGAGGCGACTGAGAAGTTCGCGCCACTTCGTGCCGTCCTGGAGCAGCATCTGGACAGCGGGGAGGACGTCGGTGCGGCAGTAGCCGTGTACCTGCGCGGTGAGCTCGTCGCCGACCTGTGGGGTGGCCACCTGGACGAGGCGAGGACACGTCCGTGGGAGCGCGACACGATCGCCAACGTCTGGTCGGTCACGAAGACGATGACGTTCCTCGTCTCGCTCATGCTCGCGGACCGCGGGGAGCTGGACTTCAACGCACGCGTGAGCGACTACTGGCCGGAGTTCGCGCAGGCCGGCAAGTCGCAGATCGAGGTCCGCCACATCCTCGGCCACACGTCGGGCCTGCCCTACTGGACCGAGCCCCTGGCACCCGAGGACCTGGCTGACTGGGACCTGTGCACCTCGCTGCTCGCCGCCCAGGAGCCGATCTGGACGCCCGGTACCGCGTCGGGGTACCACCTCGTGACGCAGGGCTACCTCATCGGTGAGATCGTGCGGCGGATCACGGGGGTCTCGTTCGGCACGTACTTCAGGACCGAGGTCGCCGACGTGATCGGCGCGGACTTCCACGTTGGTCTGCCGGAGTCCGAGGAGTCACGCGTCGGGTACCCGATCCCTGCGGACGGGGACATCCTCGATGGCGTCGACCCCGGCTCGATCACCTACCGCGCATGGAACTCTCCACCGGTTGACTTCACCTGGCCCCAGCATCGCTGGTGGCGAGCAGCCGAGATCCCGTCTTCGAACGGCCACGGGAACGCCCGCTCCACCGCGAAGATCCAGTCGATCGTGGCAAACAGAGGTGAGTTCGAAGGCCATCGGTTCTTCTCGGAGAGGACCGGCGAACTGATCTTCGAGACACAGGCTCAGGGTGTGGATCTCGTGCTAGGCATCGAGGCGCACTTCGGCATGGGCTACGGGCTCGCAACGAGCCTCGTGCCCCTCGGGCCGCACACCGCGTACTGGGCGGGTCTCGGCTCGTTGGTCATCATCGACCAGGACCTCGGCCTCACCGTCGCCTACACGCCGAACAAGATGCAGATCGTCCCCGGCAGCACCAAGGGGGCGACGATCACCCGCGTCGCGCTGGAGTCAGTGTTCCGCTGACGTGCGACTTCCCGTCGTGCGGCTCCGGTCGCACCGCGTGCCGATCTGGCCTCGCCCGTGTCCCACGTGCGCTGGGGACCGCGTGCCCGGCTGCCTCGAACGGTCTCTCTCGAACAACGTCGCGAGGTCGTTTGACGCCTCGGCGGATGGCGGACGGCCGCCGAAGAAACTTCCGCAGAATCCTGGGTTCCTGACCCCCGGCGCGCGGTCGCTGGTGTCTATCGTGCGCCGTGCGGAGTACCTCGCCCGGCGCGGCACAAGCCTGCTCCGGGGCATGTGAAACTGAAGAAAGTTGACAGGTGGGTCACTTGACACTCACCACGTTTCCTGTTTGACTACCGCCCGCAGGCAGGAGTGCCTGCGGGCAGAGGGGGGATGAACGGCATGAAGGTTCGCATTGTGGTGCCAGCGCTCGTCGCAGCGATGGCAATGGCAGGGGGTGGTGCGGGCACCGCGGCGCTTGCAAGCGCGGGCGCGTCCCCGAGCCCGATCAAGGTCGGGTGGATCGTCGAGAAGACGGGCCTCTACGCGTCGTACATCACGTCCTACGACCAGGGGTTCACCATCGGTCTGCAGTATGCGACCAATGGCACGAACAAGGTGAACGGTCACCCGATCCAGGTCAACCTCGAGGACGACGCGGACGACCCGACGACGGCAGTGACGGATTTCAAGAGCCTCGTTGGTGCCGGCTACAAGATCATCGGTGGCACCGGTGACTCCGGGATCGCCGACGAGCTCTACCCGCTAGCCGCCCAGAACAAGGTGGTGTACATCTCGGGTGCCGCGGCTGACGACGCGATCACGGGCGCCAACAAGTACACGTTCCGCTCCGGACGCCAGACGTACCAGGACGTCGCCACCGCGGCCTCCTACATCTCCGCGCTCGGCAAGAACAAGAAGGTGGTCGTCCTGGCGCAGGACTACAGCTTCGGCCAGTCGTACGTGACGGACACCCAGTCGTCGTTCAAGAAGCTCCACGACCACGTCAGCGACATCCTCGTCCCGCTGACGACCTCGGACTTCACCGGCACCGCCACGCAGGTCGCGGCGGACCACCCGAACATCGTCTTCCTGGCGTGGGCTGGCGCGACAGCGTTCCCGCTCATCCAGTCCCTGGCGAACGCGGGCGTCTTCTCCAAGGGCGCGAAGGTGATCACCGGACTGGCGACCATCGCCACGTACCCGTACTTCACCCAGTACTTCGGCACGAACGCCGACTACCTCTCGCTCTACGTCTCGCAGGGTTCGAAGAACGCGGCGAACACGTACCTGGTCTCCCACGAGCAGTCCGAGTTCTCCTCGCCTGCTGACCTCTTCGCCTCGGACGGCTTCGTTGCCGGCGAGGAAGTGGTGCGTGCGGCTGCGACCGGGGGTGCGTCCCAGAGCGTGAACAGCATGATCAAGGGCCTGTCGGGCTGGAAGTTCCTGGCTCCCAAGGGGATGGAGCAGATCAGGGCCGCCGACCACGCCCTCCTGCAGCCGATGTACCAGGTGTCGCTCAGCCCGTCGAACGTGGTCAAGGTCACCAAGGTGCTGTCGGCCACCCAGACAGCCCCGCCCGTCACGTCGTTCAGGGGTTAAGCGGTCCTCTCGAAGCATGGATCCAACCGCGAACCCCAGCCCGGCCGCCTTGCGGACCGCCGGGCTGGGGTTCCGCGTTGGAGGCTCGGAGATCCTCACCGACATCAACCTCGAGGTTGAGGGTGGTGCCTTCCTCGGCATCATCGGCCCCAACGGCGCTGGCAAGAGCACACTGCTGAACCTCCTGAGCGGCACGATCACCCCCACGGCGGGGACGATCGAGTTCGAGGGACAGGACATGCGGGGTGTCGGACCATCCGCACGGGCGCGGCTCGGACTGGGCAGGACCTTCCAGACCTCGAGTCTCTTCAACTCGCTCACGGTGCTCGAGAACGCCCGGCTCGCAGTGCAGGCGCGGCACGGCGGCAGCATGCGCGTGTGGCGTCGTCCGCGGGCGGACGACGCTGCCACCACCACGGCGTTCGACGCGCTGCAGGCTGTGGGGCTCGCCGACATGGCCATGCGCATCACCGCTGCCCTGTCGCACGGGGAGAAGCGCAAGCTGGAGCTGGCGGTGCTGCTCGCCGGTGAGGCGAGGGTCCTGCTGCTCGATGAGCCCATGGCCGGCGTCAACACCGGTGACGTCCCCATGCTCGTCGACCTCATCGGTCGGCTCCACTCCGAGGGACGGACCGTCGTGATGGTCGAGCACCACATGGCCGTCGTGCTCGGGCTCGCCGAGAAGGTCGCCGTCCTCGACTTCGGCCGCCTGCTCGCGCTCGGGGATCCGGCGTCGGTGATGGCCGACGAGGCGGTCCAGAGTGCCTACCTGGGCGAGCCGCTGTGAGCAGCGCACTCGATCTGCGCGACCTGCACGTCACGATCGCGGGCTCCCACGTGCTCCAGGGCGTGACGTTCGACGTCCCCCAGGGCGGGGTGACTGCGCTGCTCGGCCGCAACGGCGTCGGCAAGACCACGACGCTGCGCGCCATCCTCGGCCTCGTGCCGAGCACCGGGGACATCCGCGTGCTCGACCACGACGTGTCGGGCATGGCGACGCACCGCATCACGCGGATCGGGGTCGCCTACGTGCCCGAGGACCGGGACGTCTTCTCCGGCATCTCGGTGAACCAGAACCTCCGACTCGCCGAGCAGATCGCGGACCCCCGCTACGACGAGGTGTACGCGCTGTTCCCGGAGCTGAAGACACGAGGCAAGCAGCTCGCTGGGACCCTGTCGGGTGGTCAGCAGCAGATGCTTTCGATCGCCCGTGCCCTGCTCAACCGATGGCCGCTCATGCTCGTCGACGAGCCGTCCAAGGGCCTCGCGCCGAAGCTGGTCACCGAGTTCGCAGAGGTGCTCGAGCGGGCCGCGGAGAGCGCCACCGTGCTCCTCGTGGAGCAGAACCTCAGCGTGGTGCGGCGCCTCGCACATCGCATCGTCATCCTCGACCACGGCGAGGTCGTGCACATCGGCGAGGCGAGCGACCTCGGGGACGAGACCTTCGTGCGCGGCCTCCTGGGCGTGGGGGGAGCCTCGTGAGCACGTTCCTCAGCATCACCTTCAGCGGCCTCGCCCTGGCCGGGGTCTACTTCCTCTGCGCCGCGGGCCTCACGCTCATCTTCGGACTCATGGACATCCTCAACTTCGCCCAGGGGGCGTTCATCACCCTCGGCGCGTACGCGGCGTACGAGCTCTCCCTGCACCTGCCCTTGTCGGTCGGCACCGTACCGATCTTCCTGCTCGCGATCGTGGGCGCGATCATCGGCGGAGCCCTCGCGGCGGGCATCACCGAGGTGGTGCTCATCCGCCCCCTCTACGGCCGACCGATGAGCCAGGTCCTGGTGACCATCGGGCTCGACCTCGCGATCGTCGCGCTCCTGGAGGGCATCTTCGGGTCCAACGAGGTCGCCATCAGCGTCCCGACGTGGGTCAACGGGGCGACGCACATCGGCCAGGTCGTCCTGCCCAATGCGGCCTTCCTCGCCCTGGGAGCGGGGGTCATCGTGCTCGTGAGCCTCGAGATGTTCCTCCGACGCACCCGGTACGGCATCATCATCCGGGCCGGCGTCGAGAACCGCGGCATGGTCAGCGCGCTCGGCATCGACGTCGGGCGCGCGTTCACCCTCGTCTTCGTGATCGGGGGCGCGCTGGCCGGCCTCGCCGGCCTCCTCAACACGATCGCGTTCAACAGCGACTTCGTCACGCCGATCCAGGGCGACAGCCTCCTGATCTTCACGTTCATCGTCGTGGTCGTCGGGGGTCTCGGCTCCATCCGCGGGGCCGCCGTCGCGGCGGTCGGCATCGCGCTGCTCCAGAACTACACGAACTACTACCTCGGGAACCATCCCGGCTGGTCCCAGGTGGGGAACCTCTCGGTCGTCCTGCTGCTCGCCGTCGTCCTCTCGGTGCGTCCGCGCGGCCTCTTCGCGAGCGTCGCATGAGGCGCATCCCCGCGCGCTATCGGAGCATGGTCGTCGCCCTGGCCGTCCTCGTCATCTTCGCGCTCATCCCGTTCGCGGGATGGCACATCCCCTGGATCCTTCCCGGACCTGAGGACATCCTCAACTCGACCGGGACCCTCGCTCCCCTCGCCGTGTGCTTCCTGTTCGCCGGGGTGGCGATCGGCTACGACCTCGTGTTCGGCTACACCGGCCTGCTCTCGCTGGGGACCGCCCTGTTCTTCGCCATCGGCGCGTACGTCTTCACCATCACGGTGACCGACTGGCACTGGCCGTTCTTCCCCGCGGTTGCCGTGGCACTCGCGGTCGCGGTTGTTGTCGCCGTCCTCAGCGGGGCGGTCGCCCTGCGGGTCAGTGGCATCGCGTTCGCGATGGTGACGCTGGCGTTCGCCCAGGCGTTCTACTTCGCGATCGAGACCAACCCGCACGGCCTCACCGGCGGCGAGTCTGGACTCTCGCTCAACGACGCGGGGCTGCCGTCGATCGTCCAGGGGGCGGTCAGCAACACGCGGAACCTGTACTGGATCGCGCTCGGATTCGTGGCGGTGGCCGCCTGCATCGTCTGGACGGTGACGTCGTCGGAGACCGGCCACCTGATCGTCGCGATCCGGGAGAACGAGCGGCGGATCGAGGTGCTCGGCATACGGCCCTACTGGTACAAGCTGCTCTCGGTCGTGATCTCCTCGGTCATCGCCGCGGGGGGCGGCATCGTCTACGTCCTGCTGATCGGCACCGTGCTCCCCGGGACCGTCGCGTCGACCTCGGTCACCATCGCGATCCTGATCATGGTGGTGCTCGGCGGGCCGGGGACGCGATGGGGCGCGCTCATCGGGGCCATGGTCTACGAGTACCTCCAGCAGTACCTCAACAAGGTGTCCGCGGAGCCGACGTTCACCAGCCTTCCAGCCGTGCTGCGCGTCCCGCTCTCGCAGCCCGAGTTCCTGCTGGGCATCCTGTTCATCGCCTTCGTGGTCTTCGTCCCGGGCGGCTTCACCGGCCTGTACTACCGGCACAAGGCGAAGTCGCTCCAGGCCGCGAGCGGCGACGTCACCCGCCGGACCATCGGCTCGCTCGTCAAGCGGACGCCACCGGATCGCTGAGTCCCTACGCGGCTGATCCCTCGTCGAGCGGGACCGCACGGCGCCGCTCCGCGCGCTCGAACTCGCGCTGGACGTCCACCCAGCGCAGCGTGGCGTCGTCCGGCTCCTCCCCGTCGCCCGCTCGCGCGAACAGCACGAAGGCGACGATCCACATCGGCACGTACGCGCCGAGCTTCGCCACGAACCCTGCGAGCTGCTGGTCGAGGAGCGGGCTGATCCCGAGGATCGCCCGCTGGCCCGACAGCGACGGGTACAGGGGATGCCTCGCGAAGATCCACACGACGCTGAGCGACGTGACGACGAGCGCCGAGATGAAGCAGTACCCAGCCTTGGCGAGGTGGCTGAGCCGGCGCGTGCCGGGTGCGGAGCCCAGGACCGGCAGCCACAGCACGACGCCGACGAGGAGCGTGATCGCGACGAGCACGCCCCTGGCCGCCTCGGAGCGCGACCCCCATCCGACGACCGTCGGCACCAGGGTCACCGTGCCGACCACGGTGACGAACGCGACCGCGGCTCCAGGATGCCCGAGCACGAGCAGCAGGCGATCGATGAGCCGAGGGCGCGTCGCGACGAGGAGGAGCTCGTCGGGAAGCCCCGACAGCAGCAACGGGGCGATCGCCAGCATGAGGATCAGGCGCTGGACGACGAGCGCGGTGAGCGACACGTGCGCGGCCAGGTCCCCGAGTGGCCAGCCGCACGCAAGGCCGAAGAGCAGGAGTGCAGACAGGAACCGAATCCGCTGGTCGGGCATCGCCTTGAAGCGGCCCTCTCGCGCCACGAGCACGTACGCGAGCCCGACGATCACGACGCCGGCCCACAGCGCCGGGTGCCACCGGACAGGCAGGAGGGAGGTCACGCGTTCTCTGCAGTCACCCTTCCCGAGGAGATCGCGTCGACCAGGGCCTTGTGGTCGCGGCGGTTCCGGTCCCGGTAGGCGAGGGCGAACGAGGCGATCGACCGGTCGAACGTGTCGGTCTTGCCGAGATACGAGGCGATCGCGATCCGGTCCCCCGAGCGGGCGTGCGCCCGGGCGAGCGTCCAGCCGCAGATCATCACGTAGTCGGTGAGCAGGTCGGCGTCGAAGCTCGCGACGTCGGCCGAAGCCTTCCCGTCGTAGAGCTGGCGGACGTAGAAGTGGCGCAGCTCCTGGTCGGGAGGAGTCGGCTCGCTGAACCACCCGAGGAACGCGTCGGGGGTCGCCTGGGTGATCTGCTGGCCCGCGACGACCCGCTGGCCGGGGGTCGCGAACACCGACGCACCGAGATAGGGCTCGAGCACCGAGGCCGTGGCCTCCTTCACCTGCAGGAAGAAGGGGTCGTCGCCGTCGCGGCCGAGCGTGAGCACCACGAAGCACCGCGTCCCGACGGACCCGACGCCGACGACCTTGCGGGCGGCATCGATCGGCGTGAAGTGGGTGAGCAGCTGCTGGCGGTCGTAGGGGAGGGTCTCGCCGTAGCCGGTGAGGATCCGGAAGAGGAAGTCGTAGACCGAGTCGGGTCCACCGGACTCGGGCGGCATCGCCAGGTCGGCGATGGGGACGACGAGCGGGGGGTCCGCCTTGATCTGCGGCCGCCCGTCGACGATCTCGACGAGCTTGTCGTAGGCCTTGCGCGAGTCCTTCGTCTTCGCCTTCGCCATCATGTTCCCGGTGCGCCGCATCGCCTCGTCGGAGAGCCGCTTGCCGAGCGCCCCGAGGTTGCTCTCGATGTCGAAGTGCGCGTACCAGACGTCCAGGTCCTTCGCGGCTGCGAACGTGCGCATCGTCGAGCGGTACTCGCCGACGGCGGCGAGGACGGCGCGCTCCTGCTGGCCCGCGGTGAGGTTGAGGGACTCCGCGGCGACCGCGATCGAGGCGGCGAGCCGCTTCACGTCCCACTCGAACGGCCCGGGGTGCGTCTCGTCGAAGTCGTTGACGTCGAAGACGAGTCGCCGCTCCGGCGAGCGGAAGACGCCGAAGTTGGACAGGTGCGCGTCGCCGCAGAGCTGGACGGTGAGCTCCGACGACGGGCCGTTCGCGATGTCCGCCGCCATCACCGCGGCGGCGCCGCGCAGGAAGCTGAATCGGTCCGCCGCCATCCGCCCGTACCGCACCGGCAGGAGGGACTGCACCCGCCCGGCCCCCTGGTCGATGAGGACCTGGACCGGATCGAAGCCGACAGGCCTGTCGGCCAGGTCGGCGTGCACGGTCCGGGGGACCCTCTCGCGCTGCTCACGGCCCTTCGTCGACGAGATATCGGGGTCCGGAATCGGTGCATCGTGCCTGATCGCCATTGCCGCTCCCTCGCGTGCAGTGCATCGACGTGTTCGACGCCCTCGCCGTCGATCGCAGATCGCCGACAGGCGCCGAAGTCTAGGACGCGACCGGGCCGGACGCCCCTTGTGGCGCACGCTGGACCGGCGCGTCTCGGCCTACGATTCGCCCATGCGGATGACGGTGTCGACGCGGTGGCGGCTTGCAGTCGCATCCGCCGTGCTCCTCGCGGTGGCGCTCCCCGTCGCAAGCGGTGCCGCAGCGGCCACGCGGGTCCACAAGGTCGCCGTCACCGTGCCCGGCACCATCGCGATCGGCGACTCGGTGCTGCTCGATGCGCAGGGCGTCCTCGAGCAGATCATGCCCGGCATCGATGTCGACGCCGTCGTGTCGAGGCAGTTCTCGGCCGGTGTCCCCCTCGTCGAGAGCCTCCGGGCCTCGCACCACCTGACGGACCGGTTCGTCGTCTTCCTGGGCACCAACGGCTGGATCTCGCACTCGGACTTCCAGACCATGCTCGACGAGCTGAGCGTGTGCGGCAGGGTCGTCCTCGTCACGAACTGGGTGCCGACGAGGGGATGGATGGCGGCCAACAACGCCCTCATCGAGTCGGGAGCCAAGGCGCACAACGTCGTGATCGCGAACTGGGCGGCGCTCGCCCAGACCCACCCGGGCTGGTTCTACTCGGACGAGGTGCACCTGCCCATCGACGGGCCGGGCGCGACCGCACTGGCGCACCTGATCGCATCGGCCCTGACCCAGCGCACCAGGTAGCCGCGGTGGACGCCGGCGAGTTCATGGGCGTGACCCGCACCGGCGACGACACGTGGCAGCTGCCGGTCGCGTCCCACATCATCACGCCGGGGAACTTCCTCTTCGGCGGCTGCGGGCTTGGCGCGGCGCTCGTCGCGCTCGAGCAGGCGACCGGGCGCCCGACGATCTGGGCCACGGCCCAGTACCTGCAGTACGCACCCGTGGGCTCCACGATGGACATCGGCGTGACGATCGCAGTCGCTGGAGGACATGTGAGCCAGGCGCGAGCGACAGGTTCGGTCGAGGGGCGCGAGATCCTCACCGTCAATGCGGCGCTCGGATCCAACGAGCTCGATCTCGCTGGCGTATGGGACTCCCCTCCGATCGTTCCCGACCCCGATCGCTGCCCGCCGCGGCGCTTCCCCGATTCGATGCGACAGTCGATCTTCGAGCACGTGGAGATGCGCGTCGCCAAAGGCCGGATGCTCGGCGACATGGACGGCACCCCCGGTGGGCATGACTCGGCACTCTGGTGTCGCGTCCCAGGGCACGTCGACCCCTCAGCCGCGACACTCGCCATCTTCGGCGACTTCGTGTCCAGCGGACTCTCCGAGCCGTTTGGCCGTCGTGTTCGAGGGCGAAGCCTCGACAACACCCTGCGGGTCGTGCAGCTGGAGCAGACCGAATGGGTGCTGTGCGACATCCGGATGCACGCGCTGGTCGGAGGCTACGGGCAGGGAACCGCCTTCCTGTGGAGCGAGCGGGGGACGCTTCTCGCCACCGCGAGCCAGACCGTCGCGGCGAAGGTCTGGGAGCCCTGACCGAGGGCTCCATCCGTCGCGCGCAGGGGGCGGCCGCCCGCAGAACGGCATTCCGGGGAGGTGCGATACGATCGTGCGTCCTCGGGGCTATAGCTCAGTCGGTTAGAGCGCAGCACTGATAATGCTGAGGTCGTAAGTTCGATTCTTACTAGCCCCACCGAGAGCGCATCGAGCCGGCGTGTCCTGGAGAATGTCGGGACGGCTGTCACGTCCGGAGCGAAACCGACCCGACCCCGCTACGGTTCCTGCTGTTCGCCTCGCAGCAGATTGCAACGCGGGCGACAGGGGGTGCGGCGATGAGGTTCCTGACTCGGAAGTTCGGCCTGCTCACGATCGGCGCAGCGGCAGCGCTCACCCTCGGGTTGATCGGCGCCGCCTCAGGATCACCAACCTCCAAGGTGCTCCCGACAACATTCACCGCATGCGTCCACCCGGGTGTTGCCGCCGGGCAGCCGAGTCACCTGATCTACAGCGCGGTTGACGGCAGGTGCCCGGCTGGCACGTCACCCGTCACGATCAACCAGTACGGACAACGCGGTGCGACTGGACCGACCGGTGCAACAGGCCCCACGGGTGAGGCAGGTCAAACTGGGCCCGCTGGTGCCACCGGGCCAGCCGGTCCGACCGGGGCCACGGGCAATACCGGCGCGACAGGCGCGACGGGTTCCGTGGGTGAAACCGGCCCGACCGGGTCCACGGGCTCAGCCGGGCCTGTCGGCCCTGCGGGACCTGCTGGCGCGACGGGTGCGACAGGACCCGCTGGCGCGACAGGGACGACTGGTGCGACTGGCACGACCGGGGTGACCGGGGTGACTGGACCGACGGGAGTGACCGGACCCACCGGCTCGACCGGTGCGACTGGAACGACTGGCGCAACGGGAGTGACCGGACCGACGGGTGTGACCGGCGGTACCGGGCCAACCGGCGCCACTGGGGCGACAGGTTCCACTGGGCCGACTGGGCCGACGGGAACGACGGGATCCACTGGTGCAACCGGGGCGACCGGACCGACTGGCGCAACCGGTCCCTCCGGTCCCACGGGTCCCACGGGTCCGACGGGTGTGACCGGAGCCCCCGGAGCAACGGGTGCCACAGGAGCGACAGGACCGACTGGCGCAACCGGTCCGATGGGACCGACGGGTGTGACCGGAGCCACCGGAGCAACGGGTGCCACCGGAGCAACGGGTGCCACCGGAGCCACAGGACCGACTGGCGCAACCGGTCCGATGGGACCGACGGGTGTGACCGGAGCCACCGGAGCCACCGGAGCAACGGGTGCCACTGGTGCTACGGGACCGGCAGGAGGACCGACGGGGCCCACCGGTGCGACCGGTAGCACCGGAGCCACCGGGAATACCGGTGCGACCGGTGCGACCGGTGCGACCGGGACGGCAAACCTGGCGGGATACGCATACATCTACAACTTGACTCCTCAGGTCGTACCGCTCGAAGCGGCCGTCACGTTTGACAGCAATGGGCCGGAATTGGGCATCATCCACGTGCCCGGGACGTCGTCCGTTGTGGTGACCTCATCGGGGACGTACCTCGTGAACTTCTCGGTGTCCGGTGTGGAGCCGAATCAGTTCGCGCTGTTCGTCAACGGAGTTGTGGACCCTGCGTCTGACTACGGATCCGGCGCAGGGACCCAGCAGAACAACGGCCAGGTGATTCTCACTCTCAACGCCGGCGACGTCTTGCAGCTCGTCAACAACACCTCGGCTGCCGCAGTCACATTGCAGGCGCTCGCGGGCGGAACCCAGTCGAACGTCAGCGCATCCCTGGTCATCGAGCAGCTCGGCTGATCCGCACCACCCGGCTCTTCCATCAGCGTGTGCAGTCGGACACCGGAGTCGCGAGACGCGCCCGTCCACCGGGGGGCCGGCCGTCGGTGTCTCGCGCCCCGCGGCACAAACCCAAACGACGCACGCAGTCAGTGTCCGCGGCCGCGACCAATGCAATCAGGTCGCGTTCCCGTCGAACCCCTGGCGTAGCCGTCGCTTCGTGGATGTGAAGTCGTGGAATCGCACATGCATCGACCGCGAGTCCGACTGCAGTCATCTCCTACGGGGCGTCCAGATGCGCCTTCCCCGCACGGGCGAGAGATCGACGTGCCCGCTACCGGACTGTGAGCGATGACCCCGACGACGCGGAAGGATTGTTGTTCGCATCGCCGGCGTAGTCGGCAACCACCGTGTACGAACCCTTGCCGAGCGAGTGGGCGGGCAGCCTGCACGAGCCCGCGCCCGCGACCAGGGCCACGGTGCAGAGGACCTGCGATCCTGCCTCGACGCGCACGGCACCGGTCGGGGAGGCACCGGCAACCGTGACCGTGAAGTGGACCTTGTGCTGGGAGCTGGAGCTGACCGAGGCCTGCGAGACCGAGAGCGACGTGGTCGACGGACCCGCTGCGGGGGTTGCAGACGCCTCGTTCGAGGCCATCGAGTCGCCGGCCGCGTTGATCGCCTCGACGGTGAAGTAGTAGGTCGTCATGTTCGTGAGCCCGGTCACCGTGAATGTGCTGGCACTGACCGGCGTCGCGTTGACGGGCGTCAGTGACTCCCCTCCAGCGCTGGTCCCCTCGAAGAGGTCGTAGCCCGTGACCGGCGAGTCGCCGTCGGAGGCCGGAGGCGACCAGCTGAGTGCCACCGAGGCGGGGGCACCGGTCGCAGCGAGCCCGCTCGGCGCACCGGGCGGCGTCGCAGGGATGACGGAGACCTCGTTGGAGGGCCCCGACCAGCCAGAGCTGTTGATGCCCGTCACGTAGAAGAAGTACCTGGAGCCGTTGGTCAGCCCGGTGACCGTGTAGGTGGTCGCGGTGATGAGGACCGGCACGACGGTCTCGCCGCCCGATGTCGTCCCCTCGAAGATGTTGTAGCCCAGAAGGGGCGAGCCGCCGAAGCTCACGGGAACGTGCCAGCTGAGCGTCGTCGAGCCGCTCGCCACGGTCGCGACAAGGTCCAGCGGTGCGCTGGTCGGGCTGCACGAGCTGTACGACGGGTGGATGCGCACCACTGGCCGGACTGTGGCCGGGATGACTGGTCCGCAGCAACTGGGGGCCCCTGGCGTTGGCACCACGCTTCGCGACGGGCCCCCCTTGGCGATACCGCAACAGACGCAATTGTCCGGCGCCGGCGCGTGGAGCGAAGGAGCTGCAGACGCCGGGAGCGTCGTCAGCGAGGCGACACCCAACGATCCAGCGAGCACCAGCAGGGATGCAACGGCGCCTCGGGTGATCCGCCGGAGCAGGAATGGGCCATGCGACGCGGAGGCCTTCGTCGAATCGCCGTGGTCCTGCCGTCTGTCCATGGGGTCCTCCTCGGTGAGAGGGCATTCCTACTATGGATTCGCGCGCGGCTTGAACCTTTCGGCGACGGTGCGGCGCAGGTCGAGCGTCACCGCGATCGCGTGACGTTCCTCCTCGTGCCCGTGCATCCGTGCTTCCATGAGGCGAGGTCCGGTCCCTCGTAGAGTTCGCACGTGCCCGATCAGGTGACGACCTTCAGTGCCTGGAACAACCGCATCGCCAAGATCCTCGGCTTCGCGGTCGGCATCCTGTTCCTCGTCTCGCTCGTCCGCATGATGCTCGCGCATCCGAACGGGCTCGTCGACGCCTACGCGGCGATCACCGGGGCCGCTGCGGTGTTCCTCGCAGTCGGGCTCGTCCGCACGTTCCGCAGCGGCTTCTATCTCCACGAGGACCGCTTGGTGGTCAAGACGAGCTACCGCACCTTCTCCTGGCTCTGGGCCGAGATAGGCAAGGCCGAGATCCACGAACGCGTGCGTCGCTACAGCAGCGCCGCTCGGGGAACGGGACGGTCCGGTGCTCTCGAGCAGAGCCGCTACTACGTCGTCGCGTGGATCCTTCTGCGCAACGGGAAGGTCCAGGTGCTCCAGGGACTGAAGGTCCTCACCGACGGGGAGCAGTTCACGACGTGGGTCGAAGATGCGGTCCAGGCGATCAACCTGCGCCTGGACCCGGACTACGACACGTTCCAGCGAGGCGTGTAGCTCACGCCCAGCTGATGATCCCGTAGGTGCCGCAGAGCCCCGCCGCGTCGATCATGAGGAAGGCGACCACGACCGCGAGGATCACAGGCCGCCGCCACCTGCTTGCATGCACGGCGGTGACCCGCCCCATGTACCACTCCGGCATCAGGGCGGGCAGTCCGTCGGCATTCGGGTCGTACGCGACCGCGTCGGCGGGCAGCGGGGCCGAGGGGTCCGCTGCGAGCGCGAGCTCGGCGAGCTCATCGTCGGTCAACTCGACGATCGGCTCCTCCGGGGTCATCCCAGGGCCCCGGCGAGCGCATCGGCGGCACGCCAGCAGTCGTGGTACGTCGAGTAGAGCGGGACGGGCGCGAGCCGGATGACGTCGGGCATGCGGACGTCGCCCAGCACGCCGCTCGCCGCGCGGATCCTGGCATGGACCTCGGAGGGGTCCGTCGGGATCGCGACGGAGAGCTGGCACCCCCGCTGCGATGGATCCTGCGGTGTGACGATCGAGATCCCCGTCGACGGTGCCGCCTGCTCGAGCAGCTCGGCGAGATAGCCCGTGAGCCGGTGGCTGCGTCTGCGCAGCGCCAGCATGCCCATCTCGTCGAAGAGCGCGAGGGAGCTGAACAGCGGGGTCATCGAGAGCACGGACGAGTTGCTGATCATCCAGGAGTCGGCGGTCATGACCGGCGTCAAGTCGGGCAGCATCTCGAACCGGTTCGCCGGATCGTTGCTGAACCAGCCGTGGAGCCGGTGCAGCTCGGCGTCGGCGAGGTGGCGCTCGTGCACGAAGGCGCCGGCGATCGCGCCGGGGCCGGCGTTCAGGTACTTGTAGGTGCACCACGCGGCGAAGTCGACACCCCATTCGTGGAGGTCGAGCTCGACATTGCCCGCCGCATGGGCGAGGTCCCACCCGACCGTGATGCCCGCCTCGCGAGCGGCGGCGGTGATCGTCGGGATGTCCATGAGCTGGCCCGTCAGGTAGTTGACGCCGCCCAGCAGCACGAGCGCCGTGCGGTCCGCCTCGAGGCGCAGGTAGTCCACCACGTCCTCGGTGCGCAGCAGGCGCTCGCCCTCCCTCGGGCGGAGCCGCACGATCGCGTCGCGCGACTCGTAGCCGCGGAAGGAGGCGTGGCTCCGGAACGCGTAGCTGTCCGAGGGGAACGCGGAGTCCTCCATGACGATCTGGTAGCGGCCCGGCGCAGGCCGGTAGAACGAGGCGAGCAGCAGGTGCAGGTTGACGGTCAGGGAGTTCATGACGACCACCTCGGCCCCGCGTCCGCCGACGACCCTCGCCATCGGGCCGCGCAGCAGGGCGTGGTACTCGCCCCACGGCCGGTGCGCCCTCGCGTGGCCCTCGACCGCGAGGGTGGCCCAGTTCGCGAGCTCGGCCTCCACGTCGCGGGCGACACCCACGGGCTGCAGTCCGAGCGAGTTCCCCGCCATGTACGCGAGCTGGCGGTGGCCGCTCGCAGTGTCGTCGGTCGGGATGCGGAACCGCTCGCGGGCCGTGCCGATCCGGTCATCCTCGTCGCGTCGCAGGGCGTCGTCCTCGAGGTCGCCCAGCAGGCTGACGGTCGTCACGGCGTGCCCAGCTGGAACTCGTGGTACAGGAGGACGAGCCCGTCCAGCACCTCGGGATCGAGGTCCTCAGGTCCCACCGACCCAGTCGCCCGGATCGTCTCTCGCACCTGGTCGAGGTACGCCGCGCAGCCGTCGCAGTGCTCCAGGTGCCGCTCGAAGCGCTTCCTGTCGCCGCGGCTCATGGTGTCCTCCAGATAGGAGGTGACGAGCTCGACCGCCTCGCGGCAGGCGATGTCCTTGGAGAGCAGGCTCATTGCACACCACCTGACACGGTGTCCTCGAGGGCGGCACGGACCTTGGCCCGACCCCGGTGCAGGATCACCCGCACGTTCGCCTCGGTGAGACCCAGGAGGGACGCCACTTCATAGGTGGACAGTCCCTCGACGTCGCGCAGCGTTACGACCGCCTGCTGGGGCTCGGGCAGCTCCCTGATCGCCTCATGGACCGCGCGGACGATCGCCGCGTCGTCGAGTCGGGCCTCCACCACGTCGGTGAAGGGAGCGGGCGGGTCGGTCCACGCACCCGATGTGTCGAATCGCGAACCGGCGACGGTCGCGGAACCCTCGGTCGGGTCGACCGAGACCATCCGGTGCTCCCGGGTCCCCGAGGTGCGGGCACGGTTGACCAGGATCCGGAAGAGCCAGGTCTTGAAGGTGGAGCGGCCCTCGAACTTGTGGACGCCCTTCAGGACGGCGACCCACGTGTCCTGGGCGACATCCTCCGCAGCGGCCTCGCTGCCGACGTGGTACCTCGCGACGCGCACGAGTGTCGTGTGGTACTTGGAGACGAGCTCCCGGAACGCCTGCTCGTCCCCGGCGAGGAGTTTCTCGAGTAGCTCCTCGTCCTCCACACAGCGAGCGTACCGCCGTGCACGCGAACCTCCCCGAGCGGGCGGCGCGTGCGGCAGATGGCCGCCTCTCTGCAGGTGAGGTCCCGGGTCGAGCTTCGAGGATGTCAGCGTGCGCCGGCGTGCTGGGTCGCGCGGGATCGCGTTCAGCGCCGGCGACGGCTCTGGAGGCGCCCCTCGTGCCTACAGGTCCCTGATAAGTTGACCACTTGATGTGTTCCTCAACTGAGACCGCCCACCCGTCGGCCGCGAACGCGGCCTCAGCCACGACCGTCGCGGGCGCACGGCGATGACGCGTCCGATCTACCAGGTCAAGGCTGACTTCTTCAAGACGCTCGGTCACCCTGCTCGGATCAGGATCCTCGAGCTGCTCCGCGATGGCGAGCAGTCTGTCGGCGAGCTCATCCCCCAGGTGGGCCTCGAGTCGTCGCACCTCTCCCAGCAGCTGGGGGTCCTGCGCCGAGCCAACATCCTGAGCACGCGCAAGGAGGGCTCGAGCGTCATCTACTCGGTCACCGACAGGCGCATCTTCGATCTCCTGGAGATCGCCAAGGCCATCCTCACCTCGTCGCTCGCCGAATCGAGCCAGCTGCTCGAGGAGCTCGCCGGGCTCGACTTCGCCGACCGCCCGCAGCACGATCCCTCCTGAGCAACCCGAAGCTCCTCCTCTGTCCTTCGTCCGTTCGAATCATCAATTGACCATTTGATAAGATCGTCATTCATGCGACCACGCTCCGCGATCCGGTCGCTGTTCGCGACGCCCGCGACCGAACCGGCTCCCAAGCCCGATGAGGCTGACTCGGATGGGAGATTCCGGGGCTCCCTGCAGCTCCGCCACGTCGATGCAGGCTCCTGCAACGGCTGCGAGCTCGAGATCACCTCCGCCTTCGCTCCCACCTACGACGCAGGCCGGTACGGCGCGCGCCTCGTCGCCTCGCCCCGTCATGCAGACGGGCTCCTCGTCACCGGGGTCGTGACGAGGAACATGGACGGTCCACTTCGCAAGACGCTCGACGCGGTGCCCGAGCCCCGCGTGGTTGTCGCGTGCGGGGACTGCGCCGTCTCGGGTGGTGCGTTCGCCGACGGCTACGGCGTCGCCTCGAGGCTCTCGGACGTCATCGCGGCGGATGTCGAGATACCGGGGTGCCCGCCCCACCCCGCCGCGATCACCGAGGCGCTCCGGGGTCTGACCGGACGTTGACGATGACGCTCCTGCTGCTGGGACTCGCCCTGGGCGCACTGGCGGCCGCGGCGGCTGCACTGCCCGTGCACCTCCGGGTCCCCGTGTCCTGCCTCCTGGTCGCCGGCGCGTGCGTCCTCGCCTTCCTCGGTGCGGTCGCAGAGCTCCGCTCCGGGCACGTGTCAACGGCCCACACCGCGGCGCTGCTCCCGATGAACGGGATCGAGCTGCGCCTCGACCCGCTCGCGGCCCTCTTCATCGCGACGACCGCGTTCGTCGGATTCGCCGCGGCGATCTACTCGATCGGCTACGCGCACGGTCCGCTTCGCAGTCGCACGGCCGTCGTGAGCTTCGCCCTCTTCGTCACGTCCCTGCTCTGCGTGCCGGCGGCCTCGAGCGTCGCCACGCTGCTCTTCGCGTGGGAGATGATGGCCGTCACCTCGCTGCTCCTGCTGCTCGCCGAGCACCGCCGCCGAGCTCAGGCCCTGGACGCCGCCCGATGGTACGGAGCGATGACCCAGGCCGGCGCGGCGGCGATCCTCCTCGGCCTCCTGCTGCTCGCGGCGCACAGCGGAGGGCAGGACTTCACCGCGATCCGCGCGCACGCACCGTCGATCTCGATTCCCATCCGCTCGATCGCGTTCGTGCTCGTCCTCCTCGGCTTCGCCTCGAAGGCCGGGGCGGTCCCGCTGCACGTCTGGCTGCCGCGCGCGCACCCCGAGGCGCCGAGCCCCGTGTCGGCGCTCATGTCCGGTGCGATGGTCAGCCTCGGCATCTACGGCATCATCCGAGTCGGTGGCGACCTCCTTGATGGCGGCGTCCTGTGGTGGTGGCTGGTGGTCCTCGCCCTCGGGGTCGTCTCCGCCCTCTACGGCGCGCTGCACGCGACCGCGAGCTCGGACCTGAAGCGGCTTCTCGCGTACTCGACGATCGACAGCATGGGCCTCGTGCTGATCGGCGTCGGCGCCGCGGGCGCGCTGCGCACGACCGGTCATCCGCACGCCGCGACCCTCTCGATGGTGGCGGCGCTGTTCTTCGTCGTCGCCCACGCCTCGTTCAAGGGGTGCCTGTTCCTCGCAGCCGGGGCCGCGGAGCGCGCCACCGGCACACGCGACCTCGACCGCCTCGGGGGCCTGGCCCGGCCGATGGCCGCGACCACCGTGCTCTTCTGCGTCGCGGCGCTCGCCATCATCGCGCTGCCGCCCTTCAGCGGATTCGCAGGCGAGTGGCTCCTGCTCCAGGGGCTGCTCCACGGATTCTCCGACACGAGCACCGCCACGGTGATCGCACTGCTCGTCGGCGTCGTCGCGCTCGCGCTCGCGGCTGGCCTCACTGCCGTCGCCTTCGTGAAGGCCCTCGGCATCGGCTTCCTCGGTCGACCTCGCACGCAGGGTGCCGCGGAGGCTCGTGAGGTGGCTCCCACGATGCGCCTCGCCATGGGGATCCTGGCCCTCCCGTGCCTGCTGCTCGGCCTCGTGCCGGGCCTGGTCATCCCGATGGTGGCCCGTGCCGCGAACGCCGGATTCGCACTGCCGTCGGCGAGCCCGGTGGTCCCGGGCGCGGGCCTCGACCTCTCCGGGTTCAACGGCGCGATCGAGCCGGCGCTCCTCGCGATCGCCATCGTCGCGGGCCTCGGCGCGATCTGGATGACCCTGCGGGTCGTCGCCAACCGGGCGACTCGCCGCGCGGAGGCCTGGGGGTCCGGCCGCGAGGTGCAGACCGCCCGCATGCAGTACACGGCCACCGCCTTCGGCGAGCCGCTGCAGCGCGTGTTCACCGACGTGCTGCGGCCCGACAACGACCTCGAGGTGACCCACGCCGCGGAATCGCGGTTCTACACCCAGGCGGTGACCTACTCGAACCGCGTGGACGACGCCGTCGAGCGCTCCCTGTACCGACCGGTGATCAGTGCGCTTGCGTGGTGGGGCACCGTCGCGCGGCGCGCGCAGAACGGCAGCGTGCACCGCTACCTGGCCTTCAGCTTCGTCGCCCTCGTCATCGTCCTCGTGGTGCTCGCGTGACCGCGACCGTCTCGACGGTTCACGTCTGGAGCGGGATCGCGATCTCGGTGGTCCAGGTGATCGCCCTGGTCCTCGGCGCGCCGCTCGCGCTCGGCCTCATGGCGAAGGTCCGCGCGCGCGTCGAGGGCCGGGTCGGCGCGCCGATCCGCCAGCCGCTGCTGGACCTGCGAAAGCTCCTCACGAAGGAACGGGTCCATGCGGAGCACGCCAGCGCCGCCCTGCCGATCGTCCCCTTCGTGGTCGCGGCCTCCGTCGTCGTCGCGGTCGCCATCTCCCCGCTCATCTCGACGTCGCCGGCGCTGTCGGAGAGCGCGGACCTCCTCGTGGTCGTGTCGCTCCTGCTCGCGGGATCGGTCGCGCTGGCGATCGGCGGCCTCGACACGGGGACCGCGTTCGGCGGCATGGGCGCGAGCCGCGCCATGACGATCGGCGCCCTCGCCGAGCCCGCGCTCCTCGTGGCGGTGGTCGCCCTCGCCATCCAGGCGGGCAGCACCAACCTCCCGGCGATCGTCGCGGGGACCCTTGCGCACCCCGCGTGGGCCGCCAGCCCCGAACGGCTCCTCGCGCTCGGGGCGCTGAGCATCGTCGTCCTCGCCGAGACGGGCAGGCTCCCCGTCGACAATCCCTCGACCCACCTCGAGCTCACGATGATCCACGAGGCGATGGTGCTTGAGTACGCCGGCCCCGACCTCGCGCTCGTCACGGTGGGCCAGGCCATGCGCCTCGGGCTCCTCGTCGCCCTGATCGCCAACCTCTTCTTCCCGTGGGGCGTCGCGACGTCGTTCTCCCCCGCAGCCATCGCGATCGGGCTCGTCGCGCTTGGCCTCAAGGTCACGGTCATCGTCGTCGTGATCGCGCTCGTCGAGGTCCGCACGGCGAAGCTGCGGCTCTTCCGGGTGCCCGAGCTGCTCGCGGGCGGGTTCGTGCTCGCGGTGCTCGCGGTCGTCACGGGACTCGTGACGCGATGACGCTCTACCTCGAGGTGCTCGAGATCGCAGCCGGCGCGGTGCTGGTGTGCGCGGTGGTCACGCTGTGGCGCCGCGACGTCCGCGCCATCGTCACGATCCTCGCCGTCCAGGGCGTCTGCCTCGGCATCGTGGCGGGGGACCTCGCGATCCACCAGCGCGATCTCGCCCTCGGGGCCACGGCACTCCTCGTGCTCGCGGCCAAGGGGCTCGTCGTGCCCCTCCTGCTGCGGCGCGTGCTTCGGAAGGACCCTCGGAGCCGCGAGACCACGCCGCTCGTGAACATCCCCGCGTCCCTCGTCGCCGCGGCGGCACTCATCGTGCTGTCGTACGTCGTCAGCTCGAAGATCATCGCCCTCGATCCGAGCCCGGCGACGCGGCTCGTCCCCCTGGGCGTGGCGACCGTCCTCGTCGGGTACTTCCTCCTGGTCACCCGGCAGCGCACCGTCAGCCAGATCGTCGGGCTGCTGGTCGTCGACAACGGCATCGCGCTCGTGACCTTCCTCGTGACCTCGGGCGTCCCGCTCATCGTCGAGCTCGGCGCATCCCTCGACGTCCTGCTCGTCGTCGTCGTGCTGCAGGTGCTGGCGACCTCGCTCGGGTCGCGGTTCGGATCGTTCGAGCTCGACGAGCTGACCGAGTTGCACGACTGATGCTGACGCTCCTCGTCCTGGTCTTCCCGCTGGCAGCGGGCCTCGTCGCCCTCGTCGTGCCATGGCGGCCGTGGGTGGGCTGGGTGGCCGCCGGCGCTGACGCCGTCGTGCTCGCGCTCGGCATCGCGCTCGCGGTCACGACCTCGCGGGGCCATGTCCAGCACTCGCTCGGCGGCGCGGTGCGCGCCGATGCCCTCAGCGCGTTCATGGTGCTGGTCATCGGGGCGATCACGACGCTCGCGGCGATCCAGTCGGTCCGCTACCTGCGCATCGAGCGCGAGGCCGACCGGTGCACGGACCGCCATGCGTCGCTCTACGCCGTGCTCGTTCAGGTCTTCGTGACCTGCATGCTCGGCGCGGTGCTGGCAGCGAACCTCGGGGTGCTGTGGGTCGCGGTCGAGGCGACGACCATCGCGACCACGTTCCTCGTCGGGCACCGCCGAACCGATGGTGCTCTCGAGGCGTCGTGGAAGTACGTGGTCCTGTGCTCGGTGGGCATCGCGCTCGCGTTCCTCGGGACGGTGCTCGTGTACTTCGCCGCGATCCACCCCGGCGGAGGACCGAGCGTCGCGCACGGCGTCGGGACGCTCAACTGGACCTCGCTCATGGCGATCGCCAAGCACCTCGATCCGAATGTCATGCGGCTCGCCATGGCCCTCCTCGTCCTCGGCTACGGCACGAAGGTCGGGCTGGCACCCATGCACAGCTGGCTGCCCGACGCCCACAGCCAGGCGCCCGCACCGGTCTCCGCGCTCATGTCCGGGGTCCTGCTGACCGTCGCGTTCTACGCGCTGCTCCGGTTCAAGGCGATCGCCGACGCGGCGCTCGGTCCCGCGTTCCCCAGGACGCTGCTGGTGGTCGTGGGGCTGGCGTCGCTGCTGGCGGCAGCGTCGCTCCTCATCGCGCAGCGGGACTACAAGCGGATGCTGGCGTACTCGAGCATCGAGCACATGGGCCTGCTCGCGCTCGGTGCGGCGGCCGGCAGCACCCTCGCGATCGCCGCGGTGCTCCTGCACATCCTCGGCCACGGGCTCACCAAGGCCGTCCTCTTCCTCACGTCGGGCGAGATCCACCAGGCCGAGCACACGAGCGAGATCGCCACGGTGGGGTCGCTGCTCGCACGGCGTCCCGCTCTCGGGGGGATCTTCGGCGTGGGGATCCTCGCCATCGTCGGGTTCCCGCCCTTCAGCCTCTTCATCAGCGAGTTCACCATGTTCCGCGCGGAGGCCGACGCCGGGCTCTGGTGGGTCGTGGTGGTCGCACTCGGCTGCCTCTGCGTGATCTTCGCCGCGATGGCGGGGCACAGCCGCAGGCTCCTCCTGGGCGACCCCGACGACGGGACCGTCGCCGTCGCCACGCCCCGGTCGGTCGTGGCCCCGCTCGTGACGGCCCTCGTCGCCTGCGCGGTGATCGGCGTCGTGGCTTGGCCGCTGCAATCGCTGCTCCATGCGGCCGCGCGCGTGGTGGCGCCGTGACCCGCCGCGATATCCGTGCCATCGAGGCGGAGGACCTCGTCGGGAGCGCAGGCGCGCTGCTCGACGACGGGTTCCGCATCGCGCTGGTCGCGGCGCACGACGACGGCGACGCGGTGCGGGTCGTCTACCTGTTCCTCGCCGCCTCGCCCGACCGGCGCGTCGAGCTCCACGTCCGCTGCGATCCCGTCGCGCCCGCCGTCCCGACCCTCGCCGGCCGCTCGTTCCCCGCCGGCCGGTTCGAGCGCGAGATGCACGACCTGTTCGGCGTCGTGGCGACGGGCCACCCGTTCTTCCACCCGCTCGTCCTGCACAACCACTGGCCCGCGGGCTGGCACCCGATGCGGCGCGGTGCGAACGAGGCCGCCGAGGCGACCGAGCACCCAGGCACGTTCCCGTTCGTCGAGCTCGAGGGCCACGGCGCCTACGAGATCCCCGTCGGGCCCGTGCACGCCGGGCTCATCGAGCCCGGTCACTTCCGGTTCACGGTCGTCGGCGAGACGATCCTGAAGATGACCGCGAGGCTGTGGTTCCTGCACCGCGGCATGGAACGCCTCTTCGAGGGCCGGGGCCCCGCGCGCGGCATCGAGCTCGCCGAGCGGCTGAGCGGGGACACGGCGGTCGGCCACTGCCTCGCCTTCGTGATGGCCTACGAGGAGGCGATGGGCATCGCCGTTCCGTCGGAGGCGCTTCGCGACCGGGCCGTGCTCCTGGAGCTCGAGCGTCTCTACAACCACGTCTCGGACATCGGCGCGATGTGCAACGACGTCGGCTTCGGCGTCGCCCAGGCGAGGGCGCTGCTCCTGCGAGAGACGCTGCTGCGGCTCAACGAGGAGGTCACCGGGCACCGGCTGCTCCGCGGTGCGATCCTTCCCGGCACGACGTCGGTGCGCCGGCTGCCGTCACGAGCGGAGCTCACCGAGATCGCAGAGCGGTTCGAGTCGCTGGTCGACGTCGCGCTCGCGAACAGCGTCGTCGTCGACCGGTTCGAGGGGACCGCGGTGCTGGGGGCAGCCGAGGCAGCCGAGATCGGCACGCTCGGACCTGTCGCCCGGGCGTCGGGCCGCGCCGTCGACGCGAGGATCGACCATCCGTTCATCGATGCCGTGCCCGCGCTGCGGATCGTGACCGAGCGGGCCGGCGACGTGATGGCGAGGTTCACCGTGCGGGTGGAGGAGGTACGCGTCTCGATGGCGGTGATCGGCCAGCTGCTCGATGGACCCGTCGCGCCGATCCAGACCGTCGGCGAGCGCGATCCCGCGGGATCCGGCATCGGGATCACGGAGGGCTGGCGCGGCACGATCGTCCACCGCGTCGAGGTCGATGCCGATGGCACGGTCACGAGGTGCACGGTCGTGGACCCGTCGTTCTTCACCTGGCCTGCGCTCGCGGTCTCCCTGTCCGACACGATCGTCCCGGACTTCCCGCTCGTGAACAAGAGCTTCAACCTCTCCTACGCGGGCAACGACCTCTAGGCCGATGCGCCGCATGCGTCGGTAGGCTCACCGCGTCGAAAGGCGACCGTGACCACTCCCCTTGACCCAGCGCAGCTCACCGATGCCACGGCGACCCAGCTCGCGAGCGCCCTCGCGGGCGGCGCGACCACGTCGGTCGACGTCGTCACCGCCCTGCTCGACCGGATCGCCTCGATCGACGCGCCCGGGACCGCGATCGAGCTGCGCAGCGTGCTCGCCGTCGCACCCGATGCCCTGGACGCTGCACGGCGAGCCGATGCCGAGCGGGCGTCGGGCACCGTGCGCTCCGCGCTGCACGGCGTGCCGATCATGGTCAAGGACAACATCGAGGCGGTCGGCCTGCCCGGGTCCGCGGGCGCCACGTCGCTCGCCGGACGCGCCGTGGTGGCCGACGCACCGCTCGTCGCGAGGCTGCGCGAGGCCGGGGTCGTCGTCATCGCGGCCACGAACCTCTCGCAGTGGGCCAATATGCGCTCGCCGCTGTCGACGAGCGGGTGGTCGGCGGTCGGTGGCCTCACGGTCAACCCCTTCCGGCTCGACCGATCCGCCGGGGGATCGTCCTCAGGCTCGGGCGCCGCGCTCGCAGCCCGCCTGACGCCGCTCGCCGTGGGCACCGAGACCGACGGCTCGATCACCTGCCCGGCGTCGGTCAACGGCGTCGTCGGGATCAAGCCCGCGGTCGGCACCGTCCCCGGCCAGGGGATCGTCCCGATCGCGAGGAGCCAGGACAGCGCCGGGCCGATGGGCCGCACCGTCGCGGACGTCGCGCTGCTCTACGAGATCCTGACGGCGGTCCCCGGCGTGGCCGAGCGCGTGGCGGCCGGTGCCGCGGGCCTGCGCGTGGGCGTCGCGACCTCGCTCGTCAGCTCGAACCCCCCGACGACCGCCCACTTCGAGGCGGCGCTGCGCGCCCTCGAGCGCGCGGGCGCCTCGCTGCACGATGTCGCCGTCGCGTCCACCACCGAGGAGACGGGCAACGACGAGGTCGCGGTCATGCTCGCCGAGCTCTACGACGACCTCGGCAGCTACCTCTCGGGTCGCCCCGGCGGCGGGCCGACGCTCGCTCGAGGAGGCCATCGCCCACGAGAACGCCAACGCCGCCGTCGAGCTGGCGCACTTCGGCCACGAGTACTTCGACCAGGCGGTCGCGACCGGGGGCCGTGCCGGCCCCGCCTACGGTCCGGCCCGCGAGCGGAACCTCGCCTGGGCGCTGGGCCAGTGCCTGGAGCCCGCCCTCGCCGGCGTCGACGTCTACGTCGCGCCGTGCTTCGGGCCCTCGTGGCGCAGCGACCTGACACTCGGCCAGACGTACTCGGACTTCTCGGGGGTCACCCACGCCCCGGCGATCGCGGGCTGGCCGATCGCGTCGGTGCCGATGGGCGTCGTCGACGACCTGCCCGTCGGCTTCGCGATCGTGAGCCGCCCGGGCGGCGAGGCGACCATGCTCGCGATCGCCGGCGCGCTCGAGGCCGGGCTCGGCCTCGCCCGGTCGGACGCCCTCGTGCCGAGGTACCTCGCGCCCGGCCGGGCCTAGGAATCTTCCCCGCGGTCGCGGCGTTGGAGAGGGCATGCCTGCTGTCACCGTCCAAGACCTCACCACCCTCGCCCGGCTCGACCGCCCGGGGTTGACCTCGCTGCCCCGTCCCGTCGTGAAGGTCACGACCGCCCCGAGCGGGCTCGAGGGCGAGGGCTTCCCCGTGCGGCGCGCCTTCCACGGCGTGTCCATGGCCGAGCTCGACCCGTTCATCCACATGGACCAGATGGGCGAGGTCCAGTACGCCCCGGGCGAGCCCAAGGGCACGCCGTGGCACCCGCACCGCGGGTTCGAGACCGTCACGTACATGATCGACGGCACCTTCGTGCACCAGGACTCCATCGGCGGCGGCGGGCTCATCGAGAACGGCGGCACCCAGTGGATGACCGCGGGGGCCGGGATCCTGCACATCGAGCGACCCCCCGAGGCGCTGATCGCGTCAGGGTGGCCTGTTCCACGGCATCCAGCTGTGGGTGAACCTGCCGGCGAGCGACAAGATGGTCGCGCCGCGCTACCAGGGCATCGAGCCCGGGGCCGTCTCGCTCGTCACGACCCACGACGCCGGGGCGCTCGTGCGCGTCATCGCCGGATCCGTCGGCGGCATCGGGGGCCCGGGCGTCACGCACACCCCCGTCGCCCTGGTGCACGCGACCGTCACGCCGGGCGGCCAGCTCGAACTCCGTGGGACCCGACGTTCAACGCCCTCGTCTACGCGCTCGCCGGTGCGGGCTCGGTCGGCACGGAGCGGACCCGCTGCACGAGGGCCAGCTCGCCGTCCTGGGCGCCGGTGACCCACTCGTCGTCGCTGCGGACGACCGCCAGGACTCGCGGACCGACGCGCTCGAGGTCCTCGTCCTCGGCGGACGGCCCATCAAGGAGCCGGTCGCCGTCTACGGGCCGTTCGTGATGAACACCAAGGCCGAGCTGGTCCAGGCGTTCGAGGACTACGACGCCGGCCGGCTCGGCACGATCCCCGCGACCGGCGCCTGACGAATCAGGCGGGTTCTGTCCGCAGGAGCAGGAAGGTCCCCGTCGCACGGCTGAGCAGCACGCCCGCGTCGTCGCGCACCGAGGCCTCGGCGAACGCGACCTGCTTGGCCATCCGCGTGACCTCCCCGCGCAGGACGTGGGCGGACCCGAGCATCGCGGGGCGCATCGTCTCGATCTTCATCTCGAGGGTGCCGCGCGTCCTGTCCCTCCCGCGCAGCGCCGCGTTGATCGCGAAGTTCATCGCGGCGTCGAGCAGCACGCCATGGATGCCGGCCTGGACGATCCCATGCGGGTTGCACGCGAGCTCGGTCGGCGTGAACGAGCCGTCCACCCAGCCGAGGTCCTCGCCGTCGACGCCGTAGGCGTCGAGGCTCGCGCCGAGCACGCCGAGCACCGGCATCCCGCCGTCGCCGAGCCACCGGTCCATGTCCTTGTAGAGGGCGTCGGCGGAGCGGTCATCCGGCACGATGCGACCATAGCCACAGCGCCACGACGAGGGGTCCGTGGTGCCCGGTACGATGAACCGGCCGGTCCGACCGGCCACGACAAGGAGGCCCCATGTCCACCGCGGTCATCGTCGACGCAGTCCGCACCCCCGGCGGCAAGCGAAACGGGAAGCTTCGCAACTGGCACGCCGTGGACCTGGCGTCCGAGACGCTGAAGGCGCTCCAGGAGCGCAACGACCTCGACCCCGAGCTCGTCGACGACGTGATCTGCGGGTGCGTGATGCAGGTCGGCGAGCAGTCGCTCAACATCGGCCGCAACGCGGTGCTCGCCGCGGGCTGGCCCGAGTCCGTGCCCGCGACCACGATCGACCGGCAGTGCGGGAGCTCCCAGCAGTCCATGCACTTCGCCGCCCAGGGGGTCATCGCCGGTGCCTACGACGTCGTGATCGCGATGGGGGTCGAGGGCATGACCCGCACGCCCATGGGCTCCTCGATCGTCCCCAACCTCGGCTTCCCCTTCGGCCCGAGGGTCGTCGAGCGGTACAGCTCGATCAAGGGCAGGTTCAACCAGGGGATCGGCGCAGAGATGATCGCCGACGAGTGGGGCATCAGCCGCGAGGAGCTCGACGAATGGAGCCTGCAGAGCCACCAGCGCGCAGCCCGGGCGACGGCCGAGGGCCGCTTCGACAACGAGATCGTGGCCGTCCGGGTCCGCGACGACGAGGGCAACGACACCGACGAGGTCATGACGGCCGACGAGGGGATCCGTCCGGACAGCTCGCTCGAGGGACTCGCCAAGCTCAAGCCCGCCTTCAAGGAGGACGGCAAGGTCACCGCCGGCAACTCGTCGCAGATCACCGACGGCGCCTCGGCGGTGCTCATCATGAGCGAGGAGCGCGCTGCGGCGCTCGGCCTCACGCCTCGTGCGCGGTTCCACTCGTTCGCGCTGGCCGGCGTCGACCCCGTGACGATGCTCACCGGCCCGATCCCCGCGACGCGCAGGATCCTCGAGCGCGCCGGACTCACGATGGACGACATCGATCTCGTCGAGATCAACGAGGCGTTCGCCTCGGTGATCGTCGCCTGGGAGCGCGAGCTGCACCCCGACATGTCGAAGGTCAACGTCAACGGCGGGGCGATCGCACTCGGCCACCCCCTCGGCGCATCGGGCGCGAAGCTCGCGGCGACCCTGCTCAACGAGCTCGAGCGCACGGGCGGCCGCTACGGCCTCCAGACGATGTGCGAGGGCGGCGGGATGGCGAACGCGACGATCATCGAGCGGCTGGGCTGAGCGGGGCGCCGGCGCAGCCGGCACGCAACGCTAGTGGTACTTGGTCAGCAGGATGAAGCCCGCGAGCACGGCGCCCAACCCGGCCACGAGATACCACGGGCTGACCGAGCCCGGCAGGAACTGCAGGTAGTTCCCCATGAGCAGGACGCCGCCCAGCACGAGTCCGAGCACCCCGACGGTCCCGAACCACCTGGGCGAGGTGCGGACGTCCTTCGGGATGGGCTTCGTGTAGCGGCCCGTCTGCTCGGCCGGCATGTACCGGCCCGTGGTCTTGCCCCGGTGCTTCGGCGTCGACTTGGCGGCCTTCTGCGCTTTTGCCATGGCTGGCAATGCTACCGGCCGCGGGGGGTGCCCCAGAGGCGCCGGGTACGCTCGCCGCGTGGCGCCCCGGATCGTGGTGATCGACAACTACGACTCGTTCACGTACAACCTCGTCCAGGCGCTGGGCGCGATGGGCGCGGTCCTCGAGGTCCGGCGCAACGACCGGGTCGACGTCGCGGGCGTCGCGGCACTCGAGCCCGACGCCATCGTGATCTCCCCGGGCCCCGGGCGTCCCGAGGACGCCGGGATCACGACCGCGGTCATCGCCGAGCTCGCCGGGTCCGTCCCGATCCTGGGCGTCTGCCTCGGCCACCAGGCCATCGGCCAGGTGTTCGGCGCGATGATCGTCGGAGCCCCCGAGATCCTCCACGGCAAGCCGAGCGACGTCCGCCACGTGGGGACCGGCATCTACGAGGGGATCGCGAACCCGTTCTCCGCCGCTCGATACCACTCGCTCGTCATCGAGCCTTCGACGCTGCCCGACGTGCTCGAGGTCACCGCGTGGACCGAGGACGTGGTCATGGGGGTCAGGCATCGGTCCTTGCCCGTCGAGGGCATCCAGTTCCACCCCGAGAGCGTGCTGACGGGCGAGGGCCCGGCGATCCTGGCGAACTTCCTCGCGTCGCTCAGGCGCAGCCCATCGTGATCGTCACCTGAGAGCCCGGCTGCGCCGTCGAGGGTGCGGTGGGCGACTGCGACGCGACGTTGTTCGTCGGGTTCTGACCGATCTGGCACGTCGGGGTGATGACGACCGGGCTCAGTCCCGCGGACGTGATCGCCGACGTCGCCGCCGACTGGGTGAAGCCGACGACGTTGGGCACCTGGACCGGGCAGGCGCCCGACGACACGACGAGGTTGATCGTCGTGCCCGAGGCGACCTGGGTGTTGGTGGTCGGCGAGGTGGCGGACACGAGGCCCTTGGCGATCGTGCTCGAGCACGTCGAGGTCTGGGTGCCGACCTTCAGGCCGTCCTGGCCGAGCGTCGCCGCCGCGGCGATCGCGGTCTGGCTCGTCACGTCGGGGACGGGGAAGGTCGTCGAAGACGAGACCACCGACAGCGTGACCGAGGTGCCCGTGTTGACCGTCGAGCCGGCCGCTGGGGTCTGGGCGACGACCGTGCCGATCTGCGCCGCGGACGTGGAGGTCACCGCGTTCGTGGTCGTGAAGTTGAGCTTCTGGGCCGACAGGGTGTTCTGTGCGGTCGCGAGGCTGAGCCCGGTCACCGGCGGCACCGTCACGGTGGTGACGGGACCCTTGGAGACGTCGAGCGTGACAGCGCCCTTGGGCTTGAGCTCGGTCCCCGCCGCCGGGTCGGTCGACGTCACGGTCCCCGCCGCCGCCGTCGAGACGACCGACACGGTCTTGCCCACGACCAGCCCGTGGCCCGTGATCTCCGAGGTCGCGGCGATCACCGTCTGGCCCACGACGTTCGGCACGGCCACCTTGTTCGAGCCCTTCGTCGCGTGCCAGATGGCGAATCCGACGCCTGCGAGCACCAGCACGAGCACGATGGCGATGATCGTGGCGTTCCGGGTCGACTTCTTCTTGGTCGCGACCCCGGTGACGGGACCGCCCATGACCTCCACGGGGGGGTTCGCGCGGGTGGAGCCCTGGGCCGCGACGACCGACGTCGCGCCCTGGGCGGCCAGCATCGCGGTGGCGCCGCCGGCGACCGAGCCGGCCAGCACGGGCAGCCCCTCGGAGAACCGCAGCAGATCCGCGCGGAACTCCTCGGCGCTCTGGTAGCGGTCCTGGGGCGACTTGGCGAGCGCGTGCATCGTCACCTGCTCGATCCCCGCGGGCACCGCGGGGTTGAGGTCGCGCAGGAGCGGCGGCTGGTTGCGCACGTGCATGGAGGCGACCGCGACCGGGGAGTCCCCGACGAACGGCGGTCTCCCGGCGAGCATCTCGTAGAGGACGACGCCGAGCGAGTAGATGTCGCTGCGGCCGTCGACGACCGCGCCCTCGGCCTGCTCGGGCGAGAAGTAGGCGGCGGTGCCCATGACCGAGCCCGCCATCGTCAGCCCCTCCTCGGTGCTGACCGCCTGGGCGATGCCGAAGTCGGTGACCTTCACCTGGCCGTCGTCGGTGAGCAGCACGTTGCCCGGCTTGATGTCGCGGTGCACGACGCCGTTGCGGTGCGCGTAGGCGAGGGCGGACGCGACCTGCGCGGCGATCGTGGCGGCGCGCTGCGCGGGGATCGTGCGCTCGTCGCGCAGCTCGCCGGCGAGCGACCGGCCCGTGATGAGCTCCATGACGATGAAGTAGGAGTTCTCGTCCTCGCCCCAGTCGTAGACGGCGACGATGTTGGGGTGGCTGAGGTTCGCGGCCGCCTGGGCCTCGCGGCGGAACCGCTCGACGAACGTCCGGTCGACGGAGAGCTCGGGGAACAGCACCTTGAGCGCGACGTAGCGGCCCAGCAGGGTGTCGCGCGCGCGGTAGACCTGGGCCATCCCGCCCCGGGCGATCAGGTGCGTCACCTCGTAGCGGTTGGAGAAGATCCGGGGGGTGGTGACGGGCTCCATCAGCGGCCGAGCCTATTCCGCTTCTCTGCGGTGGTCGGGTTTGCGATCACGACGGACACGTCGTCGCGGTGCCGGTGGGGGGCTCGTGGGCGTCGATCGCGAGCTGCGCCTCGATGACGCACTTGACGATGGGGCCCGCGACCGTGGCGCCGTAGTCGTAGTTGGCCTGGAAGGGCACCACGACGCCGACCGCGACGACGGGGTCCGTCGCCGGAGCGAACGCGATCATCCAGTCGTCGGTGTTCTGCACGGCGTTGCCGGTCTGGGCGGTGCCGGTCTTCGCCGCGACGTCGTCCTGGTACAGGAAGCCGACCCCCGACGCCGTGCCGTACTTGACGACGTTCTGCATCAGGGGCACGACCTGGGCGGCCTGCGACGCCGACAGCGGGTGGCGCCAGACCGAGGGCTTCCACGACGAGATGATCTGGTCGTTCTGGTCCGTCACGGTGTTGAGCAGGTGCGGCGCCATCACCCGGCCGCCGTCGGCGATCCCCGCGGCGACGAGCGCGTCCTGCAGCGCGGTCGCCCGGACGTTCTGCTGGCCGATCGCCGAGTACGCGACGCCCGGTGGCCCGAGGTTCTGCGGGAGCAGCTCGGTGGGGGTCGGGAAGCTCGACGGCACGACACCGGGGAGGTCGAGCGGCGGGATCGCGTTGTATCCGAACAGGGTGGCCTGGTTGTACAGCGTCGTGCCGCCGAGGTCCATCCCGACCTGGGCGTAGCCGGGGTCGCACGAGACCGGCAGCATGATCGCGATCGTCCCGCCGCACGCGGTGAGCCCGTCGTTGCACAGCTTCTTGTTCGACTCGGGCAGCGGGATGCAGACGGTCGACGGATAGCTCTTGTACTGCAGGGCGGGATCGAACCGGTAGACGGCGGCGGTCGTCACCACCTTGAAGGTCGAGCCCGGCGGGAACGTCTGCTGGATGGCGAGGTTCCCGAGCGGGGGGAAGCCCTCCGCGTTGTTCCTCGTGTACCGCGCCCAGGCGGCCTGCTGCACCGCGGTCACGGGGGACGCGAGCGGAGCGGGATCGTACGTCGGGTTGGAGTACATGGAGAGCACCGCCCCGGTGCGCGGGTCGATCGCCACGACCGCGCCGTCCTTCCCGCCGAGCGCCTGCTCGGCCACCCGCTGGAGCGCGATCTCGAGCGTGAGGTTCACGTTGTCCGTGGAGCGCACCGGGGAGAGCAGCTGCGAGATGCTCTGCGCGGGCTGGGGGTGCGAGACCAGGTAGTGGTCGTACTGGTACTCGATCCCGGCGGTCCCGTAGTAGTCCGAGTTGTACCCGACCACGCTCGCGGTGAGCGATCCGAGCGGGTAGATCCGCTTCCAGGGGTAGCCGGGGGTCTTGCTCGGGACCGACACGGCGAGCACCGTGCCCTCGGCCGAGGTGATGTCCCCGCGCGGGAACTGGGTCGCGGACTGCTGGTTGCGCGGGTTGGCGGGGTCGGCGTTGAGGGCAGGCGCCCGGTAGAGCTGGACGTAGACGGCCTGGACGAGGACGGTGGCGAGCAGCACCAGCACGATCAGCGTCAGCCCGGTGATGCGGCGTCGCACTCAGCCCACCTTCGTCGTCGTGGTCGTGGTGGCGACCGTGGTGGTCGTCGCGTATGACGACGTCGTCGTCGGGTAGCCGTAGGCCGGGTACGTGGTGGTGTGTGGTCGTGGTCGTCGTCGCCCCGGTCTGCGCCATCCACATCACGTGGAGGTTCTTCGCGTAGCTGGTCGCGTCCGCGCGCGTCGCCTCGATCACGTTGCCCTTCAGCATCGGGACGTCCGCCGGCGGGATCTCGCTCGCCTTGTAGGGCTCGACGGTCACGAGCACGGGCTTCCATCGCCAGAACCCCCCGGGCCTCCCCTGGTAGATGACGACGTGGCCGTCCTTCTCGGTGACGTAGTAGCTCGACGTCGCATACCAGCGCAGCACGAACCACGCGCCCACGAGGACGGCGGCGACTGCGATCACGAACACCGCGCCGCGCAGGCTCACCCACTTGTTCCACGTGCGCCGCTCGCGGCGCTCCTGGCGGCGCCGGCGCCGGCGGTCCCACATCGAGGGCCGCGGCAGCGGCTCGAGCGCGGCGGGGCCGGCGGCCACCGCGACGACGCCGGTGGCGTCCGGCGGGAGCGCCGGCGCCTCGAGCACGTCGGCCACGACAGCGGTGATGTTGTCCACGCCGCCGTGGGCGTTGGCCGCGGCGACCAGGGCGCGTGCCGCATCGCTGGGCTCGCCGACCGCCAGGAGGCCCCGCATGTCCTCCAGGGACAGCTCGTTGCTCAGACCGTCGCTGCACAGGAGCAGGCGGTCGTCCGCACGCGGCTCCATCTCGATCATGTCGGGCTCGACGTCGTGGTCGACGCCCAGCGCGCGCGTCAGGACGTGGCGCCCGGGGTGCTCCGCCTCCTCCGCGTCGTCGATCCTCCCGAGGCGGACCAGCTCGGCGGCGACAGAGTGGTCCTCGGTCAGTTGGCGCAGGTTGCCGTCGCGGAGCAGGTAGCAGCGCGAGTCGCCGACGTTGGCGAGCAGCAGGCGCTCGGACCCGCCTGCGGCGATGACGGCGACCGCGACGAGCGTCGTGCCCATGCCCGCGAGGCCCGGTTCCCCGCCCCGCTCGAAGATCCTGCGGTTCGCGTCGAGGACCGCCGCGCCCAGCCCCCTCGCCGTGCGGTCCACCCCGAACTCGGCCTCGACCACCTCTGCGGCGATGGCCGCGGCCACCTCGCCGCCGGCGTACCCGCCCATGCCGTCCGCGATGAGGACGAGGGCCTCCGACGCGACGAACGCATCCTGGTTCTGGGACCGCACCTGCCCCGGGTCGGTGCTGCCGGCGGCCTTGAACGTGGTCATCGGACGACCTCGAGGACGAAGCCGCCGACCTGCACGACGTCGCCGCGCTTGAGCCTCGTCCTCCCCTCGATCCGCTTCTCGTTGACGTAGGTGCCGTTCGTGGAGCCGTGATCGGTGACGAAGAGGCCCTCCTTGTCGTTCACCACCGTCGCGTGCTTGGCCGAGACGAACTGGTCCTCGAGCCGCAGGTCGCTCGCCGGGCCGCGGCCGACCGACAGGGTGGAGCCGAGCTCCACGCGCTCGCCCTCGCGCGCCGCGGGCTCGACGAACTCCAGCGCGAACGGCCGGTTGCGCCGGCGTCGGCGCTGCTTGGCCGGGGCGACCGCGTCGCGCGGGGTCCGCGCCTGGACCGTGACGGCTCGGGCGATCCGCAGGAAGAAGAGGAAGATGACGATGACGACCAGCCACTGCAATGGCTTGATCAGCGAGGTGTACTGCGTTCCCGCCCTCTCGAGGGCGAACGTCATCGGATCTCGATGCGGAGCCGCGAAGCCCCGACGAGCACCTCGTCGCCCGGCTTGACGACCGCGCGCGCGATGCGCCGGCCGTTCACGAAGGTCCCGTTCGTCGACCCGAGGTCGGTGACCACGACGTCGCCCTCCTCGACGGTCACCTGGGCGTGGCGACGCGAGATGTTGGTGTCCGCGAGGACCACCGTGCACTCCGGGAGCCGGCCGATCACGACCGGCGTCCTGCCGATCGCGACGGCCCCCCCGTCCGGCAGGATCAGGCTCGGGACGAGGTCGCCCTCGACGAAGGAGGCCGCGATCCCGACCCGCCCCGCCTTGAGCCGGGTGTCCTCGAACAGCTCGACCTCGACCGGGCCCGGGAACGAGTAGCCCTCGTTCGCGGCGTGCTGGCGGGCGGACTCGGCGAGCTCGCGCACCAGGGCGTCGGTGAACCCCGAGAACCGGGCCAGGTCAGCCGGGGAGACCGAGACGGCGAAGTGGTTGGGCGCGATGAGGCCCCGGACACCCACCCGGCGACCGAGATCCATCTCCCGGAGCATCCGGTGGCTGATCTCGATGGGCTGCAACTGCCCTCGAAACGGCATAGATAACGATCCCTCCACCAACCGCTCGAGTCGATCCTCGAAACCCCTGAGGCCCATGACGCCAAGAGCCTAGTTTCATCCCTGTTGCCCGCTACGTGCAGCGGAGGGGTCGCGGGGCTGCGGTAGGCTCGCCCGTCCTCGGGGCGAGTGGCGGAATAGGCAGACGCGCAGGCTTCAGGTGCCTGTGTCCGAAAGGATGTGGGGGTTCAAGTCCCCCCTCGCCCACCAACCCGGTAGAACGGGCGCATGCCGACGATGCCCGCCGCCTTCATCGGCCATGGGAACCCGATGAACGCGATCGAGCACAACCGCTACACCGAGTCCTGGGCCGCCTTCGCCGATTCCGCGGCACGCCCGCGGGCGGTGCTCTGCGTCTCGGCGCACTGGTACGTGAACGCCACGGTCGTCACCGCGATGCCGACCCCGAGGGTCATCCACGACTTCTACGGGTTCCCGAAGGCCCTGTTCGACTTCGACTACCCCGCGCCGGGGTCCCCGGCCCTCGCCGAGGAGGTCGCCGAGGTCGCCGAACCCGTCTGGGTCGGCATGGACGTCGACAGCTGGGGCATCGACCACGGCACCTGGTCGGTGCTCGCGCACATGTTCCCCGATGCCGACATCCCCGTTGTCCAGCTCTCGGTCGATGCGGGCAAGCCGGTCGAGTACCACGTCGACCTCGGCGCCCGCCTCGCGCCGCTCCTCGACCAGGGCGTCCTCATCGTGGCGAGCGGCAACGTGGTGCACAACCTGCGCCGGGTGGACTGGAATGCGGACGAGCGCGGCTACGACTGGGCGGAGCGCTTCGACGACGCGGCCCGCGAGGTCATGACGCAGCGGCCGGGCGACTTCGCGAGCCTGGTGGAGCACCCCGACTACGAGGCCGCGGCACCCACGCCGGACCACTTCCTCCCCCTCGCCTATGTGGCCGGGATCGCCGCCTCGTCGAGCAGGGTCGCCCAGGTCCTGGTCGACGGCTGCACGATGGGCTCCCTGTCGATGACGGCCTACGCCGTCGGAGCATCCGGGGCGGACGCCCCGGGCGGGGAACTAGCCCCGGGGGCGACCCGTCGGGGCAGCGCCGCGGCGGCGGCGGCCCGAAGCGCCCCCTCCACCGCGCGGACCCCTCGAGCCGTTCGGGCGCTGGCCGCCCGGACGCTCTGGCGATGCGGTCCGCGAGCGGCCCTCGGGCATGGGCGCACCCTCGATCTCGAAGGACGCACCGAGCGCGATGCGCAGCTTGTCGGCTGCGGACCTGTGCTCCGGGGTCACCATCGAGATGACGATGCCCTCGGCGCCGGCCCTCGCGGTGCGCCCCGAGCGGTGCACGTAGTCCTTGGAGTCCGCCGGCAGGTCGAAGTGGATCACGCAGGACACGTCGTCGACATGGATCCCCCTGGCGGCGACGTCGGTGGCGACGAGGGCGCGGACGGATCCGGACCCGAAGGCGCGAAGCGCGCGCTCGCGCTGGGCCTGGCTGCGGTCGCCGTGGATGGCGGCCGCCTCGATGCCGGACTTGGAGAGCTGCTTGGCGAGGCGGTCGGCCCCGTGGCGCGTGCGGACGAACACCATGGTCGAGCCCGTGTCCGCGACGACCTTGGCGCACGATGCGACGCGGTCGTCGTGCGCGACGTACTGGAACTTGTGCGTCATCCGCGAGACCTCGTCCTCGTCGACCTTCACCTCGTGGCGGACGGGGTCGTTCTGGTAGCGACGGACGAGCACGTCCACGTCGCCATCGAGCGTCGCGGAGAAGAGCAGGGTCTGGCGGTCGGCGCGCGTGGCGTCGAGGATGCGACGCACGGCGGGCAGGAAGCCCATGTCGGCCATGCGGTCCGCCTCGTCGATGACGACCATCTCGACGCAGTCCAAGATGACGTGGCCGGAGCCCATGAGGTCCTCCAGACGGCCCGGGCAGGCGACGACGATGTCGACGCCGCGGTGCAGCGCCTTGATCTGGGGTCCGTAGCCGACGCCGCCGTAGAAGGCGTGCACGCTCAGGCCGCGGGACGCGACCAGGGGCGCGAGCACCGTGGCGATCTGGGCGGCGAGCTCGCGCGTCGGCGCCAGCACGAGGCCGGCGGGACGCCGCGAGCGGCCCTTCGAGATCCGTGCTGCCATCGGCAGGGAGAAGGCGAGCGTCTTGCCCGACCCCGTTGGGGCCTTGCCGGAGACGTCACGGCCCTCGAGGGCGTCGGCGATGGTCGCAACCTGGATCGGCAGCGGCTCGGTGATGCCCTTGTGCTTGAGGACCTTGACGAGGTCGCTCGAGAGGCCGAGGGACTCGAACGTGGACGCGTGGACGTCTACGGGCGTGGATGGGGATGACATGTGAACTCCGTTTCTTCGGGTAGCAACTCGCAACCCAGAAACGAAGTGTCCGGCCACCAGCAGCTCGCGCGGACGGGATGCCCAGACGCGTTGAAGCCATCATCCTACCCGGTCTGACGGCTGCACGGCGCGCAGGGCGCGCAGGGCGCGCAGGGCGCATGCAACCGAGTTCGAGCGGGTCGACGCTCAGACCCGAATGACGACCTTGCCGCGCACGTGGCCCTCCTCCACGCGCGCGAGGGCCTCGCCACTGTCCGCCAGCTCGCAGGTGCGCTCGATCACGGGTACCAGGGCACCGCCCTGCATCGATGCAGCGAGCGCGTCGAGCTCACTCGTCGTCACGCTCGCCATGAAGCTGACCAACCGCTGACGTGCGAACCTCGACCGCACAGCGGCCCCTGCCAGCAGGGAGAAGGGGCGCACCCACCTTCCCTTCGGGGCACCGCAGAGCACGAGGGTGCCCTGGGGCGCGAGCGCTCGGCGCAGCTCGGCGAGGCTGCGGTTCCCGACGGCGTCGAGGATCAGGTCGTAGCGGTGGGCACCCCTCGAGAAGTCGTCGGCCGTGTAGTCGATGACATCGTCGGCTCCGAGGTCCCGGACGAATCCCATGTTTCGGGTGCTGCAGACGCCGGTGACCGACGCGTCCATCGATCTGGCGATCTGCACCGCGAACGTCCCCACCCCGCCGGCGGCACCGTTGATCAGCACCCGCTGACCAGCGACCAGCGAGCCCTTGTCGCCGAGCGCCTGGAGCGCGGTCACGCCCGCGCAGGGCACCGCGGCCGCCGACTCGAACGAGACACGCTCCGGCTTTCGCGCGAGGCGGATCGCCTTCGACACCGCGAACTCGGCCAGCGTCGCATCGCCCAGGCCGAAGACCTCGTCCCCGACCGCGAGGTCCGTCACCCCGGATCCGACCGCGTGCACGATGCCCGCCACGTCGATGCCGACGCCGTGGTCCTTGGGAGCCCGAAGGCCCGCCATGAGTCGGATCACGTACGGCTCCCCCCGGACCATGTGCCAGTCATACGGGTTGAGGGACGCGGCGCGAACCTGGACGAGGACCTCCCCGTCGCCGGGGACGGGCGTGTCGACGTCAGTCAGCTCGAGGATCTCCGGCGCGCCGTAGTGGTGCCTCACGACTGCCTTCATGCGCATCCCCCCTGCTCACGCCAACCCTCACTGCAAACTTATCTTGTAAGTCTAGACGTACGTTGTAAGACTGTCAACCGTGGGAACCGGGCAGACAGCCGATGGGTCGGTGCGCACACCGCTGTCCCGAGACCGGATCCTGGCCACGGCCGTCGCGATGGCCGACACCGGTGGTCTCGACTCCCTGACGATGCGGTCCATCGGCCATGAGCTCGGCGTGGAGGCGATGTCCCTCTACAACCACGTTCGGGACAAGGGGGAGATCCTGGCTGGCATCGCCGATCTCGTGCTCAGCGAGTTCGAGATCCGTCCACCCGCCCGGGACTGGAGGACAGCAACCCGGGAGAGTGCCATCTCGGCGCACGAGGCCCTCCTGCGACACCCGTGGTCCTGCGAGCTCATCCTCGCGCCTCGGCCGCCGCGCATCCTGCCCGCGCGGATGCGCTGGATCGAGTCGATCCTGGCGCGGTTCCGTGCGGCGGGGTTCTCACCGGCAGCTGCGTCTCGCGGCTATCACGCCATCGACAGCCATGTCCTCGGATTCACCCTCTGGGAGCTGGGCCACCGGCTGCCGGACGACGCCCCGCCGGACTTCCTCGAGCGGGTCATGCGCGAGACCGACTTCTCCGCCTTCCCCTACCTGCTGGAGCACGCGGCGGTGCATCGCGCGATGTCCGAGGAACCCGAGCTCGGCGAGTTCGAGTTCGGGCTCGACCTCATCCTCGAGGGCCTCGACCGGCACAGGACGTCGCAGTGACGCGGGCATGTCCGCGTCTCGGCTCCGGGAGCGACGCGGAGCCCGTCAGTGCTCGAACTGGACCGAGTCGGCGTTGAGGAAGAGCTCCCACTCCTCGATCGTCCGCCACCCCGTCGCCTCGTAGAGCGGCTTGCCAGCGGGCGTGGCGCCGAGCAGCCCGATGGTGGCACCGTCGTCGCGCGCGCGGGCGAGCACGTCTCCGAGGAGCGCGCGACCGAAGCCCCGGCGCCCGAAGCGCTCGGGCGTCGCCATGCACCACACGCACACCGAGTCATCGATCCGCGACGTCAGCACCGTCGAGACCGTCTCGCCGGCGTCCTCCAGGACCCAGATCCAGGCGTCGTCGAGATCGACGCGGACCAGGACGGCGATGACGGCCGCGATCTCGCGGTCCATGCCGTAGGCGTCGGCGAGCAGGCCGCTGACGGCATCGAAGTCGCTCGCCCCCGCCTGGCGGACCCGGGCGTCGCGGCCGAGCTGCGCGCCCTCGAGCGCCAGCTCCATGAATGGCATCGACCCGACGTGCTGCCAGCCTTCCCTCAGGACCTCGGACCGGGCATCGCCCGCGAGCATGAAGATCGCAGGGACCGAGGCCGCCTCGACGTAGTCCAGCGCCGACGCGAGCACCGCCGCGTCCGCGGAGTCGACGAGGGCCATGTTGGCGTCGGGACTCGAGGCTCCCGAGAGGAAGATCCAGTACCCGTCCCCCTGGTCGTTGCTCGGTCGGGGTCCGGCCACGAAGAAGGACCGGACGCTCCTGCCCATCTGGCTTCGTCGCAGCGCGACCTCCGCGGCATCCACGGCCATCAGCTCGCGCCGGACCGAGCAGCATCGAGGCGTGCGAGGAACGGCCCTGCCTCGAGCCTGGCCAGGATGTCCTCGGCTTCCTTGCCCACCACGGCCGCCGGGTGGTCGGCGCCCAGGAGGTGGACCAGCTCCATCTCGGTGAGCGCGACATCGAGCAGGCAGTCGAGGGCCCGCCATGCGTCGATGGACCGGACGTACATGGTGTCTGCATCGTCGATGCGACCCTCGAGCGCGGCCAAGCCGGCCTCCAGCTCGAGGCGGACCGCCGCCATCCACCGTCCCCGGAACCCGCGCGCTGCCTCCAGGATCTCGCGGACGGACTCCGTGTCGCGGACCCAGAGCGAGCGCCCGGCCGTGGAGCGCGAGGGCGACCGAGCTGTTGATGCCCATGGGATCGAGTGCCACGGACTCAGCCGCAAGGCGCTGCGCCTCTTCGAACTCCCCGGACGCGTAGTGCACCGTGGCGCTGGCGTGCAGGAACGTCGTGATGGATGCCGTGTGCTGCGCGGCCCCGAGGTTCGCCTGCTCCTCGGCGACGACCTGCTTGGCGGTCTCGACGTCGCCCATGAGCGCCGCGAGCATGGCGTTCAGGCACGCGATCCAGCTCCCGAGGTTCTCGCGGTCGCTCTCGATCGCTGCGACCTCGGCGAGCATCCTGCGTGACTCCTCCCACAGGCCGAGCGAGATCGCCGTCTCGGCCGCGTTGAGCCGGTTCGTCTTCTCCATGTTTCGAAGGCCCGCGCGCTTGGAGATCTCGGCCGACTCGAGCGCGACGCGGAACGACTCGCTCGGGTCGTCCGGAAGCGCGTACAGGCTGAGGCCGAGCGTGGCCACCGCCTGCTCGCGCAGTTCGCCCGCCTCGATCGCGAGCGTGACCATCCCGCGGGCCAGCATCACGGCCTCGCGGTGACGACCGAGGTTGTACAGCGCGAGTGACCTCGATCCCAGTCCGCGGGCGAACAGCAGCGTGTCGTCGAGTCGCTCGGCGTAGGCGAGCGCCAGCTCCGCCCACTCAAGCGAGCGGGCGACGTCGGTCCCCCCGTGGTTCAGGCTGTCCGAGATCGCGAGGGCGAGCTGGCCGAGCACGAGAGGGTCGCCGCCCTCGCGCGCCTCCTCATAGGCGCGCTCGGCGAGGGCCGCACCCTCCAGGTACCTGTCCAGGGCTCCCAGCGAGTGGGCGATCTTCGCCGTCACGAGGCCGATGGCCCGGCTGTCGCCGGCCTCCTGGTACTCCGCGATCGCGGCCTCCAGCATCGCGACGCACCGGTCAGCGTTCCCGCTGCGCATGGCTGCCTCCGCCGCCTGCTCGAGGAGGGCGCTGTGGCGCGGCCCGGGTCCGGTCACCTCGGATGCCTGCTCGAACAATTCGCGCGCCTGCTCGGGGGAGCCAAGCGACAAGGCCCGCTCCCCAGCACGCTCGAGCCATTCGCTCGCGCTCGCCGCGATGGCGTCGGTCTCGGAACCCTCCGGCGCCGCCCGGTGCGCGGACGCGTAGTGCGCCGCGACGACCGCAGTGAGCTCCTCGTCCTCGAGGGACTCGTAGTAGCGCGCTGCGTCGAGGTGCTTGGTGCTGCGGTCCCTGCGCGAGAGCATCGAGACGGCGACCTCGCCGATCACCCCCTGGACGAACCCGTACTGGCCCCGCTCCGGCGACCTCGGGTCCGTGTCGAACCGGAGGAACTCCTTGCGCACGAGGTCGCGGAGCTGGATGTCGAGCGAGGAACGATCCGAGCCGTGGATGACCGCCAGCGTCTCGGGCAGGAACGTCGTGCCCAGCACGGCCGCATCCTGGAGCAGTGCGCGCTGCTCGACAGGCAGCGCATCGAGTCGCGATGCGACGAGCGCGTGGAGCGTCTCGGGGATCTCGAGCGAGGACAGCTCCCCCTCGACCCGGTAGATGCCGTCGTCCTCCACCAGCACGCCGCGATCCACGAGCATCCGGACGGTCTCGACGGCGTAGAGGGGCACGCCCTCGGCGCGCGCGAGCACGTTGGCCGTCACCGCATCGGGCAGGCCGTGGACGAAGCCGTCGAGCAGCGCGCGCATCGCGTCGTCGACGAGCGGGTCGAGGTGCAGCGACGTGAAGCTCCGCTGGCCCGCGCCCCAGTCGGGCCGCAGGTCCCGCAGCTCCGGCCGCGAGAGGGTCACCACCATGATCGGGTAGTTCCGCGACCACTCGAGGATCGACTCCACGAAGTCGATCAGGCCCGGGTCCGCCCACTGCAGGTCCTCGAAGACCATGACGGTGAGGCCGAACGAGCTGATGCGCTCGAAGAACGTCCGCCACGCGCTGAACAGCTCCTCGCGGCCGCCCGTCGTGGCGTCGGCGAGCCCGAGCAGGTGCGCCAGCCTCGGCTCGATCCACCGCCGCTCGTCCTCCTCGGGGAGGTACTCGGCGACGCATGCGGCGAGCTTCTGGCGGGAGGACTCGGCATCCTCGGCCTCGTTGATGCCCGCGCGCATCCGCACCATCTCGCCCAGCGCACCGAAGGTCACGCCCTCGCCGTAGGAGGCGGAGCGTCCCTGGTGCCAGTAGACGGTCTCAGCGAGCCCGTCGACGTACTTGAGGAACTCCCAGGCGAGCCGGCTCTTGCCGATGCCGGGCACGCCGGTCACCGACACGAGACGGGCGCGCTGCTCGCGCGCCGTCGCGTGGAGGAGGTCCTTGATGAGGCGCAGCTCGTCGTCGCGACCGACGAACGGGGGCTCGAGCCGCTCGGATCGGCCGAGGCCCTTGCGCTGCCCGACGACGCGAATCGCCCGCCACGCCGTGACGACGTCCTCCTTGCCCTTGAGGGTGAGCTCGCCGAACTCCTCGAACGCGATGGCCTCAGAGGACGCGCGCCAGGTCGCCTCGTCGACGAGGACCGTCCCGGGCTCGGCCGCGCCCTGCACCCGCGAGGCGGAGTTCACCGTGTCGCCCAGCACCATGCCCTCGGACACCTTGCCGATCGTGATCGCCACCTCGCCGGTCACGATCCCCGCGCGGGCCGCCAGGCCTTCAATGCCAGCCTCCCGGCCAAGGTCCGCGACAGACGAGACGACCTCGAGGGCGGCGCGCACGGCCCGCTCGGCGTCGTCCTCGTTCGCGACCGGGGCGCCCCACACCGCCATGACGGCGTCCCCGATGAACTTCTCGATGGTGCCGCCGTAGTTCGTGATGACGTTCTGCGCCCGATCGAAGTACCGCGTCAGCAGCTCGCGGATCTCCTCGGGGTCCCGCTTCTCGGCGAGCGGGGTGAACCCGACCAGGTCGACGAAGAGGACGGAGCACAGGCGTCGCTCGGCGACCGCCGCGTCGTCGACTGCCGCACTCCCGCGGTTCGCCTGCCCGGACACGATGGGCCGTCCCTGGGGCACCGTACCGGTGACCGGCGTCCCGCAGTCGGCGCAGAACCGCTGCCCCTCGGTGAGCTCTGCGCCGCAGCCCGCGCACGCCTGGACGAGGACGGCACCGCAGTTCGCGCAGAACCGCTTGCCGTCCGGTGTCTCCCCCTCGCATGCTGGACAGCGCATCGAGCCCCCTTTCCGACCGGAAGGCTACGGCGCGCGGCAGTCGCGTGCATCGTGCGTGCATCGTGCGCGGGGCGGGTCGCCGACCAGAAGGTCCCGGCTCCCTCTGCAAGCATGCACCTGTGAGGGAATCTGACCGGGTGGTCGATGCGCTCTTCGACGAGTGGCGCGACCGCAGGGAGCGCGAGGGCGCGCGCGTCGACCTCCACGACCTGTACGCCCTGGTCGCCGATGCCCGCGACGTCGCGCCGGACGACCTCCCCATCCATGAGCGCCAGGCCCTGGCACGGCGTGCGCTCCTCGTGATCTGGCCGGGCTTCGAGCAGGTGGCCCCGATCCGGCAGACCGAGCCGATCAGGATCTCCGCATACCGGCCCGAATGGGTGCAGGCCTTCGTCGACCTGCGCGACCGGCTCGCCGGGGCACTCGGGCCCGTGGCGCTGCGGATCGACCACATCGGCTCCACCGCGGTGCCGGGCCTGGCCGCCAAACCCATCATCGACCTCCAGGTGAGCGTGGCGGACCTCGCTGACGAGGACGCCTACGTCCCGGGGTGCGCCGAGGCGGGCTTCGAGCTGTACACGCGCGACGACGCGCACCGGTTCTTCGACATCGCGCCGCCGATGGCGCGCACCGCGCACCTCCACGTCTGCGCCTCGGGCGGGGCGTTCGAGCGCGACCACCTCCTCTTCCGCGACTTCCTCCTCGCGCACGCGGACGAGCGTGACGGGTACGCGGCGATGAAGCGCGAGGCGGCCGCGAAGTGGGGGGACGACCGGCTCGGCTACACCTACGCCAAGAACGAGTACATCCTCGACCTGCTCGACCGGGCGAACGACTGGGCCGCAGCGATCGACTGGTCGGTGGCCGAGGGCGCCTGATCGCGCTCGTGGATCACCGAGGGCCGCGCCGACCTCCCGATATCGTTCGGTCACCGCGCAACCGTGCACACGCCGGGGGCGCACGGATCGGGGGGCGATGACCGAGGGCGGGCACACGGAGGGCCACTTCCTCGAGCGGATCTACACGTTCCGGGCGAAGGACCAGGCGGTGCACGGCACGCACCGCCTCGCAAGCTTCACCGACGCGATCCTCGCGATCGCGGCCACCGTCCTCGTCCTCGACCTCACCGTGCGCGTCGACACGAGCTCCAACGGCCTCGTGCACCAGATCAACATGCAGCGCTACCAGCTCGCGAGCGTGCTGCTCGGCTTCGTCTGGATCACCGGCCAGTGGCTGCTCTCGCACCGGACGCTGCGCCAGCTGCGCGGCGTCGACCACTACATGACGCTGCTCGTGATCGCCGCCGCCCTCGACATCACCCTGATCCCCTTCGCGACGCTGCTCCTCGCCGAGGGCTACGGCCACGCGGACTTCTGGGTCGGGGTCCTCGCCGTGAGCCTCGTCCTGCTGGTCGGCAACGTGCTGAGTGCGCTGTCCTCGTGGTACTCGCACGACCACGACCTCATGATCGCGGAGTCGGCGCCGGCGGGCCGGCGCACCGCGCTGCGGATCTGGGTCTTCTTCATCGCGGTCGTGCTCGTCGCCGTGGTCGTCGCCCGATGGGCACCGTGGGTCGCCCTCACGCTCGTGATCCTCGAGCGGATCTCCGCGCTGATGCCCCTCGGATCCGACCGGGCGGGCGTCGCCGGCGACCTCGGGCGCCGGCCGCCTGCTGGCGGCTGACCGCTCAGCCGGCCAGCGCGACCCGATCGAGCCGGAACGTGGAGAGGTCGACGGACGACTCCGCGCCGGTCGCCAGCTGCGCGACCGCCTCGCCGATGGCGGCGGAGTGCTTGAAGCCGTGCCCCGAGCATGGCGAGGCCACGATCACGTTGGCGTACGCGGGGTGCCGGTCGATGACGAAGCCGAAGTCGGCCGTCACCGTGTAGAGGCAGACCTCCGTGCGCACGCAGGTGCTCGCGAGGCCCGGGAGCCGCCCGCGCACGTGGCGCTCATGCATGCGGGCGATCTCGGAGGCCGACACGGTCCGGTCCACCGTCTCGGGGGTGGTGGCATCCCCGAACACCTCCGTCGAGAGCTTGAGGCCGCCCGACGGACCGTCGATCGCGGGGAAGCCGTAGGCGAACTCACCGGGGACCGTCCCGTGCATCCAGATGAAGACGGGCAGGTCGCTGCATCGCTCGAAGTCGCGCTCGATGCCGAACCAGTAGAGGACCTCGCGCTGGACGCTGACGACGCGCGCGAGCTCAGGAACCAGCTGTCCGATCCACGGCCCCGCCGCGATCACGAGCGCCCCTGCCGTGTGGGTGGCCTCCGGCGTCACGACCTGCACGGAGGAGCCGTCCGAGCGCCACGTGAGCACGCGCTCGCCCGTCCGCACCGTCGCGCCATGGCGCACCGCCAGGGCCAGCTGGGCCCGGAGGCACGCCTCGGCACGCAGGTAGCCGGCGCCTGGCTCGTAGACGGCCGTCTCGTCGGCCACCTCGAACACCCCGAAGCGGTCGCGGATCTCCGCCGCACCGAGCACCTCGTGCGGGATCCCCTGGGCGACCGCGACGGCGCGGGTGGCCTCGACGAAGTCCGCCGCCCCGTGCTGGCCGGTGGCGCCGGGCACCCCCATGATGAGACCGCCGCACTCGACGAGCAGCGTGCGTTGCGCCTCCTCCTCGATCTCGCGCCAGAGCACGTGCGAGCGCGCGACCAGCGGCGCATACGCGGGGCCCTCGCCGACCGCGCGCCTCGTGACCCTGGTCTCCCCGTGCGAGGAGCCCAGGTCGTGGCCGATCGCGTGCTGGTCGAGGCCGAGGACCGTCGCCCCCGCGGCAGCCAGCTGGTAGGTGGCCGCGCTGCCCATCGCCCCGAGGCCGATGACGATGGCGTCGAAGGTCGTCACGCCGGCACTACGAGGGGTCCTCGTCGGAGAGCGCGCGGACGATCCGCGCGGGGTTGCCGACCGCGAGCACGCCCGCGGGCAGGTCCCGGGTCACGACGGCACCGGCCCCCACAACCGTGTCGCGGCCGATCGTGACCCCGGGCAGCACGATGACGCCACCACCCAGCCACGCGTTGTCGCCGATCGTGATCGGGGCCGACGACTCCCACAACGCCCGGCGCGGCGAGGGCTCGAGCGGGTGGCGGGCTGCGAGCAGCTGCACGTTCGTCGCGATCTGGACATGCTCGCCGATCGTGATCGCCGCCACGTCGAGCGCCACGAGGCCGTAGTTCACGAAGGTCCTCGCCCCGATCGAGAGGTGCACCCCGTAGTCGACGTAGAGCGGGGGTCGCACGTCGACGTCCTCGCCCACGGACCCGAGGAGCTCTTCGAGCAGCGCGCGGCGCGCGACGGGGTCCGCGACGCTGCTCGCGTTGAACCGCTCCATGAGCAGGATCGCGCGCAACCTCGCCGCGCGGAGCTCGGGATCGTCCGCCAGGTAGGGCTCGCCCGCGAGCATCCGCTCCCTGGCCGACCTCTCCGCTCCTGCCCCGTGCTCGTGCCCGCCGTGCATCGCTGCAGTCTGTCCGAGCGCGGCCGGGCTCGCGCTAGCTAGCGCTGCTCGACGAGGTCGAGGTAGTCGTCGCGCCAGAGGTCGACGTGCTCCTCGGGGAGGATCACCGCGTGGGTGGGGTCGAGCGCCTCGGCGAAGGCGCGCTCGTGGCTCACCGCGATGACGGTCCCCGGCCAGCCCACGAGCATCCTGGCGACCGCGACGACGCTGGCCGGGTCGAGGTTGTTCGTGGGCTCGTCGAGGATCAGCAGGTTCACGGTCCCCGCGGCGAGCAGCGCGAGCGCGAGCTTCGCCCGCTCGCCTCCCGAGAGGGCGTCGGGCGTATGCTCGACGGTCTCGCCCGAGAGCCCGAACGCGCCGAGCAGCTTGCGGCGCTCGACCTCGGTCTTGAGCGGCCCCTCGTCGAAGTGCTCCAGGGCGGTGCGGGTGGTGTCCAGCTGCTCGTGCTCCTGGGCGAAGTACCCGAGCTCGACGTTCGCCCCGAGCCGGAGCTTGCCGTCGGTCGGCTCCTGGACGCCGGCGAGGCAGCGCAGGAGGGAGGACTTTCCCGCCCCGTTGCGTCCGACGACGAGGATCCGGTCGCCGCGGCCCACGAGCATCGACGTGCCGTGCAGGACGACGTGGCGGCCGTAGGCGACGCGCAGCCCCGACAGCTCGAGGACGTCGTCGCCGCTGCGCGGCGGGGTCGGGAGCCTGAACGCGGTCTTTCGGTCCTTGGCCGCCACGACGGTGCGGTTGGAGGCGATCTTCTCGGCCTTGCGGTCGAACACCTTGGCCTGGCGGGCGCGCTTCTCGGTCGAGTGGCGCCGCTCGTCGGCCAGCTTCTTCAGCCGCTTGATCTCGGCATCCTCGCGCTTCGCCATGACCTCGGAGCGCTCGCGGGCCTCCGAGGACTGCCGCAGGTAGGCGGTGTAGTTGCCCTTGTACTCGGTCACCCGCTTGTCCGCGACGACGAGCACCTTGTCGATCGCCTGGTCGAGCAGAGCCAGGTCGTGGCTGATCAGGATGAGCGTGCCCGGCAGTCGGCTCAGCTCGTCGAACAGCCACCGCTTCGCGGCGCGGTCGAGGTGGTTGGTGGGCTCGTCGAGCACCATCGTCTTGGCGTCCTCGTACAGGACGCGCATCAGGTCGACCCGGCGGCGCTGCCCGCCCGAGAGCGATCCGAGGTCCTCGAGCAGGAGCTCCTCGCGCAGCCCCAGGCCCGCGGCGAGGCGGGCGACCTCGGCCTCGGCCCCGTAGCCGCCGCGGGTCGTGAACTCCTCCTCGAGCGAGCTGAACCGCTCGATCAGCTCGGCGGACGGGTCCGCGGCCATCGCGTGGCGCGCGGCGTGGACCTCCGCGTCGAGCGCGTCGAGCCCGCGGGCGGAGAGCACGTGGGAGAGCCCGATCGGCTCGACGCCCAGCCCGCCCTCGATCGGGACCTGGGGCAGGTACGTCAGCGACCCGATCTGGGAGACCTCGCCCCGGTGGCGCACGTGGCTCGCGGGCTCGCCCAACAGGACCGAGAGCAGCGAGGACTTGCCCGCCCCGTTGCGTCCGACGATCCCGACCTTCTCGCCGTCGGCGACGGTGAACGACGCGTCCTCAACCAGCGCGCGCCCGCCCACCTCGATGGTGAGCCCTGTGACCCTGAGCACCGGACTACCCGTCGAGCTCGTGCGCAGCGCGCTCGAGGTCGTCTCGGAAATGGGGGTGCGCGATGGAGGCGAGCGCGTGCCCGCGCTCGCGGACGGTGAGGCCGCGCAGGTCGACGGAGCCGAACTCGGTGACCACGAGGCCCGTGTGGTGCCGCGGGGTCGCGACGATCGAGCGCCGGGGCAGTTCCGCAACGATCCTGCTGCGCAGCTCGCCGTCCACCTCGATCGTCGAGTGCAGGCAGATGAGCGAGCGGTTCTCCAGGCCGACTTCGGCGCCGGCGACGAAGTCCTCGTGCCCGCCCACGCCCGAGATCTGGCGTCCCTCGACCGAGTCCGCGACGACCTGGCCGTAGAGGTCGACCGAGATCGCCCCGTTGATCGACACGAACCGGTCGTTCTTCCCGATGACCGAGGGGTCGTTCACGAGCGACACGGGCGCGAAGGCGACCTGAGGGTTTCGATCGAGCCACGCGTAGAGCTCGGCGGATCCGAGCGCGAAGGTCGTGACCGACACCCCGGGGAACTGGCCCTTGTGCTCGTTGGTCACCTTGCCCGACTGATGCAGCTTCATCAGGCCGTCGCTGAACAGCTCGGAGTGGACCCCGTAGCCGTCGCCCTCGCGCTCCGCGAGCCTCGTCGCGACGATCGAGGGGATCGCTCCGATGCCGGTCTGCAGGGTCGCACGCTCGGGGATCAGCGACAGCGCGAACTCCGCGATCGAGTTGTCCTCGCGGACCGGCGTGACCGGCGGCACCTCGAAGGGGGGCAGGTCGGACTCCACGATCACGTCGATGAGGTCCACGGGGATCGTGTTGTCGAAGCCCTCCAGTACGCCGGTCCTCGGGAGGTTGTGGTTCACCTCGACGATGAGGACGCGGTTCGGGTCGTGCCCGGCGCGCAGCAGCTCGCGTCGCGTGGCGCCGTAGTGCAGCGAGAGGCTGCACTTGCCGTCCTTGTCGGGCGGCGTCGCCTGGACCGCCATGATGCGCGGCGCGAACCGCTCGAGCACCGGAGAGAACTGGCGGAAGCCCGCGGGCACCAGCTGGATGTCCGCGCCGCGGGCCTTGTAGTACCGCTCCGTCGGGCCGAAGAAGCAGCACCGGTAGTGCACGTTCGGGTGGGCGAGCAGGTCGTAGCGGCCGAGCAGGTGCTCACCGATGATCGTCAGGTCCTCGAAGTCGTCCCGCTCGGACAGCGCGGCCATCAGCACCTGGGGGTTCCCCGACGCGAGGCTGATCCCGAAGGTGTCGACCGATCGGAACTGGCGCGCGGCTTCGCCAGGGCTCATCGTGACGGGGGTCATGGCACAAGTTTGCCCCATGCCGACGCGACTCCCGGCGCGGCGCTAGCGGTCGAGCCGATCTGCCGCCGCCACGAGGTCGTCGCGGAAGTCCGGATGCGCGATGGACGCGAGCTTGAACGCGCGCTCGCGGACCGTGAGGCCGCGCAGCTCGACGGACCCGAACTCGGTGATGATCGTGCCGGTGTGGTGCCTCGGGGTCGAGACGACCGATCCGAAGGGCAGGCCGGCGACGATGCGGCTGCGCACCTCGCCGTCCACCTCGATCGTCGAGTGCAGGCAGATGAGCGAGCGGTCCTCCAGGCGGAACTCGGCGCCGGCGACGAAGTCCTCGTGCCCGCCGACACCCGAGATCTGGCGGCCCTCGACAGAGTCCGCGACGACCTGGCCGAACAGGTCCACGGTGATCGCGCCATTGATGGAGATGAAGCGGTCGTTCTTCGCGATCACCGACGGGTCGTTCACGAGGGACACGGGGGCGAACGCGACCTGCGGATTGTGGTCCAGCCACGCGTAGAGCTCGGCGGACCCGAGGGCGAACGTCGTCACCGACACCCCGGGGAACTGGCCCTTGTGCTCGTTGGTGACCTTGCCCGCGAGGTGCAGCTGCATCAGGCCGTCGGTGAACATCTCGGAGTGCACGCCGTAGCCGCCGCCCTCGCGCTGCGCGAGCTTGGCCGCGACGATCGACGGGATCCCGCCGATGCCCGTCTGGAGGGTCGCGCGGTCCGGGATGAGCGAGAGGGCGAACTCCGCGATCGCCTCGTCCTGCGGGGCGGGGTTGGAGTCCGGCAGCACCACCGGCGGGAGGTCGCACTCGACGATCACGTCGATGATGTCGGTCGAGATCGTGTTGTCGAACCCCTCGAGCGCGGATGTCCTCGGCAGGTTCGGGTTCACCTCGACGATGAGGAGGCGGTTCGGGTCGTGGCCCGCGCGCAGCAGCTCGCGTCGCGTGGCGCCGTAGTGCAGCGACAGGCTGCACGTGCCCTCGGCGTCCGGCGGTGTCGCCTGGACCGCCATGATCCGCGGCGCGTACTCCTCGAGCACCGGGGCGAACTGGCGGAAGCCGGCGGGCACGAGCTGGATGTCTGCGCCCGCCGCCTTGTAGAAGCGCTCCGCGGGCCCGAAGAACCCGCAGCGGTAGTGCACACCGGGTTTGCCCATCAGGTCGTAGAGGCCGAGGATGAGCGCCCCGCCGAGCGTCAGGTCCTCGAAGTCGTCCCGCTCGGAGAGTGCCACGAGCAGCGCCTGGGGATTGGCGGGGCCGAGCCCGACGGCGAAGGAGTCGACGGGACGGAAGAGGGCGGCGGCCTGCGTCGCGGTGAGTGTCTCGGGTGCCATGGACCGAGTCTGCCGCACCCCCGCGGTGCATACGATTGGGGAGTGGATTCCCTGACCATCGACTGGTTCAGCGACGTCGGCTGCCCCTTCTGCGCGATCGGCAGGCGCCAGCTCGACCAGGCGCTCGCGACCCTCGGCTACGACGACTCGGTCATCCGGATCAGGGCGTTCGAGCTGGACCCGGCGGCCCCCGCCTCGTACGGCAGGTCGATGAACGACCTCGTGGCGTCCAAGTACGGGCTCGAGCACGACCAGGTGGAGCGTTTCCACGGCAAGCTCACCGAGGACGCAGCGGAGTTCGGGCTCGCCCTGCGCTTCGACCTCGTCCAGGGGGGCAACACGTTCGACGCCCACCGGCTCACGGCCTGGGCCTCGACGCAGGGGCTCGGACCCGCGCTCGCCAGGGCGCTGCAGGAGGCCTACTTCGAGAACGGCCTCTCCCCGAGCGATCACGCGGCATTGGAGGAGGCGGCCGACGCCGTCGGGCTCGACCCGATCGAGGCCGCCGAGGTGCTCGGGTCCGACCGGTTCACCGACGAGGTGCGGCGCGAGGAGCGCACCGCGCACGCCCTGGGGTTCACCGGGGTGCCGACGGCGCTCATCAACGGCAAGGTCCTCGTCTCGGGCGCCCAGGGCGTCGACGCGTTCCTCGAGGGCATCGAGGCGGGCCTCGCGGCGACGCCGGCGCCCTCCTGATCGCGAGGGCCAGGCGACCGGACTGATCAGCCGATCGAGAGGGTCCGGTCGCGCCACGCGGCCGCCCCCGCGAGCAGCGGGAGGCCGAAGTTCCGCTCCACGGTCGCGAGGAGGGCGTCGTGCGTCAGCGGGGTCGTGATCACGGTCCCTGCCTTCGCGCCCGCGGCGATGACGATCGTGAGGATGTGGCCCCCGCCGCCGGACGCCACGACCTGGCCGCTCGGGAGCAGCCGCGAGTCATCACCCTCGGACTCGTCCCAGGTGACGACCAGCAGCCCGTGATCCCTCCAGGCCGCGCTGCGCGTCACGGTGGCCACGAACCCGCTGAGCCACGAGGCGGCGACGTCGGGCGAGCAGTCGTGGCCGTCATCGCAGATGTTCGGCTCCACGAACGCGTACGCCGGAGTCGACGCGGCGCCGCGGCCCAGGTCCGCGTAGAGCGACACGATGGGCAGCAGGTGCGCGCACAGCGTCGGGCTCGAGCGGATGTCGTCGTAGTAGCGGAAGGGGTTGTGCTTGGCGGCGTACTCGCCGTATGACGTGCCGAGGTAGCAGGGCTGCGACACCGACTCGACGAAGTCGCCCCACGAGATGTGCGCTGCGGACAGCTGCGCGCCGAGGTTGTCGGACCGCACGTAGCACGTGAGGCAGTCAGACGAGATACCGAACGTCTGGCCCGCCGTGAGCGCGAGGTAGTTCGGCAGTGACGGATGGCTCGTCGCGTAGAAGTCGCTCGCATAGGCGTACGCGTGCGCGAGCGAGGCGAACCCGGGGGTCGCGAGCGCCCCGTCGAAGGACAGGTTCTCCATCACGACCTCGAACACGTGCGCGTAGCGCGGCGCGGCGTGTCGCGCGTGGGTCCGCTGCTGCGACGTGGCATCGGGGCGGCTCAGCCCCGCTGCGCTCCCCGCGTGTCCGATCGACGCGACGGCGACCGAGGCAAGCGCGACCGCGAGCAAGCCCGCAGGCAGCCTGTGGGACAGCTTCGCGCGCACCGCCGCAGCGTACGGCGCGACCCGCGCATGGCCGGGTCGGGCGCTACTCGTCCTCGTCGGAGCCGATCGCCGCGACGGCTGCGACCGACTGGCCGTCGTCGAGGTTCATGACCCGCACGCCGGTGGCGTCACGGCCCTGCGACGCGATCTCGCGCACCGCGGTGCGGATGAGGACGCCGCCGGTCGAGATCACGATGATGTCGTCGTCGAGGTTCACCATGAAGGCCGCGACCACGCTGCCGCGCGCGGCGGTCAGCCGGATGCCGCGCACACCCATCCCGCCGCGGCCCTGCCTGGTGAACCGCTCCAGCTTCGTGCGCTTGCCGTAGCCGGCGTCGGTCACGACGAGCAGGTCGACGTCGTCGCGTGCGACGTCGAGGGAGACGACCTGGTCCTCGGCGCGCAGCTTGATGCCCCGCACTCCGGCGGCGGCCCGGCCCATCTCGCGGACGTCCGCCTCGTTGAACCGGATCGTCATGCCCCGCAGCGTCACCATGAAGAGGTCGTCGCTGCCCGTCGTGGGCACGACCCGGACGAGCTCGTCGCCGTCGCGGAGGTTGATCGCGATGAACCCCTCGCGGCGCGACTTGTCGTACTCGCTGAAGGAGGTCTTCTTCACCTGGCCGAGCGCGGTGGCGAACACCAGGAACTGGTCCGCGGGGAAGTCGCGGGTCTCGACGATCGCCTGGATCCGCTCGCTGGGCGCGAGGTTGAGGAGGTTCACGACCGCGGTGCCCTTGGCCGTGCGCTCCTTCATCGGGATCTCGTGGCCGCGAAGCCGGTAGACCTTGCCCCGGTTGGAGAACAGCAGCAGGTAGGAGTGCGTGGTCGTGTGGAGCACCTGGTCGACCAGGTCCTCCTCGCGAAGCTTGGCGCCCTGGACCCCGCGGCCGCCGCGGCCCTGGGTCCGGAACGCCGCGGCGGCGACGGACTTCACGTACCCGGCCTTCGTCATCGTGATGACGATCTCCTCGTCCGCGACGAGGTCCTCGATCCCGAGCTCGCCCGGATCGTTCACGATCTCGGTGCGCCGGTCGTTGGCGAACCGGTCGCGCACCGCCGTCATCTCCTCGGCGATCACCGCCTTGAGCCTGGTGTCGTCGTTGAGGATCGCCTGGAGCTCCGCGATCGTCTCGCGGAGCTTGGCCATCTCCTCTTCGAGCTCGGACCGGCCCAGCCTCGTGAGCCGGCCGAGCGTCATGTCCAAGATGTGGTTCGCCTGCTCCTCGGAGAAGCCGAACGCCTCGCCCATCAGGGCCTCGCGGGCTGCGGACCGGTCGTCCGACGCGCGGATCGCGGCGATGACCGCGTCGAGCATGTCGATGGCGCGGAGCAGCCCCTCGACGATGTGGGCGCGCGCCTCGGCCTTGCGCAGCCGGTACTGCGTGCGCCGCGTCAGCACCTCGACCTGGTGCGCCAGGTAGTGGCCGAGCATCTGGGCGAGGTTGAGCGTCCTCGGCACGCCGTCGACCAGCGCGAGGGAGTTCACCGCGAAGGTCGTCTGCAGGGGCGTGTTCTTGTAGAGCTTGTTGAGCACCACGTTCGCGTTCGCATCGCGCTTCAGGCGGATGACGAGCCTCGGGCGCCTGCCGGCGGAGTCGTTCTGGACCGCGGCGATGCCGTCGAGCTCGCCGGACTTCACGAGGTCGTGGATCCTGACCTCGATGGACTCGACGGAGACCTCGTAGGGGAACTCCGAGACGACGATCCTCGTATCGGTGCGACCCTCCTCGATCTCGGCGACGGCGCGCATGCGGATCGAACCGCGGCCCGTTCGGTAGGCGTCGAGGATCCCCTGGCGCCCGAGGATCTGGGCACCCGTCGGGAAGTCCGGGCCCCGGACGAAGGCCATCAGGTCGTCCGCGGTCGCCTCGGGGTTCGCGAGGAGGTGCAGCGCCGCGTCGATGGTCTCGCCGAGGTTGTGGGGCGGGATCTTGGTCGCCATGCCGACGGCGATCCCCTGGCTCCCGTTGACGAGGAGGTTCGGGTAGCGGCTCGGCAGGACGTCGGGCTGCTGGTCTGTGTTGTCGTAGTTGGGCGAGAAGTCGACGGTCTCCTCGTCGATCCCGTCAAGCAGGTCGAGCGCGATGGGCGCGAGCCGGCACTCCGTGTAGCGCATCGCGGCCGCGCCCTCGTCGGGCCCCATGCCGCCGAAGTTGCCGTGCCCGTCGACGAGCGGGTGGCGCATCGCGAAGTCCTGGACCATCCGGACGAGCGCGTCGTAGATCGCAGAGTCGCCGTGAGGGTGGAACGTCCCCATGACCTCGCCGACGACCTTGGCGCACTTGGTGTGGGGGCGGTCGGGCCGCAGGCCCTGGTCGAACATCGAGTACAGGATCCGGCGGTGGACCGGCTTGAGCCCGTCGCGCACGTCGGGCAGCGCCCTCGAGACGATGACCGACATCGAGTACTCGAGGAAGCTCCGCTCCATCTCGAGGTTGATCTCGATCGGCTCGATGTAGCCGATGACCTCGGGCTCGGTGCCCTCGGGGGGCGGGGTGGACGGTGCCTTGCGTCGTGCCATGCGGTCAGATGTCGAGGAACCGCACGTCGCGTGCGTTCGTCTGGATGAAATGTCGCCGCTGCGGGACGTCCTCGCCCATCAGGATCGAGCAGACCTCGTCGGCGAGCGCGGCCTGCTCGACGGTGATCTGCAGCAGGGACCGGCGCGCCGGGTCCATCGTCGTGTCACGAAGCTCGTCGAAGTCCATCTCACCGAGCCCCTTCAGGCGCTGGAACTCGTGCTTGTGATCGGGGTGCGCGACGAGGAACGCGTCCTTCGCGGCCTCGTCCTTCAGGTACTCCTTCTCCTTGCCGACGAGCGTCGAGAAGAGCGGCGGCTGCGCCACGTAGACGTGGCCGGCCTCCACGAGCGACTTCATCTGGCGGAAGAAGAACGTCAGCAGGAGCGTGCGGATGTGCGAGCCGTCGACGTCGGCGTCCGCGAGCAGGATCACCTTGTGGTAGCGGATCTTGTCGAGGTCGAACTCGGGGTCGATGCCCGCGCCGATAGCCGCCACGAGCGCCTGGATCTCGATGTTGCGCAGGATCTTGTCGGCCCGCGCCTTCTCGACGTTGAGGATCTTCCCGCGGATCGGCAGGATCGCCTGGCGCCGCGGGTCGCGCGCGTCCTTGGCCGAGCCGCCCGCCGAGTTCCCCTCGACGATGAACAGCTCGGACTCGCGCGGGTCGCGCGACGAGCAGTCCACGAGCTTGCCGGGCAGTCCCGCGCCGTCAAGGGCGTTCTTGCGGCGCGTCAGATCGCGGGCCTGATTCGCGGCGTTCCTCGCCCTCGAGGCGACGATCGCCTTCTGCACGATCTGGGACCCCTCGCGCGGGTTCTCCTCGAGCCAGTCGAGGAGCTTCTGGTTCGTCGCGCGCTGCACGAACGATCGCGCCGGCACGTTCCCGAGCTTCGCCTTGGTCTGGCCCTCGAACTGGGGCTCGCGGAGCTTCAGCGAGATGATCGCGGTGAGGCCCTCGCGGATGTCCTCGTTCTTCAGGTTCTCGTCCTTCTCCTTGAGGAGGTTGCGCAGGCGGGCGTACTTGTTGACGGTCGTCGTGAGCGCGGCACGGAAGCCCTCCTCGTGCATCCCTCCCTCGATGGTCGAGATGCCGTTGGCGAACGAGTGGATCGACTCGTGGTAGCTCGTGTTCCACTGCAGGGCGACCTCGACCTCCATGGTGTCGTCGACCTGGCTGTAGTACGCGACCTTGCGGAACAACGACTCCTTCGAGGCGTTCAGGTGCTTCACGTAGTCGACGATGCCGCCGTTGTACTTGTAGACCTGCGACTGCTCGCGGCCCTGGCGCTCGTCCGTGAACCGGATCTCGAGGCCGCGGTTGAGGAACGCGTAGATCTGCAGCCGCTCGAGGATCGTCTGGGCGCGGAACTCGATCTCGTCGAAGATGGTCGGGTCCGGCCAGAACGTGACGGTGCTGCCGGTGCGCCCTCGAGGCGCGGTCCCCTGCTTCTTGAGCTTGCCCTGGGGCTTTCCCCCGTCCTTGAACTCCAAGATGTGGTGGTCGCCGTTGCGGTCGACCTCGAGCACGAGGCGCGTCGAGAGCGCGTTCACGACCGAGACGCCCACCCCGTGCAGGCCGCCCGAGACCTTGTACCCCGAGTCGCCGAACTTCCCCCCGGCGTGCAGCATCGTGAGCACGATCTCCGCAGCGGTCTTGTCCGGGTACTGCGGGTGCTTGTCGACCGGGAAGCCGCGTCCGTCGTCCTCGACGCGGCAGCCGCCGTCCTTCAGCAGGGTGACGTCGATCCGGGTGCAGTACCCCGCCATCGCCTCGTCCACGGAGTTGTCGACGACCTCCCAGACGAGGTGGTGGAGGCCCGCCGGACCCGTCGAGCCGATGTACATGCCGGGGCGGACCCTGACTGGCTCGAGCCCCTCGAGAATCGTGATGTCACTGGCGTCGTAGGACCCGGAACCCTTGTTCTTCTCCGCCACGCAGGGCCCTCCGTACGGTCGCTTCGAAACCTGCCTGCGGGCGTGCGACGGTCGCCTCGCAGGTGTTCTTGATCGGATGCAATCCTACCCGATGGCACCGACACCCGAGACCGTTTCGGCCGCTTTCGCCGGTGTTCTCGGCGCGCGCACAACGGTCTCGAACGGCTCGCATCGGACGTCCTTCGATATCGTCGCGCCATCGACGACGCTCGGCGGGACTCGCTCGCGCACCAGTTCCTCGGCTTCCTCACCGAGGAGGACCGGAGGCGCTATCCGACGTACTGGACGATCTGCCAGGCAGCCGCCGCCAGCCCCTCGGTGCTCGAGCTGGCCGACGTCGCGCCACACCCCCAGCTGCCCGTCAACCTCCTGCTCGCCGCGGTCCACCACCTGCTCCTCGAGGGCGCGGACGACCCGCTCGCGGACAGCTACGACAGCGTCCTGGACCTCCGCGGCATCGCCGTTGCCCCCGCCGCGGTGCCCGCCGAGGTCCTCGCCGACCGGTTCGTGTCGTTCTGTCACGACCATGCCTCCGAGATCATCGAACGACTCCTGACGAGGGCGACCCAGACCAACGAGGTCGGCCGCTGTGCCGTGATCGCCGCAGCGCTCGGACACCTGCGCGGCCTCGGCCACGAGCGCGTCGGGCTCCTCGACCTCGGGTGCTCCGCTGGACTCAACCTCTTCGTCGACGACTACGCCTACGACTGCGGCGGCGCGCTGGTCGGTCCTCCCGATGCGCCCCTCACCATCTCGTGCGAGCTGCGCGGCGCGGTGCCGGACCTCGCGATGCCGGACATCGCCGCGCGCGTCGGACTCGACCTCTCCCCCGTCGAGGTGACCGACTCTGACGCGACGGCCTGGCTGCTCGCGTGCCTGTGGCCCGACAACCTCGCGAGGTTCAGACGGCTCGAGGCGGCGCTCGCGCATGCCGCCGCACGTCGCGACGACCTCGTCCTCGTCGCCGGCGACATGGTCCGGGACCTCGCAGGCGCCGCATCGCTGGTGGACGGTGCACTGCACCTCGTGATCCTCGACTGCTGGTCGGCGTGCTACCTCCCGATCGAGGATCGTCCCGATCTCTTCGACGCAGTGGCGGACGTGTCCTCGAGGCGTCCTGTGTCCTGGATCTCCATGGAGAGTCCCTTCGCCGCACGCGGCATCGGCGTGCTCGCCGAGGGCCTCGCGCTGCGGCACAGGGGGGCGAGCGTCCTCACCCTCACCGAGCGCGACGCCGGTGGACCGCGTTCAATGCTGCTCGGAGAGGTCCACTCGCACGGCGACTGGCTCGACTGGCGCGCGCGGGAGCGGTAGGCACCGCGGGCCATGACCCCCCGCATGCATGTCAGCGCCCGCGGGATGTCGGCCTGACAGAGATCCTGATCGAGGACGGCGGATCGCCCACGAGCGCAGCCAGCTCCTCGAGGATCCTCGACGTGTCTCGGCGAGCCCGTGCTGCGTGGGCGCCCGAGGGGACCGACACCGCGAGCACGCCGTCGGTGCACCCGAGCGGTGCGGCCTCCGATGCCTTGGCTGACTCGACCCGGGGCCACGCCGCCTCGATCGCTGCGAATCCGACGAGGTCGAACCTGCGGATCCTCCCGGCGAGCTGGTTCAGCGAGCTCGAGAGCGGCCGCGGCCCCCTCGAGTCCTCACGTGCCACGTGCCAGCCGTTCGACGTCGACGATGTCGGCAGTGCGAAGCCCGGCCGGCGGAGCCACCGCGGTCGTGAGGATCGCCTGGCCCTCGGGCAGGAGCTCGAGCAGCCGCTCTGCGCGACCCATGTCGAGCTCCGAGAACACGTCGTCGAGCAGGAGCAGCGGGGGCCGCCGCCGCGCGTTCGTCACCCGGAGGTGCACTGCGATGCGAACCGCGAGCGCAAGGCATCGCTGCTCACCCTGCGATGCCTGCGTCCTCGCGTCGCGGCCGGACAAGCGCAGGTCGACGTCGTCGCGGTGCGGCCCGACCGTCGACACGCCCCGCCGGACGTCGTCATGGCGGGCACCGCCCAGTGCCTTGGACAGCGGGCCGTCCCAACTCGCCACGTAGGACAGCCCGACGACCGCCGCGTCCGCGGAGAGCTGGCGGTAGAGATCGCCGACGGGTTCAAGGAGCTCAACGCACAGGGCGCCGCGGCGCCGGGCCAGGTCGTCGCCGAGTTCGGCGAGCCGGTCGTCCCAGACGTCGAGCGTGGCGGCGCCGGCCGGGTCGAGCCTGCCGTGCAGTTGGCGGAGCAGCGCGCCGCGCTGGCGGAGCACGCGAGCGACGTCCTCGAGGAGTGCGCCGGCGACAGGATCGAGCAGGCTGAGCGCATCGTCGAGCACGTCACGGCGACCTGATGGACCGCCCCGCACGATGCCGACGTCCTCGGGGGCGAACGTCGTGACCGCGACAGCGTCGGCGAGGTCGCGCCGCGTCCGCGCTGGCTGGCGGTTGACCTGGATCCTCGAGCGGCCGTTTCTCGACAGCTGCGCCTCGATGAGCACCTCGGACTGGTCGTCGCGCACCGTCGCGCGGACGATGGCGTCGTCGCGACCGTTGCGGATCATGACCTCGCGCGCCGCACCCCGGAAGCTCCTCCCGATGCCCAGGTACCCGATGGCCTCGAGGATCGAGGTCTTGCCGGTCCCGTTCGGCGCGAGCAGGACGGTCGTCCCCTCGGGGTCCGGGCAGAATCGCGCCTCGGAGAAGCTCCGGAAGTCGACCAGGTCGAGCGACGCGAGACCCACGTCGCTACTGCACGCGGACGGGCATCAGCAGGTAGCGGAAAGAGCCTTCCTCCGCACCGTGGACCATCGCGGGCCGTGACGAGTCGGATGTCTCGATCACGACCTCGTCGCCCGCGACCGCGTCGACGCCGTCGATCAGGTACGCGGGGTTGAACGCGATCGTGAGCTCCTCGCCCGTGAAGTCCCCGTCGACGGTCTCCTCGACGTCGCCCAGGTCGTGTGACACGACACGCAGATCCACGCCGCCGGCGTGCATCGTCAGGCGAACCGACGTCGTGTTGTCCCGCACCAGCAGCCGGGCCCTGCGCAGCGCGGCGAGCACCGTCTCCTTGCCGAGGTGGAGCCGGTTCGGGTAGCTGGCCGGGATGAGCTGGCGGTAGTCGGGGTACGCGCCGTCGATGAGCCTCGAGCTGATCCGCGTGTCGCCAGCGAAGAACGTCACTTCGGTGTCCGACAGCGCAACGCCGATCTCGATGTCCTCCGGACCCGAACCGCAGATGCGCTGGAGCTCGGTCAGTGCCCGAGAGGGCACGAGGAGGTCCCGCTCCCCCGCGATGCCCGCGCGTCCCGGGAGGTCGCACAGTGCGAGTCGGTACGAGTCGGTCGCGACGAGTCGCAGCGTGCCCTCCTCGTTGGTCAGCAGGACGCCGGTGAGCAGCGGTCGCGCGTCGTCGCTCGACGAGGCCCGCACGACCTGGCGCAATGCCTCGACGAGCTCGCCGGCTGGCACCGATGTCGACTGCGCTGCGGGGGCCGGCAGCGGTGGGAAGTCGACGGCCGGGAAGGTCCGCAGGGAGAAGCGCGACCGTGCCGCGGAGATCTCGACCTTCTCCTCGCCCGCCTCGAACGTCACGGCGCCGGGCTCGAGCGCGCGCACCGCGTCGGTGACGAGCCTCGCCGGCACGACCGACTCGCCGTCGTCGAGACCGATCACCTCGATCCGGGCGCGGATCGTGAGATCCAGGTCTGTGCCGGTCACCGTGAGGTCATTGCCCTTCACGACCAGGTGCAGGCCCGTTGTGGCGCCGGTCGCTCTTGCCGAGACCGCGCGTGCAGCTGCAGCCAGGGCCTCGACGAGGGTGTCGCGCTCAGAGCGGAACTTCATGGTCTGCCACCTTTCGCGTGGGTGCCACCTACAGCACCCTGTCTATAGAACAGTTCGTTGTAATAGGGGTGTGGATTGTGGATAACAAAGTTTTCCGCCTGATCAGATGGCATATATCCATCCACTGCCGGGGGAGGGTCGGTGGGAAACTTTTGGAGGGGTGGGAGGACCGGCACCCGAACCTGTTGGTGACGGGTCCATCGCGCCACAGGATAGGCCGGTGTCGCGCACACCTTTTGGCCCTCGGATCCACAGCTTTCACCCCTCCCCCTTCAGTTGGCGGCGCAGCTGGGTGACCTGGTCGTAGAGCTGCTGGCGCTCGGCCATCTGGCCGCGGACCTTCTCCACCGCGCTGATGACGGTCGTGTGGTTCCGGTCGTCGAAGATCCTCGCGATCATCGGGTACGAGTAGTCGGCGAGCAGGTCGCGCATGAGGTACATCGCCACGTGCCGGGCCGTGACGAGCGGGCGGACGCGACGTGGCCCGCGGATCTCCGAGACGGTGAAGTGGTAGTAGTCCGCGACCGTCTCCAAGATCGCGTCGGGGGTGATCGCCGGCGTCTCGTCACCGAGGTCGGAGAGCACCCGCTTGGCGAGCTCGAGCGTGATGGGCTCACGGTTGAGGTTCGCGAACGCGTTGACGCGGATGATGGCGCCCTCGAGCTCGCGGATGTTGTCGCGGACGTGGCTCGCGATGAACTCGGCGACGTCGGGCGGCAGCGCGATGCGGTCGTACTCGGCCTTGGTGCGCAGGATCGCGATGCGCGTCTCGAGGTCCGGCCGGTCGATCTCGGTCAGGAGCCCCGAGAGCAGGCGGCTGCGAAGCCGCTCCTCCAGGGTCTCGATGGACTTCGGCGGGCGGTCCGACGTGAAGACGATCTGCTTGCCCGCGCCGTGCAGCGTGTTGTACGTGTGGAACAGCTCCTCCTGGAGACCCTCGCGGTTCTGGATGAACTGGATGTCGTCGATGAGCAGCACGTCGCACTCGCGGTACTGGCGCTTGAAGGCGATCGTGGTCTTGTTGCGGATCGCGTCGATGAAGTCGTTGAGGAAGTGCTCCGTCGTGACGTAGAGGACACGCATCCGCGAGTAGTTGTCCTGCACGTAGTTGCCGATCGCGTGCAGGAGGTGGGTCTTGCCGAGGCCGGATGCCCCGTAGATGAACAGCGGGTTGTACGCCTTGCCCGGTGTCTCGGCGACGGTCTGTGCTGCGGCGAGCGGCAGCCGGTTGGAGCTCGCCGAGACGAACGCGTCGAACGTGAACCTCGGATCCAGGCGGGCGCTGTGCGACTCGTTGGTCTCGCGCACCGCGGTTCGGACCGTCGCCTGGGTGGCCGGCGACGGTGCGGGCACCTCGTCGGGTGGTTCCTCGATGGGTTCAGGGGTCACGACGACGAGGTCGACCGTCACGGCGTGGCCGACCACGGTGGTCAGCGTGTCCTCGACGAGCTGCAGATAGCGCTCCGAGACCCGGTTCTTCTGGACAGCGTTCGGAACTTCGAGCACCAAGATATCCCCAGCAAAATCCACAGGCTTCAATGACCCCAGCGTCAATGACCAGACGTTGTCAGAAACCTGTTCTTGCAAGGATTCAGCGCATTGCGCCCAGAGGTCCTCGACTTGTCCCACGCAATTCCTCCACAGGGGATCACCCCAGTTTTCAACAGATCTATCCACAGATCGAGCCGACTCTCGGGTGCCGTGGGGCGAATGAACCTACACCCCTTTGGCGAGTTGTGCACAAGCGCGGCCGGCCGCGCGCCGTCAGCCCTGGCGATGGAGCTCGACGACGGGGATGACCCGGTCGGTCTTCTCCTCGTACTCACCGAAGCCTGGGTACCGCTTCACCTGCTCGGCGTAGATCGCTGCGCGCTCGTCGGGCCCGACAGTCTCGGCGGTGGCGGTCAGGGTCTCCGTCCCCAGCTCGATCGTGACCTCCGGGTTGGCGAGGAGGTTGTGGTACCAGTCCGGATTGGTATCAGCCCCGGCCTTGGACGCGAAGACGTAGAGGCGCCCGTCGAGCTCGAGGTACATGATCGGGTTGATCCGCTCGGCGCCCGACTTTGCGCCCGTCGTGTGAAGCAGAAGCACCGGGGCGCCCTCGAACTGGCCCCCGACCAGGCCGTCGTTCGCCCGAAACTCGGCGATGATCCTCGCGTTCCACTCGTTCACCGCGGCGACGGGGTCGGTTTGCTCAGTCATGGCGCTCCTTCGGGTCTCGGGGCCCGCCACGTGTCCCAGAATCGCGTTCTGGTGCCGCGGGCCCGGCTCTGGTTGTCGAAGGGGTAGGATGACACGTCCGCGCCACGGTCGCTATCGCAACGGAGTTGCGCGCCCGGCGCAAAGACGGGAAGGAACGACCAGGTGAAGCGCACCTACCAACCGAACAAGCGAAAGCGGGCGAGGACCCACGGGTTTCGTGCCCGGATGTCCACGCGCGGGGGCCGTGCGGTCCTGAAGGCACGCCGGCTGAAGGGCCGTCATCGCCTGACCGTCTGACGTGGGGCCGCGGCAGACGGTGCCGGTCTCCTCGAAGCGCACGTTCGCAGCACTCGGGAGCACGGGACGCAAGGGTGCGTCCGGGCCGGTCAGGATCCGCTTCCTCGCGCACGCCGACGGCACTCGGACCGTGCAGGTGGCGTACGCCATCTCGAAGCGCACCGGCAACGCCGTCGTCCGCAACCGCATCCGCCGGCGACTGCGCGCCGCAGTCGACATCGTCGCAGGAGAGATGGCACCGGGGGCATACCTTGTGTTTCCCGCCCAAGGCGCAGCGACCGCGCCGTTCAAGGATCTGACCGAAAGCCTGCGCCAGAGCATCCGGGCAGCAGGCGCAGAAGCGAAGGGAGAGAGGTGAACGATTCGAGGAGAGGGCATGCAGCCGCAGCCGCCCTCGGGCTCATCGCCCTCTACCAGGCTGCCCGAGCGGGCCGCCCGACCGGATGCCGGTTCCACCCGTCGTGCTCTGTCTACGCCCAGGACGCGATCGGCAGCCATGGCCTGCGCAGGGGTGGCTGGATGGCCATCAAGCGCCTGATCCGCTGCAATCCCTTGGGTTCTCGAGGTTTTGACCCGGTCCCTGAGTCAGCCGGAGCGCGCCGATGAACGGCCTGCTCGCCCTCAGCAACCCGATCTTCTCGTCGATCGCGAAGCTCTTCCACCCCATCCTGTACGCGGTTGCGTGGTCGCTCGCGGCGATCTACGAGGTGGTACCGAACTACGCGATCGCGATCGCGATCCTCACGGTGATCATCATGGCGCTGCTGACGCCGCTGACGGTCAAGTCGACCCGCTCGATGATCGCGATGCAGCGGATCCAGCCGGAGCTGAAGAAGCTCCAGCAGAAGTACAAGGGACCCGAGCACCGAGCCGAGCTCAACGAGGAGATGATGCGGCTCTACAAGGAGCAGGGCGTCAACCCGGCGACCGGGTGCATCACCGGGCTCCTCCAGGCGCCGTTCCTCTTCATCTTGTACTCCGTCATCAAGGGACTCGCCTACACGGTGCCCGTCGCCGGCGGCGGGGTGAAGGCGGAGCCCAAGTACATCCCGCACACGTCGAAGATGTACCACGACCTCATCGCGTCGAACGGCAAGATGCTCGTCTGGGGCATGAACATCGCCCTCAAGCCCTTCAGCCACCACGGCTCCGTGATGGCGGCGATCCCCTTCTACGTGCTCGTGGCCATCGCCGTCGCGGTGCAGTACTTCCAGATGAGCCAGCTCAACAAGCGGAACTCCAACAGCTCGCAGATGTCGAGCCAGATGCAGACGTTCCAGCGCATCACGCCGATCCTGTTCGCGTACATCTACTTCATCGTGCCTGCCGCGGCGGTCATCTACATGATCGTGTCCTCGGCGATCCGGATCCTGACCCAGGACATGATCTTCCGCTACGACAAGCGCGCCCCCGCGACGGAGCGATCGATCCCGGCCGCGTCCCTCGGGACGGACGCGAAGGATGGTCCGTCGGGTGACGTCAAAGATGACGCCAAAAATGACGGTAAAGTGACGCCACCCAGCGGGAATGGCGGCTCGAGCAACGGCTCCACGTCGGCCGGCAAGCAGGCGCCAGCCCCGAAGGGGCCCGCGCCGCACCCGCGGTCGAAGGCGAAGAAGCAGAGACGAGAAAGGCCAGCGAACTGATGGAGTGGGTCGAGATCACCGGCAAGACGGTCGAGGAAGCCACGAGGAAGGCGCTGGAGCAGTTGGGCGTCGTCGAGGGCGATGCTGAGATCGTCGTCGTGGAGGAGCCCAAGACCGGACTCTTCGGACGGGTGCGCGGTGAGGCGAGGGTCCGTGCCAGGGTCCGTCCAGCAGGACCCCGTCCCAAGAGGACGCGGCGGAGCCGGACCAGTCGCGGTTCGTCGTCGCGGCCCGAGGGCTCGACCAACGGGGACCGATCGTCGTCGGGCAGGTCACCGTCCGAGCGATCCGGATCACAGGGTGCCGGAGGGTCGCGGAGCCGCTCGCGCCGGGGGCGCGGTACCTCCCAGCCCAAGGAGTCAGTCGCGGCCGCCGTGGCCGTCAAGGAGGCGACGAAGTCGCCAAAACGAGAGGATGAGTCGATGGCCGAGGGCATGACACTCGAAGAGCAGGGCGAGATCGGCAAGACGTTCCTCGAGGGACTGACCGCTGCGTTCGGCCTTGAGGCCACCGTGGAGGTGCGGACACTCGATGCCGAGACGGTCGAGCTCGTGGTCGACGGCGCCGACCTGGGCATCCTTGTCGGACCGAAGGGGGCGACGCTCGCTGCGGTCCAGGAAGTGACGCGCACTGCCGTCCAGTCGAAGTGCCCCTCGAGGACCGATCGGATCCTCGTTGACGTTGCCCGCTATCGCGAGCGTCGCGCCAAGGCGCTGGCCGAGTTCACCACGACCCTCGCGGGCGAGGTGGTCGAGACCGGCGAAGATCGGCGGCTCGAGGCGATGTCCGCTGCGGATCGCAAGGTGGTCCACGACACGGTGAACGAGATCGACGGAGTCGTGACCCGATCCGAGGGCGAGGATCCCAACCGGTACGTGGTGATCAGCCCGGCCTAGGCCACTGTGGTCGCGTCCCTGGAAGCGGTGCTCGAGCAGTCCAGGTCGCTGGGTTTCCTCGGTCCCGGACCCGTGCGTGACCATCTGGAGCACGCAGCGTCGTTCGACCTCGCCTGGCAGCAGTCGAGCCCCGCTCCCCCGGTCACCTATCTCGATCTGGGCTCAGGTGGCGGCGTGCCCGGCCTCGTCCTCGCGGCCAGGTGGCCCGGGACATCCTGCGTGCTGCTCGACGCGATCGGTCGGCGCTGCGACTTCCTCCTGTGGGCGGCAGACCAGCTTGGCATCGCGGATCGGGTGGCTGTTCGCTGCGCCCGAGCGGAGGACGCAGCCCGCGAGGCGGACCTGGAGGGAAGGTTCGAGCTGGTCACAGCCCGATCCTTCGCCGCTCCCGCACCCACTGCGGAGTGCGCCTCGAGATTCCTCGCCCCCGACGCCCTCCTCCTTGTCGCCGAGCCACCGGATCCCGAGGAAACGACAGCCAGATGGCCGGCGCAGGGGCTCGCGGAGCTCGGGCTGGGACCGGCTTCGCATGTCGCATCCGGGCGGAATCTCGTCGCGATCCACCGAACGGGGCCATGTCCGGCCAGGTATCCCCGGCGGGTCGGAGTCCCGGCAAAGCGTCCGCTCTTCTAGATCGGGTCCCCATGTTCCACGTGGAACATGGGGCTGCGGTCCCACGGCGACTCCATGTTCCACGTGAAACAAGTGTCTGGTCCCGTGGACACGTTCCACGTGGAACATCTCGATTCGCTTGACTCCGCGTGCGTGAGGGGCTTGAATTGCGCGGTGCTCGTTCCCTCTCCGTCGTGGCGCTGATGTCGATCTGGCGCCGACCACGGCAGGATGAGGAGCCACCGGTGACCGCGATCGAGTCGCGAGAGACAGCTGTCGGCTACGACGCGGCCGATGCCAGCAGGAATGAGCCTTCGGCAGCGGTCTCCCCCTCGGCATCGATGGCATCCATTCAGGGTCCGGTGCCATCTGATCTGACCGAGGAGCACGTCGCCGAGGAGCACGTCGCCGAGGAGCATGGTGCCGACGAGCATGGTGCCGACGAGCATGGTGCCGACGAGCATGGCGACGAGAGGGGCGATGGACCACCACGAGTCGCCGAGGCTCCCACCCTGTCCGGTGAGGACGTGCCCACAGCGGATGATCCGCCGCCCAAGCAGTCCTCCGGGGAGCGTGCCTCGGAAGCCTCTCAGCCGGAAGCCGGCGAGGAGCGACCGACCAGGCAGCTCCCCAGGGTGATCGCGGTCGCCAACCAGAAGGGCGGGGTCGGCAAGACCACCACCACGGTCAACCTCGGTGCCAGCCTCGCTCTGCTGGGCTACCGGGTGCTCGTCGTCGACCTCGACCCCCAGGGCAACGCCACGACGGGACTGGGCGTGGACGCCCGCGGGATCCAGCACTCCATGTACGACGTCCTGCTGAACGAGACGCCGATGATGGACTGCATCGAGCCGGTCGGGATCGAGAACCTCTTCGTTGCGCCCGCCACACTCGATCTGGCCGGTGTCGAGCAGGAGCTCTTCAGTGCCATCAGCCGGGAGCTCCGGCTGAAGCGGGCGCTCTCGATGGTCGTGGACGAGTACGACTACATCATGATCGACTGTCCCCCGTCGTTGGGCCTCATCACGATCAACGCCTTCGCCGCGGCGACCGAGATCCTCGTGCCCGTCCAGTGCGAGTTCTACGCCCTGGAGGGCCTGACCCAGCTGCAGCGGATCGTGTCGCTGGTGCAGCGCAACCTGAATGAGACGCTCGAGATCACGACGGTGGTGCTGACCATGTACGACGGGCGCACGAGGCTGGCCGAGGACGTCGCGAGGGAGGTGCGGCGCCACTTCCCCCAGCAGACCCAGCGGACCATGATCCCGAGGACCGTGCGCCTGAGCGAGGCACCGTCCTTCGGGCAGCCCATCACCTCGTTCGATCCCGACGTCGAAGGGCGCCAAGGCATATCGGAATCTCGCGAAGGAGGTGAGCAATGGCGCGCAGAAGCGGGCTGGGTAAGGGGCTCGGCGCCCTGATCCCCGGCGAGGAGGAGGCGGAGGCTCCCGAGGGGGTCGCCCTTCGACAGTTGCCGATCGAGTCGATCCGGCCGAACCCGTTCCAGCCGAGGGCCCACTTCGGGGAGGATTCCCTCGACTCGCTGGCGGCCTCGATCCGAGAGGTGGGCGTCCTGCAGCCCATTCTCGTGCGACCGGTGGTCGGCGAGGAGGGATCCTACGAGCTCATCGCGGGGGAGCGCCGGTGGCGCTCCGCCCGGCGCGCGGGCCTCGACCTGGTCCCTGCGATCGTCCAGGACCGGACGACCGACCTGCACAGCCTCGAGCAGGCGCTGGTGGAGAACCTCCACCGTGCGGACCTGAACGCGCTCGAGGAGGCCGCCGCCTACCAGCAGCTCATCGACGAGTTCGACCTCACGCACGACCAGGTCGCGACGAGGGTGGGTCGCAGCCGCGTCGCCGTGACCAACACGCTGCGCCTCCTCCAGCTGCCAGGGCCGGTGCAGCGCGCCATCGTCGAGGGGAGGCTCACGGCGGGCCACGCCCGGGCGCTCCTCTCGATCGACGACCCCGAGGTGCTCGAGGCCACGGCGGCGAGGGTCGAGAGCCGAGGGGCTGAACGTCCGGGCGACCGAGGAGCTGGTCCGCCGGATCGCGGCACCGCCCGCGATCCCTGCGAGCACCGTGGTCGAGAGTCCGGAACCCGTCCGCGAGGGCGCCCTTCCCGACGCCGGGATCACCGAGCTCGAGCACCTGCTCGAGCGCCATCTCGACACCCGGGTGCGGGTGGACCTCAAGGGCAGGCGCGGAAGGGTCATCGTCGAGTTCGCGGATCTCGACGACCTCGAGCGCATCTACCGGGCGATCACAGGCGTTTCCTCGACCTGATCGAGCTCATCGAGGCCGGTTCCGCAACGTCGACCGGCAGTCGAGTGTTATCCCCAGCCTGTGGCTGAGGTTGTGGGTATTCACGTGAAGGTCGCGCTTTGATCACGGTCCCGCCCCGCGTGACGCGCGTCGCGCACGCCCCGTTCATGGCGCTGTCACAGACAGTTCACGGGCCCGCGGCGGGGCATTCTCCCTGATAGCCCGCTGTGTGAAGAAACTTCAGCACCGGGCTAGGCGCGAGGCGCGGTCCATCCCTCGAGCGCCTCGACGACTGCCGCCGCCAGCTGCGCGGTGCGCTCGACGACCCGGTCGAGCGGCCCGAACTCGACCACGACCGCCGGCATCTGTGTCTCACGAAGCACCGGCAGGGTCATGCCCGCCACGGCGTGGTCGAGCGCGAGGGCCTTGCCGGTGGCCTCGGCGACGTGCTGGGCGAGGAGCATTCCCGCGGGTGACTGGGATCGCTCCGACGCGAAGTACAGGGCCGTCGACCGCGAGGTCCCCGGATCGAGCCGCAGGACCACGCAGGCAGGCGGCGCCGGCCGCGTTGGCGGTGGCCGCGAGTGCCGACTCGTCGACGTCACGGACCACGATCGCGTGCGCGCCGCGGAGGCGCAGCGCGCGGGCGGTGGCCTCGACCACGACCTCGAGGCCCCCGGCCTGGCCGATCGCCACGGCCATGCCCGTCGACGGCACCCGGGCTGAACGCGCACGCCCGAGCGCTCCTTCACCTCGTTGACGCAGGGTCGACCTCGGATACCGGACGGCGAGGCGCCGGACCTCGAGGAGGGTCGCGGGACCCGCGATGCCGTCGTCCACGAGGCCCGCGTCGCGCTGGAAGCCCACGACCGCGGCCCGTGTCGCCTCGCCGAAGATCCCGTCGACCCGGCCGGGGTCGAACCCGAGGGCCGCGAGGCGCTCCTGGAGCTCGGCCACATCGTCGCCGCGTGGGCATCGGGGCGGCCATGGGCAGCACCCGGTCGCCGAGGACGCGGCCCGCCTCGACGAGGCGGTCCCAGGTCAGGTCAGCCGACGATCCCGTCGATGCGCAGGCCCGCGGCGGCGCTGGAACGCCTCGACCGCGGCCCTCGTGGACGGCCCGAAGATCCCCGGGGTGTCGCCGTCGAGACGTGGCCGAGGGCGGCAAGGCGCTCCTGGACGTCGGTGATCGCGGGACCGGTCGGACCCCTCGGCGAGTGGCAGGACCGTGCAGGGCGTGCCTACAGGTAGGCGGAGAGCTCCTGGAGGAGCGCTCCCTTGGGCTTCGCACCCACGAGGCGGGCGACGGGCTCGCCCCCTTGAACAGGATGAGCGTCGGGATCGACATGACCGAGAACTCCTGGGCCGTGCCTCAGGTTGTCGTCGACGTTGAGCTTCCCGATGGACAGCCGGCCCTCCTGCTCGCTCGCGATCTCCTCGAGGATCGGGGCGATCTGCTTGCAGGGTCCGCACCACTCGGCCCAGAAGTCGACGAGGATCGGGGTTGTCCGCGCCGACTCACCGTTTCCTTGAAGGTCGCATCGGTGAGTGTCTGGATCGTTGCCATGTGTTCCTCCGTTCTGGCGAAGGGTAACAACGCGGCGGGCGCCCCGCGATGTTCCCGGGCCTGCTAGCGGCCCGTGCGCCTCGAGCCAGCGCTCCGCGTCGATCGCCGCCATGCAGCCCGAGCCGGCCGAGGTGATCGCCTGGCGGTAGACGTGGTCCTGGACGTCGCCCGGCGGCGAAGACGCCCTCGACGGACGTCGGCGGAGCCGCTCGGGGTGACGACGTAGCCGTTCTCGTCGAGGTCGAGCTGGCCCTTCGACGAGCGAGGTGTTGGGCTCGTGGCCGATCGCGACGAAGACCCCGGTGACCGTCGAGCGTGGACGTCGCCGCCGGTCACCGTGTCGCGCACGCGCGAGCGAGTGCACGGACTCCTCGCCGAGCACCTCGGTCGACGACGGTGTTCCAGAGGAACTCGATCTTCTCGTGGGCGAGGGCGCGCTGCTGCATGATCCGCGAGGCGCGCAGCTCGTCGCGCCGGTGCATCGACCGTGACCTTGGTCGCGAACCGCGTGAGGAAGAGCGCCTCTTCGAGCGCGGAGTCGCCGCCGCCCACGACCGCGATCTCCTGGCCCCGGAAGAAGAACCCGTCGCAGGTCGCGCACGTGGAGAGGCCGTGGCCGAGGAGGCGCGTCCTCGCCGGGCACCGACGAGCGGCATCGACCGTGCGCCCGGTCGCGACGATCACCGCGTCGGCGGTGAGGTCGGGCTCGTCGTCCTGCGTCGATCCACAGCTGGAACGGCCGGGCCGAGAGGTCGGCCCTGAGGACCTTGGCGACGCGGAGGTCCGCGCCGAAGCGCAGCGGCCTGGGCGCGCATGCTTGCCCATGAGGTCGGGACCCGTGACGCCGTCGATCGAACCCGGGGAAGTTCTCGACCTCGGTCGTGAGCATCAGCTGGCCGCCCGGCTGGTCCGAGGTGCTGGACGGCTCGCCCTCGATCACGATCGGGGCGAGCTGGGCGCGCGGCGGAGTAGATCGCCGCGGTGAGCCCTGCTGGGCCCGAGCCGATGATGGCGACCCTGCGTGTGCTCGCTCACCGGCGGCTGCCACCGTTCTTCGCTGGGACGGGCCTGCGCGAGCGCCAGATGATGAGGCCCGCCGGCCACGAAGATGAGCCCGAGCAGGCCCACGAGGCCCACTGGTGGTCGGGGAACACGTAGACGTCGAGGAGCCGCAGGATGCGCGACCGCAAGCGCCACGGCCAAGGCAGCCGCGGCGAAGATGATGATGAACGAGAACGCGAGGGTGCGGCCGACCAGCAGGATCGGCCGGATGACCTTGTCGTGGATGGTGTCGACCAGCTGGTCGATCGCACCACATCGTGCTTGCCGGCGAGGTCGGGTCCGGCCTTCGCGTCGTCGCTGGTGTCTTCGGCGCCACGGCGCCGACCCTAGTGCCGCAGCACCGTCGCAGGCAGCCCGGCGGTTCCGATCAGGTCGCTGCGCGCTGCAACCAGCAGACCCCGATGATGCCGGGTCCGCCGTGGGTGCCGACGACCGGGCCGATCTCGGTGACGATGAGCGGGTGCACCGTGTCGATCGACGCGATGCGGTCGAGCACCACGTCGATGTCCTTCGCGTCGCCCCCGCCGACGGCGACCCAGTCGAACGGCGCGGCGGCCTCCGCGCCGCGTCGCGAGCAGCTCGAGCGCGCGCGCGCGGGTGCGCTGGCGCCCGTCCTCCACGACGAGGCCGTCCTTCACGGTGAGCAGCGGCTTCACGCTGAGCAGCGAGCCGACCATCGCCTTGGCCCCGCCCACGCGGCCGCCCTTGATGAGGTGCTCCAGGGTGTCGAGCGTCCCGACGAGGCCGGCGTCGCCCGTGCGGCGCTCGCGCGTGCGCAGCCACCTCGTCGACGCGACGCGCCCGTCGCGGCGAACACCGCGGCGTCGAGGGCCAGCAGGCCCTGCGCGGCGGTCACGGTCCTCGAGTCGACGACGCGGACCTCGATCGTTCCCGCGACGGCCTCGGCGCCGAGCTTGGCCGACTGGAACGTCGCCGACAGGCCCGAGGACAGGGAGATGGCGACGACCCCGAGCGCACCCTCGGCCGCAGCGCGCTCATAGGCGGCCTGGAAGGCGCCGGGCGAGGGGGCTGCGGTCTCTGGCAGCTGCTTGGAGGCGCTGCACCGCTTCCAGAACTCGTCGCTCGACAGGTCGACGCCGTCGGTGAACTCCTCGTCGCCGAAGCGGATGGTGAGCGGAACCACGATGATGCCGCGCGACTCGATCTGCTCGTGCGGCAGGTCGCACGCAGAGTCGGTGATGATGCGGACGTCTCCCATGGCGCTCCTCTCGTCCGCTCAGAGCCTGCCACGCGGAACAGTGGTCCGCCGCGCGCTTGCGGTTCAGCCACGCCGCCGTGGCGAAGAACGCGAGAGAGCCGGCGGCGACGCTCCACGCAAGGCGCACGACGAGGCCGATCCCCGTCGACCAGCCCGTCGCCGCGGCCGCGAGCACGGTGACGACGCCGAGCACGCAGGTCGCCAGCGCGATCCGCGCGAGCGGGCGATAGCACCCGGGTGCCCCGAGCGATCCGGCGCGGTGCCGGATGACGAGCAGCGCGAGCACGGCAGCGACCGTGTACGAGATCGACACCGTCGCGGTCAGCACGCCGATCGAGTGGCGTCCGATGGTGATCGCGAGCACGACGTTGCAGGTGTTCTCGACGATGTAGAGCGAGAACGCGTCGCGTGCGCGCTGCATCGCCTGGAGTCCCCGGATCGCGTACTGGAAGCAGGTGAACCCGGGCAGGCCGAGGGCGAGCACGGAGAGCACGGTCCCGGTGAGCAGGTGCCCGGTGCCCTGGCCTCGGTAGAGGAAGAGCGCGACGATGGGCTGGGCGAGGATGGCGAGCCCGACCGACGCGGGCAGGATGATCCCCATGGTGCCGCGCAGCCCGGTGCCGAAGCGCGTCGCGTACTCGTCGCGGCGCCCGTGGGTCCAGTGGCGGGAGAGCTCGGGGGTGATCGCGGCCATCACCGAGACCGCGACGACCGCATAGGGCATCTGCATGAACGCCCAGCCGTACGTGTAGGCGGAGACCGGGCCCTCGCCCCCGATGCCGAACGCGAAGGCGAGGACCACCGCGAGCGCGATCTGGTTCGAGACCACGATGCCGAGGGTCCAGCTCGAGAGCTGGCCCACGCGCCGCACGGCGGCGTCGCGCAGGTCGAACCGCCACTGCAGCCTGCAGGCCGCCGGCAGACACGAGCGACGGCACCAGCAGCATCGCCTGGATCGCGACGCCGACGGTCGTGCCGAGCCCGAGCAGCGCGAGCTTGGACGGCGAGGTCGCGACGGACGAGAGCGTGGGGGAGGGGTCGATGGCGGCGAACCAGATCAGCACCGCGATGCACACGACGTTGTTGGCGATCGGCGTCCACGCCGGCGCGCCGAACCGGTGACGGACGTTGAGCAGCGCCGTCGAGATCGCGATGATCCCGTAGAAGAGGATCTGGGGCGTGAACCAGCGCAGCAGCGAGGTCGCGACGCTGCGCTGTTCGGCGAGCTCGGCGGCGGTGCGCGTCCCGCCGATGTGGTTGAAGGCCGTGAACCCGTCGATGATCCACGGCGCGAGCAGCCATGCGGCCGCGGACGCGACGACGAGGACGACGAGCGAGACCGTCGCCACGGCCGAGATGGACTTCCACGCCCGGCGCTCGCCATCGCGTGCGAGCCGCTCGATGAACACCGGGACGAAGGTCGCCGAGGCGATGCCACCCAGCACGACGTCGTAGAGCATGTTGGGGATCGTGTTCGCCAGGTTGTACGAGTCGGCGAGGGGGCTGAAGCCGAGCACCCACGCGAGGACGAGGATCCGCGCCACGCCCGAGGCCCGCGATGCGAGGGTCCCCGCAGCCATCGTCGAGGCCGCACCGAGCAGCCGGGGACTGCGCTCCGCGTCCGCCATCAGCGCGACGCCTTCGGACGCCGCGCCGTGCGCACCCACCACAGGGCGAGCACCAAGATGGCGCCGATGGTCAGCGCGATGCCGACGATGGACGTCGGCGTCGTCCGCACGACGATGTCGGCGTGCGCGATCAGGAGCTGCCCGTCAGGGGACACCAGCGTCGCGGTCAGCGGCAGGTCGCCCGACGCCTCGGCGTGGGCGGGGATCCGGACCGACAGCACGGAGCTGGACAGCACGACGAGGCGGCTCGCACCCTGGGGGAACGAGATCCTCGGGCTCGTGAGGCGCAGGTAGGCGTCGAGCGTGTAGTTCGCCGACGACAGGACCGTGATCGGCAGGGACCCGTCCGAGCCCGTGAGCGTGATGGAGCCGTTGTCGATGTGGAAGTTACCGAGCTCGTCGGCGAGCCTCGTGTGCACGCCGTTGAGGATGGCGGTCCGCACCGACGGCGGCAGCACGCGCTCGGCGGAGAGGAGCTGGGCCTCGATCGAGGGGATCGGGGAGTTGCCGGCGATGATCGCGGATCCCAGGGCGTCGATGGTGGTGCGCAGGAAGCGGATGGTGGCGATCGTCGGCGCGTCGAACGGCGCGCTCGGCCCGAGGGTGAGCGATTGGGTGGCCGGGAACCCGTTCGCCCCGACGGGCACCTGGGCGAAGGCGGCCGGCACCGTGACCGGGGCAAGCACGGGGTTCGCCGCGAGGCCCGCGAGCACGTCGGAGACGAAGGTCGTGCGGATCGAGGGCCACGCGTTGGTGACGACGGCCACCACGCGCGGATCGGGGAGGTACGGCTGCTCGAAGTGGAGGAAGGCGAGCTCGCCGAGGAACTGCGCGGCGGTCAGCGCGGGCTCGGCGAACTGGCTCTCGCTCAGCTGGCCGAGCACGTCGTCGGTGGCGAGGGCGACCGGGCTCGACGCCGATCCTGCGATCCGGAAGGGCGAGCCCCACGACAGGGAGGACGAGGGGTCCTGGGCGAGCGAGGATCCGGGGACGACGAGGTCCCGGAAGCCCGCTGAGGTCACGGCGTCCGCCATCGTCGGGGTCTGCGGCCCGGTGCCGTAGGTGGCGACGGTGCTGGGAGCCGTCGCGACGTCCGCCTTGGCGAGCATGACGGCGTTGAGCGCGTACTGGCTCTGGACCTCCGCCGCGAGGTTCCCCGCCCAGAGCGCCCCGAGATCGGCGCGGACGAAGGGCTCGGCGATGAGGACGTGCTCGGGCTCGCCGGTCGAGCTCGTCGAGGGCCGAGATCGCCGACTTGCTCGAGGTGGACCCGACGGACCTCGCGACCGTCGAGCCCTGCACGTCGAGCGTGACCGGCACTGCCGGATGCGCCGCGACGGCGCGCAACGTCGCGTCCGCGCGACCGAGGTTCGCCCCTGCCAGGCGCAGGATCCACGCCACGCGGAGCGGATCCGAGGCGGTCGCGGCGTAGGTCACGAGCGACGTCGTCGTCGCGGCGGTCGCTCCCGACGACACGGTGATCCCGAGCGGGTAGACGCCGTCGCAGCCGGTCGAGCACGTGATCCGCAGCACGGGGTCCGCCCCGCCGCACAGCTCGTGCTTCGGCACCTCCACGCCGTTGGGGGCGACCCCGACGGTCAGGTGGAACGAGCCGCCGCTCGAGAGGCAGGAGAGCGGGATCGCCGGCGTCTGGTCCATCGCGCCCGACGGGCCGGCGGCGCCGATCGCGGCCTCGAGGCCCGACCGGGTCGTCAGCCTCCGAGTAGATGCGTGAGCTGCACGGTGGCACCCGGGGCCGCGGCCGCGCCCGTGTCGCCGAGCACGACGGTGAGCGGGCGGCTCGGGGCGTGCACGACGGGCGTCTGGGCCAGCAGGTCCACGCCGGCGCTCGACGGCGGCGACGTGGCGGCGGCCGTGGCCGCTGGAGCGCCGGCCGTGAGCACCACCAGCCACACGACGAGGGCCGCCAGCACGAGACGGCACCCCGCCCGCGCGCCGACGACCATTGGTCAAGGCTAGAAGATGCCTGCGGTCGCGCCGGGGCGAACTACCCTCACCGCGTGGCCGCGTCGAATGTCCCGCCGCGCCTTGCGCCGCTGCTCGAGACGGCCGCTCCGCTCGCTGCCCGGTTTCGAGGCACGGGCACGGCGGCTGTACCTCGTCGGCGGCTCGGTGAGGGACGCGCTGATCGGTGACGTCGACCTCGACGTCGTGGACATCGACCTCACGACCGAGGCGCGGCCCGAGGAGATCCTCGACATCGTGCGCGGCTGGGCGGATGCCGTCTGGGAGCAGGGCAGCCAGTTCGGGACGATCGGGCTGCGCAAGGCGCGGCCGCGTCTTCGAGATCACGACGCACCGCGCCGAGGTCTACCGCGAGGACTCGCGCAAGCCCGTCGGTCACGTTCGGCGACGACGTCGAGACGGACCTCGCCGCGCCGCGACTTCACGATCAACGCGATGGCGCTCGATCTGGCGACGCTCACGCTGGTCGACCCCTTCGGAGGGGCGGTGGACCTCGCCCAGCGCCGGCTCGCGACCCCGCTCGACCCCGAGGTCTCCTTCAGCGACGACCCGCTGCGCATGCTTCGCGCGGCGCGGTTCATCGCGCGGTTCGACCTGGTCCCCGACGACGTGCTCGTCGAGTCGGCGCGCTCGCTCGCCGACCGGCTCTCGATCGTCTCGGCCGAGCGGATCCGCGACGAGCTCGACAAGATCATGCTGGTGGCGACCCCATCGGTCGCGCTCTGGTTCATCGTGCGCACGGGCCTCGCGGACCATTTCTTCCCCGAGCTGCCGGGACTCGCGCTCGAGCAGGACCCGATCCAGCGCCACAAGGACGTGCTCGCACACACGTTCGCGGTCGTCGACAAGACCTCCGAGGACCGGCTCCTGCGGCTCGCGGCGCTCTTCCACGACATCGGCAAGCCGCGGACGAGGGCCTTCGGGCCGGGCGGGGTGAGCTTCCACCACCACGAGATCGTCGGCGCCAGCATGACGAGGGTCCGCATGGAGGCCCTGCGCTACCCGACCGACGAGATGGAGATCGTCACGAAGCTCGTCGAGCTGCACCTGCGCTTCCACACCTACAAGATGGGCTGGACCGACCGCGCCGTGCGCCGCTACGTCCGCGACGCCGGGCGAGCACCTCGGACGGCTGAACGAGCTCACGAGGTGCGACTGCACCACGCGCAACGCGCGCAGCGCGCGGGAGCTCGCACGCGCGCATGGACGAGCTCGAGACGAGGATCGCCGAGCTGTCGGAGCGCGAGGCGCTGCTGGCCATGCGGCCGGACCTCGACGGGACCCAGGTGATGGCGCACCTCGGCATCCCGCCGTCGCGCGACGTCGGCCAGGCGCTCGACTTCCTGCTCGAGCTCCGCCTCGACGAGGGCCTGCTCGGCGAGGACGAGGCGTTCAGGCGCCTCGACGCATGGTGGGCTGAGCGCCAGGCGGCGGGGAACTAGGCCCCCGGCTGCCTGGCGACGCAGGCCGCGTGGCGTCCCGAGCGATCAGGCGGCGAGCTTCAGGTACACCTTGGCGATCTGCGACGCGATGAGGGTGTAGCCGGCGTTGTTCGGGTGGATGTTGGCCTGTGCGCACATCCACGTCAGCTTGCACACCTCGGCGACCGCGTAGGGGATCTTGCCGTAGGGCTTGAAGGTGACGGTCTTGGTCAGGGGCACGTAGGCCCCCGTCGCCTTGGTGATGTCGACGAACGAGACGTTCGACGGCGTGTAGGCCGCGACGAACGTCGGGTTGATCAGCTGGCGGAATCCCGCAGCCGACTCCGAGGCGAAGGACTTGCCTGCCGTGGTGCCGAGCAGCCACTCGGCGAGCGCGACATCGGGGTAGGTGATCGCGATCATCGGCACCGAAGGACCGACCGCCGTGCGCAGCTCGGAGGCGAGCGTCTTGATGTTCGCCTCCATGACGGGCAGCGCCGCCGCGGCGCAGGGGATCGGCGTGGCCGAGCTGAGGCACCCGTCGAAGTCGTTGCCGCCGATCGAGATCGTGACGAGGCCGATCTGGCCCTGGTGCGCGGCGATGAAGCTCAGTGCCGCCGCTGCCTGGGTCGTCGTCGGGTACGCGACGCCGTCGTTCGCCAGGCCGCCCGGCGGGCAGCCGATCGCGTTCAGGATCGAGGTCGTCGTCGCACCGCCGCAGCCGAAGTTCTCGAGCGTCAGGGCGTGCTTCCTCGCGACGTCGGTGACCAGATGGTTGGCATAGCCGTGGAGCGTCTCGAGGCCGCCCGCGGTGCCGGGCTGGTAGCCCTCCGCGTAGGAGTCACCGAGATTGACGTAGTACGAGGTGGATGCCTTCCTCGCCGCTGACGAGACGCCCGGGGTCACCGCGGCGACCATCGTGGCGCCAACCACCGCCGTCATCGCGAACGAGAACCCCCGTACCCACCGTGATCGCCTGGCCATCGTGCCTCCTCTATGGAGGGGCCAATCTACGACCCGCGGACGCGATTGGGAGCGCAGGCGGCCGATTCGGCCAGCTGCCGCGCCGGCGGGAGAACCGCCGGGCGATCGGCTCAGTCCTCGTCGCCCCGCGAGAACGCCTCGATCATCTCGTGGGCGATGTCGTCGTGGTACTGCACGGGCGGCGACTTCATGAAGTAGGCGCTCGGTCCGAGGAGCGGGCCGCCGATGCCGCGGTCGAGCGCGGCCTTGGCGCAGCGCACCGCGTCGATGATGACCCCCGCGGAGTTCGGGGAGTCCCAGACCTCGAGCTTGAGCTCCAGGTTGAGGGGCACGTCGCCGAAGTTGCGGCCCTCCATGCGGATGTAGGCCCACTTGCGGTCGTGGAGCCACGGCACGTGGTCCGAGGGGCCGATGTGGATGTCCTCGTCGCCGAGCATCGTGTCCTCCATCTGGGAGGTCACGGCCTGGGTCTTCGAGATCTTCTTCGACTCGAGCCGGTCGCGGTCGAGCATGTTCTTGAAGTCCATGTTCCCCCCGACGTTCAGCTGGTAGGTGTGGTCGAGGGCGGTGCCGCGGTCCTCGAAGAGGCGGGTGAGGACGCGGTGCACGATCGTCGAGCCCACCTGGCTCTTGATGTCGTCGCCGATGATCGGGACGCCGGCGTCGGCGAACTTCTTCGCCCACTCGGGATCCGAGGCGATGAACACGGGGATCGCGTTCACGAAGGCGACGCCGGCGTCGAGCGCGCACTGCGCGTAGAAGCGCTGGGCGATCTCGGAGCCGACCGGGAGGTACGAGACGAGGACGTCGGCCTTCGTCTCTCGCAGGACCGCGACGACGTCGCAGGGGTCCGCAGGGGACTCCTCGATCATCTCGCGGTAGTACTTCGAGAGGCCGTCGAACGTCGGCCCGCGCTGCACGGTCACGCCCACGTGGCCGACCTCGGAGAACTTGATCGTGTTGTTCTGCGAGGAGAAGATCGCCTTGGAGAGGTCAGTGCCGACCTTCGCGGCGTCGACGTCGAACGCCGCCACGAACTCGAGGTCCCGCACGTGGTAGCCGGCGAGCTCGACGTGCATCAGCCCGGGCACGACGTCGTTGGGGTCGGCGTCCTTGTAGTAGCGCACCCCCTGGATGAGGGAACTCGCGCAGTTGCCGACTCCGGCGATCGCGACTCGGATCGAACTCATGTGGTGCTCCTTTCGACCCCTACGGGGTCTGGCTCCTGTGTCGGCGGGGACTCTGCCCCGATAGGAAGTCGCGCACCGTCTTCGGCGGCGATCAGGTCGTCGAGCCAGGCGATGTCGTGTCGCACGCCCTGGGCGGCGTGCTCGACGACGGACCTGGCATAGGGGTCGAGGGCGTCGCCCCCGGTTGTCTCCTCGAGCTCTGCGAGCCGTCGGAAGAGCTCTGCGCGGCGGCGCTCGAGGAGCTCGAGCCGCGCTGAAGGAGGGAGGTGGCGGGCCAGCGCGAGGCGCAGCCCGAAGCTCCTGGGGTCGTCCTGCTGGGGGGTCTCGGCGAGCAGCTTGTTGAAGAGGGCTGCCCCCGCCGGCGTCAGCCGGTAGACCTTTCGGCTGCGCAGGCCCCTCGAGAGGCCGGTGCGACGGCCGCGCGCAGCCGCGCGCTCACCCGAGAGGGACCCGGTCGAGGGGGTGGCGGGCACCGAGGTCATCGTCGAGACGTCGCCGACGACCTCGACTGCGCCCTGGCGCTCGAGCCGAGCGAGAGCGGGGTAGAGGGAGCCGAAGGACACGTTGGCGACGAGCCCGAGCTCGTCGCGGATGAGGCGGCGGATCTCATAGCCGTGACGGTCCTTCTCACCGAGGAGGCCGAGGATGGCGAGGTCCAGCACGCTGCAGAGTGTATCAGTCCGATATATCGAAGGTGCAATTCTGTCACGGCCCCGAACGGACCTCCCGACGCCCCGGGCATCCCGCTAGCGTTTCGCCGATGGCGAGCGGGATCCAGAGGTCCGAGTCGCAGCGAACGGGCGTCGTCGAGTACGGGCTCGTCCGACACTCGCTGATCGAGGCCGTCCGCAAGGGCCGGGTCCGTCGCGAGGACGTGTGCGACGCCCATCCCGAGCTCCTCCGCGCAGCCGCGAACCTGGGACGCCCGACCGGCCAGACGTGCCCCGTGTGCGACGCCGATCCGACCGTCGAGGTCACCTACGTCTTCGGGGCGAAGCTCCCGCCCGGTGGTACATGCCCGTCCACCAAGGCCAGCTCGCCCGGCTCGAGCGCCGCGAGGAGCCAGTCATCTGCTACTCGGTGGAGGCCTGCACCGCCTGCGGGTTCCACCACCTCGCGCGCAAGTGGGAGGCCGGGGGAAAGCGGGCGAGGCGGAGCAAGGGCACCAAGAGCGCGAAGAGCGAGGCCCGGTGAGCCGCCCGGTCACGTCCGCGGACCTGCGCAACCGCAAGCGCTCGAACGGATCAGAGCCGATCGTGATGGTCACCGCGTACGACGAGCCGTCGGCCCGGCTCGCCGATGCAGCCGGCGTCGACCTGCTGCTGGTCGGGGACTCCGTCGCCGACAACGTGCTCGGTTATCCCGGGTCGATGCACGTCACCGTGGACGACATGGCGCGACACACGGCGGCCGTCGCGCGGGCGAAGCCGAAGGCGCTGATCGTCGGCGACCTGCCGTGGCTCAGCTACCACACCGGCCGCCGCGACGCCGTCCGAAACGCGGGCACGCTCGTGCGGGCCGGGGCGCAGTGCGTCAAGCTCGAGGGCGGGGTGGTGCGCACGCCGGTCGTCGAGGCCATCGTCAACGCCGAGATCCCCGTGATGGGACATCTCGGGCTGACGCCCCAGTCGCTGCTCGCGATGGGCGGGTACCGGGTGCAAGGCAAGGACCTCGAGGCGGCGAAGCTGCTGGTCCAGGACGCCCACTCGCTCGAGGACGCCGGATGCTTCGCCATCGTCCTCGAGGGGATCCCCGACGTGCTCGCAGATCGGATCACGAGGGCCATCGCCATCCCGACCATCGGCATCGGGGCAGGGGCGTCCACGGATGGCCAGGTCCTCGTCTTCCACGACCTGCTGGGACTCGGGGACCGCACTGCCCCGAAGTTCGTCCGCCAGTACGCGAACCTCGGCCCCGTCATCACCGACGCGATCGCACGCTTCGCGGCAGACGTGCGGTCCTCGGACTTCCCCGGCGAGACCGAGACCTACGTGGCGACGACGGAGCTTCGCGAGGCCCTGGGCGAATAGTCCGGCCGCCATCGCGCGGCGCGGCCCCGCGGACCAGGGTGCCAAGCCGGACCCCGAGGTGCGACGGATACCATCTGGCGGCTACGATCAGAGGTCCCGCTTCGGCGGGAACACACCCTGCCCCGAACGACGGGGCCCGGCGCCCTGCGCCGGTCCAGAGGGAGGACAGCCCGTTGCGGCCCTATGAGACCATGATCATCTTCGACGTCGCCGTCGATGCGCAGGACATCCAGGCCGCGCTCGACCGCTCGCTCGAGGCCATCCGCGCCAACGGCGGAACCCCCGGACAGATCGACCGTTGGGGGAAGCGCACCTTCGCCTACGAGATGAAGAAGCGCCGCGAGGGCTACTACGTCGTCGTCGAGTTCACGGGCGAGCCGGCCACCGTCGCCGAGCTCGACCGCCACCTGACGCTCGCCACCGAGGTCCTGCGGCACAAGATCATCCGCCTGCCAGAGAAGGGCGCTGCGAAGCGCCTCGCCGCCGGCGCGGCCTGAGGACAGGAGAACCATGGCAGACAACACAGTGACCGTCATCGGGAACGTCACGCGCGACCCGGAGCTTCGATTCATCGCCTCTGGGCAGGCGAACTGCTCCCTCGGCCTCGCCGTGAATCGGCGCTGGCAGAACCGCCAGACCCAGGAGTGGGAGGAGAAGGTCAGCTTCTTCAACGTCGTCGCGTGGGGCGAGCTCGGAGAGAACGTCGCTGAGTCGATCGCGAAGGGCAACCGCGTGATCGTCACCGGACGGCTCGAGCAGCGCTCCTGGGAGACCGACAACGGCGACAAGCGCAGCGTCGTCGAGATCGTCGCGGACGAGATCGCACCGTCGCTCCGGTGGGCAACCGCTCAGGTGACCAGGACCGAGCGGCGCGGACCCGGCGAGCAGCGCCCAGCGCGCGCGCCGAGCGCACCCAAGCAGGACCCGGATGCCGGGTACGGATTCGACGAGGAGCCCTTCTGATGGCACGGAACAACATGCGCACCACCAAGCGTGCGCCGAAGGACCTGGGCAGGCGGATCAAGAAGAAGCCCTGCGCGCTCTGCCAGGCCAACATCGAGTGGGTGGACTACAAGAACTCGGGCATGCTCAAGCGCTACATGAGCGAGCGGGGCAAGATCCGCGCGCGTCGCGTATCGGGGAACTGCGAGCAGCACCAGCGCGAGATCGCCGAGGCGATCAAGACGGCGCGCGAGCTCGCGCTGCTCCCGTACACGCAGCGGACCGTGACCGAGCGTCGCGGGGGCGGCAGGGGCCGGGACCGCGAGGGCGGCGGAGGCGGCGGCCGTGGCCGCGGGCCATCGCGTGACGCCGAAGAGGCGCCCATGGAGATCCTTGAGATCGACGAATTGGTCGGCGGCGATGGCGCGGTGGAGGAGATCGTCGTGGCAGATGAGGTCGTCTCTGTCGATGCTGGCGAGGTGGAGGCCTGATGAAGGTGCTCCTCCGCAAGGACATCGAGGGCGTCGGCCGCCGTGGCGACATCGTGGACGTCGCGGGCGGCTATGCCCGCAACTTCCTGCTGCCCAGCGGCTCAGCCCAGGCCGCATCGGAATCAACCGCGATCCAGGCGGCAGCCATGCGCCGCTCGCGCGACCTGCGCGATGCCAAGGACCTCGAGTCCGCGGCGACGCAGAAGGCGGCCCTCGAGAAGCAGACGCTGGTGATCCCGGCTCGCGCCGGCGACAAGGGCAAGCTGTTCGGCTCCGTGGGACCGACCGAGATCGCAGCCGCACTCGCCCAGGAGACGGGTGTTGCTGTGGACCGCCACCAGGTCGTCCTCGCGGAGCACCTGAAGGAATTGGGTGAGGTGAGCGTGCCGGTGAAGCTGTTCGGCGACGTCGAGGCGACCGTCACCGTCAGCGTCGTCGCCCAGGACTGACCGGGTCGTTGTCGCGGGCGCGGCTGTGCCGCGCCCCCCGATTTCGCAACCGGTTTCGCGCGTGGCTCCAGTGGCATCCGCGCGTCCACGCACGCGGTGTGGCCCGACCGTTGCGTGCGTGCCGCGCCATGTCACATCGATCCCCAAGAGTGCAGCCGTGCGCCCGACGACCCCTGCACCGCCGCGCCTGCCCGGTCATCAACAGGCACCGCTCGAAATACCGACGTTCCTGCGCAACAAGACACAGACTTTCCTCAGCGTTCTCGGGCTTTTAGAGAGGTACTCCAGAAGCGATTCGTGGGACGGTTAGAGGGACATGGTTCAGGCCTACGACGACACGCGGCCGGTGCGACTCCGCGCCGCCAACGAGGGACCCAAGGTCCCCCCGCACAACCTCGATGCGGAGGAGTCCCTCCTCGGGGCGATGCTCCTGTCGAGCGACGCGATCTCGTCGGGCACCGAGCTGTGCACGGCGGAGGACTTCTACAAGCCGGCGCACGGGCAGATCTTCTCCGCCATCCACCGGCTCTACGAGTCCGGGCAGCCGGCTGACGCCGTCACCGTCTCGGACGAGCTGGATCGAGCCGGACTGACGGCGATGGGCGTCGACCCCGCCGCGCTCGTCGCGCTGCAGGCGAACACGCCGTCTGCGGCGAACGCCCAGCACTATGCGTCGATCGTCCAGGAGTTGGCGGTCCTTCGGCGCCTGATCGGCGCGAGCGGCGAGATCGCGGACCTGGCCTACAGCGCCCCGGACGACGTGAAGGGGGTCGTCGACGCCGCGGAGCAGATGATCCTGGACGTCGCGGAGCGCCGGAACTCGGACTCCGTGCGCCACCTGAGCGAGCTGCTGCACGAGTCCCTTGACTGGATCGAGGAGCGCGGCGCCACGAGCATCACGGGCACCGCGACGGGGTTCACCGATCTCGACAACATCCTGCTGGGGCTCCAGCCCTCGAGCCTGACGATCGTCGGCGCGCGCCCTGCCATGGGAAAGACGAGCTTTGCGCTCGGCATGCTGACCCACGTGGGCGCGGTGCTCCGGCGCCCGGCCCTGCTCTTCAGCCTCGAGATGAGCCACCTCGAGCTCTCGCAGCGCCTGCTGGCCTCGGAGGCCAGGGTCGACGCGCAGCGCATGCGCACCGGTCAGCTGAGCGACACGGATTGGCAGAAGGTGAGCCGGGCCCTGACCCGGCTCAGCGAGGCCACCATCTACATCGACGACAACCCCCACCTCACGATCATGGACATCCGCGCTCGGGCGAGGCGGCTGAAGAAGCAGCACGGCGAGCTCGGCATCGTGGTCGTCGACTACCTCCAGCTGATGAGCTCGCGGGTTCGCTCGGAGAACCGCCAGGTGGAGGTCGCCGAGATGTCGAGAGGGCTCAAGATCCTCGCGCGCGAGCTCAAGTGCCCGGTCGTCGCACTGTCCCAGCTCTCCCGAGGCCTCGAGCAGCGCGCCGACAAGCGGCCGATGCTCTCCGACCTTCGCGAGTCGGGCTCCCTCGAGCAGGACGCCGACGTCGTGATGTTCCTCTACCGCGAGGAGGCCTACGACCCAGAGGCCTCGGTCGACAAGCGGGGCATGGCAGAGGTCCTCATCGCGAAGCACCGAAACGGGCCGACCGGCCACGCAAACCTCGCATTCCTGAGCCAGTACGCACGATTCGACAACCTCGGCCAGGGGATCTGAGCACGCCCGGCGGTGACCGCCGAGCCCGGGTGAACGACACCGGGCCCCCCGTTCAGTCAGACTTCTCGGCGTGATTCGCACCGACGGGCCCGCTTCGCACGCCCGTCGCGCACCCCTGGACACCCGGTCGTGACCGACGACGTCGCGGTCGCGGCCCCGGACCAGGCGCCGGCGCCGCGACGGACGCGACACGTGTCCCCCGTGCTGTGGGCGGGTCGGCTCACCTGGGTAGACCACGTCCTCGCCATCGTGCTCGCTGCTGGGGTCCTCGTCGTCCACAACGTCGGCTACATGCTCAGCCAGCCCTTCTGGGTGGACGAGTCATGGGTCGCGGTCTCGACCAAGGCGCCGCTCGGATCGATGAAGTGGATCACGTCCTCGACGCCGATCGGCTGGACGCTCCTGCTGCGCCTGGTTCCCGGCGGGGGCCAGCAGGACCTGCGCATGCTGCCCCTGCTCGCATGCGCAGGGGCAGTCGCGCTGGCCTACTACCTCGGCCGGGCGCTCCCGCTGCCGCGCTACGCCGGCGTGCTCACCGCGACGGCTGTCCTCCTCGCACCGTCGATGCTGACCCAGAGCGACCTCAAGCAGTACACGACGGAGGCGTGCGTCTCGGTCCTGATCCTCCTGCTTGTGGCGTGCATCGAGAGCCGCTGGACGAGGCCGCGGCTCGTCGCCATCGGCGTCGTCACGGCCTTCGGGTTCCTCTTCACCAACACGTCGGTGATCGTCGGGTTCTCGGCCATCCTCGCCCTCGCGATCGCGTCCCTCCTCCGCCGGGACCTGCGGCGCCTCTCGGAGGTGGCCGTCGTGTTCGCGGCGTCGGCGGTGACGAGCGGGCTCATCTACCTGCTCTTCCACGAGCAGCTCAACCCGCTGCTGACCACGAACTGGGGCAAGAAGGGCTTCTTCATGCCCACCAACGAGGGACTCTCCGGTGCACTGCGGTTCATCGGCCATCACTGGGTGCTCCTGATGGCGGTCGTGGGGTGGGATCTCTGGTGGCTCTACCTCCTCCTTGCGCTCGTCGGCGTCGCGAGCCTCGTCGCGCTCGGGCGCCCGGCCCTGGCGATGACCGTCCCGATCACCGTCCTCGTCGTCATCGTCGCGAGCGCCGCGCACAAGTACCCGTTCGGCGACCTGCGGACCTCGACGTTCTGGATCGTCCTCGTCTCGGTGCTCGTCGCCATCGGCGTGGCGACCGGGATCCAGGTGGTGGCGAGGCGCAACGTGGGCGTGACGCTGCTCTGCCTCGCGATCTTCATGGGGCTGCTCGTGGTCTCCGTGCACACGAGCATCCGCACGCAGCTCATCCCGATCGAGGACGTCCGATCCGAGGTCGCGTACGTCGACACCCACCGTCTCGCAGGCGACGTCGTGATCGTGAACGAGCAGGCGTCCTGGGGCTTCGCCTACTACGAGAGCGAGCTCACGCCGCAGTTCGTCCACAGCGCGGCGGTCACCGTCGGGTTCCTGCCGTCGTACCCGGACGACCCGTGGATGATCGTGATGCCCAACCGCCTCCCGACCGGCCCGTCCGACGCGATCGCCGCGGCGGAGCAGGAGCTGAAGGCGGAGGGCAGCGCGTCGACCGGACGGATCTGGATCGTCCGGATCCACATGGGCGGCGCGGAGGAGAACGCGTGGGAACATGCCTTGCGCACGGGGACCGTGACGACCTACACGGTCGGACCGGACCCGCTCCTCCTGTACCAGCCTGGAGTGGTCAAGTAGGGCTGCGGGTCGTTCCGTCCAATACGGTTCTCATCGTGTGCCCCAGTGATCTGCTGACCCGTGCGGGACCGGAGGTCACGCCGCTCGAGCTGCCTGCGCCCGTCCGACGACTCCCGCGCACGGCTCCTGAGGGCGTCTCGAGGCGAGTGCGACGGAACCGAACCGTGGCGGTGCTGCTCCTGAGCGTGCTGGTCGTCGCGGGCCTGTGGCTCGGACTGCGAGGTGGTGCCGCGACGAGCACTTCGCCACCGCTCCACCGGACGCACCCGGCGCCGTGGGTGAATCCGCGACTCGCGTCCGACTGGGACGGCGACGGCCATCCGGTGACGTTCGCGTTCGGCGGGGATGTCAACTTCCCTTCGGGCAGCACGCTCGGTGACCGGCTGGCAGCGGACCCAGCGTCGGCACTCGGCGCAGGCGTGCCCCAGCTCCTCGGAGGCGTGGACCTCTCGATGGCGAACTTCGAGTCGGCACTCACGAACGGCACGTGTCCGGACCCGGCTCCGAAGCAGTACAACTTCTGGGCACCGCCGTCGGCGGTGACGGCGTTCCAGGCGGCGGGGGTCACCCTCGTCACCGAGGCGAACAACCACGGCGAGGACTGCGGACTGCCCGGGCTGCAGACCGCCCTCGCGGTGCGGACCGAGACGAAGTACACGATCCTCGGCATCGGGCAGGATGCCGCCCAGGCGTTCACCCCGTTCGAGACGACGATCGACGGCCAGCACATCGGGATCATCGCGGCAACCCAGGTGATCGACGGTGACCTGCAGGACGCGTGGAGCGCATCGGACACCCAGCCGGGCCTCGCCTCGGCCTACGACGTGAACCAGCTCATCGCTGCAGTGCAGGCGGCCCGGAAGGTCGACGACACCGTGATCGTCTTCCTGCACTGGGGTATCCAGCTCGACGCCTGCCCCGACCCGATCCAGGAGCCGCTCGCCACGGCGCTCGTGCGCGCAGGCGCCGACATCGTGATCGGCAGTCACGCGCACGTGCTGCTCGGGGGCGGCTATCTCGGGACGGCGCTCGTCGATTACGGGCTCGGGAACTTCGCCTTCTACAACGACCCCGTGCCGACAAACAACAGCGGCTCGCTGGTCGTCACCGCCACCGGCCGCCGCATCGACCGCTTCGAGTGGCGACCGGCGCTGATCGAGGACGAGCTGCCCGTGCCCGTGTCCGGGGCGTACGCGCAGGGTGTGCTCAGCGACTGGGAGGGCGCGAGGGCCTGCACCGACCTGACCGTCACGCCGACCGCACCGCTCTCGACACCGGCGAGCGAGGTGGCGCCGGTTCCCCAACAGATCGCGGCACGCCTCTCGATCGACAGCTGAGCGGCGCGGCTCAGCGGTCGATCACTTGGGCTGCATGCGGATGCCCGCATCGAGGCGGATCGACTCGGCGTTCATGTAGCTGTTCGCGAGCAGCTCGACGGCGAGGGACGCGAACTCCTCGGAGTAGCCGAGGCGGCGCGGGAACAGCACGCCTGTGCCGAGGCGGGCCTTGAACTCCTCGGACGCCTCGCCCTGGCCGTAGATGGGGGTGTCGATCAGGCCCGGGAGGATCGTGTTCACGCGGATGCCCACGACCGCGAGGTCGCGCGCGAGCGGCAGCGTGAGCCCGACGACGCCGCCCTTGGACGACGAGTAGGCAACCTGGCCGATCTGTCCGTCCTCCGCGGCGACCGATGACGTGTTGACGATCGCGCCGCGCGCACCGTCGGCGTCCGGATCGTTCTTCGCCATCGCCGTCGCGGTGAGCCGGCTGACGTTGAACGTGCCGACCAGGTTGATCTCGATGACCTTGCGGTACAGGTCGAGGTCGTGGGCGCTCGAGTACTCCCCGTCCTTGCCGATCGTGCGCGTCGCCCAGCCGACCCCGGCACAGTTGACGACGCTCCACAGGGGTGCGAGCGCGGTCGCGGCATCGATGGCAGCGATGACCTGCTCGGTGTTGGTGACGTCCGTCGAGGCGAATGTGCCGCCGATCTCGGCGGCCAGGGCCTCGCCCTTCTCGGCGTTGAGGTCCGCGACGACGACCTTGACGCCGCGGGTCGCGAGCAGCCGCGCGGTGGCCTCGCCGAGGCCCGATGCACCGCCGGTCACGAGTGCCGACGTGTTGGTGAGCTCCATGGGACTCCTTCGTTCTGGATCCGGGGACACCCGGGCCGTGAGAGTGAACCACGAATGGCCCGGCCGAGGCCACCCGGCGGGCCCTAGGTTGGTCGGGTGCCCAGCGCCTACGACCCGGACGACGGGGCCCTGCGCGCCCTCATGGCGGACGAGCCCGCCTACCGGCTCCGCCAGGTGGAAGAGGGGCTGTGGCAGCAGCTGCGCAGGCCCACAGAGCTGACGACGCTCCCCAAGGACCTGCGGGCCCGGCTCGAAGAGGCCCTCCCGCCGGCCCTGGAGCAGGTCGCCGCGGTCACGGCGGACAACGGGCGCACGACGAAGTGGGTCTTCGCCCTGCACGACGGCGCCACGATCGAGACGGTGCTCATGACCTACCGCGATCGCGTCACGGTGTGCATCTCCTCGCAGGCGGGCTGCGCGATGGGCTGCACGTTCTGCGCGACGGGGCAGGCGGGGTTCCGCCGGCACCTGTCGGCAGCAGAGATCGTCGAGCAGGTGATCGTGGCTGCGAGGGCGGCATCGCCCAACCGGCTCAGCAACGTGGTGTTCATGGGGATGGGCGAGCCGCTCTCGAACTACGACGCGACCGTCGCGGCGGTCCACGCGCTCAGCCGGAGGCTCGGCCTCTCGGCGAGGCACCTGACGGTCTCGACGGTCGGGGTCGCGCCCGCGATCGAGCGGCTCGCTGCGGACGCACCGACCGTGACGCTCGCCGTCAGTCTCCACGCCGCCAACGATGCGCTGCGAGAGACGCTCGTGCCGCTCAACCGCACCTATCCCCTCGAGCGCGTCATGGCCGCGTGCGAGCTGTGGACGGAGGTGACGCACCGCCGGATCTCCTTCGAGTGGGCGCTGATCGACGGCGTGAACGACCGGACCATGGACGCCGAGGAGCTCGCGGTGCTCGCGCGCCGCCTGCGCGCGCACGTCAACCTCATCGCCCTCAACCCGACCCCCGGCTACGCGGTGCTGGGGACGTCGCGCGAGGGCGTCGAGACGTTCCGCGACACCCTCGAGCTCCTCGGCGTCAACGTGACGGTGCGCGCCACGCGCGGCCGGGAGATCGACGCCGCATGCGGGCAGCTCGCGGCCGTCACGGGCGGCCGGCGAGCGCGGACGGCAGTCCAGGTCCGCCCCGGCGAGCCCCCCGGGTCCTCAGGTCGGTCACTGCCGCCCACGGACTGACCACGGACTGACGCCGCGCCGCAGGCCCTCGGCCGCAGGTGACACGCGCCGCTTCGTCGGACACAATTGGGCATGGCCACCAAGCCGAGCCAGCGGCTCTCCGACGCCGAGCGCGATGCCGTCGTAGTGCAGCTGCGCGAGGGCCTGAGCGAGGGCCGCCTCGACCTCGACGACTTCCGCGCGCGCCTCGACGCCGCGTACGCGGCGAAGACCCACGGCGAGATCGTGCCGCTGACGAAGGACCTGCCCGCGGTCAGGGCGAAGCGCGGGGGCAGCGTCGCGCGCCGCCGCAAGTTCACGAGGCGGCTGCGCCTCTACGTCGGCCTCAACGTGATCGTCTGGGGTGTGTGGACGGCCCAGCTTGCGACCGGCGGGAGCTCCAACGACCTGTGGCCGCTGTGGGTCACGATCATCGGGGCGGCGTGGCTCATCTGGACGGTCGTCTAGCCGTCGCCCCATGCGCCGCGCGCACCGGTCAGCGCCTCGGACCGGGCTCGTCGTACTCCCCAGGTGCCGACGCCCTGGTGAACCGCGGCAGCAGGCCGGCGAGCACCAGGGCTCCCGCGACGCAGGCGAGCCCGCCCGACACCGCGGAGAACACCGGTGACGTGACCGCGGCGACCGCGCCGGCCTCGAAGTTGCCCAGCCTCGGGCCCCCGGTGACGACCGTCATCTGGAAGGAGCTGAGGCGCGTGCGGAACTCGTCGGGGATGGAGCTCTGCAGGATGGTGTTGCGCAGCACCGCGCTGATCACGTCCGCCCATCCGGCGATCGCGAGAAAGACGAGCGCGACCCACAGCGTCGACGACCACCCGAAGACGGCGATGGCGAGGCCCCAGACGACGACCGCGATGATCACGGCCCGGCCGCGACGCACGACGCGTTCCACCCATCCCGTCGTGAACGCGCCGATGAGCGCCCCGAACCCCGGAGCCGCGTAGAGGAGGCCGAGGACGACGGTCCCACCGCCGAACCGGTCGGCCGCGAACGCCGGGAACAGTGCAGAGGGCATCCCGAAGATCATCGCGTTGAGGTCGATCAGGTAGACGCCCTGGATCACCTGGCGGCCGCGCAGGTAGCGGAACCCCTCGGCGAACGAGCTGAGGCCGGGCCGCCGCGCGCCCTCGACCGGTGGGATCGGCGACATCAGGAGCGTGGCCAGGAAGATCGCGAGGAAGCTCACGGCGTCGACGGAGTACGCGACGGGGAGCGAGATCGCGGCGAGGACGCCGCCGATCACCGGGCCGACGACCGTCGCGATCTGGATGGTGATCTGATTGATCGAGTAGGCGGCGATCAGCTGGCCCGGCGCGACCAGCCGCGGGATCGCCGCGTTGCGCGCGGGGTTCGCGAACCCCGCCACGCCCGACGAGAGCGCCGAGAGAACGTAGAGGGCTGCGATCGAGGGGGACGCGAGCGCGGCGTTCCCGGCGATGAGGCCCCCGAGCACGGCGAGTGCCAGCGCGCTCCACAGCAGGATCCGGCGCTTGTCGACCGCATCGCCGACGATGCCGCCGGCGAGCGAGCCGATGACGAGGAAGGGGAGCTGGGCCAGGCTGATCGCGCCGACCTGCAGCGTCGAGTGGGTCAGGTGGTAGAGCTGGTAGGAGATCGCGACGATCGTGACCTGGTTGCCCAGCATGGACACGAGCTGCCCGCTGAACAGCAGGCGGAAATCCCGGCTCTCGCGCAGCGGCGAGATGTCGACGAGGATCCGCGGCACCGACTGAGACTAGGCAGCGGCTCCCGAGCACCCCTCGGACCCATGTGCGGGTGCGGATCGGGCACCGTGCCAGCGCGGTGCCAGCGCGGTGCCAGCACGGACGGAATCGGGCGGGCGGGAGTACGGTGAGCGGATATGACTGAGATGCCCCGCGCGCGGCGGATCCCGACGGTGTGCCGGCCGGCCACGGAGTCGCGCAGGTGAACGGCGAGCCGTTCGTCCAGCTCCTCACCCCCGAGGGCGAGCGCGTGGAGAGCGACGTCTACCCCCTCGAGCTCACCGATGCCGAGGTCCTCGGCCTCTACCGCGACATGGTGGTCATCCGGCGCCTCGACGTGGAGTCGACGTCGCTGCAGCGCCAGGGGCAGCTCGCGCTGTGGGCGCCCCTCCTCGGCCAGGAGGCGGCGCAGATCGGCGCGGGGCGCGCGATGGCGCCGGACGACTTCGGATTCCCCTCGTACCGCGAGCACGGGATCGCGTGGTGCCGCGGCATCCCGCCCTCGACGAGCCTGCGGATCTTCCGGCAGGTGACGAACGGGGGGTGGGACCCGAGGGAGTACAACTACGCGCTGCCGACCATCGTGATCGGGAACCAGGCGCTCAATGCCGTGGGCTACGCGATGGGAATGCAGAACGAGGGGGCCGACGCCGCCGTCATCACGTTCTTCGGCGACGGCGCGACGAGCCAGGGTGACGTCAACGAGGCGTTCGTCTGGGGGGCGTCGTTCCAGGCGCCGATCGTGTTCTTCGTGCAGAACAACCACTGGGCGATCTCCGAGCCCACGGAGCGCCAGACGCGGATCCCCATCTACCGCCGGGCAGAGGGGTTCGGCTTCCCAGGGGTGCGCGTCGACGGCAACGACGTCTTCGCCGTGCTCGCCGTCACGCGCGCGGCGCTCGCAAGGGCCCGCGAGGGATCCGGACCGACCCTCATCGAGGCGTACACCTACCGGATGGGCGCGCACACGACGTCCGACGACCCGACGCGCTACCGGATCGACGCGGAGCTCGAGGAGTGGAAGCTGCGCGACCCGATCGAGCGCGTGCGCGCCTTCATCGTGCGCAACGGCATCGCCGACACCCAGCACACGAAGGACGTCGACGCCGAGGCGGATGCCATGGCCCGGACGTTCCGCGAGGAGGTGCTCGCCATGACGGGACCGACACCGCTCTCCATCTTCGACGACGTCTACGCGGAACCCCATCCGCTCATGGACGAGGAGCGCGGCCAGATGGTCGGGCTTCTCGGCGCCAGCGAGGCGGGGACGCTGCGATGAGCGACCTGACGCTCGCCAAGGCGCTCAACGAGGGGTTGCGCAAGGCGATGGAGGATGACGCCAGGGTGCTCCTCATCGGCGAGGACATCGGCAAGCTCGGCGGGGTCTTCCGCGTCACGGACGGGCTGCAGAAGGATTTCGGCGAGACGCGGGTGATCGACGCGCCGCTCGCCGAGTCGGCGATCGTGGGGACGTCGGTGGGGTTCGCGATGCGCGGGTTCCGCCCCGTCGTCGAGATCCAGTTCGACGGGTTCGTGTACCCGGCGTTCGACCAGATCGTCTCCCAGGTCGCCAAGCAGCACAAGCGGTCCGAGGGCGCATGGGACATGGCGATGGTGATCCGCATCCCGTTCGGCGGGGGCATCGGTGCGGTCGAGCACCACTCCGAGAGCCCCGAGGCCTACTTCGCCCACACGGCGGGACTGCGGGTCGTCTCGCCCTCGACGCCGAATGACGGCTACTGGATGATCCGCCAGGCGATCGCCTGCAACGACCCGGTCGTGTTCCTCGAGCCCAAGTGCCGCTACTGGGAGAAGGGATCGGTCGACGAGGAGTCGCCCCCCGGGCCGCTGTTCGCCGCCGCCGTGCGGCGCGCCGGGACCGACGCGACGCTCGTCTCCTACGGCCCCGCGATGAAGACGTGCCTGCGCGCCGCGGAGGCTGCGCAGGCGGAGGGCAAGAGCCTCGAGGTCATCGACCTGCGCACCATCTCGCCGCTCGACACCGACACGGTCGCCGCCTCCGTCGAGAAGACGGGCCGGCTGATCATCGCGCACGAGGCACCGGTCTTCGGCGGCATCGGCGCCGAGATCGCCGCGCGCCTGACCGAGCGGTGCTTCTACTCGCTCGCGGCCCCGCCGCTGCGCGTGGGCGGCTACTCCACGCCCTACCCGCCGACGCGGGTGGAGGAGGACTACCTGCCGAGCGTCGACCGGCTGCTCGACGCGCTCGACCGGACGTTCGAGTACTGAGTTGCGAGCGCAGCGATGACCGAGCGATCCTTCGCGCTTCCCGACGTCGGCGAGGGGCTGACCGAGGCCGAGATCGTGACCTGGAAGGTCGCGGTCGGCGACACGGTGACGCTCAACCAGCCGCTGGTCGACATCGAGACGGCGAAGGCGACCGTCGAACTGCCGAGCCCCTACGAGGGGATCGTCACCTCCCTCCTCGCCCGGCCCGGCGACGTCGTGGACGTCGGCAGCGTGATCATCACCATCGAGGTCGAGGGTGCCGCCGAGGCCGAGCCTGCGTCCCAGGTGGCGAGCGACGAGCCTGAGGCGCGCACCGCGGTGCTCGTCGGCTACGGGGTGTCGACCGACGACGCCCCGCCGGCACGGCGCCACCGCCGCGGCACCGTGGCCCAGGCCCCGCCGCCACCGGTTCCGCCGCGCGCTGCGGCGCCGGATCGACCGGCGGCGCCCCTGTCGACGCCCCCGGTCCGCAAGTACGCGAAGTCGCTGGGCATCGACGTGGCCTCGCTGCACGGCACCGGACGCGCCGGCCACGTGACGCGAGACGATGTGGACCGAGCCGCGGCGGGCGCGCCGGCGGCTCCCGCGGCACCCGGCCGCGCCGATGCCGGCCCGACGAGGTTCGCCGGCGTCGAGCTGGCCTCGTGGGACGAGGGTCCCGCCGAGGAGCGGATCCCCGTGCGCGGCGTGCTCCGGTCGATGGCCGAGGCGATGACGAGGAGCGCGTTCAGCGCGCCGCACGCCGCGGCCTGGGTGAGGGTGGACGCGACGAGGACCGTCGAGCTCGTGGCGTCGCTTCGGGACCGGCCCGCGTTCGCCTCGGTGAAGCTCACGCCGCTCGCCATCATCGCGCTCGCGGCCTGCGACGCCGCGCGCCGCCACCCGGGGATCAACTCGTCGTTCGACGCCGAGGCCCAGGAGGTCATCGTGCGGCGCAGCGTCGCGCTCGGGATCGCTGCAGCCACGGACCGGGGGCTGATCGTGCCCAACATCAAGGAGGCGGACCGGCTCGACCTCGTCGCGATGGCGAGCGCGCTCGACTCGCTCGTGGCGGCGGCGAGGGCGGGGACGACCACGCCTTCGGCCATGCTCGGGACCACGCTCACCATCACGAACGTCGGCCCGTTCGGGATCGACGGCGCGGTGCCGATCCTCCCGCCGGGCACCGCCGCGATCCTCGCGGTGGGGCAGATCTCCGCGCAGCCGTGGGTGTGCGACGGCGAGGTCTGCGTGCGCCAGGTCGTCGAGCTCTCGCTCGCGTTCGACCACCGGATGGTCGACGGCGCCCTCGCATCGACGTACCTGCGCGACGTCGGGCGGTTCTTGGAGGATCCCGCGGCCGCCCTGCTCGGAGGCTGAGCGAAGGTCGCCGGCGTCGCCGTTCGCGAGCGGCCGGCGGCTGTCAGTCCCGCTGGCGGGGATTCGCCGCGAGCACCTCGAGGGCCTGGTCGGCATGGGCGTCCATGTTGAACTCCGAGCCGATGACGCCGAGCACGCGGAGCTGCTCGTCGAGGACGAACGTCTTGCGCCTGACCTTGAGGACGCTGATCGACCGCTTGACGCCGAACTGCCTCGCCGCGACGCCGTCCGTGTCGCTCAGGAGCGGGTAGTCGAGGTTGTTCACGCTCGCGAACTTGAACTGCTTGTCGACGTCGTCCAGCGAGATGCCCACGCGCACGGCGTCCATCGAGTCGAAGAGCGAGGCGAGGTCGCGGAAGTGGCACGACTCCTTGGTGCAGCCCGACGTCATCGCGGCGGGGTAGAAGAACAGGACCGTGCGCTTGCCCCCGGCTATCTCCGAGAGGGTGCGCACCGTGCCGGTCTGGTCCTTCAGCTGGAGGTCGGGGGCCTGGTCACCGGTCTGCATGCGCAGAGCGTACGGGCTCCGCGGTGGTGCTGCCCGGGCATAGGGTGCGGACGTGCCGACGATCCGCACAGGCCCGGCGGTCCCGATCCTCATCTGCCGCGACCTGTCGCGGACCTTCGCCTTCTACGAGGGGATCGGCTTCCTCTGCGACCTGTCCAACCCCTTCTACGGCGTCATGCGCGCGGGGGACGTGGAGCTCCACGTCGCCCAGCTCGAGGAGTTCGACCCCATCGACGACAACACCTGCGCCGCGTTCATCCCGACCGACGACGTCGACGCGATCTTCACCGGCCTGGAGGACGCGGGCGTGCGCGTCATGGCCGAGGGGGACTTCGAGGGTCCCGACGCGCTGCGCGAGCGCCTCGCAGACGGCGAGCCCATGGTGCGCATGAGCCAGGTCGAGGACAAGCCGTGGGGCATCCGCGAGTTCGCCCTCTTCGATCCGGACAACAACCTCCTGCGGTACGGGACCTTCCTCGCGCAGGAGTAGTCGCTCACGGGTCGAAGCGGAATCCGATCCCGCGCACCGTGACGAGGTGGACCGGGTTCGCCGGGTCGTGCTCGATCTTGCGGCGGATGCGCTTGACGTGCGTGTCGAGCGTCCTCGTGTCGGCGAGGTCCTGGCCCCACCAGAGGGTGTCGATGCACTCCTCGCGCGTGACCACGAGCCCGGACTTCATGAGCAGCAGCGCGAGGAGCTCGAACTCCTTGCGCGAGAGCTCGAGCATCGAGCCGTCGACCGAGGCCTCGTGGCGGGCGAGGTCCAGGCGCACGCCGCCCGAGCTGATGATCTGGTCGTCGTCCACGACCTCGCGGCGGCGGCGCAGGACGGCGCGCATCCTCGCCACCAGCTCGCGCAGCCGGTAGGGCTTGGCGACGTAGTCCGCGGCGCCGAGCTCCAGGGCGAGCACGACGTCGACCTCGCCGTCGCGCGCCGTGACCATGATGACCGGCACGTTGCCCTCGGCGCGGAACTCCCTGCACAGCTCGATCCCCGAGATGTCCGGGAGCATCACGTCGAGCAGGACGAGGTCCGGGTGCTCGTTGTGGAGCGCGGCACGGGCCTCGGCGCCGTCCGCGGCCACCACGACGTCGAAGCCCTCCTGGGTCAGCCCCGCGCTCAGGGCTTCGCGGTAGCTCTCCTCGTCGTCGACGACCAGGACGAGCTCATGGGGCCGGGCGATTGCCTGGGTGGGACTGGCCGGCACCGCGGAATTCAACGGGGTGACCCCCCACGCCATGCGTGCACGGTGCAGAATCTGGACGACTGCGAGACCGAGGGGGATTTCCGCCTTGCGGTCGCTGCGGTGCGCCGGATGGGAGAGTCCGGCGCACCGCAGCCGCTCGAAGTGGGCATGACCGTCGACCGAGGGGGAGAGTTCCGCCGGGGCCATGCCACGCACGCACCGTATGGGTCACAGGTGAACGCACGGTGAAGTGCGCCCGAAACAGAGGTGGTCCTTGCGTGATCTGTGCAGGGCTATCCTGCGCGCGTGCCTGAGAGCCGGCGTAGAAGCAGCGACTCGGCGTGGTCTTCGCCGTGGGGATCCGTCCGGTGAGGATCGACGTCACCCAGCGGATCGAGGTCCCGCGCGACCGCGTCGTCGCGGCGCTCGCAGACCCCGCGTGGTACGAGGCCGCGGGCTCGAGCCCCGGGCTCGGCGCGCCCGAACCGCTGTCGCTCTCCGTCGACGATGGGGTGCTGCGCACGTCGGTGCGCTGGCGGTACGTGGGAACGCTCCCGCCGCTCGCCGCACGGTTCGTCGACGCCGAACGGCTGACGTGGGTCATCGAGGTGCGCTGCGACCTCTCGACGCACAGCGGCACGCTGCACGTCGTGCCGGACCACTACGAGGGCCTGCTCACCTGCGAGGCGCAACTCAGCTTCGAGGAGGACGGCACGGCGACCATCGAGCGTGTCACGGGCGACCTCTCGGTGAAGGTCCCCTTCGTCGGCGAGGCCGTCGAGCGGGGAATCGCGAACGGGTTCGTCGAGCACGTGGCGACCGAGGCCGGCGCCCTCGAGGAGTTCTGCTCGCGCTAGGAGCCGACCGGTTCAGCGGGTGAGCGAGCGCCGGCGGAACTGGATCGTCGCCCCGGTGTCCTCCATCTCGACGAGGCCGTCGCCCATGCCCGCGATCCGCCTGCCGTAGCGCGCTGCGAGCGGTGTGGCGGTGAACCCGTGCAGCACCACGGAGAGCAGGATCGTCCACGTGGCGACCTGCCCCAGCTCGGGGAGCGCGGCGTGTCCGGGCAGCGACTCGATCGCGAGCAGGGTGAAGACCACCGAGGCGAGGCCGCGCGGCCCGAACCAGCCCATGAACGCCACGGTCACCGGCTTGAGGCGCGCGCCGAGCATCGAGATCGCGACGGGGACCATCCGGATGACAGTAAGGCTGAGCACCGCGTAGAGGATGGGACGGGCGGCGAAGCCGAGCCGCAACTCGGGATACACGAAGAGCTCGCCGAAGATCGCCCACACGATGAACGACGCGTACAGCCCGACGGACTCGGTGAATCCCTCGGCCTCGAGGAACTGCCGCCTCGAGGCCTCGCCGAATGCGAAACCGCAGATGTACGCGGCGACGAACCCGTTGGCGCCGACGGCCAGGGCGACGGCGTAGCAGAAGAGCGGCGTCGCGAGGACGACCAACTGCGCGGAGGTTCCCGACATCCAGCCCCGCGCGCTGGTGAACCTCGAGAGCCATCCGACCGACCCGCCGATCGCGATGCCAAGCCCGCCGCCGCCGAAGACGGCGAGGGCGCTCGTGAGGACGTGGGTGTGCGCGCCGTGCGCCTGCTCTGCGATGGTGATGGCGAGGAACAGCGTGACGAAGGGTGCCGTCAGTCCGTCGTTCAGGCCCGACTCGATGTTGAGCGAGCGGCGGATCCTCGACGGGACGACAGGGTTCGTGACGACGGCGAGACCGAGCGCGGCATCCGTCGGGGCGAGGATGCACGCGAGGAGCGCGCACTGCGCCCAGCCGAGCCCCGGGAGGATGAGGAGCGCCACGGCCGTCCCCGCGGCCGCGGTGAGCGGGAGGCCGAGGCCGAGGAGCCGGGCCGGGATCCCGATCCCCTTCTCCGCGTCGCGGATCCGGATGGTCGAGGCGTCCGCGAACAGGAGCACCGCCAGCGTCAGCTCGGTGGCGATCTTCACCCACTCCGTGCTCACCGTGGGGTGGTCGGCGCCGGATGTGCCGATGCCGAGGAGCACTCCGCACACGACGAAGATGACGGGCGCCGAGATCCACATGCTGTCGAGGCGCTTGGCGACGATCCCGTAGAGGAGCATGACGCCGGCAAGGACCTCGAGGATCTCAGGCGTGTGCATCGGCCCTGCCATCCTCCAGCGTCATCACTCGGCTCCCCTCGCCCCGTGCAGTCTCGCGCACCGTGCGATGCGCGCCGCACCTTTCCCGTCCCCACTGGGCGCCCACGGGACGGGTCCGTTCGCGTAAGTTCGGGTGTCTACGAGGGGGTGCGACATGGGACGTCAGCGGGCAGGACTCCGGAGTGCGGTTGTGCGGGCAGGGGCGGCTGTCTGCCTCGCGGCGGCTGGGACCCTCGCGGGAGGCGCGCTGTGGGCGACGTCCGCGTCGGCGGTCCCGGCGGTGCCCGGTGCACCGACCTCGCTCGCAGCCCAGCCGGTCAACGGCGCGGTGAGCCTCACCTGGGTCGCGCCGACGAGCGACGGCGGATCCCCGATCCTCGGCTACAACGTCTATCTCGGGTTCTCGTCGGGCGGCGAGTCGGCGACCCCGATCAACGGGGCCACGGTCACCGGACTCACCTATGTCGTGGGCGGGCTCACCAACGGGATCACGTACTGGTTCACCGTGAAGGCGGTAAACGTCAACGGCAGCTCGATCGCATCGAACGAGGCGTCCGCCGCGCCCGCCCTCGTGCCCGGCGCTCCGACGGGCCTGTCCCAGGTCTCGAGCAATGCCTCGGTCGCACTCACGTGGAGCGCCCCCTCGTCGTCAGGCGGGTCCGCCATCTTGGGCTACGACGTCTACCAGGGCTCGGCGTCGGGATCCGAGTCGGCGACGCCCGTCAACGGTTCGCTGGTGACGGGGCTCACCTACACGGTCAGCGGGCTCACCAACGGCGACACGTACTACTTCACCGTCAAGGCGGTCAACACCCAGGGGGCGTCGCTCCCGTCGAACGAGGCCATCGGCAATCCCGTGCCGACCGCCCCGGGGGCACCGACCGGTCTCGTGGCGACAACGGGGAACGCACTCGCCTCGTTGTCCTGGGTCGCACCCGCCAACACCGGCGGCTCGGCGATCCTCGGCTACAACATCTACCAGGGCACGTCCTCCGGCGGCGAGAACTACACAACGCCGATCAACGGCTCATCGCTCGTGGCGGGGCCCACGGCCACGGTGACGGGTCTCACCAACGGCACCACCTACTACTTCACGGTGAAGGCCGTGAACGCCATCGGCAGCTCCGTGGCATCGAATGAGGGCCTGACGGCCCCTGGGGCTGCGGTGCCGGGCGCCCCGACCGGTCTGGCGGCGACCCCGGGCAACGGGTCGGCGGCCCTCACGTGGACCGCACCGGCGAGCACGGGCGGTGCGACGATCCTCGGGTACGACGTGTACCAGGGCACGACGACCGGCGGCGAGAACTACACGACACCCGTCAACGGCACGACGCTCGTCACCACCACGTCGTACACCGCGACGGGGCTCACGAACGGAGTGACCTACTACTTCACCGTCAAGGCCGTGAACGCGGTCGGCGGTTCCGCGGCCTCGAACGAGGCGACGTCCAGCGCACCGATCACGGTGCCGGGTGCCCCAACCACCCTGGTGGCCGTCGTCGGAGTGTCGTCCGCGACGCTCACCTGGGTCGCACCCGCGAACAACGGCGGTGCCACGGTCCTCGGCTACGACGTCTACCAGGGCACCTCCCCGGGCGGTGAGGACTACGGCACCCCCGTCAACGGCGCGACGCTCATCACGGGCACCACGACCACGATCACCGCGCTGGCGAGCGGCTTCACCTACTACTTCACGGTCGCGGCGGTCAATGTCCACGGCGCGTCGCAGCCGTCCAACGAGGCGAGCGCGAGCTTTGCCGTCGCGCCGGGGGCCCCGACCGGGCTCGCCGCGTCACCGGGCAGCGGATCGGTGACGCTCTCCTGGACGGCACCCGCAAGCAACGGCGGGTCGGCGATCCTCGGCTACGACGCGTTCCAGGGCACGTCGCCCGGGGGCGAGTCCGCCACGCCGATCAACGGCGGGATCCCGATCACGGGTACCTCGGTGACGGTCAGCGGGCTCACGACGGGGACCACCTACTTCTTCACCGTCAAGGCGCTGAACTCGGTGGGGCCGTCGGCCGCATCCAACGAGGCGTCCGGGTCGCCCGCGACGGTGCCGGGTGCACCGACGGGGCTGTCGGCGACCGTCGGCGACCAGTCGGCCTCGCTGTCGTGGACCGCACCGTCCAGCGACGGCGGCGCGTCGATCCTCGGCTACAACGTCTACGCGGGCATGTCCTCGGGCGGCGAATCCCAGATCCCCGTCAACGGGGCGCTCGTGTCCGGCACCAGCTACCAGGTGAACGGGCTCTCGAACGGCGTCACCTACTACTTCGTCGTCAAGGCGGTCAACGTCGTGGGCGCCTCGCAGCCGTCCAATGAGGCGTCGACGACCGCCGGCACCGTGCCGAGCCATCCTGTGCTGCTGCCCGTGACGGTCGGCAACGGCTCGGTGACGCTCACCTGGGTCGCCCCGTCGAGCACGGGCGGGTCGGCGATCCTCGGGTACGACGTCTATGTCGGGAGCACGTCGGGCGCCGAGTCGGGCACGCCTGACAACCCGTCGCCGGTTCCCGACACGACGTACGCGGTCCAGGGCCTGACGAATGGGACGACGTACTACTTCACGGTGGAGGCGGTGAACGCACTGGGCAACTCCGCGCCATCAAATGAGATGAGCGGAACACCGGTGACGGTCCCCGGCGCACCGTCGGGTCTCACAGCGAAGGCAGGCAACGGCTCGGCCGCCCTGTCCTGGAGCGCACCGTCGAGCACCGGTGGGACCGCCCTGCTCGGCTACGACGTCTTCCGAGGCACGACGCCGGGAGGGGAGACCGGAACCCCCCTCAACGCGTCGCCCATCACGGCGACGGCGTACACGGCTGCGGGGCTCACCAACGGCACGACGTACTACTTCACGGTCACGGCGGTCAACGCGCAGGGATCGTCGGCTGCGTCGAACGAGGCGAGCTCGGCACCGGCGAAGGGAGCCAGCAGCACGTCGCTGACCTTGTCCAAGACCGTGATCCACTACGCAGCCCAGCAGACGGTGACGTTCATCGTGCAGGTGACCGGGGTCGGAGCGGGCCCGGCAGTGACGGGCACCGTCAAGATCAAGATCGGCGCAAAGGCCTACTGCAGCGCGGTGCTGTCGGCAGGAAGCGGCAGGTGCGTGCTGCCGGCGAAGGCGCTCAAGGTCGGCACGTACACCGTGGTCGCCGCCTACGGCGGGACGTCGAGTTACGGCGCCTCGAACTCGGCCGGCAAGAAGCTGACGATCACGGCCTGACGCGAGCGTGACGGTCCAGGGTTCCCCGGCGCCACGCGCAGGCACGGGAACCCTGGACTGACGCGCCGCGAGGATGACCCGAACGCCTGTTGCGGCACGGGACGGGCGCCCGCGCACGGCATCGACGCAGTCCCAGAGCGTGTGGCGTCCCGAAGGTTGTCGCACCGGCGGGCGAATCGGATCGACAGGCACGTGGTTCGTCTCGCGCGGACCGTCCGAGACCGGCCGAGTCCAGGTGCAGCGAGGTCGGACGGCCAAAGCATGCCCACGATGCGCCGAGGCAGTTGACACCGGGTACCCGCGGACTTATCTTCACCGGAGCCCATCCTCGAGCGGTCGGCCCCGAACCGCCACGCGCTCGGCGAGGGGCGGCCTGCTCTCCCTCGCGCTGGTCGTGGGCTCGCTCGGTGCGACGGCCCTCGTTGCCTCGCCCGCGTCCGCGACGGCCGGCCCGACCAACGTCATCACGTTCGCCGCCCCTGCGTCCGGACTCGTGGGGAACCAGTCGACCCTCGCGCCGACGGCATCGTCGGGCCTGACCGTGACCCTCACCGTGGATGGCACGACCACGAATGGCGCCTGCACGATCCTCGGCGACACCGTCAGCTACGTGAATCCCGGTCGCTGCATCATCGACGCGAACCAGCCGGGCGACGGCGTCACCTACGGCCCCGCCGCCCAGGTGCAGCAGGCGATCACCGTCGTCCAGACCGCACCGACCGGCGATGCGATCGTCCCGGGCTTCAACACCAACATCCTGCCCGCGAACGACGACGGTTCGACGGGCCAGGTGACCCTGCCCTTCCTGCTCGACTTCTTCGGGAACACGTACAGCAGCCTGTGGGTGAACAACAACGGCAACCTCACGTTCAACGGCCCACTCAGCGCCTACACGCCGTCGGGCCTCTCCACGTACGGCTCGCCGATCATCGCCCCGTACTGGGCTGACGTGATGACCGACCCGTCGGACAGCGGCCTCGTCACCTACGGCGACGGCTTGGTCGACGGCCACGAGGCCTTCGGAGTCAACTGGCCGGGCGTCGCCTGCTTCTCTACGAACAACGGCGGCCTCAACTACTTCCAGGTGCTGCTCATCGACCGATCGGACATCGCCCCGGGAGACTTCGACATCGAGTACAACTACGACCAGATCCAGTGGGAGACTGGCCAGGCGAGCGGCGGCAACGGCGAGTGCCGGGGCGGGGCCTCGGCCCAGGTGGGCTACACGAACGGCCACAACGCGCTGGAGCTCGCGGGTTCCGGCGTGAACGGCGCGTTCATCGACGGCGGCCCGGACTCGCTCATCGCAGGCAGTCAGAACTCGCCCGCGCCCGGGCAGTACATCTTCCAAATCCGCGCAACGGGCGAGGGCGGCACGATCTCGGGCAACGTGACCGGCACGGGGACGCCAGTCGCCGGCGCGATCATCTCGGCGTGCCAGCAGAACCCCACCAACGCGGCGCTGGCCCCGGTCGCCTTGATCTGCTACCGAGGCAACACGGACGGGGGCGGGAACTACACCCTGCTCGGCGTGGCCCCGGGAAGTTACGACGTGACGGTCTCGCCGCCCTCGGGGAGCCCACTCAACGGGAACACACAGGGCCCTGACACGGTGACGACGAACAACACGACCGTCCAGAACTTCACGATGACCGGACCGACGCCGCCGCCCGACGGCACCGTCGTGACGGGGGTCGGCACGACGACCGTCGGTGGCAACCAGGTCCCGATCATCAACTGGAACATCCCGGCGCCCTTCAGCACCCAGGCATGTCCCGGCGGGACCGTGTCGGTGACGATCACGGCGGAGAACACGCAGACCGGTCAGACCCAGACAGTGCCCAACCCGTCCCTGCAGCTGACCGAGGGACCGCCCGGGACGTTCACCGGGACGCTCCCGGCCGTCTATCCGATGCACGGGGCCGGGACGGTCACCATGACGATCACGTGCCCGGATCCGACGGACGACTCGGTCGTGCCCTTCAGCATCTACATCGACCCGAGCGGGACGGTCGTCGACTCCGCGCTTCGTCCGATCTCGGGCGCGACGGTGACGCTGCTGACCTCGGACTCCCAGGACGGACGTTCACCGCTGTGCCGAGCGGATCGGCGATCATGTCGCAGGCCAACCGCGTCAACCCGGACACCACGAGCCTCACCGGCCACTTCGGCTGGGACACGGTGCCCGGCTGGTACGAGGTCCAGGCGTCCAAGAACGGCTGCACGGTGACGACGCCGGCGTTCTCCGTGCCACCGCCCGTGGCGAACCTGCAGATCGTGCTGAACTGCCAGAGCGCCGAGATCCCGGCGAGCCCCCTGGGCGGGCTCAGTGCGGCCCCGGGTGACGGCTCGTCGGCCCTCAGCTGGAGCCAACCGGCCAGCTTCGGGAACTCACCGCTCGCCGGGTACAACGTCTACGTGGGCACGTCATCCAACCACGAGACGGTGATACCGGTGCTGGTCACGACCACGCACTACACGGTCACCGGACTCACTGACGGGACGGAGTACTACTTCTACGTCACGGCCGTGAACATGGCGGGCTGGTCCGGGCCGTCCGAGGAGGCGTCCGCGACGCCCGAACCGCCGCCAACGGTGCCGAGCATGCCGCTCAATCTGTCGGCAACGCCAGGAGGTGGTTCCGCCAACCTGGTCTGGACCATGCCGACCGATACGGGAGGCTCGCCAATCACCGGCTACAACGTCTTCGACGGCACCTCCGCGGGAGGCGAGTCATCGACGCCCGTGAACGGCGGCGTCCTCGTGACGGGCACGTCGCTCGCCGTGAGTTCGCTGACCAACGGGACTACGTACTACTTCACCGTGGCGGCGGTCAACGCGGTCGGCAGCTCGCTCGTGTCGAACGAGGCATCGGCGACACCGGCGCCGGTGTCGACGACGACATCGCTCACACAGTCGAGATCAACGGTCGCCGTCGGCTCCGAGCAGAAGGTGAAGTTCTCCGTCACCGTCACCGGCTCCTCGCCGACGGGGACGGTGAGCCTCTCAGCGGGATCCAACACCCTGTGCACGGTGACGCTGTCGTCGGGGAGCGGATCGTGCCGGATCGGCTCGCGGTCGCTGCCGAAGGGCTCGTACTCGGTGGTTGCCAGCTACTCGGGCGACACGAACAACAACGCCTCGTCCTCCGGGGCCGTGACCCTCAAGGTCCGCTAGCAGGGCGATCTGCACCCGCTGTGCCGACCCGGATACCTCCGGTTCGGCACAGCGGGATCCCAGGGAGCCGCCGCCTGCGCAGCGACCATGCGCGTGCCGTGGTCGGGGATCTCGTGTCTGGCGGATCGTTCCTGATCACGCTCATCGGGTGACGTGAGGAAAATCCTTCCGGACCCTTGAATCAGGAGGGGTACTGTCGGGTAATGGGGAGAAGGTTCGTTGCGTTCGTGGGTCTGCTGACCATGGGCGTCGGCGTCTGGCTGATCGCGGTGGACGCTCACAAGAGCGCGCAGTGCAACAACGGCTCGGACTCCGCGTTCACCGCGCTCGGGCAGAGCTGCCAGCGCATCGTGTTCTCGTTCTTCGGCGGCGTCGCGCTCGTCCTGGTCGGCCTCCTCGTCCTGCTCACCGCCATCGCGCTCATGCGCAAAAAGACCAGACAGGATCCGAGGCCCCCGGAACCGCCGGACGACTCGACAGTCCGGTACCCCCACCTGTAGTCAGGGTCGTCCCGTGTGGTGGCGAGGCCGGACTGCAGGATCGTCGGCGGCGGGCGTCCCGCGCCGCAGCTGCAGAGAGCATGCGGTCCGGCAACCGGTCTAGCGTGCGTATCGCTGCCGACTGCGACGGAGGGGATCGAACATGGTCAAGGAGCTCTCAAGGAGCGCGACGCGAACCAGGATGCTGATCATCGCGGTTGCACTGGCGGGCGTGGCCGTCGCGCCCGCGGTCACTGTCGCATCAGCGCAAGCGTCGCCCAGGGGCGGCTCGCTGCCCGCCCTCTGTCAGAAGGAGTCACCGGCCGTCGTCGGAAAGTCGCTCGGCCTCAAGGTCGTCTCGGTCAGCCCGGCTGTCAACGGGAGCGTGACCGTCTGCTGGTACAAAGTCGGCGCGTTGTCCCATGCAGCGTTCGTCCGGACCCAGACCCACGACAGCCTGTCGGGCTTCAACTCCGACCTCAAGGACGCCAAGACGTACGCGGAGAATCCGAAGACCGACACGAAGTTCGCGCCACTGCACGCGTTCTCGACATCGATCGGCTCGGCGACCTACGGCTACACCTACTCGGTGACCGTCCTCAAGGGCACGACGGAGCTCGATGTGGGATCCAGCAACGTGACGCTCCCCAAGGTCGAGGGCCTGGCGAAGGGCATCCTGCCTTCCATCTGAACGAGTCCCGGTCGCTGAGAGCGTCACCGTCCTGCGCCGTGGGACGTGGAGCCCGGCGCGACGCGGGTCGGACTTCGATACATTCGTCTGATGGCACCGTCCCGGCTGGCTGACGATCGCGCGCGCGTCGGGTCGCTCTCGGCGGTCGCCGTGGATGCCGCGATGGCGGCCGGGGCGGACGAGGCGAGCGCGAGGGTCGAGGAGATCCGGACCCAGATGCTCATCCTGCGCGACGGCGTCGTCGAGACGAGCATCGACAGCACGGACTCAGGCATCGGCGTGCGCGTCATCAGCGGGGGATCGGCGGGCTTCGCCGCGACGGTCGAACTGGGCACCGAAGCGGCTGCGGCGACCGCCCGCCATGCGAAAGAGGGCGCTGAGCTGGTCGCCCGGGCACGCAGCGGACGATTCGGGTTCGTGGCCGAGCCGGGGCACGGGGAAGTCGTCCACACGTCGTCGCACCGGATCGATCCGACGGAGGTCCCCCTTGCCGAGAAGGTGGCGCTCCTCGGTGACTGGAGTCGGCGGCTGCTCGCCTCGCCCGGGGTCTCGCACGTCACGGCCCGGGTCATGGCGGTCAGCGAGTTCAAGCACTACGCAGATTCCTCAGGGACCTTCGCGCTGCAGCGCCGGGTGCGCATCCACCCGGCATTCGAACTTGTCGCGATCGCGGACGACGGGGACTTCGAGACGATGCGGACCATCGCGCCCCCCGTCGGGAGAGGCTGGGAGTACCTCGAGGGGGAGGGCTGGGACTGGGAGGCGGAGCTCGCGGCGATCCCCGACCAGCTCGCAGAGAAGCTGCGCAGCCCATCGGTGGAGCCCGGTCGCTACGACCTCGTCATCGACCCCACCAACCTCTGGCTGACGATCCACGAGTCGATCGGGCACGCGACCGAGCTCGACCGCGCGCTCGGCTACGAGGCGGCGTATGCGGGCACCTCGTTCGCCACGCCCGACAAGCTCGGCACCCTCCAGTACGGCTCGAACGTGATGCATGTCACCGGTGATCGCACCGCGGACCACGGCCTCGCCACGATCGCGATCGATGACGAAGGCGTTCAAGGACAGGCGTTCGACTTGATCCGCGACGGTGTCCTCGTCGGGTACCAGCTCGACCGGTCGGTCGCCGCGATCGCAGGGGTCGACCGATCGAACGGCTGCGCGTTCGCCGACTCCCCGCTCAACATCCCGATCCAGCGCATGGCGAACGTGTCCCTCCAGCCTGCGCAGGCCGGCCCGTCGACCGAGGAGCTGGTCGCCGGCGTGCAGCGCGGTCTCCTCATCGAGGGCGACAAGAGCTGGTCGATCGACATGCAGCGCTACAACTTCCAGTTCACGGGTCAGCGGTTCTGGAGGATCGAGGACGGCCGCGTCGCCGGCCAGGTCCGCGATGCCGCCTACCAGGCGACCACGACCGACTTCTGGGGTTCGATGGAGGCCGTCGGCGGACCCGGGACGTACCGACTCTGCGGCGCCTTCAACTGCGGCAAGGCGCAGCCAGGCCAGGTTGCCGCCGTGAGCCACGGGTCGCCGTCGGCGCTGTTCCGCTCGGTCAACGTGCTCAACGCTCGAGCCGAGTCCGGACGATGAGCAACCGGGACTCGGGGTTTCCCCCGGCGAGCGACCTCGTCGAGCAGGCGCTTGCGGACTCCGGGGCCGATCGCTGCACCGTGCTCGTCGAGGAGCGGTGGAGCGCCAACGTGCGGTTCGCCGTGAACGCACCGACCTCGAACGGCCTTCGCCGATCGAGGTCGGTGACCGTCGTCAGCTTCGTCGACGGCCCCGAGGGCACGTCGTCGGCGTCGGTCACGCGTTCCGGCGTCGTCGACGTCGGCGACCTGGTTGCCGAATCCGAGTCGCTCGCGCGATCCGCCCAGCCGGCTCCCGATGCCCACGAGCCGGTCCACGGAGTCGTCGATGCGGACTTCTCCCAGCAGCCCGACGAGACGGGTCATGAGGCGCTGACCGGGATCGTGGCCGGTCTCGCAGGCGCATTCCCAGTCGCGGAGCGGCTCGGCACCACGCTTGCGGGCTACGCGCAGCACGCGGTGGAGACGACGTATCTCGGGACCTCGACGGGTCTGCGACGCCGCCACGCGCAGCCGACGGGTGAGTTCCAGCTGAACGGACGCGCGGACGCAGGGCGCCGTTCGGCGTGGTCGTCGGCCGCGACGCCTCACCTCGACACTCTCGACGTGGATGGGCATGTCGCCGAGATCCACCAGCGCCTGCAATGGGCGTCAACGCCCATTGAACTCCCGGCGGGCCGCTACGAGGCGATCCTGCCCCCGATCGCGGTCGCCGACCTCATGATCTACCTGTACTGGACGCTGTCCGCACGCAACGCGGCCGACGGCCGCACTGTCTTCTCGCGCCGCGGCGGCGGCACGAGGGTCGGCGACCAGCTGAGCGCGCTGCCGTTCGAGCTTCGCGGCGACCCCGAGGAGCCGGACCTCGCGTGCATGCCCTTCCTCACGGCGAGCGCGTCGAGCGAGGTCGCGTCGGTCTTCGACAACGGCGCGCCGCTGTCGAGAACGGCGTGGATCAAGGACGGAGTGCTCGAGAACCTGTTCACGCCGCGCGCTGACGCGCGGCGTGACGGGACCCGCTTCGCCGCGCCGATCGACAACCTGGTGCTCGAGCTGCCGGGTGCAATCGGGGCGACGGAGGACCTCGTGGCCCGGACCGAACGGGGGCTCCTGCTCACGTGCCTCTGGTACATCCGCGAGGTCGACCCCGCGATGCTGCTGCTCACCGGACTGACCCGCGACGGCGTCTACCTGGTGGAGGACGGGCAGATCAAGGGCGCGGTCAACAACTTCCGCTTCAATGAGAGCCCGGTCGACCTGCTGGGCCGCGCCGTCGAGTCCGGGGCCACCACGCGGACGATGAGCCGCGAGTGGGGCGACGAGTTCAATCGCACCTGCATGCCCCCGCTCCGGATCCCGGACTTCAACATGAGCTCGGTGAGCCCTGCCAACTGAGGACGCCGGCCGCGTGGCAGTGGCGGTCTGCTCGCGCTCGACTGCAGTTCCGCCGCAATCCGCCCCTAGATCTTGAGGACGCGGCCCACTTCCTGGAGGCGCTCGGGTACGACGCGCCACCAGATCCACCGACCGCGCTTCTCTCCGGTGATGAGCCCCGCCTCCGAGAGCACCCGCGTGTGATGCGAGATCGTCGGCTGGCTCTTGCCGAGGGGCTCCTCCAGGGCACAGCTGCAGACCTCATCCTCCGATGCGATCATCGAGAGCATCCGAAGCCTCGCGGGATCACTCAGGGCACCGAAGATCCGCGCCATGTCGTGCGCCTCGACCTCTGACATCGCCTCGTCGACGAGGGGGCTGCAGCAGCTGACGACGTCGTCATCGATCGCGATCGTCTTTCTCTGGACCATGACCCAATTCTAGTATTGACAATCATCGATGAGTCAATGATACTGACATTGACGAAGATCAATCTGAAGGAGTGTCATGGCACGGATCCAGCTTGCGCTCAACGTCTCGGACCTGAGCGGCGCGATCGACTTCTACTCGAGGCTGTTCAAGGCGGAGCCTGTCAAGGTCCGTCCCCGCTATGCCAACTTCGCGATCGACGAGCCACCGCTGAAGCTGGTGCTCATCGAAGGGGGCGGCGAGCCGGGGTCGATCAACCACCTGGGTGTCGAGGTCTTCTCGACGGAGGAGGTCACCGAGGCGGCCGGCTACCTGGCGGGCGTGGGCATGGCGACCGTCGTCGAGGAGCAGACGACCTGCTGCTACGCGGTCCAGGACAAGGTCTGGGTGGACGGCCCGGACGGTGCGAAGTGGGAGATCTATACGGTCCTCGCCGACGCGAACGATGCACACAGCCCATGCGGCGACGGGCTGTGCTGCACCTCGGTGCCGGTCGCCGAGACGGTTGCGGCGTCCACCGCCTCCAGCTGCTGCTGACTGGCCACGTTCGATGGCAGATTCGAGGAGCAACGAGATGTGGCGGCGGCTGCTCGCCGAGTACCTCGGGAGCCTCCTGCTGGCTGCCGTGGTGATCGGATCAGGCATCGCCGCGCAGCGGTACTCGCCGAGTGCCAGCGGACTCGAGCTCTTCGAGAACGCCGCGGCGACGGCTGCCGGGCTCTTCGCGATCATCCTGATGTTCGGGCCGGTCTCGGGCGCCCACTTCAACCCGATCGTCTCGTTCGTGGACGCGGCGTTCGGTGGGATCTCGTGGCGCCACGCGCTCGCCTACGTGCCAGCCCAGATCGCTGGCTGCGTGAGCGGGGCGGTCATCGCGAACGTGATGTTCTCGCTGCCGGCGATCTCCATCTCAACGCACCATCGCGCGACACCGGCGCACTTCCTGTCGGAGGTCATTGCCACGGCCGGGCTCCTCCTCGTGATCTTCGCCCTCGCCCGATCGGGCAGGGGGGCCACGGCCCCGGCGGCCGTCGGCGCCTACATCGGAGCCGCCTACCTCTTCACCAGTTCGACGAGCTTCGCGAATCCCGCGATCGCGGTCGGGAGGATGTTCTCCGACACGTTCGCCGGGATCGCGCCCTCCTCGGTCCCATCGTTCATCGCGGCAGAGATCGTGGGTGGCGTCGTCGGCTACGTCCTGATCCGGGCGCTCTTTCCCGGCGTGACGCATGCGGATGCGGCGCGCATCGTCATGCCGCGCCAACACGACCCGGCGGCCACAGGGGCGCCGTGAGCGCGACACGGAGGGACGCGATGACCATCGAGCACCCCACGATCCTCTTCCTCTGCGTGCACAACGCCGGGCGATCCCAGATGGCCGCCGCCTTCGCCCGCGAGATCGGCGGCGAGCGGGTGGTGATCCACTCCGCCGGATCCGATCCGGGAGCGTCACTGAACCCCGCTGTCATCGCCGTCATGAGGGAGAAGGGGATCGACATCTCCAACGAGACCCCGCGAAGGCTCACCGAGGAGATGGGCCTCGCCGCCGATGTGGTCGTGACGATGGGTTGTGGCGACGCGTGCCCTGTGTACCCGGGCAAGCGCTACGTCGACTGGGAACTGACGGATCCCGCTGGCCGATCCGAAGGCGACGTGCGCGTCATACGTGACGAGATCGAGGGACGAGTCCGCGATCTGATCGAGCAGCTCACGCACTCCACATCCCGCACGACGCTCGAGCGCGATGCACACACCCCCGAGGCCGCCGTGGTCCCGCCAGACACAGCGCAGCCCTAGGCCCGCACGCGACGTGCGTTGCGAGGGCTCAGGTGCAGTGTGCATGCGCCGGACCAAGTGTGTCGTTGCTCAGCGCACTGGTTCACGAGCCGGCCATCGGCACCCGCTCGCTCGCGTGCGAACGGTCGTCCCGTGCTGCTGTTGTCGTCAAGCCAGGCGGTCCCCGCGAGCGACGTGCGGCGACCGCTTTTCCCTGCCAGGAGTGCGGGCGCTCTTGTAATGTGACCGGTCACGCGCGGGCGTCGGGACCTCGTGGTCGCGACGAGCGGGCCGAACGGATCGCGAGGAGTCGTCATGGAGTCTGCAGCGCCCTATGCCCCCGTCCTCCCCGATGCCGACCCGAATCCAGCTATCCGCCGGGCGTCGATCGAGCAGGGCCAGTCGCAGTACCAGATCGCCCACGCCTACGCCGACGACGACGGCTTCGACGGTGTGGCCGTCGCGGCCTCGGTGCCGGCCGCGGACGCGTTCTCGCTCCGGTTCATCGCTGAGGTCGCGGGCGCCGAGCTGCGTCTCCTGTCGAGCCACACCTTCTCCGCGCTGTTCGGCTCGGCCGATGAGGCGACGGCCGACTCCAAGCCGACGCTGCGTGACTACCTGGGCCTCGCCCGGATGGTGGGCAACAGCGAGATCCTGATGCGCGGGCCGCGCCAGGCCGCGTCGCGCATCGCCCAGTCGTTCCCCGCCGATCTCACGAACTACAAGGATCTGTTCGGGACCCTGACGATGCCCGACGTCGTCTCCCGGCTCGACGGTCCGGCGTCGGTCCAGGACGCGGCGTTCGCCTGGCAGCGGGTGGCCGGGGTCAACCCCCTCACGCTCCAGGGCATCACCGCCATACCGGGCAAGGCCGTCGCCAAACGCGAGACAGCCGAGCTCGACGCGGCGATCGCGAGGAACCCGACGCACGAGTGGGACCTGCTGACTGGCCTGCTCCCCGAGGAGTTCGCCCCGCCGCCCGCGACGCGACTGCCGGGCTGGTTCAAGGTGACCGACGCCCAGTACCAGTCGGTGATGGGCGAGGGGGACTCGCTCGAGCGGGCTGCGGACGAGCGGCGGCTGTACCTGGTCGACGCCCGCGACGTCGCCGGACTGCCGGCTGCGACCTGGGATGCCGGGGTCCTCGAGATCAGCCGGAGGAAGTGGATCTACCCCACGCTGAGCCTCTACGCCTGGCGGCCGGCGACCGACCGCGCGCCGGGGTGCCTGGAGCCCGTCGCGATCCAGGTCGACCAGGCCGGCCAGAACCGCCACGTCTGGACGCCGGCCGACGGGAACCGATGGAAGATGGCGAAGTTCGCGGTCCAGTGCGCCGACGGCGTTGTCCAGGAGCTCAAGTACCACCTGGGACGGGCTCACCTGATCATGGAGGCCGCGATCCTCACGTGCCGCCGGTCGATGGCCCCCAGCCACCCGCTCCGGATCCTGCTCGAGCCCCACTTCGCATTCACCCTGCCGATCAACGACTTCGCGACGAAGAACCTGATTGCGCCGGGCGGCCAGGTCGAGCAGCTGTTCGCGTCGACGCTGGCCGGCAGCCTCCAGGTCCTGACCCGCGGCATGCGCACCCTGCAGTTCAGGGACCTCACCCCCGACCGGGACGTGGCCGCTCGATCGGTCGACTCGGTCGACGGCCTCTCGGAGTATCCCTGGCGCGACGACGCGCTCGAGGTCCATGCCGCGATTCGGTCCTGGGTCGCCTCGTACTGCGCCCTCTACTACCCGAGCGATGAGGCCGTTTCGTCGGACCCCGAGCTCGCGGCGTTCGTCCATGCATTCGGAGACCCGGCGCAAGGGGCCATCCGCGGGGTCGACCCGGTCGCGACGAGGGAGCAGCTCGTCACGTTCGTCAGCACGCTGGTCTGGGCGGCGACCGCCGGTCACAGCGCGCTCAACTACGCCCAGTTCCCGTTCGTCGGCTACGCACCCAACCTGACAGGCGCGCTCTACGCCGAGGCACCGACGCCGCAGACCCCCGACGTGGCCCTCAGCTGGCTCGAGATGCTGCCACCGACCTCGCTCGCCCTCGTCCAGCTCAACCTCATGTACGAGCTGTCGTCCGTCCAGACCAGCACCCTCGGGTACTACCCGCGTGGCTGGTTCATCGACGACCGGGTGCTTCCCCTCAACCGCCAGTTCAAGCGTCGCCTCAAGGTGGTCGACAAGCTGATCACGGGTCGAGACGCCACGAGGTTCATGCCCTATCCCTACCTGCGACCCTCGAAGACGGGTCAGAGCGTGTTCATCTGAGGAGCCATGGCCACACCCACCCTCCCGAAGGACGATCCGAACCCCGAGCAGCGGGCGGTCGAGCGCGCCGCACGGCGCGAGATCTGGCAGCTCGACAAGAGCTACCACGGCCTCGTGTTCGCCGACGCCGACTCGGTGCTGCGCGACCTCGAGTACCGACTCTGCCACCGCACGTACCCGACGTTCAGCTGGGGAACGACGCTCGACATCATCGCCGGCCTCGGCCTGCGCGAGACGATGCTGATCGCGAAGCACGCCCGACAGACCAAGGCCAACGCGAAGGCGGTCGCCCATCTCATCAGTCACGATGGCGCGCCCGAGCGGCTCTCGAACCGGGTCGCGCGCGCTGCAGGCCGGCTCAACCAGAAGGTGACCGACCGCATCTGGCACCCCGAGCACCCGGACGGCACGCCGCGGCCATGGTCCGAGCGCCAGCCGCTGACGAAGGAGCAGCTGCTGCAGACGCTGGCGACGCTGCCGAAGCCCGACTCGTACGCCCACTGGGACGAGGACGCGTTCTTCGCCTGGCTGCGCCTCGCCGGTCAGAACCCGATCCTCCTCGAGTGGGTCCCCCCCGGCGAGCTCGCGTCGCTGCAGGCGAAGCTGCCCCTCACCCCCGAGCGCTACGCCGAGGCCCGGCCCGACGACACCCTGGACGCGGCCGACCGCGATGGCCGGCTCTTCGTCATCGACCTCGGGATCCTGGAGGGGATCGAGACGGGCGTCTCCTACGGTTGGCGCAAGTGGATGCCGCCCGCGGTCGCGGTGTTCGCGCTCGAGCCCGACCGGTCCCAGCTGTGGCCCGTCGCCATCCAGTGCGGGCAGGATCCGGCGACGACCCCGTACTTCACCCCAGCCGACGGCGAGCACTGGCGATTGGCGCGCTACCAGTACCTGGCGTCGGAGAGCAACTACCACGGGGTGGTCGAGCACGGCACCCTGTGCCACATGCTGGCCGGCGCGCTCGCGATCAGCGCCCGGCGCAACCTCGCACCGAACCACCCGATGATGGTCCTGCTCGAGCCGCACATCGAGCGCACCGTCGGGGTGAACCTCGCGACGAAGGACCTGTTCGAGCCGGGCGGGCTGACCCCGACGCTGCAGAGCGTGTCGGTCCGCGGCACCGCGCAGCTCTCGAAGAAGGGGTGGTCGATGTTCGACTGGACCGAACGGTCGACCGAGCGGGAGTTCGCGCGGCGCGGCGTCGCCAGCCACGACGTCCTGCCGGACTACCCGTTCCGGGACGACTCCGAGCGGGTGACACTCGCGATCCGGCGGTTCGCCACCGGCTACGTCGAGCACTACTACCCGAGCGACGACGCGGTCGACCAGGACCCCGAGCTCATCGACTGGTTCGCCGAGCTCCAGGCGGTCGACGGCCCCAATGCGGTCGAGATGCCGACGATCCCCCGGCCGCGGAGCCGGGCCGAGCTGGCCGCGTTCTTCACGAACGCGATCTGGCGGATCTCGCCGTACCACGCGGTGATCAACTACCGCGTCTACGACGACATGGGGTTCGTCCTGTGCAACCCGACCGCCACCTACGCACCGCCGCCGGACCCCGACGTCGACTACGGCCCCGACGACTGGCTGTTCCTGTTCGCCCCGCTCGAGGGGGTCGACGCCGCCATCGCGGACACCTGGAACGTCTCGAACACGCGGATGAACCACCTGGGCGACTACGGCTGCTACCTGACCGACCCCGCGGTGCGGCCGCTGGTCGACGCGTTCCACGCCGACCTGGCTGTCGTCGAGCGCGAGATCACCGACCACAACCTGCGCCGCTACGTGCCGTTCACCACGTTGCTGCCGAGCAACCTGACCAACTCGATTCACATCTGACCGATGGCGCCGACCGGCTTCGATGACCAGGTCCGGTTGAGCGACGGCCGTCAGTCGGTCGTCTACCGGGCCCGACGGTCATCGGACAGCCGCCGGGTCATCCTCAAGGTCCTGCGCGGTCCGCGGCCGAGTCCCGAGGCCCAAGCCAGGTTCCAGGCCGAGTACCAGCTGACCCGGCTCGCCGCGGGACCGGGCTCGGTCGACTGCCTGGAGCTGGACGACGGCGACGAGCCGACGCTGGTGCTGGTCGACGTCGGCGCGACCTCCCTCGATCAGGTCGTGGCCGACGGGCCGCTCGAGGTCGCCGACGTGCTGGCCATCGCCCGGCAGGTGGCCGAGACCCTTGCCCGTATCCACGACCTCGGCGTGATCCACAAGGACGTCTGCCCGGCCAACCTGGTCTGGAACCGCTCGACCGGCGCGGTCGAGCTGATCGACTTCGGCATCGCGAGCCGGCTCCAGCGCCACGAAGTGGCCGAAGCCTCGTCCGACGCCCTGCTCGGCACGCTGGCCTACCTGGCCCCCGAGCAGTCGGGCCGGATGAACCGCTCGGTCGACTCTCGAAGCGACCTCTACGCGCTGGGTGCCACCCTCTACCACCTGCTGTGCGGCCGCCCGCCGTTCACGGCGGACGACCCCCTGGACGTGATCCACGCCCACATCGCCCGCCAGCCCGATCGCGTCGACGCAGTTCGGCCCGAAGTCCCCGCGGCCCTGGCCGACATCATCGACCGGCTGCTGATGAAGGGGGCGGACGACCGCTACCAGAGCGCGGACGGCCTCGCGGCCGACCTCCTGCGATGCGCCGAGCGGTTCGCCGGCGGCGACGGGTCGTCGTTCGACCTCGGGACCGACGACGGTCCGTCGCGCCTCCTCGTCCCCGAGCACCTCTACGGCCGGGACCGGGAGCTGGACGAGCTGCTCCAGGCCTTCGAACGGGTCCGCTCGGGGCGCTGCGAGCTGCTGCTGGTCGGTGGTTGGGCGGGCATCGGCAAGACCCGGCTCGTCAACGAGCTGCGGCCGGCGATGCTCGAGACCCGGGCGTTCTACGTCGAGGGCAAGCACGACCAGTTCCAGCGCGGCACGCCGTACGCGGCGATCCTGGCCGCGCTCGGCCGCCTGCTGCGCTCGGTGCTGGGCGAGCCCGACGCGGAGGTCGCCCGGTGGCGCGACCTCCTCGTCGACGCGGCGGGCGAGCAGCTCCCGCTGCTCGTCGAGGTCGTGCCCGAGGCCGCGATGCTCGTCGGGGACCAGCCGCCCGCTGCTGCGCTTCCGCCGGCCGAGGCCGAGGCGCGGTTCGCGTTCCTGCTGCGCCGACTGCTGCGGGCGATGGCGGCGTGGCACCCCCTGGTCGTCTTCCTCGATGACCTGCAGTGGGCCGACCTGCCGTCCATGCACCTGCTGCAGGCCCTCGTCACCGACCCTGCCGCGACCGGCACGCTGCTCGTCGGCGCCTATCGCTCGAACGATGTCGACTCCGGCCACCCCCTGCTCACCCTCGTCGACGACCTCGCGGCCGAGGGTGGGACCGTCCGCACCATCTCGCTCGGGCCGCTCGCACCGAGCGACGTCCGCCAGCTCGTTGCCGACACGCTCCAGCGCGAGCCGGACGAGGTCGCCGACCTGGCAGACCGGTTGGCCGCCAAGTCGGGCGGCAACCCGTTCTTCCTGGTGCGGCTGCTCGGCTCACTCGGTGCGTCCGGCGTGATCGCCCGGGACCGAGCCACGCACCGGTGGGGCTGGAGCCTCGACGCCCTCGACGCGGTCGCGCTGACCGACAACGTTGTCGACCTGCTGACCGGGGTGCTCGTCGGCCTCGACCCGGGCACCCAGCGTGCCCTCGGCATCGGGGCGCTCCTCGGCGAGCGGTTCGGCCTGCGCGAGGTGGCCGAGGTCGCAGGGTGGACGCTGTCCGAGGCGGCGCAGTTGATCGAGCCGGCGCTGCTGGGCGACCTCGTGAGCCGGGTCGACGGGTCGCTCGTGGTCGAGGGGCTGGTCGCCGACGACCTCGACGCATCGATCGCGCCGACATACCGCTTCGCCCACGACCGGGTCCAGCAGGCGGCGCGCGAGCTGCTGAGCGAGGCTGACGTGACCCGGCTCCACCTCGCCATCGCCCGTCGGCTCCGCAGCCGAGACGCGTCCGGAGCCGAGTTGTTCGACCTGGTCGAGCACGCCCTGGCCGCCGCCGACCTGCTCCACGCCGACGAGCGGCCGGCCTTCGCCCGACTGGCCGCGACGGCTGGCGAGCGGGCGTCGGGCGCTGCAGCGTTCGACCCGGCGCTGCGCTACTTCGATGGCGCGTGGGGGCTCCTCGGGACCGAACCGTGGGTCGCCGACCACGGGCTCGCCCGTGAGGTCGCGCTCGGGGGTGCCGAGGCGGCCTACCTCGTCGACGCCCAGGATCGGATCGACCACTGGACTGCCGAGGTCATCGACCACTGCGGCGACCTGGAGTCCGTCCTGCGCGCCCACGACATCGTCGTCCAGGCGCTGAACGCCCGAAACGACCTCGTCCCGGCGATCGAGCGCGCGGTCGAGGCGCTTCGCCTCGTCGGGGTCAAGCTGCCGGCGGACCCGTCCCAGCGCGACATCCTGCAGGGCCTGGTGCAGACGAAGCTGGCACTGCGCAAGGTCTCCCCCGATGAGCTGCGGTTGCTCCCGAACTCGACCGACCCGGTGGTGCTGGCATCGTTGCGCCTGCAGATGCGGATCTCCGAGTCCGCCTACTACGCCCGGCCGAACCTGCTGCCGCTGCTCGCCTTCAGCATGGTCCGCACGACGCTGCGGTCCGGCGTCGCCGCGGAGTCGCCGTTCGGCTTCTCGGTCTGGGGGCTCGTGCTGTGCTCGCTGGGCCAGATCGACAAGGGGGTCGAGGCCGGCCAGCTGGCGATGCATCTCAACGAGCGGTCCGACGTGGCTCGCATGCGCCATCGGGCGACCCACCTCTACAACGCCCACCTGCGGCTGTGGAAGGAGCACTGGCGCCTGAGTCGCGACGACCTGCGGGACAACTATCGGGCCTGCTGGGACGGTGGCGACCTGACGTATGCCGCATTCGGCGCGTTCATGTCGACGACGATGGCCCTCTACGTCGGCGACCCGCTCGCCGACGTCGCCCAGGCCGCGACTGACTTCGCCGAGGCGATCCGCCACCTCCAGAACGACACCACCCTCCAGACCATCCTCATGAACGAGCAGCTGGCCCGGTGCCTGCTGGGCGACGCACCTGATCCGACGCGCCTGCGGGGAGCCGCCTACGACGAGTCGGCCATGCTCGACGTCCACACGGCTGCGAACGACCAGACCAACCTGCTGCTCCGCTGCCTCTACGGCGCCCACCTGGCCTACCTGTTCGGCGATCCCGGGCGGGCAGCCGGGCTGCTGGCCGAGGCCGACGAGCACAAGGGCGCGGCGGCCTCGACGGTGTATTCGATCTTCCAGGCCTACCTGGCCGGGCTGGTGAACGCCGCGGTCGCGGCGGGCTCCGGATCCCACGCCCGCGCCGCGCTCGGCCGTGCGGGGAAGGCCCGGCGCTCGCTCGCCAAGTGGGAGACCCACGCCCCGCACAACGTGCGCCACCGCGTCGCGCTGGTCGACGCCGAGGTGGCCCGGGCCAAGGGCGACGAGGCGACGGCCATCCACCGCTACGAGGAGGCCATCGGGGCGGCACGCGACCACGGCTGGTGGGCCGATCTCGCCCTGGCCAACGAGCTGGCCGGCCGCTACCACCTGGGCCTCGGGCACCCGGCCATCGGCCGGGGGTACCTGCTCGAGGCCCGGCACCACTACGAGTCGTGGGGGGCGGTGGCCAAGGTCGACGCGCTCGACGCCGAGTTCACCGCGGTGCTGCAGGGGGCGACCACGGCCCAGGACGCGGGCGCCACCAGCAGGGGCGGGACGGTCGAGCACACCACCGACCTCGACACCGTCGCACTGTTCGGCGCGGCGAGCGCGATCTCCGGTGAGGTCGAGGTCGATGGCGTCGTCGCGGCGCTCGTCCGGCTCTCCATCGAGGTCGGCGGGGCCAGCCGCGGCCTGTTGGCCGTGGTCGACGACGCCGACGCGCTGCGGGTCCGGGCCGTCGCGTCGGCCGACCTCGTCGTCGAGCGGGTCGACTCGCCGGTCGAGGCCTTCCCCCTGCTGGTCGGCGCGGTCGCCTACGCAGCCCGGTCGCTCGACGACGTCGTGATCGACGACGCGACGACGTCGATCCAGTACCGCTCCGATCCCCACGTCGTCGCGACCGAGGTGCGCTCGGTCGCGGTCGTGCCGGTCGTGCTCCAACAGCGCCTGCTCGCTGTTCTCTACCTCGAGAACGGGCTCACCCCGCACGCCTTCCCGCAGGCCCGGCTCGAGGTCCTGCGGGCCCTCGCCGCCCAGACCGCGATCTCGCTGCGCAACGCCGAGCTCTACGAGCGGCTGGAGGACCAGGTCCGCCACCGCACCTCCCAGCTGCTCGACGCCCGCCAGGAGGCCGAGGTCCAGCGGGACCGCGCAGACTCGATCCTGGACAACGTGCTGCCGGAGGCGATCGCGGCAGAGCTGAAGCGGACCGGTCGGGCGAGGCCGGTCGCCGTGCCGTCGGCGACGGTGCTGTTCACCGACTGCAAGGGGTTCACGGAGCTGTCGGCAACGCTGTCGGCCGAGGAGCTGGTCGCGGTGCTGGCCCGGGTGTTCACGGCGTTCGACCGGATCTGCGATCGGCGCGGCGTGGAGAAGCTCAAGACCATCGGCGACTCGTACATGGCGGTCGGCGGCCTGCCCATCCGCACCGACACCCACGTGGTCGACGTCGTGCGCGCCGCGCTCGACATGGTCGCGTATGTCCGCGATGGTGACGAGGTGGACGGCCGGCCGCCGTTCGAGATCCGCGTCGGGGTCCACACCGGATCGCTCGTCGCCGGGGTCATCGGCGAGCGGCGGTTCCTCTATGACGTCTGGGGTGACACCGTCAATGTCGCGTCGCGCATGGAGTCCTCGGGCGAGCCGGGGCGGGTCAACGTCTCGGCGGCGACCCGCGCGTTGCTGCCGCCCAGTTTCCGCTGCACCCCCCGCGGTCTGGTGGAGGCGAAGGGCAAGGGCAAGCTCGAGATGTTCTTCGTCGACGGAGAGGATGGCTGAGTCGAGGCTCCTCCGACAGCGTCGCGTGCGTTGGAGTTCGACCACCGGCACGCCATCGTTGCCCGAGATCGTGTTGCCGTGCGGATTCCCAGTCGCCGCAGGCGACGGAGTCCGGGGAAGACGCAGCCCAGCAGACACGCGTGGGCGATCTGGGCGCACGGTGCGCTGCGACGCAAAGTGCGGAGTCCCCCACCTCCTGAGAAAACAGGCAACGAGACTCCAATCCTGCGTGGCCAACTTGGTAGGAGGGCCAAGGGCACTCGAATCGATCTGTCTGAGTCACGCATTGTGGAGGATCGCAGGCAGCTGCGTGAGGGTCTGGCACGCCGGACGAGTTCGAACTTCTGCACTCACACAACCAAACAGCCGAACTGCCATGAGGCTGGTCCACTCATCGGGATGCAGCCCATGTGGAGCGGGCGACGGGAATCGAACCCGCGTTCTCAGCTTGGGAAGCTGATGTTCTGCCGCTGAACTACGCCCGCAGAGCTTCCAAAGACTAGCCTTCACGCGCCATGGTTCTCTCTGACCGGTCCATCCGTGAAGCCATTGAGGCCGGTCGGATCGTCATCGATCCGCTCGGTGAGGAGTGCATCCAGCCTTCCTCAGTGGATCTCCATGTTGACCAGTACTTCCGGCTCTTCCGCAACCACACGTCGCGTGTGATCGACGTCCGCGAGGACCAGGAGGACCTGACCGAGCTCGTCGATGTCGGGCCGGAGGGTCCGCTGATCCTGCATCCCGGCGAGTTCATGCTCGGTGCCACGGTCGAGCGGGTCAAGGTCCCCAGCGACCTCGTCGCACGGCTTGAGGGAAAGAGCTCACTCGGGAGGCTGGGCCTCCTCATCCACTCGACCGCGGGTTTCGTCGACGCCGGGTGGGACGGGCACCTGACTTTGGAGCTCTCCAACGTCGCGAACCTCCCGATCACCCTGTATCCGGGGATGAAGATCGGGCAGATCAGCTTCTTCCAGATGACGACGCCGGCCGATCGCCCGTACGGCTCGAGCGGCCTGAACTCGAAGTACCTCGGGCAGCGCGGGCCGACGCCCAGCCGGTACGCCGAGAACTTCCGCCGCAACACGGCAAACTGAACCACATGCAGTCACCCGCAGAGAAGAGGGCACCGCGATGATGGCGACGAGGATCGTGATCGGCCTCCTCGTGACCGTGGTGTGCTTCGCGATCGCAGGCCGCCGGTTCTGGTGGCTGAAGAGCCTGATCTCGACGGGGGCACCGGCGCCAGGGCGCTGGCAGGGCTTCGGCCGGCACGCCGAAGCAGAGGTCGTCGAGGTCGCCGGGCAACGCAAGCTCTTGAAATGGACGGTGCCGGGCCTGGCGCACTTCTTCACCATGTGGGGCTTCACGGTCCTGCTCCTCACGATCATCGAGGCGTACGGCGCGCTGTTCGACCGCAGCTTCCACATCCCTGTCATCGGCACCGAGGCGTGGGTCGGCTTCCTCGAGGACTTCTTCGCAGTCGCCGTGCTCGTCAGCCTCGCGGTCTTCACGGTCATCCGGATCCGCAACTCGCCGGCGCGCAAGCAGCGTTACAGCCGCTTCTACGGCTCCCACACGGGGGCGGCATGGCTGGTGCTCGTCTACATCTGCGCGGTGATCGTCACGCTCCTCGTCTACCGGGCGGCCCAGATAAACACCGGCCACTTCCCGTTCGGCGACTCGAGGTGGACCTTCGCGAGCCGCGCGGTGGCGGGCTGGATCGCACCGCTCGGCTACACGGCGAACAGCGCGATCGAGACGATCTTCCTGCTCCTCAACATCGCGGTCATCACCTCGTTCCTCGTCTTCGTCTCGTACTCCAAGCACCTTCACATCTTCCTGGCGCCGATCAATGTCGCCGCCTCGCGGCGCCCGCGCGCGCTCGGCGGGCTCGACAAGACGCCCGACATGGACATGGAGAACGTCACCGAGGACACGGTCTTCGGGGTCGGGCACGTCAGTGACTTCACGTGGAAGCAGATGCTCGACTTCTCGACCTGCACGGAGTGCGGGCGCTGCCAGTCGCAATGTCCCGCGTGGAACACGGACAAGCCGCTCAGCCCGAAGCTGCTCATCATGGACCTGCGCGACAACATGTTCAGCTCGTCGGCGCAGTTGCTCAAGGGTGAGAAGGGCGAGGGCGACACGCTCGTCGGCACCGTCATCGATCCCGATGTGCTGTGGAGCTGCACCACCTGCGGCGCGTGCGTGGAGCAGTGCCCTGTCGACATCGAGCACATCGACGCCATCGTCGACATGCGCCGGTACGAGGTGCTGATGGAGTCGCGGTTCCCGAGTGAGGCCGGCCTCCTGCTGCGCAACATGGAGAACCAGGGCGACCCCTGGGGTCTCGGGTCCTCCAAGCGGACCGACTGGCTGGCCGAGCTCGACTTCGAGGTGCCGGTCGTCGCCGACACGATCCCAGAGGACGTCGAGTACCTGTACTGGGTCGGATGCGCGGGCTCGCTCGACGAGCGGGGGCGCAAGCAGGTCGTCTCGACCGCGAGGATGCTGCACCGCGCCGGGGTGACCTTCGCGATCCTCGGGCCGAAGGAGTCCTGCACGGGGGACCCGGCGCGCCGGATGGGAAACGAGTACCTGTTCCAGGAAATGGCGAAGGCGAACATCGAGACGCTCCAGTCCGTCGGCACCAAGAAAATCGTCGCCACCTGCCCGCACTGCTTCAACACCATCAAGAACGAGTACCCCGCCCTCGGCGGCCAGTTCGAGGTCATCCACCACGCACAGTTGCTCGAGCACCTCGTCGAGTCGGGACGCCTGAAGCCCGGGAACGCCTACTCGGGGACCGTCACCTACCACGACCCGTGCTACCTGGGCCGCCACAACCGCGTCTTCGACGAGCCCCGCGGCGTGCTCGCTGCGATCCCCGGGGTCACCCAGGTCGAGATGGGCCGCTGCCGCGAAAAGGGGTTCTGCTGCGGGGCGGGCGGCGCGCGCATGTGGATGGAGGAGAACCTCGGCACGAGGATCAACCGCAACCGCACCATCGAAGCCCTCGGGACCGGCGCCGACGTCGTCTCCACGGCGTGCCCCTTCTGCATGATCATGCTGGACGATGCCGTGAAGGCCGAGGGCCGCGGCGACGACGTCCGGGTCCTCGACATCTCCCAGGTCGTCGAAGCGTCGCTAGGCACGGCCACCCCGCACGCCGGGGGAGTTCACACAGCCGAAACACCGGGCTAACGAGGCCGAAACACGCCTTCGTCAGAATCTCCGCGAGGTCAGCGCTGCCCTCGACCTTCCTGACGAACAAGGAGATGGCGTGCATTTCTTGGCGACGACATATCTTCCCTATCCCTCGTGGCTGAATTCGGGGGACAACACCTGGCAGCTGGTGGCAGCGACACTCGTGGGGCTCATGAGCCTTCCGGGGATCGCCGTCCTCTACGGGGGCCTTCTCCAGCGCAAATGGGTGGTGAACACGATGTTCATGGCCTTCGCGGCCTTCTCGATCACCCTGATCGTCTGGGTGCTCTGGGGCTACAACCTCGCGTTCGGGCCCCAGAGCCACTTCGGGCCGACCGGTTCCTTCTGGTCCGGGTTCGTCGGGAAGTTCTGGCCGATGACGAGCCACTTCGGTGAGCAGAACCAGGCCGTGTCAGGGGCCAACACGCTCATCCCGTTCCACTTCCCGACAGCGACGTTCGCGTACTTCCAGGTCGTCTTCGCCGCGATCACGCCGCTCCTCTTCCTCGGCAGCGTGGTCGGCCGCATCAAGTTCAAGGCGTGGCTGCTGATCATCCCGCTGTGGATCACCTTCGTCTACTGCATCAACGCGGCGCTGCTCTGGGGCGGCGGCTTCTTCGCGCAGAAGGGCGCGGTCGACTACTCGGGCGGGTACGTCATCCACCTCTCCGCCGGTGTCGCGGGATTCGTCGCTGCCTGGGTCATCGGTCCGAGGCTGAAGCGCGACAAGGACCACGGAGTGCCCAACAACCTCATGTTCGTCGCGGTCGGCGCCGGCATCCTGTGGCTCGGCTGGAACGGCTTCAACGGCGGTGACCCGTTCTACGCGGGCGTGGACGCCGCATCCGCGGTCCTGAACACGAACGTCGCGACTGCGGCGGCGCTGCTCACCTGGGTCGGCTGGGACATGCTGCTCAGCAAGGCGAAGAAGCCCACGTTCCTCGGCGCGATCAACGGCATGATCTGCGGCCTGGTGGCGATCACGCCATCGGCCGGATGGGTCAACGGCTACGGGGCGATCCTGGTCGGCATCATCGCGTCGTCCATCGTCTGGATCGCCTGGAACTACCTCAGCAAGGTCAAGCCCTTCTCCAAGGTCGACGACGCCCTCGGCGTGGTCTACACCCACGGCATCGCGGGACTGGTCGGCGGGCTGCTCGTCGGCCTGCTGGCGGACCCGGGCATGACCGAGTACGGGGTGACGGGCAAGCACTTCAACGGGACGGGGGCGTTCTCCGTCGGGGGCTACTTCTACACGGGCTCGTTCCACCAGCTCTGGGAGCAGTTCCTCGCGGCGGTGTGGATCATCTGCTGGACCGCCTTCGCGACCTTCATCATCCTCCAGGTGGTCAAGCTGGTCATGCGCGGCCTGCGCGAGCCCGACGACGTGCTCGAGATCGGGGACCTGGCGATCCACGACGAGGAGGCGTTCCCCCGCGAGACCTTCGCGGAGCGGGTCGGCTCGTTCGCGAGGCAATGATGGCAACCAACCGTCCGAACAACCTCTCTCCTACCCACAAGGGGGCATTGTGAAGCTCGTCGTCGCAGTCCTGAAGCCATTCAAGCTTGACGATGTCAAGGAGCGACTGAAGTCGCTCGGTGTGAGCGGCATGACGATCACCGAGGTCCAGGGCTTCGGGCGCCAGCGCGGCCACACCGAGGTGTACCGGGGCGCGGAGTACGAGGTGGACTTCGTCCCGAAGCTCCGCGTCGAGATCCTGGTGGACGACTTCCAGGCCGACGAGATCGTCGACGCGATCGTGGAGTCGGCCGCCACCGGCAAGATCGGCGACGGCAAGGTGTGGGTGCTCCCCGTCGACGCCGCGGCGCGGGTCCGCACGGGCGAGCGAGGCACAGACGCGATCTGACCGCTGAGCCGGCTGGCCTCGGTCAGCCGGCTTGGCGGGCGACCGCCTCGGCAGCCTTCGCAGCAGCCTCCGCGTCGCCCAGGTACCGCGATGACGTCACGCGCAGGCGGTCGTCCATCTCGAGGACGAACGGGATGCCGGTCGGGATCTCGAGGCCGGTGATCTCGTCCTCGCCCAGTCCCTCGAGGTGCATCCGCAGCGCGCGCAGCGAGTTGCCGTGGGCGACGACCAGCACCGCCCCGCCGCGCGAGGACTCCGCGAGCAGGTCCGGGACGATGGCGTCGTCGTAATACGGGAGCGCACGGACGACCACGTCGGCGAGGCACTCGGTGGCCGGCAGGGCGTCGGCAGGGACATCGCGGTAGCGGGGATCGGCGTCGCTCCGGCGGGGATCCCCGTCGGGCATCGCCGGCGGCGGCACGTCGTAGCTGCGCCGCCAGAGCTTCAGCTGCTCCATGCCGAACCGGTCGGCGACCTCCTTCTTGTCCTGGCCGGTGAGGTCCCCGTAGTGGCGCTCGTTCAGCCGCCAGCTGCGACGCACCGGGAGCCAGCTGCGATCGGCCGAGGCGAGCGCGAGCTCGGCGGTGCGGATCGCGCGGGTGAGCACGGAGGTGTGCACGACACGCAGGTCGAGGCCGGGCTCGGACGCGAGCAGTTTCCCCGAGCTGCTGGCCTCGCGCTCTCCGAGCTCGGTGAGCCCGACGTCCTGCCAGCCTGTGAAGAGGTTGCGCTCGTTCCACTCGGACTGCCCGTGGCGAAGGAGCACGAGGGTTGCCATGCACCCAGCGTACCGATGCGACGTGCCACGGCCATTCGGGCCGCACGCCTGGCAGCGCACCCGCCCGGATCAGGGGGCGGGCAGGACGCCGTCGCTCGAGTGACCGGTGAGCTGCTCGGACATCGTCCAGAGGAGCCGGGCGTCCCCGGCGTTGCGCGCGTTGCGGCTCGGGGTCTCGCGCACGGGCGTGGCGCCCGCGTAGAGGAAGCGGGGCCCGTAGAACTCGCCTCCGATCGCGGTCGGGTCCGTCGCTGCGCGTACAGCGGGCATCGCGCCGGACCTCGCCGACTGCTGCGCGTACCGCGCGGCGGTGCGCATCACCCAATTCGAGGCACCGCTGCCCTCGAAGCCGAGGTCCGTGCGGGCGTTGCCGGGGTGCGCTGTGAACGCCTGCGTGTTCGCCTCGGGTCCCAGGCGCCGCTGGAGCTCCGCGGTGAACAGCAGGTTCGCGAGCTTGCTCTGGAAGTACGCGCCCCACCGGTCGTACTTCGCATCGAACATCAGGTCGCCGAAGTGCATCCGACCCATGCGGTGCCCGAACGAGGACATCGTCACGACCCGTGAACCCGGCGTCGCGAGCAGCACGGGCAGCAGGTCGATCGTGAGGGCGAAGTGCCCGAGGTGGTTCACGCCGAACTGCGTCTCGAACCCGTCCTCGGTCCGACCCGCGTCCACGCCCATGAGCCCGGCGTTGTTGACAAGCAGGTCGAGTGTCGGCTCCTCGCTGCGGATCTGGTCGCCGAGCGCGTCGATGGACTGGAGGCTCGCGAGGTCGAGCGGGCGGACCTCGACCGTGCCGGCCGGTTCCGCTGAGCGGATCCTCGCCGCCGCGTCGCCCGCCTTCTCCTGGTTGCGGCACGCGAGCAGGACCCGCGCCCCGTGCTCGGCGAGGATCGAGGCGATCTCGAACCCGAGGCCCGAGTTGGCGCCGGTGACGAGCGCCGTGCGACCCGCGAGGTCCGGGATGTCTGCAACCGTCCACTTCGGAGCCATGCGCGACCTTTCCGCTGTCCGTCTCCGCCGTCTGGCGTACCCGAGACGATAGGGCTCGTCCCGGCGCCACCGCCCGGTGCAGTGCTAGACCCACGTAGGTCCGAAGGAGGCGCTGATGCGAGTCGGTGAGAGGGCGGTCGTGCGGCCGCTGGTGGAGGATGACCTGGTCGAGGCCGACCGGGTCTTCCGCATGGCATTCGGGACGTTCCTCGGCGCCCGTGAGCCCCAGGACCTCTTCGCGAACGTCGACTTCGTCTCCACGAGGTGGCGGGCCAATCCGTCGGCCGCCTTCGCGGCGGAGGTCGACGGGCGCATCGTCGGCTCCATCTTCGCCGCGAACTGGGGGAGCGTCGGGTTCCTCGGTCCGCTCACGGTCGATCCCGAGCTCTGGGACCGGCGCATCGCCCAGCAGCTGCTCGGCTCGACGATGGACCTGTTCGACGGATGGGGGACCGGGAACGTCGGCCTCTTCACGTTCTCCCAGAGCCCCAAGCACATCGCGCTGTACCAGAAGTTCGGCTTCTGGCCGCGCTTCATCACGTCCATCATGACCAAGCCCGTCGAGGCACCGATCGAGCGCGAGGGGTGGTCGACCATCTCGGACCGGGGCTCGCGCGGGCTCACGAAGGCGGTCGCCGAGGTTCACGCGCTGACCGACGCGATCTATCCCGGCCTTGATGTGAGCATCGAGGTCACCTCCGTGGCCGCGCAGGGCCTCGGCGACACCATCCTGCTCGAGGACGAGTCGGGGTTGGCTGGCTTCGCGGTGTGCCACATCGGATCAGGGACCGAGGCCGGGAGCGGCGCGTGCTACGTGAAGGTCGGTGCCGTGCGCTCCGGACCTGACGCGGAGCTGCGATTTGCGCGACTCCTCGACGCGTGCGGCGTCCTTGCGGCGGAGCGCGAGCGGACGATGGTCGTCGCCGGTGTGAATGCCGGCCGCGAGCGCGCATGGAGGGTCCTGACCGAGCAGGGGTACCGCACGTCGATGCAGGGCATCGCCATGCAACGGCCCAACGAGCCCGCATACAACACCCGCGACACGTTCCTCATCGACGACTGGCGATAGTCCGGGCGCGTGTTCGATTCGTGTTGCCTCGGCGTCACGAGCGGTTCATGCGAAACACAGCAGGCGCTCAGTGCGTTCAGTGGCTGCTCTTAGGACCGTTTGTCACACTGGTGCCAGTCCCCCGGTCGTGGCTGTTTCTCGCCGAGCGGGGTTGGTCCTGGAAGCCCAGTCCCCCTGGTCTCCAGGACCGCGCCCCGACACGGGTCGTCAGATCCCCGGAGGCCTGCACGCGTCGGCGGACCACTGCCATGCGGCACGCACGCCCGCGGGGATCGCGATCGGGCATGGCGTCGTGCCGATGCCGCCGAGTCCGTCGTCGTAGACCCGCCAGCTGCCGCCCGCCGGCTTCCAGAAGAGGAGGTAGGACCCGTCATCCTGGTTCGAGACCTGCGCCTGGAGTGACGAGGGGGACGGGTCGAGCGCTGCTCCCGCCCAGTAGGTCACGGTCGCGGCGTCGTAGGCGTAGTAGGTCACCCCGGCGGCGAGACCGGTGTAGTCGGATACGGCGAGCTGCTGGTGCGCTGCACCGGCCGCGAGGAGCGACTGGCGCACCGCGGCTGTGACGACGAGGTTCTGGACTGTCTCGGCAACGACTGTCGTGCTCGTTGTCGAGGTGGACGTCGAGCTTGCCGGCGGCGTGCTCGAGGGGGATCCCGAACCGCACGCCGCGAAGACGAGCCCCGACACGATGCAGCCCGCTGCGACCAGCCCACGCGTCACTCGACACCTCCGGCTCGTTTCCCCGCACCGTATCCACCTGACGCCACGCGCACCCGGGTGAGCCCGAGTGACCGGGGTCATGTTGCTACCGCCCAGGACCCATCCGGCCGGGGGAGCCGTATCGACGCACGGATCGATGTGGCTCCGAGAGCTCGTCGAAGCCCCCGGACCGCCCCGCGGTCGCTTTCCGAGCGTGGCTTCGGTCGGATGCCACCCCGGCACAGGGGCGCTGAACTGCGGTGATGCACCGGTTCGCCGCAGGCCCATGGAACTTCAGCCATGTGGTTTAGAAAAGTTGACACATCAGGGCATAGGTTTGCTAGAGTGTCTGCAACGGCCCGGTGGCCGTGCCGGAAGGGCCGGCCTGATCGAGTTCACGAACGGAAAACAGGAGACATTGACATGGCTAAGGCAGTAGGAATCGACCTCGGCACCACGAACTCCGTGGTGAGTGTCCTTGAGGCGGGCGAGCCCGTCGTCATCCCCAATGCGGAGGGTGCGCGCACGACCCCGTCGGTCGTCGGTTTCTCCAAGACCGGAGAGGTCCTCGTGGGCGAGGTCGCCAAGCGTCAGGCGATCACCAACCCGGACCGCACCATCCGGTCCGTGAAGCGTCAGATGGGCACGAGCTGGACGGTCGACATCGACGGCCAGAAGTACACACCGCAGGAGATCTCGGCACGCATCCTCGGCAAGCTGAAGCGCGACGCGGAGTCGTACCTCGGTGACTCGGTCACCCAGGCCGTGATCACCGTGCCGGCGTACTTCGACGACGCCCAGCGCACCGCCACCAAGGAAGCTGGACAGATTGCGGGCCTCGAGGTCCTGCGCATCGTCAACGAGCCGACCGCGGCTGCGCTCGCCTACGGCCTCGACAAGGAAGGCACCGAGCAGACGGTGCTCGTCTTCGACCTCGGCGGCGGGACCTTCGACGTCTCGGTGCTGGAGATCGCAGAGGGCGTGTTCGAGGTCAAGTCCACGCACGGCGACCCGCGCCTCGGTGGCGATGACTGGGACGAGAAGGTCATCGAATGGCTGGTGAAGACGTTCAAGGACACCGAGGGCGTGGACCTGTCGGCGGACAAGATGGCCCTGCAGCGGCTCCAGGAGGCCGCCGAGAAGGCGAAGATCGAGCTGTCGACGGTCCAGGAGACCCAGATCAACCTGCCGTTCATCACGGCAACCGCTGACGGGCCGAAGCATCTCGACCTGAAGCTCACCAGGGCGAAGTTCAACGAGCTCACGAGCGAGCTCGTCGACCGGTGCAAGGGGCCGTTCGACCAGGCCGTGAAGGATGCCGGGCTGACGGTCGGCGAGATCAACAACGTGATCCTCGTCGGCGGCTCGACGCGCATCCCCGCGGTCCAGGATCTCGTCAAGTCCCTCACGGGCAAGGAGCCCCACAAGGGCGTCAACCCCGACGAGGTCGTCGCCGTGGGTGCGGCCGTCCAGGCGGGCGTGCTGAAGGGCGAGGTCAAGGACATCCTCCTGCTCGACGTCACGCCCCTGTCCCTCGGGATCGAGACGAAGGGCGGCGTCATGCACCGCCTGATCGAGCGCAACACCACGATCCCGACCAAGAAGTCGGAGATCTTCACCACCGCTGACGACAACCAGCCGTCGGTCGAGATCCACGTGCTGCAGGGCGAGCGCGAGATGGCGATGTACAACAAGACGCTGGGCAAGTTCCAGCTGGTCGACATCCCGCCGGCGCCGCGTGGCGTGCCGCAGATCGAGGTCGCCTTCGACATCGACGCGAACGGCATCACCCACGTGTCCGCGCAGGACAAGGCGACGGGCAAGACCCAGTCGATGACGATCACCGGGCAGTCCTCGCTGGCGAAGGAGGACATCGAGCGGATGGTCAAGGACGCCGAGGCGCACGCCGAGGACGACCGCCGCCGCAAGGAGGAGGCAGAGATCCGCAACAACGCGGACCAGCTCGTCTACCAGACCGAGAAGCTGCTGAAGGACCAGGGCGAGAAGATCGACGCCGCCGAGCGCGCTGACGTGGAGTCGGCGGTCGCCGGTGTCACCGAGGCCCTGAAGGGATCGGACATCGAGACCATCAAGTCGGCGACCGAGCGGCTCCTGACGGCCAGCCAGTCCTTCTCGCAGAAGCTCTACGAGCAGGCCGCGCAGGCGGACGCGCAGTCCCAGTCGGCCGGCCCGGAGGACACGGGAGCGGGCGAGGACGAGATCGTCGACGCGGAGATCGTGGACGAGCAGTGAGCGGGCCGCTGGACATCGAGGGCGAGGAGCCCGCGGTCGACCTGGTGGTGCAGGACCCCGAAGCCGGCGACGAGGAGGCCACCTCGGCGCCGGCGGAGGACGTCCGCAGCGACGCGGAGCGCGAGCGCGACGAGTATCTCGACGCGCTTCGACACCTCCAGGCCGACTTCGAGAACTACAAGAAGCGCACCGCCCGGCAGTTCGAGGAGTTGTCGGCGCGGGGGGCGGCCATGCTCGTCGAGCAGCTGTTCCCCGTGCTCGACACGCTCGACCTCGCCGAGGACCACCTCCTTGCTGAGGACGGGGCGCACGAGATGCTGACGACCGAGGGAAAGGCACTGATCCAGGCGCGGGCCATGCTGCTCGACACCCTGGCGAAGGGCGGCCTCGAGCGCGTCGGCACGGCGGGCGACGGCTTCGACCCGCAGGTCCATGACGCCGTCGCGCACGTCGACGCGGAGGACGGACCGCTGGTCGACGAGGTCCTGCGCGTCGGGTACCGGTGGCGGGGCCAGGTGCTGCGCCCCGCGATGGTCAAGGTGCGGGGCTGATGGCGGAGCGCGCCTGGCTCGAGACCGACTTCTACAAGGTCCTCGGCGTCGACAAGTCGGCGTCCGACAAGGAGATCACGCGCGCGTACCGCAAGCTGGCCAAGGCCAACCATCCGGACACGAACAAGGGCTCCGAGGAGAAGTTCAAGGAGATCTCGTCGGCCTACGACGTGCTCGGGGACTCCGAGAAGCGCCGGGAGTACGACGACATGCGCCGCCTCGGCCCGATGGGCGGGGCCTTCACCCAGGGCGGCGGGTTCCGCGCACCGGGCGGCCAGACCTTCACCATGGGCGACATGGGGGACCTCGGCGACATCTTCGGCGGGCTCTTCGGGAGCCGGCGACGCGCACCCAAGCGTGGCAACGACATCGAGGCCGCGCTCCACCTGAGCTTCGAGGACGCGGTGCGCGGGGTCACGACCACGGTGCACCTGCCGACGGACAAGCCCTGCAAGACGTGCGGTGGAACGGGCGCGGCGCCGGGGACCACACCGGTGACGTGCGACCGCTGCGGCGGCCGGGGCTTCCTCGACGATGACAAGGGCATGTTCTCCCTCTCGACGGTGTGCCCGGCGTGCCAGAGCCGCGGCATGCGGATCGACACGCCGTGCCCCGACTGCCACGGCTCGGGCCGCGAGGCCTCGAGCCGCTCGGTCAAGGTGCGGATCCCGCCGGGCGTCGAGGGCGGCCAGCGCATCCGCATCAAGGCGAAGGGCGGTCCGGGACAGAATGGGGCCCCCCCCGGCGACCTCTACGTGGTCGTCCACGTTTCGCGCGATGCCCGGTTCGGCCGCAAGGGCCGCAATCTCACCTGCCACGTGCCGGTCACCTTCTCGCAGGCGGCCCTCGGCACCGACGTCACCGTCGAGACGCTCGATGGGACCGTGACCCTGCGCGTGCCCCCCGGCACGCAGTCCGGGCGCACCCTGCGCGTGCGCGGCCGAGGCGTGCCGGCACAGAAGTCGACGCCCGCGGGCGATCTGCTCGTCACCGTGGACGTCGAGGTGCCGACGGCGCTCACCGACGAGCAGCGTGCGGCGGTCGAGTCGCTCGCCGCTGCGTTCGAGCCGGTCGCAGAGGACGCGCCGTGACGGCCGCGCCCCGTCGCCGGACGGACGACGATCGCGCGGTGTACGTGATCTCGGTCGCCGCCGAGATCGTCGGCATGCACCCCCAGACGCTGCGCAACTACGAGCGCAGCGGCCTTCTCGACCCGAGCCGCACGCAGGGCGGGTCCCGCCGGTTCTCCGAGCGCGACATCGCCCAGCTGCGCCGGATCCAGGAGCTCACGAGGGAGGGCTGCAACCTCGAGGGGGTCCGCCGCGTCCTCGAGCTCGAGAGCCAGGTCGAAGCCCTGCGCCAGCGGCTCGCGACCATGGCCGAGGAGTCCGCGAGCAAGGTCGAGGCCACGCACCGCACCTACCGGCGGGACCTCGTCCCGCTGCGCCAGGAGACCGTCGTGTGGCGCGCATCGAGGACGTCGCGTGGCGCTTGATCCGCAGCGGTGGACGACGAGGACGAGGGAGGCCTTCAGCGCCGCGCTGGCCCAGGCGACCGCCGCAGGCCACGCCGAGGTCACGCCCGACCACCTGCTCGCCGCCGTCCTCGCCCAGCCCGAGGGGATCGCGCGGCCGCTCCTCGCCCAGGCGGGCGTCGACGTCACCGACGTCACGGCCCAGCTGAGCGCGTCGCTCGGCAGGCTCCCCCGCACGGTCGGCGGCTCACAGCCTGAGCTGTCGCGCGAGGCGCGCGGCGGCCTCGAGGCCGCCGACGCGATCCGAGCCGACATGGGCGACGACTTCCTGTCGGTCGACCACCTGCTGCTCGCCTTCGCGAGCCAGATGGGCACGACCTCCACGGTCCTGATGGAGGCGCTGCGAAACGTGCGGGGGAGCGCGCGGATCACCTCGGAGGATCCCGAGGGGACGTTCCAGTCGCTCGAGAAGTACGGCCGCGATCTGACCGCGCTCGCGCGGGAGGGCCGCCTCGACCCGGTCATCGGCCGCGACGAGGAGGTGCGCCGCGTCATCCAGGTGCTCTCGAGGCGCACGAAGAACAACCCCGTGCTGATCGGCGAGCCGGGCGTCGGCAAGACCGCCATCGTCGAGGGGCTCGCGCAGCGGATCGTCGAGGGCGACGTCCCCGAGTCGCTGCGCGGCAGGAGGCTCATCGCACTCGACCTCGCCGCGATGGTGGCGGGTGCGAAGTACCGCGGGGAGTTCGAGGAGCGTCTGAAGGCGGTGCTGAAGGAGATCCAGGACGCGAAGGGCGACGTGATCAGCTTCGTCGACGAGCTGCACACGATCGTTGGCGCGGGCGCCGCCGAGGGCGCGATGGACGCCGGCAACATGATCAAGCCGCTGCTCGCGCGCGGGGAGCTGCGCCTCATCGGCGCGACGACGCTCGACGAGTACCGCACGTACATCGAGAAGGACGCCGCGCTCGAGCGCCGGTTCGCCCAGGTGTTCGTGGGCGAGCCATCGGTGGACGACACCGTCGCCATCCTGCGCGGGCTGAAGGAGCGCTACGAGGTCCACCACGGCGTGCGGATCCAGGACTCCGCCCTCGTCGCGGCCGCGACGCTGTCGCACCGCTACGTGACGAACCGGTTCCTCCCCGACAAGGCGATCGACCTCATCGACGAGGCCGCGAGCAAGCTGCGCATCGAGATCGACTCCATGCCCACCGAGCTCGACGTCGTCACGCGCAGGATGCGCCAGCTCGAGATCGAGAAGATGGCGCTCGCCAAGGAGACCGACGACGCGTCCAAGGAGCGCCTCGAGCGACTCGAGGCAGAGCTCAGCGAGCTGAAGGAGAAGGCCGACTCGATGGCGGCCGCCTGGCAGGCGGAGAAGGCCGCGATCACGAGGATCCGCGACGCGAAGTCCGCGCTCGAGGAGCGCAGGGTCGACGCCGAGCGCCTCGAGCGCGAGGGCGACCTCGAGCGCGCGTCCCAGCTGCGCTACGGCGAGCTGCCGACCCTCGAGCGCGAGATCGAGACGGCGACCGCCGACCTCGGCGTCCTGCAGCGCGACCACGCGTTCCTGAAGGAGGAGGTCGACGCCGAGGACGTGGCCGAGGTCGTGAGCCGCTGGACCGGCGTGCCGGTCTCCAAGCTCCTCGAGGGCGAGCTCGACAAGCTGCTGCGCATGGAGGACCTCCTGCACTCGAGGGTCGTGGGCCAGGACGAGGCCGTGACCGCCGTCGCCAATGCGATCCGGCGGTCCCGCGCCGGGCTGAGCGACCCGAACCGGCCGATCGGGTCGTTCCTCTTCGTCGGACCGACCGGCGTCGGCAAGACCGAGCTCGCCCGCGCGCTCGCGGAGTTCCTCTTCGACGACGACAAGGCGATGGTCCGCCTCGACATGAGCGAGTACATGGAGAAGTTCGCCGTGTCGCGCCTCGTCGGCGCGCCTCCCGGCTACGTCGGGTACGAGGAGGGCGGGCAGCTCACCGAGGCCGTGCGCCGCCGGCCCTACGCGGTCGTGCTGCTCGACGAGATCGAGAAGGCCCACCCGGACGTCTTCAACCTCCTGCTCCAGGTCCTGGAGGACGGCAGGCTGACCGACAGCCAGGGCCGCACCGTCGACTTCACCAACGTCGTGCTCATCATGACCTCGAACCTCGAGGGGGAACCGGGTGCGTTCTTCCGTCCCGAGTTCATCAACCGCATCGACGAGATCATCCGGTTCCGGTCGCTGACCGAGCGGGATCTCGCCACGATCGTGGGCATCTCGCTCGGGCGGCTGCGGATCCGCCTCGCCGAGCGCCGCCTCGGCCTCGAGGTCACCGACGACGCGGCCATGTGGATCGCGGCGAAGGGCTACGACCCGGCGTTCGGTGCCCGCCCCCTGCGCCGCGTGATCCAGCGGTCCGTCGAGGACCCGCTGGCGCTCGCGCTCCTCGAGGGTCGCTACGGCGAGGGCGACACGGTCGTCGTCGACGTCGAAGAGGACGCGCTCGTCCTGCGCTAGGTGCCGCGCAACGTAGGATTGGCTGTCAGCAACCGCGGAGGAACCCGTGCCAGCAACCGTTGTGGTCGGCACCCAGTGGGGTGACGAGGGCAAGGGCAAACTCACCGACCTGCTCTCCAAGGAGATGGACGTCGTGGTGCGCTACCAGGGCGGCCACAACGCCGGGCACCGCATCGTCGTCGACGGCGAGGCGTTCGCCCTCCAGCTCATCCCGAGCGGGATCCTGTATCCATCGGTTACCCCGGTCATCGGCAACGGGGTGGTCGTCGACCCGAAGGTGCTCCTCGACGAGATCGACACGCTCGAGGCCAAGGGCATCGACACGTCGGCGCTGCTGGTCTCGGGCAACGCGCACCTGATCATGCCCTACCACCAGGAGCTCGACCGCGTGACCGAACGGTTCCTCGGGCGCAACGCGCTCGGGACCACCAAGCGCGGCATCGGCCCCGCGTACGCGGACAAGGCGACCCGCGTCGGCCTGCGCGTCCAGGACCTGCTCGACGAGAAGATCTTCCGCCAGAAGCTCGACGTGGTGCTCCACGAGAAGAACGGCGTGCTCTCCAAGGTCTACAACCGGCTCCCCATGGACGCCGACGAGATCGCCTCGCACTACCTGGGCGAGTACGCCCCTCGGATCGCGCCGATGATCGCCGACACCGTCTCGTTCCTCCACGAGCAGCTGGGCGTGGGCCGCAACGTCCTGCTCGAGGGCGCGCAGGCCACCTTCCTCGACCTCGACCACGGCACCTACCCGTTCGTCACGTCGTCCAACCCCGTCGCGGGCGGCGCGTGCACGGGTTCGGGCATCGGACCCCGCGACATCTCGAGGGTCATCGGCATCGCCAAGGCCTACGTGACGAGGGTCGGCGCGGGGCCGTTCCCCACCGAGCTCTCCGACGGCGTGGGCGACCTGCTCGTCGATCGGGGCCACGAGTTCGGCACGAACACGGGACGGCGGCGCCGCTGCGGGTGGTTCGACGTCCCGATGGCGCGCCAGGCCGCCCGGCTCAACTCGCTCACCGACATCGCGCTCACGAAGCTCGACGTGCTCGACACCCTCGAGACGATCAGGGTCTGCGTCGCCTACGAGGCCGACGGCGTTCGGTACGACTATCCGCCGTACCACCAGTCCGTGCTCCACCAGGTGGTCCCCGTCTACGCCGAGCTCGAGGGCTGGCAGCAGGACCTGACGTCGTCGACGACGTTCGACGACCTGCCGGTCAACGCCCAGCGCTACGTCGCGTTCCTCGTGGAGCAGATCGGGGTGCCGATCCACGTGGTCGGGGTCGGGCCGGGCCGCGAGCAGTTCGTGGCGGTGCCATGACGCGCCGCGTGTGCGTGGTCGGCGCGGGCGCTCGCGAGCACGCGCTGGCCCTCGCGCTGTCACGCTCGGCGGAGGTCGTGGTCACCCCGGGGAACCCGGGCATCGAGGGCCCGGACATCTCGGTGACCTCCGACCCGCCGACGGACGTCGCGGCCGACCTCTACATCGTCGGGCCGGAGCAGCCGCTCGTGGACGGCCTCGCCGACGAGCTTCGCGCCCAGGGCCGCCTGGTCGTCGGGCCGGGGCGCGACGGCGCGCTGCTCGAGGGATCGAAGGCCTTCATGAAGGAGGTGCTGGTCGCCGCCGGTGTCCCGACCGCCCGGCACGGGGCATTCGACGACGAGCGCGAGGCCCTCGCGTTCCTGGACTCGATCGACGGGACCGTGGTGGTCAAGACCGACGGCCTCGCATCGGGCAAGGGCGTGCTCGTCACCGCCGACCACGCGGCCGCCGCCGCCGACGTCCGCGCGAAGCTCTCGGGCTCCCTGTTCGGGGACGCCGGCCGCAGGGTCGTGATCGAGGAGGGCCTCGAGGGCAGCGAGTGCTCGCTCCTCGTCCTCGTCGACGGCACGAGCGCGGTGCCCATGACGCCCGCCCGCGATTACAAGCGCCTGCGCGACGGCGACGCCGGCCCCAACACGGGCGGCATGGGGGCGGTCTCGCCCGCCTCGGGGTTCGGCGACGACCTGGTCGACGACGTCATGGAGCGCGCGGTGCGCCCGACGCTCGACGAGCTGTCCCGGCGCGGCATCGACTACCGGGGCGTGCTCTACGCGGGGATCATGGTGACCCCCGAGGGACCCAAGATCCTCGAGTACAACGTGCGCCTCGGCGACCCGGAGGCCGAGGTCGTGCTCCCGCGGCTCGCCGACGACCCGTTCGACCTGTTCGAGTCCGTCGCGGCGGGGACCCTTGGCGGGGTGCCCAGGTTCAGCACGGACGCCGCGGTCACCGTCGTGCTCGCCGCGGCCGGCTATCCGGTCGCGCCCGCATCGGGGGCGCGGATCCGGGGGCTCGCCCGCAACGGCCAGCTGGAGGACCGCCGTGACGGCGTGTTCGTGTTCCACGCCGGCACGAGGATCCGCGAGGACCACTTCGTGACGTCGGGCGGCCGCGTGCTCGCGATCACCGCGCTCGGCCCCAGCGTCGCGGCGGCCCGGGCCCGCGCGTACGAGGCGGCAGCGACGATCACGTTCGAAGGGATGCAGGTGCGCCACGACATCGCAGCAGAGCCAGAGGGGAGTCCGGCATGATCCGCCGGTACGCGCCGCGGGACCTCGCCCGCTTCTTCACCGACGAGTCGAGGTTCGCCGCGATGCTCGAGGTCGAGCTGCTCGCCGTGGAGGCGATGGAGCAACTGGGCATCGCCCCGTCCGGCGTGGCGGAGCGGCTGCGCGCGGCGGCCCCCACGATCGACGCCGGGTTCGTCGAGGAGGTCGACGCGCGCGAGGAGATCACGCACCATGACACGGCCGCATTCGTCGACGTCGTCCAGGCCCGCTGCGAGACGCCCGAGGCCTCGTGGATCCACTACGGCCTCACCTCCTCGGACGTCGTCGACACTGCGCTGGCGCTCCAGGTGACGAGGGCGCTCGGGGTGCTCCTGGTCGACAGCGCGGCGCTCGTCTCCGCGCTCGCCACCCGGGCGCGCGAGACGATCGACGTCCCGGTGACCGGGCGGACCCACGGGATGTTCGCCGAGCCCACGACGTTCGGCGCGAAGTTCGCGCTGTTCTGCCTGCAGGCGGAGCGCGACCGGGTTCGCCTCGGTCGCGCGCGCGACGGCATCGCGGTCGGCAAGCTCTCGGGCGCGGTCGGCACGTACTCCAACATCGACCCGGCGGTCGAGGCGCACGTCTGCGCCGCGCTCGGCCTCGTGCCCGTGCCCGCGACCCAGGTGCTGGCGAGGGATCGCCATGCCGAGGTCCTCTACGCGTGCGCGTCGACGGCGGCCACGATCGAGGCGATTGCGACCGAGGTCCGGCTGCTCGCCCGCGGCGACGTCGGCGAGGCGTCCGAGCACTTCGCTGTCGGGCAGAAGGGCTCGTCGTCGATGCCCCACAAGCGCAACCCGGTGAAGGCCGAGCGGCTGTGCGGGCTGGCGCGGGTCATCCGGGGCTATGTCATCGCGGGGCTCGAGGACGTGGCGCTGTGGCACGAGCGCGACATCTCGCACAGCTCGGTCGAGCGGGTCGTGCTGCCCGACGCGATCATGCTCACCGGGTACGTGCTCCGCCAGGCCGCCGCCCTCGTCGCGGGCCTCGAGATCCACGCCGAGACGGCCCGGGACACCCTGGAGCGGCGCAGCCTCGGCCTCGTCTACTCGCAGTCGGTCCTGCTCGCGCTCGTCTCTCGCGGGCTCGACCGCGACAGCGCCTATCGCATCGTCCAGCGTGCCGCCACGACCGCAGCGACCGAGCAGCGGAGCTTCCGCGAGGTGCTCGAAGCCGATGAGGAGGTGGCGCTCGACGCCGGCGTGCTTGACGAGGCGTTCGACCTCGAGCGCGTGCTCGCGCACCGGCACCGCTTCATCGACGCCATCGAGGAGCTGGGATGACGGGCCCGCTCGACTCGCTGCCCCACCTGCACCGCGGGAAGGTCCGCGACCTCTACGACTCGGGCGACGGGACCCTGCTCCTCGTTGCCTCTGACCGGCTCAGCGCGTTCGATGTCGTCATGGCCGAGGAGATCCCCGAGAAGGGCCGTGTCCTCACGGCCATGACGGCGTTCTGGAGCGACGTGCTCGACAACGTCATGGAATCGGCGCTGATCACCTGCGATCCCGACCGGATCGCCGCGGTCGTCCCCGGCTTCGACCTCGAGCCCGGGCTCGCGGGCCGCTCGATGCTCTCGCGGCGCGCGGAGATGGTCCCGCTCGAGTGCGTCGTGCGCGCACGCCTCGCGGGCTCGGCCTACAACGAGTACCGGGCCTCGGGGACGATCCACACGATGCCGGCACCGTCCGGCCTCGAGCTCACCGACCCGCTCCCCGAGCCGATCTTCACGCCGTCGACCAAGGAGGAGGTGGGCCACGACGTCAACATCTCCTTCGACGACGCGTGCGGGATCGTGGGCGAGGTCCTCGCATCCGAGATCCGCGAGCTGTGCCTGGCGCTGTTCGAGGAGGCGGCGGGGCGCGTGGACGCGGCCGGGTTGGTGCTCGCCGACACGAAGTTCGAGCTGGGGCTGATCGACGGCGAGCTCGTGCTCTGCGACGAGATCGTGACCCCCGACTCGTCGAGGATGTGGCCGAAGGATGCGATCGTCCGCGGCGAGACGCCCCCCGCGTTCGACAAGCAGCCGTTCCGGGACTGGCTCGCCGCGAAGCCGTGGGACCGCACGCCGCCGCCGCCCGCCGTCCCAGCCGACGTGGTGGCCGCGACGTCGCAGCGCTACGTCGCGGCCTACGAGCGCGTGACCGGCCTCTCGCTCGCCGACTGGTACGGTCACGCCTCGTGAGGTTCGAGGCGCGCGTCGAGGTCACCCTGCGCGACGGGATCGCCGATCCCGAGGGCGCGACGATCGAACGGGCCCTCCCGGCGCTCGGGTTCTCGGGCATCCACGAGGTCCGCTCGGGCCGGAGCTTCCGGCTCACGCTCGACTCGGACACCGAGGACGAGGCGCGCGAGCTGGCCCAGTCGGTGGCGGACCGGCTGCTCGCGAACCCGGTCATCGAGCGGGCCACGGTCGAGCTCTCGGCCGCCTGATGGCTCCCGTCGTCGGCGTCGTCGTCTTCCCGGGGACCAACTGCGAGTACGACATCACCGTCGCGCTCGAATCGCTGGGGGCCACCTGCCGATACGTGTGGCACCACGACGAGGGGCTCGGCGAGCTCGATGCCGTCGTCCTGCCCGGAGGGTTCGCGCACGGCGACTACCTGCGGCCGGGCGCGATCGCGAGGTTCAGCGTGGTGATGGAGGCGATCCGCGAGTTCGCGAACAGCGGCGGACCCGTGGTCGGGATCTGCAACGGGTTCCAGGTGCTCTGCGAGGCGGGCCTGCTGCCCGGCGCGCTCCAGAAGAACGCCGGCCTCACCTTCCTGTGCAGGCCGGTCGGGCTCGAGGTGGCATCGACGAGGTCCGTGCTCACGCGCGACGCCGCTCAGGGCCAGCGGCTCACCATCCCGATCAACCACTTCAGCGGCTCGTACGTGTGCGATGCCGGGACGCTCCGCGAGCTGTACGCCCGCGACCGGGTCGTGCTGCGCTACACGGACAACCCGAACGGGTCGGTCGACGACATCGCCGGCATCGCCAACGACGCGGGCAACGTGGTGGGCCTCATGCCGCACCCCGAGCGGGCGAGCTCGTCGCTGCTCGGATCGACCGACGGCCTCGTGCTGCTCCGCAGCCTCCTCGACTCGGTCCCGGCCGCGGCCTAGGTGGCCGCGCTCGTGCGTCCCGAGGCGGTCTCACTCCCGTCCTTCGCCGACGCGATGGAGGAGTCGCTCCAGGTGGACGACGCGCTCCCCGACTGGATCCTCCCGGCGTTCTTCGCCTCGACGGAGGGCTTCGCCGCGCTCTGCTCGCTCTCGCGCGCCAACGAGGACGAGGCCTTCGTGGCACCGCACGGCCTCGTGCCCCAGACCACGCTCTTCTGGGCGGAGGGTGACGAGTTCGTGGGCCGGCTCGAGATCCGCCACCGGCTCACCGACGCCCTCTATGCCCAGGGCGGGCACATCGGCTACTACGTCCGGCCGAGCGCGCGGCGACAGGGCCACGCCACCGCGATGCTCGCGGCGGGGCTCCCCATGGCGGCTGCGATGGGCATCGACCCGGCGCTCATCACCTGCGACGACACCAATGTGGCCTCGCGCAGGGTCATCGAGGCCAACGGCGGCGTGCCGATCGCGCCATCGGGCGTGAAGCTGCGCTACTGGGTGCCGACCGCTCCATGACCGTTGCGAGCCCTCGGCCGCGTGGCGGTGCCGATGGTCGGTGCGAAGCCGCGGGCGTGAGGCCGCAGTGACGGACGCACCCGCGGGCACAGAGCGCTGCGAGCGCTGCGAGGAGCTCGCTGCCGAGCTGGAGGATCTGCGCGGCCAGATCGCGAGGCTGCGATCGGAGAACGCGGCGCTCCTGCAGGCGGCGATCAACCGGGACTACGAGCGACCTCCGCACTACTAGGCCGATCTCGATCCCGAACCGTCGGGCTCAACTGGCGGTCACGCCTCGAGGGGGACCGGCACCTGCGCGCCGGCGAACCCCGTCAGATGGATGAATCGGTCGTCCGCATCCAGCTGTGCGAGGTCGACCCCGTCCGAGACCACAGTGCCCTCCGGGCTCACCAGCTCCCACGTGAAGCGGATCTGGTCGAAGTGGCGCTCGATCCCGCTCGATCTGCGCAGGCTGTGCCCCGGGAACAGCACCCGGAACTGTCCGAGGGCCGTCGCGATCGCATCGGGTCCCGCGACATCCACGAAGGGATCCACGTAGCGACCGTTGCCGGTCCATGCGACGGTGAGCAGCCGTCGTCGCTCGACCGCATCCTCCTCGTTCCATGCGGCCATCCAGGCCCCCACCCGGCCCTGCACGCTGCCATCGCTCGGTGCCATGACGCCTCCTCGGCTTGGACACAAATACGACTCGCATTTGTGAATATACCAATGCACGCTAGGATGGGCAAGTTGCAGAGAGAGGAGCGGTGCCCTGACACCACAGCGGAGGCTCCCCCAGCAGGAACGAAGCCGGGCCATGGTCGAGTCGATCGTCGACGCTGCCTCGACGCTCCTCGTTTCGTTCGACGCGACGGACATCACGACGACCCGCATCGCCGAGCAGGCAGGATGCTCCGTGGCAGCGATCTACCGCTTCTTCCCCAACCGCGAAGCCGTCTTCGCGGAGCTCGGCGACCGGTATCGGGCAAGGCTCGCATCGCTCCACGCCGGACTCCTGGCGATCCCGCGAGGGCGCGAGCCGGACCTCGTCGCCCGTGAGGCGTTCGACCGGGTGATCGGGTTCGTGCGGTCCGAGCCGGGGTTCGCGAACCTGTGGTGGAGCGGCCTGATCGACACCCGGACGATCGGGAGCGACCGCCGCGACGGGTTCGTCTTCGTCGCCGAGCGGCTCCAGGCCCTGTACGAGCCGGACGCCGACCTCTCGTCGGGCCCAAGCCCTGACTACCTGGTGCTCGTCGAGGCGGCCGACCACCTCATCGGCGTCGCATTCCGCGCGAGCGCGGACGGAGATCAGGCGATCCTCGACGCGACCCGGCGCCTGCTGACCCTGCACCTCAGGGACATCACCAACGGGGCCAACTCGTCGTCACATGCGGCCAGCTGACCGGCCTGATCCGGCTGACGCAGCGGGCGCGAGCGCCCGATGCTGGTCCTAGCCCCTGGTGCGGCGGATGCCGGCCTTCGCGAGGGCCTCTGCCGGAACGCCCATGGAGCGGAACGCGGAGTAGGAGATCCCCCGGCGGCTCGCGTAGCTCTTCGCGACCGTCGTGAACTCCTTCTCCAACGCCGAAAGGTCGGCGCGCGTCTCGAGCCGGGCCTTCTCCGCCTCGAGGTTCATTCGCTCCTGGGTGAGCTCGAGCTGCTGCATCGGACTGGCGTCATCGAAGATCCTCGAAATCTTCGAAAGACGAGCCTCGATGGACGACGGTGTGCGCTTGCGTCCGCGCTTTCCCTTGCCGGCCTTCAACGCATCCAGATAGCGGTTAATCGCGCGGGATTCACGGCGCCCCTGTGCCAATGCTGCCTTGTGCGCGGCAGACATGCCACGGGGCTTTGCAGCCACCTTCTTCACGGCCTTCTTCGCGGGCTTCTGGGCTGCGGCACGCGCCATGGGTCGAACGTCCTTTGCATCGTTGGAGTGATCAATCTAGCACCTCCCATGATGAATATGGAATCGGCATTGCCAGATCATTTGGACCGTTAGAAGACGTTTTCAATCGGGTCGTTGGTGGTCATAACAGTGCCCTCCACGCACAAAGGTCGGCGTCGGGCAACAATCTGCCGTCTTCCACGGCCTCGAGCCCGAACCGACGGATCGCTCGAAGCGGGAGATCGACGGCATCGGCATCGCACGGGAAATGGGGCGTGAGCGTGCGCGGTACGCTGCGCGGGTGCCGACCGAGGAGCCGTTGCACCGCACCCTCGGGCTGACGGACGACGAGTACCTCGACATCTACGCGATCCTGCGCCGCGAGCCGAACGAGCTCGAGACCGCCCTCTTCGGAGTGATGTGGTCGGAGCACTGCTCCTACAAGTCCTCGAGGGTCCACCTCGGCCGCCTGCCGACCGAGGGCGAGCGCGTGCTCGTGGGACCCGGGGAGAACGCCGGGGTCGTCGATGCCGGCGACGGCATCGCGATCGCGATCCGCATCGAGTCGCACAACCACCCGTCGGCGATCGAGCCGCACCAGGGGGCGGCGACCGGTGTCGGCGGCATCCTGCGGGACATCTTCACGATGGGCGCGCGGCCGCTCGCGGTCATGGACCCCCTCTTCTTCGGCGAGCTCGACGACGCTCGGCAGCGCTGGCTCTTCGAGGGCGTCGTGTCGGGCATCTCGAGCTACGGGAACTCGGTGGGCGTGCCAACCGTCGGCGGCGAGCTGACCTTCGACCCCTGCTACGCGGGCAACCCGCTCGTCAACGTGCTGTGCATGGGCGCGCTGCCGGTGGACCGCCTTGTGCTCGGCATCGCGAGCGGCGTCGGCAACCTCTGCGTGCTCCTCGGCTCGTCGACCGGGCGCGACGGCATCGGCGGCGTCTCGGTGCTCGCGTCCGCCGGCTTCGGCGGATCGGGCGGCGCCGACGACGCGAAGCGCCCAAGCGTCCAAGTGGGCGATCCCTATGAGGAGAAGCGGCTCATCGAGGCCTGCCTCGAGCTGCTGGACCGGGGGCTCGTGGTGGGCATCCAGGACCTCGGTGGCGCGGGGCTCGTCTGCGCCACGAGCGAGACCGCGGCTCGCGGGGGACTGGGCATGGACGTGGACGTGACGGCGGTCCCTCGGCGCGAGCCCGGCATGGTCGCCGCCGAGGTCATGACCTCGGAGAGCCAGGAGCGGATGCTCGCGATCGTCACGCCGGAGGGACTCGACGCGGCCATGGAGGTCTGCGCGAAGTGGGAGGTCGCGGCAAGCGTCGTCGGCCGCGTGACCGGCACGGAGCGCAACGAGGACGGCCACGAGGTCGGGTGGCTGCGGATCCGCGAGGGATTCGACGGCCCCGTGCTGGGCCAGGTCCCCGCAGCCGCGCTCGCCGACGACGCCCCGAAGTATGACCGGCTCATGGCGCGCCCGAGCGACCTCGACGAGCGGCGCGCGGACGACCCGACCGACGACGAGCCGGCCGGGTCGCCGGCTGACGACCTCGCGTCGCTGCTCGTCGATCCGTCGTGGGTCTACCGCCAGTACGACCACCAGCTCTTCTTGAACACCGTCGTCGGGCCAGGCGCCGACGCGGCGCTGCTGCGCATCGGGGGCCCGGGGCTGCCCGTGACCAAGCGCGGGGTGGCGCTGTCGACCGACTCCAACCCGCTCGCCTGCTCCCTCGATCCGCGCGAGGGCACGGCGCTCGTGCTGGCCGAGGGGATCGCGAACCTCTCCTGCGTCGGCGCTCGGCCGGTGGCTGTCGTGAACTGCCTCAACTTCGGCAACCCCGAGCATCCCGAGGTCATGTGGCAGCTCTCGTCGAGCGTCGACGGCCTGGCCGGTGCGTGCACGGCGTTCGGGCTCCCCGTCGTCGGAGGGAACGTGTCGCTCTACAACGAAAGCGCCGGTCGCGACATCGATCCCACGCCGGTCCTCGGCGTGCTCGGCCTCGTCGACGAGCTCGACGCGCCGCCGCCGGGCCCCGGCCTCCACGAGGGCGACACGATCGTGCTCCTCGGCGCGCGCAGGGACGAGGGAGGCCGTCCCTACCCGCTCGGGGGCACCGCATGGGCGCGCAGGCGGGGCCGGCGGGGCGGGTCGCTCCCGCGACTCGACGCCGTGGCGCACCAGCGCGTCTGCGACCTCGTCGTCGACCTCGTCGCACCGTCGCTGCGCGGCCAGGACGTCGCGATCACGGCCGTGCACGACGTCTCGTCGGGCGGCCTCGCCGTCGCGCTCGCCGAGATGTGCCTGCATGGCGACGTGGGGGCGCAGGTGAAGGGGATCCACGGGCACACCGAGCTCTTCTGCGAGGTGCCGTCGCGGTTCCTCGTCGCGACCCGCCAGCCACAGGCCCTGGTCCTGACCGCCCACGCCGCCGGGGTGCCGGTCGACGTGCTCGGGACGGCGTCGGGCGACCGGCTCGTGGTCGACGGCATGCTCGACGCCGCGCTCGCAGACCTGCGCGCCGCTGCGTCCTCGCTCGTACCCGACGCGGGCTGATCAGCCGGGGCGCTTGTCGGCGAGCTCGTCGAGGAGCTCGTCGGGGACGGACAGGCTGCCCGTCCCGATCCCGAGGGCGAGGTCCGGCTTGTTCGCACCGTGGTAGTCCGAGCCGCCAGTCGGCGCGAGCCCGTGGCGCCGGGCCATGGCTGCGAGCAGCTCGGTCTCCAGCGCGTCGTGGCGCGAGTAGTAGGCCTCGAGTCCCGAGATGCCCTCGTCCGCGAGGCGCTCGAGCACGGGGTCGAGCCGCCGCTCGATCACCGGGAGCGTCCGGTCGTCGATCGCGACGTCGGGCAGCATCGTGATGAGGGGGTGGGCCAGCGAGGTGACCGCGCCATCCTCGCGCGCCGCCTCGCTCGCCTCGGCGATCGAGACCCGCGCCTTCTCGATGTAGGCGCGCCCCGACGATCCGAGCAGCTCGGTGAAGACCGCCTGGCGGTCCGCGAACTGGCCGGGGTAGAGGCGCAGGAGCGCCTCGGCGAAGTGGGGGCGCCCCACCGATGCGGTGCCCGGAGAGGTCGAGGCGAGGACCTCCGCCTCGGAGACACGGTCGTAGCCGAGTTCGTGGAGCCTGGCCAGCAGCCGCTCGTTGCGCCGGGTGCGGTCGCTCGACAGGGTGTCGAGGAGGCGCCGAAGGGCGGTGTCGGGCCGTTCGGAGATGAAGTAGCAGAGGATGTGGACGCTGCGGCCCTCGTCGAGGCAGGAGATCTCGGCCGCGCGGACCGTCGCGATCCCGCGGTCGCTGCAGGCCGCTTCGAATGCCCCATAGCCCTCTACCGTGTCGTGGTCGGTGAGCGCCACCGCGCGCAGACCCGCGCTCGAGGCCAGCGCGGCGAGGGCCTCCGGCGCGTCCGTGCCGTCGGAGCAGGAGGAGTGGCAGTGGAGGTCGATCACGCCGTGACCCTAGATCGGGCCCGTGACCTTCGGCGGCCCCGGGCGTTCGGGGCGTTGTGCGAGAATGACGTCGGCATGCGCGCTCGGACGACACGCTCTGCGGGCAGGCAGGCGGTGCGATGAAGGAGGCCTGCGGCGTCGTCGCCGTGTCCGCCCCGGGACGCCAGGTCTCGCACCTCGTCTTCGACGCCCTCTATGCGCTGCAGCACCGCGGCCAGGAATCGGCGGGGATGGCGAGCGCGAACCACGAGACCGTCACGGTGGTCAAGGACATGGGGCTCGTCGCGACCGTTTTCAACGAGCGGAGCCTCGCCGCCCTCGACGGCGACCAGGTGATCGGCCATACCCGCTACTCGACGCAGGGCGACTCCGCGTGGCACAACGCCCAGCCCGTCTACCGCAGCCAGGGCATCGCGGGCTTCGCCCTCGCCCACAACGGCAACCTCACCAATGCCGAGGTGCTCGCGGATCGCGCCGGGATGCTCCCGGGGATGGCGCTCACCGACACCGACGTGGTCGCCGAGCTGCTCGAGGGCGCGATGATCGCCGGCCACTCGCTCACGGGCGCCCTCGGCGAGGTGCTACCGCTCATCGAGGGTGCGTACAGCTTCGTGCTCCTCGAGCAGGCGCGGGTCCACGGCATCCGCGACCCCCATGGGTTCCGACCGCTCTGCCTCGGCAGGTTCGGCGGCGTCGACGCGCCCGAGGGATGGGCCCTGGCGTCGGAGTCGCCCGCGCTCGACGTCATGGGCGCGACGTTCGTGCGCGAGGTGCGTCCCGGCGAGCTCGTCACGATCGAGGGCACGACCTGCACGTCGGTGCAGCTGATGGAGCCGGTGGGCAACGGCAACCTGTGCATCTTCGAGTTCGTCTACTTCGCGAGGCCCGACGCGGTGCTCGAGGGCCGCGAGGTGCACGGGGCGCGACGCCGCATGGGCGAGCTGCTCGCGACGCAATTGCCCGTCGAGGCCGACCTCGTCATGGGGGTGCCCGACTCGGGCATCCCCGCAGCCGAGGGCTACGCGAAGGCGAGCGGCATCCCCTACGGCCAGGGGCTGGTCAAGAACCGCTACATCGGCCGCACCTTCATCGCGCCGGACCAGGCGGCGCGCGCCCGGGGCGTGCGGCGCAAGCTCAACCCTCTTCGCGAGAACATCGCCGGCAAGCGACTCATCGTGGTCGACGACTCGATCGTCCGCGGGACGACGACGCGGGCGATCGTGACCATGCTGCGTGACGCCGGGGCGGCCGAGGTGCACCTGCGCGTCTCTTCCCCGCCGTTCCGCTGGCCCTGCTTCTACGGGATCGACACACCGACGCGCGCGGAGCTCCTGGCTTCGGACCGCACGATCGAGGAGATCCGGACCTTCCTCGGATGCGACTCGATCGACTACATCTCGCTCGACCACCTCGTCGAGGCGGTCGGAACGCCCGACGTCGGGTACTGCAGCGCCTGCCTGACCGGGAACTACCCCACCCGCGTGCCGCTGGTCGTGCGGGGCACGACCGGGGTCGGGGCGTGACGGACAAGCCACCCGCGACCTACGCCGCAGCGGGTGTCGATGTCGCCGCCGGCGACGCGGCTGTCGACCGGATCGCCGGACTGATCCGCTCGGCGGATCGTCCGGGCGTCCTGGGTTCGATCGGCGGGTTCGCCGGGCGTTTCTCCCTGGCCGACGCAGGATTCCGCGATCCCGTGCTGGTGGCGGCGACAGACGGGGTCGGAACCAAGCTCGAGGTCGCCCGGGAGGCGGGCGTCTTCAGCACGGTCGGCATCGACCTCGTCGCGATGTGCGTGGACGACCTCGTCTGCACCGGCGCCGAGCCGCTCTTCTTCCTCGACTACGTGGCGGTCGGGCAGGTCGATCCCGACCGCATCGCCGAGATCGTCGCGGGGATCGACGGGGCGTGCCTCGCCGTCGGTTGCGCGCTGCTCGGCGGCGAGACCGCCGAGCACGGCGGCGTCATGGCAACCGATCAGTTCGACCTCGCCGGCTTCGCCGTCGGAGCAGTCGAACGTGACGCCCAGCTGGGCACAGAGCGCGTCGAGGCAGGCGATGCACTCGTCGGGCTCGCGTCCGGTGGGCTCCGCTCCAACGGCTATTCGCTCGCGCGGCACGTGCTGTTCGAGCGCGCGGGCATGGCGTTGTCGGACCCTGCGTGGGAGGGCAGCACCCGCACGGTCCAAGACGAGCTCCTGGAGCCCTGCATCCTCTACACCCCGCACGTCCTCGCGCTCTTGGCGGGCAATCCTGGAGCGATCCACGCTGCAGCGCATGTGACCGGTGGAGGCCTCGCCGCGAATCTCGAGCGCGTGCTGCCATCGCACCTGGGTGCCGAGGTGCACCGCTCGACGATCGCGGTGCCCCGGATCTTCAGCGAGATCCAGCGGCTCGGCGGGATCGCGGACGCCGAGATGGCCAAGACGTTCAACCTCGGGATCGGGATGGTCCTCGTGGTGTCGAGCGCCGCCGCTGACGGCGTCGTCGCCGCCGCTCGATCGGGCGGTCTTGAGGGAGCGATCATCGGGACCGTGCGCGACGGAAACGGGAGGGTTCAGATCTCATGAGCGGGGGCAACGGCGTGGATCCAGCGACGAAGGCGGCATTGATCGAGCACCTGGAGTCGCACGCAATCCGGCGCGGTGACTTCGTGCTCAAGAGCGGCAAGCAGACCACCTGGTTCATCGACGCGAAGCAGACCGCGTGCCGTCCAGAGGCGATGCTGCTGGTGGCAGACGCGGTCCTCGCGGTCATCCCCGATGATGCGACCGCGATCGGCGGGCTGACGATGGGCGCCGATCCCGTCGCCTACGTCACCGCGGCGGTCGGCACCGCTCGCGGCAGGTGGCTCAAGGCCTTCAGCGTCCGCAAGGAGACGAAGGACCATGGTGGGGGCGGGAGGATCGCCGGCGCGCTTGACGAGGGGGACCGCGTCGTCATCACCGAGGACGCGACCACGCGCGGGACGTCGCTCATCGAGGCGGCGCAGGTCGTCCGCGAGTTCGGAGCAACGCCGGTGATGATCGTCGCACTCGTCGACCGTGGTGGCACCTGCGCGGCGATGGCCGAGGCAGAAGGGATCGCGTACACCGCGATCATCACCGCCCCGGACCTCGGCTTCCCGTACGAGGGCGGCTGACAGCCAGCCAGAACGCGCCGTGAGACGCGCTCGCCAGGCGTGCGCGATGAGGGCGTGACGCTGCTCGATCTCCTACGATTCGCCGATCGAGACGCTCACCTTCCTCAACACCGACATCGAGGGATCGACCGCGCTGATGCGCCGCATCGGCGACGACGTCTACGCCTCGGTCCTGTCCGACCACCACCAGCTGGTCCGCGATGGGCTGGCCGCCCATGACGGCAAGGAGGAGGGCACGAACGGGGACTCATTCTTCGCGACCTTCACGTCCCCGAGCGCCTGCCTCGCCGCGGCCCTCCAGATCCAGCGGACACTCTCCGGCCACGCGTGGCCGGCGGGCGAGCTGCTGCGCGTGCGCATGGGCATCCACACCGGCGAGGCCTCCGAGGCCTCCACGGGCCTCGTCGGCTACGAGGTCCACCGGGCGGCACGGATCGCGGCGGTCGCCCACGGTGGGCAGATCCTGCTGTCTTCGGCGGCGGCGGGCCTCGTCGAGGACACGCTCACGGCCGAGGTCGCGCTCCGTGACCTCGGGTCGCACAGGTTGAAGGACCTCGGTCGACCCGAGACGATCTTCCAGGTGGTCGCCGAGGGCTTCGGGCCGAGTTTCCGCCGCTGCGGTCCCTCGACAACCCCGAGCTGCCGAACAACCTGCCTGCTTCGCTCAACCCGTTCATCGGTCGGGCGGTGGAGCTCGCAGAGGTCCGCGACCTCGTCATCGAGTCCCGGCTCGTCACCCTCACGGGCGCGGGCGGGTCGGGCAAGACGCGCCTCGCGCTCCAGGCGGCCGCCGAGCTGCTCGACGGGAGCGGGGAGGGCGTGTGGTTCGTCGAGCTCGCTCCGGTGAGCGACGCAGATCAGATCCCGACGTCGGTCATCGAGGCGTTGGGGGTCCGCCAGGAGGCGGACCGCACCGCGCTCGAGTCGGTGCTGCACGTGCTGCGCGACCAGGACGCCCTCATCGTCCTCGACAACTGCGAGCACGTCATCGACGAGGTGGCCAAGTTCGCCGATCTGGTCGGCCGGAACTGTCCCAAGGTCTCCCTGCTCACCACCTCGCGCGAGCCGCTCGGGGTCGACGGCGAGCTCGTCTACCGGGTGCGCTCGCTCTCGCTCCCCGAAGGCGACGTCGAGGACGTTGGCGACGTCGAGGGCTCCGAGGCGGTGGAGCTGTTCGTGGCGCGTGCGCGGGCGCGCGACACGACTTTCGCGCTCGACGACGCGATCGCCCCGATGGTGGCGTCGGTGTGCCGTCGCCTCGATGGCATCCCGCTCGCCATCGAGCTCGCGGCTGCGCGCCTGTCCTCCATGTCCCTCGTGGACATGAGCCGACGGCTCGACCAGCGGTTCCGGCTGCTCACCGGCGGAAGCCGCAATGCGCTGCCCCGCCAGCAGACGCTCGGGGCGATGGTCGCCTGGTCCTACGACCTGCTGAACGAGCCCGAGCGCGAGGTCCTCCGGCGCCTCACCGTGTTCGTCGACGGTTTCGACCTCGATGCCGCCGAGGCCGTCTGCGCCGCCGGCACGGTCGACGCGTTCGATGTGGCCGACATCCTGGGTTCGCTCGTGAACAAGAGCCTCGTGACCGCGGAGCGCACGTCGGGGACGCTCCGCTACGGGCTGCTCGAGACGATCCGCCAGTACGCGGTGGAGCAGCTGCTCCAGGTCGACGGCGACGAGGAGGCCCACGAAGCGAGGCGGCTGCACGCAGAGCACTACCTCGCGCTCGCCGAGGAAGCCGAGCTGGAGCTCGACGGGCACGGCCAGGTCGGATGGGTGAGGCGGCTCATCACCGAGTGGGACAACCTGCTGTCCGCCTTCGAGTTCTTCGCGTACGAGCCGGGAAGGTCCGACGACGTGCTGCGACTCGCCGTCGCGATCTCGACCTTCATCCTCATCCGCCAGGTGCAGGAGGTCGGCCAGTACATCGAAGACGCTCTCGGCGAAGGCCCCCATGAGCCGGCACGGCTCAGGGCCCGGGCGCGCTGCCTGCTCGCACAGCTGCGGCACTTCGGCACGGACGAGCACGATGCCATCGAGACGCTCCGCGGGGAGTACCAAGCGTCGATCGATGAGGCCCTCGCGGTCGGTGACTCGCAGCTCGAGTCAAACGCCCGCTCGTGGCTCAGCGGCTGCTTGCGGGGTCTCGGCAGGTTCGATGAGGCCAGGCAGCTCGCCGAGGAGGCACTTGCGACGGCCCGCCGGTTGGGCGACCCGAACCTGATCGGCCAGGCGTTGTTCTCGCTCGCGCACGCCGCGGAGCAATCGTCGGGGTCCCGGAACATGGTGGAATCCGAACCGCTCCACCTCGAGGCGCTCTCGCTGTTCCGGCAGTCGGGGGACATGAACTGGGTGTGCGCAGAGCTCATCTCCCTGTCCATCGTCGAGTTGTTCAAGGACGACGACTGGTCCAAGGGAATGGCGTACGGGGAGGAGGCCGCCGCGATCGCCGAGGAGCTCGGCGCGAACTGGGCGCTGCCGATCGTGTGGGGGAACCTCGGGATCGCGTTCGCGATCGAGGGTGATCCGGATCGGGCCTCCGACTACGCCCGCAAGGCGACACGGGTGACGCGACGGCTCGGCAGGGCCGACTTCCACCAGACCTTCAACATCCTGGTGCTCTCCTGGTGCGCTGCCGAACGGGGCGACGGTGCGCTCGCTGCGATGCTGGACGGCGCCCACCAGGTGCTCAAGGACGCGATCCCGGAGCACGCCGATCTCATCTGGAGCGATCCTGAGGTGCAGCTCGAGGCCGACACCACGGCCCGCATCGCCGAGGCGCTCGGAGCAGTCGAGGCAGCGAGGCTCACGGCGCTGGGCAGGGAGCTCCAGTTCGACCGGGTACTCGACCTGGCCCTCGGACGGAGCCGGTCCGTCGGCTGAGGACCGGGGCGTCGACGGGGGCGCCGGATGGAACTGCGCTCCGTCCAGAGCAAGGTCAGCCGCGTGGGGCGTCGGCAGGGCTCAATCGAGCGCGTCGAGCACCGAAAGGGCCCATGCCCGAAGGTCGGGATAGTGCGCTTCGGGCGTCTCGCCGAACCGGACGAGGATCGCGTCGCGGGCTGGGGACACCAATACCCGCTGGCCGAAGTGCCCGCTCGCCCAGTACGTGCCGAGACCGTCGCACCACCAGTGGTTCGAGTAGTACATGCCATCGGGATCGGCGCTGGCCGGCACCTGCGCCTCCTCGGTCCAGGTTCGCGGCAGGATCCTGCGTCCGTCCCACTCCCCGCCGCGCAGGTACAGCGCCGCGAACCTGGCGTAGCTGCGGGCCGAGCAGTACGGGAAGCTGGAGCCGACGAACGTGCCGGCTGCGTCGAGCTGCAGGCGCGCGTCAAAGATGCCGATCGGGTGGAGCAGCCGCTCGTCGTAGAAGGCGGTGGTCGGCCCCCCGCGGCCGACGACGTCGCCGACGATGCGCGAGATGATGTTGGTCGTGCCCGACGAGTAGTTGTAGACGGTGCCCGGCTCGTGGGCGAGCTCGTGGCGCGCGGCGAAGCCGGCAGTGTCGTCGCTGCCCGCGCCGTAGAGCATCTCGATGACGTCGGAGACCGAGTCGTCCTCATAGTCCTCGTTCCACGCGAGCCCGTCGCGCATCTGCAGCATCTGGCGGAGGGTGATCGCAGCGCGAGGGTCGCCCGATGCGGACCATTCCGGCACCGGCGCGGGTGCGTCGGGTTCCAGCCAGCCGTCCGCGACCAGCAGCCCGACTGCAGCGTGAACGATGGACTTGCCGACGGACCACCCGAGCAGCGGCGTGGCCGACGTCACCGGGATCGGCGGCCCTGCGAAGTTCGGGAGCGTGCCCTCGTAGCGCTCGGCGACGATCGCACCGTGGTGGATGACGATGACGGCGTGGGTCACGCCGAGCACCGGGTCGTCGAACCCGGCATCCACGGCGGCGAGCAACGTCGCGGACCCCGGTGCCTCGGGCCAGGCCTCCGTCGGCCACGGCACCCCGTCCGGCTGCGGCGCAGCCACCGGTGCAACGGAGGGGAGCGGATCGTCCATTCCCGAGCCTGTCACGCCGTCACGGGAGGTTCACCTGTGCGTTCCCCCTCAGGACGGTACCCTCGCCGCGTGCCCGCATCCCGACTCGTGTGGATTGCCTGATGCACACGACGTCCACCTGGGTGCTGGTCCTTGCGGTGTTCGGCGCCAGCGCCGTCGAGATGGTCGAGGCGCTGACGATCGTGCTCGCAGCAGGGACGTCGAGGGGCTGGCGGTCCGCGCTCGAGGGAGCCGCGACGGCCGTCGTTGTCCTCGGGGTGCTCGTCCTCGCCGTCGGCGTGCCGCTCATCAGGTACGTCCCCATCGACGCGCTGCGCGTCATCGTGGGGGCCCTGCTGCTCACCTTGGGGCTCAACTGGCTCCGCAAGGCGTGGCTGCGTGCGAGCGGGCACAAGGCGCTGCACGACGAGGACAAGATCTACGCCGAGACGGTCGCCGAGCTGAGCCACGACGGTCCCGTGAATCCGAAGCGCGACGCCATCGGGTTCGCCGTCGCGTTCAAGGGGGTGTTCCTCGAGGGCACCGAGGTCGTGCTCATCGTGATCAGCCTGGGGGCGAGCCAGGGACGGCTCGGCCTCGCGTCGCTCGCTGCGCTCGCGGCTGGCGTCGTGGTCTTCAGCATCGGCGCGGTGGTGGCCAAGCAGCTCTCGAGCGTCCCGGAGAACACCATCAAGCTCGCGGTCGGCATCATGCTCACGAGCTTCGGGCTGTTCTGGGTCGGCGAGGGCGCCGGCGTGCACTGGCCGGGCAGCGACCTGTTCCTGCTGGCGCTCGTGGCGGTGTTCGCACTGCTCTCGGCATGGATGATCCCGGTGCTGCGGCGCAGCGCCCCGGTCGCGGACGGAGCGGCGGCCTGATGGGTGCCGTGCGCAGGGGGCTCGGGGCCTTCGGGAGGTTCTGGCTCGACTTCCTGGTCGGCGACACCCCCGAACTGTTCGTCGCCACGCTCGTGGTCATCGCCGTGGCGTTCGCGCTCGCCGGCCTCCACGTCGCGTCGGTGATCATCGTGCCGGCGGTGGCGGTGCTCGCCCTCGTGTGGAGCGCGCTGCGAGGCCGGGTCAAGTCCTCGGCCTAGCGCTGGAACGACCGACGACGTGGGCCGAAGGACGACACCACGCCGCGCGAGTGGTCGGGACCGGCGTCGATCCGGTGACCTCGCGCTTTTCAGGCGCGCGCTCTGCCAACTGAGCTACCCGACCGGGTTCGGCAGCGAACCACCGAGCGGACCTGACGGGATTTGAACCCGCGGCCTCCGCCTTGACAGGGCGGCGTGCACTCCAGACTGCACCACAGGTCCTGGACATCCGGCGCAGTGCACCGATTGTGGCCGGGTCATCGTACACCGCCGTGGCGCAGCCCTTCGGGGGCGGCCCGCGCGGTCGACGACGGCGTCGCCGTTCGGACACCCTGCGACACCGGTCAGTCGTCGGAGCCGGAACGAACTGCGGGCATCTCGTCTACCGTCAAAGGCAGCGCGGATGAGGAGGCCAGGATGGACAAGGACAAGTTCGCACCGGGGGAGCCCTGCTGGGCGGACACGGCGACCGACCTCGCCAAGGCGGTCCCCTTCTACACCGCACTCTTCGGCTGGGAGGTCGAGGACCTCGGGCCGACCGCGGGCAACTACCACCTGGCATCGCTGCGCGGCAGGCTCGTCGCGGGGCTCGGCGCCCAGATGAATCCGGGTCCGCCCGTGTGGCAGACCTACGTCCGCACCGATGACGCGGCCCGCACGCTCTCGAAGGTGCGCGAGCACGGCGGGGCCGTCGTCACCGACGTGATGGAGGTCATGGAGTCGGGGCACATGGCGTTCGCGTCAGACCCGTCGGGTGCGGTGTTCGGGCTCTGGCAGCCGCGGGACATGCACGGATTCGGCGTGGTCGACGAGTCGGGCGCATACGCGTGGGCGGAGCTCACGACCACCCGGGTGGACGGCTGCACTGCCTTCTACCGCGACGTCTTCGGCTGGGGATCCGAGTCCGGCGAGGACGAGGCGATGGACTACACCGAGTTCCAGCTCGGCGTGACCTCCATCGCCGGCGTCATGGCCATGCCCGAGACGATGCCGGCGGACCACCCCTCCTCGTGGGGCGTCTACTTCCAGGTCGATGACACCGATGAGGCAGTCGCCCGGGCAGCGGGTCTCGGCGGATCTGCGCGGTTCGGGCCCGTGGACATCGCGGCGGGGCGGATCGCGCAGCTGGTCGACCCCGCGGGAGCACCGTTCAGCGTCATCGCGATCGGCCAGGCCTGATCCGAGGTGCCAGCCGGGCGGTGCGTCGGGCGGAATGCCGCAATCGCGGTCATGGACGCGGGCCGAATGACAGCCCGTTGGTCCTGCCCCGCTTGAGCTCGTAGAAGTCACCCACCCGGGCTGCACCCACGACGCAGTCGAAGAGGCAGTCCGCCTCGTCGCCCGTTGGTGGCGCGGCGACGATCGGCCCGAAGATCCCGATCTCGGGATCGCCGAACGACAGCACCGGCGAGCCGACCTCGGTGCCGACGATCTCGAGCGCGTGGTCGGTCGACGCCCCGACCGCGTCGTCCCATGCGGGCTCGTCTGCAGCCGGCGTCCAGCCCCCGGCTCCGATGGCATCGGCGATCTCGTGCACCAGCTGGGGGTCGGTTCCACGCCGTCGTGGAAGATGCCCCTTCCCCACTGGAGGTAGAACGCACCCACCAGGTCCTCTCGCTCGTCGGCCACGAGGGCAGCGATCACCCGATGGGCGGACGCGGAAGCCCCGGGCCTCGCGCGGAACGGCCGATCGCCTCGGTGCAGGGCCTCGAGGCTGAGGTTGCGCCAGTGGATGGTGATGTCCCGGCGATCCGCCGCGTCGACGAACCACCGCGAGGTCGCCCACGTCCACGGGCACACAGGATCGAAGTAGAAGCGCACCGGAAGCGGGATCTCGAGATTCGTCATGTCGGCTCCAGGGTCGGCTGCCACCGCGTCGCGGCATCTTCACGCTATGGGCTGGGACCGCATCGTCAGTGGTCCGGCACGCGCGGCGCGTCGAGGCCCGGTCGGGCGACCTCGGCCAGTAGTTTTGGCGCTCGGCGCGGACGGCGAAACGGAGGCGGCATGGGCAGGATCGTGGTGTGGATGCAGCAGTCGCTCGATGGCTACGTCGACGCGTCGGACGGGGCGTTCGATTGGCCGGTGGTCCACGCCGAGCTGCACCAGTACTTCGTGGACTGCAACGAGAAAGCGAGCTCCTTCCTCTACGGGCGCCGCGTCTTCGAGATGATGGCGGCGCACTGGCCGACCGCCGACGAGGGCGACGTCACGGCGGAGGCCGCCTCCTACGCGAGGCTCTGGCGGCCCAAGCCGAAGGTGGTGTTCTCCACGACGCTGTCCGAGGCGCCGTGGAACGCGACGGTCGTCCCGGAGATCACCACCGCGTCCGTCGCGCGGCTCACCTCGCAGACCGAGGGGGACCTCATCGTCTTCGGCGGTGCCACCGTCGTCGGCGAGCTCTTCGGGCTGGACGTCGTCGACGAGGTGGACGCGTTCGTCCACCCGGTCCTCCTCGGAGGTGGGGTGCCCCTGTTCCCCGCCCTCGGCGAGAGGCGCCCCATGCGGCTGCTCGAGTCGAGCGTCTTCGAGCCCGGCGTCGTCCACCTGCGCTACGAGCGCGCGTAGCGCGAGGGGAGACCGACAGCGAGCGTCCGCACTCCCGAAAGCGACTGCTGCCCGCAGTCGCCGGATGCCGCCCATAGGATCCGGTCACCGAATCGGAGGAGGGCCACATGGCAACGACACGCACCGCAGGCGCGCACTGGGAGGGATCGCTGCTCGAGGGGAGCGGGTCCGTGACACTCGAGTCGAGCGGGCTCGGGACGTTCGATCTCACGTGGGCTTCCCGTTCCGAGAGCCCCGAGGGCCGCACCAGCCCCGAGGAGCTCATCGCAGCTGCGCACGCGTCGTGCTTCTCCATGGCGCTCTCGAACGGCCTGGCGAAGGCGGGCACCCCCGCCACGTCCCTCGATACGTCGGTGGAGGTCGACTTCCAGCCGGGTCAGGGCATCACGGCGATCCGCATCACGGTGCGCGGCGTGGTCGAGGGACTCGACGCCCCGGGCTTCGAGGCGGCCGCCCAGACCGCCAAGGAGAACTGCCCGGTGTCCAAGGCGCTCGCCGCCGTGCCGATAACGCTCACGGTCGCCTGAATCCGGGCGGTGCCGGACCGTCCCCGGACTTCCCTATGGTTCGAGCGTCCATCATCCGGCCGGCCAGTCGACGTCACAGCAAGGGCTAGACGAGCGGGACCATCTTCCTGGCCAGCATCTCTTCCTTGGCGAAGGTGACCTTCGAAGCACTGATCTCGAAGATCGTGGATCCGGTCACCAGGACCCAGATGTTGTCGGTGATGACGGTCTTGCACTTTGGCGAGCAGTCCGTGTTCGTCCCGGTCCCCGTGAACCCGCCGTCCCCGATTCCGGCGACGACGGTCACCTGCGTCGCCTTCCTGAGCGTCGAGAGTGTGGACTTGTACGCGGCGGACGTGGCTGGGGTCGAGTAGGTGATGCTGACGGCAGCGGAGTACGTGCAGCTCACGGTGGACTGCTTGTAGCCGAAGAAGGTGTTCGTCCCGCTCGATGAGCTCGGGGTCCCGGGCGAGCCGCCGAGGGCCGCCTTCACGATCGCCGGGCTGATCGTGGCGCATGTGGGTGCCTTGCCGGCCGCGAACGCCGACTGCGGTCCCGCGGCGATCGCACCGGACCCCACGAACCCGGCTGCGGCAACGGTCAGTGTCGCGAAGAGACGGAACCGGTGCATGCTGGACCTCCTCCGCCGGACGCAGCGACCCCTTCGCGGGACCAGCCGTCCTCGCTGGACGATCAACCGGCGATCCGGCAAACGCTACGCAAGGCCGCGACCTTGCGCTTGGCTCACCGCTCTTTGGGCCCTCGGGCGAGGTGTTCCTCGAGGCCGCACCGGACCGCTGGCCAGTCGTCGTCGACGATCGAGAAGAGGGCGGAGTCCCGAAGCGACTCCTCTTCGCCCGGGACGAGGGAGGGCTGCCAGTGGCGCAGGACGCCCTCGAAGATCGCCCCGATCCCTTCGATCGCAGCTCGGGACCGCAGGTTGCGGGCATCCGTCTTGAGGTCGACGCGGCCGACGCCCCAGACGTCAAACGCGTGGCGCAGCAGCAGGAGCTTCGCTTCGGCGTTGATGCCGGTGCGCTGGGCGGATGCCGCGAGCCACGTCCCTCCGATCTCGACGGCGTAGGGGGTCGGCTCGCCCGGCCGGCAGCGCAGCGTCATGAACCGCGTGCAGCCGACGGCCTTCCCGGCTTCGGCGGACACCTGGGCGAAGGGCACCGATGCACCGTGCGAGCGCTCGTCGATGAGCGCCGCCGCGTACGCACGCGTCTCCTCGAGTCCGTGCGGGACCGCCGTAAACCCGTAGGACGACCGATCCTCGGCTCCCGCCGAGGCGAGGTCGTCGACATGGCTCATGGTGAGCTGCTCGAGGCGCACCAGGGTGCCGTCGAGCGATGCGATACTGAGCGGATCCGACATCGCTCGAGTCTGGCACGGGCACCATTGCGAAGTCCCGAGAGAACTCTCGGCCGGCCGAGCGGAACGCGAGGGTCGGCCGTAGTATCCGCGTGAGCCACAGCCGGGAGGACCGATGCCGAAGATCACGCCTTGCTTCCTGTTCAAAGACGAGAGCCTCGACGCGGCGCAGTTCTATGTCTCGGTGTTCCCGAACTCGTCGATCGGCGAAGTGAGCCACTTCAACGAGGCCGGCCCGATGCCCGCGGGCACCGTCCTCACGGTGGCGTTCGTCCTCGACGGCCAGGACTATCTCGCGATCAACTCCGGAGCGTCGTTCACCTTCAACGAGTCGCTGTCGTTCATGGTGCACTGCCATGGCCAGGCAGAGGTCGACCGATACTGGGAGCAGCTGACCGCGGGGGGCGAGGAGGGACAGTGCGGGTGGCTGAAGGACCGATTCGGCGTCTCCTGGCAGATCGTGCCCGACGAGATGTTCACGTACCTCGGTGATCCGGACCCCGAGCGTGCGCAGCGGGCGATGAAGGCGATGATGGGCATGCACAAGCTTGACCTCGCGGTGTTCCAGGCGGCGGTCGACGAGTCCTAGCCTCCGCGGCGATCGCGAGCGCATTGGTGGCTGCCAGGACGTGGCAAGAATGGGAAGGTGCCCGAGTTGTTCGCACCCCTCGACCCGTTCGAGACGGGGATGCTCGATGTCGGCGACGGGCACCACATCTACTGGGAGCTGTGCGGAGCTCCCGACGGGATCCCCGCGATCGTCCTGCACGGCGGGCCGGGATCCGGGTGCACGGAGAACTCTCGGCGCTACTTCGATCCAGCACGCTTCAGGATCCTCGTTTTCGACCAGCGGGGATGCGGGCGGAGCCGGCCGCTGGCGAGCGATCCGGATGCCGACCTCAGTGCGAACACCACGCAGCACCTCATAGAGGACATTGAGCGGCTGCGCGATCACATTGGCGTCGACCGGTGGTCGATCCTCGGGCTCTCGTGGGGCACGACCCTTGGGCTCGCCTACGCGCAGGCCCACCCGGAGCACGCGCGATCGCTGGTGCTGGTCTCGGTCACAACCGGCTCGCGCAAGGAGATCGAGTGGATCACCGAGGGCGTGGGCAGGATCTTCCCGCGCGAGTGGGAGCGATTCACGAATGCGGTTCCCCCGTCGCTGCGTTCGCTCCGGCCCGTCGACGCCTACGCGATCCTGCTGCTCGACCCGGATCCTGCCGTGCGCGACCAGGCTGCGACCGAGTGGTGCGCGTGGGAGGACGCCCACGTCTCGCTGGCGCCGGGGAACCAGCCGAATCCGAGGTTTGCGGATCCGGCGTTCCGGCTTCGCTTCGCCCGCTTGGTGACCCACTACTGGAGCCACGACTGTTTCCTCGGGGAGGACCAGGTCCTGCGCGAAGCGCACAGACTCAACGGCATCCCCGGTGCGATGGTCCACGGACGCTACGACGTGAGCAGCCCACTCGAGACCCCCTGGGAACTTTCGAAGCGGTGGACGTCGAGCAGGCTCTCGGTCATCGACGATGCGGGCCACCGGGGCAGCGATGCGTTTCGCGACGCCTTCATGGATGCGCTGATCGCCATCGGCTGACCCCGGCAGCCATGCGATTCAACGGATCCGCTGACCAGCGCACCCGCGCGGCGGCTGCGGCCCGGTCATCCGCCCACTGCAGGGGCTGCAGCCAACCGCGGCCCCTGCGTGCGCGTGTGCGGCAGGGTGCCTACCCGTACCGCTCGGCCAGGGGCACCGCCGCGCCGCCCTTGACCTCGCTGCCGACCGACGTGCAGGTGTTGGAGGAACTGCACCAGATCGAGCTGAGGACGCTGGCCGTTGTCCCCGGCGTGCCCGGTGTGGCGAGCGCCGCCCACGCCTTGCCGTTCCAGAGGTACGACAGGGTCGTGGACCCGGCGGACGTGATCGTGTCGCCGACTGCGATGCAGGATGTCGAGGACATGCAGGCCACGCCGTCGAGGGTCGTCTGGGCCTTTCCGGCGGAGTATGGCTCCGTCGTCTCCTCGGACCACGCCTTGCCGTTCCACCGCTCCGCGACGCCGACGCCCGGCGTGACGTTGTTCGAAGTGCTCCCGACCGCGGTGCATGCCGTCACGGCGGTGCACGAGATCGCGCTCAGCACGCTGCTGATCCCGCTGGGAATGGCGACGGTCTTCATGGTCGACCACACCGAGCCATTCCAGCTCTCGGCGAGCGTGCGGGTGCCCGTGGGCGTGATCGAGTCACCCACGGCGATGCACGTCTTCGAGGTGCTGCACGTGACCGCGTTCAGGGCCGTGCCGATGGCACCAGCTGCGTTCTGCGCAGGCGACTCCAGCGCCCACTTCGAGCCGTTCCAGCGCTCGACCAGCGCCGTCCCCGCGCTCACGCTGCTCGCCGAGCTGCCGACCGCCGTGCAGGCCTTGGGGGACGTGCACGAGATCCCGTTGAGGGTGCTGCTCGCGGCCGGGATCACGACAGGCTGCACGGACCAGGTGGTCCCGTTCCACTTCTCCACCAGCGGCTGGGTCCCCGTGGGATTGTCTGCGAAGCCGACTGCGGTGCACGACGTCGGTGACGTGCAAGCGACCGAGCTCAACGATGTCCCGAATGTCCCGTTCGGGTGGTCGGCGGTCTGCTCGAAGGACCAGACCGCACCATTCCAGCCGACTGCGAGCGCCTGCCCGGCACTCACCGCGCTCGGGGAACTTCCGACTGCGACGCATGTCGTCGGCGAGGAGCACGAGATGCCGACCAGCTTCCCGGTGACGCCAGCCGGCAGGGAAACCGACTGAACCGTCCAGACCGGCGTCGAAGCTGGTCGATTTGCTGCCCACGCGGTGTGGTGCGGCCCTTCCACCCCGGATGACGGGGCAAGGGCGGCCGCGCCGGGTGATGCGAGCGCGATCACGAGCGCACCTGCGATCGCGAACGCGGGCAACACGAGATGCCTCAGCGCGGTGTGCGATCCACGACTTGCAGCTTCGGGTTGCATCGGTGGAGAACTGGACTGAGCGAAGTTCCTAGGCATGAGCACACCTCCGGATCGCTATGTCACTGGAGTGAGCCGAGACTCCTCCAGCAGACAACGTGCCTGCTGCCGTCACGGACTACAAGAGGAGAAGGTCCCCTTGTAGTCCGAGGTGATCGAGGCTCGAGGTGGCGACAGTCCTTGCCCCAAGCAGTTCGCTGCCGATGCGTGCACAATTGGCACATGGGTGCTCGCAGGTCGACGCTGGCTGATCCGACAGTTGCGGCCGTCCCGGCGTACTTCGCCACGATGGCTGCTGAGGCGTGGTACCTGCGATGCCGTCGAGGTGACGCCGGTCCATCGTCAGGTGACTATGAGGCTCGGGACACTGCCGCGAGCCTGTCGATGGGGGTCGGGAGCCTACTGGTCCCCCTGATTGCGCCGAGGGTCCTCAGGCCCTTCACGCCCGGCCGCGGTCGCTGGGGAACTGCATTGCTCGCAGCGGCCATCGGGGCCGCCTCGGTGACCAGCGTGGCGGACGTCCTTGCACGTCGGGCGGCCAGGAGATCCGCCACCGGGCGGCCCTCGCCCGTCGATCCCGGCTCTTGGGGTGTTCGAAAGTCGCCGGCGGGGAACGTCGCCTCGAAGGTGGCCGCTGCGAGCGGTGTCGCATCGCTCGCATTGGGTGGCGTGGCGCTAACCACCGCGTGGGCGTCCGCGGTGACCCCCGAGCGCCTCTACGGCCGTCGCCTCGTACCCGACCTCGGCACGTCGCTCCCCGCACTCGCAGCCGCAGTCATCGGCTGGGATTTCATCTACTACTGGAACCACCGGTTCATGCACGAGAGCCGCTACATGTGGGCGATCCACGTCGTCCACCACTCATCGGAGCATTACAACCTCTCGACGGCGCTCCGCCAGCCGGTGGCCGAGCCACTCGGCACGTTCCTCCCCTACAGCCTGCTGTGCCTGCTCGGCGTCAGTCCCGAGCTGCTGATGACGGCACGCGGCATCAACCTGCTGTGGCAGTACTGGATCCACACCGAGGCGGTCGGCACGATGGGCGCGTCTGAAGCTGTGCTCAATACGCCGTCGCACCACCGGGTCCACCACGGGAGCAATGCGAGGTATATCGACCGCAACCATGGGAGCATGCTGATCGTCTGGGACAGGGTGTTCGGCACGTTCGAGCCCGAGACCGAGGCTGTCGTCTACGGATTGACCAAGAATCTCGGCTCATTCAATCCCGCTGTCATCGTCGGGCACGAGTACGCGGCGATCGTCCGCGACGTCGCCACCGCGGGGAGCTGGCGAGAGCGGCTCAGCTACATCCTGCGCGGGCCCGGGTGGGCCGTCCAGCATCGCGATGCGATGGCCGCCGCGGACGTCGAGCGATCCACGAGCGATGCCGCGTCGGCTAGGTCAGCGGCGAGCTGACAGAGACGGTCGCGCTGGGCGGACCCGTCGAGCCGGTCCAGCTGTCCTGGACCGGCGTGATGAAGTACTCCCAGTCTCCCGGAGGCACACCGGTATCCGTGCACGTCGTTGTCGTGATGACGCCCGAGCAACCGCTTCCGACCGACCCCGGTCCGCCGGTGTCCGCGTTCGTTCGGCTGACCACATACCCCTGCACCGGCGTCCCTGCGAGGATGTCGACGGCCGGCCAGGTCACGGTGACCGTCGTGCCCGCAGCACCTGCAGTGGGCTGTGACCCCACCGGCATGGTCGCTGTCAGGCCCGCGGCGGAGCCGGTGCCCGAACAGGTCCAGGCTGCCCACGCCGTGCCGGTCGCAGCGAGCGTGAACGCGGCGGCGGACACGACGACCGCGCGCAACTGCCACGTGCGGCGCCGTCTCACGTCGCGACCGCCAGTCCGAGGTAGTGGAAGATGAAGACGGCGTGCTGGCATGCGTTTGTGGCAGCCTTCGACATCGAGACCATGACGTCCGCGGTGCGCGTGTCTCCGGCGGGCACGATCATCGAACCCGGGTACTTGGCGACAGTCAGCTCGGCCGCCGGGCACCCGGGCTTGCCGCTCGTGACCGTGGTGGTGATCGACGTCACCCTGAACGCGAACCGCATCGCGTTGACGACGGTCAGCGGGAGCGATTTATGGATACCGGGATACAGCCCCGCGACGCCGCCGTGGATGGCGAACGAGGTCGCGTTCGCGCGGTGCGCGGCCGGCGCCGACGGGCTGGAGGTGGACGAGGCGGGCGCCCCCCCGCTGCCCGTCATCCCGCCGATCCCGTGGAGGACGACGCTTCCACTGACGGGCGGGGAGTTCCATGCGGACACGCCGATCACTCCCGCGATGACGATCGCGAGCGCGCAGCACGAACCCCACGTCGCACGTGGGACCACGGAGCGCCGAATGGCGCGTGTCACTGTCGATGCCTCTGGTGCAGGGTCTGCGAGCTACTGCTCGGCCCCGGTCACGGTCAATGGAACGGTGACCTCGACACCCTGGCAGCCGTCGGGCGCTGAGTGGGCGAGGTCCACGACGTTGAACACCTGGTACGCGCCCGACTGGGTGTTCGCTGCGATCGGCAGATCGGTGCTGGTCGGCGCGTTCGTGTCGATCGAGAAGTTCGCGCTCGGGCAGGCCGAGGTGTTGGATGACACCGGGGTGCCCCAGGTGAATCCGGTGATGTTGATCGGGTACGGGTTGGGGTTCTTCACTGTGAAGTAGACGAATCCCGCCGGCCCCCCCGGGTACATCGAAGCGCCATTGCTCCCGGGCGTGACTGCGGTGACGACCAGCGACACAGCGGTGTCGGTGAGTCCGATGCCCGAACCGGTCCCGGAGGCCGACCACGAGGCGATGGCGACACCGCTACCGGCGCCAACTGCCGCGACAAGCGCCGCGACACCCACATAAACCTTCTTGAGCTTCATGGCCGTCCTCCTAGGTTCGCGCGACGCACAGGTTCATAGCAGATGAGGGTGCCGTCTGACGCCATTGAGCAGACCCGTGTCGCGATGCTGGTGAGTTGATGCTGTCGCGCCACGGCTCACCTGCGATGTGCTGACGCACGGGACGCCTGGAGCATCGGTACATCGGAACCCCCGTCACCACGACGGAGCGTTGCTCCGATCGCGCATCCTCGTCGATTGGATCGACTGGCGCAGCATAGAACGAGACATCACGGACGGCTCGAAGAGCGGTTCGACATCATTACCCCTTTGTGACGCTTCGGAGAACGTTCTCCCTCGACCCGTGATGTCCCGGCAATCCGGATGCATTGTCCTGCGCGCGAGTCGCCCTCTAGAGCAATGTTTCAGTGTTGGATCCGATCCCACGACATCAGCGACCGGACCGCGAGGGAGGGACATCTCACACTCGATCATGCAAGGCGCCGGTGCCGGCGAGGTGGGTCGGTCACGTGGCGCATTCGCAAGGTTGTCCGTCCTACATGCCGTTGGCGTTGAGGAAGCTCCAGTTCAAAGGCACAAAAGCTCAGGTTTGTTACGGTTTGGAGATGATTGCAGCCGATCTCTACCGGCCAGATCAGTGGAGCAACTTCTTCCTCCTGGTGGGAACCGGAGCGGTGACGCTCACCGGGCTGGTCTTCGTGGCGATGTCACTCAACCTGAAGGTGATCGCCGTCGACGCCACGCATCGCAATCGAGCCATCAACACGCTCACAGGACTGGCGCTGGTGTTCCTGCGCTGCGCGCTCGTGCTCATGGGAGCGCAGAATCATCGGTCCATAGGCGCGGAGCTGTTCGTCGTGTGCGGCATCTCAGCGGGCATATTCATCAAGGGCTACAGCAGGGCCATCAGGTCGGGACGTGGCCTACGGGCCACTCGCATCGTTGGCGGCAGCCTCCTGCACCTGGGTGAGATGACCGGCGCCGCACTCTTCTTCTTCGGATATGTCTCGGGGCTCTACATCGCAGCGATAGCGATGGTGTCGAACACCTGCTACATGATCACCGCAGCGTGGCTCTTGGTTGTCGGCGCATTCGGGTTCGATGGGAACGCTGGGCAGCTGACGTGATCCGATCCGACATGGTGACCATTCGCACCTGATCGTGCTCTCCCAATGCAGTTCTCATGGGAACAACTCACGGATTGGCATAGCCTCGTCAACCGACCTCCTTGGAGTGCGCTGTGCGACACGTTTCCCGCGTCCGGGTCGCCGACGGGCTCAAATCGTGATTGCACCAGCCGGATCAGAGGTGACTGAGGTCGACAAGATGCAAGCCGGTTGAGTCCTGCCAGGTGAGAAAACCGCTGTTTCCGACAGATGCGAGTCGAACGGGACCCTCGAAGGCGTAGCCCACTGCGCCCACCTTCGTCGCGTGCGAGAAAGACTTGGCGCCGTTAGCGGACGTCCAGATGTCCATCACGGTTCCACCATTGGCGGTCTGCATCGGCCAGGCGACAGTGAGCACGCCGGTCGACAGGTCCTGCGCGAGTCCACCCTCAGCCGTGGTACCCACGTCGTTCGGGATCGACGCCACGAGCGTTGGTGGGCTGAAGGTCTCGGACTGCGGGTTCCACTTGCGCACATCTAGGCGCAGCGGTTTCGTGAGGTCTGCCTGGTAGTCCTCTGAGAGAAAGAACAGCCCCCCGGGTCCTCCAGCGAGGCGGGGGTTGGTTCCTACTCCCACATTGATAGGTCCATGCTCCAAGGACCCGGGACCGCCGCTCACGCCAGGTACAGGGGCCCAGAAGAAATCAAGCTGTGGTTTGGCGGCATCCGTTGAGAAGGCCTCGACCGTCTGGGTCTCCTGTGTCGGTCCCGGATCAACCGATTGTCCGAACCCGAGCGTCGCGTTGGTTACTCCACCCGCGACACCTGTTGTGTTCTGCTCGAAGCCGAAGGGTGGCTCGAGTGCTCCGATCGCGCCGATGCCAGTGAACGTGAAGAACAGCCCCGGATTGGACGAAGCGATGGCGAATTCGTCCGGGTAGTACGGGGCGTCTGCATCGGGAGAGCGGAGGACGTCGTCGGTTCCTGTGCCGTCATAATGTGAGTTCTGGATCACTTGGGGCTCACCGAAGCTTGCGCCGCCGTTGGTCGATGTCCATACCACGACGTTCGAGAAGTCATAGCTCGGAGCAACGATCGAAACGACGCCCGGTTTGCCGCCGATCACTGGAAAGGGTTGGTTGACCCGATAGTTGTCCCAAGTGGCCCCCGTTGGGATCGGGAGCAGGAGGGCGTGCGTGCAGGTCTTGCCCTTGGGGATCTTGCAGAAGTAGAGCGGATTGCCACTGGCGCTGCTCACCCATGCGACGTACCCGTTGCCCCCTGCATCGACTTCGACGGGGCCGGTCGATGCAGCGTGCGACGTGAGCACCCGGGGCATCCCCGCGCTCGCCATGATCGGCGTGAACGCGCCCGCCAGCAACACCAGCCCGGCAACAACCGGAAAAGCCATCGAGACTCGCGACCTGCCGACCCGGCAGCGCTCGCCACTTACGCGGGAACTCGAACTCCTGGCGGGGGTGTCCCCCGACTTCCTGAGGTGATCGTGGATCATCAGGGGAACGTACACCGCCATAGGCCGAGGATGCCCGAGCAAGGGCTTCATAGCAGCCGCTCGGTCTTCCACGAAGGCGGGGCGAGCACCTTGCTCTGGCAGCAGCGGGGACCGTTCGGATGAACGAGCAGCTGCTTCGATCATCCACAGGCAGTCCTCCTGGAAGTGCAGATTGCATGATCGCTTGGCGTGCGGCCGTCTCGGTTGCTCACGGAATTGGAGCGGGCACAGCCTGTGGCTCTGGATGCTCGGTCCATGTACGGTCGCCAGATGATTCGCAGCGTCGACTGATTCGATGCATCCGCACCCTGGTACTGAAGGTTCGAGCCAGTCTCATTTGGAAGTGAGCGTTGACATGTGCCCACAGTGGCTTTAGGGTCCGCTTCGAACTTGGGCATACGTCGTGTCCGACTGATGACAACACCGGAGGTCATGACATGAGCCGGCTCCCTGCACTTGGCATCCGTTCGCGAAAGGATGGAGCCGCACCTCAGCATTCGAGAAGCCGGTCGCAGCGAGCCGCGATCGCGATGGGTGCCGCTGTGTTGGTACTGGCACCCGTGCTGTCCTCCGCCCAGGCGGGTGCTGGAACCCCCAGCATCGGCTCCGTCACATTCAGCGGTCAGGTGGCGGGTACCACAAGTCTGCTGCAGTCGGTCCCCGGGCAGTTCGGGACCACCCTCCACGGGTGCCAGGTCGGACAAGAGTCGACACAGATCATCATCAACGTGCCGAACGGGAATGTCATCTTGAACGGTCACAAGACTGCCGTAAAGAGCGCAGAGATAACCCTCAACGTGACCAAGGTCGGGGACACCGAGCACTCCACGCCAACCACCCAGTCCGGCGTCGTGTACGAGTTCGTCGTCGGATCCAAGACATACAGCTGGTCAGCCACATCAGGAACGGTGAGCACCAAAGCCAAGGGCAACGGCGGTGCGTTCAACGTCGGTCTTGTCCCCACGGGAAGCAAGCCCGGTGGCATCCCAGCTCAGAGCGGCGGTGCAACCAAGCCAGTGCATGCGACCGGCTCATTCTCGAGTTGCCACGCCTGGATATAGGGCGGCGACTGACGTACTGCGAATGTGCCGTGGAAGCGCCATCCGAACTCGGGTCGCATCGCATTTTCACCTTGAGGTGAAGTGCGCTGACGACCTAACTCTCATGACGCTGGTCCCCGGAAAGGGGTCAAGGTCACGCAGCACCCCCAACGGGATTCGAACCCGTGTTACCGCCTTGAAAGGGCGGCGTCCTAGGCCGCTGGACGATGGGGGCAGAGCCCTATAACGCTACCAGCGGCGCTTCGGTGGTCACCTGAGGCGGCGCCTTCTCGAGTCCGGGCTCGCGGTCGCGCGCGACCTGCGACAGCTGGAAGTGCAGGACGCCGATGGTGACAGACGCCGCGCCGATGACGTGCAGCTCGACCAGGAGCACCGGAAGGTGCGTGATGTACTGCACCGCACCGATCAGCCCCTGCGCGGAGCCGATGACGAGCAGCCGCTTCGCGCCGCCGACGACGCGGGCGGGCGCGTTCGTCTGGTGGAGCACCAAGAAGGCCCCGGCGACGATCCCGATCAGCGTCAGGGCGAAGACGGAGTGCAGCCACGCCACCTTGTAGAGGGCGAACGGGAGGCGCTTCGCGACAAGCTGCCCCTGGCTGCCTCCCGAGTGCGGGCCAGAGCCGGTCGTCGTCATCCCGAGCAGGAGCGTCCCCGTCAGCGGGACCCACAGCCACCGGGCGAGCGGCACCGTCCAGGCGCACCTGACCTCCCGGCGGGCACCCGGGCCGTATTGGTACTTGGAGCGATGGTGCAGGACCGCGGCGACGAGGAGCAGGCCGAGGCTCAGGGCCATGTGGCCCGAGACGAGCCAGGCATTCAGCTTCGTGTAGACGACGATGCCACCGAGCACCGCGTCGCCCACGATCCCGCCCACGATCGCCCCCGAGAGCCAGGCAAGGTCCGCACGGCGGGGGGTCCGGAGGAACGACGCCACGAACGTGACCCCGGCCAGGACGACGAGCAGGGCGGTGACCGCCCTGTTCCCGTCCTCGATGAGCGAGTGGACCTGGCCGAAGGAGCCCGTGAACTGGTGGCGGAAGCAGTTGGGCCAGTCGGGACACCCGAGCCCCGAGCCGGTGAGCCGCACGGCGGCGCCCGAGGCGATGATCAGGAAGAGTGCGGCGAAGTTCGCGAGCGCGAGCCTGCTGAAGGTCCTCGGCGAGATCGCCACGGTGCGATCCTACCGAGCACCCTCCCGGAACCCCATTCCGCCCGTATGATCTCCCGGATGGTCACCGAGGCCGTCGCGGCCCGACACTCCTTCGCGCGAACACTCAGCGCCTACATCGCGCTCACGAAGCCGAGGATCATCGAGCTGCTCTTGGTGACGACTGTGCCGACCATGATCGTCGCAGCTCAGGGGATCCCGTCGGTGTGGCTGATGATCGCGACGGTCGTCGGCGGCTCGTTCGCTGCCGGCGGTGCCAACGCGTTCAACATGGTCATCGACCGCGACATCGACGCGGTGATGAAGCGCACGCGGAACCGGCCGCTCGTCACCGGCGCGCTGACGGCCAGGTCGGCGACGATCTTCGCAGTCACCCTCGAGGTCGCAGCGTTCGCACTGCTCGCCCTCACCGTGAACATGCTCTCTGCCGTGCTCGCCGTCTCGGCTACGGCCTTCTACGTGATCGTCTACACGCTGTGGCTGAAACGGCGCAGCAGCCAGAACATCGTCATCGGCGGCGCCGCCGGCGCGGTGCCGGTCCTCATCGGATGGGCAGCGGTCACCGACAGCCTCGCATGGCCGCCCATCGTCCTCTTCGCCGTCATCGTGATCTGGACGCCGCCGCACTTCTGGGCCCTGGCCGTCCGATACCGCGACGACTACGAGGCTGCCCACGTGCCGATGCTGCCGGTCGTCGCCTCGCTGCGGCGCACGACGCTCGAGATCCTCATCTACACCGTCGTGCTGTGGGCGACGACGATCCTCTTCGGCGCGGTCGCGCAGCTGGGGTACATCTATGCGATCTCGGCCCTCGTGCTGGGCGGGATGTTCACGGCGTTCTCCGCGATCCTCTACCGCGATGCGCGCAACGGCACCGCGGATGTCGCGAAGTCGATGCGCCTGTTCGGGTTCTCGATCACCTACCTCACGCTCCTCTTCGCCGCAATGGCGATCGATGTCCTCGTCCGGCACCCCTAGCGACGAGGGCGCAGCCGACACCCCGACCCCCGGTGCGGACGGCGATGGAGCCCTCGACCCGCGGCGGGGCAGCCGCGTGGCGCTCGCGGCGGTCGCCGCAGTCCTCGCCACCCTGCTGGTCGTCGCAGGCATCATTGGTCTGCTGAGCAAGGACACTGGGACCGCGCGTCCGCCCCGGAACGCGCTCGTGGGCACGACGATCCCCGGATTCGGCCTCCCCGGCCTGCCGACCGGCGACGTCCAGGCCCCGTGGGTGTCCCACAAGCCGGGGGTCCTGCTCTTCTTCGCGGACTGGTGCTCGCCGTGCCACAAGGAGGTCCCGCGGCTCGCCAAGATCATCGGTCCCGATGGCTACAAGGGCGTCGCCGTGCTCGGTGTCGACGGCGACCTCGCCGTCGGTCCGGGCGCATCGTTCGTGAAGGCAGCAGGCGTCCGATTCCCCGTCGGCCACGACGGGACGCTGGACGTCTCCAACGGGCTCTTCCACCTCACGGACTTCCCGGCCACGGCATTCGTCGACGCGAAGGGGAAGGTCACCGACGTCGTCTACGGGGCGCTCACCGATGCCCAGCTGCAGAAGGGCATAGCCACGCTGCGCTAGCGGTCGGGGTCGAACCGGAACGTCATCGCCGCCACAAATGGGGCGATGACCGCCCATGCGATGAGGACGACCCACGCCTCGAAGCCGGGGACGCGGCCGAGCGCGAGCGTGGAGTGGAGCGCGGTCGTGAGCGCGCCGGTGGGCAGCGCCTTGGCAACGGCCCCCACGCCGCCCGGCAGCGTGCCGAGCGGCACGATCATCCCGCCCGAGAGCAGGAGCACCAGGTACAGGCCGTTCGCGGCGGCCAGGTTGACCTCGGGACGAAGGCGACCGGCCATCGCGAGGCCGATGCCGCTGAAGGCGACCGAGGCGAGGATGGTGCAGGCGAGCGCTGCGACGACCGATGCCGCCGTGACCCTCGGGTGCCAGCCGAGGGCGGCGGCGACCGCGCACACGACGGCGACCTGGACCGCCTCGACGCACAGGACGCCCACGCCCTTCGCCGCCAGCAGGCGGCCCCGGCCGAGGGGGGTCACGAAGAGGCGCTTGAGGACCCCGTACCCGCGCTCGAAGCCCGTCGCGATCCCGAGCGAGACGAGCGACGTCGAGAGCACGCACAGGCTCAGGATGCCCGGGGTGATGAAGTTGACGCGGTGCACCGCGGGCACCGCGACGACCGAGACGGACGAGAAGAAGACCAGCAGCACGACCGGGATACCGACCGTGAGCAGCAGCGACTCGCCGCGCCGCAGCGTCATGGAGACCTCCGCCCGCGACTGGGAGGCGAGGATGCTCACCGGCGCCTGCCCCGGGTCCTCGGTGGCTCACCGTGCGCTGGAGCCGCTGTTGCCGCGGCGTCGCCGACCAGCTGGATGTACCGATCCTCGAGGGTGGTGCCATGGCGAAGCGAGACGAGGGGGGCGCCGTGCGCTGAGAGGTGCGCCACGAGCGCCTCGGTTCCGGACGGATCGAGGTCGCGATGCACTCGGTACTCGCCAGGGGCGATCTCGGCGACGTCGGCGCCCAGCGCTGCCGAGAGATCGACCAGGTCGAGGCCGGCCGTGGACACGAACGTCGTGGCGCTCGACGCGGTGAGCTCGGCGACCGAGCCCGTCGCGACGACACGGCCCGAGCTGATGACGACGACCGAGTCGGCGACCGCCTCGACGTCGGCGAGGTCGTGGGTCGTGAGCAGCACGGAGACACCGCGGTCGCGCGCCTCGGTGACCACGGTGCGGATCACGCGGCGACCGACGGGGTCAACCCCTGCGGTCGGCTCGTCGAGGAAGAGCACCTCGGGCTGCGGGAGCAGCGCGATCGCGAGGCTGACGCGCTGCTGCTCACCTCCCGACAGGCGCCGCCATGGCGTCTTGGCGCACCCGCCGAGGTCAAGCAGCTCGACAAGCCCATCGACGTCCTCGGCATCGTCGTAGTAGCTCGCGTACAGCTCGATCGCCGCCCGGGCGCCGAGCGAGGGCCAGACCCCGCCACGCTGCAGCATCGCGCCGCACCGATGCACCAGCACCGGGTGGTCCGCAACCGGATCGAGGCCGAGCACGCGGGCCTCCCCGCCGTCCGGCCGTCGATAGCCGAGCAGTGTCTCGACGGACGTCGTCTTCCCCGCACCGTTGGGACCGAGCAGGGCCACGACCTCGCCCGGACCGACCGAGAGGTCGATCCCCGACACGGCCTCGAAACCTCCGAACCGGACGGTCATGCCTCGAGCGACGATGACGGGGTCGGCCACGAGGGAAACCTAGACGGGCGCGCCGCCCGGCTTCGGCGCGCCGCGGCCCGTGGCCTACCATCGGACCGTGATCGACCTGACCCTCCTTCGCCGCGACCCCGCGGTCGTCCGCGACGCCCTCGCGCGCCGGGGGGTGGACCCCTCCGACGTCGACGAGCTGGTCGAGCTGGACGCCGCGCACCGGCTGCTGCTCCAGCACGCCGAGGAGCTGCGGGCGGAGGTGAAGTCACTGTCCCGGCAGGTCGGGCAGGCGCGAAAGGACGGCGACACCGCGCGCGCGGAGGAGCTCCAGCTCGAGAGCCGCAGGCTCGGCGACGACGAGCGGCACGCGGCGGCGGAGGCCGACACGGTGGCCGCGCAGGTGCGAAGTCGACTGCTGGTGCTCCCGAACCTCCCCGACGAGGAGGCGCCCGACGGCGGCGGCGAGGCGGACAACGTGGAGGTGTTCCGGTGGTGGCCGGGGAAGGATGAGGGCGAGGAGCCACCCTCCTACGAGGACCACCAGCGCGTCGCACACTGGGAGATCGGTGAGGCGCTCGGCATCTTGGACCTCGAGCGCGGCTCGAGGATGTCGGGGTCGATGTTCCCGCTCTTCAAGGCGATGGGCTCGCGGCTGATGCGGGCGCTCACGTGGTACTCCCTCGACCGACAGAGCGGCGCGTACACCGAGGTGCGCCCGCCGACGCTCGTGCTGACCGAGACGCTGACCGCGACGGGGCACCTCCCGAAGTTCGCGGAGGACGCCTACGAGATCGAGCGCGATTCACTCTGGGCGATCCCCACGGCGGAGGTGCCGCTCACGTCCATGCATCGCGGCGAGATCCTCGAGGAGGATGACCTGCCGCTGCGCTACTGCGCGACCACCGCGTGCTTCCGGCGTGAGGCCGGCTCCGCAGGGCGTGACACGAGGGGCCTCCTGCGCGTGCACGAGTTCGACAAGACGGAGCTGTTCGCGTACTGCACCGAGGCACAGGCGCGCGACGGTGTCGCCGACATCCGTGAGCGGGCCGAACAGCTGCTGCAGGGGCTCCGCCTCCAGTACCGGGTGCTCGACCTGTGCGCGGGCGACCTCGGGCTCTCCAACGCGAGGACGTTCGACCTCGAGGTCTACGCGCCGGGCGTCGACCGCTGGCTCGAGGTCTCGTCGGTGAGCTGGTACCGCGACTACCAGGCGCGCCGCGCCAACGTCCGGTACCGCCCGTCGGGCGGCGGCAGCCCGGTGATCGCCCACACCGTGAACGGCTCGGCACTGGGGTGGGTGCGCGTGTGGGCCGCGGTCGTCGAGACGTACCGCCAGCCGGACGGCTCGGTTTCGATTCCCGACGTGCTCGTGGGCTACGCCGGCGCCGACCGCATCGTCGCCGCGGACGTCGCGCCCTAGGGCCTCGGCGAGTCGAACCGGTAGCCGACACCGCGCACCGTGGTGATGAGCGACGGCGACTTCGGATCCTCCTCGAGGATCGCGCGGAGCCGCTTCACGTGCACGTCCAGCGTCTTCGTGTCGCCCACGTAGTCCGAACCCCAGATCCGGTCGATCAGCACCTCGCGGGTGAGGACCAGGCCGGCGTTCGCGAGCAGCATCTGGAGCAGCTCGAACTCCTTGCGTCGAAGCTTGATCTCGTCGCCGCGGACGTAGCAGCGGCGCGTGTCGGGCTCCAGCCGCACGCCGGCGACCTCGATGGCGCCAGATTCGTCCAGGATCTCCTCCGCGCTGCTGCGCCTCCGCCGGACGGCACGCATGCGCGCCACGAGCTCGCGGAGCCGGTAGGGCTTGGTCACGTAGTCGTCGGCGCCCATCTCGAGCAGCAGGACCGTGTCGATCTCCTCGCTCTTCGCCGATACGACGATGATCGGCACCTCGCTCGTCTCGCGCAGCTTGCGCGTGACGTCGATGCCGGAGAGCTTCGGCAGCATCAGGTCCAGGAGGACGAGGTCGGGACTCGACTCCTCGAAGACCTCGAGCGCGCGCGCCCCGTCAGTCGCGACGACGACGTCGAAGCCCTCGCGGGCAAGGCCGACGCGCAGTGCGTCGACGAAGGACTCCTCGTCCTCGACGAGCAGCACGAGGGGACGCGCTTCCTTCGACACGCGCTGGGCCTTCGACTTCGGCGTCATTGCGCCTGCAGCGGGAGGATCAGCGTGAACGTGGACCCCTCTCCCTCGCGGGACTCCACCTCGACACGCCCGCCGTGGTTCTGGGTGACGTGGCGGACGATCGAAAGCCCGAGCCCCGTGCCGCCCGTCTGGCGCGCCCGACCGGGGTCGACCCGGTAGAAGCGCTCGAAGATCCGTCCGAGGTCCTTCGCCGGGATCCCGACGCCGTGGTCGGCGACCGAGACGCGCACGGTCCGCACCGTGGCAGTCGTCGTCTCGTGGGCCTCGTCGTCGCCCGCCGCATCTTCGTCCCCCGTCACGAGCACCTCCTCGGCGGCGACCGCGGAGACGGTCACCGTGCCCCCCTCCGGCGAGTACATCACACCATTCTCAAGCAGCGCATGCAGCGCGGAGACAAGCTGTCGGCGATCGCCGAGGACGATGATCCCGGGATCCGGCTCCTCGAAGACGAGGTCGATCTCGCGGTGGTCGGCCGCCTGGCGGATCCGCTCGACCGCCTCGGCCATCACCAGCACGACCGGGACGAGCTCGCGCGCTGGGGTTCCCTCGGACTCGAGGCGCGAGAGGTCGAGGAGGTCGTCGATGATCCTGCTGACCCGGAACGCCTCGGTGTGGATGCGGTCGGCGAGGCGGCTGGCGACCGTCGGGTCGCTCTCGACGACCAGCGTCTCGGCCAGGAGCCCGAGCGCGCCCATCGGGGTCTTGAGCTCGTGGCTCACGTTCGCGACGAAGTCCCGGCGGATGTCCTCCAGCCGGCGACGCTCCGAGACGTCCTCGATCATCGCGATCACACCCAGCGGCCTGCGGCCGTCGTCGATGAGCGCCGCGCTCACGGTGAGGGTGCGACGCGGGGGGCCGTAGAGGTCGACCGTCCGCTCGGTGCCTCCGCCATTCCACGCGTCGGCGAGCATCTCAGTGACGGCCTGGGCTGCGATCGCGTCGCCGTACCGGCTCGTCATGAGCTGATCGGCCTGGGCGTTGCGGTAGACGACCGTGCCCGACTCGTCGCAGAGCACGAGCCCGAGCGGGAGGATGTCGAGCGAGCGGCGGAGCCTGATCGCGTCGGCACTCGTCTCGCTCACCGCCTCGGTGGCGGCTCCCGTGACCTGCTCGAGGTAGCTGAGCGCGGTCTCCACCTTGCCGTCGTCCTCCGGCTGTGCGACGCCGAGGCGGGCGCCCAAGGCCGAGAGCCGCTGCGCGATGGCGCGTCGTCCCGTGCGCCTGCCGAAGAGGAAGCCCACGAGGACGCCGATGACGATGAAGCCGGCTGCCGCCGCGTACAGCGCCCAGGACGGCCACGTCGTGGGATCAAGGGACGCGAGCACTCCGTCAATCATGGCAGACAGCCGTCAGCCCGAGGAAGCCGACGCGACCATTGGGGAGCCCGACGCAAAGGAGTCCCCATGTCCGGTCTGCTGGTGCTTGCGAACGTGTCGCTCAATCCGTCGGTCAGCTCCCTGCCGGGGGGAGGGACGCTGCAGACACTGGTCAACGGCGTGGCGGGCTGGGCGCTCGTCGGGTCACTGGTCGCGCTGGTCGCAGGTGCGGTGGCGTGGGCGCTCGGCTCGCACGCGAGCAACGTCCACCAGACGATGGCAGGCCGCAAGGCGGTTCTCGTCTCGGGAGTGGCGGCACTCCTCATCGGCGCAGCGCCGATCCTGATCAACTTCTTCTTCAACGCGGGTCAGGCGCTGCATTGATCCTCCACCCGCACGTGTGCCCCCTGCCGTCGATCGACCCGGTCTGCGGCGTCGCGAGCATCCCGGGGGACATCGTCTCGGAGTTCTTCTCCGCAATGGCCGGCTGGTTCGCCGCGACGGCGTCCTGGTTCCTCCAGTCCGTGGGGGCGGCGCTGACGAACAGCACGGCACCTCCGGTCCTGACGCCGTGGTTCGCCGCCCGCCAGCAGGTGGTCCTGTCCGTCTCTGCGTCGATCGCCCTGCTCGCGCTGTGCGGCGCGGCCGTGCACGCCGTGGTGCACGGATCAGCCGGCGAGCTCGTTCGGACGGTGCTGCTGCGCCTGCCGATCGCCGTGCTCCTTGGTGCCGGGGCGGCAGGCCTCGTCGGACTGGCGCTCGGCGCCACGGACCAGCTCTCCACGATGATCGCCGCGGGCGACGGGACGTCGCTGACGTCCGCACTGCGCCTGCTCGCCGGCACGTTCGCGCTCACGGGAGGTCCACCGGGAGGCGTCAGCGTGGTCACCGCAGCGCTCGTGATCCTCGGTTCCGTGGCGCTCTGGGTGGAACTCGTCGTCCGCTCCGCAGCCATCACGGTCACCACCTCGCTGCTCCCGCTCGTCCTCGCCGCATCGCTCTGGCCCCCCGCTGTGGTGTGGGTGCGGCGACTCGCAGAGACGCTCGGTGCGCTCGTCGCGTCGAAGGCCGTGATCGTCCTCGTCCTCTCGACGGCGCTCGCAGCGCTCGCGAATGCCCCCTCCGGAGCCGCGACCGGGATCACCGGGGCTGCGCTGCTGGGGCTCGCCGCGTTCATGCCATATGTGCTGCTGCGCCTCGTGCCGGCGATCGAGGGTGCCGCCGTGTCGCACCTCGAATCAGTCCGGCACCGCGCGGCAGGCGTCGCCGGATCGCTTCCGCGCCAGGCCGTCTCGATGGCGCTGGCCGGCGCGGGTGGCTCCACGATGCCATCGGTCGACGAGGTCGGCACCAACCCGATCGGCATGCTCCCGGGCCACCACATGGACCTTGTCGCGGGGACACCGCTCGATCCCGACGCGTCGTTCCAGCGTGGCCGCCCGCCGATCTCGGCGGTCCCGGCCTCGACCGGCACGCACGTCTTCGAGCGCGATGCGATCGGACCTGTGCTCCGGTGGAAGCCCGGGAGGGCTCCGAGTGACTGACCGGGCCTACCGGCTGGGCCGCCCTGAGGTCCGTGGCGCGGTGTTCGGGTGGCGTCCGGGCCAGGCCGCGTGCGTCGGCCTCGGCGCCGTCACGTGCGTCGCGCTCTGCAACCTCGGCGGCGCCGCACTGACGGTCATCGGGGTGTCGATCCTCCTCGTGGGCGTGCTCGCTGCGGTGGTTCCCGTGCGCGGTCGGGGAGCGGACCAGTGGGCCCCGATCGCCGCGACGTTCCTGCTCGGCCGCCGCCGGGGGCCGTGGTGCGCCGGGGTGGCGGTGCACTCGATTGTGGTCGCAGGACGCCAGGTGGGCTCCCTGACGTGGCCCGACGGGAGGAGCACGATCGTGCTCGCCCTGCAGGCCCGGGGGCTTCGAGCGCTGGACGACGAGCCCCAGGCACCGGGCGAGGCGATCGCGTCGTGGCTCCGCGGGCTCGCAGGGGCCGGGTCACCGCCGTGCACGGTGACGATGCTGACGGTCACGCGCCGAGCGACGCCAGCAGCCGATGCGCCCTGGATGGACCCAGGGAGCGAGGTGCGCTCCTTCATCGCCGTGTCGTCCGGATCGCCGCAGTCCGCACTCCAGGGACTCGCGGACGCGGTGCCCCGCAGCTCGCGACTCCTCGGCGAGCGTGAGCTCGCTGCGCTGCTCGAGGAGCGCGTCGAGCCGGCCTGCGGTGATCTCCTGGGGTCGGACCTCCTGCAACGTTGGCGCTTCGTGGAGGGGCCGGCCACGTTCCATGCGGCCTTCGTGATCGAGGAGTGGCCCTCTGGAGATGTCGACGAGCAGGTGCTCACGCCCCTGTGCGTCGGTCCCGATCGTCGGACGATCGCGATCGCGCTCCAGGTCGAAGAGCTGCATCGTTCGCGTCAGCGGACGGCACGGCTCCGCACCACTGCGGCCGCCGACGAGGCGTTGGCCGACCGCGGGGGATTCCTCGCATCGGCGGAGTCGTCACGCAACACGGCACGAGATGCCGAGCGGGCCTCCGAGCTGGCGGCGGGCCACGGGTCCATGCGGATGGCCGGTGTCATCGGGATCGACGCAGGCGACGCCACCAGTCTCGAAGCAGCGGCATCGAGGCTCCTGGCGGATGCCGGATCGTGCGGTGCCAGATTGCGTCGGTGCGATGGGGACCATCGCCGCGGACTTGCGGCGACCATTCCGGGGTGGTGCGTCCCGTGAGGCGGCGCGTCCCCTCAGGAACGCCGACGCAGCTGCTCACAACCCGGCACGCGGCGGCAGTTGCCCCCGGGCTCTCGGATGCGGGTGCGTGTCATGCCGGCGCACCGGTTGGGGCCTGCACGCTCGGGGGCCTCTTTCGATTCGACCCGTTCGACGCCTACGCCGAAGGGCTCGTGACGAGCCCGAACCTCCTCGTGGCAGGTCAGATCGGCCGCGGGAAGAGCGCGCTCGTCAAGACCCTCCTCGCGCGCTCGCTCACGCGGGGACGTCGCTGCGTGATCGTCGATCCGAAGGGCGAGTACGGGCCGTTCGCCGAGGCGATGGGTGCGACGCCGATCAAGCTTGAGCCCGGCGGGCGGACCAGGTTGAATCCGCTCGCCGGTTCGCCTGACGATCCGGGCCGGCTCGCCCTGCTCTGCGCGCTCGTCGCCTCGGGGCTCGAGCGGCGCCTCGCGCCGACGGAGCGTGCCGCGCTCGAGGTTGCGCTCCTCGACGCGGACGCTGTCGGCTGCTCGACGCTGTCCGGCGTCCTGCGCGAGCTGCTCGACCCTGCATCGAGCGCGGCAGCCGCGCTCGGGACGACTCCTGAGGCACTTGCGCGCGAGTCGAGGGCGGCCGCACTGGAGTTGCGGCGCCTCGTGAGCGGAGAGCTCCGCGGGATGTTCGACGGCGAGACCTCGGCTGACGTCGATCTGGACGGCGACGTCGTGGTGTTCGACGTGTCCGCGGCGGTGCGCTCGGGGGCGCTGCCCGTCGTCCTCAGCTGCGCAGCCGCGGCGCTCGAGGCCGCGAGGCAGGGGGCGAGGACATCGCGCACGATCCTGGTGCTCGACGAGGCGTGGAGCCTGCTCTCCAACGAGGGTGCCGCTCGGTGGCTGCAGTCGGGATTCAAGCTGGCGCGCGCACGCGGCGTCGCCCATGTCCTCGTCCTGCACCGGTTGAGCGACCTCGGTGCCGCCGGTGCGACAGGGTCGGTGACAGCCTCGATCGCCACGGGGCTGCTCCGTGACGTGGAGACCGCGATCCTCTTCGCGCAACCTCCGGCCGAGGCCGAGGCGCTCGGGACGATGCTCGGCCTCACGCGAGCCGAGTGCGACGTGGTCGCTCGCCTCCCTCGGGCTGCTGCGCTCTGGCGGGTCGGAGCCGCCCGATCCGTGGTCCGCCATGCCATCTCGCCCTCGGACCTCACCTTCGTCGACACCGACGAGGCGATGCGCGGATGATCGTCGCGGTCGGGATCCTCCTCCTCGCCGCATGGTTCGCAACGTCGCGGTTCGACGGACACGACGCCCGCAGGCACCGCACGCCGAGGCTCTTCGGCGGACTCGGAGTCGCATGGTCGCTTCGTGCCCGGCACGGGTCCCTCGAGCTCGGGAGGTGGGTGACGGGTGGGTGGTGGCGCACGCCCCTGCGTCTGGGTGTCGATGCACCCGGGTCGGTGCTCGTCGTGGGTCCCACGCAATCGGGGAAGACCACGGCGCTCGCCGCGCCGATGCTGCTCTCGTGGCCGGGTCCGGTCCTCGCTGCCAGCGTGAAGGGCGATCTCGCAGGGTTGACGGCGAGGCACCGACGCACGCTCGGGCGCGTCCAGATCGTCGCACCCGGAGAGGTCGGATCAGCAGTCTGGGACCCGGTGCGCCAGGCCTCGTCCGTCAGCGCCGCGAGGGCGCTCGCGCGGGACCTGACGGTCGGCACGGGTGCCGGCGGGGCGAGCGGCGACCAGGAGTTCTGGGCGGCGCTCTCGGCGAAGCTCCTCGCGCCGCTGCTGCTGGCGGCGAACAGGTCGCACGGGTCGATCGCGACTGTCACGGCGTGGGTCGACAGGAGGGACGTGTCCGAGGCAGCGAGCCTGCTTGACCCGCTCGAGCGAGATGCGCTCCTCGCCTCGTTCTCGCGCGATGAGCGCACACTCGGGTCCCTGCTCGCAACGGTGGAGGCCGCGCTCGATCCGTTCGTCGCCGGGACCGACGTGGTGGATCCGTCGTCGCTGCTCGCAGGACCGAACACCTGCTACCTCTCGGCGCCGCTCCATGACCAGCGCCGCCACCGCCCCCTGTTCGCGGGCCTCGTCCGCCAGGTCCTCGCCGCGGCCGCCGAGTGCGCGCAACGCGGTGAGCCGAGCGGCCTGCTCGTGCTCCTCGACGAGGCCGCCTCGATCGCGCCCGTCGAGGAGCTCGACCAGATCGCGGCGACCTGCCAGGGCCAGGGCATCACGCTCGTGACGGTCTGGCAGGACCTGGCGCAGATCTCCGCGCGCTACGGCCCGCGGGCGAGGACGGTCGTGAACAACCACACCAGCAGGGTGCTGCTCGGAGGTCTCGCGGATCCGACGATCACCGAGTGGCTCCCCACCCTGACCGGCACGGACCGACCGCGCGACGCGGAGGCGCGCTCCACGTCCCTCACCGCCGAGGAGCTCCGGCGGTGGCCGCGCGGAGCCGCCGTCCTCATCTCGGGGCGCCTTCCACCCGTTCGCCTGCGGCTCGTCGCGTGGAACGAGGGCCGCAGATCCGCGACGTCCGCGTCTCGCCGCTCGGTACGCTCCCCGAGGTGACCTTCTACGACCCGTCTGATCCGAGATGGGTCGTCGATCCGATGCCTCACTTCGACGAGCTGCGCGAGGAGGCTCCCATCCATCGCGCGCCCGACGGCTACTGGGTCCTGTCCACCTACGCGGACTGCCTCTCGGTGCTGCGGGACCGGCGCGCATCGGCCGATTCCCTGCACGTTGACCCCGAGCGGGCACCCAGGGGCTTCGCGGCGGCCAGACGGGCGGACCTCTCCCAGTCGATACGCGCCGGTGGACCGGACCCCAGGCCCTTCCTCTTCCGGGATCCCCCCGACCACGGGCGCCTCCGCGGTCTGGTCCAGCGGGCGTTCACGCCGAGGAGGGTCGCCGAGCTCGAGCCGTTCATCGAGGCTGAGGCGACACGCCTGCTCGACGCCGCGCTCGCAAAGGGATCCTGCGACATGGTCGGTGCGCTCGCATGGCCCCTCCCGGTGGCGGTGATCTCCGAGCTGCTCGGGATCCCGGGGGACGACCAGGAGGAGTTCCGCGCGACGTCGGGCGTGCTCGCCCGGAGCCTCGACCCTGAGTTCCTGCTGCCCCCCGACGCGGTCGAGGCACGGAACGAGGCGATCGCGCACTTCGGGCTCTACTTCAGCGGCCTCTTCGAGTCGCGACGGCGCGACCCGGGAGACGACCTGCTCTCAGCCCTGGTCGCCGCGCACGACGGTGAGGACCGGCTGAGCCACGCCGAACTGCTCTCGACGGCGATCCTCCTCCTCGTTGCCGGCCATGAGACGACGGTGAACCTCCTCTCGGGGGGCATGCTCGCGCTGGCGCGGGACGAGAAGGCGCAGGCCGCGTGGCGATGGGATCGGACCCTCGACGCCACCGCGCCAGACGAGCTCCTGCGGATCACGTCACCCGTGCAGCTGACGGGCCGGGCGCTCCTCGAGGACTTCGACGTCGGAGACGAGACGATCGAGGCCGGCAGCTTCTGCCTCCTGCTGCTCGGAGGGGCCAACCGGGACCCCGCGGCGTTCGACGACCCGACGAACCTGCACCTCGACCGGCACCCGAATCCCCATCTCGGCTTCGGGTTCGGGCTGCACCACTGCCTCGGCGCGCCGCTCGCGAGGCTCGAGGCGAGAGTGGCGCTGCGCATGCTGCTCGAGCGGACCGCTGGCTTCGAGGTCACGGACGAGGGCGCGGTCCGCTACCGGCCGAATCTCGTGCTTCGGGGCCTCGAGCGCCTGCCGATTACCCTTGTCCCCTCATGAGGGTGCTCCGGGGTCCCAAGCAGGAAGGGCCGTTCACCGCGTGCGTCGACGTCGGCGCGACGTCGCTGAAGGCCGCTCTCGTCGACACCGAGGGGACCCTCGCCAGCGAGCGGGCGAAGGTGCGGACGACCTGGCCGATGACCCCGCAGAAGCTCGTCGAGGAGGTGGCGAGACTGGTCGTGCGCCTCCCGTCCGCCGACCGCCTCGCCCTCGGATTCCCGGGGGTCATCCGTGACGGCGTCGTGCTCAGCGGCTCCAACCTCGAGCGTGCGGGCGGCCCGGGGACGCCGAGGACCAAGGAGCTCGCCAGTGCGTGGCGCGGCTTCGACCTGCAGCGCCGCCTGTCCGCGACGTTCGAGATCGAGGCGCGGGTGGCCAACGACGCCGACGTCGCAGCGCTCGCATGCTCGACAGGCAAGGGGCTCGAGCTGACCGTCGCGCTCGGCACCGGCTTCGGGACCGGCCTCACCCTCGAAGGGATCCTGCTCCCGCACGTCGAGTACTCGCAGCTGCGCTGGAGCCGCCGACAGACGTTCGACGACGTGCTCGGCGAGCATGCGCGCAAGCGGGACGGCGAGGAGAAGTGGCACGATCGCGTGATCGGAGCGCTGCATCTCGTCCACGAGGTGCTGGGCTTCGACAGCCTCCACCTCGCCGGTGGCAACGCACCGAGGATCCACCGCGACGATCTCGGCGAGCTGCAACCCATCACGACGGTCTCGCAGACCCGCCCGGGCATCCTCGGCGGGTACCACCTCTACGTGCCGAACCACCGCTAGACGGGGGACCCTGCGATCTCGACGGCGGATGCCGCGAGCACCGACGCAGCGACGCGCAGGCACCCCTCGTCGATCGTGAACGATGGGCTGTGGTGCGGTCCGCTCGAGCCGTCGGCGAACCCTGCCCCGACGAAGAAGTAGCAGCCCGGGATGCGGTTCAGGAACTCGGACACGTCGTCGCTCGGGGTCACCGGGGGGATCGTGACGAACCCGGCGTCCCCCAGGATCGCCCTCGACGCCCGGGCGACGACGGCTGCGATCTCGGGGTCGTTCACGACGGCCGGAGCGTGCTCGTAGAGGTCGAGTGCCACGTCGCAGGCGTACGCATCGCCCATCTCGGCACAGATCCGCTGGAGCCGCACGATCGCCTCTGTGGACTGCTCGACCGTGAAGGTGCGAAGGGTCCCGCGCAGGATGGCATCCGTCGGGATCACGTTGGGAGCCGTACCGGATCGCAGCACGCCTGCCGTGCACGAGCAGTCAGTCCCTTCGAACGAGAGGCCGTCGACTGCCAGCCCCAGATCACACGCTGCTCGCGCCACTGCGAGGAGGACATTGCCGCCGGCACTCGCCAGTGCGCCGTGCCCGCCTGCGCCATGCGCCGAGATCGAGAAGGAGTGCACGTCAGCCATCATCACGCCGTCGCGAGCAGCGACGAGGCCGACGGGACCCAGCGAGGTCACGTGACATCCGATGATCGCCCTGGGTTCGATGTCGTCGAGCACTCCGCCATCGAGCATTGCCTTCGCCCCGCCGAGCCCTTCCTCGGCGGGTTGGAACAGGAAGACGAATCGTCCGGACAAAGCCTTCTGGCGCGCAGACAGCGCCGAGGCGACCCCGACGAGGGCTGCAGTGTGCGCGTCGTGACCGCACGCGTGCATGACGCCTGGGACCTCGGACACTGCGCCGTCATGTGGAGCCTCAACAACGGGGAGCGCGTCGATGTCGGCGCGGAGCAGCACCGTGGGACCTGGCTGCCCGCCCTCGAGCTCGAAGACGGCCCCCGTCGGCGTCGGACAGAACCGCTCTGTGAGGCCGATGGCGCGCATCCGGTCCCGCACGACCCCGGTCGTGCGGTGCTCCTCGAAGCTGAGCTCAGGGTGACGGTGGAGGTCACGGCGCAGATCGACCATCTCGTCGGTCACGGCGGCGACCAGCGAAGGGATGTCCGCTGAGATGGCTGCCACGGATCGAGCGTAGGTCCGGAGGAGGGTCGGCGGAGGGCTTGTCGGGCGAACGGGTAGAGTTGCACGTCCCCCGGACGCGGCTGTTCGGGGGCATTGCGCTCGTAGCTCAACGGACTAGAGCATCTGACTACGGATCAGAAGGTTGGGGGTTCGAATCCCTCCGAGCGCGCTTATTTTGCAAGGGAGAGAGGGGCCTGTGCCCCGGGGCGAGAGAAATCCCCGCGTCACCGGAAACTGCAGGGGTGAGGGGGCGGGGAGGGACTGCCTTTCCGCCCTACTCTCTTTCCGCCATCCGTACTCCAGGCCCTCACCCGCCACCCGCCGCAGTTCCGCACGCCGGGCAGAACTGATGTTCCGGCTCGAGGGCCGAGTTGCAGGATGAGCAGGTTCTGACGGGGGCTTCCTCCTTCAGCCAGCTGCAGCCCGAGAGATCCTGGCGTCAGGAGCGATTCAGGCCGACGGTGACACCGATGTGGTCGATCGCTTGACCCCCCTCATCGCGACCTTCGATCCACTCCTCAACATCGTCACCCCCGAGGGTGCCAGCGCTCTTCGCTGACCGAAGCGAGTCCGAGCTCCGCTGATGCCGAGGAAGAGAGCGGCACGGACGGGAGCAGCGACGTGGCTACCGTTCGCCTCACTGCGCGGGTACCAGAGGTCGTGGCTGGCCCGTGATCTCGTAGCCGGTCTCACCGTGTGGGCGGTGCTGGTGCCCGAGGCCCTTGCCTACGCGAGCATCGCGGGGGTCTCGCCCGAGGTGGGTCTCTACGCAGCTCCGTCTGCGCTGATCTTCTATGCCGCCTTCGGCAGCTCGAGGCACCTGGTCGTCGGGCCGATGTCGGCCACTGCGACGCTCTCCGCGGCCGCGGTGGGCTCGGTGGTCGCCGGCAATGCGGGAACGTATGCCGCGCTGACCGCCACGTTGGCGATCACGGCCGGAGCCCTCGCGCTGATCGCCGGATTGGCGCGGCTCGGCTTTGTCGCCAACTTCATCTCTGAGCCCGTGCTCAAGGGCTTCATCATCGGATTGGCGATGACGATCATGATCGGCCAGGTCCCCAAGCTGCTCGGCGTGGAGAAGGGCAGCGGCGACTTCTTCGCCCAGCTTTGGCACGTCGTTACCGAGCTCGGGAATGCCCGCACTGGAGCTGCGCCTCTCGCAGTCGTGGCGCTATGAGCGTGACTGTGCACCCAGCGATGCTGCGTCAGGAGATGACGCGTCGCGGCTGGGCGGCGATCGATCTCGCGCGCGCAGCGCGCCTTAGCCCGGCGACTGTTAGCGCTGCGCTGGCTGGACGCCCGATCGCTGCTTCTTCGGTGGCATTGATTGCAAAGGCACTCGCGAGCGCGCCACCAGATGAGATCATCGGCCGCCTACTCAGAGATGAGTGGCGAGACCGCGCCATCGGTGCGTGAGAACGGCGAACTGCTCGTTTAGAACTCCACGAGGTACTGCGGCGTGAACGACTCTGTGGTCGGTCGGATGCCAGTGATGCGATCAACGGCATAGCTCCGCAGTGCGCCGTAATCATTGACGACCATGAGGAGCAGGCGTCCGTTCCTCGCGTGTCGTAGCGAGTACGGCTCAACAATCCTGGGACCCTGTCGCCCCTGCTCCGCTCGATAGTCGATCTCCACCTTGAGTCGGTTTGCTCCTGCGTACCGGAGAAGCTCTAGTGGGACGCGCTGGCGCCACGACGTGATCGCGCGCGGTGCCGTCCAGGTTGGGTCGACGTCACCAACGACCGCGGGGAGAGCACTGGCTTCGGAAGAGTTCCTGCGAGCCACGCGAAGACATCTTCGAGTGTTGCCCAAAACGTCTCGAAAGGCGGCAACGGCCGTGGGAGTTGATGCCCGAGCATGCTTTCCCACTCGCCCTCGATCTCTTCCCGGTATGGGGAAGCCCGCATTGACTCCAGCGTTGGAACGTCGATTCCGGCGTGCTCGCACTTCTGCCGGAGGATGTCGGCGACGTCGCCCGCCAGTCCGATCATGTCGGGATGACGATGCATGTGGACGACGTCGTACAAGTCTCGCGGACGGCAGCGCTCGGCGAGGGCGCGCAGCTTTTCGCCGAAGAGTTCGGTGAGTCGGTAGCAAAGTGCGCCGTCTACGGGAATCGGGTTGTCGCTGTACTGGTGGCCGATCGGACGTAGCTCGGCTCTATGCACGAGCAGCTCGTCCGCCGTGATATCAATCTTCACTTTCGGCAGCACCGGCGGAGGGTTCGGTCCGCGGTAGGCGATGCGGCCCTGGGTCGTCGGTTGGCCTCGGAGATTCTTCTTGCGTAGGAACGATTTCTCGTCGAGATTGAGCTCGATTCCCGACTCCTCGCGGATCCAGCCCGCGATGCTCTCAAAGATCGGTTGGAGGTCCTCCGGCGTTTCAGGCCCATCATCGATCACGGTGAAGTCGAGATCCTCGGAGAATCGGTAGGTCTCGTAGTAGCACTTACGAAGACAGGTTCCGCCCTTGAAGATCCAGGTGCGAGCTAGCGCATCGTGGTTGTTGATGCCGGCGAGCAGCCACCCCAAGACGTAGTCCTTCTCGATGACTCCGATGTCCAGTGACCACTCTGACTGCAGTTCTTGCAGTTCGCGCTTCTCGATCACGTCGGACTCTCCGGCTTGAGCGTGACGTTGACACGGAGATGCCACCGCATCGCTCGTCGACCGCCCTTCGGGCCGTCGGGATCAAGTGGAGAAACGCCTTCTGAAATTCGCTCGCGGCATGCTGTCGTCAAGTCCGGAAGATTGCGCCCAAGGACTTCGGTGAGGTAACCGAGCCGCTTGAACACGGTGCGGTTGCCGAGTCGATCGCCGTACTCGACCAGCGTGCGCGAGTCATGCTCATCGAGATACGCCCCAAGGATGTCCGCAGCGTGTCGGATGCCACCTGCAAGGTCGGGGGCATCGAGCACATCGATGACTGTTCGTGCTCGATCCGCGAAATGAATGCGCGATCCTCCGCTCCACTCGCTCGACAAGCCCCACGACAGCTCCGATTCACTGGCATGGCGCAGCAGATAATCGTGATCGAGAAGTGTCTCTTCGGACTTACGGATGCGGGCCGCGGTCTTGAGGACAGTGGTGCGAAACACCTGATCGGTAAGCGCCCAATGATTGGCGGAAGTCCAGCCGGTGAAGTAGCAGGGAGACCAGACGGCGAGCGCTACGAGAAGGGGGTCTTCGGACCACGCAGTCGGATTGGATGCGTCAACAGGAACGGCGATGTAGAGGCCCCGCCGAGCTCGCCGAACCCATCCGTCCCGCGCCCAGGCCGAGAGCCGCTTTGCCGCATTCGTGGGGTCAACGTCGAGCGCCAGAGCCACGTCGGTCGGAGTGAAGAACCGCTTCCCCGACTTGAGGACTCGGGTGAGGTCCTCCCTGCCTTTTGTGCTGATTCCTGCCGGATGTGACATCGAACCACCAGTACCTCTCACGAGGGCTGAACTAATGGTGTCAGGATATCACAGTTACTCAAAAGCCAGTACTTCTCGGCTCTGGTGAAGTACTGGACTCCTGATGTCACTTCGTGAGAACTGCTCCAGTCGGCCTGTCACGGCTGCAGGCACCTCTCCCTCAACGATCTCCTCTTGGGCCGAAGCCGACGACCTTCCGGCGAGGTGCATCTCCGAGCCATTCGACGACCGTCTCAGGTTCGATGGTCACGTGACTCTCTCCCTGCTGGAGAAGGAAGGCTGCCCGTCTGAGGATCCTGCGGCAGTCTCGCTCAAGTTGGCGCACTCCGGGCGACTCTGAACTGCGAGCGACCAGAGCCTCCAGAGTGTCTTCACTAATCGTTATGTGATCCTCCGTGAGGATGTGCGACTCCATCAATTGAGGCAGGACATAGCGGGACAGGATGACGAGCTCCTCATCGTCGGTGTACGGAGGCAGTTCGATGATTTCGAACCGGTCGCGCAGCGCCGGATGCATCGTCTCTACATCGTTGGCCGTCCCGATGATCAAAAGTTCGGATAAGTCAAAGGGGAAGTTGAGGTAGAGGTCGCGGAAACTCGACGACTGATCAGGGTCCAGCAATTCTGGGAAGACGTCAACTGGATTCCCCCCTAAGGACCTCAACAAGGCAAAATGGTGAGCCCGGCACAGCGTCGCCGGGCTGCCAGCTACCTCGTTCGGCGCTTCCAGGTCTCCGAGCGGCGAGCCTGCACGCTCGTCGGGCTCAACCGATCGACCAAGCGCTATGCGCCGGTCGTCCCCGACCAGGAGGTCAAGCTCACCGCCGCGATGAACGCGATCGCCGAGCAGCATCCGCGCTGGGGCTATCGCCACGTCACCAAGCTCCTGAGAGACCAGGGCTGAGCGGTCAACTTGAAGCGCATCGAGCGTCTCTGGCGCCTCGAGGGGCACCGACTGCCGCCTCGGGTCTCCAAGCAATCGGGCCAGAAGGCGCGCGGCAAGGGCGAGAACAGCTCGCAGAACCGCCCGGGGCTGCGGCCGAATCACGTCTGGAGCTATGACTTCGTCTCGGCCCAGGTTCGTCGTGGCGGCAAGATCCGCATCCTGAACGTCATCGACGAGTTCACGAGGGTCTCGCTCGGCTCCGCGGTGTCGCGGTCGATCGGGGCGATCAGGGTCATCGACCACCTCGCCGAGCTGTTCGACGAGCACGGCACCCCTGACATGATCCGCAGCGACAATGGCAGGGAGTTCATCGCCCAGAGCGTCATCGACTTCCTGCACGTCCAGGGTGTCGAGGCCGTGTTCATCGAGGAGGCCTCACCGCAGCAGAACCCGTTCATCGAGCGGTTCAACGGGACGATGCGCCGCGACCTGCTCAACGTTGAGGAGCTCGAGAACGTCGCCGAGGCACAGGCGCTCGTCGATCTCTTCAACGAGGAGTACAACTCGCTGCGACCGCACCGCTCGCTCAGGATGCTGACCCCCCACGAGTTCGCCGATAGCCATAGGGTGGCCACCAGATGATGGGTGTCAGCCACAGCCACACTGGCTCAGACAGGAGGGAGTGTTGTGACCTCGATGTTGGTCCACACGTCTTGTCGGCAAGCCCGGTCACCACACACGAAGTGGACCAAAAACTGGGGGCTGGACACAGAAGGTGAGTCGCAGCCTTCGAACGGTGTACCGGGCGAGCCTTACAAGATCACGACGCTGCCGGAGCTCACCCTGTCGAGATCGTCGGTCCCGCTCGGCGCCCAACAGGAGACTGTCTACAGCATCAAGGTCCTGAATCACGGGTTTGCCATGCGCCCCACCGGGCAGGTTGTATTTTTTGCGGGCAATCGTCGCGCGTGCACCGCGAACCTCTCGAACGCGCACGGGTCCTGCGCGCTTCTGCCACGGACCCTCCCCCGAGGCACATTTACCGTGGTCGCTGATCACACCGGGGACCTCAAGTACTCCCCATCACAATCAGCCTGGGCAACTCTCTCGATCACGTAGACACACGCACCGCAGGCATCCTTGCGGCACGCAGCAGAGTCTGCTGAGGCGGTGGTTGCCAGATTGAATCCACCAGGTGTCACATATGACTTACGAGGTCACGAAGGTGAACGGCGTGGCCTTGGAGTGGTACTGCGCACTGCCGAACACTCGGTACGTGCCACTTCCGATGTTGGCGATGGCCTCGTTGGCTCCGTAGTTCAGCAGCGTCGCAGGAAGCGAGATGGCCGACGTTTTCCACGTCGTGCCTGTCAAGATCGTTTCCCACGCGATCCAGGTCGCACCCTTGCGATACTGCCCGATGACGGTGCAGGAGGTGATCTCAGTGCAGCCAATCCCGTTCGCGAAGATCTGGCTGGACGCTCCAGTAGTTGGCATAAGACGAGCTGACCACGCGGTTCCAGTCAGCGTCCAGAACGCCGGAACACCTGGAGGCCCGGGGTTCCCACCAATATCCACCATTCCTACCGCCTCGCAGTGATTGGTATTTTGGCATACGATCGTGTTCAGTTGCCCACCCACCCTTCCTTTGACGAGCGGCACTTTCGAGGACACCGTCCAATTCGTGCCCGTCAACGTCGCAATCACCGGGTCGATGTGATTGAAGTTGCCATCTGCCTCGGATCCGGTCGCAATGCAGTGGCCCTCTCCGCTGCACGCAAGGCCAGAGAGCTGCACAAACAGTCCCTTCCCGGTTGACGGGATCGCCTGGGTTGACCACTTTGAACCGGCGACAGCTTCGCCAAACGATGCGTTGGCCGTGTCGGACTTCAACCCTCCTACCCCCATCGCCTCGCACCAAGTTTTTACGGGACAGGAGACAGCAACGAACCTCGTGTTCAGCATCCCGATGGGCGCGGTGGGGCGAACAACCCTTATCTGCGTGCCGTCAACGGACAACGCCAATGGGTACGAGCCACCGCTACTCAAGTATGAGCCCACGGCAAGGCAGGCCTGAGGGGAGCCGCATGAAATACTCGGGAGGTAGGAGGTTTGCACCGATGAACTGTCTGGAATGAGTTGCGGCACCGTCGAGGCTGTCCACTTTGTCCCCTGCAGGGTGTCGACGAAGGGAATCACCCGGTACATGTTGTCCAGGTAGTAACCGACCACCTGGCATTCGGTCGCGGAGGCACACGTTCCATCATCAATCGCGAGATCAGATCCCGAACTCCCCTTCGGCGAAGGAAGAATCGTCACGCCGACACGGGGAACCGGCGTCCGAGCGTCGGACGCACTTGCCGTAGTCGCGCCGAGCGACGCGGCGAGGACTGAGGTCGAGATAAGCAGCACCATCACCAGCTTGTACACAGGCCCCCCAGTGAACGATCCAGATGGATTTCGCCACACTTTAGTTAATATCCTTCCGGAACGGCGGCTCTCGCTCGAAACTTCTGGATCTTGTCCAGCCGAAGTCTCCCTCGGGGAATCCGCCGCAGCACCGCACGCCGGGCAGCGATGATGCTGGGGCTTGAGGGTGGTGCTACAGGCGACAGCATCCTCTGACCCGAGGATGCAACCTCTCGCCCCTAAGCCAGGGTCACGTCGCATTCTCCATGGAGCTCACCCTGATAAGTGCCTTGATCGCTCGACGCCCGTCCATCGCAGCGTATGCGTCTGCGATGTTGTCAAGATCCGTAACCAGGTCGAAGACCATTCCGGGATTGATCACGCCCTCGAGTACAGCCTTCATCAGCTCAGGCTGGTAGGCACGAGCAGGCGCAGGCCCTCCGCGCATTCCGACATTGCGGAAGAAGGTGGACTCGGCGTCGATGGGAGCGTCGTGAGGAACGCCGACTCTTCCGACGATCGAACCCGGCTTCGCAATCGCGAAGGCTGTTGTGGTCGACTCTTCAGTTCCGACGCACTCCAAGACGCCATCTGCGCCATATCCATCAGTGAGGGACAGGAGTGCATCGACCGCCGACCGACCGCGCCGATCGATGATATCCGTCGCTCCCCACTCCTGAGCGAGCATGTGACGATCTTCGTGCGTGCTCGCCAGCAGGATGATGCGATGGGCTCCCAGCATCCGCGCCGACAGCACGCCGCACAGCCCAACCGCACCATCTCCAACGATGGCAATGGTGTCACCCTGCTTTACCTGAGCGCTCACAGCGGCGTGGTAGCCGGTCGCCATCACGTCTGTCAGGGCGAGCAACGACGCCATTTTCTCGTCCGGGAGATCCCGTTCGGGAACCTCCATGAGCGTTCCGTCGGCGAAGGGAACTCGAACGTACTCAGCCTGGCCGCCGTCGCCGTCACCCCCCTGCCCAAAGAAGCCGCCATGTATGCACGCCGTCTGAAACCCAGCCTCGCAGTTCTTGCATGTTCCATCACTGAAAGCGAACGGTGAGATGACGAAGGCTCCGGGCCTGACGGTGCGCACGTCAGGTCCGACGTCATCGACGATGCCCATGAATTCGTGGCCGATCGGTCCGTGGGCATGATCGGACACTCCGCGATAGAACCAAAGATCTGATCCGCAAACGCAGGACAACACAACCCGCACGATCGCATCTGTGGGGAGCATGATGATCGGCTTCGGCCGGTTCTCAACCTTGATGTTGCCCTTGCCGCGGAAGATGGCTGCTTTCATGAGACACCCCAATCCCGTCGAGTGCGCGAGCAGAACCTAGTTGAGTCGTATGGCGCGCCGAGGACCTCACTCGCTTCGAACCTCAGTCAAAGAGCCTCAATTCAGCATCGTCGGGTGCCTGGAACGCACTGAACCACTTGACAACGTCCTGCCTCCTGATCGCGGGATCCTCCATGGCTCGAGCGCTGACTCGACTCCATAGCTCATCGACATCGACGGAGAGATAGCGAAGCTCCACAGCTGCGTTCAATTCCCGACTGCGGATCCTGAGAAGATCGCGCTCAACCCTCCCCCATGTGCCCCACTCAATGACAACGGTGGCCCCGTGCACCAACAGGCCCTGAGTGATGTCCCATTGGAGCGCCTCGATTCGCGCACGGACGTCACCATCCCAGAGGTTGACGCCCAACGAATCCATCCACTCGTCAGGGCACATGCGAATGGCCGACCCATCGGTGCAGAGTTGTCTGGCCAAGGTGGTCTTGCCGCTCCCCGGGAGGCCGCAGATGACAATCAGCCGACCCTGTCGGGGCGGGTCTGATGACGGCTGGCGGCTCAACTCCATTTCGCCATTCTGTTCAATGGGCGGGGGTCTGGCGCAGCGCGTCATCAAGCACCTCGGACTGATCAGCGTCGTGGCTCGCTACTCCGGCTTCGAGTCCATGACGAGCCGCTCGGGGATCATCATCCGTGACACCATTTGAAACGCCCCGTAGTCGATCAGGAGCAAGGCTGCCGAGATGATGATCGCGGTGAGGTAGGTCAGATGGATCACCCCGGCTGCCAGCATCAGGATCAACGCAACCGGAGGCAGGCTCACCAATGTGCCGAACTGCTGCGCAACGCGAACGTCCCTCGCCTTGACCGAAGCGATCATTCCCACGGCGATCGCCCAGCCCGCCAACAGGGGAGCCAGGAGGAAGAGGGCGAGCACGAGTGCGCCCTGGCCGAAGGTTGCCGAGGCGATCGCCGTCTTGGCGAACAGAGCGACCGCGCACAGGAAGAGTGTGAACACGACGTACGACAGCACCATCGTTGGAAGTGCAACCGCCGCAGCCTTGCCGAGGATGAACTCCTTGCGCTGGATCGGAGTCGTCAGCAGCGGCTCAAGCGTGCCCTGCTCGCGCTCACCGGCAACCGAGTACGCCGACAACGTGCTTGGCATGACGCTGGGAATCAGCAACAGGTACAGGACGGGCGACACGACGTACTTCCTCGCGTCCAGGATCACCGTCGTCCGCGGCACGACAAAGACCGCGACGGCGTCCGCGATCAGAATCAGGATCGGCAGTATCGCCATCGTCGCGATGATGGAGCGCCGTCGTCGGTACTCGCGCAGCTCCTTGAGCAAGACGGCCTGCGCCCGATTCCTGTCCGTCGCCGTCATGGCGCCGTCATGACGGCGACATCGCCCATCAGGGCCAGATAGACATCCTCGAGCGAGCGGTGGCGCTCACCCATGTGAAGGACATCCGCACCGCTCTCCACGAGCCTTCGAGTCACTTCAGGTGCCGCGAGCAGTGGATCCGACACTTCGAGCACGTACGTCGCCGGATCCTCGGCATGCCAGCTTTCAACGGAACGGATGCTGTCGAAGACCACTCCTGGGTGGTCGAGGGGCGTGCGAACCTTGACGAGGATCGAACTCCGGAACAGCTGGGATCGCAAGGCCGCAGGCCGCCCCACAGTCTTCAGGGTGGTGTTCAGTATCGCCACCCGATCGCAGAGCTTCTCAGCCTCCTCCAGCCGGTGCGTCGTGAGGAAGATGGTCACGCCCCTCTGGCGCAGGCCGACAATCAGCGTGTGGACCTCCCGGGCTGCGGCCGGGTCAAGTCCGGACGTCGGTTCGTCGAGAAACATGATCGTCGGGTCGCTCATCAACGTCCTGGCCAAACTCACCCGCTGGCGCAGACCCTTCGAGAGGCTCCCGCACAGGTCGTTCGCCCGGTCACCGAGGTTCACGGCGCCCAGTGCTTCGCGAATCCGCGCGTCCGGACGATGCAAGCCGTAGAGAGCGGCGAAGTACTCCAGGTTCTCGGTCACAGTCAGTCGCAGGTAGAGCCCCGGTGCCTCAGGCATTATCGCGATCTGTTGGCGGATTTCCACGCCGTTGTCTGGATTCAGGGGGATACCCGCAACGATCGCCGAACCCGAGGTTGGTGCGATGAGGGTTCCGAGGGTTCGCACCGTCGTGGTCTTGCCGGCCCCGTTGGGACCCAGGAATCCGAACACCTCTCCATGTGCAACCTCGAACGACACGTCGGCGAAGGCGGTCCGATTTCCAAAGCGCTTCGTCAACTGATTGACGACCAGGGCGGGTTCGTTTCGGACGCCTTCGGACACGATCGCACCGTCGCCTGACATCAAGTCATGCTATTGCCCGTCGAATCGCCAGAGGGACTGACCGATGGTCCGCGCGCTTGGATACATCGCTCCGGAACGGACCAATGTCGGTGCTCCGACAGTCATGTTGCCCAGAGGTCCAGGAGGTCGCCGAGTGCCCGGGGATCGTGAGGTCCACCTTGCCACTCGAGGACCCGACGCGAGTCGTTTCGAGAGGAAAGCCAGTCTGCTCGGTTGCCAACTCGGTATCCGGTGTCTCAAGCGCGCCCTTCTCGCGCCTCGCACGCAAGGCTCTCTTCGCACCACACAGTGCCCGCGTCAACGGGAAGCCACCCCCGATGACCATTCTGGATAAGGTCCCCACCGTGAGCGACTCGCACATCATGACCCTCGCGGACGGCAGGGATCTGGGCTGGCTCGAGCTCGGTGCAGCCGACGGTTGGCCTGTCTTCGGCTTCCACGGGACCCCGGGTTCTCGTCTCCAGTTGACGTTTGATGAGGATGCAGTCCGACGCGCCGGAGTCCGGCTGGTCGCACTGGATCGACCTGGCTACGGCCTGAGCACGTACCAACCAGCGCGTCGTCTGACCGACTGGCCCCAAGACGTTGCAGGGCTTGCCGACCACCTCGGTGTCGACCGCTTCTCAGTCATGGGCATCTCAGGCGGCGGTCCGCATGCCGCGGTGTGCGCCGCGATGCTGGGGGAGCGAGTCGCCTCGGCCGGGATCGTGAGCGGCGTGGGCCCAATGACGAACCCGGAGAGTTCAGATGGGATGACGAGATCCAACAGACTCCTCGTGTCGCTCGCGCACAGGCACTCCAAGATCCTCAGTGCCATCTTCGAGGTGCAGGCCCATTTCGCGAAGAACTGGCCGGGAAAAGCACTCGATCTCGTGATCAAGGAGCTTCCCCCGGCCGATGCGGACATACTCCGTCGGCCCGACGTCCGGGCCATCTTCGAGCGCGATGTCCGGCGATCCTCTCGGACGACCGGGCGCGCACAGGCGCAAGACTTCGTGCTCTTCGCATCGGAATGGGGTTTCGATCTCACGTCCATCCGCGTGCCAGTCGTCCTCTGGCAGGGGGACGCGGACCGAAACGTTCCGCTCCATCATGCACAGGTCATGCACGATGCGATCTCGAACTCAGTGCTGCATACGTTTGCTGGAGAGGGGCACTTCCTCGTCATCAATCGCCTTGAGGAGATCCTCGTGGGCCTCAGCGCCTGACCGTATGGCGTCGAGCCTTGAGAGGGCTGGCGGGATCGAGCCTCGCTTTCCCTTCCTCCCCAGGGTCCTGGACAACTGATTCGGAGAGGTCACTAACCCGGTGTTCCAAGACGACCAGTTCTAGGCTCCCGTGGATGTCACTGGTGCTCAGACCGTTTGAACCAAGTGATGAAGGTGCAGCATTGGCTGGCAACGAGTCGATGGTCGCCGACGGCTTCACGTTTCTCCTCGACTTCCAGCGCGGAATGTCCTGGCGAGCGTGGCTTGCGATGGTTGAGCGGGGCTCCATCGGCATCGACCTTCCCCCCGACAGGGTCCGCGCAGCGTTCCTTGCGGCAGATGTTGGTGGACAGCTCGTCGGACGCGTCTCCATTCGATTCGAGCTCAACGAGTGGCTTGCTCGCGAGGGAGGTCATATCGGCTATGGCGTGCTTCCCCAGTTTCGGCGGCAGGGATATGCCACGCAGATCCTCCGCCAAGCTGTCCAACGGGGACGATCCGAAGGGATCGAACGACTCCTTGTCACGTGTGCTGACGACAATGTGGGTTCAGCGACGGTGATCGAGCGATGCGAAGGTATCTTCGAGAGTCGAGTGACTGCCCAGGATGGGACGACGGTGCGTCGGTACTGGATCTGACGATCACTGCATGTCAATGACCGACGAGGGAGCACCAGAGGGTGGGAAGCCACGCCAGTCCCTTCTCCGCGCGAGGGCGCTCATGTTAGAAGCCGTGCAGGGCGAAGGCAGCGGTGCGGCTCGTCCTGATCAGGGGACTTTCAGCCTCGAGAAGTCGACGCTCGCTGGTCAACTCGCATCCAAGATCCCCGCAGTCAGGCTTGACAAGGACGACTGGGTGTCGATATTGGGTGCCGACCTGTGGGACGAGGGGTTCCGCGTGCGACTGGAGTGCCGGCTGTGGAATCTTGCATAGGAACTCCTTTCACCGGGCCAGAGCGTGATCCTGGAGTGGGGTCACTGGGCTCGCGTCGAGCGGGATGAAATGCGACTTGGAGCGAGCCCTGGGTGTGGAAGTCGAGGTGCCATACCACCATGTGCCTCTGGAGGAGCTCATCGAGCGAGCTGAACGTCACAATGGGTCAGATGCGTGGACTGCCTTGCCAATCGCGAGGGAACACTTCGAGACGTGGGGAGCGGTCTTTCAGCCTCCAGATGATGAGGAGATGATCTTGATTGACACGCCCGCTAACGGCGGCTGATCTCGTCAAGCCGATCGTGAAGACGAGGCGCAGGGAGGCTCGTACGAGGCTGGGGATTCAAAGCTCCTTGAGCGCTTGTGTTCTTCCGGACGATTCCACGGAGAATTGGGACAGCGGCTATCAGGCCAGAGGAGAGAACGTGGCGGCCCGCTTTTGCATGTGCGGTGTCGGATTCTGAGCTCCTTTGTCGTGCTCCAGCCTTCCCTTGACTCACTCCCCTGAGTCACCGATTCCCAGCGCCCGGTCGGTGAATCCCACCCGACAAGCGTGCTCCGTCAATGCCGAGAGCGGCTGGAAGATTGTTCCCTGCGTCGAGAAGCAAATCGAACTATCTTCTCGCAGAGTTGCCCCAAGAGGCAGCGGAATCGAGGGCCACGGGCATGAGAGTGCTGCGTAATGTGAGCGTCATCGTTGGCACGGTCGCGCTGGCAGGAAGCGTCGTCGTCGTCGCAAGTGCGGCGACCTCCCATGGCTCCTCAGCCACGTACTCCGCATGTCTATCGACTCGCACCAAGTCGCTCTCCAATGTGACAGTTGATGCAACGCCGAATTGTCCTTCGGGTTCCAAATTGATTACCTGGAACGAACGAGGTGCTTCAGGGAACAACGGCCTGTCGATCCTCAATGGCACAACTGCGCCAACGGATTCGGTCGGTCAGCCCGGAGACTTCTACATAGACACGACACTCGAAGCGATTTTCGGACCGAAGTCCGAGACGGGTTGGCCCGCTTCGGGGATTTCTCTCAACGGTTCACCGGGCCTGTCAGGTCAGGCAGGCGCCACGGGACCGACCGGTCCGACTGGCGTGACTGGTCCGACTGGAGCAACAGGCTCGACTGGAGCAACAGGCTCGACTGGAGCAACAGGCTCGACTGGAGCAACAGGCTCGACTGGAGCAACAGGCTCGACTGGAGCAACGGGCTCGACTGGAGCAACGGGCTCGACTGGAGCAACGGGCTCGACTGGAGCAACGGGCTCGACTGGAGCAACGGGCTCGACTGGAGCAACGGGTCCGACAGGAGCAACGGGTCCGACAGGTCCGACGGGTCCGACGGGCCCCCCTGGTCCGACTGGCGCAACTGGTGCAATTGGAGCGACTGGTGCAACGGGTCCGGCAGGACCAACGGGCCCAGATGGTCCGACTGGCGCGACAGGCCCCTCAGGTGCGACGGGTGCAACTGGCAACACGGGCGCAACGGGGACCACTGGACCGACAGGTTCGACAGGCCCGTCCGGCACAACTGGTGTCACCGGTCCGACTGGCGCGACAGGTGCGACAGGTGCAACAGGTGCAAGCGGGGTCGCATACCTCTGCTCGGCTTCGCCCTACCCAGGAATTGACCTTGCGGGATGCAGCCTGAATTCCTCCCAATTCAATGGCAAGAACCTCATTGGTGCGAACTTGACTGATGCCGATCTCACGTCAGCGAATCTTTACGACGCTAACTTGAATGGTGCGGTGCTCGTCGACGCGAATCTCACTTCCGCCAACCTCACCATTGCGAACCTTTATGGCGCAAACCTGACAGGTGCAACAGTGACAGGCGGTACCACTTTGACGGGCGTTCTGACGAATACAGCCACGATCTGTACAGACGGCATCTACGGTCCTTGTGTTGGCGCGGATCTGACCAGCTGATTGCAACTCCCACCTGAGGGAGGCCTGTTTGGCATTCCGAACTGAGAGTCGCCGCTTGGGCTGGGCTGCCGCGTCGCCCATGAACCCAAGGAACCGGGACTCGACCCGTGACCGAGTTGACGTTTCAACTCGAGCATGGGCGTTTGCTCAGAATCTTCGGTCCCCATAAGGGCCTTCGGGGGATCGTGGATGGGCGCCTGGTTCATCTCGCGTCATCTCCGATCCGACCAGACAGAACCCTGACACTGGTCCGGGAATCCTCGTGTTCAGGCACTCGAGACGCGATCAGGCGATATGAGTCGGTCATGAACGTGCTAGCTGGATACCTGCTTCATGCATCGCGTTGGCTGCGCTCTCATGGGGATTGGGTTGGCATCCCAAACAGATTGGTCGGCCGGCCTGAAGGTTTGTGAGCAGCGCTGATCGAGGTCGCCAACTGATCTGCAGCTTGCACTCACAGGACGATCGAGTGCAGACGACACCGAGTGGCGTCGTCGAGGGAGTGCAATCCGACGCGCGAGGTCCTCCCTTATGTAAAGTCGTCTCCGGATCCACTTCCGACAAAAGGGGCTATGGCATGGAACTCGCAAGTTCGTACCCGATTCTCGACTTCTTCTGGACGATGCTCATCTTCTTCTGCTTCGTCATCTGGATCTTCATCCTCTTCCAGATCCTGATCGACATCTTCCGAAGCCACGACATGGGCGGGTTCGCGAAGGCAATCTGGGTGCTGTTCATCATCTTCCTTCCGTTCCTCGGCGTGCTCGTCTACCTGATCGCGCGGGGACACAAGATGCAGGAGCACCAGCTCCAGGCGGCCAAGCAGCAGAAGCAGGAGTTCGACTCCTACGTCAAGCAGACCGCTGGAAGTTCCTCGACTGCTGACGAGCTCGCGAAGCTCGCGGACCTGAAGGCGAACGGGACGATCACCGATGCGGACTACGAGGCCGCGAAGAAGAAGGTCCTCGGCTGATCCAGCGGGTGGCGAAGGTCAGGGTGACGAATCAAGGGGAGAGGATGCGTCATGCCAGCGAGCAGGGTAGTCAGGCACTTCAGCGTCGCAGAACGTCGCGACGCCGGTAGGAAGGCTCTCGAGAGGGTCCCGCTGTCCAGCCACAAGGGCTGGATGGTGGACCCCTCCCGAGCCGACCCCGTTTCGCTCCTCGAGGCGCAGAACGTCACGAGGGATGCGGATCTCGTGCCTGTCCGCCACGGCCGCATGAGCGCATCGCCCTTCACCTTCTACCGCGGCGCCGCCCGCATCATGGCGGAGGACCTCAAGGACACCCCGACCGCTGGATTCGAGGTGCAGCTCTGCGGCGATGCACACCTTTCGAATTTCGGGCTGTACGCATCTCCGGAACGCTCCCTCGTCTTCGACCTGAACGACTTCGATGAAACCCTTCCGGGGCCGTTCGAGTACGACGTGAAGCGGATGGCGGCGAGCTTCACGATCGCCGCGCAGAACAACGGGTTCTCGAAGGAGGACCGGCGGGCTATCACCCGGACCTCCGTGAGGGCCTATCGCGAGGCGATGCGCAACTTCGCCCAGATGGGGACCCTCGAGACCTGGTACGCCCGCATCTCTGAGGATGACCTGCGCGCTGGGGTCGATGCCGTCGTGAGGAAGGCCCGGAAGGTCGAGAGCTCGAAGACGATCGACAAGGCGAAGAAGCGCGCGGCGAAACTCCTACTGAAGGCGCACTCGAGCGACAGCTTGCAGGCGCTCTCCAAGCTCGCCGAGGTTGTTGACGGACGATATCGGATCGTGAGCAATCCGCCCGTCGTCGTGCCTCTACGCGAGGTCGGATCGACGTACGGTGTCTCGCCTGACGAGTTCGAGGGCATCATCCACGACCAGTTCCGCGCGTACAGGACCACGCTCCAGTACGACCGCCGGCACCTCCTGCAGCGGTACGAGTTCGTCGATGCTGCCCGCAAGGTCGTGGGTGTCGGCAGCGTCGGGACGCGGGCGTTCATCATCCTGCTGCAGGGACGAGACGACCAGGACCCGCTGTTCCTCCAGCTGAAGGAGGCCACCTCCTCGGTGCTGGAGAGCCACCTCAAGAAGAGCCGGTTCACCCAGCCCGGGGAGCGCGTGGTCCAGGGCCAGCGCATGATGCAGGCCTCGAGCGACATCTTCCTCGGGTGGACGAAGGGGGCTCAGGAGGGGAGGTACCTCTACTGGCGCCAGCTTCGTGACATGAAGGGATCCTTCGTCGTGGAGGATGCCCTCCCCGTCGGCCTCGACTTCTACGCGGGGCTCTGCGGGTGGACGCTCGCGAGGGCACACGCCAGGTCCGGAGATGCCGTCGCGATCGCCGAGTACCTGGGGGACACCGAGGCCTTCGACAAGGCGATCGGAGACTTCTCCGAGCGCTACGCGGAGCAGAACGGGATCGATTTCAACCACTTCGAGGCAGCGATCCGGTTCGGCCGGATCCAGGCCATCGTGGGGGTCTGACCGCTCCGGATCGCGTCGGTGCAGTGTTCGGGTCAGTGCAGTCCGCACATGATGGCGATGCCGACGACCACGAGGACGCCGGCGCCAATCTCGCTCGACCGTTCTCCTACCCGTGCACCGAGTCGATCGCCAAGCTCGAGTCCAAGCAGGGTCATCGCGACGCTGACGATGGCGATGGCGATGACCGCCTCGACGAATGAGGCGCTCGACGCCCCGAGGGCGAGGCCGACGATGAGGTTGTCGATGCTGAGGGCCGCGCCAACCACGAGGAGTCGTCGCATGGGCAGCCCAGTTGAATCGGGATCCTCCTTGTGGCGCCGCGCCTGCACGATTCCGAATAGGCCGGTCGCGATGAGCAGGCCGCCTCCGATGATCGACGCCTTCGAGCCGAGCGGCCCCGAGATCTGGCGTCCGAGCAGGATGCCCACCAGCGGCATACCCGCCTCGAACGAACCGAACACGAGCCCCACGCGAAGCCGTGTCCTCGAGTCGACCCCCGCGATGCCGATCCCGATGGCGGCTGCGAAGTTACCGAGGCCGACCGCCACGGCCACGAACAGCACCTCGAGCATCGGGTCAACCTACGACCTCGTTCGGGGTCTCGACGTCGATGCCGAGTCAATGGCTCCAACGGGTTGGAGCACACGTGATCTTGAGTGTCCCTGGAGCCGTGCTACCTCGAGTGTGGTAGTCGTGGACGCATGGAATCTTCGCCCGATCTGAATCGAGACCGAGAGAACGGCGGGGAGGCACCCTGGCCGGAGATGCGACGGGATCTGAGGAACACGGGATGTCTGTCGGTCGTCGTCCGGTACTCGGGAGACCAGCCATGGTCGTTTCGCACGGGCCGAGGGATCTTCACGACCCCTGTGGTTGATCACGAGGGCTCCGCCTATGTCGGGTCGGCGGACGGATTCGTCTACGCGCTCGACAAGAGCGGCGAGTGTCTGTGGCGTGTGCGGACCAGCGGCATCGTCGACTCAGCCGGGCTCCTTGACCATGACCATCTGACCGTCGGATCAGGCGATGGGTACCTGTACAGGATCCGCACTGACGCGAGCCTGCCGCGAGGTGTTGACCGGATCGCATGGACATTCAAGGCCCTGCCGCCCGAAGGGTCCGGGCAGGAGGTCTCCTGGTGGGAAGGGAACGTCGTCGCCGGTCCTGATGGGACACTGCTCGCAGGGAACACCGCGGGGCACGCCTATGCCGTGCGCACCGACGGGACGCAGGCCTGGGTCTATCCGACAGGCAACGCTGTCTGGACCGCAGCAGCAGTCGGCGCCGACGGGACGAGCTACTGGGGGTCGCTCGACTTCTGCGTGCACGCCGTCGACCGCCACGGCGACTGCAAGTGGACGGTTCCGACGATCGGCTTCGTCGTCAGCTCCCCTGCGCTCGGCACCGATGGGGCGCTTTACGTCGGATCCTTCGACGGACAGCTCTACGCGCTGGACGCCGCGACCGGCGAGCAACGGTGGGCGTACATGACCGCCGACAGCATCTACAGCTCGCCGGCGCTGCTCGAGGTCGACGGATCCACCAGGGCGATCTACGTCGGCTCGACGGATGGCTGCGTCTACGCGCTGCGACCGGACGGGACGCTCCTGTGGCGGTACGACACGGGGGCGATCATCCGCTCGTCGCCGGTGCTCTCGAGGAAGCCCGAGGGCGAGGAGGGCTGGATCGTCTATGTGGGCTCGTCGGACGGCGTGCTCTACGCGCTCGACGCGGAGCAGGGGACCCGGCGCTGGTCGTACGACACCACGATGTCCGATCCCGTGCTCGCCGACCGCAACAGCCTCAACGGCTCGCCAGCGCTCGGCCTGACGGGGATCCACATCGCGAGCGAGGACGGATCGATCTGGTACATCCCCTACGACTATCCGCTGCATCACGAGGACCCGCGCGCGACGACCGATCCTGCCGAGCCAATCGCCCTCGAGCTCGAGCAACTCCTCCTCACGACTCCGGGCGGTGCGACGGTGCGCGAGGCGGCGCCGGAGGTGGGGCCTGCAGCGGTCGTGGCACTTCGCCTGGTGGTGCGCCGCCACGGGGTGACGCTGGACGCCGAGATCGAGTCCGATGTCACCGTGACGACATCCGCTGCGTCGCCGGTGTCTTGGAGGCGCTCGGGCGACGGGCACTTCCTGTTCGTGGTTCCTCAGGAGTTCTGGCCCTCGGCTGGATCGGTCGAGCTGCACGTGCGCGGCGCGTGGACCGCGGCGCGTGGCGTGCCCGGTGGCATCGCGCTGCACGGCGACATCGACCAGACGATCTGCTTCACGGTCGCTCGCGCAGATCCGTCGGTTCCGCTTGTGCTCGGGGCGCCGGAACAAGCCGTGCTGCACCTCCACCGGTTGTCGGTCGCGCTGCCGTCCTTCGCGACGAGCGTCAACCAGATCGGCTTCGACAGCTATGACTGGCTCGTCGGCACGGTCCTGCTCGAGCCCGAGACCGAGCGCACGGGCGCGCTCGTCCTCTTCGTGCGCGGTGCGCTGTCCGATGCGGAGGGTGTCCTACGAACGGACCCGGCGAGCCCCTTCGCCTTCTCGCTGCACGGCCGCTACGAGGGCAACAGCGTCAGCGTCGTCGCACGGGGTGTGGACCTCCCGTTCAGCTTCGGAGACGTTCCCATGGATCGCTTCGAGCTGCGATTCCAACTCGATGGCGATCTCCGGTCGAGTCCAGGCGCGAGCATGTACGGCGAGGTCGTCTGCGCGGACGTCCCCTTCTACGGACCGTTGCTGGTGGACTTCACGCGACTCGCCGACGAGGAGGGCAGGATGGCGGCATCCGGAACGTTCCTCGTGGGTCCCGCCGACCCGCGCAGCCCAACGACGAGGCTCCCTGCGGGGATGCACGTGACCGCGTGGAGGCTGGAGCGACCCACGTCGCTGAAGTCAGGGAGCCTCTCCGTGACGGTGACCGGACAGGTCGATGCCGGTGAGATCTCGGTGATCCTGCTCGATGCCGCATCGAAGGACTCCGTCGCGGCCCCGAGCTTCCGCGAGGCAATCGCGGGTCCGGACACAGGAGCGACGACGATCGTCTTCGACATCGACCGCCAGGCCGACCTGCCGACGACAGTCGAGGCCATCGCCATGTTCGGCGTTGTCGCACTCGGCCGGATGCCGGTCTAGCGCGACGCGAACCAGCGAAGAGCCTGCCGCGATCGGTGACGCGGACGGCTCAGACTGCCCGCGTCACCGGACCCGCAGCTAGGCGAGCTTCAGGTAGATCGATGACTGGGTCGACAGACCATCTTCGACGAAGGCGCCATCAGTGCCGTCCACCAGCTCCACCCAGCTCGGATCGGCGCTGAGCTTCTCGGTACTCGACTGGAAGTCCGAGAGGCTCTCGTACCCCGTCAGCCATGCGACGCCCGAGTAGGGGCCGGTGATGTTCCGCGTGAACGTCACCGCGTGCCCGCCGACCTGCTCGGCCTTCTGGGCGATCTCGATGCCCGAGGTGAAGGCGCGTGCGAAGTTCCCCGACGCGGCGACTGCGGAGACGACCGAGACGTACTGTGAATTGGCCCCCGCGGTCGGGTCGCCGTGGACCGCCTGGTAGAGCCGGTCGTGCGCCGGACCCACCACGAAGTCCCCTGCCTCCTTGACGAGGGCCAGGTACTTCTCGTCTGTCGCCAACGTCATGAAGGCCGCCTCCATCACGCCGAGATCGTCCCACCACGAAGTCCACGAGACGGCATTGACGTTCTCAGACAGCACTCGCGTCCAGAGACTGACGTCATGGTCGGTGACCTCTCGCACGCGCCCGAGGATGGTGGTCGCCCACTCGGGTGCATCCGCGCCCTGCAGCTGCGCCTGCCTAGCAATTAGGTACATCACTGTCCTCCTTGACCCCGGTGTTTGTCACCGGCAGCCCTCGCGGAAACTATCGCGGAACAATGCGTCGTGCTCGGGAGAATTGCACACGGAACTGTCACACGTCTGCCTCGAATTGCGCGTGTGTCATTCGTCCCAATCGACGACGGGGGAGTACCGAGATGCACACGGACGCTCCCTGCGGACGCGGGCACGACCAGGTCGGCCGGTGTCGCGCAGCCCAGCATCTACCGGTGCTTCGAGACCTCCAGGCTCCGTGCGTCGACCCCGAAGCGGAAGGCCTCCTCGTGGCGCCGAATGTGCATCCGAACGTCCAGGACGCCGTCCAGTGTGGAGAATCGTACCGGCCCGTTTCCTGATGTGGGCTTTCGCTGTCCGAATGGAATGACATCTATGAGTCGCAGCATCGCACAACCTTTCCGTGGTTCCGAGCGGGCAACGGCACCGTACAAAACTGAAGTGACACGCCCTCGACGCCTTCGGAACGGGCCACCGTCAATGGTGTGGCAATGCCTTCAGGCGGCTTTCGCACAGTCGTCACGATGATGCGTGCCGAGGAGCCGCCAGGCGAGGCCGACCGCCCGACGCCTCCCGGGTTCGCAGTGGATCGCTTACGATGCGGAGTCGGGGCCGACGCGAGTCGCCGGGCAGGAGGCGCAGGGGACATGTCGAGGATTCGTCCGCTCCTGGTGGTGCCTGCGGCCATCGCCGTCGCGGTACTCGGGGTCGCGGCGATCTCGTCCGCAGCCTCGTTCCACGCGTCGGCACCGCACGTGACGACCGAGACCCTCGAGCTGCCGAAGGCGTTCAATCCGGTGGCCCCCAAGGGGGGCACTGATCTGTACCACTGCGCGCTGCTTGCTCCCAAGATCGCGTCGGACCAGATGATCACATCGACCACGTTCACCCCGGGGACGCCGTTCGAGGTCCACCATGCGATCCTCTACTGGGTTCCGCCGTCACAGGCAGCCGCGGCGACGAGGCTCAATGACGGAGGCAAGGGCTGGACGTGCTTCGGCGGCCCAGGCATCGGCGGTGTCGGCACGATCGCGGACCTCGGGTCGTCGTCGTGGCTCTCGGGCTGGGCGCCCGGGCACGGCTCAGATGTCGAGCCGACCGGCACGGGGATGCCCCTGCCCGTCGGGAGCATGATCGTCATGCAGATCCACTACAACTTGCTGACTGGCCACAAGCCGGATCGCTCCAAGGTCACGTTGCAGATGCTCCCCGCCGCAGGCTCGAATCTGCTTCCGCTGCACATCGACCTCTACCCCGCACCCATCGACCTGCCCTGCCCGGCGGGAGTCACCGGTTCCTTGTGCAACCGCTCCGCTTCGCTCACCGACATCGGGAAGCGGTTCGGACCGGGCGCGGTCACCTTCGACAACCTGCTCGAGGACGCCTGCAGCGGAGGCACGCCGGTCGCGTCCGACGACTCGACGTGCACCTGGCGGGTTGGCTCGGATGCCTACATCTGGGACATCACGGCGCACATGCACCTGCTGGGACAGACCTTCAAGGTCACGCTCAACCCAGGAACCGCGAATTCGAGGGTCCTGCTCGATGTCCCGAGCTACAACTTCCACTACCAGCGGTCCTACGACATGGCGTCCCCGGTGAAGGTCGTGCCGGGCGACCGGCTGCAGGTCTCGTGCTCCTTCAACCCCGCCCTGCGTGGGGAGCTGCCGTACCTGCGGAACCTCCCGCCGCGGTATGTCCTGTGGGGGGACGGCTCGTCGGACGAGATGTGCCTTGCGATCGTCGCGGTCACCGACTCCCTCCAGGCGAGCTCGTCGGCGTCCGCACGGAACGCTGGGCCGGGAACGCCGCAGTGGCCGGCTGCCCTGGCCGAGGCCGGTGCACGCCATGCGCACGTGGCTGGGGATCTCAGCCAGGCGGAGGTCGACGTCTCCCAGCAGCTCGGCGACAGCTCGGGGTTCCTGACCCGCTTCGGACTCTGCGGCGTGTCGTACTGACGTCCGGCACCTGCAGCGTCCTCGTCAGCGACCGCGTCCTGCACAGCTGGGCGATCTGAAGCTCGGAGAAGGTGCGCTGCGAAGGTTGCGAGACTCCCTGCAGCACGCCGATGCGGCCAATCGGCGTCCGTGACGTCAGGGAGTCGTGGATGCCGGCACGCTGTCCGCATCCATCTGCATGCGGACCTTCTTCACGATCCAAGCCTCGACAACGAAGGTCATGCCCGGTATGAGTCCCGCGCCGATCATGCACAGGATGTAGATGACGTTGAGGCGGGCCCTGAATCCCAGAAGTCCCGCGGTGACCAGATAGGCAAGGTACAGGTACCCGTGGCCGACGCCGAAGATCTCCACCTCCAGCTTGCAGTGGCCCGTGAAGACGTTGATGAAAAAGAACGTGAAGAGCGCGATGATGAGGGTCCCGACGATGTTGGCCATCACCTGGTAGCGCAGGAGCGCGCCCTCCAGGCTTCGCTCAGTCAGGCGACTCATGCGCGTCGCGCGTGCCGTTGCATGTGCACAGTTCGATCGTACCAAGCACCCGCTCGCGCCCCTCCAGAGGTCGCGAGGCTCGGACGTGATCGCAGTCGCGGGCGGCACCCTCCGGACGCCACCGTGCGGGACTGATGCAGTGTGGTCACCACATGGTGGAGACTGCCCGCTGTGCTCCCCGGGTACTTCGTCTACTTCGCGGCCGTCATCGGCATCCTCGGCATCACGGGCTACGTCCGCGACACGCTGAGCGGGAAGACCTTCCCCCACCGCGTGACCTGGTTCCTCTGGGGATTCATCCCCCTCGTCACGTTCATCGTGCAGATCCACGTCGGGGTCGGCATCCAGACCGTCATGACGTTCTCGTACTTCATCGCTCCGATGATCGTCGTCGTGGCGAGCTTCGTCGCTCGTCGGGGATCCTGGGCGATCGCACCATTCGACTGGGCATGCGGCGCGATCTGCCTCGTCGGCGTGGCCGTCTACCTCGTGACCCTCAAGGGGAACCTTGCGATCGGGGTCCTGCTCGTCGCGGACGTGTTCGCCGCGATCCCCACCATGCGCAAGTCATACCGCGCACCCGAGACCGAGACATGGACGGCGTACCTGGTCGGAGCGCTCACGTCGTTCATCACGCTGCTCACGATCACGCACTGGACGTTCGCCACTTACGCGCTGCCGGCCTGGATCGGCCTGCAGAACAGCATGGAGATCGTCCTGATCCGCGGGAGGCTCGGTCCGCGGCTCCGCGAGAGAAGCGCGGCAAGCGCCAGACCGTGAGGTCAGCGATGGCCCGCTGGCTCACCGGCCGCGCTGGGCCCGGCGTTCGCAGCCAGGCGGTTCAGGCGACCCGGTGGAGGGTGTTGCGGTCGGTGTGCGCGAAGGGCTCCGCGAACTCCTTCATCTGGAGCATCGTGATCTCGTCGTATGACCAGGTGTCCTCGCCGAGGGTGATGGTCACCTCATAGCTGAGCGAGCTGGCGTTCTTCGCCAGGTACTGGTTCTCCCCGATCGTGTACAGCGGCTCGCCCTTGGCGGCCCTGAGCGAGAACGTGGTCGCATCCGCGGCGGCGGTGCCGCCTGCAAGGACGGTGATGCCCCTCGGGACCACGAAGCCACGGACGAGCTCGCCGGTGGCGCCATCCCAAAGCCAGTACCCGACCTCGGTGTGGAAGGGGTTGTCCTCGCTCCCGCGCCACATCGCGGTCTTGTAGTCGAGGCCATAGAGGTGCTGATCGCCGTTGTCGACTGGTCCGAAGGGCTTGAGGCTGACCTTCTCCGTGTAGGGGGTGCCGAGCACCTTGCCCTCCGAGTGGGAGAACGCCGTGTCGAGGCCCCCCTTCTCGCCCTGCCACTCACCTGCAAGTGCCCCGAGAGGCCCCCATTCATTCGCCATCATTCGCTCCCGTTGTCAGGTTGTCCGAAAGTCCACGCCCGCTGAGCATATGCAGGCACCGCACCGTCGCGCGCAACTTCGTGTGTGGGCCGCAACGCGCACGGTGTCACAGGCCAAGTGAACCCGACGACCCAGGGACGACAGGATGGATCTGGACTGGGGAGCAACCCGGCATGGACACCGGAAGCGTCGCCGACTGTGTCGCATTTGGCGGTGTCACGAGGATCTTCGGGTACGTCGGGCATGTCGTCGCCGTCCCGGTCGGCACGTCATCACCCTCGAGTGTCGCCGACGCTGCTGCTCCCGGCTTGAGGGTGACGAGCGGGGGGCTCGTGCCGGGCTGGATGCCTCCGAGGTACCCGCTGGGGGTCCGGATGGCCTGGACGACCTGGTCGCCCTGGGCGTTGAGCATGGCGACGCCCGGGTAGCCCTGGAGCGTGCAGGTCACCTGGCTGGCGTTCGTGAACACGAGGATCGCCCCGATGTGCCCAAGCCCGGCGTTTGAGGAGGACGTGATCGCCAGCTGCGAGAGCACGCACCCGGACGCTGCGGTCGTCGCGCTCGTGGTCGTCGTCGTGGGCGGCGAGGTCGTGGACGTGGTGGGGGCCAACGTTGTGGTCGTCGTCGCGACGGAGCCAGCGCCACCACAGCCTGCGAGGAGCACCGGAAAGGCGACGAACCCGAGGACCGCCAGCTTCCTGTGTGCCATCACGGCCCCCTCAATATGCGAACCCACGGTCGGTCCGTGCCTGCAGCGTAACGCCGCAACCCCTGCTGGACCGGGTTGCGCCGCTGGTCCCCGCGCGGACGCGGGGCCATCAGCTGCCCAGCGAGTAGACCACCGTGACCTGGACCGAGACCGGCTGGCTCCCTGCTTCGACGGGGACGTTCGAGGCGTTGCTCTCGGCCGCAAGTGCCGGCACGATGATGCTCGTCGTCGCCGCATTCTCCTGATCGGTGATGCGCACGACGCCGCCGACACCGGTTCCAGCACCCTTGGTGATCTGCGCAGCTGCTGCGTGCGCATTGCGGATTGCCCGCGCCCGGGCTGAAGCCAGCAGGTTCGAGTCGTTCGAGATGGAGAATGTGATGCCCGAGAGCTGGATGCCGTTCCCCGCCGCGTTGGTGGCCGCGTCGAGCGCGCCGCCGACGCTTCGCATCGAGTGCATCGTCACGGTGACGTTGTCGTCGACCGTGAATCCCGTCGCGTTCCCTGCCGCGTCCGTGTTCTGGTAGATGTCGAGGCCCGAGGTCTGCATCTCCTTCGCCGTGACCCCGTGCTGCTCCATGGCAGTCTCGAGGCGCGCGACGCGGACATCGTTCTGCGCGAGGGCCTCGGTTGCGGTGCGCGCGACGGTCTGGACGCCGATCTGGAAGTTCGCGGTGTCCGGCGTCCCCTGGACCGTCCCCGAACCGGTGACCGTGATCGTTGCAGGTGCCGAGGAGCGCGACCGGCCGAGGAGGAGTCCCGCGATGCAGAAGACGCCTGCGACGAGCGCCACGACCGCGACTGCGACGATCGCAACGAGCCACGTGGGCTGCCGGCGGCGCGCGGTGGCATCGGGACTGTCGGCCCGCTCGGCAGCACCCTGTGGTGCTTCGACGGGAGCGCTGGGCTCTTCACGCATGGATCCTCCTCGGATCGGAACCGGCTTCTCACCCCCCTCTCGTCGCGTGGGCGGCAGATCTTTCGCGGATCACGACCGGGTTCTCCGCGCCGAGTGCCGCTGAAGGCGTGGCGGACCATGTGAGGCCGGTGGTCTTCGCGGCTCCTCGGCGGGAGCTGGCCGCGCCGCGCCGCACCGGTGGTCGTGAGGTGCTCCGTGGGCAGGAGGAAAGGTCACCGGGGTGCCGACGGGCACCCCGGTGACCTTCACGTCCTACTTCTTCTTCGGTGGAACAGCGACCTGCGTCGCGGCATTCGAGTAGCCGTACTGGAAGTAACCGGGGTCGTCGGAGACGACCGCGCGATAGGTCACCGTCCTGCCCGGCACCGTGAAGGTGAAGCCGCCTGTGGCCGACTCGTGCGTCGAGGTCACGCTCTGCCACTCGTCGTGCTTGATCTCCTCCTGCAGGACGACGCCGAGACCCGCGATGTGCCAGGAGGCCTGTCCTCGCAGGACGTCGGGCTTGCCGATGAGCACCGTCGGGTGCTCGAGCGAGATCGTCACGCCCTGCGTGTTGAGGACGGGCTGGGACAGCATCGGCGAAGCGGACTCCAGCACCTGGCCGGCCCCCGTCGCTCCCAGGACCGGAACCGGGTCGTTGGACGAGACGGCGGTGCCGTAGAAGGTCTGCGGCGTCCATGTCTGCCCGTTTGTCGTGGACTCCTCGATGAGGTCGTAGCTGTCGCGGCGCCCCTCGAAGAACACGTGGTAGTCGCCGGTCGCATTGGTTGACCCGGGCAGCGCGGCCGGTCCCGTCTCTTGAAGGATGAAGTAGCCGTCGTCGCCGGCCTTCGAGTCGGGGACCTTGTAGGTCAATCCGAAGCCCGAGCCGTCGAAGAAGCTGATGATGCCCGCGCTCGTGAGCGAGCTGTTCACTCCGCCCGGCGTCGTCAGGATCGCATTGCCCGAGAGCCCCGCGACGAGCTCGTTGTCGAACGTGCCGACGAGGGAGTACGACGAGGTGCTGCTGAAGTCGCTCCCCGCGGGCGCGTAGTAGACGTACGCGTTCGTGAGGTCATCGAAGCCGACGAGCACGCCGCCGTCGTATGCCGACACGAAGAGGTCCTCGTAGCCCGAGCTCGACGGGGTGAGCAGCGCGTACTCGGTCGGCGATCCGCCCTGCGGTTCGACTGCCTGGACCTCGACGCCCTGATGGGGGTTGATGTCCGCGATCACGACCTGGCCCCCCGCGACGGTCCCCGCGTTGACGCTGTAGATCGACGTGCTGACGATCGTCGCCGGTCCAAAGGTCACGCCATCGTTCGTGCTGTTGTACGAGAGGACCTCCCCGTCGATGCCCGAGTTGCCGCCGAGGTCGTCGGCGATGACCGAGACGTCCTTGCCACCGGTGGAGAGGATGACCGGGGGTCCGTAGAGATTGTCGGCGGTCCCGCTCCTCGAGTCCGCGGTCAGCGTCGCCGTGGAGACGCACGCGCGGCTCCCCGGGTGCAGCGTGCACACCTTGAGGGTGCTGTCGCCGCTCGACCACGAGTAGACGGTGTTCCCGTCCGGGAGCACCACGCCCGCGCCGTCGTTACCCGGCGTACCCACGCTGAACTGCGCGAGCTCGGGCTGCGGGTTGCCGATCGTCGCCGCGGACACGGCCACCCCCATCGTGCCGATGGCCAGCGTCGCCGCCAGCACCGAGCCGAGGGCTGCGACCCTGCGCGACCTGGACCATCTGGCGCGTCGGACGGTGCGCGCCGGGGATGCCCCGTTGAGTTGGTTGCTGCGTTCCATGTCGACCTCTTCTCGTCGGTTCGGCATCGTCTCTTTCCCAGACGAAGGCATTCGTCGGATCGCTTCAGCAGAGTTGAGACCCGAGGGACTTCGATGCATTCGCCTTCTGCACGCTCGAACCTATCGCAGCGCTGTCGGTGGGAGTCGGGCTGGCGCGTCCTGTCGGGGGTCTGTCCTGCTCTCGACCTACACGATCGGCGGAAGTTCCTTCCGCGCTGCGAGCTCCGCGAGGTGCGAGTGGAGCGCCGCGCCTTCGGGTGAAGGGTCGCCGGCGTAGTCGGTGATGAGTGCGGGCGTCTTGCAGCTCCAACTACCCGGAGCGATGGCGTCCCACGCCCATCCGAGGTACGAGATGCCCTTCGCGTCCGCGAACGAGAGGTAACGGTCCGTGAACCCCGTCGAGCAGTCGTACTCGCCGACCTCACCGGTGACCACCGGATAGTCCCTGGCGAGCGGGACGATCGTCCGATCCCAGCAGGTCGGCGTGCTGCAACTCGTCGAGTTGTAGGTATGGAAGCTGACGACGAGGCTCTTCGCGGGGTCGCGCGGGAGGTGTGCTGCCCACTGCGAGTCGTCGCCCGCGTAGCCGAGCCCCCCGAGCATGATCGGCTGGGCCGCCCCGGCCTTGCGAACGGCGGTGACCAGGGCCTGCATGCCCACGGACTGATAGGGCCCATCGGGTGTCTGCACCTGGCACCCGTCGAGCCAACAGGACCACGAGATCCCGTTCGGCTCGTTGTAGAGGTCGAACAGCACGCCCCTGTCAGTCCTGAAGGTCTTCGCCACCGAGCTCCAGAACGTCGCGGAATACGTTGCATCCGCCATAGGGGGGACTCCGAGACCGTCGGGCGCGTCCAGCGCGCTGAGGCAGAGGATCGCGACCATCCTGTAGCGGTGCAGGAGGGCCACGTAGGAGACGATTGCTGACCGGTATGCAGCCCCCTCGAACGGTGTTGGGTCGGCGCCATCGGCGGCTGGATCGTCGGCGGTCGTGTACTCGCCAAGCCAGCACCCCTCGTTGAGCGGAATCCGGACGGCGTTGACGTGCCACGCGGCGATCGCAGCGATCGATTCCGCGTCAGACGGCCCGTCGAAGATCCCCCAACCCTGTTCGCAGGCGTACTCGGTCCCTGATCGATTCACCCCGAGCAGGCGGACCGACTTGCCGAGTGCATCGACGAGGCGGTTCCCCTTGATGGAGACAGCGATGTCGGGCACCGCCTTCCCCGAAGCCCCGGCCGGGCCGAGGGCGAGTCCCTGGAACGACAGGACCCCGGCGGCCGCGAAGGCGACCAGGGTCCGGGTGCACGCGCGAAGGGGCCGAATCCGACGGGGCACCACCGGACCCTATCCAATGGTCATTTCCTCGACTCTGGTGGCTCTGCCTCGCGATCCCGGGCGATCGTTGGCATTCCGCCGGAACAGGTAAATTCTTCCAATGCCCATCGACGCAGGCGTGTCCGGTGGTGGGCCCGTGGGGGAGGTCCCCAACCAGGAGGGCCTGCTTCAGCTCGGACGCACGATCGACGGCCGTGGCAAGCGGGCCTCGCACCGCAAGCGGCACAGTCGACGGTTCCGATGGATCCGAGGGATCTCGATCGCGGTCGCAGTCGTCCTGTTCGCCGTCGTCGGGTTCGGGGTGTGGGACTACTTCTACCTCGGGGGCCTGATCCAGCACACCCACGTCGACCACCTGCAGGCCTCCGGTTCGACCGAGAACATCCTGCTGGTCGGGTCGACGGACCGCTGCGCGCTGAAGGTCCAGAACCCGATGTACGGGCTCTGCTCGCAGGGCGTCACCGGGATCAACAGCGACATCGTGATGATCATCCACCTCGACCCCGCCACCCACGGGGTCGCGCTCCTCTCGATCCCGAGGGACCTGTTCGTCCCCAATGCCCGGATCGAGGGTGCGAACAAGATCGATGCCGCCCTCTACGAGGGGCCGAGCCAGCTGGCGGCGGCGATCGAGGAGGATTTCGCGATCCCGATCAACCACTACGTGGAACTCAACTTCGACACCTTCGCCTCGGTGGTCAACGCCCTCGGCGGGGTGAAGATGTACTTCCCGAGGCCCGTCTTCGACGCGGAGTCGAGCCTCAACATCCCTCGCGCCGGCTGCTACGACCTCAACGGGACCGAGGCGCTCGAGGTCGTCAGGGCACGCCACCTCCAGATTCAACCGATCGGCGGCAGCAACGACCATTCCACATGGCCCCAGGAGGCCGAGTCCGACATCGCCCGCATCCGGCGCACGCACGAGTTCCTGCGGGTGCTCGCGACGAAGGTGGCGGCGCGCGGGCTCGGCAATCCCTTCACCGACCAGAGCATCGCCACGTCGGTGCTCCCGAACCTCACGGTGGACCAGGCCTTCAACGAGGGCGAGATGGTGAGCCTGGCCGAGACGTACGCGGGGACGAGCATCAGCGACGTCCCGCAGCTGACCTACCCGGTGATCCTCGACCAGGTCGGCACCTACATGTACAAGGGCTACGAGTACGGAGACGTCGAGTTCCCGATCCAGCCCGGCGGCTACAAGACCGTCAACCAGATCTTCGGCGCGGCATCGGGCACGAGCTCGTGGAACGACGCGGCCCTGCCGAAGCCGCAGTCGTTCCCGATGTCCGTCGTCAACGGGACGGGCACCGCCAACCAAGCGGCGACCGTCGCGGCCTCGCTCGCGCCACATGGCTTCAAGGTCGTGTCGACCGGTGACGTGACCCCGGTGGGCCCGCTCTCCGAGACAGTCGTCTGGTACGGAGGCCCACCGCCCCCGAAGACGGGCAACTGGAGCAATCGGGCCCTGCAGGATGCCGAGGCCGTGCTGCAGCAGGTCCAGGGACCCGCGATCCTCGGCTACAACCCCGCAGAGGTCACGCCCGGCGCACAGGTCACCCTCCAGACGGGCACTGACATCTCGATTGCGGCTGTCGTGAAGACCGTCCCGCCCAGCAAGGGGCACGCAAAGCCGCACACGACCACGACGACGTCGCATGCCGGCACCACCGTCCCGCCGACGGTCACGCCGACCACCGTCTACGACCCGCCGGACGTGGCTGCCGACAACTCGTTCTCCGCCCCGACCGCGACGGCACAGCCGCTGGCGCCCTGGGATCCGAGGCCGTGCAATGCGGCAGGCACGGGTCCCGCATAGGTCCGAGGCGCCTCACGCACGGATACGACGTCGCGGTGGTAGAGAGAGCGGCATGATCTCCCTGCAGATGACTGGTCCGGTGGCCATCGTCACGCTTGACCGGCCTGAGGCGCGCAACGCCCTCACCGGCGCGATGATCGACTCCCTGGCCGAGGTGATCGAGGGCTTCGGGGACGACGAGGACGTCCGCGTGGCCGTCCTCACCGGACGCGATCCGGCGTTCTGCGCAGGGCTCGATCTCACCGACCTGGCGCGGACCTACGACGACGTCACGACCGCGCGACCGCGGCGGACCGCCCGCTGGCGCGGGTTGTTCCCGCCGTCGACGGTGCCGATCATCGCGGCCGTCAACGGCCCGGCGGTCACCGGCGGGCTCGAGGTCGCGCTCGGATGCGACTTCATGATCGCATCGGATCGCGCCACCTTCGCCGACACCCACGCCCGCGTCGGTGTCATGCCGGGCGGAGGCATGACGATCCGCCTGCCGCAGCTGATCGGGATCAACAGGGCCCGTCAGATGTCATTGACGGGGAACTTCATCGATGCCGTGACCGCGTGCTCGTGGGGGCTCGTGAGCGAGGTCGTGCCCCACGAGCGACTCCTCGAGCGCGCAATGGAGCTGGCGCTCGCCGTCGCTGAGTCTGGTGCCGAGGCCATCGGCGAGTTGCGGACGATGTACGAGGAGCTTGGGCACCGCGGCGACGACGAGGCCTTCGCAGAGGAGGCCCGGTGGTCCAGGCGGTGGATGACAGAGCGGTTCGATCCTGACGTGCTCGCGCAGCAGCGCGCGAGGATCATCGAGCGGGGCTCCGCGCAGCAGTAGGCCGGACGCCTCGCAGTGCCGGGGGACGTCAGCTCATAGTTGACTAAACAGATCGGGTTTGTAACAATGCGGGCACGAACAGCCGCCTGAGGGCTCGTGAGAACCGTCGGGAGCGTGACGAAGGAGGCAGCCGCCATGCCCGACTGGGGCTTTGAGACTCGACAGATCCACGCCGGTCAGGCGCCCGATCCGACGACGGGCGCACGGGCCGTGCCGATCTACCAGACGACCAGCTACGTCTTCCGCGACACCGACCATGCCGCCGCCCTCTTCGGACTCGCGGAGCTCGGCAACATCTACACGCGGATCATGAACCCGACCCAGGCGGTTTTCGAGGAGCGCATCGCCTCGCTCGAGGGCGGCGTCGCCGCGCTCGCGGTGTCGAGCGGTCAGGCCGCCGAGACGATCGCACTGCTGAACCTCGCGGAGAACGGCGGTCACATCGTCTCGTCCGCCTCCCTCTACGGTGGCACGTACAACCTCTTCCACTACACGCTCCCGAAGCTGGGCATCGAGACGACCTTCATCGACAACCCCGATGACCTCGACGCGTGGCGGGCAGCGATCCGGCCCAACACCAAGGCGTTCTACGGCGAGACGCTCGGGAACCCGAAAGGCGACGTGTTCGACTTCGCCGGCGTCTCGGCCGTCGCGCACGAGGCGAAGATCCCGCTCGTGATCGACAACACGCTGGCGACCCCGTACCTCGCGACCCCGCTCGCCCACGGCGCGGACATCGTGGTGCACTCGGCGACCAAGTTCATCGGCGGGCACGGGACCTCGATCGGCGGCGTGATCGTCGATGGCGGGGCCTTCGACTACGAGGGCAGCGGTCGTTTCCCCGGCTTCACGGAGCCCGACCACAGCTACCACGGCCTCGTCTTCGCGGAGCTGCCGGCACCGCTCTTCCCGGCCCGCTTCGTGCTGAAGGCGCGACTCCAGTACCTGCGCGACGTCGGCGCCGCCATCACGCCGTTCAACTCGTTCCTCTTCCTGCAGGGACTCGAGACGCTGAGCCTGCGCATCGAGCGCCACGTGCAGAACGCGCTCGCAGTCGCGACGTGGCTCGAAGCGCGTGACGACGTGGAGTGGGTCGCGTACCCCGGCCTCGAGTCGAGCCCCTGGCACGCCCGCCAGCAGCAGTACCTCCCGAAGGGCGGGGGTTCGATCATCGCCTTCGGGATCAAGGGAGGAGCGCCCGCGGGTCGAAAGTTCATCGAGGGCCTCGAGCTCTTCAGCCACCTCGCGAACGTCGGCGACGCGAAGAGCCTCGCGATCCACCCCGCCACGACAACCCACTCGCAGCTGACCGAGGCCGAGCAGACGACCACGGGCGTCACGCCGGACCTCGTGAGGCTGTCCGTCGGCATCGAGACGATCGACGACATCATCGCCGACCTCGAGGGCGGGTTCGAGGCGGCCAAGGGCGCGTGACGAGCGGACTGCCGTCGGGGATCTGGCGCACAGGCGACGATCCCGGCCGTCGGCAGTTCGCCCGGCTGACCGGCCCGGGCGGTTCGGCGCTGACCCTCGAGGGTGGCGGACGGCTCCCCGAGGTCACGGTGGCCTACGAGACCTGGGGCACGCGCAATGTCGCGGGGGACAACGCCGTGCTCGTGCTCCACGCGCTCACGGGCGACTCGCATGTGGCCGGGCCGCCCGTCGCGGGCCATCCGACCGTCGGGTGGTGGGAGGGGCTGGTCGGTCCGGGCGCCCCGGTCGACACGGATCGGTATTTCGTGGTGTGCCCCAACGTCCTCGGCGGGTGCCAGGGGACGACCGGACCGTCGTCGGTCGCACCCGACGGTGCGCCGTACGGATCACGGTTCCCCGGGATCACGATCCGCGACCAGGTGGCGGTCGAGGTGGCCCTCTCCGACGCGCTCGGCATCGAGCGGTGGTCGGCGGTCATCGGCGGATCCATGGGGGGGATGCGGGTCCTCGAGTGGGCCGTCGGGCACCCCGTTCGTCTGGACCGGGCAGTCGTGATCGCCACAGGCGCCTCCGCGACCGCCGACCAGGTGGCACTGTGCTCGCTGCAGGTCAGGGCCATCCGAGGCGACCCGTCCTTCGCCGGCGGCGACTACTACGACACGGGCGCTGCGCCACTCTCGGGGCTCGGCATCGCCCGTGGCATCGGCCAGTACAGCTACCGGACGGCACGCGAGTTCGACGTGCGGTTCGGTCGCGAGCACCAGGGCGCTGAGGAGCCGTTGAAGGGCGGGCGCTACGCGATCGAGTCCTACCTCGAGTACCACGGGGACAAGCTCGCCCGGCGGTTCGACCCCAACTCGTACATCGTGCTGAGCGAGGCCATGAACCGCCACGACGTGGGTCGCGGCCGGGGCGGCGTGGCCGACGCGCTCGCAGGCGTCGTTGCCGAGGTCACGATCGCGGGCGTCACGTCGGACCGCCTCTACCCGATCGAGCTGCAGCGCGAGCTCGCCGCGCTCATCCCGGGTGCCGCGGGGGCCGTCGAGATCAGCTCCACATTCGGACACGACGGCTTCCTCCTCGAGATCGAGCAGGTCGGCACGGTCGTTGCCCAGGCGCTCCGCTGAGGGACCCGACAGACCGCCGCACCGCGGAGAACGAACATTGCCGGCCCCTCGCGATGCGGGGTCGACGATGCGAGACCCAGCGTCTGCTCAGCCGCCGTCGGGAAGCTCGCCGCCGGGAAGTTCGCCGCCGTCGAGCTGGTCGTGCACCTCCTTGGGTGCGATCAGGTGGACGTCGATGCCCGCCGTCGCGGCGAGCGGGAGCAGTCGAAGCAGCGGTGAGGACCGCCGCAGGCCCCCGAACCTGCTGGGCGGCGGAGCCGCAAGCACCAGCTGGGTCACCTGCCGCTTCGTCGCGAAGTCGACGACGGCGGTCACGAAATCGTCCGCGACGAGATCCGAGGTGTGCGCGCCAACGGAGTCAGCGACCTTGGCCAGCTCGATGAGCCGAGCCCGCTTCTTCGCGGGGTTCTCCCCATCTGTGAGCAGCACGACCTCAAGCGAGGACTTGAGCCGCAGTGCGATCCTCGCCGCCCGGTGGATCACGGACTCCTCCGCGGCGGTGCCGGTCACCATGGCCATGACCCGCTCCGTCGTCTCCCAGACGGCCCCAGGAGCGCGTGCCTGGAGGTAGGCGAGCAGCTCCTCCTCCGTCTCGTCCGCGACGAACCGGAGCGCGAGCTCGCGCAGCGCGGTGAGGTTCTGCGTCTGGAAGAACCCTCCGAGCGCGTCGGGGACCTTCGTCGGTGGGTAGATGTTCCCGTGGAGCATCCGCCGACGGAGCTGCTCGGGGGATGAGTCGATGAGCTCGATCTGGTCCGCCTTGCGGACGACCCAGTCCGGGACTCGCTCGCGAACCTTGACGCCGGTCATGGCTTCCACGGCGTCCGCGATCGACTCGATGTGCTGGACGTTGACGGTCGAGATGACGGCGATCCCCGCGGCGAGCAGCTCGAGCACGTCCTCCCAGCGCTTCTCGTTGCCCGATGCCGTGGTCACGTTCGTGTGGGCGAGCTCGTCGACCAGCACGACATCGGGATGCCGCGCCAGGACAGCGTCGAGGTCCATCTCCTCGAAGGTCCCTCCTCGGTAGTTGACGGCCTTGCGCGGGACGACCTCGATGTCCTTCAGCATCTCGATCGTCTTCGGCCGTCCATGGGTCTCGACGAATCCGATCACGACGTCCTTGCCGCGCTCTTGGCGCCGCCACCCCTCGTCGAGCATCGCCCACGTCTTGCCGACTCCGGCCACGGAGCCGAGGTAGACGCGGAACTTCCCGGTCGGCACGACGACGTCCTCGACGTCCTTCGACCCTCGGCCCTCTGCGCCGTCACCATCCATCGTGTGAACCTCCCCGCTCTAGGATGCCATTGGTCCGTAGCGGCGGTCGGCTCGACAGCCCGGACGGTCGCGAGAGGGAGCAGGCCCGGTGCGCAGAGCCTCGATGGGAGTGGCAGCGGCCCTCGCGACGATGCTCGTCTGCACACTGGTGATGCTCGCCGTGCGCCCGCACCTGTCCGTCGCGACCGCCGCCCTGGTGCTCATCGTCCCGGTCGTCGTCGGCGTCGCCGCGGGCGGCTTTGCCGCCGGCTCGATCGCCGCGGTGGTCGGCTTCCTCGTCTACGACTGGTTCTTCATCCCGCCCTACGGGACCTTCTCGGTCGGGGCGGCGCAGAACTGGGTCGCAGCCTTCGTCTACGTCGTCGTCGTCCTCATCGTGGCGAGGATCGTGGCGTTCCAGCAGCACGCGAGGGATGCCGCCGGGCAGCGCGAGGAGGCGATCCGCAGGCTCTTCCACGTCTCGCAGAACCTGATCGGCCAGCAGCCGCTCAACGAGGTGCTCGAGCTGGTCGTGACGACCGTCCACCAGACGTTCCCGACCCGATGGGTGGCGCTGCTCCTCCCCGTGGACGGGACCCTGCAGATCTCGGCAACCGCGGGGTCGGCGCTGACCGAGGCCGACCGGGTCGCCGCGCTCGGCGAGCAGGGCGCGCCCCAGGCGCTCGCCCTGATGGGCGTTGACAGCGATGTCAGCCGTGTCGCGCTCTCCACGATCCAGGGCCCGGTCGGTCAGCTGGTCGTCGCGGGCGCCGCGCTCGTCTCGTACGACCGCGAGCTGCTGGGCACCTTCGCCAACCAGGCCGCGCTCGCGATCGAGCGGAGCCAGCTCCTCGAGCAGGCGCTCCGAGCCGAGCTTCTCGAGGAGGTCGACCGGTGGCGGTCCGCCCTCATGGGGGCGGTGAGCCACGACCTGCGCACGCCGCTCGCGTCGATGAAGTCCGCCGTCTCGACGCTGCGGAGCGAGGAGGTGACGCTCTCCGAGGAGGACACGCGCGCGCTGCTCGAGATGATCGAGGACCAGAGCGACCACCTCGCGAGGCTCGTCGCGAACCTCCTCGACATGGCCCGGCTCGAGGCGGGCACGCTGACATTGAACCGCGAGCCGCACACCGTCGGTGAGCTGGTCCACGCGGCACTCCAGTCGCTCGGGACGGTCCTCGCGCGTCACATGCTCTCCGTCCGCCTGGATCCGGACCTGCCGCTCGTCGACGTGGACCTCGTGCTGCTGGCCCAGGTGCTGGCCAACCTGCTCTCCAACGCGGTCCAGCACTCGCCGGAGGGCTCGACGATCACGGTGCGTGCCGTCGATCGCGGCGCGACGGTGGCGGTATCCGTCGAGGACATGGGACCGGGCGTGCCGGTCGAGGACCGTGCGGCGATCTTCCAGATGGTGGACCGCCGCGCCGGCAGCGGTCGCGCAGGGCTCGGCCTCGCGATCTCGACGGCATTCGTCGAGGCCCACGATGAGCGCCTCACGGTCGAGGACGCGCCGGGTGGCGGTGCCAGGTTCACCTTCACCGTGCCGGTCGCGGAGTTCGAGGACGACGCGTGACCGGCCAGCGGATCCTGATCATCGACGACGATCGGTCCCTGCAGCGGGCGCTCTCGATCGGCCTCCGTGCGCGCGGCTACGACGTGGTGACGGCGTCGACGGGCACCGACGGGGTCGTGCAGGCGTCGCTCACGCAGCCGGACCTCGTCGTGCTCGACATGTCGCTGCCCGACCTTGACGGCGTCGAGGTGTGCTCGAGGATCCGCGCGTTCTCCGACGTGCCCATCATCGTCCTGTCCGCGCTCGGCAGCGAGGCGCGCAAGGTCGAGGCCCTCGACCACGGGGCCGACGACTACGTGACGAAGCCGTTCGGCATGGCGGAGCTCGAGGCGAGGCTGCGGGTGCTGCTCCGACGCACCGGAGCCGCGACGGCGTCGGAGCCAGCCGAGATCACGGTGGGATCCCTGACCCTCGACTTCGTCCACCACATGGCCATGCTCGACGGCGAGCCGCTCCGACTCACGGCGAAGGAGTACGAGCTCCTCGCGTTCCTCGCACACCACCCGGGCAAGGTCTGCACCCACCAGATGATCCTGCGCGAGGTCTGGGGCGGCACCTACTCCACCGAGGCCCACTACCTGCGGGTCTACGCGCACCGCGTCCGCAAGAAGCTCGGGGCCCACGGCGCGATGCTCGTGACGCATCCGGGCATCGGCTACGAGCTCTGCGACGACGGACCGCCGCAGTCGACCAGCAGCTCATAGGCGGGGTTCAGCATCCGCGCCCTGCCGCGGTAGCGGGTGAGCGTTCCCGACACGTGCACGCGCCGGCCGACGGAGAGACCCGGAATCGCGGTGCGCCCGAAGAAGCACGCGACGAGCAGTCCGGTCCCGTCATCGATCACCACGTCGAGCTCGAGCCGCGGCAGGCTCGCGACCTCGAGGCCGACCACGACTCCGGTCAGGTCGCCCCGGTCCCGGAGCCTGAGGGCGCCGATCCGCCGGACGGTGCCCTCGTCGGCCGCACGACCAGGACGGCAACCCGCGGCCATGTCAGGACGTCAGTGCGGCGAGCGCCTCATTGAGCTGCAGCACGTTGATGTACGAGCCTCCGAGGAACCCGAGCTGCGGGCCGTGGGTCTGGCGGGAGATCAGTGCGCGGAGCGCGGAGGGGGAGATTCCCCGTGCCTTCGCGATCATCGGCACCTGCACCAGGGCGTCGGCCTTGGTGATGTCGGGGTCGAGTCCCGAGCCCGACGACGTCACCAGGTCCTGGGTCGGGTCGTCGATCCCGACGGCCTTCCACTCGGCGATCATCGCTTCGACGTCGGTGACGAGGGTCTTGGAGCGCGGCCCGAGGTTGGAGGCGCCCGATGAGCCCGGGGTGCCGTTGAGCACGAGGGGGTTGTCGGCGTCGGGTCGGCCGTTGAACCACTCCGGATTGATGGACTTGCCGTCGTTCCAGGGCTGGCCGATGAGCGTCGAGCCGTACTTCGTGATGGAGCCGTTCGCCTCCGAGTGGAACGCGAGCTGGGAGATCCCCCAGCCTGCTGCTGTGTAGAGGACCGAGCACAGGACGAGGAGCACGAGGCTCGTGATCAGGGATCGGACGAGATAGGTACGCATCAGTAGGCCCCCGTTGCGGTGAGGATGAGGTCGATGATCTTGATCCCGATGAACGGCGCGATGATCCCGCCGACGCCGTAGATCCACACGTTTCGCCGCAGCATCGCGGCCGACGAGCTGGGGCGGAACTTGACCCCGCGCAGTGCGAGCGGGATCAGCGCGACGATGACGAGCGCGTTGAAGATGACCGCCGACAGGATCGCCGAGTTTGCATTGTGCAGGTGCATGATGTTCAGCGTGTTGAGCTGCGGGTAGGCGACGATGAACAGCGCCGGGATGATTGCGAAGTACTTCGCGACGTCATTGGCGATGGAGAACGTCGTGAGCGAGCCGCGCGTGATGAGCAGCTGCTTGCCGATCTCGACGATGTCGATCAGCTTCGTCGGGTTCGAGTCGAGGTCGACCATGTTGCCGGCCTCCTTCGCGGCGTTCGTCCCGGTGTTCATGGCGACACCGACGTCCGCCTGGGCGAGCGCGGGGGCATCGTTGGTGCCGTCGCCGGTCATCGCCACGAGCTTCCCGCCCTCCTGCTCCTGACGGATGAGGCGCATCTTCGTCTCGGGGGTGGCCTCGGCGAGGAAGTCGTCCACGCCGGCCTCCTGGGCGATCGCCGCCGCGGTGAGCGGGTTGTCGCCCGTGATCATGACGGTGCGGATGCCCATGGACCGCATCTCGGCGAAGCGGTCCGCGATCCCCTTCTTCACGATGTCCTTGAGCTCGACCACGCCCACGATGTCGGTGCCGTCCGAGACGACGAGCGGCGTCGAGCCGGCCCTCGCGACGTCGTTGACCATGTCGTTGAGGTCGTCGGGGATGGTCCCGCCGAGGCTCTCGACCCAGTTGCGCACCGAGTCGGCGGCGCCCTTGCGGATCTGGCGGTCGCCGAGGTCGAGTCCCGACATGCGGGTCGTTGCGGTGAACGGCACGAAGACGTAGCCGCTCGAGAGCTCGCGCTCTCGGATGTTGAACTGCTCCTTGGCGAGCACGACGATCGAGCGGCCCTCGGGCGTCTCGTCGGCGAGCGAGGCGAGCTGGGCGACGTCGGCGACCTGCTCGTAGGTGTGGCCCCGGACCGGGAGGAACCGCGACGCCATGCGGTTCCCGAGCGTGATCGTCCCGGTCTTGTCGAGGAGGAGGGTCTGGACGTCGCCTGCGGCCTCCACGGCGCGCCCGCTCATGGCGAGGACGTTGCGCTGGACGAGGCGGTCCATGCCCGCGATCCCGATCGCGCTCAGGCAGGGCTCCGATCGTCGTCGGGATGAGGCATACGAGCAGCGAGACGAGGACCACGACCTGGACGTTGGCGCCGGAGAAGTTCGCGAACGGCTCGAGCACGACGACGACGGGCAGGAAGACGATCGTGAGGACCGCAAGCAGGATGGTGAGCGCGATCTCGTTCGGCGTCTTCTGCCGGTTCGCGCCCTCGACGAGCGTGATCATCCGGTCGAGGAACGTCTGGCCGCGCTCTGCGGTGATGTTGACGACGATCCGGTCCGAGAGCACCTTCGTGCCGCCGGTCACCGCCGAGCGGTCGCCGCCCGACTCGCGGATGACCGGGGCGGACTCGCCCGTGATGGCCGACTCGTCGACGGACGCGACGCCCTCGGTGACCTCGCCGTCCGACGGGATCACATCGCCCGCCTCGCAGACCACGAGGTCTCCCTTGCGCAGCTCATTGGCCGCGACCACGGTCTCGGTGCCGTCGGGGTTGAGCCGGCGGGCCTCGGTCTCCGAGCGCATCTTGCGGAGCGTCTCGGCCTGGGCCTTTCCTCGGCCCTCGGCGATGGCCTCCGCGAAGTTCGCGAACATGACGGTCAGCGCGAGCCAGACCGTGATCGAGATCACGAAGACCGACGGGCTGCTGATGCAGTAGCCGAGGCAGATGATCGTGCCGACGAAGACGACGAACATCACCGGGTTGCGCACCTGGGTGCGGGGGTCGAGCTTCTTGAATGACTCGATCAGGGACTGGCGCAGGATGGCGCTGTCGAAGAGGCTCCGCCTCTTGGCGACGCCATGCGGCGTGTGGTCGATCGGTGCTTCGGAGACGGTTGTCATCACCAGAACCTTCCGTGACTGAGTTGCTCGACGATGGGGCCGAGTGCGAGGGCGGGGAAGAACGTGAGGCCTCCGACGATGATGATGACGCCGAGGAGGAGGCCGACGTACATGGTGTTGTCGGTGCGGAACGTGCCGAGCCCGGCCGGGACGACCTGCTTGTTCGCGAGGGAGCCGGCGAGGGCGATCGCGGGGATCATGACCCCGAAGCGGCCGAGCAGCATCGCGATGGAACCGACGATGTTGTAGAAGGGCGTGTTGCCGGTGAGCCCGCCGAACGCCGAGCCGTTGTTGTTCCCCTGCGACGTCATCGCATAGAGGATCTCGGTGAAGCCGTGCGGCCCGGCATTGAGCGGTCCCGCCCTGCCCGCGGTCGTCGCGACGGCGATGCCCGTGAGCACGAGGACGGTGATCGGCATCACGAGGATCCCGATGCCGGCGAGCTTGACCTCGCGCGCCTGGATCTTCTTGCCGAGGTACTCGGGAGTCCGACCGATCATGAGCCCGCCGATGAACACCGCGATGATCGCGAACAGCAGGATCGTGTACAGGCCCGAGCCCACGCCGCCGGGGCTCACCTCGCCGAGCATCATGCCCGTGATGAGCGCGAAGCCGCCCATCGGCGTGAACGAGTCGTAGGAGGCGTCCGCCGACCCCGTGGAGGTCATGGTCGACGAGACCCCGAAGAGGGCGGTGGAGGGCACGCCGAAGCGGACTTCCTTGCCCTCCATGTTCCCCTGGTTGCCCTGGGCTTGGACGGGGAGGCCGGACTGGGCATAGGCGTGGGAGACCGCCGGGTTCGCCTGGGTCTCCGCGAACGACGCAAGCCCGACCCACGCGCCGAACAGGATCACCATCGCGACGAGCACCGCGATGCCCTGGCGGAGCTGGCCGACCATCCTGCCGAAGACGTAGGTCAGCGCGACGGGGATCGAGAGGAGCAGGAGGAACGAGAGGAAGTTCGTCAGGCCCGTGGGGTTCTCGAAGGGGTGGGCACTGTTGGCGTTCATGAACCCGCCGCCGTTGGTCCCGAGCTGCTTGATCGCCTCCATGAAGCCGACCGGGCCGACGGCGATGGTCTGGGAGACGCCGTTCAGCGCGTTGTGGATGTGGACCGGGCCGATGAACGTGTCAGCGGCGCCCTGGGCGACGAAGACGATCCCGCTGATGAAGGCAAGGGGGATGAGGATGTAGACGACGGAGCGGACGAGGTCCACCCAGAAGTTCCCGATCGTGGGCTTCCCGCGGTTCGCGAATCCCCGAATGACCGCGATGGCCACGACAAGTCCGACGCCCGCGGAGACGAACTGCTGGAACTGCAGTCCCATCATCTGGGAGAAGTACGACATGGTCGTCTCGCCGCCGTAGTTCTGCCAGTTGGTGTTGGTGAGGAAGCTGACGGCAGTGTTGAACGCCAGAGCGGGCGTCACGCTGGACAGGTGCTGGGGGTTGAAGGGGAGGTGGCCCTGGAGCACGCAGGACCAGGTAGGTGATCAGCACGACGACACCGCTGAAGATCACCATCGAGCCGGCATAGCGCTGCCACGACTGCTCGGCGTCGGGGTCCGTGCCGAGGGCGCGGTAGATCGGCTTCTCGAGGAACCAGAGAAAGCGGACCCTGCCCTCGAAGACGCTGACCATGTAGGAGCCGAGGTACCGCCAGGCCAGGGCGAGGCATGCGATGAGCGCGATGATGGTGAGTGCGAAGGTCATCAGAAGCGCTCCGGCCGGATCATCGCGTACCCGAGGTACCCGAACATGAGCACGCTGATGACGAGGAGGAGGATTTGCACGACGTTCATATGCGCTCCAGTGTCCAGATGAGTCCCATGAAGAGCGCGGTGGCTCCAACGATTCCGAGCAGTGCCAGAACTTGTCCCATGTGTCCACTGTGCGGGTGCCTGTGTGACTCATTCATAAATGCGCCCTGAGCGGCGTCAACAGAACATCAACCGCGCGTGTCCACGCCCGTGGCGCGGCTCTGGATGTGGCGCACGCCCGCTTCGGCCTAGGTTTGGCGACCGCGACCGGGGCTCAGGTCGCGAGGAGGTCCGATGCGAATCGCAGTTGCAGGGGGCAGCGGAACCGTGGGTCGCCACGTCGTCGATGACGCGCGGCGCCGCGGCCACGAGGTCGTCGTCCTCACGAGGGCGTCGGGAGTCGACCTCGTGACCGGCGATGGCCTCGGCGTCGCCCTGGCGGGCTGCGAGGCGGTTGTCGAAGCGGCAAACGTGGTGACGCTCCGGCGCAGGGTGGCGACGAACTTCTTCGAGGCAACAGCGCGGAACCTGCAGTCGGCGTGCAGGAGCGAGGGCGTCGGCCACATCGTCGTCCTCTCGATCGTCGGCGTCGACCGTCTGCGCTCGCTCGGGTACTACGCAGCCAAGATGACCCACGAGAGGCTGCATCTCGCCGGACCCGTACCGGCGACGGTCCTGCGATCGACGCAGTTCCACGAATTCGCCCTGCAGGTGGTCGACCGGTCGAGGATCGGCCCCGTCGCGCTTGTGCCGTCCATGCTCGTGCAGACCGTCTCGGCGAGATCCGTGGCCGAGCGGCTGGTCGATCTCGCCGAGGGTCGGGCGCTCAAGGGTCGGGCGCCGGACGTCACTGGTCCGCCGCCCCCGGTCCGTCTCGAGGTGCGATCGCGCATGGCGCTCGCGAAGGTGGGCTCGCGCACCAGGGTGTTCGCGCTCCCGATCCCGGGCGCTGCCGGCCGTGCCATCGCGAAGGGGGCGCTGCTCGGCGAGGCCGACGCGGTCATCGCGGGACCCTCGTTCGAGGCGTGGCTCGACGGGCCAGACGGGCCGCGATAGGGAGTCAGGCGCGCACTGCGGGCAGTCGGTCGGCCCACGGCGCAGCACGTTCGAGCTGCGCCGCCAGGGCGAAGAGCGTCTCCTCCTCGCCGAACCGTGCGACGAAATGGCTCCCGAGTGGCAGTCCGGACGCGCTGTGGGAGAGGGGGATCGAGGCTGCGGGCTGGCCGGTCACGTTGAACACCGGGGTGAACGGCACGAAATCGCCGGCCCGGAGGAGCGCGAGGATCGGCGCGTCGGCGGGTGCATCGAACGTGCCGAGGGGGACCGGCGGCTCTGCCAGTGTGGGCGTCAGCAGCAGGTCATAGGTCTCGAACACGCCGGCGATCGTCCGTGTCAGGCCCTGGAGCTGCTTGACCGAGTCGAGGTAGGTGCCCGCGTCGAGCGCCCGACCCATCTCCACCAGCGCCCAGGTCAGCGGCTCGACGTCGGCCTCGGTGCCCGGCCTGCCGATCCTGGCCTCCCAGTCGCGCATCACCCATGCCTGCCCGGCGGCCCAGGCGTTGATGAAGTGCTCGATGATGGCGTTGCCATCGACGGGAAGCGCGGCGGGCTCGACGCGGTGGCCGAGCGATTCGCAGAGTGTGGCCGCGTGCTCTGCCGCGGCGACGCACGCTGGGTCGACGACCGAGCCGGTCGGCGACGACGTGAGCAGGCCGACGCGCAGGGGCGCGGGATCCGCACGGGTCGCGGCGAGGAAGGACGTGCCGCGCAGCGGCGGCGCCTCGTACGGGTCGCCGGGCACCGCCCCTGCGGTCGCATCCAGGATCGCGGCCGAGTCGCGGACCGACCGCGTGAGCACGTGCTCGGCGACGAGGCCCCCCATCACGTCGCCGTACTGGGGCGCGAGTGAGTTGCGCCCCCGGGTCGGCTTGAGGCCGAAGAGTCCGCAGCAGGCGGCGGGGATGCGGATCGAGCCCCCACCGTCGTTCGCGTGGGCGACGGGCACCATGCCCGAGGCGACCGCGGCCGCCGAGCCGCCGGACGAGCCACCCGTGGTGCGCGTCACGTCCCACGGGTTCCTCGTCGCGCCGTACCGGGCCGGCTCGGTCGTCGGGAGGATGCCGAACTCCGGCGTGTTGGTCTTGCCGCAGATCACGAAGCCAGCGCGGATGAACCTCGCGGTGAGCTCCTGGGTCGTGGACGAGACGTAGTCGCCGGAGAGTGCGGTGCCTTCGCGGAACGGCGTGCCTGCGAGCTCGGCCGCGAAGTCCTTCAGGAGGAACGGCACGCCCCGGAACGGCCCGTCCGCCAGCGCCCCCGCCGCCTCCTGGCGTGCCCGGTCGAAGAGCGGATGGATGACAGCATTGAGTGCGGGATTGAGTCGCTCGATTCGTTCGATCGCGCCGTCGACGAGCTCAGAGGGAGACACCTGGCCGTTGCGGACCAGCTGCGCCTGGGCCGTCGCGTCCAACCATGCGATGTCGAGTTCCATCGCGCCACGGTACCGCTGGCTCCGGTGCCGTGCCGGGGCCGGCAGGGCACGTCAGCCGGCGGCGACCTTGGACGCGAGGTGGGCCGGGAGCTCGGCGTAGTGGTCGAACACCGCGGTGAAGGTGCCGTGGCCACCCGCGACGCCGCGCAGCTCGGAGGTGTACCGACCGAGCTCGCCCGACGGCACCAGCGCGACGACCGTCGTGAGCCCGTCGTCGCCGGGATCGCTCGAGACGACGCGCCCGCGCCTGCCGTTCAGGTCGGAGAGGATGTCCCCGAGGTACCGCGTGGGGGCCACGACCTCCACCCGCGAGATCGGCTCGAGCACGATGACGCCGGCGGCGGCCACCGCCTCGTTGAACGCGAGCGACCCGGCCGTCTCGAAGGCAGCCTCAGAGGAGTCGACGCTGTGGTGCTTGCCGTCGTCGCAGATCACCCGGATGTCGACGAACGGGTGGCCCGACTCGCCGCCGTGGCGCATCGCGCGCTCGACGCCGTGCTGGACGGCCGAGAGGAACTGTCGGGGAATCGCACCGCCCACGACCTCGTCGACGAATTCGAACCCGCCGCCGCGACCGAGCGGCTCGACGCGCAGGTGGACGACGGCGAACTGGCCGTGCCCGCCGGTCTGCTTCTTGTGCCTGCCCTCCGCCGAGGCGGGCTTGGCGATCGTCTGACGGTAGGAGTGACGCCGCTCCTCGACGTCGACCTCGACCGAGTACTTGCGCTTCAGCCGCTCGAGCACGATGGCAAGGTGCGTGTCGCCCATGACTGTCAGCACGGTCTGGTGCGCCTCCTCGTCCTGGCGGACCCGCAGTCCCGCGTCCTCCTCCTCGAGCCGGTGCAGCGCCACCATGAGCTTGTCGTCGTCACCCTGCTTGCGGGGGACCACCGCGACCTCGTGGGTCGGCGTCGCACCCGCGGGGAGCGGCAGCAGGACGTCGTAGCCCTTGGGAGCCAGCACGTCGCCCGCCATTGTGTCGCTCAGCTTGGCGATGGCGACGAGGTCGCCCGCGGCCACCTGCGAGACGGCGACCAGCTCTCGACCCTTGGGGACCTGCAGCGAGTGCAGTCGCTCGTCTGTCCGAGAGCGCGTGTTCGTCAGGACGTCGTCGGGACGCAGGGTGCCGCTCACCACCTCGAACCACGTGATGCGCCCGACGAAGGGGTCGATCACCGACTTGAAGGCCCGCAGGACCGTCGGCCCGTCGGGGTCGCGGGGAATCTCGACGGGGTCGTCGCCGCGGCGACCCTGGACCGACCGGCTCGGCGCGATCTCGCTCAGCAGCGACGCCAGGCGGTCGATGCCGACGCCGGTCTCCGACGAGACGCACACGACGGGGATGACGCTGCCTGCGGTCAGCCCTGCGGTCAGCGCGCGCTCGAGCTCCTCCATCGACAGCACGTCGCCGTCGAGGTAGCGCGACGTCAGCTCGTCGTCCGCGACGACGATGCCCTCGACCAGCTGCTCGCGCACCCGGTGCTCGAAGTCCGCCATGTCGTCGGGGATCGGGGCGGAGACCGCCGATCCCGTGTCGTAGAGGATCGCCTCGTCGGCGAGCAGGTCCGCGATCCCGCGGAAGGACGGGCCTTCGCCGATCGGCAGCTCGACCGGCGCGATCCCGGCCCCGAACGTCTGGCGAAGCGCCTCGAGGCAGCGCTCGTAGTCCGCGCCCTCGCGGTCGAGCTTCGTGACGACGATGACGCGCGGGATGCCCTCGCGCGCCGCCATCCGCCACGCGACCTCGGTCTGCACCTGGATCCCGTCGGTGGCGCTCACGACGAGGACGGCGACATCGGCGACTGCGAGGGCCCGCTCGACCTCCACGACGAAGTCCGCGACGCCCGGCGTGTCGATGATGTCGATCCGCTCGTCCGCGACCGTGATCGGCGCGACGGTCATCGACAGCGAGTGCTTCCTCGAGATCTCCTCGGGCTCGGTGTCGCAGACGGTCGTTCCGTCGAGGACCGACCCTGGCCGCTCAATCACGCCTGCCGAGGCCAGGAGGTGCTCGACCAGGGTGGTTTTCCCGGATCCGGCGTGGCCGACGAGTGCGACGGTGCGCGTGCGGTGGGCGGTCAAGGCTGCGGCCATGGGGACCTCGCTTCGTCTGTGATGGTGCCCTGAGGGTAGCCCCGGATCGAGCGTGGCACACAGGGACTTTGGACCCCTCGGGCACCGCCCGACGCCAGGTGCACGCTGGGCGATTCGGGCCTACGCTCCAGTTGAGGCCGCGGCGCACGAGTGCTCCCGGTCCGATGGGGGGTTGCCATGAAGGTCAAGGACCTGCTGGAAAGCAAGGGCAGCTCGGTCGAGACGATCGACTCGACCGCCGCACTCAGCGAGGCGATCCGGAGGCTCGCGACCTTCGGGGTCGGGGCGCTCGTCGTCTCGGATGCCGGGACGACGGTCGACGGCATCATCTCGGAGCGAGACGTCGTGCGGATCGTTGCTGCCGAGGGAGAGGACGCGCTCGGCTGGAAGGTCGCCGACGTGATGACCGCACCGGTGACGACGTGCGCGCTGGGCGACGAGGTGGTCGGGATCATGTCATTGATGACGGACCGCCGCATCCGGCACGTCCCCGTCGTCGAGGACGGTGCGCTGGTCGGCATCGTGTCGATCGGCGACGTCGTGAAGTCGCGCGTCGACGAGTTGGAGCGCGACCGCAAGGAGCTGCTCGAGTACGTGTCGGCCCGCTGACTCAGCCGAGCGAGTCGCGGATCGCGGCCGTGAGCCCCTGGTTCCGGGGGTTCTGCCACCTCGGACCCATGTCGTTGGTGACGTAGGCGAACGCGAGCGCGTCCTCGGGGTCGCAGTACCCGAGGGACCCCCCCGCACCGAAGTGGCCGAACCCGCGCGAGCTCCTCCCGATCGGCCGCTCCGGCTGGGTCAGCTGGAAGCCGAGGCCGAACCGGCTGGGACGTTCGAGGACGAGATCGTGGCCGACGGTTTCCTCGGCGACCGCCTCGGTCAGCGCCGCGCCCGGCACGATGTCATGGTCCCCGGCACGGCCGCAGGCGCCCAGCACCTCGAACATCCGCGCGACGCCCCGGGCCGTGGCGTGCGTGTTCGTTGACGGGATCTCCGCCTGGCGCCATGCGCGCGTGTTCACGACGCCGGCACCGGAGAGTCCCGAAGGGTTCCAGTAGGCGTTGTAGCGCATGAGGTCCATGCCCACGAGGCCCTCGGGCTCGACCTCGGGCGGTGGATCGATCGGCCACCGGAACTGGGCCACGCGCGCGAGGTCGTCGGCCCTGAGCCCGACGTGCACGTCCGCGTCGATTGGCCCGCAGAGCTCCTCTCGCAGGTAGGTGCCGAGTGTTCGGCCGGTCACCCGCTCCACGACGGCGCCGGCGAGGAACCCGAAGGTGTTGACGTGGTAGCCGTGGGCGGTGCCGGGGGCCCACCACGGCACCTCGCGGGCGAGCGCCTCGTGCATGGCGCGGGGATGGAGCATCGCTCCGGGCTCCATGCGACGGCGCAGCGCCGGGAGGCCAGAGGCGTGCGACAGGACCTGGCGGATGGTCACGGCGCCCTTGTCGCCAGCAGCGAACTCGGGCCAGTAGGCGGCGACGGGTGCGTCGTAGTCCACGAGGCCCCGGCCCACGAGCCGCGCGAAGGTGGCTGCGACGAAGGCCTTGCCGACCGAGAAGACGTTCACGAGGGTGTCGCCCTGCCAGGGGAGCGTGCTGCCGAGGTCGCGGAACCCGCCCCACAGGTCCACGACCGTGCGTCCGTCCACGACCACGCACACGGCTGCGCCGAGCTCACCGTGCACCGCGAAGCTCTCCGCGAACGCGTCGCGGACCGCGTCGAAGCGTCGATCGACGATTCCGGACATCGGTGGCATCTGTGGCACGATCACACGTATAGGCCGTGTGGCGTCGCCGTGCCGGGATCGGCAGGGCCTCACAAGGGAGGCGGGATGCAGGCACTGAGGCTTGTCGCGGCCGGGTCCGACCCGGAGCTGCTCGAGGTTCCGGATCCCGAGCCGGGACCCGGAGAGGTCATCGTGAGGGTCGGCGGCGCGGGGGCCTGCCACTCGGATCTCCATCTCCTCTACGAGTTCCCCGCTGGCGCGTTCCCCTCCTGGGCCCCGCAGTTCACGCTCGGCCACGAGAACGCAGGATGGGTGCACCAGGTCGGCTCAGGCGTCGAGGGGCTCGAGATCGGGCTGCCGGTCGCCGTCTACGGGCCGTGGGGCTGCGGGCGCTGCGCCCGGTGCGCGGTCGGTATCGAGACGCTCTGCGAGGACCTGGAGCACGCGCCGGTTGCGGGCGGCGGGGGCGGACTGGGCATGGACGGGGGGATGGCCACGCTCCTGCGTGTTCCGGCCGCGCGGCATCTCGTCGCCCTGCCCGAGGGCCTGGAGCCGGTGGTCGCCGCGCCGCTCACCGACGCAGGGCTGACGCCGTACCACGCGATCCGCCGGTCGCTCCCGAAGCTCACCGCCGACGCGACGGCCGTCGTCATCGGCGTCGGCGGGCTCGGCCACATGGGGATCCAGATCCTGAAGGCCGTGTCGGCCTGCCAGATCGTCGCGGTCGACCCGAAGCCCGAGGCACTCGCGCTCGCCGAGCAGGTGGGCGCCGACCTGGTGCTGGCGCCGGAAGCGACGGCGGTCGCCGAGATCCGCGCCTTCGCCCACGCGCGGGGCGCGGACGTCGTCCTCGACTTCGTCGGAAGCGCGGACACGATCGCGCTCGGCGCTGCGGTGTCGCGCTCGCTGGGCGACGTGACGGTGGTCGGCATCGCCGGGGGGACCTTCGGCTTCAGCTTCTTCTCGACCCCCTATGAAGTGAGCCTGCAGACCACCTACTGGGGATCGAGGCCCGAGCTGGTCGAGGTGCTGGACCTCGCCGCGCGCGGGCTGATCGAGCCCCACTGCTCGGTCTTCAGCCTGGCAGAGGCCCCCGACGTCTACCGGCGGCTGCGCGCGGGCGCGCTGACGGGGCGCGCCGTGATCGACCCTACGAGGGGGTGACGGCGTCGGGCACCGATGCCAGCTGCTCGGCGATGATCGCCCGATCCTCGGCGTCGAGCTCGCCCTCGAGCAGTGACGCTGCGAGCGCGACCGCCTCGTCGCGAGCGGGGGCGTCCCCGAGGGCAGCGTGGGCGCGTGCCAGGCCCTCGACGAGCGACGCCTTGAGCCAGGCCGGCGCATCAGGCGGCTGCGCTGACAGCGCGGCGAGCGCGTAGCGAAGGGACAGGGATCCCTCGCCCAGCTCGGCGAAGCACCGAGCCACCATCCAGTCGGCGATCGCGAGCTGCTGATCCCCGCTGACCACGCGCCAGTGGTGCCGCGAGGTGAAGGCTGCCTCGAGGAGCTCGAGCTGCTCCGCGTCGTCGCGGTCACGCTCCAGGAGCTCCCAGCTCCGGTTGTAGGCCGCGACAGCCAGCCGACGGTGCGCGGCAGCGTCCTGCATCACGCGAGCGTACCGCTCGCCCCTGCGGGACTGCGGGCCCTCAGACGGTGGTTCGTCCGGTTCGCGGACCGGTGATCCACCACTCCCAGGCGTCAACCGCCTCGAAACCCATCTGCGAGTAGAGCGCCAGGCCGGCCGCCGTGCTCTGGAGCACTGCGGTCCGACAGCCATGGACGAAGGAGCCGTGGAGCGCCGCTGCGGTGGCGTCGCGACCCCTGCCCTCGCATCGCAGCTCGCGGGGTGTCGCGACCCCGAAGACGAAGCACGTGGAGCCGACGGCCACGGTTGCCGCGCAGGAGACGGGTGTTCCGCGCTCCTCGACGAGGAGGTACGCACCGAGCGGGCCGAGGTCCGCCGGGAGCGGCGCCCGCTCGCCTGCGCCGAGGCCGTACGCGGCGGAGCAGAACGCCCCGTACTCCGTGCCGCCGACTGTCCGATGCTCCCGCGAGGGTGGGGGGACCGAGGCGATGTCGCGGTGGACCATCCCCTGCATCGTCTCGACCATCTCGTAGCCAGCCAGCAGCGGCACGGCGGCCCCATCGGTGGCGCCGGCCCCGGCAGCCGTGTGGACCTGGACGCCGTGGGCAGCCGACGCATCCCCCAGGCGCGAGATCGCCTTGGCGAGTCCCTCATCGGTCCGGGCTGCGCCGACGTTGGCCCGCGGCTCGTGCGGGCCGACTGCACCCCACGCGGCGTCCGCGGTCCGACCGACCGATCGGTGGGAGGGCAGGCGGCTCCAGATCACCGCGATCGAGGTGGCGACGCAGTCGAATGTCGAGTCGGGCGTCCGATGCGGGCCGTCGGCCGACGTAGTCCCCTCCTGCGTGGCCATGCCCCTCCTGCCCGGCGCAGCTCGCGGGTGTCCTCGCCGAGCGCCGAGGCGACACTAACGCCGGTGTGCCACGACGGCCGTACACTCCGCTCGTGCGCGAGCTCGTCTCCGTTGCCTCCGACGGTGCAGAGCTATTCGTCGACGGGGCCGTGGTCACGGTCGGGGATCTCGAGCCGGACCGTGCGTACGAGCTGCACGGGATCGGCTTCACCACGCTCGAGGATCTCGGCCCTCGAATCACCACGTTCGCGACGGCGAACGACGTCCACCTCGGAGAGACGGTCTGCGGGCACCTGGAGGGTGCCGAGGAGTTCGAGGAGCTGCGCGCCGATCCGGGCGCACCGCCCTATCCCGACGTCATGAACGCTGCGGTGATCGAGGACATGGCAGTCATCGATCCCCAGGCGGTCGTCGTGAAGGGAGACCTCACCGACGACGGCGAGGACGAGGACTACGCGAGGTTCCTCGAGCTGTGGGACGGGCGCTTCGGCGACCGCCTCATGCACGTCCGCGGGAACCACGACTGCTACCGCGGCCAGTCGTTCGCCGCGTGGTCCCACCAGGAGCGGACGCTCGACGGGGTGACGCTCGCGGTGCTCGACACGTCGAAGCCGCACCACGCGTCGGGGTTCGTGCACGCTGAGCAGCTCGATTGGCTGGACGAGCTGGGTGCGCGGGCGGACCGCCGCGTGGTGGTCCTCGGCCACCACCCGGTCTGGAATCCGGGCCGGGACCAGCGCAGCGAGGGGTTCCAGGGGATCGCACCGGAGGACTCCGCCGCGCTCATCGAGGTCTTCGCGCGCCGGCCCTCGCTCGTCGCCTACCTCTGCGGCCACACGCACCGCAACTGCCGGCAGCTGATCGGGGGGATCCCCTTCGTCGAGGTCGCCTGCGTGAAGGACTTCCCCGGCGCCTGGGCGGAGTACCGGGTCCACGAGCGCGGCATCGCGCAGGTGTTCCATCGCGCCACGTCGCCCGACGCCGTCGCGTGGGCCGAGCGCACGCGCGGCATGTTCGCCGGCTTCTACGGCCCCTATGCGATGGGTGAGCTCGCTGACCGCTCCTTCGTGATCCCGGACCGGATCAGCGGCTGAGGAGGTCCCGCGCGATCGCGACGACCTGGATCTCGTCGGTCCCCGCGTAGATCTGCAGCACGCGCGCGTCGCGGGCGAGCTGCTCGACGCGGAACTCCGACACGTAGCCGTTGCCGCCGAACAGCTGGATCGCGTCGTTCGCCGCGTCGAAGGCGGCCTGGGCGCTGTAGAGCTTCATTGCCGATGCCTCCGCGAGCGTCGGCGTCGCGCCGGCAGCGGATCGCTCGAGGTGCGAGAAGACGAGGTTCTGGACGTTGACGCGGGCGACCTCCATGCGCGCGAGCTTCAACTGGATGAGCTGGAACTCCGAGATCGGCTTTCCCCACAGCGATCGCGCCTTCGCGTAGCCGACGGAGAGCCGGAGGCACTCCTCGATGATCCCCAGGGCCATCGCGGCCACGCCGGCGCGCTCCGTGACGAAGTTGTCCTTCGCGCTCTGCCGTCCGCCACCCTTCGGCGCCTCGGTCCCGCCGAGGAGCCGGTCCCTGCCGACGCGCACGTCTGTGAAGAACAGCTCGCCCGTCGGCGAGGCGTGCTGGCCCATCTTGCGCATGGGCTTGGACTGGGTGAGCCCGTCCATGCCCGCCGAGAGGATGAACGTGAGCACCGGGCGCTGCCGCGGGTCGTCCACGGTGCCGTCGTCGAGCTTCGCGTACACGACCATGGTGTCCGCGTACGGGCCGTTGGTGATCCACGTCTTCGAGCCGTTGAGCACGTACTCGTCCCCGTCGCGGCGTGCGGTCGTGCGCATGCCGCCGAGCGCGTCAGACCCGCTGTCGGGCTCGGTGATCGCCCAGGCGCCGACCTTGTCGAGCGTGAGCAGGTCGAGTCCGAAGCGCTCCATCTGCTCGGGAGTCCCCAGTTTCATGATCGTGCCCCCGGCGAGGCCCGTCGAGACCCCGAGCGACGTCACGAGTCCCGGGCTCACCTTGCACAGCTCGATGACCGGGATGAGCGTGAGCCCCGATGCCCCGCCGCCGCGCCGTTTCGCGTCCTCGGCGACATCCGACACCCGCCTGTCGAACTGCCGCTTGAACTGCTCGCGGGCGAGCTGGTCCATCCCGAACGTCGCGAACATCTTGCGCAGCACGCCGTACGGGGGGAGGTCCTCGTACTCCAGCTCGTCGAGGATCGGCCGGATCTCCTCGTCGACGAACCGGCGCACGGCCGCGGCGACCGCCTGATGCTCCTCGCTCCACTCGTACATCAGGCCTCCGTCGACGTGCGCCGCAGCGTGTTGCGGTCGGTGTGCAGGATGAGCCCTGCGCTCTTCGAGTGCTCGACGGTCGTGGTCTCGTCGTAGCTGAAGACGCCGTCGCCGATCGTCACGGTGGCGTCGTAGCGGGTCGTCCGCGCGAAGCTGTCGAGGTACTTGTTGGACAGGATCCCGTAGGTGGTCGATCCCAGGTCGGCCTCGATCACGAACGACCTCGCGTCCGCCTCGACGGTCGCCCCGGCGATGAGGGTCGAGCCCCGCGGCACCATGAAGCAGCGCATCACCTGCTTGTTGGCGACGTCCCACAGCCAGTAGCCCACCTCGGTGTGGAAGGGATTGTCGTCGCCCGCCTTCCACGCGGCGGTGCGGTAGTCCAGGCCGTAGAGGATCTGGCTCCCGTTGTCGACGGGGCCGAAGGGCTTGAAGGTCGTGCGCTCGGAGTAGGGCGTCTCGGCGATCTTCCCGAGGTCGTTGTGGAAGGAGACGTCGAGTCCCGCGTCGCTCTCCCACGTGCCGACGAGGCCGGCCAGGGGACCCCATTCCTCGTACGCCATAGAGCGCCTCTCCATCGTCATTGCCGGCAGGTCCGACGGGCGAGCCTACGAGGATGCCCGCGCAGGACGCACGTCGAGGGCGCGATGGTCCTCGACGATCGCTGCGATCCCCCTCGGCAGCACCATCGCCGCCGTGACCCAGACAGCGGCCGACGCGACGACGAGGGTCCATGCGGGGCCGCTCATCCCCGAGGAGCCCGCGATCTGTCCGAAGGCGATCCAGAGGGCCTCGCCGAGCGCGATGAGCGTCCACCCCTCGGCCAAGGTGCGGCAGGCCTCGTGGCCCTTGGGCAGGCAGTCCCTCGACGCGGTCCAGGCGAGGAAGGGACCGAGGAAGGGGATGAGAAAGACGATCGTCATCTCCGCTCGGTTGTGCGTGTTCGCGTACCCGGCGGCCTTCGCCACGCGCGTCGCCGCGGTGATGTAGGCGAACCACGAGGCGAGCCCCACGATCGCAAGGACGCACGCCACGAGCGTGAGCAGGACGACGGCGGACGAGCCGGGGAACTTGGGGAGGGGTGGCCTCGTCGTGCCGTGCTGGACGGCGGACATGAACTGCCGGTCCCATGTCGCCACCTCGCGGAGGAAGGGCCGCTGGGTCCCGAGGACCGCGAGCAGCACCGCGGGGCTGGCGATCGCGAACGTGATGATCGGGCGGAGCCTGGACCACGCGCGCTCCTCCGCTGCGATGAGGGCGCGCTCGGGGGGTGCGGCAGCGTAGGCCACGGTGTCGGTCCCCCAGCCGCGCCCCTCCCACCGCCGCCATGCGGGGCCGCCCGCCGGGTCCGGGTACCACCCTGCCGGAGGTGTCGTCATGGTCTCGTACGCACCGTCCGCATGCCCGATGCCTAGCACTCTGGCGAGCGACGCCCCCAAGTAGCCTCGGTGGGTCATCGAGAGGAGATCGCCGTGACCCAGCGAGGGGCCGTTGCACCACAGACGAGCGCTGATGAGCGCTTCGACTCCGCATCGCTCGATGCCGCGGTCATCGCGGTCGCCTCGAACGTGGACCGCTGGGCCTCCACTGGTCCGTCGTCGCGGGAGGCGCTGCTGGCGAGGGTCGTGGCCGACACCGCCGCCGCGGCACCGGCCTGGAACGAGGCAGCCTGCGCGGCGAAGGGCCTGGCACCCGGCTCCTTCGGTGCCGGCGAGGAGCTCTTCAGCGGTATCGGCACATTCGTCCGCATGGCCCAGATGCTCCGCCAGTCACTCGGCGAGATCGCGCGGACCGGCCGCCCGGTGATCCCCGGTCCCGTGCGCCACGCCCCCGGCGACAGGATCGTCGTGGGCGTGATGCCGCGGACCAGTTTCGACAGGGTGCTGTTCTCGGGACAGCGCGGCGAAGTCTGGATGCAGCCGGACGTCACGATCGAGGACGTCCGGGTGGGCCAGGGCGCGTGTTACGCCGATCCCTCGGTCCACCGCGGCGTCTCGCTGGTTCTCGGCGCGGGCAACGTCGCGTCGCTCGGGCCCCGCGACGTCCTCACGAAGCTCTTCGCGGAGGGCAAGGTCGTCGTCCTCAAGGCGCACCCGGTCAATGACTACCTCGTCGAGCACTGGGAGCGGGCCATGAGGGCGCTCATCGATGAGGGCGTGCTGCGGATCGTCCGCGGGGGCGCCGCCGCCGGGGCGCACCTGGTCGGCCATTCCCTCGTGGACGACATCCACGTCACGGGATCGGACAAGACGCACGACGCCATCGTGTTCGGGTCCGGCGAGGAGGGCGCCCGGCGCAAGGCCGCTGGCGAGCGCCTCATCACCAAGCCCGTGAGCAGCGAGCTCGGGAACGTGTCACCGGTCGTGATCGTCCCTGGGACCTGGTCCGCGAAGGACCTCACCTACCAGGCGGCGCACGTCGCGACGATGCTCGCGAACAACGCGGGATTCAACTGCCTCACGCCCCGTGTGCTCGTGACGTGGAAGCACTGGCCGCAGCGCGACGCGTTCCTCAACGAGCTTGAGGCGACGCTCTCGCGGATCCCGACGAGACGGGCGTACTACCCGGGCGCGCGCGATCGGTACGCCGCCTTCCTCGAGGCGCACCCAGATGCGGCGGTGCTCGGCGCGGCGGACGACGAGCGGCTCGCGTGGACGATCCTGCGCGACATCGACGCCGGCGGCACCGACGACATCGCACTGAATGTCGAGGCCTTCTGCAGCCTCATGAGCGAGACGGCGCTCGACGCGCCGTCGCCCGAGCAGTTCGTCGACGCGGCCGTCGATTTCTGCAACGACGTCGTCTGGGGGACCCTCTCGATGACCGTGCTCGCGCATCCGAAGCAGCTGAAGGACGCCGTGGTCGGCCCGCGGATTGACGCTGCCCTCTCGGATCTCCGCTACGGCTCGATCGGTCTCAACCTGTGGCACGCGATGTCCTTCGCGTACGCCACGACCACCTGGGGCGCGTACCCGGGGCACCCGGTGACCGACATCCAGTCGGGCTCCGGGGTCGTCGGCAACGCGCTGCTCTTCGACCGCCCCCAGAAGTCGGTCGTCACCGGCCCGTTCCGGGCCGTCCCGCCCCCCGCGTGGTTCGCGACCTCGAAGGGCGGGTCGGCAACGATGGAGCGCTTCGTCGCGTTCGAGTCGTCGCCGTCGGCCGTGAAGCTCCCCGCCCTGCTGTTCTCGGCCCTCCGGAGCTAGCTGACGAAAGAGACCGTGCTGCTCGGCGTGACGCCGGCGCAGCGGGTCGGCGTCGCGCATGCCACGCCGATCACGGGGTTGGGGACGTACGCGAGGGTGAGGGTCGCCCCGCTGACCAGGTCCTGGAGGTGGTCGATGGACCCCGAGGCGTCCTCGGCCGAGCCGCCGACAACGCACGAGGTCCCCGGCTTGCGCACGGTCGTGACGGTGAGGCCCTTCGTCACGGTCGTCACGACCGTGACCGCCGCGCATGACACCGCGGCGGGCGCGTCCACGCCCGTCGCCTGCTCGAGCCAGTTGGCACCGAGGTCGCGGCTGGCGAGGAGCACCGACTGCGTCGCGTTCAGCTGGGCGGTCGCGAGGCACGTGGTCGGCAGCGCGCAGCTCACCGCGGTGTAGGCGACGAGCCCGGACGGCTGGGCCGCGAGGGCCCACGCCGTGCCTCCCGTCGAGGTCACCGCCGCGACGCCGCCGGACGGGCCGGTCCCCACGGCCACGCACTGGATCGCCGAGACGCACGAGAGGCCGGTCCCCACCGAGAGCGTCGCGGGCAGCGCGGCGACCTCCTGCCAGGTGCCGCCCGCGTTGCTGGTGCGGTAGAGCGAGGTCGACGTCAGGCCCGTCACGAGGGCGAGACAGCTCTCGGCGGCGACGCATGAGAGCGCCGAGACGTCGTCACCCGGCGGTGGCGACGCGCGCAGGGCGGCGACCGCCGCGGAGGGGTCGACCAGCACGACGACCGCGCCGGTCGGACCGGATCCGCCGATCAGGCAGCCGGAACTCCAGCACGAGGCCGAGGCGAGGGTCGTGCCGGTCAGCGCCGGGGCCTTCGCAGAGATCCACGACGACCGGCCGCCCAGCGAGACCTCGATGCCGGTGCTCGAGGTCGCCCCGCTCGGGTCCGTGCCCGCAGCGACGCACCACCCGAGGCTCTCGCAGGCGACCGTCGACATGGTGACCGACGGATTGGCCACGGGGCTACCGGTCCCGTCGGGGGCGACCGGCGCGGGCGGGGTGCTCGTCGTCGCGCACCCCGCGAGGACGCATCCGCCCAGCGCGAGCGCCACGAGGAGATTGCGGGGACCCACGCCGCACGATGGTAGGCGCGACAGGCCTCCGGGCCGGTCTACCCTCCGAAGCGATGAGTTGGATCGACATCGTCGTGATCGTGTGGGCCGTCGCCGCCGCCGTGCGGGGACGTTCGCTCGGCGCGCTCACGCAGCTGCTGGGGTTCCTCGGCTTCGTGGTCGGGCTCGCCATCGGGTCGGTCGTCGCGGTCCCGATCGCGGGCCGGCTGACCGCCGGGCCGCTTCGGACGATCGTGACGCTCGGCATCATCCTCGGCGTCGCCGTGCTCGCGGGCTTCGGCGGCCGCGTGCTCGGCAAGTGGGCGAACGTGACGATGCGGCGCCTTCACCTCGGGTCCGTCGACGCGGTCGCCGGCGCGGCCGTCGGCGTGCTCGCTGCGCTGCTCTCCGCGTGGCTCGTCGCAGGCCTCTTCACGCAGTCGTCGATCGGGTGGCTGACCGGCCCGATCCAGCGTTCGGCGGTGCTCACGACCCTCGACGCCGTGCTCCCTCCGCTGCCCGCCGTGGTCGCACGCGCCCAGGCGTTCCTCTCGACCGAGGCGTTCCCCGCGGCGTTCGCGGCGATCACGCCGCCGCGGACGTCGTCCGTGTCGCTCCCGACCCCGCGCGGCGCCCGCGACATCGCGGCGTCGGTCGCGGGATCCGTGGACAAGGTCCTCGCCTCGGGGAACTGCTCGGTGACCCGCGAGGGAACGACGTTCGTCGTCGCACCGGGCCTCGTGGTCACGAACGCGCATGTCGTCGCCGGCGAGTCGCACGTGGACGTCGTCACCTCCTCGGGAGCCGTCGCGAGCACCGTCGTGCTCTTCGACCCGCAGCTCGACGTTGCGATCCTCCGGGTGCCGGGCCTGCAGTCTCGTCCCGTCTCCCTCGACGCCGAGCCCGCTGCCGTCGGCACGCACGCGGCCGTCGTCGGCTTCCCGGAGAACGGCGCCCGCACGGCCCAGCCAGCCGGCGTCGCCGAGTCGTTCCTGGCCCAGGGGCGTGACATCTACGGCGGATCCCTGGTCACCCGCCCTATCTACGCCGTCACCGCGACGGTGCTCCCCGGGAACTCGGGCAGCCCGCTCGTGGCCGGCGGACGGGCGATCGGGATGGTCTTCTCCCGCTCGCTGACCCAGACCGACCTCGCCTACGCGATCGAGGCGTCCGCGCTTGTCCCCGAGGTCCGGCGGGCACAGCGTTCGCCGGCCGCCGCATCGACCGGAGCCTGCACGCCGAACTAGGAGGAACTCGACCATGGACGCTCCCACACCTGCACCGAACAGCGGCGACCACGTGGACGCACACGGTCACAGTCACGCGCACCCGCATCCCCACGCGCATCCCCACGGGCCCCGAACAGGTGATCCGGCCGGGGCCATGGCACCGCGCCGGCTCGCCGACGGGGTCCTCGAGCTCGACACAATGCTCGGCGGCTGGTCGAGGGTGACCGCCGGCTATCTCCTCGAGGGGCCGCGGCCGGTGCTCGTCGAGACCGGGTCGCAGAGCTCGGTCCCGGTGCTGCTCGCCTCGCTCGAGTCCGTCGGGCTCGGCCCTGAGGATCTCGCCGGGATCGTGGTCACGCACATCCACCTCGATCACGCGGGCGGCGTCGGTGACGTGGCGGCGGCCTTCCCGCGAGCGACCGTCTACGTGCACGCGAAAGGCGCGCGGCACCTCGCGGACCCGACCCGCCTCGTCGCCTCGGCGGCCCTCGTGTACGGCGACCTGCTCGACTCGCTCTACGGCCGGCTCTCGCCGACCGACGCCGATCGGCTCCACGTGCTCGAGGACCTCGAGGAGGTCGACCTCGGCGCCGGCCGGACGATCACGGCGATCGACTCGCCGGGCCACGCGAAGCACCATCTAGCGCTCCACGACTCGCAGTCGGGGATCCTCTTCGCGGGAGACGCCGTCGGGGTCCGGCTGCCCGACATCGGCGTGCTGCGGCCGGCCACCCCGCCCCCCGACTTCGACCTCCTGGCGGCGCGCGAGTCGCTCCGGCGATTCTCCGAGCGGCGCCCCTCAGGCGTGGCGCTGGCGCACTACGGGCTCCTCGACGACCCGGCGGACCTCCTGGCGGAGGCCGACGAGGTCCTCGTGAGCTGGGCGGAGGTCGCAGAGGAGGCGTGGCGGGCCGGTGGGGACGTCGCCGACGCCCTGTCGGCGCGGTTCGCGATCGAGGGCGTGGCAGAGGAGCACCTGGCCAAGGCGGAGGTGCTCTCGGGCGTGCACTCGAACGCGGCGGGGCTGCGTCGCTGGTTCGAGACGCGGGACCGCCGCGAGGCGGACTAGGCCTGCAGGTCGCGGATCGCGGACTCGAGCACGCTCAGCCCGTCGTCGAGCAGGGCCTCGGAGATCGAGAGGGGCGGCAGCAGCCGGATGACGTTGCCGAACGTGCCGCACGAGATCACGAGGACGCCCTGGGCCGCACACGCCGCGATCACCTGCTTGACGGCGGCTGCGTGCGGCACCGTGGTGCCGGGCTCGACGAACTCGATCCCGATCATCGCACCGCGTCCGCGCACCTCGCCGATCGACGGGGTCTCGAGCGCCAGCGCGTCGAGGCGGGTGCGGGCGATCGCGCCGATGGTCCGGGCCCTGCCGGCCAGGTCGTCGCGGCGCATGACCTCGATCGCCGCGAGTGCCGCCGCTGCGGCCACCGGGTTCCCCCCGTAGGTGCCGCCGAGGCCGCCCTCGTGCACCGCGTCCATGATCGCCGCGGGGCCGGTGACGCCCGCGAGGGGCAGTCCGGCGGCGATGCCCTTCGCGGTCGTCACGAGGTCGGGGACGAAGCCCTCGTGCTCGGTTGCGAACCACTCACCCGTCCTGCAGAAGCCGGTCTGGATCTCGTCGGCGATGAAGAGCGTCCCGGCGTCCGTGCACCACGCCGAGAGCGCCGCGAGGAATCCCCGAGCCGGGACGATGAACCCGCCCTCGCCCTGGATCGGCTCGATGAGCAGGGCGGCGACGTTGTGGCGCCCGACGGTCGTCTCGATCTGGGCGATCGTCCGAGCCGCGGCCTCCGCGCCGTCGAGGCCGTCGCGGAACGGGTAGCTGGTCGCGACGCGGTAGACCTCCGGGGCGAACGGCCCGAACCGGTCCTTGTAGGGCATGTTCTTGGCCGTGAGGGCCATGGTCAGGTTGGTGCGGCCGTGGTAGGCGTGGTCGACGACGACGACGGCCTGGCGCCCGGTCGCGAGCCGCGCGATCTTGACGGCGTTCTCCACGGCCTCGGCGCCCGAGTTGAACAGCGCGCTGCGCTTCTCGTGGTCGCCGGGCGTGATGCTGTTGAGCGTCTCGCAGACCTCGACGTACTGCTCGTAGGGCGTGACCATGAAGCAGGTGTGCGTGAAGTGCATCGCCTGGCGTGCCACCGCCTCGGTGACCTCGGGGACGGCGTGACCGACCGACATGACCGCGATGCCCGCGCCCAGGTCGATCAGGTGGTTGCCGTCGACGTCGACGAGGATCGACCCCTCCGCGCGCTCGATGTAGGCCGGCAGCCCGACGGTGAGGCCGGCCGACACCGAGTGCACGCGGCGGTCGTGGAGCTCCTTCGATCGCGGCCCGGGGATCTCCGTCGAAAGGATCCGACGCTGCTCAATGCCCGGGACTGCGGTCGTCATAGCTCCTCCTGTGATGCGGGTGGCATGCACTGCGTGGCGGAGGGAGTGGGATTCGAACCCACGGTACCCAGTAGGTACAACGGTTTTCGAGACCGTCCGATTCGGCCACTCTCGCATCCCTCCGGCGGAGAGGCTAGTGCGTCGCGCCCAGACGGTCCCCGCGGCGACGCGCGATTCGCAGGTCCGTTCGCGGGACCGGCGGTCAACCCTGGCGCTGCGGGAAGGAGTCCAGGGACCGCGCGGACGCGTTCCCCTCGGCGATGTCGCGGCAAAGGATCGTGAGGCGGACGTTGTGGTTGCGCGCGTGGCTTCGCAGGAGCTGGAAGGCGTCGTCCATGTCGATGCCTGCGGACTCGCTGACCTTGCCCTTCGCCTGCTCGATGATGATCCTGCTGTTGAGGGCCTGGCTGAGCTGGCTGTTGAGGAGCTGCGCGTCGGCAGCGACCTCGTGCTGCAGGATCGCGATGGTGGCGACGTCGGCCAGCGCCTGGGCCACGACGACGTCGTCCTCACGCATGGCGCCGGCGGCAGTGCGGAACATGTTCAGCGCCCCGATGGTCCGGCCCCGCAGCCGCATCGGCAGGGAGTGGACCGAACGGATGCCCTGCGCCATCGCCTTCGTCGTGAAGAGGGGCCACCGGCCGTCATCCACGGCCAGGGCGATGTTGACGATCGGCAGGCCGCTGCGGAAGCAGTCGACGCACGGCCCCTCGTTGGCCTGGAGCTGGAACAGCTCGAGCGACCGCATCGTCTCGCTCGAGGACGCGACGACCTGGAGCGCGTTGTCGGGAGCGGCGAGCATCACGCCCGCCTCTGCGACGTCGAGGGTCTGCACACAGCGATCCCCGAGCAGCGAGAGCACGTCGATGACGTCGTAGTCCTCGACGAGGCTGTCCGCCAGGTCGACCAGCGTCTGGATGAGCAATGCCTCTCTAGCCATCACAGCACCGATCTGCGGGGGCCAACCCGCGGTGGGTCCGACGCGAAGTGCGCACCGTCACCCTAAGGGGACGCGAGGCCGGCGTCGTGCGGGTCACGATCCCGTCGCCTCGGGCATCGTGAACGTGAGGTGCCGCCGGACGACGTCCTCGGCCACGTCGGCGATCGAGCGATCGTTGCGGAACGCGTAGCCCCGCAGCCGCACCAGTGCCTCGACCACGGAGCAGTCGGCCTGCACGGCGACCATGCCCGCCGCCTGGTGGACCTCGAGGTGGAAGTTCGCACCGGCCTCCAGCTCGGCTGCGAGCTCGTCGGGGGGTGCGTCCGCCTGCACGGCGAGGATCGCCCGGGCAGCCATGTCGGCGAGCACCAGCGCGTCGGCATGCTGCTCCGCGTCAAGGCGCCCGGGGGCATCGCGGTAGAGGTTCAGCGCGCCGAGCCTGGCCGCACCGATACGAACGGGAAACCCGAAGATCGCCCTGGCGCCCGCAGCGAGCACCGGGGGCGTGAACGCCGGCCAGCGGCGAACCTCGGGATCCGCAAGGTCGGGCTCGAGCACGGGCTTTCCCAGCATGTGGGCCTCCACGCACGGTCCCTCGCCGAAGGTGAACTGGAGGTCCTCGATGAGCCGCGAGGTGGCATCGGTCGTGCACCACGACCCCGAGACCAGCGAGCCCGAGAGGATCATGATGGCCGCGCCGGACGTTCTCGTCACCGTCGCGCAGACCTCGCCGAGGTGCTGGGCCCACAGGTCGTCGGACGGCACGTCCGCCAGGTGCTCGAGGATCCGGAAGTACCGCTCGACGGACGACACTCAGCACGCGCCCTTGGATCCACGCGTGGGGCGATCGCGAGGGCACATCGATCGGCTCCTTTGGATCGAGGCGCTCAACGGGGACCAGGTTCAGCGATCGGCACAGCAACGTGTGCGACGTCTCCAACCTAGCGAGTGACTGGCACGGGGATCCGGTCCCGCGGTCCTCGCCACTCGTTCCGGGGCACTCGGCTCGACGCCGGGTACTGGTCCGTAGGATGGAGGTGCTGCTCACAGCGGCACAGTTCGTCGCTCGAGACCTCGGTGACATGACATCCATCGAGGGAGCCCATGCACGGACCACCGAGACGCCCGACGATCCGGTGTCGTGCGGCCTGCCCCGCCGAGATCTGCGAGTCATCCGTTCGGCGACATCAGGCGCAACTCGAGCCGCACCGCACCGCCGCATCAAACCAGCTGGGCAAACGCCAATTGCAAGGTGAAGCAATATAGGCAGAGATACATTGACATCAGATGAGTTATAGAGAAGTATGAGGTGAACAGGTATCCCCATGCGTCAAAGCAGATGAGTGGCTTATCAAAGTGAGTATTGTAATCGTGTATTTGCTATTTGGAGTTGGAAGAGATACACTCCATTGAGTTCAATGTGGACTCTAGTTCCTTCGCTTACGAAGGAAGTCTGGCGGTCCTCATGGGACCCGACATCGAAGTGACAAGCCCCGGCACGAGCGCAGCCGCTGCGCCGACCGCGGCCCCGGCGCTGGGAGACTTCTCCCATACCCCGGGCGGGACTGCGACCGCATCGCACCCCGGTGGCGCGAATGACCACTGGCTCTCGGGCACGGAGCCTGCCCGCCCGCTGCGGGCATCGACCTGGCTCTTCCGCTCCCACGCCGCCAGCGTCCTGTGGCTGGCGGTCCGGCTGTGGCTGGGCTACCAGTGGCTCAACGCCGGCTACCAGAAGATCTGGGGCGCCGAGCGCGCAGCGTTCTGGTTCGGCGGCGGCGCCGCGGTGAAGGGGTTCGCGACAGCGGGCGTCGCCGGCTCGACGGCCGGCTCAGGCGGTGCCAGCTACGGCTGGTGGGCCGCGTTCCTGCACAACTTCGTCGAGCCGAACGCCTCGTGGATCGCGAAGTTCATCGCACTCGGGGAGATCGCGATCGGCATCATGCTGATCCTCGGCCTCTTCACGGGCATCGTCGCGCTCTGCGGGCTCCTCTTGAACGTCATCTACATGTTCACCGGATCTGCCGGCGTGAACCCGGCATACGCGGTGCTCGAGGTGCTCCTCGTGCTGTCGTGGCGCAATGCGGGCTGGTTCGGGCTCGACCGCTGGGTGATGGACGGCGCGTGGTGGCGCAGGCATGTGACCTCGCACTTCACCGGTACGGACCACAGCGATCCCACGCGAAGCGCCATCGCTGCCAGCTGAGCCGGCAGCCGCAGGTCCCCAGGCCGTTCTGGGCCCACGTCCTGCAGGTGCATGCAGCGAGCCACCTGGCCGATCCCGACCAGGTGGCTCGCTGCGTTTGCGTTGACGGTGCTTTCGATCAGCTGTGCTTTCGATCAGCTGTGCTTCGATCAGCTGTGCTTCGATCAGCTGTGCTCTCGATCAGCTGTGCTCTCGGTCAGCCTCGCGTGACGATCACCTTCAGCGCACCGGACGTGGCGGCACCCGAGAAGGTCTCGTAGGCCGAGACGAAGTCCGACATCACAAACCGGTGGGTTGCGAACGGTGCGACGTCAACCTGATGGGACTCGAGCAGCGACAGCAGGGTCGGAATCGACTTGGTGTCGACGAGGCCGGTCGTGATCGTGGCGTCGCGCCCCCAGATCCGCTCGAGGTGGAGCGTCGCCGGGGCGCCGTGGACGCCGATGTTCGCAACGTGGCCCCCGGGGCGGATGAGCGACACCGCGAGCTCGAAGGTGGCCGGGATCCCCACCGCCTCGATGGCGACGTCGGCGCCGAGCCCGTTCGTCATCCCCAAGATCTGCTCCATGGGATCCTTCGAGGAGTTGTTGATGACCAGGGTCGCGCCGAAGTGCTTCGCGCGGTCGAGGCGGCCGTCGTCCAGGTCGATCGCGATGATTGACCGGGGGCTGAAGAGGCGCGCCGTCATGATCGCCGACAGGCCGACTGGGCCGGCACCGACGACCGCGACGACGTCCCCGGGCTGGACCTGCCCGTTCAGCACGCCGACCTCGTACCCGGTGGGCACGATGTCGGAGAGCATGAGCAGCTCCTCATCGGAGATGCCTGCAGGAACGGGGTAGGTGGAGGTGTCGACGAAGGGCACCCTGACGAACTCGGCCTGGGTCCCGTCGATCAGGTGCCCAAGGATCCATCCACCACCGCCGACGCACTGGCCGAACCGCGACTCGCGGCAGAATCTGCAGGTGCCGCAGGCCGAGATGCACGAGATGAGCACACGATCTCCCGGTTTCACCGAGCGCACGCCGGCACCGACGCTCTCGACGGTCCCGACGCCCTCGTGGCCGAGGATCGTGCCGGGTGTCGTCTCAGGCACGTCGCCCTTCAGGATGTGGAGGTCCGAGCCGCAGATGGTCGTGACGTCGACCCGGACGATCGCGTCGGTCGTGTCGATCAGCTCGGGCTTCGGGACCTGCTTCCAGGACTTCTTGCCCGGGCCCTCATAGACGAGCGCGTGCATGGTGGATGTGCGCGCACCGGCGCCGTCGGGAGCGGCCTCGCGTGCTGGCGGAGCGATTGTGGACATGACTGCCTCCATCTCTCGGGAGGCGTCGAGCCAAATAGGCGACAGCCGAAGTGGCCATCCAGAGCGAAACAGGCGTCTCGGGGGAACCTGCAGGATTGCAAGCACCACATCCCAACCTAATGGGATGACAGGATGGATGTTCCGCAATCAGGACGGACTGCGGCTGCGCTTTCACCTGTTTTGCGGTGGCATCGAGCGAGGCATGGACCCCAAACTCGTGTCAGAGTCCGACGACGGACGCGCGGTCGGGCCTACGCCGACGTGCGAGGTCGCGTGGTTGTCCGCGCGGTCGGGATTCGTCGATGAACGCACGGTGGCGCGTTGGTAGGGTCGCGCGGTACGTCGGAGGAGGGTGATGGGCGACCAGGCGGTCATCGGGGTGGACATCGGGGGGACGGGGATCAAGGTCGCCCCGGTGGACACCGAGAAGGGCACGCTCACGAGCGAGCGGATCAGGGTGCTGACCCCGCAGCCCGCCACGCCCGAGGCGATCGCCGCCAGCGTGGCCGAGGTGCTGGGCGAGCTGGGGGTCCCCGGTCCGGTGGGCATCACGCTCCCCTCGGTCGTCCGCCACGGGATCGTGGAGACGGCAGCGAACATCGACAAGTCCTGGATCGGGACGGCCGCGGAGGACCTGTTCTCCGCGGCGACCGGGCGCAGCGTGGGCGTCGTGAACGACGCGGACGCTGCGGGCATCGCGGAGATGAAGTTCGGGGCGGGCAGGGGTCACGGTGGCGTCGTGCTGATGGTCACGCTCGGGACCGGGATCGGCAGCGGACTCTTCGTGGACGGCGTCCTGGTCCCCAACTCGGAGCTGGGCCACCTGCCGCTGCACCAGAAGGACGCGGAGCACTATGCAGCCGAGTCGGCTCGCGAGCGCGACGACCTCTCCTGGAAGGAGTGGGCTCAGCGCCTCCAGGAGTACCTGGACCTCCTCGAGAGCCTGCTGTGGCCCGAGCTCTTCATCATCGGCGGCGGCGTGAGCCGCCAGTCCGACCGGTACCTTCCTCTCATACAGACGCGCACGCCCATCGTCCCCGCACAGCTCCACAATGACGCCGGGATTGTCGGCGCCGCACTGTTCGCCCCCACCGAGTAGAGGACCTGCCATGACAGACTTCGATCCGGACCAGCTCTGCATCGGCACGATCCGGGGCCTGTGCATGGACATGGTCCAGCGTGCCGATTCCGGGCACCCGGGCACCCCGATCAGCATGGCGCCGGTCGCCTACACCCTCTGGCAGGAGTTCCTGCGCTACGACCCCGCCGATGCCGCCTGGCCGAACCGGGATCGGTTCGTCCTGTCGGCAGGGCACGCGTCGGCGCTCCTGTGGTCGCTGCTGCACCTCGCGGGCGTGCGGTCCACCGGCGAGGATGGCAGGACCCCCGGCGATGAGGCGGTGACGCTCGACGACATCAAGGGCTTCCGCCAGCTGGGCTCCAAGTGCCCCGGTCACCCCGAGTACCGGTGGACGAGCGGTGTCGAGGCGACGACCGGGCCGCTCGGCCAGGGTGCCGCGATGTCGGTCGGCATGGCCGTGGCGCGCGACTGGCTCGCCGCGACCTACAACCGACCGGGCCACACGCTCTTCGACTTCGACGTCTACGCGCTGGCCGGGGACGGCTGCATGATGGAGGGCATCTCGGCGGAGGCCGCCTCCTTCGCCGGCCACCAGCGGCTCTCCAACCTCTGCTGGATCTACGACTCGAACCGGATCACGATCGAAGGCCACACCGAGATCACGTTCACCGAGGACGTCGCCGCGAGGTTCATCGGATACGGGTGGAACGTCACATCGGTGGCCGATGCCAACGACACCCGGGAGGTCGCCCGCGCGCTGCACGCTTTCAAGGCGGAGGACGAGCGGCCCACGCTCATCATCGTGCACAGCCACATCGGCTACGGATCACCCGTCGAGGACATGGCCAAGGCCCATGGCGAGCCGCTCGGCGTCGAGGGCGTGAAGTCGACCAAGGCGTTCCTCGGGCTTCGAGATGAGGACTTCTTCGTGCCCGACGGCGTGCAGGCGCGCTTCGCCGAGGGTGTTGGCGCGCGCGGTGCCGATGCCCGCGCGGCGTGGCAGGAGACCTTCGCCTCCTACCGTTCGGCCCACCCCGACTTCGCCCACGAGCTCGACATGATGCAGCGCGGACACATGCCCGTCGGCTGGCAGTCACGATTGGCCGACTTCCCTGCCGATGCCAAGGGGCTCGCGACCCGCGAGTCATCCGGGCGCGTGCTCAACGAGGTCGCCCGCCAGGTGCCCTGGATCATCGGCGGGGCCGCCGACCTCGCGCCGTCCACCAAGACGACCATGACGTTCGACGGGGCGGGCGTCTTCAGTCCCGAGGACCGGGCAGGTCGGAACTTCCACTTCGGCGTGCGAGAGCACGCGACGGCCGCCATCGTGAACGGCATGGCCCTCACCAAGGTCCGGCCGTTCTGGGCGAGCTTCTTCGTCTTCTCCGACTACGCGCGCACGTCGATCCGGCTGTCGGCGCTGATGGAGATCCCGGTCGTCCACATCTTCACCCACGACTCGATCGGGGTCGGCGAGGACGGCCCGACCCACCAGCCGATCGAGCAGCTCGCATCGCTGCGCGCGATGCCGGGGATCCTCGTGTTCCGCCCGGCAGACGCCAACGAGGTCGCCGAGACGTGGAAGGTCGTCGCCGAGCTCACGAACGAGCCGGCGATCCTCGTGCTGACGCGCCAGGCCCTTCCCACGCTCGACCGATCGGTCATGGGCGCCGCATCCGGGGTGTCGAAGGGCGCCTACGTCGTCGCCGACGCCGACGGCGGGGATCCCGACGTGCTGCTCATCGCCACGGGGTCCGAGGTCCAGCTCGCGCTCTCTGCACGCGAGGAGCTGGCGGGGACCGGCATCCGCGCGCGCGTCGTCAGCATGCCGTGCTGGGAGCTGTTCGATCGCCAGCCGAAGGCGTACCGCGACGAGGTGCTGCCGCCGGGAGTGCGACCGAGGGTCGCGGTCGAGCTGGCACGCCATTCGGGTGGGAGCGCTATGTCGGCGACGACGGGGCGGTCATCGGCATGACGACGTTCGGGTCGTCGGCGCCGTTGAAGGACCTGCTGGCCAACTTCGGGTTCACAGCGGCGAGGGTGGCAGAGGTGGCCCGCGAGCGCGTGGCCGCAGAGAGGAGTGCCCAATGAAGCCGACCGAGGCACTGCACGAGCTGGGCCAGAGCCTGTGGCTCGACAACATCACGCGGGGCATGCTCGATGCCGGGGCGATCCAGCGGTACATCGACGACTACTCGGTGACCGGGCTGACCTCGAACCCGTCGATCTTCGACCACGCGATCTCCACGGGCGGCTACGACGAGGCGATCCGCGGCGCCTCGCGCGACGGGCTGTCGAGCGAGGACCTGTTCTTCGAGCTCGCCATCGACGACCTGCGCCGCGCCGCGGACCTCTTCCTCCCGGTGCACGAGCGGACCGACGGGGTGGACGGCTGGGTCTCCCTGGAGGTCTCCCCGCTCCTCGCGTACGACACGGACCGGACGGTCGCCGCCGCGAAGGAGCTGCACGCGAGGGCGGGGCGGCGCAACCTCTTCATCAAGATCCCCGGCACCGCCGAGGGCCTTGCCGGCCATCGAGGAGGCGATCGCCGCGGGCATCCCGGTCAACGTGACGCTCCTCTTCTCGGCCGACCAGTACGTCGCGGCGGCCGACGCCTACCTCCGCGGGCATCGAGCGGAGGCTGGCAGCAGGCCTCGACCCGGTGGTCGGATCCGTCGCGTCGGTCTTCATGTCCCGATGGGATGTCGCCGTGGAAGGATGCGGTCCCCGCCGAGCTTCGCAACGGACTGGGGCTGGCGGTCGGCCTCGACGTCTACCGCGCCTATCGGAGCCTGCTGGAATCGGACCGGTTCGAGGCGCTCGCCAATGCCGGAGCACGGGCGCAGCGGCTCCTGTGGGCCAGCACGAAGACGAAGGACGCCACCGCCGACGACACCCTCTACGTGCACGGCCTCGCGGCGCCCTTCACGGTGAACACGATGCCGGACGACACGCTCGAGGCCTTCTTCGACCACGGCACGATCGGGGATCCGCTGCCGCACGACGGCGCTGCCGCGGCCGAGCGGCTCGCCGCCTACAACGCCGCGGGCGTCGACACGGCCGGCCTGGCCGCGAAGCTCCAGGGCGAGGGGGCGACGGCGTTCGTCAATTCGTGGAACGACCTGATCGCCAAGATCGACGCCCAGCGCGCGACGCTCACCTGAGGCGATGGCAGTGGCACCACTCCGCGAGCGCGGCGCCTTCACGGCGCTGGAGCGCCACCACGCCGACATCGAGGGCGTCCACCTGCGCGAGCTCTTCGCGGCCGACCCGAGCCGCGGCAGCGCCTCGCGGCCGAGGGCGCCGGCCTCTACCTCGACTACTCGAAGAACCGGATCACCGACGAGACGCTCTCGCTCCTGGTGGCCCTCGCCGAGGAGTCCGGGCTCGCCGAGCGCCGCGACGCGATGTTCGCGCGGCGAGCACATCAACGTCTCGGAGAACCGCGCGGTGCTGCACGTCGCGCTGCGCATGCCGGCCGGGACGTCGCTCGTGGTCGACGGGGTCGACGTCGTCGCCGAGGTCCATGAGGTCCTCGGGCGGATGGCGACCTTCTGCGATCGGGTCCGCTCCGGCGCGTGGAAGGGCCACACCGGCAAGCCGATCCGCAACGTCGTCAACATCGGGATCGGCGGCTCCGACCTCGGCCCGGTGATGGCCTACGAGGCGCTGCGCCACTACTCGAGCCGGGACCTGACCTTCCGCTTCGTCTCGAACGTCGACTCGACCGACTTCGTCGAGGCGGTGCGGGACCTGTCCGCGGACGAGACCCTGTTCATCGTCTCGTCGAAGACCTTCGGGACGCTCGAGACGCTGACAAACGCGCACTCGGCCAGGGACTGGATCGTCGCCGCGCTCGGGGACGAGGCCGCCGTCGCCCGCCACTTCGTGGCGGTGTCGACGAACGCTGCGCGGGTCGCCGCATTCGGGATCGACACCGACAACATGTTCGGCTTCTGGGACTGGGTCGGCGGGCGCTACTCGATGGACTCGGCGATCGGCCTGTCTACGATGCTCGCGATCGGTCCCGACGGATTCGCCGAGCTGCTCGCCGGGTTCCACGACATGGACGAGCACTTCGCGCACAGCGCCGCTGGACGCGCAACCTGCCGGTGATCCTCGGGATGCTCGGCGTCTGGTACACCGACTTCTTCGGCGCCCAGACGGCCGCCGTGCTGCCCTACGAGCAGTACCTGAAGCGATTCCCCGCATACCTCCAGCAGCTGACGATGGAGTCCAACGGCAAGCACGTGACGGTGTCGGGCGATCGGGTCGACTACGAGACGGGCGCCGTCTACTGGGGCGAGCCCGGGACGAACGGCCAGCACAGCTTCTACCAGCTGATCCACCAGGGCACGAAGCTGATCCCCTGCGACCTCATCGGCTTCGCGAGGAGCCTCAACCCGCTTCGCGACCACCATGACATCCTCTCGTCGAACGTCTTCGCCCAGGCCCAGGCGCTCGCCTTCGGCAAGACCGAGGCGGAGGTGCGGGCCGAGGGAACTCCCGAGCACGTCGTGGCGCACCGGGTGATGGAGGGCAACCGGCCGACGAACGTCCTGCTCGCCGAGGTGCTCACCCCGCGGCTCCTCGGGCTCGCTCGTCGCGCTCTACGAGCACTCGCGTCTTCACCCAGGGGACCGTCTGGGGGATCGACTCGTTCGACCAGTGGGGCGTCGAGCTCGGCAAGGTGCTCGCCGTCAAGATCATCCCCGAGCTCGAGGCGCGACGGCGATCCCAGCCGCGAGCCACGACTCGTCGACGAACGCGCTCATCCGGCGCTACCGCGCGCTGAAGGACTAGGAGGCAGGAATGGCAACCGACAAGCCGATGCAGCTGGGCATGATCGGCCTCGGCCGGATGGGCGCCAACCTCGTGCGGCGCCTCATGCGCGACGGGCACCGCTGCGTCGTCTACGACGTGAACGCCGACGCCGTGCAGGCGCTCGAGGCCGAGGGCGCGGTCGGCGCGAGCTCGCTCGGCGACCTCGTCGCCAAGCTCGAGGTCCCCCGCGCCGTGTGGATGATGCTGCCCGCCGGCGATCACGCAGGCGACCCTCGACGAGCTGGCCGACGCTCCTCGATCGCGACGACGTCGTGATCGACGGCGGCAACTCCTACTACCGAGACGACATCGCCCGCGCCAAGCAGCTCGCGCCGAAGGGGATCCACTACGTCGACTGCGGCACGAGCGGCGGGCGTCTGGGGCCTCGAGCGCGGCTACTGCCTCATGATCGGCGGGGAGGACGTCGCCGTCGAGCGCCTCGACCCGATCTTCAAGACGATCGCCCCGGGCGTCGGCGACGCCGAGGCGACGCCGGGGCGGACCAGGACCGACGGGACCGCCCAGGACGGCTACCTGCACTGCGGCCCCAACGGCGCCGGGCACTTCGTGAAGATGGTCCACAACGGGATCGAGTACGGGATGATGGCGGCGATCGCCGAGGGCCTCAGCATCATCAAGCACGCCAACGTCGGGCAAGCTCGACGCAGGAGGCCGACGCCGAGACGACGCCCGCTGCGCGACCCCGAGGCCTACCAGTACGACGATCGACGTGGCCGAGGTTGCCGAGCTGTGGCGCCGCGGGTCGGTCGTCGGGCTCGTGGCTCGTCGACCTGACCGCCGACCGCACTCGCCCGCTCGCCCGAGCTGGAGGAGTTCGCCGGCCGGGTGTCGGACTCCGGCGAGGGCCGCTGGACCGTGCTCGCCGCGATCGACGAGACGGTCCCGGCACCGGTGATCACGGCCGTCGCTCTACCAGCGCTTCGAGTCCCGGGGAGCCGGGCAGTTCACCGGCAAGGTCCTGTCCGCCATGCGCTCGGAGTTCGGCGGGCACGCCGAGAGAAGAGCTCGTAGCGTGCGCCACGAGCTCCGCGAGATCTTCGATGCCAGACGAGGTCGCACCGGCGGCCGCCGACTACGTCGCCCAGCTCGCGCGCGACGCGGTTGCGGCCCGCGGGACGTTCACCTTCGCGGTAAGCGGCGGGCGCACGCCCTGGGCGATGTTCGCCGAGCTCGTGGAGCGCGACGTCCCGTGGGCGCACGTGGTGCTCTTCCAGGTCGACGAGCGCGTCGCGCCCGACGGCGATCCCGACCGGAACCTCACCCACCTTCGGGCGTGCATCGGCGAAGGCCCGGCACGCGTCGTGCCCATGGGCGTCACCGACGACGACCTCGATGCCGCCGCAGACCGCTACGCGCTTGCGCTGCCCGACCGCTTCGACCTCGTGCACCTCGGGCTCGGGCCCGACGGCCACACGGCCTCGCTCGTCCCGGGCGATCCCGTCCTCGAGCTGGAAGACCGGCTCGTCGGGGTCACGGCCCCCTATCAGGGGCACCGACGCATGACGCTCACCTACCCTGCGCTCGCACGCGCCGACCAGCTGCTGTGGCTGGTCACCGGGGCGGACAAGCGCGAGGCCCTGGAGCGCCTGCTCGACGGGGACCGGTCGATCCCCGCCGGCCGGGTGGCGGCGCGCAGCTCGCTCGTCCTCGCGGATGCGGCGGCCGCGTGACCATGGACCTCGAGAGGGAGAAGCAGCGTGCCGCGCAGGCGGCGGCGCAGCTGGTCGACGACGGCATGACCGTCGGGCTCGGCACGGGCTCGACCGTGGCCCACCTGCTCCCCGCCCTTGCGGCACGGAGGATCGAGGTCACGTGCGTCGCGACGTCGCCGCGCACCGAGGCCGCGGCCCGCGAGCTCGGCATCAGGGTCGAGCCCTTCGACTCGCTCGACCGGCTGGACATCGCCATCGACGGGGCCGATCAGATCTCCCCGGACGGCTGGCTCGTGAAGGGCGGCGGTGCCGCGCTCACGAGGGAGAAGATCGTTGCCTGCGCCGCGGACCTGTTCGTCGTGATCGCGGACTCCTCGAAGCCGGTGCCCGCCCTACGGTCCCCGATCCCGCTCGAACTGCTCGGGTTCGGGCTCCCCGTCACGCTGCGCCAGCTCGCCGATGCCACGCTCCGCGACGTCCCGCCGAGCCCCGACGGCGGGGTGATCGCCGATTACCTCGGCGACGTGTCGGATCCCGCCGCCCTCGCGGCGTGGCTCGACTCGATCCCCGGCGTCGTCGACCACGGCCTCTTCGCGCCGAGGATCGTCGGTAAGGTGCTCGTCGGACGCGGGGACACGGTGGAACTGTCGGCCCCCGGAGGTGACGGCTGATGGCTCGTGCGACGACGCATGGCGTCGAGAGGCCCGAGAACCACGTCATCGTCCTGTTCGGCGCCACCGGCGACCTCGCCAAGCGCAAGCTGATCCCAGGATTGTTCCACCTCAGCATGGCCGGGCTCCTGCCAGTCGGGTGCAGGATCGTGGGATCCGCGCCCGAGCAGTTCGCGATGACGACGGACGCGTTCCGGACCCACGCGCGCGGCGCCGTCGCCGAGTTCGGGCGCTTCAAGCCCGAGGGGAGCGACTGGGACAGCTTCGAGGCGATGCTCTCGTTCGGGATCGCCGAGCCTGACGACGCCTCGCGGCTCGTGAAGGCGGTCGAAGCCGCGAAGGGCGAGATCGGCGGCGACGCCCACCTCCTGCACCACCTCGCCGTGCCCCCGACGGCCTTCCCCTCGATGGTCGAGATGCTCGGGGCGAGCGGCCTGAACGAGGACGCCAAGGTCATCTGCGAGAAGCCGTTCGGCCGCGACCTCGCGTCCGCCCGCGCGCTCAACGAGACCATCCGCGCGAGCTTCGACGAGTCCCAGATCTTCCGGATCGACCACTTCCTGGGAAAGGAGTCGGTCGACAACATCCTCGCGCTGCGGTTCGCGAACGGGCTCTTCGAGCCCATCTGGAACCGCGACCACGTCGCCTACGTGCAGATCGACGTCCCCGAGACCCTCTCGATCGAGGGCCGCGCCGCGTTCTTCGAGCAGACCGGGGCGTTCCGGGACATGGTCGTGACCCACCTCTTCCAGCTGATGGGCGTCGTGGCGATGGAGCCGCCGACCTCGCTGGGCGCGAAGTCGCTGCGCGACGAGATGGTCAAGGTCTTCGAGTCCATGGTCCCGATCGACGTCCAGCACGTGGTGCGCGGCCAGTACGAGGGTTACCGCGCCGAGCCGGGCGTTGCGCCGGACTCGCAGGCCGAGACGTTCGTCGCGCTGCGCTGCGAGATCGACAACTGGCGCTGGAAGGGCGTGCCGTTCCTGCTTCGCACCGGCAAGAGCCTCGCCCAGAGCCGCCAGGTGGTCACGGTCGGCTACCGCGAGCCCGCGCTGCGGATCTTCGCGCTCGACGCCCAGGCGCGCTCGCAGCGCGGGAACCGGCTCGTGATCGACTTCGCCGACCCCGGCTCCATCCACGCCAACTTCCTCGCCAAGCTGCCCGGCCCCCAGATGCGGCTCGGTGACGCGGAGATGACCTTCCGCTACTCGGACTCCTTCCTCGCGGTGCACAACCTCGAGGCGTACGAGCACCTGATCCTCGAGGCGATGCTCGGCAACCAGTCGCTGTTCACGCGCTCCGACGGGATCGAGCGGCTCTGGGAGGTCTCGGCGCCGCTGCTCGAGAACCCCCGCCCGTCGAGCCCTACGAGGTCGGCTCCTGGGGTCCGCCGTCCGTCGACCGGCTGGCCGAGCCCTGCCACTGGAACCTGTCGCAGTGAGGTCGCCCCGGGTGAAGCTGCTGCTCTCGGACGTCGACGGGACGCTCGTGACCTCGGAGAAGATCCTCACGAACCGCTCGATCGAGGCGGTCGACCAGCTCCACCGCGCCGGCGTGCTGTTCGCCGTGACGAGCGGGCGCCCCCCGCGGGGCATGGCGATGCTCATCGACCCGCTGTCGATCACGACCCCGCTGGCCGGATTCAACGGGGGGCTCGTGGTGGACGCGCAGATGGAGGTGCTCGAGGAGCGGACCATCCCCGAGGAGCTGGTCGCCCCGATCGTCACGCTGCTCGAGTCGTTCCGGCTCAGCGTCTGGGTCTACCAGGGCTCGGACTGGCTCGTCCTGGACCGCGACGGCCCGCACGTGCGCCACGAGGCGTGGACGTGCGGGTTCGATCCGACCGTCGTGGCGACCTTCGACGGTGTGACCGGGAACGTCGCGAAGATCGTGGGCGTGAGCGACGACCACGAGCACGTCCAGGACGCGTCGGCCGCCGCCAAGGAGCAGTTCGGCAAGGAGGTCTCAGCGGCGCGCTCGCAGCTGTACTACCTCGATGTCACCCATCCGAGGGCGAACAAGGGGAGCGTCGTGCGCTACCTCGCGAGAACCTACGACGTCCACGAGGACGAGATCGCGACCATCGGCGACATGCCGAACGACGTGCTGATGTTCGCGCACTCCGGCGTCAGCATCGCGATGGGCAACGCCGACGTCCAGGTCCACCGCGCGGCTCGCCACGTGACCACGTCCAACGACGATGAGGGGTTCGCGATCGCCGTCGAGCGCTTCATCCTCGGGATCTGAAGGCCCCCGGCCGACCTACAGGGGTGTCACGTAGGCGCCCTGGATCCCGCCGTCGACGAGGAACGTCGATGCCGTGATGAAGGAGGCGTCGTCGCTGGCGAGGAAGAGCGCCGCGCTCGCGATCTCCTCGGGCTCCGCGAACCGCCCGAGCGGGACGTGCACGAGCCTGCGCGCCGCTCGCTCGGGGTCCTTGGCGAAGAGCTCTCGGAGGAGGGGCGTGTTGACCGGGCCCGGGCACAGCGCGTTGACCCTGATGCCCTCGCGGGCGAACTGCACCCCGAGCTCGCGGCTCATCGAGAGCACGCCGCCCTTCGACGCGGTGTAGGAGATCTGCGACGTCGCCGACCCCAGTACCGCGACGAACGACGCGGTGTTGATGATCGACCCGCCGCCGCGCCGCTGGAGGTGCGGGATGCCGTAGCGGCAGCAGAGGTAGACCGAGGTCAGGTTGACCTCCTGCACGCGCCGCCACGCGTCGATCTCCGTCGTCAGGATCGAGTCGTCCTCGGGGGGCGAGATCCCCGCGTTGTTGAAGAGGATGTCGATGCCGCCGTAGGTGGCCGCCGTCGTCTCGTAGAGCGCCTCGACACTCGCCTCGTCGGCGACATCCACGCTCACGTAGGTGCCGTCGATCTCGCCCGCGAGCTGGGTGCCCTCGCGCTCGGCGAGGTCCGCGACGACCACCTTCGCCCCCTCCGCGGCGAAGCGGATCGCGCTGGCGCGCCCGATCCCGCTCGCAGCGCCGGTGATCACGGCGACCTTGCTGTCCAGGCGTCCCATCAGTCCTCCGTCGCTATGAAGACGTTCTTCTCTTCGCTGAAGCTGCGCAGCGCGTCGGGCCCGAGCTCGCGGCCGATGCCGGACTGCTTGTACCCCCCGAACGGTGTCGAGTACCGCACCGACGAGTTCGAGTTGACCGAGAGCGCGCCGGTCTCCACGGCCCGAGCCACGCGCAGCGCCCTGCCGACGTCGCGCGTCCAGATCGATCCCGAGAGGCCGAACTCCGTGTCGTTCGCGACCGCGATGGCCGCTGCCTCGTCCTCGAAGCGGACCACTGAGACGACCGGGCCGAAGATCTCCTCGCGCAGCGCCCGGTCGTCACGGCTCGTGGGCTCGAGCACCGTGGGCGCGAACCAGTACCCCGGTCCGTCGGGGGCACTGCCTCGGAACGCGACGGTGGCCTCGTCGACGTAGGACGCGACGCTCTCGCGCTGGGCCGCGGTGATCAGGGGCCCCATCTCGCTCGACTCGTCGGCTGGGTCGAGGACCCGGAAGCCCTTGACCGCGGGCTCGAGCAGCTCCATGAACCGGTCGTAGGCGGACGCCTCGACCAGGAGCCGCGAACGCGCGCAGCAGTCCTGCCCCGCGTTGTCGAAGACGGCCGACGGCGCCATCGCCGCGGCGCGCTCCAGGTCCGCGTCGGCGAAGACGATGTTCGCGCTCTTGCCGCCGAGCTCCAGGGTGACCCGCTTGACCTGCTCGGCGCAGCCGGCCATGACCTGCTTGCCAGCGGAGGTCGATCCGGTGAAGCACACCTTGCGGACCGCCGGGTTCGTGACGAACCGGTAGCCGACGGTCGACCCCTCGCCGGGCAGGACCTGGAACACGCCCTCGGGGAGCCCGGCGTCGAGCCCCAGCTCGGCGAGCCGCAGCGCGGTGAGCGGTGTCAGCGTCGCCGGCTTCAGCACGACCGTGTTGCCGGCCGCCAGCGCGGGTCCGAGCCCCCACGCCGCGATCGGCATCGGGAAGTTCCACGGGACGATGATCCCGACAACGCCGAGCGGCTCGTAGAACGTCAGGTCGACGCCGCCCGCGACGGGGATCTGCCGGCCGGCGTGGCGCTCGGGCGCACCTGCGTAGTAGGCGAGGACGTCGCGGACGTTGCCCGCCTCCCACCTCGCGTTGCCGATCGTGTGCCCGGCGTTGGCGACCTCCAGCAGCGCGAGCTCCTCGTTGTGACTGTCGACGACCTCGGCGAACCTGCGCAGCAGGCGGGCCCGGTCTGCGGGGGTGACGGCCCGCCAGGCGGGTGCGGCGGCCGCCGCGCGGGCGATCGCGCGATCGGCCTCGTCGAGGTCGAGCAGCTCCACCGACGCGATCTCGAGCTCGGTCGACGGGTTGATGATGGGCAGGATCGCGGTCACAGGCGCTCGAACCCCCGGAACCGCTCCCAGTCGGTGACGGCGGCGCCGAACGTGTCGACCTCGATGCGCGCGGCGTGGACGTAGTGGTCGACGACCTCGTCGGAGAAGGCGTCGCGGGCCATCTGGCTGTTGTTGAACAGGTCGATCGCCGCTGCGAGGGTGGCCGGCACGCGCGCGGCCGGCGCGTCGTAGGCGTTGCCCTCGAACGCCGGCGGGAGGACGAGCTCCTCTGCGACGCCGCGCTCGCCCGCGGCGACGAGCGCGGCGATCGCGAGGTAGGGGTTGACGTCCCCGCCCGGGATCCGGCACTCGAAGCGCAGCGACGGGCCGTGCCCCACGACCCGGTAGGCGCAGGTGCGGTTGTCGAGGCCCCACAGCATCGCCGTCGGGGCGAAGGAGCCCTGGACGAACCGCTTGTAGCTGTTGATGTTGGGGGCGAGGAACACGGAGAGCTCCCGCGAGTACGCCAGCAGCCCGGCGAGGAAGTGCTGGAACTCCGTCGAGAACCCGTGGGGCTCGGTCCCGGCGAACACGGGCCGGTCATCGGCGTCGCGCAGCGAGAGGTGGATGTGGCATGAATTGCCCTCGCGCTCGTCGTACTTCGCCATGAACGTGAGGCTGCAGCCCTCCTGGTCGGCGATCTCCTTGGCGCCGAGCTTGAAGAGGCTGTGCTCGTCCGCCTTGTCGACGAGGCCGGCGTACTTGAAGGCGATCTCGTGCTGGCCGAGGTTGCACTCGCCCTTCGCGGACTCGACCACCATCCCCGCGGCGCGCATCGAGCGGCGCATCCGACCGAGCAGCGGCTCGATCCGGGCCGTGCCCTGGAGCGAGTAGTCGACGTTGTAGAGGTTGACGGGGGAGAGCGACCGGTAGCCCGAGTTCCAGGCCTCGTCGTAGGTGGCGGTGAACACGATGAACTCCAGCTCGGTGCCGGTGATCCCCACCCGCCCGCGGGCCGCCAGCCTGTCCACCTGCGCGAGGAGCACCTGGCGCGGCGAGGGGAGGACGGGCTCGCCCGTGACGGTCTCGACGTCCGCGAAGACGATCGCCGTCTTCTCGTGCCACGGGACCCGGCGGATCGTGGAGAAGTCGGCCTTGAACGCGAGGTCGCCGTAGCCGCGCTCCCAGGACGTCATCGCGAAGCCGTCGACGGTCCGCATGTCGACGTCGGATGCCAGCAGGTAGCTGCATCCCTCGACGGGGCCGTCGACGATCTCGTCGACGAAGTAGGTGGCGTCCATGCGCTTGCCCTGGAGCCGGCCCTGCATGTCGGCGATGGCGACCAGCACGGTGTCGATCTCCCCCATCCGGGTGAGCTCGATCAGGTGCTCGCGCGTGAGGCGACCTGGGATGGGTGTCGACAATCCAACTCCTCGACGGTGCGGGTGACTGCGCAGGGTGCCGCAACTATGGCATCGAGGACGCAGGGCTGCACAATTCGACCGCCGCGAGCGCCCCGCCGGAGATCCTTGACTTCGAAGTGGCTGAGACCTAAGCCTTCACTTCAAATCGGGGATGGTCCCGGGCAATGCGAGAGGAGTCCGCGTGAGCGACGACCTAGGTGCTGGCAGTGCCGCTGGAGGGGTGGCCGCGCCGTCTGGCGCGACCACCTATCCCGAGGGGATGGATGAGGACACCCGCCGACTCCACCAGCTCGGGTACGCCCAGGAGCTCAACCGGGGGATGGGCTCGTTCTCGAACTTCGCGGTCTCGTTCTCCATCATCTCGATCCTGACTGGCGGCATCACCACCTACTACCTCGGCATGGATGCCGGCGGACCCTTCGTGATCACGATCGGGTGGTTCATCGTCGGCGCCTTCACCCTCTGCGTGGGCATGGGGATGGCGGAGATCTGCTCGGCGTATCCGACCGCCGGCGGCCTGTACTACTGGTCCGCGCAGCTCGCGACCAAGAACAAGGCGGCGTGGTCGTGGGCGTGCGGGTGGTTCAATCTGGTCGGCCAGGTCGCGATCACCGCGTCGATTGACTACGGGCTCGCGACCTACGTCGCCTTCCTCATCTCGCTGTACGTGTCCAGCTTCCACACGACAGTGCTGTGGATCCTCGCGTTCTACGGGATCCTGCTGCTGCTTCACGCGCTCTTCAACACCTTCCGCGTGAAGCTCGTGGCGCTGCTCGCCAACGTGAGCGCGTACTGGCACCTGATCGGGACGGCCGTCATCGTGATCGCGCTGCTCGCGATCCCCGAGCACCACCAGAGCGTGAGCTTCCTCTTCCACCACGAGAACCTGACGGGGTGGACCGGGCCGTTCGCCGGGGTCTACGCCTTCGCCATCGGCCTGCTCCTCGCGCAGTACACGCTGACCGGCTACGACGCCTCGGCCCACATGACCGAGGAGACCCACGGCGCCTCCACCGGTGGCCCGAACGGGATCGTCCGGGCGATCTACGTGTCGATCATCGCGGGATTCATCTTGAACCTGGCGATGACCCTCTCGATCCAGGGCGGCCAGACCCAGTACGCGGCACTCGCCCTCAATGGGCCCACGGCGGGCGGCCAGCTGTTCGTCGACGCCATCACCGGGACCGGGGGCAAGCTGCTTGTGATCATCTCGATGGTGGCGATGTTCTTCTGCGGCCTTGCGTCGGTGACTGCGAACTCGAGGATGCTCTACGCCTTCTCCCGCGACGGTGCCGTCCCCGGCCACAGGCTGTGGCACCGGCTGCACCCCGACACGAGGACGCCCGTCAACGCCGTGTGGCTCTGCTGCGTCGTCGCGTTCATCCTCGGCATCCCGTCGCTGTACCAGGTCGGCGGGTACTCCGTGGCGTTCTTCGCGATCGTCTCGGTCGGCACGGTCGCCATCTACATCGCGTACGTCATCCCGGTGTTCCTGCGCCTTCGGGCGGGCAGGAGCTTCAAGCCGGGACCCTGGTCGCTCGGCAAGTGGAGCAAGCCGATCGGCTGGATCGCGGTGTGCTGGGTGGTCGTGATCACGATCCTCTTCTTCGCGCCGTCGTTCTACCCGTGGTCCACGGCAGCGGACTTCAACTGGGCGGGACCGGTCCTGATCGTCGTGATGGCGATCGTCTTCATCTGGTACGCCGTCTCGGCGCGCAAGTGGTTCAAGGGCCCGAAGATCCAGGGTGACGAGGCGACGCTCGAGGAGTACGAGGCCGAGTACGCCGCCGGGATCGTCCCCAACGAGGACTGAGCGGATCCTGCCCGCGGCTCGTCCGCGGGCAGGATCGCCACCCAGGTGTCGCTAGCGGGACACGGACGTGTGCTCGGGCTCCACGTAGACGTACTTGCCGCCGCGCATCCACGAGGTGCCTGCTGCGAGCAGGCAGAACAGGACGGCGGCGTCGCACGCCGCGTGCAGGCCGTTGCGGAACGCGTTGCTGATGATCGTGGGGAAGAACTCCCGCCCGAGGATCGTCGCCTGCGTCGACTCGGGGAGCGACGCGATCACCTGGCTGCCGAGGAGATGCTCCATCGGGTTGTAGCCGAGGAAGGACGCGAACAGCGTCGAGACGGGCGGCAGGCCGGCGGCCCGGTGGGCGACCACGGCGGGGATCCCCTGGTCGACGAGACCGCGGACCAGGTCGGCGGGGAGCGTGACCGAGAGGCCCACGATCATCAGCGTGAAGAAGACACCGATGGAGAGCACCTGGCCCGTGTTCTGGAACGTCGAGTTCATCCCCGATCCGACGCCCCGGTGCTCGGGGAAGGCTGTTCATCACCCCCGCGCGATTGGGCGCCGCGAAGGCGCCCATCGCCAGCCCGTTGCAGAGCAGCAGCAGGCCGAACTGCCAGTAGGCGAAGTCAACGGGAAGCAGCTCGAGGGCGGCGAACGATGCCGCTGCCGCAAGCATGCCGCCAGTTGCGAACGGGCGGGATCCGTAGCGGTCCGAGAGGATCCCCGAGATCGGTCCGGCGATGAGGAAGCCCACGGTCAGCGGGAGCATGGCCATGCCGGCCCACAACGGCGTGTCCACGAAGTTGTAGCCGTGCAGCGGGAGCCAGACCCCCTGCAGCCAGATGATCAGCATGAACATGAGTCCGCCGCGCCCGAGCGATGAGAGGAAGCTCGAGATGCTGCCGGCCGTGAACGCGCGGATCTTGAAGAGCTGGAGCCGGAACATCGGGTCGTCGGACCGCATCTCGATGAAGCAGAACGCCGTGAGCAGGACCACGCCCAGCGCGACCGAGATGAGCACGGTCGGGCTGAGCCATCCCATCGTGTGCCCGCCATAGGGCTGGATGCCGTAGGTGATCCCGACGAGGATCGCGACGAGCCCGAGCGCGAACGTGATGTTGCCCCACCAGTCGACGTTCGTGTCGATCCTGCGCGGGAGCTCGCGGAGGCTTCGGTACGCCCAGACGGTGCCGAGCAGCCCGATCGGGACCGAGACGAGGAAGATGAGCCGCCAGTTGATGGGGGCGAGCAATCCCCCGAGGATCAGCCCGATGAACGAGCCGCTGATCCCCGCAATCTGGTTCACGCCGAGCGCCATGCCCCGCTGGTCCTCGGGGAACGCATCGGTGAGGATCGCCGACGAGTTCGCGATGAGGAAGGCCGCGCCCACGCCCTGGAAGATCCGCATGACGACCAGGTAGATGGCGGCGTTCGTCCCCTGCATCCACGTGATCGAGAGCATGAGCGAGAAGAACGTGTAGATCGCGAAGCCGAGGTTGTACATCTTCACGCGCCCGAACATGTCGCCGAGCCGCCCGAGGCTGACCACGAGCACGGCGGTCACGACCATGAAGCTGAGGATCATCCAGAGCAGGTAGAAGCTGTTCGCCGGGAGGAGCGGATCGATGCCGATCCCCTTGAAGATGTCCGGCAGCGCAATGAGCATGATCGAGATGTCGATCGTGGCCATCAGCATCCCGAGGGTCGTGTTGGACAGCACGATCCACTTGTACCGATCGGGCCGCGACTCGTGCATCCCGGCCAGGTCCGGGACCGACAGGCCGAGTCGCGACGGATTCGTCATCCGAGCCGGTCACCCTCCAGCAGGTCCGCAGGCACCGCGTCGAGCGTCGCGAGGATCGACGCCGCGAGGGCCCTCGCTGAGGTGGCATCCAGCTCCACGGCGACCCTCGCCCCGGGGCCCCGCTCAGGGTTGAGGAAGTCGATCGTCATCGCGTGGCCGACCGGGAGGTCGACCGGATGGTCGAAGTAGACCGAGGCGTTCGTCACGGGGATCCACCCTGTCGGGCCCTTCGCGCTTCCCCGGACGGTGATCCTGTCGGTCTGATACGTGCACATGGCTGCTCCTCTCGAGGGTAGGGGACTCAGGCGGACAGGTGACGCTCGAAGAACTCCCAGATCCTTGCCCACCCGTCCTTCGCAGCCTCGGGCCGGTAGCTCGGCCGGTCGACGTTGAAGAAGGCGTGGCCCGCACCGTCGTACGTGTGGAACTCGAAGGTCTTCGCATGCTCGTTCAGCGCCGCCTCGAGGATCGCGGTCTCCTCGGGCGAGGGGTACTGATCGTCGGCCCCGAACAGCCCGAGCAGCGGGCACGAGAGGTCGCCGGCCAGCTGGACGACAGGGCCCATCGCGGGACCCGAGCCCTCCGGTCGCGCGACGACGACGAAGGCCCCGTAGCAGTCCACGGCGGCGTCCAGCTGCAGGCTGCAGGCCGCAAGGAAGGACTGCCGGCCACCCGAGCAGTAGCCGATCGTCGCCACCTTCCCGTTCGAGGCGATGCGGGATCGAAGGAACCTGGCGGCGCCGTCGACGTCGCCCACGAGTCGCTCGTCGGGGACCCCTCCAAGGGCGCGCGCGGCGGCGGCGGCGTCGTCGGGACTCTCGCCGGGGGCCTCTCGGCTGTAGAGGTTCGGGCAGACGGCCAGGTAGCCGTGGGCCGCGAACGTGCGCGTGATCTCCTTCGTCGCCTCGTCGAAGCCCGGCATGTGGTGGATCACCACGACGCCGCCCGTGGGCTGGTCATCAAGAGGCAGTGCGAAGTACGCCTCGATCGTGTCCCCTTCGTGCCCGTCGATCCAGACGGTCTCTGCCTGCAGGTCGCCGATCATGCTTGCCTCTCCTTGCTCGTTCCGACTCAGCCAGTGCGACGGAGCCCCGCACGTGACCGTGGCTGGTCCACGATCCTCGGGGCGTCCGCGCACCATTCTGCACGCGCTGGTGCCGTCGTCGCTCGGGTCGGCTCCTAGAGTCGAGCGATGCCAACCGAGCACGGGGGCGGTCGCGCGCATGCGCCGCGGGTGCGGACCCTCGCCCGCTCGACGTTCAAGGACAGGCCGGCCGAGCGGCTCGTGCGGCTCTTCGGCGGCCTGATCGCCTTCGCCCTCTCGATGTCGCTGATGGTGCGGGCCAACGTCGGGCTCGGCCCGTGGGACGTGCTCCACGAGGGGATCTCGCGACACACCGGCATCCCGTTCGGCGACGTCACCATCATCGTCGGGCTCGTGGTGCTGCTCGTCTGGATCCCGATCGGGCAGCGGCCGGGATTCGGCACCGTCGCGAACGTCATCGTCATCGGACTCGCTGTCGACGGATTCCTGGCGGTGATCGCAACACCCACCGCGATGCCCCTGCGCGTCGTGATGTGCGCGGCGGGCATCCTGCTCAACGGGGTCGCGACTGGGTGCTACATCGGTGCCGGCCTCGGGCCCGGCCCCCGCGACGGTCTCATGACCGGCCTCGCGGCGCGGGGCCACTCGATCCGGGTCGTGCGAACCTGCATCGAACTGAGCGTCCTGGCCCTCGGGATCGCGCTCGGCGGCGACTTCGGGGTCGGAACGATCGCCTTCGCGCTGCTGATCGGGCCGATCGCCCACGTCACGATCCCGTGGTTCTCGATCGATGGGCCCGCGAACCCGGCCGGTCCGCCGATGCGGACAGCGCCGGACACGCCCTGATCGGTCCCGCTACCGGCGCGCCTCGAAGAACTCACGCAGGACCTCCGCGCATGGCTCGGCCAGCACGCCGGCGGTGATCTCGACCTCGTGGTTCAGGCGCGGATCGGCGCACAGGTTGTAGAGGGATCCGACGGCTCCCGCCTTCAGGTCGGCGGCCCCGTAGACGACCCTGCGGACCCGGGCGTTCACGAGCGCCCCGGCGCACATCGCGCACGGCTCGAGCGTCACCACGATGGTCACGTCGTCGAGGCGCCACGTGCCGAGGAGCGCGGCAGCCTCGCGCAGCACCAGGAGCTCCGCGTGCGCCGTCGGATCGCCGAACTCCTCGCGGCCGTTCCCCGCCGTCGCGAGCACGCGGTCGCCGATGACCGCGACGGCTCCGACCGGCACCTCGCCGCGACCCGCCGCGGCGCGCGCGGCCTCGAGCGCAAGGCGCATCGATGCCTCGTCCTGGCTCGGTCCGGGCGCGCCGGCGGTCTGGTCGCTCACGCGGAGGAGGTGGGATTTGAACCCACGGTGGGTTGCCCCACACACGATTTCCAGTCGTGCCGATTCGGCCGCTCTCGCACTCCTCCTCGCCGATGTACGGCGCGGGCAGGCTACTCCGTCAGGGCGGGACGACCGGCGGCGGCGCGGTAGTGTGCGGCGACCGAGGTCCGAAGCGGTGGCCGGGTCCTGCGCGACGGTCTCCTGTGAATCGGGTCAGGGGCGGAAGCCAGCAGCTCTCAGCAGGTTGCACCGGGTGCCGCAGTCAGCCTGGCCATCGCTTCGGGTCTCGGTCAGACCCCCACGGGTAGCATCCGTCGGATGGGGGACGACATCGCGACGATGCAGGGACTCGATGGCGTGACCTCCCTCTACAGGCGGTTCCGGCCCGGACGCTTCGAGGAGCTGCGCGGCCAGGACCACGTGGTCCGAGCCCTGCGCACGGCCGTCGCGACCGACCGTGTCTCGCACGCCTACCTCTTCAGCGGACCTCGGGGCACCGGGAAGACCTCGTCGGCGCGCATTCTCGCGAAGGCCCTGAACTGCGAGCGGCCGGAAGGCGGCGAGCCATGCGGGACGTGCACCAGCTGCACAGAGATCACCCGCGGCACGTCCCTCGACGTCACCGAGCTCGACGCGGCGTCGAACAACGGGGTCGACGCGATCCGCGACCTCGTGAGCCACGCATCCCTGGGCACGCCCGGGCGCTGGAAGGTGTACATCGTCGACGAGGTCCACATGCTCTCGAACGCGGCTGCGAACGCCCTGCTCAAGACCCTCGAGGAGCCCCCCGCGCACGTCGTGTTCGTGCTGGCGACGACTGACCCGCAGAAGGTCCCAGCCACGATCCGCAGCCGCACGCAGCACCTCGAGTTCCGACTCCTCACGGGCGAGACGCTGGGATCCCTGCTACGCGACGTGCGCGATGCAGCGTCTCTCGACATCGCCGACGACGCGCTCGACGCGGCGGTACGACGCGGCCACGGATCGGCTCGTGACGCCCTCAGCGCGCTCGACCAGGTTGCTGCATCAGGAGAGGCCGAGGACGTCCGTCCGGTCTTCGACGAGCTGTTCGCCGCGATCACGAGCGAGCAGGCGGTCGAGGTGCTCGGGTCCCTCGCCCGGCTGCACGCTGCAGGGTGGAGCGCGCCCCAGCTCGCAGCCGAGGCCTGCGTCGACCTCCGTCAGGCCTTCCTCCTCCAGCTCGCCCCCGATGTCGCCGACGCCGCCGGAACGGATCGCGACCGCCTCGGCGCACTCGGTGCGGCGATGGGACTCGCACGGACGGTGCGGGCGCTCGAGACCATCGGTCGCGCCATGGTCGAGATGCGTGATGCCCCGGATCCCGCGGTCGTGCTGGAGATCGCACTCGTCCGACTCGCGCGCCCCGAGCTCGACACGTCTCCTGCGGCGCTCCTCGAGCGTCTCGAGCGTCTCGAGCGCGCCGTGGCCTCCGCGCCGCCCGCGGCGCCCGCCGTGCACGCACCGGCGACATCCGCCGCACGGCCGTCGCTCGGGGAGCTCCGTCGGGCCGGCTCGAACCGACCACCCCCCGAGCCCACCCCGACACCGTCGACGGGCAAGTCGACGCCTGCGCCGGATGCGCGCGACACTCCGATGTCGAGCGCGGAGCAGGCTGCTGGCGGGCTCGATGCCGCGCCGGCGGAGCCCCCCGCAGCGGCCCCAACTGCCGCCGACGTGGCTGGGGACAGCGTCGGCATCGCCCTCGACCGGGACTCGCTCACGATCGCGTGGGGCGACGACCTCCTCTCGAAGCTCTCGCCGAGGGCGCGCGCCCTCTACCAGCCCGGGAGGTTCACCGAGGCCTCCGCGGGCAGCTGCACCTTTGCCGTTCCGAACGAGGCGCACCGGGCGCAGTGCGAGAAGAAGCGGGGTGAGGTGGAGGCCGTGCTCGCCGGTCACTTCGGCGCGCCCATCCACGTCTCGCTCGTCGTCGACCGCGGCGCAGCGCCACCGCCGGAGGATCGCCCGGCGGTGCCCGCGCTCGACGAGATCGACATCGACGACCTCGAGGGAGGCATCGCAGGGGACTCGGCATCGATCGCAGCGGCGAGGGTACTCGACGCCTTCCCCGGGGCGACGGAGGTCTCGTCCTAGGTGTATCCGCAGCCCCTCCGAACCCTGATCGACGAGCTCGGCCGCCTCCCCGGCATCGGCCCCAAGTCCGCGCAGCGGCTCGCCTTCTACCTGCTCCGCCAGCCCGACGAGGACGCGCACCGCCTTGCTGCGGCGCTGATCGAGATGCGCGAGCAGACATCCCTCTGCGAGATCTGCTGCAACGTGGCCGACGGCACGGGCCGGTGCGTCATCTGCACGGACACCCGCCGCGACCAGACGGCGATCTGCGTTGTGGAGGACCCGCGCGACGTCGTCGCCGTGGAGCGATCTGGCGCTTTCCGCGGCACCTACCACGTGCTCCACGGTGCGCTGAGCCCGCTCGAGGGCGTCGGCCCCGACCAGCTCCACATCAAGGAGCTCCTCGTTCGGCTCGACGCGAACCTCGTGACCGAGGTCATCCTGTGCACGAATCCCAACGTGGAAGGCGACGCGACGGCGATGTACCTCTCGCGCCTCCTCACCCCGCTGGGCGTCGCCGTGACGCGGCCGGCGAGCGGACTGCCCGTCGGGGGCGACCTCGAGTTCGCCGACGATGCGACGCTCGGTCGCGCGCTGGACGGACGCCGCCCCGTCGAGCAGTGAGCCACCCGGACCTCTCCGGGGAGGCAGTCGCAGCCGAGCTCTGCCTGCTCGATCCGGTCGTGCGACGCGACCCTGTCGCAGTGGCGGCGCTCCTCGACGAGGCGTTCGTCGAGGTCGGCCGATCAGGTCGGGTTCTGTCGCGGAGCGACGTGCTCGCACTGCTCGCTGCGGAGACGCGCCCGTCGACGCCGACGTTGCTCGAGGGCCCGGCCGCCGAACCCCTGGCACCCGGGATCGCGCTCGTCCGGTATCGCGCGCACACCAGCGCCGGGGTCTCTCGGCACATCTCACTGTGGCTGGCCAAGCAGGGAGCATGGAGGTGCCGCTTCCACCAGGGGATCGTCGAGTCTGAGGATCCGGCCCCGACTGCGGAACCCTCGTCATCTGCCACCTTGACTACTACGTGAGACGTAGTAGAGTGGTGGGATGGCGGGACGCGAAGAGGCTGAGCAATCAGTCTTCACGAGGCGAAGCGACCCTTCGCTGCTGATCCTGCTCAGTCTCGCGGGGGGCGAGAAGCATGGTCACGCACTCGCCAGCGACATCGAAGCGACGACCGGCGTGCGACTCGGCCCCGGAACGCTGTACGGAGCCATCACGCGACTTGAGGAACGCGGTCTGATCGAGCCGATGGAGCCGGACGGGAGGCGCCGCCCATACCGTGCCACCGAGAGCGGGCTCGCAGAGCTGGCCGACGCCATCACAGAGCTGCGGACGCTGTCCGAGCTCGGGACGGAGCGCCTCGCGGCGAGGGTGGCGCGCCCGGCTCGGCCTGCTCGCGTTCCTCGGCTGGCGACGTGAGTCGCCCATCGGCGCGCCGGTGGATCCTGCGCGCGTATCCACGACGCTGGCGTTCACGGTACGAGGACGAGGTCCTGGCCTATCTCGACGACGAGTTCGCCGACAGGTCGATCGGAGTGGCCGCTGCGGGCTCTCTGCTCCTCGGAGGTCTCGCAGAGCACTGCCGTGCCCAGTTCGGCGCCGCGACGCCTGGCGACGCAGGGAGACGGGGATCGAGAGGGTTCGCGCTGGTCGCGTGGGGATGGTTCCTCTGCGTGCTCGGCGGCATCGGCTTCAGCAAGCTCTCCGAGCACTTCGCAACGGTCCCCAGGGCGTCGGGCACGATCGCGACGAGCTCGATGTTCCCGGTCGCGGCTGACGTGTCGTACGTTGCCGTCGTCGCCGCTGCGTTAGTGGCTCTCCTCGCGGTTGCTGCCCTCTCGGTCCCGGCGCTGCTCGTCGCGTGGTCCGTCAGCGGGCCGTCCGGGAGGACGCGCCTGCGCCGGACGGGGGCCTGGTGCACTGTGGTGGCGCTGGCGGCCGCCTGCGCACTCGGCGGACTTGCATGGTGGGCACATCGGCTCACATCGATCCAGCGAAACGGCTCGGATGCCCGTTACGGCTGGGCTGCCGTGGTTGTGATGGTGCTCATCGCGATCGCGCTCGGAGCGGCGACGAGACTTGCGACGGTTGCCTTCTCGCTCGTGCGCAGGAAGCACGGCCGTCTCGGACCCGCGACGATCGCGTGGATCGCGGTTGCGTGCGAAGCGGCCATCGCGCTCGGGGTCGCGGCATGGTGGGTCTCCGTCGCCAGCGGAGCGCCCGGGTTCCTCACCGACAACCTGTCGATCGGGCTGGGGAGCGGGCACGCGATCTGGCTCTTCGAGGGGCTTCTCGTCTCGGGTGCGGCGCTCTCGACCTCCGGCGGATACCTCATCACGACATCCAACAGATCGCGGCGCACATCCGCGAAGGCCTAGCGGAGCCGCCTGGGCAGGCCGCGCCTCGAATCAGGCGAAGTACCAGATGCAGAGCGACCCAGCGACGAGACAGTAGATGCCGAAGGGCCAGAGTGTCCGCGTCCTGAACCAACGCACGAGGAACGCCACGGACCCGTACGCCGCGATGCCGGCGAAGATCGACGCGACGATCGTCTGGCCCCGGATGCCGTCGCCGAGCGACCCGGTCAGATCCGGCAGCTTGAGAATCCCGGCGAGGAGGATCACTGGCGTCGCGAGCATGAAGCTGAAGCGAGCGGCATCCTCGTGGTCGAGCCCGTCCGTGATGCCAGCGACCATGGTCACACCCGAGCGGCTGATGCCGGCGAAGAGCGCGAGTATCTGGGACGAGCCGATCAGCGTGCCCCTCGTGTAGGACAGGGTGTCGAGGCGCCGAAACCCTCCGGCCTCGCGGTCCGAGACGGCCACGTGGCGGCCCTTCTGGGCGCGAAGGCGCCCCTTGTTCTCGAGGGTCCGGCGCCGGATGAGCTCGCCGCCGATGAGGATCAGGCCGTTGATCGTGAGGAAGATCGATGCTGCGAGCGGCTTCGCGAACAGGACGCGAAGCTTGTGCTCGAAGAGCAGGCCGACGAGCCCGACAGGGATCGTCGCGTAGATGATGAGCCAGGCGAACCGCTGGTCGGGTGTCTCGGCGCGCCGGATGCGCAGTGTCGCGAAGAAGGCGGCGATGATCCTCGCCCAGTCGCGCCGGTAGTAGACGAGCAGCCCGCACGCGGTGCCCACGTGGAGGCCGACGAGGAAGGCCAGGAACCAGCTCTCAGGCTGGGCCTGCGCGGTCGACAGGTCCTTCCACCCGAACAGCTGCGGGATGATCACGCTGTGGCCGAGGCTCGACACCGGGAACATCTCGGTGAAGCCCTGGAGGAGGCCCATCACGATCGCGTGGAAGTAGGTGAGTTGGTTCATCGGCGCCCGCAACGCTACGTGACGGCAGAACCCCCACGGTGATTCTGGGAGACTGTCGTCGTGCGCAGGCTGGTGCTCATCCGACACGCAAAGGCCAAGGACACGTCTCCGACGGGTGACCGCGGCCGGGTGCTGTCAGGACGCGGACGTGCCCAGGCACAGGCCCTGCGGGCATGGACGGAGCCGACGGGGCCGCTCAGCGCGATCCGCGCCGTCGTCCTCGTGTCGTACTCGTCGAGGACGATCGAGACCTTCGAGCTCGGCCTCGAGGGGACTCCGGTGTGCCGCGAGGCGGTGCTCGATGCGCGCCTGTACAACGGCGTCCGCCACGTCGGCACCGACGAGCTGCTCGAATCGCTGGCCGAGGTCGATCCCGGTTCCGGGGACCTCGTCTTCGTCGGCCACAACCCCACGATGACCGTGGCACTCTTCGACCTGATGGAGGACCCGGGCGCGGCGCGCCACGCACTCGCGGGCGGCTTCCCGAAGTGCGGGGTGGCGATCCTGTCGTTCAGCGAGGGTCCACCGCGCAAGGGCGGCTGCGCGCTCGAGTTCTTCAGCGCCCCGGACGCCTGATCAGCCGATCGAGCGGAGCAGCGCCGCGTCTCCCTGGCCGCCGCCCCCGCACAGCGCGACCGCGGCAGTCCCACCGCCACGGCGTCGCAGCTCGAGAAGGGCGCTGAGCGCGATGCGCGTCCCGGACATCCCGACGGGGTGGCCGAGGGCGATGGCGCCGCCGTTCACGTTGAGCCTGGCCTCGTCGAGGCCGAGCTCGTCGGCGGAGGCCAGGCCGACCGCCGCGAACGCCTCGTTGATCTCGAACAGGTCGACGTCGCCGACCGAGACTCCGGCCTTGCGCAGCGCCAGGGCGATGGCGTTGGCCGGCTGGCTGAGCAGCGAGGCGTCCGGTCCGGCCACCTGCCCGTAGGAGACGAGCTCGCCGATCGGGGTGATCCCGGCGGCCTTGGCGCGGTCCACGGACATGAGGACGACCGCGGCGCCACCGTCGGAGATCTGCGAGGCGTTGCCCGCGGTGATCGTGCCGTCCTTCTCGAATGCGGGGCGCAGCGAGCCGAGCGACTCGGCTGTCGTGCCGGGCCGCACGCCCTCGTCCGTGTCGACGACAATCGGGTCGCCCTTGCGCTGGGGCACCTCGACGGGGACGATCTCGTCGGCGAACAGGCCGTTCTTGATGGCCGCCGCCGCCTTCTCGTGGCTGGCGGCGCTGAAGGCGTCCTGACGCTCTCGGGAGATCCTGCCGTTGTTGTAGCGCTCCGTCGCGAGGCCCATTGCGCACTGGTCGAACGCGCACGTGAGCCCGTCATGCATCATCGCGTCCACGAGTGTCGCGTCGCCGATCCTGTAGCCGGCACGTGCGCCGGGCAGGAGGTAGGGGGCCTGGGTCATCGACTCCATCCCGCCGGCGACGACGACCTCCGCCTCACCGGACCGGATCAGCAGGTCTGCGAGGAAGATCGTGTTGAGGCCCGAGAGGCAGACCTTGTTGACCGTCGTGGCGTTCACCGTCATCGGGACCCCCCCGAGCACGGCCGCCTGGCGCGCGGTCGATCTGGCCCTGTCCGGCCAGGATCACCTGGCCCATGAGGACCTCGTCGACCTCGTCGGGCGAGACGCCGGCCCGCTCGAGCGCCGCGCGGATGGCGAACCCGCCCAGCTGCATGGCGGTGAAGCCTGCGAACGCGCCGGACAGCTTCCCGATTGGCGTGCGAGCTCCTGCGACGATGACCGATGCGGACATGACGACCTCCTTCGGTGTACCACGAGCAAACTAGCCGAGCGGCACGTGAGCCGGTCCCGGGCGCGCAGGGTCGCGGACCCGGGTCGGTGCTCTCGGGACGGGCGGTAACCTCGCCTCGTGCTCGAGATCCTCGCCGCTGCCCTCGATGGCGCGACAGGCGATGACCTGCTCGCGCTGTCGATGCCCGACACCTACCGGGCGGCCTACGTGCGCAGGGAGGACGCCTCGATGTTCGAGGGCGTGGCGTCTGCGGACAAGGACCCGAGGCAGTCCATCCAGGTCGGCGAGGTCCCGCTGCCCGAGCTGGCACCCGACGAGGCGTTCATCGCGGTGATGGCGTCCTCGATCAACTTCAACACGGTGTGGACGTCGATCTTCGAGCCCCTCTCCACGTTCGGCTTCCTCGACCGCCTGGCCAAGGAGTCGGTCTGGGGTGCCCGCCACGCGCTCGACTACCACGTCATCGGATCGGACGCATCGGGCGTCGTGCTGCGCGTGGGCTCCGCTGTTCGCAACTGGCGCCCGGGCGACAAGGTCACCGTGCACTGCAACTACGTCGACGACCAGGACCCGAGCGCGCACGACGACTCGATGCTGGCGGTGAACCAGCGCATCTGGGGGTTCGAGACGAATTTCGGCGGGCTCGCCGACATCGCCGTCGTGAAGGCCAACCAGCTGATGCCCAAGCCTGCGCACCTGACCTGGGAGGAGGCGGCGGTCAACGCCCTGTGCAACTCCACGTCGTACCGGATGCTCGTGTCGTCCAACGGCGCGCCGGTCACCCAGGGGGACAAGGTCCTCGTCTGGGGGGCGACCGGTGGCATCGGGAGCTTCGCCGTGCAGTACGTGCTGAACGGCGGGGGCACGCCCATCGGCGTCGTGTCGAGCGAGCCCCGCGCCGAGATCCTCCGCGAGCTCGGCTGCGAGTACATCATCGACAGGCGCGCCGCGGACTACCGCTTCTGGATCGACGAGCACACCCAGGACGAGCGCGAGTGGCGCCGGCTCGGCAAGGACATCCGCGCGCTCGTTGGCGACGACCCCGACACGGTGTTCGAGCACCCGGGCCGTCAGACGATGGGCGCGAGCGTGTTCGTCTGCAAGCGCGGCGGCACGATCGTCACGTGCGCGGCGACGACGGGCTACATGATCGAGTACGACAACCGCCACCTCTGGATGAAGCTGAAGACGATCAAGGGGAGCCACTTCTCCAACTACCGCGAGGCGTGGCACGCGAATCAGCTCGTGTGCGAGGGCAGGATCGTGCCACCGCTGTCCGCCGTCTACGACCTCGACGAGGTCGGCGAGGCGGCGTGGCAGGTCCACCAGAACCTCGCCGAGGGGAAGCTGGGCGTGCTGTGCGTCGCGCCGACCGAGGGCCTCGGCATCGACGACCACGCACTTCGCGAACGGGTCGGCGAGGACCGCCTGACCATCTTCCGCCGACACCGATAGGAGCACCCGTGCCCACGAACCTCCTGACCGAGATCGACCACGTCGCCATCGCGGTCGCGGACCTCGACGCGGCGATCGCGTGGTACGCCGATGTCTTCGGCGCGACGCTGACCCATCGCGAGGTCGTCGAGTCCGACGGGGTCGAAGAGGCGCTGCTCGCCGTCGCGGACTCCTTCATCCAGCTGCTCTCGCCCACGACGGAGACGTCCACGGTGGCCAAGTACCTCGCGACGAAGGGGGAGGGCATCCACCACGTCGGGTACCGCGTCGCGGACTGCGCTGTGGCCCTCGAGGCCGTCAAGGCGTCCGGGGGCAGGGTGATCGATGAGGCGCCACGGCCCGGATCCCGAGGAACCACAGTCGCCTTCGTGCATCCGAAGACCTCGTTCGGCACCCTCATCGAGCTGGTGCAGGACAACTCGTAGGACCCGAGCGTCCGGTCTGTAGCCTTCCCACCCATGGAACACTCGATGGATGAGCGGCTGAAGGACCTCGAACGGCGACGCGAGGAAGCGCGCAACGCGGGCAGCCCGCGTGCAGTCGAGCGCCACCACGAGGCCGGCAAGCTCACGGCACGCGAACGGCTCGACTACCTGCTCGACGAGGGGAGCTTCGTCGAGCTCGACATGCTGGCTCGCCACCAGGCGCACGGCATGGGCCTCGAGGACAACCGCCCCTACACCGATGGCGTGGTCACGGGATTCGGGACGATCGACGGACGCAAGGTCTGCGTCTTCTCCCAGGACTTCACCGTGTTCGGCGGCGCCCTTGGCGAGACCTTCGCGGCGAAGATCCACAAGGTGATGGACCTCTCGGTGTCGCTGGGCGTTCCGTTCATCGGGCTCAACGACGGCGCGGGCGCGAGGATCCAGGAGGGCGTCTTCGCGCTCCACTCCTACGGGGGGATCTTCCTTCGCAATGCGACGGCGTCGGGCGTCGTCCCGCAGATCTCGGTGATCCTCGGCCCCTGCGCCGGCGGCGCCGTCTACTCGCCGGCGCTGACCGACTTCATCTTCATGGTGAAGGACACGTCGCACATGTTCATCACCGGTCCCGACGTCGTGAAGACGGTGACGGGGGAGGACGTGACCCTCGAGCAGCTGGGCGGGGCCCAGACGCACGCGAGCCGGTCCGGCGTCGCGCACTTCGTGCTCCCCGACGAGAAGAGCTGCCTCGACGAGGTCCGCTACCTGCTCAGCTTCCTTCCGCCGAACAACATGGACGACCCGCCGCGCAGCGCCACGACCGACCCCGCGGACCGGCTCTGCGAGGAGCTCCGCACGCTCCTGCCGGACTCCTCGAACCTCCCCTACGACATGAAGCGGGTCATCAAGGAGGTAGTCGACGACGGCGACTTCATGGAGGTCAGCGCGAACTGGGCGATGTCCATCGTGTGCGGCTTCGCCCGTATCGACGGCAGGCCCGTCGGGATCGTCGGCAACCAGCCCAGCCACCTCGCCGGGGTCCTCGACATCGACTCCTCCGAGAAGGCGGGCCGCTTCGTGCGCACGTGCGACGCCTTCAACGTCCCGATCATCGCTTTCGTGGACGTCCCGGGGTTCATGCCCGGCACCGACCAGGAGTACGGCGGCATCATCCGGCACGGGGCGAAGCTGCTGTACGCGTTCTGCGAGGCGACCGTGCCGCGCATCCAGCTGATCACGAGGAAGGCATACGGCGGTGCGTACGTGGTGATGAACTCCAAGGGGATCGGCGCGGACCTGGCCTTCGCGTGGCCCACCGCCGAGCTCGCGGTCATGGGCGCGCAGGGCGCCGTCGAGATCGTCTACCGCCGCGAGGTCGCCGACGCCCCCGACCCCGCCGCGCGTCGCGCGGAGCTCGATCGACGAGTACTCGGAGCGGTACGTCAACCCGTACCTCGCGGCGGAGCGCGGCTTCATCGACGACGTCATCGACCCAGCCGACACGCGCCGGTACCTCGCGACGTCGCTCGCGATGCTCTCGACGAAGCGCGAGGACCTCCCCAAGCGCAAGCACGGGAACGTCCCGCTGTGAGCTCGGGGCTCCACGAGCGTGCGTCGGTGCCCGAGGATGTCCACCGCGCGATCGTCCAGGCGGTCGAGCAGGTGATCGCCGAGGAGCGCCGCTCCACCGCGGCTCCGATCTCGAACTGGCGCTTCTCGGGGCGCTGGTTCACCGGCCGTCCGATCAAGGTGCGCAGCCGGCCGCACTGACCCCGGCGGTCAGTGCGCGACAGACTCCGCCCGGCGGTGCTCCTCGGCGACGTCCAGCAGGTCGGCCATGATCTCGTGGAACTCGAAGTCCTTGGGCGTGTACACGGCGCGGACGCCTGCACCTTGCAGCGCCGTGGCGTCCGCATCTGGGACGATCCCGCCGACGACGACCTGCGCGCTCGATCCCGCATCGCGCAGCCCCCGGACGATCTCCGGCACGAGAGAGAGGTGCGAGCCAGAGAGGATCGAGACGCCGACGATGTCGACGTCCTCGTCGCGGGCGGCCGCGACGATCTCGCCGGGCGTGAGCCGGATCCCCTGGTACACGACCTCGAAGCCAGCGTCGCGGGCGGCGACCGCGATCTGCTCCGCGCCGTTCGAGTGACCGTCGAGCCCCGGCTTCGCGACAAGCAGCCGCGGCGGCCCGCCCCAGGTCGCCGCGAAGGTCTTCGACCGCTCGACGAGGTCCGCGAGGGAGCTCCGCGGCACGGTGGTGCCGCCCACGCCCGTCGGCGCCCGATACTCGCCGAAGACCGAGCGCAGCGACGCGGCCCACTCACCGGTGGTCCCGCCGGCAAGTGCCAGGGCGATCGTCGGGAACATGATGTTGTCGCGGGGATCGTCGCTGGCGGCCACGCGGCGCAGCTCGTCAAGGGCGACCGCGACCGCAGCGCCGTCGCGGTGCGCGCGCCACGCCAGCATCTCTTCGGCGAGCTCGACCTCGACCTGCGGGTCGACCGTGAGGATCGCGCCTGCGGCGTCGCCGCCGAGCGGTGAGGCAGCGGTCTCGGTGAAGCAGTTGACCCCGACGACCCGAAGGCTTCCCGACTCGATGGCCGCGACGCGGGCGGTCTGGCTGGCCACGAGCCGCCGCTTCAGCTCGTCGATGTTCGCGAAGGCGCCCCCGCGCTCGAGCACGTCGTCGAGCTCATCCTGTGCGGCGTCGACGAGCTCGGCCGTCTTCGCCTCCATGACGAGCGATCCGGCGAAGAGGTCGGGGTACTCGAGCAGGTCGCTCTCGAACGCGAGGACCTGCTGGATCCGCAGCGACCACTGCTGATCGGCGGGCCTCGGCAGGCCGAGCGCCTCGTTCCAGGCGGGGAGCTGGATGGCCCTCGCTCGTGCGTCCGCGGACAACGTGACGCCGAGCAGCTCGAGCACGATCCGCTGGACGTTGTTCTCAGGCTGCTGCTCGGTGAGTCCGAGCGAGTTGACCTGCACGCCGTAGCGGAAGCGACGCATCGAGGGATCGTCGACGTGGTATCGCTCGCGGCAGATCGTGTCCCACAGCTCGGTGAAGGCCCGCACCTTGGCGGTCTCCTCGACGAAGCGGATCCCCGCGTTCACAAAGAAGCTCATCCGCGCGACGACGTCGTCGAGGGTCCCCTCGGGCACCTTGCCCGAGTCTCTGAGGGCGTCGAGCACGTCGATCGCAGTCGCGAGGGCGTAGGCGATCTCCTGGACGGGGGTCGCCCCGGCCTCCTGGAGGTGGTAGCTGCAGACGTTGATGGGGTTCCACCGCGGGACCTCGGTGACGGCGAACGCGATCATGTCGACCGTCAGCCGCTTGGAGGCCTCGGGCCCGAAGATGTACGTCCCCCGCGAGAGGAACTCCTTGACGAGGTCGTTCTGCGTCGTGCCCTGGAGGACCCTGCGGTCGACGCCCCGCGTCTCGGCCATCGCGAGGTAGAGCCCGAGCAGCCACGGGGCGGTCGCGTTGATGGTCATCGAGGTGTTCATCTCCTCGATGGGGATCCCGTCGAACAGCCCCTCCATGTGCCCGAGGTGCGCCACGGGGACGCCGACGCGCCCGACCTCCCCGCGCGCCTCGGGGGCATCGGGGTCGTAGCCGGTCTGGGTGGGAAGGTCGAAGGCGATGGACAGGCCCGTCTGGCCCTTGGACAGGTTCGTCCGGTACAGGGCGTTGCTCGCCGCGGCGGTGGAGTGCCCGGAGTAGGTGCGCATCAGCCACGGCTTCGATGCTTCAGCCACGACGTCCTCCCCGGTCGTCAGGAACGGTAGTCGTAGAAGCCGTGGCCCGACTTGCGGCCGAGCCGGCCCGCAGCCACCATGCGGCGCAGGAGCGGGACGGGCGAGTAGTTCGGGTCGGCGCTCTCCGCGTAGAGCGCCTCGAGGATCGCGAGGGACGTATCGAGCCCGACGAGGTCGAGCAGGGCGAAGGGTCCCATGGGGAATCCGCAGCCGCCCTTCATCGCCGCATCGATGCCCTCGAGCGACGCCACGCCCGCCTCGTGCATGCGGATCGCGTTGTTGAGGTAGGGGAAAAGGAGCGCGTTGACCACGAAGCCCGCCCGGTCCTTCACCTCGACCGCCTCCTTGCCGCACGACTCGATGAACCCGTGGACCACGGCGATGGTCGTGGGAGCTGCGGTGAGCGGGATCACGACCTCGACCAGTTTCATCGCCGGCGCCGGGTTGAAGAAGTGGACGCCGCAGACCAGCTCGGGCCTCGACGTCTCCATGGCGAGCTCCACGACCGGGAGCGTGGACGTGTTCGTGGCCAGGATCGCCTCGCGGTTCACCAGACGGTCCAGCTCGTGGAACAGGGCCTTCTTCACACCAAGGTCCTCGACGACGGACTCGATCACGAGGTCGCAGTCGTGGAGGGCCTCGATCTCACTGGTGCTCGTCACCTTCGCGAGGATCGCGGCTGCCTCCTCGGGGGTGCGCTTCTCGCGCTCCACCTGCTTGGCGAGGGACTTCTCGAGGATCGACGAGCATGCCGTCGGCTGTGCCCTGGGTGCGACTGCGCACGATGACGTCGCAGCCCGATGCGGCGGAGACCTCGGCGATCCCCGAGCCCATGATCCCGGACCCCACGATCCCGACACGCTCGATGGCCATGGACGAAGCGTACTGGCCGGTCACCGCGGCCCGCGAAGGCGGTCGGCCGCTCAGTCCTCTTCGATGATCGTGACCGACTCGATGGTGACGCGCTCGCTCGGCTTGCCCGACGGCGTGCCTGCGTCATTGAGCGCCGCAACGACGTCGAGCCCGCTCACGACCTTGCCGAAGAGCGCGTACTGCGGTGGGAGGCGGACGCCATCGGGTCCCGAGATGATGAAGAACTGGCTCCCGTTCGTGTGCGGCCCGGCGTTCGCCATCGCGAGCGAGCCGATCTCGTAGCGGCCTGGCTTCGGCAGCTCGTCCTTGAACCGGTAGCCGGGACCGCCCGAGCCCGATCCCGTCGGGTCGCCACCCTGGACGACGAACCCCGGGATGATGCGGTGGAACACGATGCCGTCGTAGTAGTGCCACCGGGCGAGGAACACGAAGCTGTTGACCGTGATCGGCGCGCCGATGGGGTCGAGCGCGATCGTGAGTGAACCCTTGGACGTCACCATCTCGGCGGTGTAGCGCTTCGAGGGATCGATGATCGTGGGCGGCTCGCCCTTGAACTGCTGGGTCTTCGGGCTGGAGCCGTCCGCTGCTGGGGCGTCGGGAGTTGCCATCGGTGCCTCGGTTCGCTCGGGGGTTACGACGTCGTCGTGGTGGTGGTGGGCAGGTTGCTGTTGGTCGGCGACGGGTTCGTGATCGTGAGCGAGAGGATCCTGTTCCACACGTCGGGCGGCGGGCTGCTCACGTTGCCCTCGGAGTTGATCTTCTCCACGACGCTCATGCCCGAGATCACCTGGCCGATGTTGGTGTACTCGGGCGGGAGGGCCTCACCCTCAGCGCCCGCGACGATGAAGAACTGACCGCCGTTGGTGTCGGGGCACTTGGCAGGGGTGTCGCCCTGCGGGCAGGAGTTGGCCATTGCGATCGCGCCGAGCGAGTACTGGCTCTTCGCGTCGGCCGCCGCCTTGGGGAACTCGTTGGGAGCCACGGTGTACCCCGGCGAGCCGGTGCCCGTTGCCGTCGGGTCACCGCCCTGATCGACGAACTGGGGGATCACACGGTGGAACGTGACGCACTTGTAGTAGCCCTGGTTCGCCAGGAAGATGAAGTTGTTGGTGTTGACGGGTGCGGTCGCGGTGTTGAGCACGGCGGTGAAGGTGCCCGCCGTCGTGACGAACTTCGCGACGTACGTCTTCTTCGTGTCGATCGTCATCGCCGGCTGGTGGCTCCACTGCAGCGTGTTCGTCCGCGTCGTCGGCGACGACGGGCAGCCCGCCTTCACGGCCAGGCTGTTGGCGGCCTCCTGCGGCGTGGGGGCCGGCGGGGGCGTGCTCGAACCCTTCGTCAGCAGGTAGACGGAGCCGACGATGACTGCGGCCACGACGACGATGATGCCGACGCGTCGCAGCAACTGGCGCTGCTTCGCCTGCTTGCGCTCCTGGTCGAGCCGGGCCTGTCGACCGGCCTTCTGGCGTTGCCTCTTCTCGGTTGGCACGGCGCGGAGCCTACCGTTTGGGACAGGGGTCGAGAATCCGGGTACGAGGCTCTCGCACCGGTGCTTGTAGTTTCAGTGCGTGGCGCTCGTCGTGCAGAAGTACGGAGGAACCTCGGTCGGGGACGCGGACCGGATCCGCGCCGTCGCCGATCACGTCGCGCGGACGCGGCGCTCCGGCGACCAGGTCGTGGTCGTCGTCTCGGCCATGGGCAAGACGACCGACGACCTGCTCCGCCTCGCGACGGAGGTCTCCGATACGCGTCCTCCCCGCGAGATGGACATGCTGGCGACGGTGGGTGAGCGGATCAGCATGGCCCTGCTCTGCATGGCCCTCGCCGACCGCGACGTCGAGGCGACCTCCTTCACGGGCAGCCAGGCCGGGATCATCACCGACTCGGACCACACCAAGGCCAAGATCCTCGAGGTGCGACCCGAGCGCCTCCGCGAGGCCCTGGCCGCCGGACAGGTGGCCGTGGTCGCAGGCTTCCAGGGCATGTCGACGGAGCGGAACATCACAACGCTGGGCCGTGGCGGCTCGGACGTGACGGCGGTCGCGCTGGCTGCGGCGCTCGGGGCGGACGTCTGCGAGATCTACACCGACGTCACCGGCGTCTTCAGCGCGGATCCCCGGGTCGTGCCGGCGGCGCGCAGGCTCGCGAAGGTCAGTTTCGACGAGATGCTGGAGATGGCGGCGACGGGCGGCCGCGTCCTCATGCTCCGATCGGTCGAGTTCGCGCGGAACCACGCGGTCCCCCTCCACGTGCGATCGAGCTTCACGTGGGAGACCGGGACCTGGATTGTCGAGGAGGATGTCTCAATGGAGCAGGCTGTGGTGAGCGCGGTGACGGACGACACGAGCGAGGCGAAGGTCACCTTCGAGGGGGTCCCTGACCGCCCGGGGATCGCCGCGCAGCTCTTCGGAGCGCTCGCCGCCCAGTCGATCAACCTCGACATGATCGTGCAGAACACGTCGGCGAACGGTCTGACCGACATCTCGTTCACGGTCGCAAAGACCGACCTCGCGCACACGATCACGGTCTGCCAGGACGTCACCAAGGAGATCGGCGCGGCCGGCGTCTCGGCGGACGACGGCATCGGCCGCGTCTCGGTCATCGGCGCCGGGATGAAGAGCCACCCGGGGATCACGGCAAAGATGTTCTCCACGCTCGCGGACCTCGGCATCAACATCGAGATGATCTCGACGTCGTCGATCCGGATTTCGTGCGTCGTGCGGGCTGACCGCGTCGAGGAGGCGGTGCGCCGCCTCCATACCGCATTCGGACTCGACGCCACCTCGTAGGCTGGTGCCATGAGGATCGGAATCGTCGGGGCGACGGGCCAGGCCGGGTCCGCGATGGTGTCCATCCTCGAGGAGCGCGGCTTCGTGCTCGACGGGCTCCGCCTGTTCGCGTCCGAGCGGTCTGCGGGCACGATCGTGCGCTTCAAGGGCGACGAGTTGGTCGTCGAGGACGCGGCCGCTGCTGACTACGCGGGCCTCGACATCGTTCTCATGGCGGCAGGTGGCGGCACCTCGCGCGAACTCGCCCCCCGGATCGCCGCTGCGGGCGCGATCGTCGTCGACAACTCGTCCGCCTGGCGGATGGATCCCGACGTCCCCCTCGTCGTGCCGGAAGTCAACGCCCACGCGCTCGCCTCGATCCCCAAGGGGATCGTCGCCAACCCGAACTGCACGACCATGGTTGCGATGCCCGTGCTCAAGCCTCTCCACGATGCCGCCGGCCTGCAGGGCTTCGTCGTCTCGACCTATCAGGCCGTGTCGGGCGCCGGTCGCGCAGGCGTCGCCGAACTCGCCGGGCAGCTCGCCCGAACGGTCGACGGCGCCCACGAGCTCGCGACGGACGGCTCGGCCGTCGAGCACGGGGACCACGTGAAGTTCCCCGGTCCGATCGCTCACAACGTGATCCCGCTCGCGGGCAACCTCGTCGACGACGGCAGCCACGAGACCGACGAGGAGCAGAAGTACCGCAACGAGTCCCGCAAGATCCTGGGACTGCCCGACCTTCGCGTCGCCTGCACCTGCGTCAGGGTTCCGGTCTTCACCGGCCACGGCGCCTCGATCACGGCGTCATTCCGGCGCCACCTCTCGGTGTCGGAGGCGACCGACATCCTCGCCGCTGCGCCCTCGGTCGTCGTCCAGGACCTGCCGACGCCGCTGGGCGCCGCGGGCCGCGACCCGAGCTTCGTGGGGCGACTGCGAGAGACCGACGTCCTGGAGAACGGCCTGGAGCTCTTCGTCGTCGGCGACAACCTGCGCAAGGGCGCCGCGCTCAACGCGGTCCAGATCGCCGAGGTGCTGGCGGGCAGGTAGGCGCTAGTCGGCCAGCGTGCGATCCGGCTGGCGGTTCGCAAGGTTGACCGCGTGGTCCCCGAACCGCTCGTAGAAGCGGGCGATCATTGCGACCTCGACGGCCACGGGCAGGGGCATCGACCCGGACACGAGCTCCCCGGTCAGACTGACGTGGAGGTCGTCGAGCTCGTCGTCGAGGTCTTCGACAGCGTCGAGGCCGCTCTTCGTCGAGTCGTCCAGGGTGTCCGTCGCGGCGCGCCAGATCGTGGCTGCCACCTCGCCCATCCGCTCGACCAGGCCCCGCGCGCGCGGCGACATCTCCTGACCCAGTCCTCGGGCCGCGCGACGGGCGATGTGCGCGGCGAGATCGCCGTTGCGCTCGAGCTCGGGCAGCGTCCGCACGAGTGCCACCAGGCCGCGCCGCTCGGAGGGCGTTCCCACTCCGGACTCGAGCTCGGCGGTCACCTCATCGACGAGGGTGTTCACGAGACCGTCGATGATCTCGTCATCGCGGACGATCGACTTGGCGAGCTCGCGATCACCGGCGAGGAGCGCGTGCGTGGCGCCGGCGATCGACTCCCCGACGAGCGCCCAGATCCGCACGACGCGGGGATCCTGGGCGGTGACCACCCCCGTGTGGCCCAGCGGCGCCACGGCCTGCAGCGGTGCCGGCTGGTCACGGAAGAGATGGCGCGGAACCATCCGCAGCACGTTAGACCCCCCGACCCGTGTCAGTGCGTGTGCGTACAGTGGCATCGCACGTCGCAGCGCAGAAGGGCGGACGGATGGCAATTGGCATCGTGATCGGGGCGATCGCGGGGATCCTCATCGGCGGGGCGGCCATGGCGATCATCGGGCAGCACCGCTCGGCGGGACGGGATGCGCAGCTGGCCGTGGCGTCGCGGGTCGAGGAGGAACTCGAGCGGACGCGAGACGACCTCGCCCGGCTCCAGGCTGAAGCCGGCCAGCTCCGCGAGGACCGTGTCCGCCTGACCGAGCAGTTGAGCGCGGCCGAGCAGTCGGTCGCACGCGAGCAGGCACGGCTCGACCTCGAGCTCTCGAGGCTCAACGAGGCGTTCGCATCGCAGTCCCAGACCGTGATGGACAGGATCGTGGTGCAGCTGAACGACATGACAGGGCGCCAGGGCGAGGAGCGGGACCGGACGTTGCGCGCGACGGTGACTCCTGTCGCCGACCTGCTCGCACGCTTCGAGCACCACGTCAACGAGGTCGAGAAGGACCGCAAGGAGGCCTACGGCAGCATCACCAACCAGGTGGAGTCACTGCGGCGATCCCAGGAGCAGCTGACCGTCGAGACGAAGAACCTCGTCACGGCGCTGCGCCGTCCGCAGACGCGGGGCCGATGGGGCGAGCTCCAGCTCCGCAAGGTCGTCGAGATGGCGGGGATGACCGAGCACTGCGACTTCGACGAGCAGATGAGTGTCCGAGACGACGACGACGCGCTGAAGCGCCCGGACCTCGTCGTGCACCTGCCCGACGGCGCGGAGGTGGTCGTCGACTCGAAGGTGCCGCTGTCCGCGTACCTCGACGCGATCGAGGCATCGGACGACGAGACGCGCACCCGCGAGCTGCGCAACCACGCCAATCAGGTCCGCACCCACGTCCAGAAGCTCTCCTCGAAGGAGTACTGGAAGCAGTTCGAGCAGTCGCCGGACTTCGTCGTCTGCTTCGTCCCCGGTGACGCGCTGCTGTCCGCGGCTTTCGAGGCGGATCCGACGCTGACTGAGTACGCGCTGTCGAACCACGTGCTGCTGACCGGTCCCACGGCGCTGATCGCGCTGCTCCAGACGGTCTCGTACGGATGGCGCCAGGAGAGCCTCGCTCGACACACCCAGGAGATCCAGAAGCTCGCCGAGCAGCTCTACGAGCGCCTCGGGAAGTTCTCGAGCCACCTCGCGAAGCTCCGCTCTTCGCTCGACCGCGCGGTCGGGTCGTACAACGACGCGGTGAATTCGCTCGAGCACCGGCTCCTGCCCACCGCGCGGCGCCTGCACGCGCTGGGCGTGGGCAATTCCGAAGGTGAGCTCGACGTCCCCGAGCCGATCACGACGATGGCCGTCACCGCGGGCGCACCGGAGCTGCTCGCGATGGCTGACGATGAGGAAGTTTCCTTCGAATAGGGATGCTGTGCCCGCGCTGGGAGGTGCCGGACCGCCTTTCGGGGGTCGGGTAATGTCTAGGCCGCTACGGGCCCGATCTCCGGGCTCCCACGAACCTCTGGAGTTTCCTGTGCGAATTCTTGTCCTCGGTGGCGACGGTTACCTGGGTTGGCCGAGCGCTCTGTACCTCTCGAACAAGGGCCACGAGGTCGGCGTCGTCGACAACTTCGCCAGGCGCCAGTACGACTACGAGATGGGCGTCGACTCGCTCGTCCCGATCGCCCAGCTGCAGCGACGGGTCCAGGTCTGGAAGGAAGTCTCAGGCAAGGAGATCGCGTGCTGGGGCGGCGATCTGGTGGACCCGGACTTCACGCACCGCGTCGTGAAGGAGTTCCGCCCCGAGGCGATCGTCCACTTCGCCGAGCAGCGCTCCGCCCCCTACTCGATGATCGACCAGAAGCACGCCGTGTACACCCAGGTGAACAACGTGGTGAACACGCTCAACGTGCTCTACGCGATCCAGGACATCGACCCCTCGATCCACCTCGTCAAGCTGGGGACGATGGGCGAGTACGGGACTCCCAACATCGACATCGAAGAGGGCTTCATCGAGATCACGCACAAGGGCCGCACCGACGTGATGCCCTTCCCGAAGAGCCCGCACAGCTTCTACCACCTGTCCAAGGTGCACGACTCGCACAACATCCAGTTCGCGTGCAGGGTGTGGGGCCTGCGCTCGACCGACCTCAACCAGGGCGTCGTGTACGGCCAGGAGACCGACGAGACCCTCCTGCACCCCGAGCTGCTCACCCGCTTCGACTACGACGGCGTGTTCGGGACGGTGCTCAACCGCTTCGTGGTGCAGGCCGTCGCGGGCCACCCCCTCACCGTGTACGGGAAGGGCGGGCAGACCCGGGGCACCCTCGACATCCGGGACACCCAGGCATGCATCGAGCTCGCCTGCATGAACCCTCCGGAGCTCGGCGAGTACCGGGTCTTCAACCAGTTCACCGAGCAGTTCAGCGTGCTTGACTTCGCGAACATGGTCGCCGACGCCTACAGCGGCGACGTGCGCATCGAGCACACCGAGCTCGTCCGCGTCGAGAAGGAAGAGCACTACTACAACGCGATCCACACCCGCTTGCTCGACCTCGGCCTCCAGCCGCACCTGCTGACCAAGGAGACGCTCGAGTCGATGCTGCTGATGGCCGAGCGCTACAAGGACCGCGTCGACCCCAAGGCGTTCGAGGCCACCGTCAACTGGCGCCACGCGACGAACTACCTCCCCACATCGGGATCCCCGCTCCCGCGCTGAGGGGTCGGGGCGCCGCCCTGACCTCAGGCACCGACTAGGAGCCGACCGCGATGGCCAGGGCGCGACGTTCACGGGTCTCCGCCCCGGTGCTCGTGCTCGGACTACTGGTCGGCCTCGCGCTTGTGGCGGGCCTGCTCGTCGGGATCGTCCACGGGGCACGCACCCAGCCGGCGTACCGCAGCACGGTCGACCACGGCTTCGCCGCCGCGGCGACCGCGGTGGTGGACGCCTCCCAGGCGACAGGGATCCAGCTTGCGGCCGTGCTCAACGATCCCGGCGCGCTCGGCCGGGTGCTGCTCGAGACGAGGCTCCAGCAGCTGGCCCAGTCGACGGCCTCGCAGAGCGATGCCGCGACCCTGCTCGCGCCGCCGCCACCCGATGCGAACGCGGACGTCGTCCTGAACCAGACGATGCAGCTTCGCAACGATGCCGTCCACTCCATCCGCGTGACCCTGGAGGGCCTGCTCGGGCTGACGCCCACGACCCCGGCCGGATCGACGGTCCCGCCGCCCCCGTCCTCGGCACCGGTCTCGGTCGCCGGAGCCGCGCAGCTGCTTCGGATCGCCGGGGACCAGATCGCCGCAGGGGACCGCCTCTACGCGAGCCTCCGCAGCGCGTTCGCACTCGCGGGCCACGGCGCGCAACTCCCGGCGAGCCAATGGTCGCCGACGTCGACCTCGACGCTGTCCCCCGGTGCGCTCTCGTCGTCGGCTGCGACGACGGCGTCGGATCCGCGACTTGCGGCATCCGTGTCCCTGTCCATCACCGCGGTGCGGACGGATCCGGCCCCGCTACCCGTCGCCGGGGTCATCAAGGTCGTCCCGACCGCGACGCTGCAGGTCTGGATCTCCGTGGTCAACAGCGGGTCGGCCCCCACGGTCGTGCCCGCGGTCGTCCAGATCCGGCCCGTCGGCACCGTCGGCACCTACGACGACTCGCACGCGACCGGCTCGGTCGGTGCCCAGAGTGCCGTCGCGCTTGCCTTCGCGCCCCTGCGGGTGACACCCGGGGCGACCTACCTGCTCACCATCGATCTCGTCAGGCCGAGCCGTCAGGTGTCGGCCGCCGGACTGCACTGGCAGCGCACGCTGGTGATCGCGCCGGGACCCGCCTGATCGGGAAAGTGGGTCGTGTCCGGATGCTCATAGGATGCGGTTTGACCTTTCCTGGAGGAGGCATCCGTGGGCGAGAGCATCACTGTCACTGACAACCGCACCGGTGCGTCGATCGAGATTCCCATCGAGTACGGCGGCGTGAGCGCGGCGGAGTTCTCGAAGCTCCTCCCCGGCATCTGGTTCTTCGATCCCGGGTTCATGTCGACGGCCGCCTGCGAGAGCTCGGTGACGTACATCGACGGGGACGTCGGGATCCTCCGGTACCGCGGCTACCCGATCGAGCAACTGGCGGAGCAGTCGAGCTACCTCGAGGTCGCGTACCTGCTCCTCTACGGCGAGCTGCCGACGACCGAGCAGTTCGAGGTGTGGGACAAGGAGGTCACGCAGCACACGTTCATCCACGAGAACGTTCGCAAGCGCTTCCTCGACGGCTTCCACTACGACGCCCACCCGATGGGCATGCTCGTGTCTGCGGTCGCGGCGCTCTCGACCTTCTACGCCGAGGCGAAGGAGATCGACAATCCCGAGATCCTCGACAAGCAGATCATCCGGCTGATCGCCAAGATGCCGACGCTCGCCGCAGCGGCCCACCGATTCAGCGTCGGGATGCCGTTCGTCTACCCGGACAACGACCTCAGCTACCCCGCGAACTTCCTGTCGATGATGTGGAAGGTCGCCGAGCCCCACTACGTCGCGGACCCCGCCCTCGTGCGCGCGCTCGAGGTGCTCTTCATCCTGCACGCGGACCACGAGCAGAACTGCGGCACGACCGCGATGCGAACGGTCGCGAGCTCGCACGCGGACCCCTACTCGGCGACCGCCGCAGCAACCGCCGCCCTCTACGGCCCGAGGCACGGCGGGGCCAACGAGGCCGTCATCCGCCAGCTCGCCGAGATCGGCTCGATCGAGAACGTCCCCGCGTTCATCGAGCAGGTGAAGGAGCGCAAGACCGTGCTCCAGGGCTTCGGCCACCGCGTCTACAAGAACTTCGACCCCCGCGCGACCATCATCAAGAACGCCGCGTACGACGTGTTCGAGGTCACGGGCAAGAACGCGCTGCTCGACATCGCGCTCAAGCTCGAGGAGACGGCGCTGTCGGACCCCTTCTTCATCGATCGCAAGCTCTATCCGAACGTCGACTTCTACTCCGGGCTCATCTACCAGGCGATGGGCTTCCCCCTCGAGATGTTCACGGTGCTCTTCGCCATACCGCGCACGTCGGGCTGGCTCGCGCACTACAAGGAGCAGCTGGAGCAGGACCTCAAGATCTCCCGGCCGCGCCAGCTCTACATCGGCAAGGACGTCCGCGACTACGTCCCGATCGTGGAGCGCAGCTAGCTAGTCGAGCACCCGGGTCAGGCCCTCCTGGACCATCGACACGCACAGGTTCCCGGTGCGGTCGTAGAAAAAGCCCCGGGCGATGCCCCGCGCACCGGACGCCTCGGGCGAGTCGGTGTCGAACAGCAGCCAGTCGTCGGCTCGGAACGACCGGTGGAACCACATGCAGTGGTCGAGGCTCGCGACCATGGAACGGCCGTCCTCCCAGCGGATCGTGTGCGGCGCGAGGACCGTGTCCAGCAGCGACATGTCCGACGCGTAGGTCGCGACGCAGGAGTGCAGGAGCTGGTCGTCGCCGAGCAGCCCGTCCGCCCGCAGCCACAGGCGCTGGAACGGCTCGCGCTGCCTGCCGCTCCACGAGACCTCGCCGATGAAGCGCTGGTCGATCGGATGGCTCCTCGCGTCGTACTCGCGCAGCAGGTCCTCTGATCCGGCGAGCCGGTCGCGAAGCGAGGGGACCTCCTCGGGGGGCGGCACGTCGGGCATCGTGAACTGGTGCTCCGGCCCCGCCTCGGCCTTGTGGAACGACGTCTGCATGTTGAAGATCGCCCTGCCGTGCTGGATGGCGACCACCCGGCGGGTCGTGAAGCTCCTGCCGTCGCGGATGCGGTCGACCTCGTAGAGGATCGGGATCTCGGGGTCGCCCGGGCGCAGGAAGTAGGAGTGCAGTGAGTGCACGTCGCCGACGTCCACCGTGCGTCCGGCGGCGGCGAGCGCCTGCGCGGCGACCTGGCCGCCGAAGACTCGCTGGCGGGACTCGTTGAGCGGCTGGGTGCCCCGGAAGATGTTCACCTCGATCTGCTCGAGGTCGAGCAGCGCGATCAGCTCCTCGAGGTCGTTCACGCACCCATTGTTCCATGCCGGATCAGGCGCGCCGTCTAGGTTGGGCGACCATGGATGCGAGAACCGGCAGGTTCCCCACCGGCTTCCTCTTCGGCACAGCGTCTGCCGCCCACCAGGTCGAGGGGTCCAACACGAACGCGGACTGGTGGACGTTCGAGCATCGCGAGGGAAGCGGGTGCCTCGAATCCAGCGGCGACGCATGCGACTCGTGGCACCGGTGGGAGGAGGACCTCGATCTCGTCCGCGCGATCGGACTCAACAGCTACCGGTTCTCGGTGGAGTGGGCGAGGATCGAGCCGGCACCCGGTGAGTTCTCGGTCGCGGCGCTCGATCACTACCGCCGGCTGACGGAGGGCTGCCTCGAGCGCGGCCTCGTCCCCGTCGTGACCCTGCACCACTTCACGCTGCCGCAGTGGATGGCGGACCGCGGCGGATTCGAGTCGCCCGAAGTCGCCGGCCGCATGGGCTCGTACGCCCAGCGCGTGGGCGAGGCGCTCGGCGACGTGATCGGGATCGCGTGCACGGTCAACGAGCCCAACATCGTCGCGCTCATGGGATACCTGCTCGGCGCCTTCCCGCCCGGTGCGAGCGACCGCGCGAGGTTCGAGGCCGTCAACGAGACGATGCGGGCGTGTCACCGCGAGATGTCCGGGGCGCTGCGAGCCGGGCGCGGGTCGTACCCGGTGGGGTTCACGCTCTCGATGACCGAGATGGAGGCAGAGGCCGGCGGCGAGGCGCAGCTGGCCGAGGCGATCGAGCACCTCGAGGACGCCTATCTGCGATCCACCGCGGGGGACGACTTCCTCGGCGTCCAGTGCTACACGCGCCTGCGGTTCGGACCCGATGGGCCCCTCGACATTCCCGAGGGATCCCGCAGGACGAAGATGGGCTACGAGTTCCGGCCAGAGGTGGCCGGCCACACCGTGCGTCGCGCCGCGGAGGCCACCGGCCTGCCCATCGTGGTCACCGAGACGGGGGTCTCGACCGACGACGACGCGGAGCGCACGGAGTTCCTGAGAGTCGCCTTGGAAGGCGTCTCGGGATGCATCGACGACGGGATCGACGTGCGGGGATTCTTCTACTGGACTCTCCTCGACAACTTCGAGTGGACGCACGGCTACTCGCAGCACTTCGGGCTCGCGTCCTGCGACCGCACCACCTTCGAGCGGCGGCTCAAGCGCTCGGCGCTCGATTTCCGCAGCGTCGCCACCACCGGACGGATGGGCGCGCTACTCGGATCGCACCCGGGTCAGTAGGCTGTTGCGATGCACGATCGGGTCGACCAGATCATCGCGTGGTCGAGGACCCATGAGGGCAGGAAGCTCATCCGCTACACGTCGGTCTCGGTCATCTCGACGGTCGTCTCGCAGGGCTTCATCATCGTCTTCTACGGCATCCACCTCATGGGCATCGTCGCCTCGACCATCACTGCGAACGCGATCGCCACGGTCCCCTCGTACTACCTGAACCGGAACTGGACGTGGGGCAAGTCGGGCAGGAGCCACCTCTTCAAGGAGATCATCCCCTTCTGGACACTGGCGGTCCTGGGCATCGCGTTCTCCTTCTTCGGCTCGCTGTTTGCGAAGCACTTCGTCAACTCCCACTCGTTCCCCCACCTGGTCAACCTGCTCGTCGTGATGGCGGCGAACTTCATCAGCTTCGCGATCTTCTGGGTGGCGAAGCTGATGGTCTTCAACAGGATCTTCCACGTCTCGGAGCTCGAGGAGGTCGACGAGCACCTCACCGAGGAGGAGTTCGCCCACCGGATCGAGGACTAGTCCCGGAAGTTGACGAACTGCAGGGGCACGCCGAGGTCGGCCTCCCTGCATCCCGCGATGACCGCCTGGAGGTCGTCGCGCTTCTTCCCGCTGACGCGGACCTGATCGCCCTGGATCGAGGACGAGACGCCCTTCAGCCCGAGGTCCTTCACGAGCCGGTTGATCGACTTGCCGACCTCCTGGGAGATCCCCGCCTTGAGCCCGACATGCTGGCGCGCGCTGCCCCGTGACGCCTCCTCGATCTTCTGCGGATCGAGCGACTTGAGGGAGATCTCGCGGCGGACGAGCTTCTCCTCGAGCACCTGGTAGAGCGCGCGCAGGCGGTCCTCGGTCGAGGAGGTCAGGACCAACTCCTTCTCCGAGAACTCGATCTTCGAATCGGTGTTCTTGAAGTCGAAGCGGGTGGTCGCCTCGCGGTTGGCCTGGTCCACGGCGTTGCGGACCTCCTGGAGGTCCAGCTCGGAGACGATGTCGAAGGTGGGCACGCGAGGATCGTAGACCCGGGGCGCCCTCCGTGGCGCAGGGTCCGCCGCACTAGGATTCCCGCCGGGTCGGTGCCCGAGTGGCCAAAGGGATCTGGCTGTAAACCAGACGGCTCAGCCTACGGGGGTTCAAATCCCTCCCGGCCCACCAGGCCGTCAGTGGGGGGCGCTGCCACCGCAGTGCCCCCCGCGACGGACCGGCGCCTCGAGCAGGCGATTTGGTACTGTCGTGACGAAGCGAAGGCGCTGCCCTCCGCCTCCCCAAAACCAGTGACGACCGACCACATCGAGACAAGCGCCCCAGCCGAGTCGGCGAGCCAGCGGGCAGTCCCCGCGCTCGCGACAGCGCGTGCGAGGGTGGCCGCGCTGCTGGCGACCCGCGCGAAGACGCCGTCCACGCCGTTCCCGGGATGGGGGTTCCTCTGGCAGCCCGCGCTCCTCGGTTTCGCCGCCCTCGTCGCGATCGCCGTCGGCAGCAGCTTCTCGGATTCGCCGTTCAAGCTCGAGATGCCGAACACGTGGTTCTTCGGCGTCCCGACGCACAACGTGGCGTCGTTCGCCCCCGTCAACTCGACGACGATCCTGTTCGGCCTGGTGCTCGTCTACGGGGGCATCGTCGCGCTGATGCGCGTGTGGATCCGGCTGAGCGACGTCGTGCTCGCCCACCCCGGGGCGCCCATCTCGAAGCTCGTATGGACCCTTGCGCTCTGGACGCTCCCCATGCTCGTCATCGCGCCGATCCTGAGCCGCGACGTGTTCAGCTACGCCGCCCAGGGCGAGATGGTCACGCGGCACATCAACCCGTACCGCTACGGCCCCGCCACGCTCGGGTCGGGACCGTACGTCGCACCCGTCGACTCACTCTGGTCCAACGTCCCCGCCCCCTACGGACCGCTCTTCCTCTCGCTCGACGGCTGGATCGTCCAGCTCTCGGGCCACAACCAGATGGTGACGGTCATCGGCCTGCGCCTGCTCGAGGTCGCCGCGGTCGCACTGCTCGCCTGGACGCTCCCGATGCTCGCGAGGTCCCTCGGCTACGACCCCGGCTACGCCTTCGTGATGGGACTGCTCAATCCGCTCGTCGTGCTGACGATCATCGGCGGCGCCCACAATGACGGCCTGATGGTGGCGCTGCTCGTCGCGGGGCTCGCCCTCGCGATGAAGAAGCACCCCGTCTGGGGGATCGTCGTCTGCGCGATGGCGGCCTCGATCAAGGCGCCGGCGGCGCTCGGGATCGTGTACATCGCCTGGGAGTGGCTCGGGCCAAACCTGCCGGTCCGCCAGCGACTGCGCCCCCTCGCCGTCGCGGGCCTCGTTGGCGGCGCGGTGCTCGGCGTGCTCACCATGATCTCGGGACTCGGGTTCGGGTGGGTCGCGAACCTCGCGACCCCCGGCACCGTGCGCAGCTGGGAGGCGCCGGCGACCGGCCTCGGGATGCTGCTCGCGTGGATGTGCCGGCTGGTCGGGTTCCACGTCGCGTCGGGCTCGGCGATCGAGCTGACCCGGGGGATCGGGCTCCTCGCCGCCGGGATCCTCATCATCTGGCTGCTCTTCAACGCCGACCGGCTGGGCTGGCTGAAGGCCCTTGGGCTCTCGATGCTGGCCATCGTGCTGCTCGGCCCCGTCGTCCAGCCCTGGTACCTCACCTGGGGCCTCGTCCTGCTCGCCCCCGTGGCAGTCGGCAGGCTCCGGACCTGGATGATCGTGCTCTCGGTCGTCTCCCCGTTCGTGGGGCTCCCCGGCGGGCGCGAGCTGCTCTCGGGCATCGTGCACGCTCCGATGATCGAGACGGCGGCGGTGCTGCTGGTGCTCTGGGCCGTGCTCCTCGCGCCCATGGGGCGGTGGACCACCTACGGGCGGCCCCGGACCGCGCTCTTGCCGGCCTGAGTCAGAGCAGTCGCTGCATCTCGACGACGTCGAGCCACCTGCCGTGCTTGCGGCCGACCTCCCGCTCGACGCCCACCAGTTCGAACCCGCACCGCGCGTGGAGCCTGATCGACGTCTCGTTGTGGCCGACGATCCGCCCGATGACCGAGTGGAACCCCGCGTGGCGGGCCACGACGAGCAGGTCCTCGAGCAGGAGGAGGCCGATCCCCTTGCCGCGAGCCTCGCGGTGCACGTAGACCGAGTCCTCGACCGTCGTGGCGTAGGCGGCGCGCTCGCGGAACGGGCTGACCGACGCGAAGCCGAGGATCGGCTCACCCGAGGCCCCGACGGATCCGAGCGCCGCGTCGTCGCCCACCGCCACGATCGCCGGGTGGGGTCCCCGATGCTCCTCGATCCACGCAACCTGGTCCTCGAGGGTCCGCTCGTAGATGTCGAAGGACACGGCCTCCTGGGTCACCTCGGGGTTGTAGATCTCGAGGAGGGCCGCCGCATCGCCCGGTTCCACTTGGCGGGTGTGCACTGCGCGATGGTACCGAGCCGGGCCCGCATCGCGGTCCATGGGGGGACCGCACTATGCTTCCGACCCGGCGACCAGCCGGTCCCGCCCTCTTAGCTCAGTGGTAGAGCACCTCCATGGTAAGGAGGGGGTCGTCAGTTCAATCCTGACAGAGGGCTCGGCGGCGTAGCTCAGTTGGTTAGAGCACACGGCTCATAATCGTGTTGTCGCGGGTTCGAGTCCCGCCGCCGCTACTGGGCGTAGGCCCTGATGGTAAAGGAGATCACGTGGCTAAGAACGAGAAGCGGGTCCAGGTCACCCTGGCCTGCGAGGACTGCAAGCGCAGGAACTACATCACGATGAAGAACAAGGTCAACGACCGCGAGCGCATCGAGATGAAGAAGTTCTGCCGGTGGGACCGCAAGCACACCATGCACAAGGAGACCCGCTGAGCCACGGGGGTCCGAAGTGCTAGCATCGCACTTCGCCCGTTGAGCGCCCGCTTGACGGGAGGCCAAGGGCAGTAGCTCAACTGGTAGAGCACCGGTCTCCAAAACCGGCGGTTGGGGGTTCAAGTCCCTCCTGCCCTGCTCGTGAGCGCATCGAAAGCCGGAGAAAAGTGAACCGCGAGACCAAGCGCAAGATGCAGAAGCAGGGGCAGGTGGGAGCCGATGGCGCCCCGACGTCCAAGCGCGCCTCGGCGCAGCAGGTCCAGCATCGCAAGCGCGAGCGCACCGGGGTCCGCCAGTACTTCCGCGAGGTGCGGGACGAGATGCGTCAGGTCAACTGGCCGACGCGCCCGGAGGTCAAGAACTACACCGCCATCGTCGGCACCGTCCTGATCCTGATGATCACCTTCATCTTCGGGCTCAACTATTCCTTCTCGAAAGCCATCCTGTGGCTCTTCACCAAATGAGTGACACACCCATGACCACCCAGGACCACCCAGTAGAGATCATCGAGATCGTGGAGGTCATCGACGAGGTCGATGCTGCCGGCGACGTCGTCGGGGAGGTCGTGGTCGACGAGGTCGTTGTGGCCGACGATGCAGCCGCAGATGTCGTCTCGGAGCTCGAGGACGAGTTCGGCGACGAGGACGAGGAAGTCGTCAAGGTCGAGAGTCCGTTCGACCGGCCCGGCCGGTGGTACGTGGTCCACACCTACTCCGGCTACGAGAACAAGGTGAAGGGCAACCTCGAGAACATCGTGAAGGCCCGCGAGCTCGGCGACCGGATCCACGAGATCGTCGTCCCCATGGAGGACGTGGTCGAGTTCAAGAACGGCAAGAAGGTCACCGTCTCGAAGAAGGTCTTCCCCGGGTACCTGCTCGTCCGCTGCAACCCCTCGGACGATGTCTGGTTCGCGATCCGGTCGACCCCCGGGGTCACCGGATTCGTCGGTTCCGCGTCGAAGCCGACCCCGCTCAGCAGGCGCGAGGTCGAGGGGATCCTCCACGTGAAGGTCGAGGGTGTCGAGTCGCCGACCAAGCGCAAGAGCCCCACACACGAGTTCGAGCTCAACGAGACGGTGCGGATCAAGGAAGGCCCGTTCGCGGACTTCCCGGGTCACATCGCCGAGATCAACGAGGACCAGCTCAAGGTCAAGGTCCTCGTCGACATCTTCGGTCGCGAGACCCCGGTCGAGCTCGACTTCAGCCAAGTCGCGAAGCTCTAGGAAGAGAGGAACACTCATGGCGCCCAAGAAGGTCGTCGCCATCGTCAAGATCCAGCTCGAGGCCGGGGGAGCCACCCCCGCGCCGCCGGTCGGCACCGCCCTTGGGCCGCACGGGATCCAGACCATGGAGTTCTGCAAGCAGTACAACGCGGCCACCGAGTCCCAGCGAGGGACCGTGGTTCCCGTTGAGATCTCGATCTACGAGGACCGGTCGTTCACCTTCGTCCTCAAGACCCCGCCGACCCCGGTGCTCCTGCGCCAGGCCGCCGGCGTCGAGAAGGGCGCGAGCCTGGCCGGTCGCGAGACGGTGGCGCAGGTCACCCAGGACCAGGTCGAAGAGATTGCAAAGATCAAGCTCGTCGACCTCAACACCGACGACCTCGACATGGCCAAGCTCCAGGTGGCGGGCACTGCCCGCTCCATGGGCATCACGGTCGTGGGCTGAAGGAGCCAGAGATGAAGCACTCGAAGCGATATGAGGCGGCCTCCACCCAGGTGAACCGCGAGGAACTGTTCGGCGTCGCCGACGCGGTCGACCGGGTCAAGGCCCTGTCGACGGCCAAGTTCGACGAGACCGTCGAGCTGGCGGTCAGGCTCGGCGTCGACCCCCGCAAGGCGGACCAGATCGTCCGCGGCACCCTGTCCCTGCCCGCGGGGACCGGCCGGACCGTCCGCGTCGTGGCGTTCGCCGCCGGCGAGGCTGCGACCGAGGCCCGCGAGGCGGGCGCCGACGTCGTCGGAGCCGATGACCTCGTGGCGAAGGTCAAGGAGGGGTTCTTGGACTTCGACGTGGCCATCTCCACGCCGGACCTGATGGGCCAGGTCGGCACGCTCGGCCGCGTCCTCGGCCCGCGCGGCCTGATGCCGAACCCGAAGACGGGGACCGTCACCACCGACGTGGGTAAGGCGGTCGCTGAGTTCAAGGCGGGCCGCGTGGAGTACCGCACGGACAAGGTCGGCAACGTCCACCTTCGCGTGGGCAAGGTCTCCTTCGACCGCGCGGACCTCATCCGCAATATCCACGCGGTGACCGAAGAGCTGCACCGAGCCAAGCCGTCGGCCGCGAAGGGCCGCTACGTGGTCTCGGTGACGATCTCGTCGACCATGGGCCCCGGCGTCAAGATCGACCCGGCCCGCGCCCGAGAGGTGGACGAGGAGCTCGCGAGCGCCTGACGCTCTTGTGAGGCTCCCGGGCCTGTAGTAGATTCTCCCAGTTCGCGGTTTCGACTGCGACAACGTACGCGACAACGCCGAAGACATCCGGTGCGGGCAACCGCTCAATTGGCCCCAGGGCCAGCCTGACGAGGTGGCTGCGAGAGGTTCCGCCTCGCGCGCCGGTGCCTTCGGCCCTGTTTCCGGGCAGGCACCCCGGCGGAGGACTGATGAACAAGGCTCGCGCAGACAAGGTCGAGAAGATCGAGGTCGTCAAGGCCAAGATCGATGGGTCGACCGCGACGCTCGTCACGGAGTACCGCGGGCTGACCGTCGCCGAGATGGCATCGCTTCGCCGCACTCTGCGTACCGTGGGCGGCGACTACAAGGTCTTCAAGAACACCCTGGTCCGCCGGGCGATCTCCGGTTCCAACTACGAGCCGCTGAACGAGCTCCTCGTCGGCCCGACCGCCATCGCGTTCGTCGATGGTGACGTCTCCGCCGTGGCCAAGGCTCTCCGCGATTTCGCGAAGGGCGCCCCGGCCCTCATCCTCAAGGGTGGCGTGCTCGACGGGAAGCTGATCGGGACACGGGAGCTCGGCGCACTTGCCGACCTGCCGAGCCGTGACGTGCTCCTCGCCCAGTTCGCGGGGGCCCTCGCGGCACCGATGCGCCAGATGGCGGGGCTCCTCAAGGCAGTGCCCCAGAACTTCGCATACGGCCTGCAGGCCCTGCTGGATTCGAAGGGCGGGGCACCGGCAGAGGAGGCCGCCGCTGAAGAGGCTCCCGCCGAGGCTGCTGCTGAAGAGGCTCCCGCCGAGGCCGCCGCTGAAGAGGCTCCCGCCGAGGCTGCTGCTGAAGAGGCTCCCGCCGAGGCTGCTGCTGAAGAGGCTCCGCCGAGGCTGCTGCTGAGGCTCCAGCCGACCAGATTCACCGGCAGCCGAGTAACCGACCCAATCCGCAACGATCAAGCAAGAAAGGAAGGCCACCAACATGGCTGGAACAATTACCAAGGAGCAGATCCTCGATGGGATCTCCGAGTTGTCAGTTCTGGAGCTCAGTGAGCTTCTGAAGGAGTTCGAGGAGCGCTTCGGCGTCACAGCGGCGGCCCCCGTGGCCGTGGCAGCGGCACCGGCTGCTGGTGGTGCAGGCGATGCAGGTGGAGCCGGCGAAGAGGCCAAGAGCGACTTCGACGTGATCCTGACCGCCGCGGGCGACAAGAAGATCCAGGTCATCAAGGAGGTGCGTTCGCTGACCAGCCTTGGGCTGAAGGAGGCGAAGGACCTCGTCGACGGGGCACCGAAGCCAGTGCTCGAGAAGGTGTCGAAGGACGACGCCGAGAAGGCGAAGGCCGCCCTCGAGGGCGCCGGCGCCACCGTCGAACTCAAGTAACGGCCGGGAGGGGGACCCCCTAGCCCCCGGCCTTCGGGCCGGGGGCGCCAAGGGGTGCTTGACCCGGAGCCACGGGGTCTCTAGGGTGCCGCCCAGCACGGGTGTTGCCCCGGGGCGCCTGCAACAGCAGGTGGGGTTGTGTCGACCCCGTGGAACCGCTAGCATCCGAACTGCCGTGGTCCTCCTGTGTCTCCCGTCACGTCCTTGCGTCGGGGTATTTCACGCCCTAGTGCCCGGTTCCACCCGCTGACCCTTAGTCCTGCCGTACCTGTCCACCACCACGTAGAGGAGTAGGCCGTTGCCCGCACGGTCCAGTAGCCCCGAGCGCTTCTCGTTCGCAGACTTCGACGAAACGCTGCCCTTGCCCGATCTGATCGCCATCCAGCGAGACAGCTTCCAATCGTTCTTGCACCACGGTCTGGCCCAGGCCTTCCGGGACATCAGCCCGATCACGGACTTCTCCGGCCAGCTCGAGCTTCGCCTCGAGTTCGACCCGGAGGACCCGGACCTGCGCCCGCGTGCCGAAGTTCACGGTCGAGGAGTGCCGCGAGAAGTCGACGAACTACTCCGCGCCGATCTTCGTGCGCGCGCAGTTCCTCAACGCGAACACCGGTGAGATCAAGGAGCAGACGGTCTTCATGGGGGACTTCCCGATGATGACCGACCGCGGGACCTTCATCATCAACGGAACCGAGCGCGTCGTCGTCTCCCAGCTCGTCCGTTCCCCGGGCGTGATCTTCCAGCCCGGCAAGGACGCCAAGACCATCTTCACGGGCACCATCCACCCGTACCGCGGGGAGTGGCTCGAGGTCGACATCGAGGCCAAGCCCTCGAAGGACGTGAACGCCGGCTGCCGCGTCGCCCGCAAGCGCCGCCTCAGCATGTTCACGCTCCTTCGCGCCCTCGACCCCGATGTTCGACGACGCCTTCTTCGCCAAGTTCGTGGACCACTTCGACTTCCTCGAGCCCCAGTGGGCCAAGGAGCAGCCGCTGGTCCCGACGCAGGATGCGGCCCTCCTCGAGATCTACAAGCGCGCCCGTCCTGGCGAGGTCCAGACGGTCGAGGCTGCGCGCCAGTACTTCGAGGGCGCCTTCTTCTCCGACAAGCGGTACGACCTGACGAGGGTCGGCCGGTACAAGCTCGACCGCAAGCTCGGGCCGGAGATCGACAAGATCGAGAAGCTCTTCGGAATCCAGCTCGAGCGTCCCGGCGCGAGCCAGGGCACGCTGTCGAAGGCTGAGGTGCTCGCCACGGTGACGTACCTCCTGCACCTCGCCAAGCACATGAGCGATGCCGAGTCGAGCTACCGCATCGACGACCAGGACCACTTCGCGAACCGACGCATCCGCTCGGTGGGCGAGCTGATCCAGAACCAGATCCGCGTCGGTCTGTCGCGCATGGAGCGCGTCGTGCGCGAGCGGATGAGCACCCAGGACGTCGAGGCGATCACGCCGCAGTCGCTCATCAACATCCGCCCGGTCGTCGCGGCCGTGAAGGAGTTCTTCGCGACCAGCCAGCTGAGCCAGTTCATGGACCAGAACAACCCGCTGTCCGGCCTGACGCACAAGCGCCGCCTGTCCGCGCTCGGACCAGGCGGCCTCTCGCGTGAGCGCGCGGGCTTCGAGGTCCGTGACGTCCACTCGTCGCACTACGGCCGCATGTGCCCGATCGAGACGCCTGAGGGCCCGAACATCGGCCTGATCGGGTACCTCGCCTCATACGCACGGGTGAACGAGTACGGCTTCATCGAGACCCCCTACCGCAAGGTCACGAACGGGTCGGTCACCGACGAGATCGTGTACCTCGCAGCGGACGAGGAGGAGGCCTACGTCATCGCGCAGGCCAACACCCGCGTCGACGCGAAGGGCAAGATCCTCGAGGACCGCGTCCTCGTCCGCCGCGGGCCGCAAGGCACCGGCATCCGCGTCGGCGCTGCGAACACGTCGTACGGCACGACATCGGAGATCGACTACGTGCCGGCCGCCGACGTCGAACTCATGGACGTCAGCCCGAAGCAGATCATCTCGGTCTCGACCGCGCTGATCCCCTTCGTCGAGCACGACGACGCGAACCGCGCGCTCATGGGCGCCAACATGCAGAAGCAGGCGGTGCCGCTGGTTGTCACCGAGGCCCCCTACGTCGGCACCGGCATCGAGGCTCGCGCCGCGCGCGACGCGGGCGACGTCATCTCCGCCGAGGCCCCAGGCACCGTGGTCGAGGTGTCCGGCGACCGGATCACCGTCGACTACAAGGCGGGCGGGAGCGTGCTCGGCAAGAAGACCTACATGCTGAACAAGTTCCGCCGCTCCAACCAGGACACGAGCATCAACCAGAAGACGCTCGTCAACGAGGGCGACGTCGTCGAGACCGGCGACCTGCTGGCCGACGGTCCCGCCACGCACAACGGGGAGCTCGCGATCGGCAAGAACCTGCTCGTCGCGTTCATGCCGTGGGAGGGCTACAACTACGAGGACGCGATCATCCTGTCCGAGCGCCTCGTGCGCGACGACGTGCTGACCTCGATCCACGTCAAGGAGTACGAGATCGACGCCCGCGACACCAAGCTGGGCGCCGAGGAGATCACCCGCGACATCCCGAACCTGGCCGACGAGATCCTCGCGGACCTCGACGACCGCGGGATCATCCGCATCGGTGCCGAGGTCGGCCCCGGCGACGTGCTCGTCGGAAAGGTCACCCCGAAGGGCGAGACCGAGCAGACCCCCGAGGAGCGGCTGCTCCGGGCCATCTTCGGCGAGAAGGCGCGCGAGGTCCGCGACACGTCGCTCAAGGTCCCCCACGGCGAGGACGGCAAGGTCATCGACGTCAAAGTGTTCTCCCGCGACGACAGCCACGAGCTGCCGCCGGGCGTCAACGAGCTGGTCCGCGTGTACGTGGCCCAGAAGCGCAAGATCTCCGAGGGCGACAAGCTCGCCGGACGCCACGGCAACAAGGGCGTCATCTCGAAGATCCTCCCGGTCGAGGACATGCCGTTCCTCGCGGACGGGACGCCCGTCGACATCATCCTCAGCCCGCTCGGCGTGCCGAGCCGGATGAACGTCGGACAGGTCCTCGAGTCCCACCTCGGCTACGCGGCCCGCTACGGGTGGCACGGCATCGAGGTCAACCAGGGCGTGGGCACGTCGGGCGCCAACGACGGCGTCGCGCGCAAGACGCGGCCGCGCACCGAGCCCGCCGTCTGGGTCTCGACGCCAGCGTTCGACGGCGCGCACTGGGACGAACAGGGCGCCGCAGGCTCGAAGCACCCGACGATCAAGCAGATCTTCCGCGAGATCAACTCGGACAGCTCGACCGACGAGGTCCTGATGCAGGACTCCGGCAAGGTCACCCTGTACAACGGTCGCACGGGCGACCCCTACGACAGCCCGATCTCGGTCGGCTTCGTGTACATGCTCAAGCTCGCGCACATGGTGGACGACAAGATCCACGCGCGCTCGACGGGCCCGTACTCGATGATCACGCAGCAGCCCCTGGGCGGCAAGGCCCAGTTCGGCGGGCAGCGGTTCGGCGAGATGGAGGTGTGGGCCCTCGAGGCCTACGGCGCCGCCTACGCCCTGCAGGAGCTGCTCACCATCAAGTCCGACGACGTCCTCGGCCGCGTGAAGGTGTACGAGGCGATCGTGAAGGGCTCGAACATCCCGCAGCCCGGGATCCCCGAGAGCTTCAAGGTGCTCATCAAGGAGATGCAGTCGCTCTGCCTCGACGTCGAGGTGCTGTCCCTGGACGGCCACCAGATCGAGCTCGCGGAGATCGACGAGGACGTGTTCCGCACGGCCGAGGAGCTCGGCATCGACATCAGCCGGCCCGAACGCGGTTCGGACGAAGAAGACGCGCGGCGCGCCGCGGAGAGGAGCCTTCGATGAGCCCCATCGACGTCAATGCCTTCAACGAGCTTCGGATCGGGCTCGCAACGGCCGACGACATCCAGGGTTGGTCGAACGGCGAGGTGAAGAAGCCCGAGACGATCAACTACCGCACGCTGCGTCCCGAGAAGGACGGCCTGTTCTGCGAGAAGATCTTCGGGCCGACCAAGGACTGGGAGTGCTACTGCGGCAAGTACAAGCGCGTCCGGTTCAAGGGCATCATCTGCGAGCGCTGCGGCGTCGAGGTCACGCGCTCCAAGGTCCGCCGCGAGCGCATGGGCCACATCCAGCTGGCGGCGCCCGTCGTGCACATCTGGTACCTGCGCGGGACGCGCTCGTGGCTCGCGTACCTCCTCATGGGCACGGAGCCCAAGGAGGAGCTGAAGGCCAAGCAGCTCGAGAAGGTGATCTACTTCGCCGCGAACCTCGTCACCTACGTGGACGAGGAGAAGCGCCATGAGGACCTGCCTGAGCTGCAGGCCGCCCTCGCCGAGGAGCTCGCCGAGATCAAGGCGAACACCGACCGCGAGGAGGACCGCCGGCTGAAGGACCTCGAGCGCGAGCTGCTCGAGCTCGAGGGCCAGGGCGCGAAGGACGCGGACACCCGCGCGCGCCAGCGCGCCGCCGAGAAGGACATCGAGTCGATCCGCGCCCGCGGGGCGGAGGACGCCGAGGTCGCGCAGCGCGCGTTCGACGAGTTCAAGAGCCTGCACGCCCGCAAGATCGTCGAGGACGAGACCCTGTGGCGCGAGATGGCGTTCCGCTACGAGGAGTACTTCGAGGGCGGGATGGGCGCCGAGACGATCCTGGCCCTGCTCGACCGCATCGACCTCGACGTCGAGGAGGTCAAGCTCCGCGAGGCGATCGAGGCATCGGACGGCCGCAAGCCCCTGTCTGCCCAGCGCCGCCAGAAGGCGATCAAGCGCCTCAGCATCGTCAAGTCGTTCAACCGGCGCGACGAGCACGGCAGGCGTGAGAACGACCCGCGCGCGATGGTGCTCACCGCGGTCCCCGTGATCCCCCCGGACCTGCGCCCGATGGTGCAGCTCGACGGTGGCCGGTTCGCGACGTCGGACCTCAACGACCTCTACCGCCGCGTGATCAACCGGAACAACCGCCTCAAGCGGCTGCTCGACCTGCAGGCGCCCGACATCATCGTGAACAACGAGAAGCGGATGCTCCAGGAGGCCGTCGACGCGCTGTTCGACAACGGCCGTCGCGGGCGACCGGTCACCGGACCGGGCAACCGGCCCCTCAAGAGCCTCAGCGACATGCTGAAGGGCAAGCAGGGCCGGTTCCGCCAGAACCTGCTCGGCAAGCGCGTCGACTACTCGGGCCGCTCGGTCATCGTGGTGGGCCCGACGCTCAAGCTGCACCAGTGCGGCCTGCCGAAGCTCATGGCCCTCGAGCTGTTCAAGCCCTTCGTCATGAAGCGGCTCGTCGAGACCGAGGTCGCCCAGAACATAAAGTCCGCCAAGCGGATGGTCGAGCGCCGCAAGCCCCAGGTCTGGGACGTGCTCGAGGGCGTGATCCGCGAGCACCCGGTGCTCCTCAACCGCGCCCCGACGCTCCACCGACTCGGCATCCAGGCATTCGAGCCTGTGCTGGTCGAGGGCAAGGCGATCCAGGTCCACCCGCTCGTGTGCGCGGCGTTCAACGCCGACTTCGACGGCGACCAGATGGCCGTGCATGTCCCGCTCAGCGCGGAGGCGCAGGCGGAGGCCCGCGTGCTCATGCTGTCGGCGAACAACATCCTGTCGCCGGCCACGGGACGGCCGATCACGGTGCCGAGCCAGGACATGGTGTTCGGCGCGTACTACCTCACGCTGGACCCGAGCAACCCGGGCGCCACGCCGCGCCCGTTCCGCCGGATCTACGAGGTGGTCGCCGCGCTGGACGCCGGGGAGATGAAGCTCCACGAGCTCATCGAGGTCCGTGCCCAGTCGGGTTCGATCATCAACCGCAGGCTCGAGCTCGCGGGCATCGAGGAGGACGAGATGGGGAACCGGGTCGTGATCACGACGCCGGGCCGTCTCCTGTTCAACGAGACGCTCCCCGAGGGCTTCCGCTTCGTGAACGGCCTCGTCGGCCGCCGTGCGACGCCGATCGGCACACTGGTCGAGGAGATCTCCTCGCAGTGGGGCAAGCAGGACGTCGCGGCGAGCCTCGACCGGATCAAGGCCCTCGGCTTCCGCTACGCGAGCCAGTCGGGTCTCACGATCTCGATCGACGACGTCGTGGTGCCTCCCTCCAAGCAGGAGATCCTCGACCGCTACGAGCACGAGGCTGAGAAGGCCGAGGCCCAGTACAAGCGCGGCATCATCACCGACGAGGAGCGCCGCCAGAAGGAAGTCGAGATCTGGACGTCCGCCAACTCGGAGGTCGGCCGCGCGCTCGAGGCGACCCTCGCCTCGCTCAAGTTCAACCCCATCGAGATGATGGTGGACTCGGGCGCGAGAGGTAACTCCCAGCAGATCCGCCAGATCGCCGGCATGAAGGGCCTCGTCTCGAACCCGCGTGGTGAGATGATCCCCCGCCCGATCAAGTCCTCGTTCCGCGAGGGCCTGAGCGTGCTGGAGTACTTCATCTCGACGCACGGCACGAGGAAGGGTCTGGCGGACACCGCGCTGCGCACCGCCGACTCCGGCTACCTCACGCGCCGTCTCGTCGACGTCGCCCAGGAGCTCATCGTCAAGGAGGACGACTGCGGATCCGTCCGTGGCATCTGGCTCGACGAGATCGAGCAGGACACCGCCGGCCGCCGCGCCTACCTCGAGACCCGTGCCTACGGGCGCATCCTCGTGGAGCCGGTCACCATGTCGGACGGCACGGTCATCGAGCCGGGGATCATGCTGAGCGACGAGCTCGTCGGCCAGTTCCGTGACGATCCCGCCGTGGATCGGATCAGGGTCCGCTCCGCGCTGACCTGCGAGGCAGAGCACGGCGTCTGCGCCCAGTGCTACGGGCAGTCGCTCGCGACCGGCAAGCTCATCGAGCTCGGCGAGGCCGTCGGCGTCATCGCCGCGCAGTCGATCGGCGAGCCCGGGACGCAGCTGACGATGCGTACGTTCCACGCCGGTGGCGTGGCCGAGTCGGACATCACCCACGGGCTTCCCCGCGTCGTCGAGCTGTTCGAGGCGCGCACGCCGAAGGGCGCAGCGAGGCTCGCGCGGCACCACGGTGTCGTGCGGATCGAGGACGTCGAGGGTGGCCGCAAGGTCAGCGTCGTCGCCGACGACGGCACGTACCAGGAGGAGGACATCCCGACCCGGTCGCACCTCGTCGTCGCCGACGGCCAGGAGGTCGAGGCAGGCGACGCGCTCGTCGAGGGACCGAAGGACCCGAAGGAGCTCTTGGAGGTCAAGGGGCTGCGCGAGACGCAGCAGTACCTCGTCGAGGAGGTCCAGAAGGTCTACCGCGACCAGGGCGTGTCGATCCACGACAAGCACATCGAGCTGATCGTCCGCCAGATGCTGCGCCGCTACCTCGTGGCCGACCCGGGGGACTCCACGTACCTGCCGGGCCAGCAGGTCGACTCCCAGCGCTTCAGCGACGGCAACCGCGAGCTCATCGCGGAGGGCAGGCGCCCCGCCGAGGCCCGTCCGATGCTGATGGGGATCACCAAGGCGTCGCTCGCCACGGACAGCTGGCTCTCCGCCGCCTCCTTCCAGGAGACGACGCGAGTCCTGACCGAGGCCGCGATCGACGGCAAGAGCGACGACCTCCTCGGGCTGAAGGAGAACATCATCATCGGCAAGCTCATCCCCGCCGGGTCGGGCATGGACTTCTACAGCAAGATCCGCCTCGACATGCCCGACGCGGTGCAGGTGCCCGATTGGGCATCGTTCCGCGCCGGCGACGAGGACGAGGACCTCGCGGCGTGGCTGCGCGACGTCAACACCGAGGGCATCCCCGACGAGCCCGTCAGCGACATCGACGCGCAGTGGCTCGGCGACGCGCCCACGGAGGAGGACGGCTTCGGCGGCGGCGCGGAGGCCCGGGCATGACCCGGGCCCGCTCCGCCCAAGGGGCGGCTGGACGCTGCATGCGTGCGACGCCTAGAGTGACCTGTCCGCGAGCCGGTTCCCGGCCGCTTCGTATTCGATCCATCGAGAGGTAGCGCGTGCCCACGATCGCCCAGCTGGTCCGGAAGGGTCGGCAGGACAAGAGTTCCAAGACCAAGACCCCCGCGCTGAAGGGTGCCCCGCAGCGTCGGGGCGTCTGCACGCGCGTCCACACCGTCACGCCCAAGAAGCCGAACTCGGCCCTCCGCAAGGTCGCCCGAGTGCGCCTGACGAGCGGCGTCGAGATCACCGCGTACATCCCCGGCGTCGGCCACAACCTCCAGGAGCACTCGATCGTGCTCGTGCGCGGCGGCCGAGTCCGCGACCTCCCCGGCGTCCGCTACAAGATCATCCGCGGCGCCCTCGACACCTCGGGCGTGCGCGACCGCAAGCAGGCCCGTAGCCGCTACGGCGCCAAGAAAGAGTCCTGATGCCCCGCAATGGTCCCGCCCCGAGGCGCGAACTCGCGCCAGACCCCGTCTACCGCTCGGTCCTCGTGACCCAGGTGATCAACAAGGTCCTCCAGCGCGGCAAGCGCACCGTCGCCGAGCGCATCGTCTACTCCGCCCTGGAGCAGGTTGCCGCCAAGACCGAGTCCGACCCCGTCGCCGTGCTGAAGCGCGCCGTCGAGAACGTCCGCCCCGAACTCGAGGTCCGCAGCCGCCGAGTCGGAGGCGCGACCTACCAGGTCCCCGTCGACGTCCGTCCCCGCAGGGCGACAACGCTCGCCATCCGCTGGCTGACCGGCTACGCCAAGGCCCGGCGCGAGAAGACGATGGCCGACCGCCTGGCGAACGAGATCCTCGACGCCGAGCAATGGCATTGGAGCCGCGGCGAAGCGCCGCGAGGACATGCACAAGATGGCCGAGTCCAACAAGGCCTTCGCGCACTACCGCTGGTAGACGATCATGGCGGGCCGACGCTCGACCACTCACCCAGCGCCGAGCAGTCGCGTAGATGGACCAACACCCCCCGTAAGTCCAACAAACAGAAACTATCTATGGCCGACTCCACGCCGCGGGAATTCCCGCTTGAGAAGATCCGCAACATCGGGATCATGGCCCACATCGACGCGGGCAAGACGACGACGACCGAGCGGATCCTGTACTACACGGGCCGCAACTACAAGATCGGCGAGGTCCACGAGGGTGCCGCGACCATGGACTGGATGGTCCAGGAGCAGGAGCGCGGGATCACCATCACCTCCGCGGCGACCACCTGCCACTGGGACAACCACCTGATCAACATCATCGACACGCCCGGCCACGTCGACTTCACCGTCGAGGTGGAGCGTTCGCTGCGCGTGCTCGACGGCGCGGTCGCGGTGTTCGACGCGGTCGCCGGCGTGGAGCCCCAGACCGAGACTGTCTGGCGCCAGGCGAACAAGTACGAGGTCCCCCGGATCTGCTTCGTGAACAAGATGGACCGGGTCGGCGCCAACTTCGAGCGGTGCGTCGAGATGATCAAGGACCGACTCGACTGCCTGCCCGCCGTCATCCAGCTCCCGATCGGGGCGGAATCCGACTTCCGCGGCGTTGTCGACCTGCTCGCCATGACCGCCAAGGTCTGGGACGAGGGCATGGGCGAGGAGTGGATCGACGAGCCGATCCCCGAGAACCTGATCCTCGAGGCGGAGGACGCCCGCCACCAGCTGATCGACGTCCTCAGCAACTTCGACGACACCGTCATGGAGAAGTACCTCGCCGAGGAGGAGATCACCAAGGACGACCTGCGCCGCGCGCTGCGGGCCGGGACCCTCGCGTCCGCCTGCGTGCCGATCCTCTGCGGCAGCGCCTTCAAGAACAAGGGCGTCCAGCCGATGCTCGACGCCGTCGTCGACTACCTGCCGTCCCCGCTCGACGTCCCCCCGACGCCGGGCACCGTCCCGGGCAAGGACGAGGTGCTCGAGCGCAAGGCCTCGGACGACGAGCCGTTCAGCGCGCTCGCGTTCAAGATCATGACCGACCCCTATGTCGGCAAGCTCACGTACCTCCGCGTCTACTCGGGCACGCTCGAGAAGGGCGCGACGGTGACGAACACGACGAAGGACCGCAAGGAGCGCCTCGGGCGCCTGCTGCAGATGCACGCGAACAACCGCGCCGACCTCGACGTGGTGCGCACCGGCGACATCATCGCCGCGGTGGGGCTCAAGCAGACGACGACCGGCGACACGCTGAGCGACTCGGACCACAAGATCCAGCTCGAGAGCCTCGAGTTCCCCGAGCCGGTCATCCACGTCGCGGTCGAGCCCAAGACCAAGGTCGACCAGGACAAGCTCTCCAAGGCGCTGTTCTCGCTGTCCGAGGAGGACCCGACCTTCCGGGTCCGCTCCGACGAGGAGACCGGCCAGACCGTCATCTCGGGCATGGGCGAGCTGCACCTCGAGGTGCTCGTCGACCGCATGCTCCGCGAGTTCTCCGTCGACGCGAACGTGGGCAAGCCCCAGGTCGCCTACCGCGAGACGGTCCGCAAGAAGGTCGACAAGATCGAGGAGCGCTACGTCCGCCAGACCGGCGGTCGCGGCCAGTACGGGCACGTGGTCATCTCGCTCGAGCCGCTCGGCCCGGGCGGCGGCTACGAGTTCGTCGACGCCATCACGGGCGGCGTGATCCCGAAGGAGTACATCCCCGCGGTCGACGCCGGCATCCAGGAGGCCCTCACCTCGGGCGTGCTCGCCGGCTACCCCGCGGTGGACCTGCGCGTCACGCTCACCTACGGCTCCTACCACGACGTCGACTCCTCGGAGATGGCCTTCAAGATCGCCGGATCCATGGCCGTGAAGAAGGCCGCGAGGGCCGCCAGCCCCGTGCTGCTGGAGCCGGTCATGGCCGTCGAGGTGGTCACGCCCGACGACTACATGGGCGACGTGATCGGCGACCTCTCCTCGCGCCGGGGACGGGTCGAGGGGATGGACCAGCGGGGCAACTCGCAGGTCATCCGCGCCCTGGTGCCGCTGGCCGACATGTTCGGCTACGCTACCGACCTGCGGTCGCGGACCCAAGGGCGCGCCACGTACAGCATGCAGTTCCACGCGTACGCGGAAGTCCCAGATGCAATCGCGAAGGAGATCGTCGCGAGGGCGACCGGCGCGTAACCCCGGCACCCCCGGGACAGACATGGCCCGACCCGATTGGGGGAGGCTGCCACACGACAGACGGGCCCGAGGGGGTCCCGTCCGAAACCCAGGAGAAGTTCCCCGAAATGGCCAAGCAGAAGTTCGAGCGCACCAAGCCACACGTCAACATCGGCACCATGGGCCACATCGACCATGGCAAGACGACGCTCACGGCTGCCATCACAAAGGTCCTCGCGGAGCAGAACCCCGGGACGGTCTTCACCCCGTTCGACCAGATCGACAAGGCTCCTGAGGAGCGCCAGCGCGGCATCACGATCTCGATCGCGCACGTCGAGTACGAGACCGCCAACCGCCACTACGCCCACGTCGACATGCCGGGCCACGCGGACTACATCAAGAACATGATCACCGGCGCCGCCCAGGTGGATGGCGCGATCCTGGTCGTGTCCGCCGCCGACGGCCCGATGCCCCAGACGCGCGAGCACGTCCTGCTCGCCCGCCAGGTCGGCGTCCCCTACATCGTCGTTGCGCTCAACAAGGCCGACATGGTCGACGACGAGGAGCTCCTCGACCTCGTCGAGCTCGAGGTCCGCGAGCTGCTGAACGAGTACGAGTTCCCCGGTGACGACACCCCGGTCGTCCGCGTCTCGGCCCTCAAGGCCCTCGAAGGCGACCCCGAGTGGACGCCCAAGATCCTCGAGCTCATGGACGCGGTCGACGCGTACATCCCCGAGCCCGAGCGCGAGACCGACAAGCCGTTCCTGATGTCGATCGAGGACGTCATGTCCATCACCGGCCGCGGCACCGTCGTGACCGGCAAGATCGAGCAGGGCGTCGTCAAGGTCGGCGAGGAGGTCGAGATCGTCGGCCTGCGCACCACGCAGAAGACGACGGTGACCGGCATCGAGATGTTCCGCAAGCTCCTCGACCAGGGCCAGGCCGGCGACAACGTCGGCGTGCTGCTCCGCGGCACGAAGAAGGAGGAGGTCGAGCGCGGCCAGGTCCTCTGCAAGCCCGGCTCGATCACCCCGCACACCGAGTTCGAGGCCAACGTCTACGTCCTGACCAAGGAGGAGGGTGGCCGCCACAAGCCGTTCTTCTCGAACTACCGGCCGCAGTTCTACTTCCGCACCACGGACGTCACCGGCTCCATCGCGCTGCCCGCGGGCACCGAAATGGTCATGCCCGGGGACAACACGGAGATGACCGTCGAGCTCGGCAAGCCGATCGCCATGGTCGAGGGACTCCGCTTCGCGATCCGCGAGGGTGGCCGCACCGTCGGCGCCGGCCGCGTCACCAAGATCCTCAAGTAGTTAGGCGACCACGATGGCCGAGACCCCACGCCAGAAGATCCGGATCAGGCTGAAGGCCTACGACCACGAGATCCTCGACCAGTCGACGGCGAAGATCGTCCAGACCGTGGAGCGCACGAACGCGCGCGTCCAGGGCCCGGTCCCGCTCCCGACCGAGAAGCACCGGTACACGGTCATCCGGTCGCCGCACAAGTACAAGGACTCGCGGGAGCACTTCGAGATGCGGATCCACAAGCGCCTCCTGGACATCGTGGACCACACCCCCAAGACCGTCGACTCGCTCCAGCGGCTCGACCTGCCCGCCGGCGTGGACATCGAGATCAAGATCCGCCAGAACTAGTCTCGCTGCCCGCACTGGCGGCGACGGTGGCCGCTGGTGTAGCGTGAGTCTCCGGCCTTCGGGCCGGCAAACCAACAGATGTGCCTGAGCGCCCGGTGACGGGGACCTCAGGCCGAACAATTCGAGCGCTCCGCTCGGGGTTCACCCGAGCGGAGCGTCTGTGTGTCGGCATTGCCTGCACCGGACAGAGAGGGAATCGTGGCGACAAAAGCCATCGTGGGAGAAAAGGTGGGCATGACCCAGGTCTGGGACGACCAGAACCGTGCCGTGCCTGTGACCGTCGTCAAGGTCTCCCCCCTGCGCGTCGTCCAGGTGAAGACCGAGGACACCGATGGCTACAGCGCCCTCCAGGTCACGTGGGGCACGAAGCGCGCCAGCAAGCTCACCTCGCCCGAGCGCGGGCACTTCGACAAGGCAGGCGTCGCGCCCGGCCGCAAGCTCCTCGAGCTGCGGCTCGTGGACGTGTCGGCCTACTCGGTCGGCCAGGAGCTGACGGTCGAGGTCTTCGAGAAGGGTGAGCACGTCGACGCGATCGCCACCTCCAAGGGCAAGGGCTTCGCTGGCGGCATGAAGCGCCACAACTTCAAGGGCCAGGGCGGCGGGCACGGCAACCACAAGCACCACCGCGCGCCGGGCTCCATCGGCGCGTGCGCGACCCCGGGCCGCGTCTTCAAGGGGACGAAGATGGCCGGCCGCATGGGCGGCGCCCGCGTGACAACCACGAACCTCGAGATCATCGGCGTCGATGCCGACCGCGAGCTGGTCCTCGTCAAGGGCGCGATCCCCGGTCCGCGCGGCGGTGTCGTGGTGCTCCGCGACTCCGTGAAGACCCCCGCAGGAGGCAAGTGATGACCGAGACCCTGCTCCGCGGTCCCGTGAAGAAGGACCGTCCGGCTCCCGTCGAGCGGACCGTCGAGCGGCGCGATGTCGCCGGCACCGTGCTCGGGACCGTGACCCTCGAGCCCGAGATCTTCGGGATCGAGCCCAATGTCGCCGTCCTGCACCAGGTCGTGACGGCCCAGCTGGCCGCGAAGCGCGCGGGCACCCAGTCGACCAAGACGCGCGCCGAGGTGCGCGGCGGCGGGCGCAAGCCCTACCGCCAGAAGGGCACCGGCAACGCCCGCCAGGGCTCCATCCGCGCCCCGCACTACGCCGGCGGCGGCGTCGCCCTCGGGCCGAAGCCCCGCTCGTACGTCCAGAAGACCCCGAAGAAGATGGTCCGCCTCGCGCTGCGCTCGGCGCTGTCCGACCGCGCGAGCGAGTCGCGCGTCGCGCTCATCGACGCATTCGGCTGGGAGACGCCCAAGACGAAGGACGCGACGGCCATGTTCGCGGCGCTCGGCCTCGAGGGCAAGATCCTCGTCGTCCTCTCGCGCACCGACGCCGTCGCGGTGCGGACCTTCCGCAACCTGCCCAACGTGACGACGATCGACGCCGGCGAGGTCAACCCCTACGACGTGCTGGCGAACGACTGGATCCTCTTCACAGACGAGACCCTGCCGGGTGCCACGGAGGTGGAGGACTGATGCGCGACTCGATGACGGTGCTGCACCGCCCGGTCGTCTCGGAGAAGACGTACGCGCTCATGGACACCGGCGTGTACGTGTTCGTGGTCGACAAGGACGCGACGAAGATCGACGTGCGCCACGCGGTGGAGCAGGCGTTCGGCGTCAAGGTCACCAAGGTGAACACGCTGAACCGCAAGGGCAAGGCGAAGAAGAACCGCCGGACCAACCGCGTCGGGCAGCGCCCCGACACCAAGCGGGCCATCGTGACCCTCGCAGAGGGCAACAAGATCGACCTGTTCGAGAGTTGAGGATCTGATGGCACTCCGCAAGCGCAAGCCAACCAGCCCGGGACGCCGGTTCCAGACGGTCTCGGACTTCTCCGAGCTCACCCGCTCGACGCCCGAGCGGAGCCTGCTCGCGCCCAAGCCCAAGACCGGCGGCCGCAACGTCAACGGCCGCAAGACGTCGCGCCACCGCGGCGGCGGCCACAAGCAGCAGTACCGCATCGTGGACTTCCGCCGGAACAAGGACGGGATTCCCGCCAAGGTCGCCCAGATCGAGTACGACCCCAACCGCACCTGCCGCATCGCGCTGCTGCACTACGTCGACGGCGAGAAGCGCTACATCCTCGCGCCGGCCGGCCTCAACGTCGGCGACAAGGTGCAGTCGGGCCAGGGCGCGGACATCCGCGTGGGCAACGCGCTGCCGATGCGCTACATCCCGACCGGCTCGGTCGTCCACAACGTCGAGCTGCGCCCGGGCGGCGGCGGCAAGATGGCCCGCTCAGCAGGCATGAGCGTCCAGCTCGTGGCGAAGGACGGCGGGTTCGCGACGCTGCGGCTCCCCTCGACCGAGATGCGCCGCGTCCCGATCGACTGCCGCGCGACGCTCGGTGTGGTGGGCAACTCCGAGCACGAGCTGATCAAGATCGGCAAGGCCGGAAGGAACCGCTGGAAGGGCAAGCGCCCCCAGACGCGAGGCGTCGCCATGAACCCCGTCGACCACCCGCTCGGTGGTGGCGAGGGCAAGACCTCCGGTGGCCGTCACCCGGTCTCCCCGTGGGGCAAGCCCGAGGGCCGCACGCGCCGGGGCAAGAAGTCGAGTGACCAGCTGATCATCCGCCGCCGCCGCGGTCGTGGCGCGAGGCGATAGGGAGCACAATGCCGAGAAGCCTGAAAAAGGGTCCGTTCGTGGATGACCACCTTCTGAAGAAGGTGGAGACGATGAACGCCGCCGGCGAGAAGAAGGTCATCAAGACCTGGTCGCGCCGCAGCACGGTCATCCCCGACATGGTCGGGCACACCATGGCCGTCCACGACGGCCGCCGCCACGTCCCGGTCTACGTCACCGAGTCGATGGTCGGCCACAAGCTCGGCGAGTTCGCGCCGACGCGCACCTTCCGCTACCACGCGGGACAAGAGAAGGCCGGGAAGCGCTGATGGCACCGGTCAACACGAACGAGCGCGAGGGCACCCGTGCGGTGCTGCGCTACTACCACATGTCGGCCTCGAAGGCCCGGCTCGTGCTGGACCTCATCCGCGGGGTCGACGTGCTGCGCGCCCAGGACATCCTGGCGTCGACGCCGCGCGAGGCCGCCCAGGTCGTCGCCAAGGTCCTCGCCTCGGCAGTCGCCAACGCCCAGAACAACGACGGCCAGGCCGTCGAGGAGCTCTACGTCGCCTCCGCCTTCGCGGACGAGGGACCGACGCTCAAGCGGTTCCGCCCCCGTGCGCGCGGCCGAGCCAGCAAGATCTTCAAGCGGACCTGCCACGTGACGATCATCGTCGCGCGGATGGACGAGGCGCAGCTCGCCCGCAAGCGGGCATCGCGCTCCGCCGGCGCGGACCGCTCCCAGCGCGTGAGCGCATCGCGCCGCCGCGCCGACCAGCAGAGCCACGCCCGCCACCGCGAGACTGCCCGCGAGGAGGCTGCAGCCGCGGCCGAGTCCGAAGCAGCCGCGGCCGCAGCGGCCGAGGCCGAGGCCCACGACCACGAGGGGCACGATCACGAGGGGCACGACCACGAGGGTCACGACCACGAGGTCGTCGCAGACGACGCGGTCGTCGACGGGCGAGCCGACGAGACCGAGTCGACCGAGGCAGACGCTGCCGCGGAGACCGAGACCACTGAGGCCGCGCCTGCGGCCGAGGACGAAGCTACCGACGTGGCGCCAGAGGCCGCGAGCGAGGAGACGACGGACTGATGGGCCAGAAGGTCAACCCCTACGGGTTCCGACTCGGCATCACGACCGACTGGAAGTCGCGCTGGTTCAGCGAGCGCAACTACCGAGACTTTGTCGTCGAGGACTGGAAGATCCGCGACTACCTCAACACGCAGCTCGAGAGCGCTGCGGTGAGCCGCATCGAGGTCGAGCGCACGGGCGACCGCACGCGCGTCGACATCCACACGGCGCGCCCGGGCATCGTCATCGGCCGCCGCGGCGCCGAGGCCGATCGCCTGAAGAAGCACCTCGAGGAGATCACGGGCCAGAAGAACCGCGTCTCGCTCAACATCCAGGAGATCAAGCAGCCCGAGCTCGACGCCGCGCTGATCGCCCAGGGCATCTGCGACCAGCTCGTCCGTCGCGTGGCGTTCCGCCGCGCGATGAAGCGCGCGATCCAGACCGTGCAGAAGGCCGGGGCCCTCGGGGTCAAGGTCCAGTGCTCGGGACGCCTCGGCGGGTCGGAGATGAGCCGCAAGGAGTCGTACCGCGAGGGCCGCGTGCCGCTGCACACCCTGCGCGCCGACATCGACTACGGCTTCCGTGAGGCGAGGACCTCGACGGGCCGCGTCGGCGTCAAGGTCTGGATCTACAAGGGCGACATCCTCCCCTACAAGGTCTCGGTCGACGAGAAGATCTCGCGCGAGGCCGCCATGGCCGTCGGCGACGCCGCGGGCGCCCCGGGTGCCGGTGCGAGCGCCGCGCCGCGCCTCGTGACCGCGGGCGGCGGACGCCGTCGCGTCGGGGCCGCAGCCGCGGCCGCGGACGAGGCGGTCGCTGAGGACGTCGTGGTCGAAGAGGTGCTGGTCGACCAGGCCCTGGCCGACCAGGTCGAGACCGCCGCGGACCCCGAGTCGATCGGCACCAGCCCCGCCGACCTCGTGGCCCCGCCGACCGTCCCCGACGAGCTCGAGACCCAGCTCGCGACCGAAGAGGAGATCGAGCGGCGCACCGCCCACGATCACCACGAGGCCCCCCACTTCCGCAAGGAGGTGGATTGATCATGCTGATGCCCCGCAAGGTCCGTCACCGCAAGCAGCAGCGCGGCCGTCTCCGCGGCGAGGCGAAGGGTGGCACGACGCTGAACTTCGGCGACTTCGGCATCCAGGCCCTCGAGCCCGGCTGGCTGACCGCCCGCCAGATCGAGGCAGCCCGAATCGCGATGACCCGCCACGTGAAGCGCGGCGGCAAGGTCTGGATCCGGGTGTTCCCGGACAAGCCCGTCACCGAGAAGCCAGCCGAGACCCGCATGGGCTCGGGCAAGGGCAACCCCGAGTACTGGGTCGCGGTCGTGAAGCCCGGCCGGATGCTCTTCGAGCTCGGCGGCGTGGACGCCGTCCTGGCCAAGTCCGCCATGGAGCGGGCCATCCAGAAGCTCCCCATCAAGGCGAAGTTCGTCGTGCGTCCCGGGACCCACGGCGCCCCGGAGGTGACGATCTGATGACGAAGGTCTCAGAATTCATCTCGCTGGGCGACGAGGAGCTCGTGCACCGCCTGGCCGACGCCCGCAAGGAGCTCTTCAACCTGCGGTTCCAGTTCGCGACGGGCCAGCTCGACAGCTCGGCGCGCCTCAGCCAGGTGCGCAGGGACATCGCCCGCATGCTCACCGTCCTGCGCGACCGTGAGATCACCGCAGCCGAGCAGTTGACCAGGAGTGATGCGTGATGCCATCGGAGACCGAGAACACCGAGCGCGAGAATGCTCGCAAGGTCCGCGAGGGGATCGTCGTGTCGGACAAGATGCAGTCGACGATCGTCATCGCCGTCGTCGACCGCGTCCGTCACCCCCGCTTCGGCAAGACCGTCCAGCGCACCAAGAAGTTCTACGCGCACGACGAGGCCAACGAGGCCAAGATCGGCGACCGCGTCCGGATCATCGAGACGCGCCCGCTGTCCAAGCTCAAGCGCTGGCGCCTGACCGAGATCGTGGAGCGTGCGCGATGATCCAGCAGGAGTCGCGCCTCAAGGTGGCGGACAACTCCGGGGCGAAAGAGGTGCTGTGCATCCGCGTCCTCGGCGGCTCGCGCCGGCGCTATGCGTCGATCGGCGACGTGTTCATCGCCACGGTGAAGGACGCCATCCCCGGCGCCGCGGTGAAGAAGGGCGACGTGGTCCGCTGCGTCGTCGTGCGGACGAAGAAGGAGCGGCGCCGTCCCGACGGCAGCTACATCCGCTTCGACGAGAACGCAGCGGTGCTCATCAACGAGCAGCAGCAGCCCCGCGGGACCCGCATCTTCGGTCCCGTCGGTCGCGAGCTGCGCGACAAGAAGTTCATGCGGATCATCTCGTTGGCCCCGGAGGTGCTGTGATGAAGATCAAGAAGGGCGACCGGGTGATCGTGCTGTCCGGCAAGCACCGCGGCGAGCAGTCCGAGGTCCTGACCGTGCTGCCCGCGCGCAACGCCGTCATCCTCGACAGCCTCAACATCGCAAAGCGCGCGACGCGCCAGACCCGTGCGGTCATGCAGGCGGGGATCATCGACAAGTTCATGCCGATCGACGCCTCGGCCGTGGCCATCTGGTGCTCCAAGCACAAGGGACCGGCGCGCGTCGGGTACCGCATCGAGGGTGACACGAAGATCCGCGTGTGCAAGCAGTGCGGGGAGAAGCTGTGATGGCGACCGCGACACCGACGACGAGGCCCCGCCTGAAGGAGCGCTACGAGACCGAGGTCCGTGCCGCGCTCAAGGAGGAGCTCGGCCTCGCCAACATCATGGAGGTCCCGCGCCTCACCAAGATCGTCCTGAACTCGGGCGTCGGCAAGGCCGTCGCCCAGGCGAACCTGATCGAGGGCGCCCAGCGCGACATCGAGCGCATCACGGGCCAGAAGTCCGTGGTGACCCGCGCGCGCAAGTCGATCGCGGCGTTCAAGCTCCGCGAGGAGATGCCGATCGGCGTCAAGGTGACGCTGCGCGGCGACCGGGCATGGGAGTTCCTGGACCGGCTCATCAGCCTCGCGATCCCGCGCGTCCGCGACTTCCGGGGCCTCTCGGCGAAGTCGTTCGACGGCCACGGCAACTACACATTCGGGGTCAACGACCAGCTGATCTTCCCCGAGGTCGACTACGACAAGATCGACACCCAGCGGGGGTTCGACATCACGATCGTGACCACCGCACGAACCGATGCGGAGGGCCGTGCGTTCCTGACGGCCTTCGGCTTCCCGTTCCGACAGGAGACGCGCTAGTCCCATGGCGAAAAAAGCCCTTCGTAACAAGCAGCAGCAGACCCCCAAGTTCAAGGTGCGCGCGTACACGCGCTGCCAGCGGTGCGGCCGTCCGAAGTCGGTCTACCGCAAGTTCGGACTCTGCAGGATCTGCCTCCGCACCATGGTCCACGCCGGGGAGATCCCCGGCGTGACCAAGGCGAGTTGGTAGGAGGTGCGCTCATGACGATGACCGACCCCATTGCCGACATGCTGACGCGCATCCGCAACGCCAACTCCGCGCAGTTCGACTCGGTGAAGATGCCCGGCTCCAAGCTGAAGGAGTCCCTCGCCCAGATCCTGGAGCGCGAGGGCTTCATCCAGAGCTACACCGTGAAGACGGAGGCCGACAAGCCCGGCACGACGCTCGAGATCAAGCTCAAGTACTCCGACGACCGCGTCCGCACCATCGCGGGCATCAAGCGGATCAGCAAGCCGGGCCTGCGCATCTACGCGAAGGCGGACACGATGCCGCGCGTCCTCGGCGGCATCGGCGTGGCCGTGCTGTCGACGAGCAAGGGGCTCATGACCGACCGCGAGGCGCGCAAGCGCCATCTCGGTGGCGAGGTGCTCTGTTATGTCTGGTAGGTCCATGCACGAAGGGAGGGATGCCTGATGTCACGCATCGGACGTTCACCCATTGCCGTCCCGAGCTCGGTGACGCTCACGCTGAGCGGCGACCACGTCACCGTGAAGGGCCCCCAGGGGACCCTCGAGCGGACCCTGCCGTCCGGGATCACGGTGCGCCAGGAGGGTGACACCCTCCTCGTCGAGCGCCCTGACGACGAGCGCGAGCACCGCTCGCTGCACGGGCTCACCCGGTCGCTGGTCGCGAACATGGTGACCGGCGTCACCGACGGCTACACAAAGGAGCTCGAGATCGTGGGCGTCGGCTACCGCGCCGCGGCCAAGGGCCCGGGCGAGCTCGAGCTCGCCCTCGGCTTCAGCCACCCCGTCGAGTTCGTGGCGCCCGAAGGCATTACCTTCGAGGTGCCGATCCCGACCAAGATCATCGTGAAGGGGATCGACAAGGAGATCGTCGGCCAGGTCGCCGCGAACATCCGCAAGCTCCGCAAGCCCGAGCCCTACAAGGGCAAGGGCGTCCGGTACGCCGGGGAGCGGGTCCTGCGCAAGGCTGGAAAGGCACAGAAGTAATGGGACGCTCACCGAGGGAACTGAGGATCCGCCGCCACACGCGCGTGCGGTTCAAGGTGTCGGGCACCGCCGCGCGCCCGCGCGTCGCGGTCAGCCGCTCCAACCGGCACATCAGCGCCCAGATCATCGACGACGATGCGGGCCGCACGCTGGCCGCGGCGTCCTCCAACGAGGCGGCGCTGCGCGACGGGACCAAGACGCCCAAGCAGGCGGCCGAGGCCGTCGGCACGCTCCTGGGCCAGCGCGCCAAGGATGCGGGCATCACGACGATCGTGTTCGACCGCGGCGGTTTCGCGTACCACGGCCGTGTGGCCGCGCTCGCGGACGCGCTGCGCAAAGAGGGAGTGGAGTTCTGATGGCCGACGCCCAGCAGTACGAAGAGCGGACGATCAAGGTCAACCGCGTCGCGAAGGTCGTCCAGGGCGGACGGCGCTTCAGCTTCACCGCGCTCATGGTGATCGGTGACGGCAACGGCAAGGTCGGCCTCGGCTACGGCAAGGCGAAGGAGGCGGGCCTCGCCGTCCAGAAGGGCATCGAGGAGGCGCGCAAGAACCTGTTCGACGTGCCGCTCGCCGGGTCCACGATCGTCCACCCCGTGATCGGCGAGGCCGGCGCTGGCCGGGTCCTGCTCAAGCCGGCGGCGCCGGGAACCGGCGTGATCGCCGGCGGTGCGGCCCGTCCGATCCTCGAGATGGCCGGCATCCACGACATCGTGTGCAAGTCGCTCGGCTCGTCCAACGGCATCAACGTCGCCCACGCCACGATCGCCGGGCTGAAGGCCCTGCGGCGCCCCGACGAGATCGCGGCCCTGCGCGGCAAGGCCGCCGACGAGGTCGTCCCCGCGGGCGTGCTCCGCGCCTACCGCGAGCGTCGCCGTGACGGCGACCTGTACTCGGCAGAGGTGCGGTGATGGCCGACTCGATCCTCCGCGTCACCCAGGTCCGCTCCGCGATCGGCACCAAGCCGAAGCACCGGGGCACGCTGCGCGCCCTCGGGCTGCGCGGCATCGGCCAGAGCAACGACCTGCCTGACCGCCCCGAGATCCGTGGCATGATCGCCCGCGTTCCCCACCTGATCCAGGTGGAGGAGGTTTCCGCATGAAGCTCAACGACCTCACCCCGCCGAAGGGATCGACGCACGCCAAGCGGCGCGTCGGCCGTGGCATCGGCGGCAAGGGCGGCAAGACCGCCGGCCGAGGCACCAAGGGCCAGAAGGCGCGCACCCAGATCCCCGCGGGGTTCGAGGGTGGCCAGCAGCCGATCCTGGCGCGCTCGCCGAAGCTGCGCGGGTTCACGAACCCGTTCCGCGTGTCGTACACGCCGGTGAACCTCGACGCCCTCGCGGCGCTCGGGGTCGACGACGTGACCGTCGACGTCCTCGTCGAGCACGGCCTCGCGCGCAAGGGCGACCTCGTCAAGGTCCTCTCGCGGGGATCGATCGACCGTGCCGTCAGGGTGTCCGCCCACGGGTTCTCGAAGTCGGCCGCGGCCGCCATCGAGGCTGCCGGCGGATCGACCGAGCTGGTCGCGATGCCCTTCGGCAACGGCCGTCCGCCCGCCCGCGGCAACCAGCACACCAACAGGTAGCCCCGTTGTTTGCGCGCCTCGCGAACATCTTTCGCGTCCCTGACCTTCGCAACAAGGTCATCTTCACGCTCGCGATCATCGCGCTGTACCAGCTGGGCGGCAACGTGCCCGTCCCCGGCGTCAGCTACGCGCAGATCCAGCTCCTCCAGGCGCGCGCCGGGGCCTCGAACACGATCGGCTTCCTGAACCTGTTCAGCGGCGGCGCGCTGCAGCGCCTCGCGATCTTCGGGCTGGGCGTCATGCCCTACATCACGAGCTCGATCATCATCCAGCTCCTCACGACGGTCATCCCCAAGCTCACCGAGTGGCGGGACCAGGGAGCGGTCGGGCAGAAGAAGATCACCCAGACGACCCGGTACCTGACGGTGTCCCTGGCGCTGCTGCAGAGCTCGGGCCTGATCTACGCCTTCGCCGGCCACGACCAGGCGCTGCTGGGCTTCACGATCGACCTGATCCCGAACCTGACCTTCTGGAAGGGCGCCTTCATGGTGCTCTGCCTCACCGCGGGAACGGCGTTCGTCATGTGGCTCGCAGAGCTCATCACCCAGCGCGGCGTCGGCCAGGGCATGAGCCTCCTGATCTTCGCGAACGTCGTCGCGGGCATCCCGACCGGCGCGCACGCGGTGCTCATCGGCGCGGGCTGGATCAAGTTCGCGATCCTCGTCCTCGTCTCCATCGGCCTGCTGGTCTTCATCGTCTTCATGGACCAGGGCCAGCGCAGGATCCCGGTGACCTTCGCCCGCCAGGTGGTGGGCCGCAAGATGACGATGGGCCAGAGCCAGTACATCCCGCTCAAGGTGAACCAGTCCGGCGTGGTCCCGATCATCTTCGCCAGCTCGATCCTGTACATCCCGGTCCTGCTGAGCAACATCCTGCCGTGGGAGGGCTACCAGACCTGGGTGAACGACCACATCGCGAACCCGACGTCGCTGACGTACATCCTGATCTACTTCCTCCTGATCATGGCGTTCACGTTCTTCTACGTGTACATCGTCTTCGAGCCGCACCAGCAGGCGGAGATGATCCGCAAGCAGGGCGGGTTCGTCCCGGGCATCCGGCCCGGACCCCCGACGGAGCGGTACTTCGCGAAGCTCGTCAACCGCATCACCGTCGTGGGCGCGCTGTTCCTCGCGTCGGTCGCCGTGATCCCGAGCATCCTGATGCACCTGTGGAACATCCAGCGGTTCCCCTTCTACGGCACGACGCTGCTGATCGCCGTCGGTGTCGCCCTCGAGACGATGCGCCAGATCGACAGCCAGCTGATGATGCGCAACTACGAGGGCTTCCTCAAGTAGCCGCCATGGGCATCGGCCTCATCGTCATCTTGGGAAAGCAGGGTGCGGGCAAGGGCACGCAGTGCGCCCGGCTCGCAGATCGCTACGGCGTCCCGCACGTGGCGACCGGCGACATCCTGCGTGCCGCCGTCAAGTCCGACTCGCCGCTCGGCCGCGAGGTGAAGAACGTGATGCGCGCGGGGCTCCTGGTCTCCGACCAGCTCATCACCGAGGTCGTCGCCGAGCGCCTGGGCCAGCCCGACGCGGCGGACGGGGCGATCCTCGACGGCTACCCGCGCACGGCACCCCAGGCCGCCGCCCTCGAGGCGATCGTCGGTGCCGACGGCATCGCCGCGTGCATCGAGCTCGCCGTGCCGACCGAGGTCGTCATCGCGCGGCTCAGCGCCCGGCGGGTGTGCTCGGACTGCGGCGCCATCTACTCCGCCGACCCGGGTCCCGCTCCCGAGCACTGCACCAACTGCGGCGGGACGGTCGTCCAGCGGGCAGACGACAGCCCCGACGCCATCGCCGAGCGCCTCGCGATCTACGAGCAGGACACGGTCCCGCTGATCGAGCACTACGCCGCCAAGGGCCAGCTCACCCGGATCGACGGCGACGGCCCCTCCGACGAGGTGTTCGCCCGGCTGACCGCGGTGATCGACCGGATCAGCGGCTGAACGTGCGGAGGAACGCCGAGGAGCTCCGCAAGATGCGGCTCGCGGGCCGCGTGGTCGCCGAGATGCACGAGGCGACGCGTGCCGCCATCGCGCCGGGGGTCACCACGGCGGACCTCAACGCGGTGGCCGCCGAGGTGATCGAGCGGCGCGGCGCGCGCAGCAACTTCCTCAACTACCACGGCTTCCCCGCGGTCATCTGCACGTCGCCGAACAGCATGATCGTCCACGGGATCCCCGGCGGGTACGTGCTCCGCGAGGGCGACATCATCTCGGTGGACTGCGGCGCGATCGTCGAGGGCTACCACGGCGACGCCGCATACACCGCGGGGGTCGGCGAGATCTCGGACCTGGCGCAGCGCCTGATCGACGTGACCGAGCGGAGCCTCTACGCGGGCATCGACCAGCTGCGCAAGGGCAACCGCCTCCACGAGGTCGGCCGCGCCGTCCAGCAGGTGGCCGAGGCCGCGGGATTCTCCGTCGTGCGTGAGTACGTGGGTCACGCGATCGGCACCGCCATGCACGAGGACCCCCAGGTCCCCAACTACTGGCCGGGCACGCCCGGCCCGACGCTCAAGACCGGCATGGTGTTCGCCGTCGAGCCCATGGTGAACGTCGGGAGCCCAGCGACCGAGGCGCTGGAGGACGGGTGGGCGGTCGTCACCGCCGACGGCCAGCTGTCCGCGCACTTCGAGCACACGATCGCGATCACCGACGACGGTCCGGAGATCTTCACGGTCCCGTGATCGGCCGGGCGAGGGCACGGCCCGGCTCCGCGGTGCGGGCTACCCCTTCTCGGCTGCGGGACCCGCGTACTCAGCGCTTCCGAACCCGAGGATCGGGACGAAGATGAAGTCCAGGAAGATCAGCCCGATGGCGAAGCCGACGCCCTTGGCGAAGCTCTTCGCCAGGTCGAGCGCGACGATGATCCAGATGACAAGGTTCACGAAGGGAATGAGGAACAGGATCAGCCACCATCCGGGGCGTCCGACGATGCGCAGCAGCACCCACACGTTGTAGAAGGGGATGATCGCCTCCCACCCCGGCCTGCCGGCCTTGGCGAACAGCATCCAGAGGGCTGCGATCTCGAAGACGATCACGATCACGTAGATGATCGCGCCGATCGCCCCGGCCGAACTGGCGAGCAGTGCTGCGATGGACATCGTTGGACCCCCAAGGTTCCTCGCGCGACTGTGCGCGTCGCCGACATTGGACTGCGTTCGGTGCGGCGAGTCAAGGATTTGGGCCGGGGCCATTGCCGTGCGACCGGCTCCATCCGCTCGCGCGCGGCCCTCGCGCCGCCGCGGATGACGGGGGTAGGGTCGCGTGTCACCGGGACGTGGCCCGGTGCGAGAGGGAGGCGACGTGTCGCGGACTTCCAGGTGGGGCAGCACGCAGCAGGACCCCGTGGCTCCGGCTTCGTCGCGCAGGGGCAGGGGAGCACGATGACGTCGCCGCACGAGGAGCTGCTCGCCAGGCACCGCAGGGTGCTGCCCAGCTGGCTCGCGCTCTACTACGACGAGCCCATCGAGCTCGTATCGGGTGATGGCCGGCGCGTGGTCGACGCCGAGGGGACCAGCTACCTCGACTTCTTCGGCGGCATCCTCACCACGAGCACCGGCTACAACGTGCCCGAGGTCGTCGATGCGATCCGCGAGCAGGCCGGCCGGATGCTTCACACGTCGTCGCTCTACCTGATCCGACCGATGGTGGAGCTGGCGGAGCGCATCGCCGCGCTCTCCACGATCCCGGACGCGAAGGTGTTCTTCGTGAACTCGGGGACCGAGGCGACCGAGGCCGCCCTCCTGCTCGCGTGCACGCAGCGTCGCTCCAACCAGGTGCTCGCGCTGCGCAACAGCTACCACGGCCGCTCATTCGCCGCGGTCGCGATCACCGGGAACCGGTCGTGGTCGGCATCGAGCCTCAGCCCCGTCCAGGTGAGCTACGTCCACGCGGGCGACCGTCTCCGCAGCCCGTTCGGCCCGCTCTCCGAGGCCGAGTTCATCGACGCCAGCGTCCGCGACCTCCGCGAGGTCATCGAGACGACGACCTCGGGCGACGTGGCCTGCATGATCGCCGAACCCATCCAGGGCGTCGGAGGATTCGTGGTACCGCCCGACGGGCTCTTCGGCGCGCTGCAGGAGGTCCTCGACGAGTACGGCATCCTGTTTGTCTCCGACGAGGTCCAGACGGGCTGGGGGCGTACCGGCGAGCACTTCTGGGGGTTCCAGGCCCATGACGCGCATCCGGCGATGCTGACCTTCGCCAAGGGCCTGGGCAACGGGCTCGCGATCGGCGGCGTCGTCGGGCGCGCGGACCTGATCGATGCCGTCACGGTCAACTCCATCTCGACGTTCGGGGGGAACCCGCTCGCGACGGCCGGGGCACTGGCCAACCTGGACTACCTGGTCTCCAACGACCTGCAGGGCAACGCGCACAAGGTCGGGGGCCAGTTGCTGGCCGGCCTCCAGGCCCGGTGCGGCGAGTTGGGCGTGGTCGGCGACATCCGGGGCAAGGGGCTGATGATCGGCGTCGAGCTGGTGGAGCCGGGCTCGCTGACCCCCAATCCCGCCGCCGCCAAGACGGTCCTGGAGGCGTGCCGCCGCTCGGGGGTGCTGATCGGCAAGGGCGGCCTGTACAACAACGTGCTGCGCATCGCACCGCCGATGAGCGTGACGGTCGACGAGGCCGAGACGGCGATCGAAGCGATCACGAACGCCCTGCACGAGGCGGATCGCGCCGCCGCGGCGCCGGTGCGGGCATGAGGCAGATCACCCACTGGATCGACGGCAAGCCCTGGGTCGGCGAGTCGGAGCGGCACGGCCGGGTCTTCAATCCCGCGACGGGCGAGCAGACGGGCGAGGTCGACTTCGCGACCGCGGCCGTCGTCGACGAGGCCGTCGCAGCCGCCGCGCGTGCCTTCCCCGCGTGGCGCGCGACCTCGATCGCGAAGCGGACCGCGTCGCTGTTCGCGCTGCGTGAGCTGATCGCCTCGAACGCCGACGCGCTCGCCGGGCTCGTGACGTCCGAGCACGGCAAGGTCCGCAGCGACGCGGCGGGCGAGCTCGCACGCGGGCTCGAGGTCGTCGAGTTCGCCTGCGGCATCGCCCAGCTGCTCAAGGGCGAGTTCACGGAGAACGCGTCGACCGGCATCAACGTGCACTCGCTCCGCCAGCCGCTCGGTGTCGTCGCGGGCATCACGCCGTTCAACTTCCCCGCGATGGTCCCGCTGTGGATGTTCCCCCTCGCGATCGCGTGCGGCAACACCTTCGTGCTCAAGCCCTCGGAGAAGGACCCGTCCGCATCGGTCCTGCTCGCCGAGCTCGTCGCCGAGGCGGGCTTCCCCGACGGGGTCCTCAACGTGGTGCACGGCGACCGGGTGGCGGTCGACGCGGTCCTGGCGCATCCGGGCATCGCTGCGGTGAGCTTCGTCGGCTCGACGGCCGTCGCGCGCCACGTCTACGAGACGGCGGCGGTGGCGGGCAAGCGGGTCCAGGCGCTCGGCGGCGCGAAGAACCACATGGTCGTGCTCCCCGACGCCGACATGACCGACGCCGCCGAAGCCGCGGTGAGCGCGGGGTTCGGCTCGGCCGGCGAGCGGTGCATGGCGGCATCGGTGCTCGTCGCGGTGGGAGGTTGCGGGGACGCGCTGGTCGAGCGGATCAAGGCGCGGGTGGACCGCCTGGCCGTCGGGCCGGGCACCGACGAGGCCTCCGAGATGGGGCCGCTCGTCACTGCCGAGCACCGCGACAAGGTCGCGTCCTACCTCGGCATCGGCGCGTCCGAGGGGGCCACGATCGCGATCGACGGACGGAACCACGAGATCAACGGCGACCCCTCGGGCTACTGGCTCGGGCCCTGCCTCATCGACGACGTCACGCCCGACATGGCGGTCTACGCCGACGAGATCTTCGGTCCGGTGCTCTCGATCGTGCGCGTCGACACCCTCGACGACGCGATCGGGCTGATCGAGCGGAACGGCTACGGCAACGGTGCGGCGATCTTCACCGGCGACGGCGCCGCCGCGCAGCGCTTCGAGACCGAGGTCGAGGCCGGGATGGTGGGCATCAACGTCGCGATCCCGGTGCCGGTCTCGTACTACTCGTTCGGCGGCTGGAACAGCTCGCTCTTCGGTGACCTCCACGTCTACGGTCCCGACGGCGTCCAGTTCTACACGCGGGGCAAGGCGGTGACGAGCAGGTGGCAGCACATCGGCCAGCACCACGCCACGCTCTCCTTCCCCAACGCAGCCGCGAGCGAGCGGGCGGCCGAGCAGGGGCCCTAGCCCAATACCCGCAGCACGTGGCGCATCGAGCACGTCGACCAAGGAGGACGCAATGACCGAGCAGGCAGCAGCACCCCGCGAGATCGTGAGGGCCGCGCTCGTCCAGGCCAAGTGGACGGGCGACAAGGCGTCGATGATCGAGCGGAGCGTCGAGCTTGCGCGCGAGGCGGCCAGCCAGGGCGCCCAGGTGCTGTGCTTCCAGGAGCTCTTCTACGGCCCGTACTTCTGCCAGGTCCAGGACGCGGCGTACTACTCGTACACCGAGCCGGTCCCCGGGCCGACCTCGGCGATCATGTGCGACCTCGCCCGCGAGACGGGCATGGTGCTCGTGGTGCCGGTCTACGAGGCCGAGCAGGACGGGGTCCTCTACAACACGGCGTTCGTCGTCGACGCGGACGGCACGTACCTCGGCAAGTACCGCAAGCACCACATCCCCCAGGTGAAGGGGTTCTGGGAGAAGTTCTACTTCCGACCCGGGAACCTCGGCTACCCGGTCTTCCAGACCGCGGTCGGGCCGATCGGCGTCTACATCTGCTACGACCGCCACTTCCCCGAGGGGTGGCGGGCGCTCGGACTCGCGGGTGCGCGCATCGTCTTCAACCCGTCTGCCACGAGCCGGGGCCTGTCCATGTACCTCTGGAACCTCGAGCAGCCCGCGGCGGCCGTGGCGAACGAGTACTTCGTGGGCGCGATCAACCGGGTGGGCATCGAGGACCTGGGTGACAACGACTTCTACGGCTCGTCGTACTTCGCGGACCCCCGAGGCAAGTCCGTGGGGGAGCCCGCCTCGGACACCGAGGAGGAGGTGGTCGTCCGGGACCTCGACATGGGCGTCCTCGAGGAGGTCCGCGCCCAATGGGCCTTCTACCGAGACCGCCGGCCCGACAGCTACTCGAGCCTCACGGCCCCCTAGGCAGAAAGCAGGTCCCATGAAGACCCTGATCAGCGGCGGCACCGTCGTCAACTCGTCCGGACCGATCCCCGCGGACGTCCTGGTCGATGGCGAGAGCATCGCCGGGCTCGGCGCGCGCGAGTCCTCGACGTCCGCATCGTGGGCGGCGTCGGCCGACCGGGTGATCGACGCCACGGGCCTGTTCGTGATCCCCGGGGGGATCGACGGGCACACCCACATGGAGATGCCGTTCGGCGGCACGCAGTCCGCCGACACGTTCGAGACCGGGACGCGCGCCGCGGCGCACGGCGGCACGACCTGCATCATCGACTTCGCCATCCAGTCCAAGGGCTCGTCGCTGCGCGAGGGACTGGACCGCTGGCACGCCAAGGCGGATGGGAACTGCGCGATCGACTACGGGTTCCACATGATCGTGTCGGACGTCAACGAGCAGTCCCTCAAGGAGATGGACCTGCTGGTCGACGAGGGGGTGTCGAGCTTCAAGCTGTTCATGGCGTATCCCGGCGTCTTCTACTCGACGGACGGCGAGATCCTCCAGGCCATGCAGCAGGCGTCGGGCAACGGCGCGACGATCATGATGCACGCGGAGAACGGCATCGCGATCGACGTGCTCGTGGCCCAGGCGCTGGCGCGCGGCGAGGGCGACCCGAGGTTCCACGGGATCACGCGCCCGACGTTCCTCGAGGAGGAGGCGACCCACCGCGCGATCCAGCTCGCCCGCGTTGCCGGCGCGCCCCTCTACATCGTCCACCTCTCGGCGACCCTGGCCCTGGACCAGGTGGCGACGGCGCGCGACCGCGGCCAGAGCGTCTTCGCGGAGACCTGCCCCCAGTACCTGTTCCTCTCCGAGGAGGACATGGCGCGCGAGGGGTTCGAGGGGTCGAAGTACGTGTGCTCGCCCCCGCTGCGCGCGCGCGACACGCAGGTCGACCTGTGGCGCGGGCTTCGCACCGACGACCTCAGCATCGTGTCCACCGACCACTGCCCGTTCTGCTTCAAGGAGCAGAAGGAGCTCGGGGTCGGGGACTTCTCCAAGATCCCGAACGGGCTGCCCGGCGTGGAGAACCGGATGGACCTGATCTTCCAGGGCGTCGTGCGCGGGGAGATCTCGCTCGCGCGGTGGGTCGACGTCACGTCGACGACGCCCGCGAGGATGTTCGGGCTGTTCCCGCGCAAGGGCGTCATCGCCCCGGGCTCGGACGCCGACATCGTGCTCTACGACCCCGACGCGGTCCACACGTTCTCTGCTTCGACGCACCATATGAACGTCGACTACTCGGCGTACGAGGGCATGACCGCACAGGGGCAGGTCGCGACCGTGCTGTCGCGCGGGAAGATCGTTGTGGAGTCCGGCGACTACGTCGGCGACGCGGGTCACGGCGCGTTCCTGCGGCGGGGACTCAACGAGTACCTGCGATGACAGTGCGGACGAGCCGCGCAACCGACCGACCCGCCTAGGAGGAACCGTGGACATCGGCCTCGTGCTGCAGACCAACGCACCAGCCCGGCGCGTCATCGAGCTCGCCAAGCGCGCCGAGGACGCGGGGTTCAGCCACGTGTGGACGTTCGACTCGACCGTGCTGTGGGAGGAGCCCTACGTCATCTACTCGCAGATCCTCAGTGCCACGACGCGCATCACCGTCGGCCCCATGGTCACCAACCCCCTGACGCGGGACTGGACCGTCACCGCCTCGCTGTTCGCGACGCTCAACGAGATGTTCGGGCCGAGGACCGTCTGCGGCATCGGCCGCGGCGACTCGGCTGTGCGCTACACGGGAGGCGCCCCGTCGAACCTGGCGACGCTCGAGGAGTCGATGGGGGTGATCAAGGACCTCGCCGAGGGCCGCGAGGCGACGTTCCGGGGCGCGACGGTTCAGATCCCGTGGGTGCGGGACGGGCATCTCGACGTGTGGATGGGCGCCTACGGCCCGAAGGCGCTGGACCTCGCGGGCCGAAAGGCCGACGGGCTCATCCTGCAGCTTGCGGACCCCTTCATCGTGCGGTGGGCGACCGAGACCGTGCTCGGCGCCGCGCGCGATGCAGGCAGGAGCGCCGACGACTTCACGGTGTGCGTCGCCGCGCCCGCCTACGTGGGCGACGACCTCGCGCACCAGCGCGAGCAGGTCCGCTGGTTCGGCGGGATGGTCGGGAACCACGTGGCGGACATCGTCGCGCGCTACGGCTCGGACGCGTCGATCGTCCCCCAGGCGCTCACCGACTACATCAAGGACCGCGAAGGGTACGACTACAGCCACCATGGCAAGGCCGGCAACCCGAGCACCGAGTTCGTCCCCGACGAGATCATCGACCGGTTCTGCATCCTCGGACCTGCTGCCCACCACCGCGAGCGCCTGGCGGAGCTCGAGTCCCTGGGCGTCGGGCAGTTCGCCGTCTACCTGATGCACGACGACGAGGAGGGCACGATCGACGCGTACGCGCGAGACGTCATCGGCAGGTTCTGACCGAGCCGCTCGCGCTGCGACGCGCCGAGCCCTTTCATCGAGTTGCAGGAGGGCGTCTCTAGGATCTGGCGGTGGATCCTCAAGACGCCTGTGATGCGGTCGTCGCTCGGATCCACGCTGGCGGGACGGAGTCGTGAGCACCCTCGACAGCTGCGCGTCGGATCGAGCGGCGATCGACCCGTCACGGGACCGCCGAGGATCCTGGGTTCCCAACGGCGGAATGATCGAGACGAGGTGGATGGAGCTCCGCAAGCGCCGCGGGCTCATGGTCGTCCTCTTCGCGATGACGATCGGCGTCCCGACCCTCTTCCTCGTCATCCGGTTGTTGCTCCACGCCTTCGATCCGCAGTCGTACGGGCCCGCCGGCGGGTTCGCCGTCTTCACCACCCTCGTCGCCGGAGTGCTCTACATCTTCGGGTTCATCGCCGCCTTCACCTTGGGGGCGACCGCAGCGTGCGCAGACCTGGCAGACGGGATGTTCGCGCAGGTGGTGGTCACGGGACGGTCGAGAGTGGCGTTGTACCTGGCTCGCATACCTGCGGGCCTGGCCATCATCGTCCCGCTCGTGGCTGTCGCATTCACAATCGTCTGTGCAATCTGCGTATTCTCCGCGCCGAGGACCTTCGACTTCCAGGGCACCACCGTGCCGCTGGGCCTGTCACCCAGCGGATATGAGACCTGGGCTGCCGATCACCCGAACCTGATCATCTGCGACTTCCCCTACAACGGACCATGTCCGGGGAACGAGGCCGAACCCACCGCCCCGATGTCCAGGGCGTTGGCCGAGCGTCAGGCGGAGCAGAACTATGCGACGTACGCCGTGACCTACAACTCCCCGCCCGTCGGCGAAATGATTCGCGTGGGACTCTGGGTCGAGCTCGAGATCATCCTGGCGTTCCTGATCGGTCTCGGACTGGCCGCTGTCATGGGACAGCGATTGATCCCAATCCTCATGATGATCATCTACCAGATCATCTTCCGCCCGTTCCTGCTGACCACGCAGATACCCCACCTGATCAACCTCCAGAGATTCCTGGTCATCGAATTGGCCGTCGTCCATCTCGAGCCAGGTGGCGTGGGTCTCAACTATGGGATCGTGAACGGGCCCGCGGGGCTCCGAGACTCGTCCTGGGCGGTGCCCGAGCCGACTCTCGCGGCTGTCTGCCTGATCGTGCTGTGGCTCGTGGTCTGGACGGCTCTGGGCGCGTGGCGGATGGCGACCCGGGACGCGTGAGCCGCATCGCGAATCGCCGGACTCGTCCTGCGCTGACCACGATCGCGAGCCAGGTCGCCGTTCGCGTGAGACCCGATCGACGTCCTGGGGAGGGAATGACACTTCTCGCCCGGCTCGCCGAGGAACCGGGCAGCCTTGCGACCCCGAGCATCCGAGCATCCGAGCATCCGAGCATCCGAGCATCCGAGCATCCGAGCATCCGAGCATCCGAGCATCCGAGCAACCGAGCATCCGAGCATCCGAGCATCCGAGCATCCGAGCATCCGAGCAACCGAGCAACCGAGCAACCGGTCCGTGGCCGTCGGCATCGGCACGGCCACAGGACGACGCGCCGGCCTGTCCTACGCTTGACCCAGTGACCTCGATCGGGACGAACCGGGTGGCAGCGCAGATCAGGACGGTCGACGACGCCCGCCGGCTCGCGAGGCGGCGGCTCCCGAGGATGGTGTTCGACTACATCGACGGCGCCGCGGAGACCGAGACGACGATGCGGGCCAACCGCGCCGCCTTCGAGGCCGTCGGGTTCGCGCCGAGAATGGCGGTGCCGGGCCTCGGACCGACGCCATTGCTCTCGACGACGGTGCTCGGCACCGACGTGGCGCTGCCGATCCTCCTCGCGCCCGTCGGCTTCACGCGGGCGATGGGTCCCGGCGGCGATGTCTCGGGCGCGCGCGCCGCGCGCGCCGCGGGCACCCTCTTCACGATGTCGACGATGTCGGGCCACAGCCAGGCGGAGGTCGCTGCTGCGGCCGACGGCCCGGTGTGGTTCCAGCTCTACGGACTGGGCGGCCGGGTCGGCTCCGAGCAGCTCGTGCGGCGCGCCAGCGAGCTCGGGTTCACCGCGCTCGTCGTGACGGTGGACACGCCGATCCCGGGGAACCGCGAACGTGACCTGCGCCACGGGGTGACGCTGCCACTGCGGTTCGACCGGACGACCGCGCGCCGGTTCGGACCCCAGGCCGTGCTGCACCCGCGATGGCTCGCCGACTTCGCCCGCGACGGATTCAGCATGGACCTCGCGCTCGCCCAGGGTCTCGGGCCGCCCGGCTCACCGATGACGCCGGACGAGGCGCTGATCCACTGGGTGGTGAACCCGATCACGTGGGACGACTTCGGCTGGCTGCGCGAGGCCTTCGACGGACCCGTGCTCGCCAAGGGGCTGGTGACCGCGGCCGATGCCCGGCGCGCGGTGGACGCGGGGGCGTCGGGGGTCATCGTCTCCAACCACGGCGGGCGCCAGCTCGACGGGGTTGCCTCGTCGCTCGACGCGCTGCGCGATGTCGTGGCTGAGGTCGGAGGCGAGGTCGAGGTGCTGGTCGACGGCGGGGTCCGCCGCGGCTCGGACGTCGTCAAGGCGCTCGCCCTCGGGGCCCGGGCGGTCCTCGTGGGCCGGCCCTGGGCGTACGGACTCGGGGCCGCGGGGGAGCCCGGCGTCGCCAAGGTCCTCGAGGTGCTCCGCCAGGAGCTGGAACGCACCCTCCGGCTCATCGGGGTGGGGTCCGTCCGCGACCTCGACGCCTCGGTGCTGCGCGTCTGACCGAGGCTGCCCGCGGAGGCGGGACCGCGTCCGGCGAGTAGGGTTCGGAGGTCCGAACGGCCGCTGCGGCGCCCCGAGTGGCGAAAACGCGCCGAACCGGTAGAATAGCCATCCGGCTTGTCCGGCCCTCGGGCCGTGGCGTGCCCGGGGACCCCCTGGCGAGACCCAGTTTCGCCGTCCGGAGTTCATTCGATCGAGTCAAGGAGAAGAACCTGCCCAAGCCGAAGGAAGATGCGTTCACTGTCGAGGGGACGGTGATCGAGCCACTGCCGAACGCAATGTTCCGCGTCGAGCTCGAGAACGGCTACAAGGTCCTCGCCCACAGCTCCGGGAAGATGCGCATGCATCGCATCCGGATCCTGCCGGGCGACAAGGTCCAGGTGGAGATCACCCCCTACGACATGACCCGTGGTCGCATCACCTACCGCTACAAGTAGCGGACAGCGAACAAGCAGGACCGGAGAAACCATGAAAGTACGACCGAGCGTGAAGCCGATCTGTGACAAGTGCAAGGTGATCCGCAGGCACGGCAACGTGCAGGTGATCTGCGAGAACCCCCGTCACAAGCAGCGCCAGGGCTGAGCAGGAGAGGACTTAGATGGCCCGAATTTCAGGTGTGGACATTCCGCGCGAGAAGCGCACGGTGATCGCCCTCACGTACATCTACGGCATCGGCCCCACCAAGGCCGCTGAGATCTGCGCCGCAGCGGAGGTCGACGAGTCCACACGGGTCCGCGACCTCACCGACACCGAGGTCAACAAGCTCCGCCAGTACATCGACGCGAACCTCGAGGTCGAGGGCGACCTGCGCCGCGAGGTGGCTCAGGACATCAAGCGCAAGATGGAGATCAACTGCTACGCGGGCATCCGCCACCGCCGGGGCCTCCCCGTCCACGGGCAGCGCACCCGCACCAATGCCCGCACGCGCAAGGGTCCGAAGCGGACCGTCGCCGGAAAGAAGAAGGTCCGCAAGTAATGGCCAAGCCAGCAGCATCGCGCCGTCCTAGGCGCAAGGAGCGCAAGAACATCGCCTTCGGCGTCGCGCACATCAAGAGCTCCTTCAACAACACGATCGTCTCGATCTGCGACCCCGAGGGCAACGTCCTCTCCTGGGCCTCGTCGGGCAACGTCGGCTTCAAGGGCTCGCGCAAGTCGACGCCCTTCGCCGCGCAGCTCGCTGCCGAGAAGGCCGCCAAGGCCGCCATGGAGCACGGCGTGCGCAAGGTGGACGTGCTGGTTCGCGGGCCGGGCTCGGGCCGCGAGACCGCGATCCGCTCGATCGCAGCAGCCGGCATCGAGGTCGCCGGCATCAAGGACGTGACCCCCATCCCCCACAACGGCTGCCGCCCCAAGAAGCGGCGCCGGGTCTGACGAGGAACTGAACCATGGCCCGCTACACCGGACCCGTCTGCCGGCTCTGCCGCCGCGAGCGGACGAAGCTCTACCTGAAGGGCGAGCGCTGCTTCACCCTGAAGTGCCCCGTCTCGGACCAGGCGAGCGACCGCCACCTCCGCGCGTACCCGCCCGGGGAGCACGGCCGCGACCGCATGCGCCAGGGCTCCGAGTACCTCGGCCAGCTGCGCGAGAAGCAGAAGGCGCGCCGCATCTACGGGCTGCTCGAGAAGCAGTTCCGCAACCTCTACGACGAGGCGAACCACAAGCCGGGGATCACGGGCACGAACCTGCTCCAGTTCCTCGAGACGCGCCTCGACAACGTCGCGTACCGCGCCGGATGGGGCGCGAGCCGCTCCCAGGCCCGCCAGTTCGTGCGCCACGGCCACGTCTCGGTCAACGGCAAGCGCGTCACGATCCCGAGCTTCCGGGTCCGCCAGGGCGACATCGTCACCCTCAAGCAGTCGACGCGGAACAACTTCCACGTCCGACGCAACCTCGACACCCTCGACCGCCAGGTCCCCCAGTGGCTCGAGACCAACGAGGAGGGCTTCTCGGTCACTGTCCGCAGCGTCCCGCTGCGCGAGCAGATCGACGAGCCCGTCCACGAGCAGCTCATCGTCGAGCTGTACTCCAAGTAACCGAACACTCGCAGACACCCAGGAGCCACAACCATGCTCATCATCCAGCGCCCTACGGTCGAGTCGATCGGTGAAGAGGAGAACAACAGGCAGTCCTTCACGGTCGGCCCCCTCGACCCCGGCTTCGGCCACACGCTCGGCAACTCGCTTCGCCGCACGCTGCTCTCCTCGATCCCCGGCGCCGCCGCGACCCAGGTCCGCTTCGATGCCGCGCTCCACGAGTTCACGACGATCGAGGGGGTGAAGGAGGACGTCACCGACATCCTCCTGAACCTCAAGGACATCATCCTGCGCGTCCACTCCGACGAGCCCGTCGTCATCCGGCTCGACAAGCGGGGCCCCGGCGACGCGAACGCGGGCGACTTCCAGACCTCGGCGGACGTCGAGATCCTGAACCCCGACCTGCGCATCGCCACGCTCAACGCCAAGGGCAGCCTCGCGCTGGACCTCACCGTCGAGCGAGGCAAGGGCTACGTGTCCGCGGAGCGCAACAAGCGCCCCGGCGCCCTCGGTGCGATCCCGCTCGACTCGGTCTTCTCGCCCGTGCGCCGCGTGACCTTCACGGTCGAGCCGGTCCGCGTCGAGCAGTCCACCGACTTCGACCAGCTCGTGCTCGAGATCGAGACCGACGGTTCGATCTCGCCCCGCGAGGCGCTGGCATCGTCCGGCGCGACCCTTCGCAGCCTGTTCGAGCTCGTCGCATCGCTCGACGAGGAGTCCGCGGGCCTGGAGCTCGGCGACGTCGGCTCCGCGGCCAGCGCCGGGTCCGAGCTCGACTACCGGATCGAGGAGCTCGGCCTCACCGAGCGCGCGCGCAACTGCCTCAAGCGCGGTGGCATCAACACCGTGGCCGAGCTCATCAACTGCTCGGCGAACGACCTGCTCGGGATCACCAACTTCGGGCAGACGTCGCTCAAGGACGTCATCGAGCGCCTGGACGACCGCGGCCTCGCGCTGCGGGTGGAGGACTGAGATGCAGGCGACCCCCCGCAAGGGCAAGCGGTTCGGCGGCAGCGCCGCGCACCAGAAGGCGATGGTCGGGAACCTCGTCGCCTCGCTGATCGCGGCCGAGTCCATCGTGACCACCGAGGCCAAGGCCAAGGCGCTGCGTCCCGTCGTCGAGAAGTGCGTGACGGCGGCCAAGAACTCGCCCGAGGGCTCCGTGCACGCCCAGCGCCGCGTCGTCGCGCTGCTGCGCGACAAGGACATGACCCACAAGCTCTTCGTCGAGATCGCCCCGCGCTACCAGGACCGCCCGGGTGGGTACACCCGGATCCTGAAGCTCGGCCCGCGCCCCGGGGACAACGCCCCGATGGCGCGCATCGAGTTCGTCTGAGGTGACTGCCGCCGCGCGTCGCTGGCGGCTCGACCTCGCATACGACGGAGGCCCCTTCCACGGCTTCGCGGCTCAGCCCGGGGCCGAGACCGTCGCCGGCACGCTCGCCCAGGCCCTCGCGCGCGTCCTTCGACTTGACGCCCCGCCCCTGCTCGGCTGCGCCGGGAGGACCGACGCGGGCGTGCACGCGCTCGGCCAGGTGGTCCACGTGGACCTCGCCGATCCCCTGTTCGCGGACGACCGGGGCGACGAGGGGGCGCGGCTGCGCCGGTCGCTCAACCGCCAGCTCGCGCCGCGCATCGTCGTCACGAGGGCGGCCCCGGCGGACCCGTCCTTCGACGCGCGCCACGATGCGACCTGGCGGAGCTACCGCTACCTCCTCTACGAGGGGGAGGTCGACTCACCGCTGCTCGCGGGTCGTGCCTGGCAGCTCCGTGGGCCGCTCGACGAGCGGGCGATGACCGGAGCCGCGTACGCCCTGCTCGGGACCCACGACTTCCGGGCGTTCTGCCGGCGTCCCGCAGGCACGGAGCCGGGCCAAGCGATCACCCGCAGGGTCATCGACATCTCGCTCGAAGCGGTGCCCGACACACTGGCGCTGGCCGAGGGCGGACGCGTGCTGCGCCTCGGGATCACCGCCGAGTCCTTCTGCCATCAGATGGTCCGGTCGATCGCCGCGGCCCTGGCCGCCGTCGGTCGCCACGAGTTGCACGCGGCCGAGATCCTCGACCACCTGCGCAGCGGGGAACGTTCTGGGATGCCCGCGCCGGCGCCCCCCGAGGGGCTCTGCCTGCTCGCCGTCGGCTACGACTGACCCCCCGCTTGCCGCTGGGGGCGAAAACGGCCTATCGTTGTGTCCCTGCCCGGCGGTCTCCCGCCCGGCCCGAGCCGTGCACTGTGGCGGCAGACCTCGAGAAGACAAGGACAGCGACGTGCGCACGTACTCACCGAAGCCCGCAGAGATCACGCGGACCTGGCACGTCATCGATGCCGAGGGCCTCGTGCTCGGCCGGCTCGCCACCGAGGTGGCCCGCCTCCTGCGCGGCAAGCACCGGGTCTACTTCGCACCCCACGTCGACTGCGGCGACCCGGTCATCATCGTCAACGCCGACAAGATCGTGATGACGGCCAACAAGGTCTCCCAGAAGAACGCGTACCACCACTCGGGCTACCCGGGCGGGCTGCGCACCACGTCGTACGAGAAGCTCTTCGCGGAGCGCCCCGACGAGGTGATCGTGCGCGCGGTGCGCGGCATGGTCCCGCACAACCGGCTCGGACGCCAGGTCATGAAGAAGCTGTTCGTCTACGCCGGACCCGACCACCCGCACGAGGCGCAGATGCCCGCGCCGTACGACACGACGGCCATCCGTCGGCCCTCCTGAGGAGTTCCATGCCAAAGCCCCTGACCCAGACCACCGGACGCCGCAAGCAGGCCGTCGCGAGGGTCCGACTGCGCCCCGGCACCGGGACGATCACCATCAACCGCCGCGGGTTCGAGCAGTACTTCACCTCGGCGACGCACCGCATGGCGGTCACCGAGCCGCTGCGCATCGCGAACGCGGAGGGGACCTACGACATCGACGCGACGATCGACGGCGGTGGCGTCGCCGGCCAGGCGGGTGCCATGCGCCTCGGCATCGCGCGCTCGCTGATCGAACTCGACGCCGAGCTCCGCGCCTCGCTCAAGAAGGCGGGGCTGCTCACGCGCGACTCGCGTGAGAAGGAGTCCAAGAAGTACGGCCTGAAGAAGGCCCGCAAGGCACCGCAGTACTCGAAGCGGTAGTCGGCCCGTGGAGCCGATCCGATTCGGCACCGACGGCGTCAGGGGCGTTGCCAACGATGAGCTCACCGCGGAGCTGGCGCTCGCGCTCGGCCGCGCGGTGGCACGGAGCCTGCGCGCACGGCAGCTCCTGATCGCGAGGGACACCCGGCTGAGCGGAACGATGCTCGCCGCCGCGTTCAGCGCCGGAGCGGCATCGGAGGGCACGGCGGTCGTGGACCTGGGCGTGCTGCCGACCCCCGGGGTCGCCGCCCTCTGCGCGCAGCGCGCCCTGCCGGGCGTCGTCATCTCGGCGTCGCACAACCCCTTCGCGGACAACGGGATCAAGGTCCTGGCCGCAGGGGGCGTCAAGCTCGACACGGACGCGGAGCGCGCCATCGAGGACGAGCTCGAGCGGCTCTCGAACGACCCCGATGCGCCTCGTCGCCCGACCGGCGAGGGCGTCGGTTCGATCGTCGACGACGCGGACGACGGGCGAGCGGCCTACATCTCCTTCCTTCGCAGCCAAGCGTCCGTCGGCGCGCTGTCGGGCCTGCACCTCGTGGTCGACGCGGCCAACGGCGCGGCCAGCGGCATCGCCGCGGAGGTCCTGGCGTCGCTCGGCGCGACGGTGACCGCCATCGGCGACGGACCCGACGGCGTGAACATCAACCACGACGTCGGCGCGACGTCGCCCGCGGCCCTGTGCGATGCGGTCATCGCCGCGGGGGCGGACATGGGGCTCGCACTCGACGGCGACGCCGACCGGTGCATCGTGGTCGACGCCGCTGGCCGCATTTTGAACGGCGACTGGATCATCGCGCTGCTGGCCACGGAGCGACACGGCGAAGGGACGCTCGGCGGAGGCGTCGTCGTCACGGTGATGACGAACCTCGGCTTCCACATCGCGATGGCCAAGGCAGGGATCGCGGTGGAGGAGGTGCCCGTCGGGGACCGCCACGTCGTCGAGGCGCTCGACCGCACCGGGTGGCTGCTCGGGGGCGAGCAGTCGGGCCACATCGTCTTCGCGGATCGGGCGACGACGGGCGACGGCCTGCTCACCGGCATCCTGGTCGCGGATCTCGTCGCGCGGCGCGGTCCGCTGGACGCCCTCGCCGATGGACTCCTCGAGACCGTCCCGCAGCTGCTCGTGAACGTCCGCGTGGCCGACGCGTCCAGGCTCGGCGGGGCTGCGCGCATCTGGGATGCCGTCTCGTCCTACCAAGCGGAGCTGGGCGCAACGGGGCGCGTCGTGCTGCGCGCCTCGGGTACCGAGCCGCTCGTGCGGGTCATGGTCGAGGCCACGGATCCCGACGACGCGCACCGCATCGCCGAGAGCCTGCGCTCGATCGTCATAGAGGAGCTCGGCGAGGCCGAGCTCGGGGGGCCCGAGGGGGGCGAGGAGTAACCTCGTCGCATGTGCGGCATCATCGGGGTCGTCGGCTCCACGGACGCCCTCGCGATCCTGCTCGACGGGCTCGAGCGGCTCGAATACCGCGGGTACGACTCCGCAGGGGTGGCGATCGAGGTTCCTGACGGGTCCCTCTGGCGCGCCCGTGCCGCCGACGGCGTCCGGTCCGTGGCGGCCCTGCGCGAGCTGTGCGAGGCGGCCCCCGACGGTGTCTCAACGGGCATCGGCCACACCCGGTGGGCCACCCACGGGGCACCGGTCGAGTCCAACGCCCACCCCCACGTCGACTGCGCCGGGTCGATCGCGGTGATCCACAACGGGATCATCGAGAACCACGCCGAGCTTGCCGAGCGCCTCCGGGCGGCCGGCCACACCTACGTCAGCGGGACCGACACCGAGGTGCTGGCCCACCTGATCGAGGAGCACCGCGGAGGCGGTCTCGGCCTCGCCGACGCCGTGGCGGCCGCCCTGCGGGAGGTCACTGGCGCCTTCTCGATCGCCGTGCTCGACGCGGGCTGCCCGGGGATCATCGTCGCCGCGCGCCGGATCTCGCCGCTCATCGTCGGGCGGACCGCCACGGCGACCTACCTCGCGAGCGACATCCCGGCGATCCTGGACCGCACCCGCGACCTCGTGGCCGTCGAGGACGACCAGCTCGCGGTGCTGACCGCGGGCGGCCTGACCCTCCTCGACCTCGAGGGCAACGAGGTCGAGCCGACGACGCTGAGCGTCGAGTGGGACGCACAGGCGGCACAGCTCGGCGGGTTCGAGGACTTCATGACCAAGGAGATCTTCGAGCAGCCCGAGGCTGTGCGCGCCACGATGCTCGGCCGGCGAGACGCGGCCGGGCGGATCACGCTCGACGAGCTGCGGCTCGACGACCGTGAGCTCGGCGCGATCGACAAGGTGGTCCTCGTCGGATGCGGCTCGAGCTACCACGCGGCCCTCGTGGCCAAGTACGCGATCGAGCGCTGGGCGAAGCTCGCATGCGACGTCGACATCGCGAGCGAGTTCCGCTACCGCGACCCGGTGCTCGACGCGAGGACCCTGACGGTCGGCGTCTCGCAGTCGGGGGAGACCATCGACACCCTCCTCGCCGTCGAGGGCGCGAGGCGCGCGGGGTCGAAGGTCGTGGCGGTCTGCAACATCGTCGACGCCTCGATGGCGCGGGCGGCCGACGCGGTGATCTACACGCGCGCGGGCCTCGAGGTGAGCGTCGCGTCGACCAAGACCGTGCTCGCCCAGGTCGTCGCCCTGGAGCTGCTCGCCCTGCGGCTCGCCCAGGTGCGCGGCACGCTGACCGAGGCCGAGGTTGCCGCGGCGTTCGACGGGCTGCTGGGCCTTCCCGAGCTGGTCGCCGAGGTCCTGAAGGGTTCCGATCACGTCGCCGAGATCGCCGAGGGACTCTTGGGCGCCCGCGACTTCTTCTTCCTCGGCCGCCAGGTCGGCTACCCGGTCGCGCTCGAGGGAGCACTGAAGCTGAAGGAGCTGAGCTACCTGCACGCGGAGGGGTATCCGGCGGGCGAGCTCAAGCACGGACCGATCGCGCTGATCGAGCCGGGGACGGTCGTCGTCACGATCATCGCCGAGGAGGACGCCGAGCTCCGCAAGAAGCTGTTCAGCAACATCGCCGAGGTCAAGGCCCGGGGCGCCAGCGTCGTGGTCCTCTTTCGCGAGGACGACGGCGAGGCGGCCTCGCTCGGCGACTGGTCGATCCGGGTGCCTGCAGCCCCGCCCCTCGCGAGCCCTGTCGTCTCGATGGTGCCGCTGCAGCTGCTCGCGTACCACCTGGCGAAGCTCCGGGGTCTGAACGTGGATCGCCCGAGGAACCTCGCCAAGACGGTGACGGTGGAGTGAGCGGCGTCATCGGCGTCGGGATCGACCTCGTGGACGTCGAGCGCCTCGCCCGCGTCCTCGAGCGTCGGCCCGGGATGCTGGACCGGCTGTTCACCACCGCCGAGCAGTCCACCGCGTCCTCGGGGGGCCGTCGCATCGAGCGCCTCGCCGCGCGCTTCGCCGCCAAGGAGGCGCTGATGAAGGCGCTGGGTGTCGGCCTCGGCGGCTTCCGCCTCGCCGACTGCGAGGTCGTCAATGATCCCTCCGGCCGACCGTCGCTCGTGCTGCACGACTCGGCGCTCGACGCCGCTGCTCGCGCGGGCGTCGACCGCCTCGACGTGAGCCTGACGCACACCTCGACGATGGCCTCGGCCGTCGTGCTCGCGGGGACGCAGCGGTGATCCCCGTCCTCACGTCCGCGGAAATGGCTGCCGCCGATGCCGTCGCCATGCGCACGACGCCCCAGGAGACCCTGGTGGAGCGCGCGGGCCTCGCGGTCGCGATCGCGGCGGTGGGCATGCTCCACCACGTCTACGGGTCGACGGTCGTCGTCATCTGCGGGCCGGGTTCGAACGGCGGGGACGGCCGAGTCGCCGCGCGCCACCTCGCCGCGCGCGGCGCGCGGATCCGCATCGTGGATGCGACCAAGCCGATGGCCGACATCGCCGGCGCCGACCTCGTCATCGACGCGGGATTCGGGACGGGCCTCTCGCGGCCCTTCGATCCGCCCACGGTCGCGCCGGGCACGCCGGTCCTCGCCGTCGACCTGCCGTCGGGCGTCGACCCGGACACCGGCTCGGTGTCAGGGAGCGCGCTCACGGCCACACGCACCGTGGCGATGGCTGCCCTCAAGCGCGGGCACGTGCTGGCCGAGGGGGCGACGCTCTGCGGTTCCGTGGAGGTCGCCGATCTCGGCATCCCCGTGCGGGACCCCCGCGTTGCGTTGGTCGAGGACGACGACCTCGACGGCATCCCGTCGCTCGCCCGGGACGACTACAAGTGGCGCCGGGCGGTCGTGGTGCTGGCGGGTTCGCCGGGGATGCAGGGGGCAGCCGGCCTGTCGTGCGCGGGCGCGTTCGCCGTCCAGGCAGGCATGGTGCTCCTGTGCGCTCCCGACGTGCCGCGCCGCCGCGAGGGCCCGTGGCCCGAGGAGGTCGTGCGGCTCGCCGCCTCCGCGCAGGACGCCCCCAAGGTCGTGCTCGATGCGCTCGGGCGGTCGCGCGCGCTCGTCATGGGTCCGGGCCTCGGTCGGACCACCAAGATCGAGCGCGCCATCGCCGAGATCCTGCGCACGACGCGCGAGCCCGCGGTCCTTGACGCCGACGCGCTGCACCTCGTGGACCCCGCCTGGCTCGCAGCGCGCCAGAACCGTGGCGGGAGCCCGCTGGTCCTCACCCCCCACGACGGGGAGTTCACCGCGCTCGTCGGCGCCCCGCCGGGCAGCGACCGGATCGCGGCGGCCGAGCGGCTCGTGCAGCGGACCGGCTGCACCGTGCTCCTGAAGGGACCGACCACCGTCATCGCGACGCCGACGCCCGTGCCCGGGTTCCCCGAGACGATGGTCGTGACCTCCGGGTCGCCGGACCTCGGGACCCCGGGGTCCGGCGACGTGCTCTCCGGGGTGATCGGCGGACTGCTCGCACGGGGCGTGCCGGCCCCGCTCGCCGCCGCGCTCGGGGCCCATGTCCACGGCAGGGCCGGGGCCGCGCTCGGTGCGGCCTGCAGGGCCGGCGATCTACCCGACGCGATCGCGGCGATCCTCCAGGACCGCAGGGTGGCCCGATCGAGCGGACGCGGAGGGCGCAGTCGTGGCGGTTGAGGGTCGCAGGCGACCCGCGTGGGCGGAGGTCGACCTCGCCGCGATCACCCACAACACCGCCGTGCTCGCGTCGGTGATGGGCCGCACGCCGCTGTGCGCCGTCGTGAAGGCCGACGGCTACGGCCACGGCGCGCTCGCCGTGGCGAAGCCGATGCTGGAGGCTGGCGCGGGACTCCTTGGCGTCGCGCTCGTCGACGAGGGCATCGAGCTGCGCGAGAGCGGCATCGCGGCGCCGATCCTGGTGCTCGCCGAGGCGCCCGGTCCGGCGCTCGAGGACGCGCTCGCCTCGGGACTCACGCTCACCGTGGGCTCCGTGCGCGGCGCGTACGAGGTGTCCACCGCGTCGGCGGTGCTCGGCGGCGAGCACGTCGTGCACGTGAAGATCGACACCGGGATGCACCGGATGGGCGCGCTGCAGAAGGACCTCGGCGAGGTGCTCACCGTGCTCGCCGAGGGCGGCGTGAAGGTGGGGGGCATCTGGACGCACTTCTCGGTCGCCGACGGCGCGGGCGACGAGGACAAGGCGTTCACCCGCGAGCAGCTGGCGCTGTTCGACGACGCCGTCGCCTCGGTCTCGACCCTGCTCGACCACGGGTGCCTCCAGCACGCCGCCAACACCGCGGGTGCCCTGTCGCAGCCCGCCGCGCGGCGGGACTTCGTCCGCATCGGCCTCGGCCTCTACGGCTACCTCCCCGCGCCCGAGCTGGCCGCGGTCCTGCACCGTTCCGGAGTCCCCGCGCTGCGTCCGGTGCTCTCGGTCAAGGCGCGCGTCTCGGCCATCCACGACGTCGCGCCCGGCGCGCGCCCGAGCTACGGCCGGCTCCGCGAGATGCCCGACGGGGGTCGGGTGGCCACGGTGCCCTTCGGCTACGCGGACGGCTACCCCCGCGCGATGTTCGAGGGCGGCGCCGTGGTCCTCATCCGGGGACGTCGCCGGCCGCTCGCCGGGATGGTGACGATGGACCAGCTGGTGATCGACTGCAGCCCAGACGACGACGTCACGGTCGGCGACGAGGTCGTCCTGCTCGGGCGACAGGGCACGCAGGTGATCACGGCCGACGACTGGGCCGCGGCCATCGGGACGTCGAGCTGGGAGGTCCTGTGCGGGCTGAAGCCCCGGGTCCCGAAGCTGTCCGTCGACTGACTGCCGTGCGACGGCATCGATGAGCTCGACCGAGCTGGCGGAGCTGCGCCGCGAGGCGTTGGCGTGCGTCTCGTGCGCGCTGAGCGAGACGAGGACCACCGTCGTCTTCGGTGCAGGCGGGACCTCGAGCGGGCTGATGGTCGTGGGCGAGGGTCCCGGGCGCGACGAGGACCTGTCGGGTGAGCCCTTCGTCGGCCGCTCGGGCCAGCTCCTCGACCGGCTCATCGTCGAGGAGCTGGGACTCACGCGGCGCGACTTCTACATCGCGAACGTGGTGAAGTGCCGGCCACCGGGGAACCGGGACCCCCTGCCCGGCGAGATCGCCGCGTGCGCGACGTTCCTCGATCGCCAGGTCTCCCTCGTCGACCCGGCCGTCGTCGTCACGCTCGGCAACGTCGCGACCCGGGTCCTGCTCGGCACCGACGACGGGATCACGAAGCTGCGGGGCAGGACGCACGAGTGGAACGGTCGGCTCGTCGTGCCGACGTTCCACCCCGCGTACGCGCTGCGCGGCGGCGGTGCGGTCGTCGCCCAGATGCGCGCCGACCTGGTGCGCGCGAAGCGCATCTTGGAGCGGCGATGACGCGGCGGTCCACAGAAGTGTGCACGGGCGTCGAGGCCACGGGCGAGGTCGCGCAGCGACTCGCCGCAGCAGCGGCGCCCGGCCAGGTGCTGGTGCTCCGTGGACCGCTCGGCGCGGGCAAGACCACGTTCGTCAAGGCGTACGCAGCGGCGCTCGGCGTGACCGACCCGGTCACGTCTCCGACCTTCACCTTGGTGCACCGCTACCGCTGCGCTCCGGGCGGCCTCGTCGCGTCCATCGCCCACGCGGACTTCTGGCGGCTGGGCGGTCCGGGCGAGGTCGCAGATCTCGGCCTCGACGACCTGCTCGAGGACGGCGCCGTGGCACTAGTCGAGTGGGGTGACCTCTTCGAGGGCGAGCTCCCGGCGGACCGGATCACCGTCACCTTCGCGGTCGTCGACGACGAGACGAGGAGCATCGACGTCGACATGACGACGTCCATGCTCGACGACGGGGCGATCGCTCGCATCGTCGGCCCGGATCCGCCGAACGCGCGCGGGGAGCGAGGAGTGCAACCGTGAGGCTCCTCGCGATCGAGACCGCGACCGGCGTCACCGCGATCGCGCTGTGGGACGGCGACGACGTGCGCGAGGTGATCGTCGACGGCGCGAGACGGCACACCGAGGTCCTCGCTCCCGCGATCGCCACGGCGCTCGACCGGGCCGGATGGGCCGTGCGCGACCTCGACGGCATCGTGGTGGATGTCGGACCGGGGCTCTTCACGGGCCTGCGTGTCGGCATCGCGACGGCGAAGGGCCTCGCCGTGGCGAGCGGAGCGGGGCTCTACGCGGTCACGAGCACCGACACGCTCGCCACCGCGGCGCGCGAGGCCGGCATCCTCGGTCCGGTGATGGCCGTCGTGGACGCGCGTCGCGGCGAGCTCTTCGTCGCTGGCTACGACGTCGGTGCTGGCGCGCCATCCCCCCTGTTCGGCCCGATGGTCGCGACGCCCGCTGCGCTGCTCGATGCCATCGGCCAGCTCAGCGACCAGTCCGCCACGGGCGATCCCGCCGGGGCCGTGACCGCCGTCGGAGACGGCGCAGTGCGCGAGGCCGGGCTCCTCGCGTCCGCGGGAGCCCGGGTCCGCGAGGACCTCGTCGTGCCCTCGCCCGGATCTGCGATCCGCCTCGTCGGATCGAGGATCGCCGAGGGCCAGCTCGCGCTCGGCCACGCGGACGTGCATCCGGTCTACCTGCGAGCGGCCGACGCGGTCGCCAACTTCCAGGTCCGCGGGGCACCGTCGTGACCGGACCGGAGATCGACCGGCTGCGCCGCCGCGACCTCAAGGCGATCATGGCCATCGAGGACGCTCAGTTCGACGATCCGTGGTCCGAGCGGATGCTGCGCGACGAGCTCGCGAGCCCGACGCGGCGCTACACGAAGGCGACGGCATCGAGGCGCATCGTCGGCTACCTCGGCCTCATGGTCGTCGACGACGACGTCCATGTGAACACGCTCGCCACCGCCCCGGGTGCCGAGGGCCGCGGGATCGCGACCGCCCTGCTCGCCGAGGGCCTCGTCCGCGGTGGCGCTGAAGGGCGTCCACGACGCGACGCTCGAGGTCGCGGCTCGAAACGCCCGTGCGCAGCGCCTCTACGTGCGGTTCGGCTTCGCCCCCGTCGGCGTGCGGCGCGCCTACTACCCGCGCTCGGGCGACGATGCGATCGTCATGTGGGCGCGCGGCATCGACACGGACGAGTACGCCCAGAGGCTGGCGTCGATCCTCGGCGCGTAGCCTCGGCACGTGGCCCCACGCATGATCCTCGGGATCGAGACGAGCTGCGATGAGACAGCGGCAGCTGTCGTCGCGGAGGACCTCTCGATCCGCTCGAGCGTGGTCGTGTCGTCGATCGCGCTGCACCAGGAGTTCGGCGGCGTCGTCCCCGAGCTCGCCGGACGCGCCCAGGTGGAGTCGATCGGGCCTGTTCTCGAGCGCGCCCTCGCCGATGCCGGGCTGGACGCGCACGCGCCTTCGATCGACGCGGTCGCCGTCACCTGCGGCCCCGGTCTCGTGGGCTCGCTCCTCGTCGGCGTCTCGGCTGCCAAGGCCCTCTCGCTCGCCTGGGGCATCCCCCTCATCGGGATCAACCACCTCGAGGGCCACCTGTTCGCGCCGAGGCTCGAGCGCCCGGACCTCGCCCGACCAGTCGTGACCCTCCTCGTCTCGGGCGGGCACACGCTGCTCGTGGTCGAGCGTGAGGACGGCGAGTTCGAGCTCCTCGGCAGCACGATCGACGATGCGGCGGGTGAGGCATATGACAAGGTCGCGCGCTATCTCGGCCTCGGCTACCCCGGTGGCCCCGCGATCGACCGGCTGGCGAGCACCGGCGACCCCAAGGCGTTTGCGTTCCCGAGGCCGATGCGGTCCGAGGGCCTCGGCTTCAGCTTCTCGGGCCTCAAGACCGCTGTCATCCGCGCGGTCGACGCGGCACCAGGCGCACCCGTCGCCGACGTGGCGGCCAGCTTCCAGGCGGCGGTCGTCGACGTGCTCGCGGCGAAGGTCGCGCGCGCGGCGGCCCTGGTGGGCGCGCGCACCATCGCGTTGGGCGGAGGCGTCGCGGCGAACTCGGCGCTCCGTGCAGCCGTGACAGACGTGGCGGCCCAGCTCGGCATGGCGTGCGTCCTGCCCACGCTCGCACACTGCACCGACAATGCCGCGATGATCGCCGCCGCGGGCTTCCACCGGCTCAGGCTCGGCGACGTGAGCGCACTCTCGCTCGGCGCCGACCCGTCGCTGGCACTGGAGTTCGCATGACGTCACCGCTGCCCGACCGAGCGCCGGGCCCCGACCCGATCGCGGTCTTCCAGCGGTGGCGGGCGGAGGTCGAGGGCCAGATGCCCGAGCCCGACGCGATCACCGTCGCGACCGCCACGGCCGGGGGCGTGCCGTCGGCCCGGATGGTCCTCATGCGCCGGCTCGGCTCCGAGGGCGTCACCTTCTACACGAACTACGAGTCGCGAAAGGGCCGAGAGCTCGGGGAGAACCCGCGGGCGGCGGTCGTGTGGTGGGCGTGGCCGCTACGCCGCCAGGTGCGTGTCGAGGGATCGGTGACCCTCGACACCTCCGAAGGCTCGGACGCCTACTTCGCGGCGCGGCACCGCGGCCACCAGCTGGGCGCGCACGCGTCAGCGCAGTCGAGCGTGGTGCGCGACCGCGCGGAGCTCGAGCGTTCCTACGCGCAGGCCGAGGCGCGCTTCGAGGGCGCCGAGGTCCCCCGTCCGGAGCACTGGGGCGGGTACACCGTCTCCCCCGAGGTCGTGGAGCTCTGGATCCAGCGCGACGACCGGATGCACGACCGGTTCTCTTACACGGCGACCGCGGACGGCTGGTCGGTCGTGCGCCTCGCTCCCTGACACGCCCGGGGCACGTCGCCGGATCCGCGCGGGCACCGTCGCGTACGCTCGAAGCCGAGGAGGACGATGTCCAGCGGACCGGAACTGCCGAGATTCCCGGGCGAGAGCGGCGACGCTGAGTACCGGGCGACCTCGAACGCCCCGTATGCCAGCTGGATCTCGAGGGTCGGCGGGTACCTGATCGACTACGTGATCGTCCTGGTGCTCGTGCTCGTGATCACGAAGGTGACGCGGCTGCCCGGGCCGTTCGCGGGACTCGGCCGGCACACCTCGGGGCAGCGCCCCACCCTCCACCGGACGCGCCAGCAGGTCGAGGGGCAGCTGATCCTCGCGTTCGCGGTGTTCGCGTACGCGACGGCGTTCATCGGCTCCGCCTGGAACGCGACTCCGGGGATGCGCCTCCTGCGGCTGCGCTGCGCCCGGGACGCGAACGGCGGCAACGTCATCCTGGCGAGGGCCTTCATCCGCGCCGCGGCGCTCCTCGCGTTCGGGCTCCTCGCCGCCCTTGCCCCGGTGCTCGCGGTCGTCGAGCTGGTTGACCTGCTCTGGCCGCTGTGGGACTCGAGGCGCCAGACGCTGCACGACAAGATCGCCGGGACCGTCGTCCTGCGCCCGACGTCGGAGGGTGACTGAGTGCCCCTCCAGTTCCCGCCCTCGGGATTCACGGACCAGACCGCGACGCGCAACGGCGTCGCCTACGCGAGCTGGCTCAGGCGGGCCGGTGGCTGGGTCGTCGACGGGCTGCTCGTCACGATGATCAGGTACCTGCTCTCGACCGTGCTGAGCGTCTTCGGCTCGATCTCCTCCACGGGGACGGTGGGCGTCGTCGTGAGCGTGCTCCTCTTCGGGTCGGTCTCCATCGTCTACGCCACGCTGTGCCTCGTGAACCTCCATGGCCAGACGCCGGGCATGCGTGCCGTGCGCATCCGCTGCGTCCCCGCGTCGCGGTCGGGCGGGCTGACCTTCGCCCAGGCGCTCACGCGGTCGCTCACGAACGCCGGCATCGAGATCGCCGTCGTGATCATCGGCGGGTACACCTTCCTCGGCTTCGCGCTCCTGCTCCTCGCGTACCTCTGGCCGCTGGTCGACATGCGCCGCCAGACGTGGTGGGACAAGGCTGCCTCGACCGTCGTGCTCAACGACCGCGGCTGGTGACCGCCGACCACGAGCCCCTCGGGCGACTCGAGCCCGCCGACGGCCGATCCCGGCTCGTCTTCCGGCGGACCGTGGACTGCCGGCCGGCAGACGTGTTCGCTGCGGTCACGCAACCAGACGGACTCGCCTCGTGGTTCCCCACCACGATCGAGGGGGTGCTCGATCCAGGTGCCCCGCTCCGGTTCTCGTTCCGCAACGCGGAGGGCGAGCCGTTCAGCGGCGACGTCGTGGCGTTCGAACCCTCGCGGCGGTGGTCGATCCACTGGGGCGACGACCTGCTCGACCTCGCGGCCTCGCCCCAGGGGACGGCCACCGTGCTCGATTTCCGCATCGAGTTCTCGCCGGTCGGCAGGGCCGCGAGGGATGCGGCCGGGTGGCACGTCTGCCTCGACCTGCTGGCGGCCCACTGCGCGCATTCGCCCGTCTCCTGGACGGTGCCACAGCGTTGGCGCGAGGTGCACCCGCAGTACGTCGCGCGCTTCGGGCCACAAGCCGCGACGATCGGCGTGCCCGAGCACCGGGCCGATCGCGACGCGTTCGAGGACCCTCGCTAGGGACCGTCACCTCGCGACGGGTCAGACACCGCCGATGGCGGTGAGCCCGCCGTCGACGACGAGCGACGTGCCCGAGATGAACGACGCATCGTCCGAGAGGAGGAACCGCACCGCTGTGGCGACGTCGCCAGGCTGGCCGAGCCGGTTGCCGAGAGGCGTGCGGGCCTCGAGGGACGCGCGGTAGCCGTCGAACGTGAGGGCCTCGGCGGTCATGGCGGTCTCGATGAGCCCCGGGCACACGCAGTTCACGCGCGTGCCGCGCGCGCCGAGCTCGTGCGCCGCGGATCGGACGAGCCCGAGGAGCCCGGCCTTGCTCGCGCAGTAGGCGGGGAGCAGGGCATTGCCGTGGAAGGACTGGATCGAGGCGATGTAGACGATCGCACTGCCGGGTCCGGCCGCGAACAGGTCGTCGGCGAGGTCCCTCGTGAGCATCGCGGCCGACGTCAGGTTGACGTCGAGCACGGACGCCCACTGGTCCTCGGCGAGCATCGTCAGGGGCATCACGTCGAGGATTCCCGCGGCGTGGACGAACCCGCCGATCGAGCCCAGCGCCGCGAGCGTCTCGGTCCGCGCACGCGAGCGGCCCTCGGGGTCGCGGACGTCCACGGCGACGCCGACGGCGCCCGCGCCCAGCGCCGAGCACCGGGCGGCCGTCTCGGCGGCGCCGGCAGCATCGAGGTCCCACGCCGCCACGGGCCTCGCGGCCTGCGCGAGGGCGATCGCGCACGCCCGGCCGATCCCTCGAGCAGCCCCTGTCACGATCACCGGTGTGTCGGGCATCGGACCCCTTTCGCAGCGAGGCTACCGACGCGGGGGCGGCAGGGGGGGCGGAGCCCTCGGCTCAGGACCCGTTGGCACTCGCAGGGGGCGTCTGCTAGTTTGGCACTCGCAAGGTTCGAGTGCTAACGAGATCTATGGAGGCTCACAGATGAGTTTGAACCCCCTCGACGACCGGATTGTCGTCCGTCCCAACGGAGCCGAGGAGACCACCGCCTCCGGCCTGGTCATCCCCGACACCGCGAAGGAGAAGCCCCAGCAGGGCGAGGTGCTCGCAGTCGGCAAGGGCCGGCGCTCCGACACCACCGGTGAGCTGATCCCCGTTGACGTGAAGGTCGGCGACACCGTCGTCTACTCGAAGTACGGCGGAACCGAGATCACGGTCGACGGCGAGGACCTCCTGATCCTCACCAGCCGTGACGTGCTCGCCACCATCACCAAGTAACCAACCACACACACGAACGCACCGCGCGGGGCCGCCTCGGCGACCCCGTCGCTGCACGTTGGAGGACACATGTCAAAGCTCCTGAAGTACGACGACGCCGCCAGGCGCGGGCTCGAGGCCGGCGTCAACAAGCTTGCGGACACCGTCAAGGTCACGCTCGGGCCGAAGGGCCGCAACGTCGTGATCGAGAAGAAGTTCGGCGCGCCGACGATCACGAACGACGGCGTCTCGATCGCCAAGGAGATCGAGCTCGAGGACCCGTTCGAGAACATGGGCGCGCAGCTGGTCAAGGAGGTCGCGACCAAGACGAACGACGTCGCGGGTGACGGGACCACGACCGCGACCGTGCTCGCCCAGGCGCTGATCCACGAGGGCCTGCGCAACGTCGCTGCCGGCGCCAGCCCGACCGCGCTCAAGCGCGGCATCGAGGGTGCGGTCAAGGTGGCCGTCGCCGACATCGCGAAGCAGGCCAAGGCCATCGTGAACGCGAAGCAGGAGATCGCGCAGGTCGCGTCCATCTCCGCAGCCGACACCGCGATCGGCGACGTGATCGCCGATGCGATCGACAAGGTCGGCAAGGACGGCACCGTGACCGTCGAGGAGTCCAACACCTTCGGCATCGAGCTGGAGCTAACCGAGGGCATGCAGTTCGACAAGGGCTACCTGTCCCCGTACTTCGTCACCGACCCCGAGCGCCAGGAGGCGGTCCTCGAGGACGCGTACATCCTGTTCGTCAACTCGAAGATCTCCGCGGTCCACGACCTGGTCCCGGTGCTCGAGAAGGTCATGCAGTCGTCGCGCCCCCTGCTCATCGTCGCAGAGGACATCGAGGGCGAGGCGCTCGCGACGCTGGTCGTCAACAAGATCCGCGGGACGTTCACCTCCGTGGCGGTCAAGGCCCCCGGGTTCGGTGACCGCCGCAAGGCGATGCTCCAGGACATGGCGATCCTCACGGGCGCGACGGTGATCTCCGAGGAGATCGGCCTCAAGCTCGAGACCGCCACGCTCGACCTCATCGGTCGCGCGCGCAGGGTGGTCGTGACCAAGGACGCCACGACCATCATCGATGGCGGCGGCGAGGAGAAAGAGGTCAAGGGCCGGATCGCGCAGATCAAGCGCGAGATCGAGGAGACCGAGTCCGACTGGGACCGCGAGAAGCTCCAGGAGCGCCTCTCCAAGCTCGCCGGGGGTGTCGCGGTCGTCAAGGTCGGCGCCGCCACCGAGGTCGAGCTCAAGGAGAAGAAGCACCGCATCGAGGACGCGCTGTCCGCGACGCGTGCGGCCATCGAGGAGGGCGTCGTCGCCGGTGGTGGCACAGCACTGCTCCGCAGCCGCGTCCAGGTGCTCAAGTACGTCGAGACGCTCGACGGCGACGAGGCGACCGGCGCGAGGATCGTGGCGCACGCGCTCGAGGCGCCGCTCCGCCAGATCGCGCAGAACGCGGGCCTCGAGGGCCCGGTCGTCGTCCAGACCGTGGAGTCGAAGAAGGGGTCGCTCGGCCTCAACGCGGCGACCGGCGAGATCGAGGACCTGGTCAAGATTGGCGTCATCGACCCGGCCAAGGTCACCCGGTCGGCCCTGCAGAACGCGGCGTCCATCGCAGCCCTCCTGCTCACGACCGAGGTGCTCGTCACCGACAAGCCCGAGGAGTCGGGCGATGCCGCAGCAGCCGCCGCCGCCATGGGTGGCATGGGTGGCATGGGCGGCATGGGCGGGATGATGTAGCTCTTGCACATCGTGCAGCGACCGGGACCGGGCCTCGTGCCCGGTCCCGCGTTGCGTCCGGGCCGCGTCGCTACGCTCCGGGCGTGCACCGAGTCCGCCCCCACGGTTCCAGCAAGTGATGGAGGACGAAGCACCGGCCCGGCGGACACCGGGCCCACAGACGATCCCGAGGCCGTCCGAGGGCAACGTTCGGCCGGGGCGCCCCGCGCCGTGGCACGGGGTTCCCGCAGGCCGCCGCTCGGGCATCACGCTCGATGTCCTGCTCGAGCGGCTCGACGCCGCAGGCCGGAACCTCGCGCTCACCGAGCCCCCCGATCCGGTCGACGAGCTGTCCGGGATGCCGCAGTCGACCGCGAGCGGGCTCGCGGACAGCGCGGTGCTCGTCGCGGTCTTCGAGCGCGAGGGGGAGGCCCGGATCATCCTCACACGAAGGTCCGGGCACCTGCGCCGCCATCGCGGCGAGGTCTCGTTCCCCGGCGGTCGCCTCGACGCCGGTGAGTCGGCTGTCGACGGGGCGCTGCGCGAGGCGCACGAGGAGGTGGGCCTCGATCCGGCGCTGGTGACGCCGGTCGCCTGGCTCCACGCGCTCGCGACACTCGCCTCGGGCTCGCTGATCCGGCCGATCGTGGCGACCCTCGGGGCCGAGCCGCTCCTCGTGGCGCAGCCCACCGAGGTGGAGCGCGCGTTCGACGTCTCGCTGGCGGACCTGCTGGAGGACGGAGCCTTCAGGGAGGAGCGATGGCGGCGGCCGTCCCCGCGCGGCGGCGCGGATGCGGAGGGGTTCTTCCCCATCTACTTCTATGACGTGGCGGGCGAGACGATCTGGGGCGCGACCGCGAGGATCCTCACCGAGCTGTGCTGCATCGCCGTGGGTGTCTCCGTCCAGCTGCGCTGAGGTCGGGTCGCCGCGTCGGCCCGGGTAGATTGGACCATCGTCGGGGGTCGGTCTGGCGAGAGGCACCGAACCGGAGGGCACCGTGGCAGAGATCGAAATCGGCATCTACAAGTCCGGCCGACAGGCGTACGGATTCGACGACATCGCGATCGTCCCGAGCCGGCGGACCCGTGACCCCGAGGACGTCGACATCTCCTGGCAGATCGATGCGTACCGCTTCGAGCTCCCGCTGCTCGCATCGGCGATGGACGGCGTGGTGAGCCCGTCGACCGCGATCGAGATCGGCCGCCTGGGCGGCGCGGGCGTGCTCAACCTCGAGGGACTCTGGACCCGATACGAGGACCCGATGCCGCTGTTCGACGAGATCCGCGAGCTCGACGACGACAAGGCGACGGCCCGGATGCAGCAGATGTACCTCGAGCCGATCCGCATCGATCTCGTCGCACAGCGGATCCGCGAGATCAAGGACGCCGGCGTCACCGCCGTCGCGTCGGTGACCCCGCAGCGCACGGCGCAGCTGGCCCGCGCGATCGCGGAGGCGGAGCTCGACATCCTCGTGATCCAGGGCACCGTCGTGTCCGCCGAGCACGTCTCCAAGACGGTCGAGCCCCTCAACCTGAAGCGGTTCATCCGCGAGTACGAGATCCCGACCATCGTCGGCGGATGCGCGAGCTACCAGGCAGCGCTGCACCTCATGCGCACGGGCGCGGTCGGCGTGCTCGTCGGCATCGGCCCGGGCAACGCCTGCACGACGCGCGGCGTCCTCGGCATCGGCGTCCCGCAGGCCACGGCGATCGCGGACGTCGCCGGCGCGCGGATGCGCCACCTCGACGAGACGGGCGTCTACGTCCACGTCATCGCCGACGGCGGGATGTCCAAGGGCGGGGACATCGCCAAGGCGGTCGCCTGCGGCGCGGACGCCGTGATGATCGGCTCGCCGCTGTCGAGCGCCTTCGAGGCGCCCGCGCGCGGCTTCCACTGGGGCATGGCGACCTTCCACCCGACGCTTCCCCGCGGGGCGCGCGTCCGCACGGCGGTGCGCGGGAGCCTGCGCGAGATCCTGCTCGGACCAGCGCACGAGAACGACGGTCGCATGAACCTGTTCGGCGCGCTGCGCACCGCGATGGCCACGTGCGGCTACGAGACGCTCAAGGAGTTCCAGAAGGCGGAGGTCATGATCGCCCCCTCGCTCCAGACCGAGGGCAAGCAGCTCCAGCGCGCCCAGGGCGTGGGCATGGGGCATTGACCCACACACCAACCGTCCTCGTCGTCGACTTCGGCGCGCAGTACGCGCAGCTCATCGCACGGCGGGTCCGAGAGGCGCACGTCTACTCCGAGATCGTGTCGCACACGATCTCGGCCGAGCAGGTCGCTGCCAAGCACCCGGCGGCGCTGATCTTCTCGGGCGGACCGGCGAGCGTCCACGAGGAGGGTGCACCGCGGATTGACCCGGGCATCTACGACCTCGGGATCCCGATCCTGGGCATCTGCTACGGCGCGCAGCTGCTCGCGCTGGACCTCGGCGGGACCGTCGAGACCGCTGACTCCGGCGAGTACGGTCGCACGGTCCTGCACCGCGCGGGCGCGTCGGCGATCCTCGAGGAGTGGCCCGAGGGCTCCACGGTCTGGATGAGCCACGGGGTCACGGTGACCGAGGCCCCCGCAGGCTTCACGGTCACCGCGACGACGCGCTCCGTGCCGGTCGCCGTCATGGAGGACCCCGTCGCGCGCCGGTTCGGCGTGCAGTTCCACCCCGAGGTCGCCCACACCGAGCACGGCCAGGCTCTGCTCGCCCGCTTCCTGCACCACGTCGCGGAGATCCCCCCGACGTGGACGAACGTCTCGATCATCGAGGAGCAGGTCGACGCCATCCGCGCCCAGGTCGGCACCGCCCGCGTGCTCTGCGCGCTGTCCGGCGGCGTCGACTCGGCGGTCGCCGCCGCGCTCGTGCACAAGGCGGTCGGCAGCCAGCTGGTCTGCGTCTACGTCGACACGGGGCTCATGCGTGCGGGCGAGTCCGAGCAGGTGGAGGAGACCTTCCGCCGCCAGTTCCATGTCGAGCTCGTCCACGTGAAGGCGGCAGACCGCTTCTTCGATGCCCTGGCGGGCGTGACGGACCCCGAGGTGAAGCGCAAGCGCATCGGCGAGCTCTTCATCCGCGTGTTCGAGGAGGTCGCGCGCGACCTCGGCGCCGGGGGCGAGGGTGACGAGGCGCTCCGGTTCCTCGTGCAGGGCACCTTGTACCCCGACGTCATCGAGTCGGGATCCGGGCACGCCGCGAACATCAAGAGCCATCACAACGTCGGCGGGCTCCCCGACGACCTCGCCTTCGACCTGGTGGAGCCGCTGCGCAGCCTCTTCAAGGATGAGGTCCGCGCGGTCGGGGCAGAGTTGGGCCTCCCGGAGGAGATCGTCTGGCGCCAGCCGTTCCCCGGGCCCGGCCTCGCAGTGCGGATCGTCGGCGAGGTGACCCGCGAGCGCGCGGAGATCCTGCGCAACGCGGACGCCATCGTGGTCGACGAGATCCGCAGGGCGGGCCTGCAGCGCGAGCTGTGGCAGAGCTTCGCGGTGCTGCCCGTCGTGCGCACCGTCGGCGTGATGGGCGACAGCCGCACCTACGCGCACCCCATCGTCATCCGCGCGGTGACGAGCGACGACGCGATGACCGCCGACTGGGCCAGGCTCGACTACGACGTCGTGGAGCGCATCTCCAACCGCCTTATCAACGAGGTCGACGGGGTGAACCGCGTGGTGCTCGACGTGACGTCGAAGCCGCCGGGCACCATCGAGTGGGAGTGACCGCCGACTTCTCCCACGCAACGCTGCCGGGCTTCGCGCCCATGGCGCGGGCGGGATCCCTCGACGTGCTGGTCGCGGACCTGACGGGTCCGCAGCGCGCCGCGGTGGAGCACCGCGGCGGCCCGCTGCTGATCATCGCCGGGGCGGGATCGGGCAAGACGCGCGTGCTCACCCGGCGGATCGCGCACCTGCTCGCGACGAGGGACGCCACGCCGTTCTCGATCCTGGCCATCACGTTCACGAACAAGGCGGCTGACGAGATGCGCGCGAGGGTCACCGACCTCGTCGGTCCCGGTGCCGAGCGGATGTGGGTGCTCACCTTCCATGCGGCGTGCCTGCGCATCCTGCGGGCAAACGCGGTGCGCCTCGGGTACGAGCCCGGGTTCACCGTCTACGACGACACCGACTCGCGCCGCGTGATCGAGCTGCTCATGGACGCCGAGGGGCTCGACCTGCGCAGGCTTCCGCCGAGGGCGGTCGCGTCGCAGATCTCGGCGGCCAAATCGGTCCTGCAGGACCCCGTCCAGTACGCGCCAGGACGGTTTCGGCGACGGTGATCCCTACCGCCGGCGCATCGCGGATCTCTACGCGCTCTACGAGCGGCGCCTGAAGGCTGCGAACGCGATGGACTTCGACGACCTGCTCGCCAACACGGTGCGGCTGCTGCGCAGCTGCCCGGACGTGCTCGAGCACTATCGCCAGCGGTTCAACCACGTCCTCGTCGACGAGTACCAGGACACGAACCTGGCCCAGGACGAGATCGCGCGGCTCCTCGCCGAGGAGCACCGGAACATCTGCGTGGTCGGCGACGCGGACCAGAGCATCTACCGGTTCCGCGCCGCGGACGTGCGCAACATCCTCGAGTTCGAGGAGCACTTTCCCGACGCGACGGTCGTGCTCCTCGAGCAGAACTTCCGCTCCACCCAGACAATCCTCGACGCCGCGAACGCGATCATCGCGAACAATCCCGCGACGCACCGCAAGCACCTGTTCACCGAGGGGGACCGCGGCGGGCAGATCACGCGGTACCGCGCCGCCGACGAGCGCGACGAGGCGCAGTGGGTCGCGGCGTCGATCCTTCGGCTCGCGGCGTCCGAGGACCTCCGCTGGGGCCAGTTCGCCATCTTCTACCGGACCAACGCGCAGTCGCGCGTGCTCGAGGACGAGCTCTGTCCGCGCCGACATCCCCTACAAGGTCGTCGGGGGCACCCGCTTCTACGACCGTCGCGAGGTGAAGGACGTGCTCGCGTACCTGCGCCTCTGCGCCAACCCGCTCGACGAGGTCGCTGCGCGCAGGATCGTGAACGTGCCCAAGCGCGGCATCGGCGCGACGTCGGTGACGAGGCTCGGCGCGTTCGCGGCCGCCCACCAGGTGAGCTTCGCCGAGGCGATCGGGAGGGCACACGACGCGGGCCTGACCGCGAAGGCGCTGCGCGGCGCGCTCGAGCTCCACGAGGTCCTCGAGACGCTCGTCTCGATCAAGGACGACGCCGATCCGGGCACGCTCGTGAACGAGATCCTGGAGCGGACCGGCTACGCCGCGATCCTCGAGGCGGAGGGCACCGACGAGGCGTGGAGCAGGCGCGAGAACCTCGCCGAGCTCGCCGGTGCCGCAGCCGAGTACGAGACGCTCGAGGGCTTCCTCGAGCGCATGGCCCTCGTCGCGGACTCCGACGAGCTGGACCTGTCGGGCGGGCGCGTCTCGCTCATGACCCTCCACGTCGCCAAGGGGCTCGAGTTCGACGCGGTCTTCCTCACGGGCCTCGAGGAGGGTGTCTTCCCACACATGCGCAGCCTCCAGGACCCCTACGCGCTCGAGGAAGAGCGCCGGCTCTGCTACGTCGGGGTGACCCGCGCGCGACGGCACCTCTCGGTCTCGCACGCGTGGACGAGGATGCTCTTCGGCTCGACGACCCACGGCATCCCGTCACGGTTCCTCACGGAGCTGCCCGACGATCTCCTGTTCGACGTGGCCGCACCGGTGCCCTGGCGCTCGACGAGGGCGGAGGGGTTTGACGCAGGGCCTGACGATCTCCCCGCGGGCACAACGTTCGGCCGGGGCGCCGCAGCCCCGAGGCCCGCGTCGACAGGCGGCGAACTGCTCGGACTCGCGGCCGGTGACGAGGTCGTGCACGAGCGGTGGGGCACGGGCACGGTCGTCTCGGTGGAGGGTACGGGGACCCAGATGAGGGGTCGGGTGCGGTTCGCCAGCGTGGGGGAGAAGCAGCTGCTCTTCTCGATGGCGCCGATCCGCAGGGGGTAGTGGGGTACATCACCCACCGGCATCGGGCCCCGGAAAGAACACAGCACGTTCGTAGCGGAATCTTGCGGTCCTCTTAGGAACGGTGCGTACCTTTCGGGCATGGCACCGACCAGGGAGTTGCGGAAGGCCCAGCGCCAGACGTGGCAGAACCGCAGCGCCGTCCCGCGGAGCCGCTCGGGTCCCGCCCCCATGCCCTGGGTCGCGAACGTGCTCGCCTCGATCGCAGGACTCGGCTTCGGGGCCGTCATCGCGCTGGTCGTGAGCGCCGAGTCCGCCGGCTCGCTCGCGGCGCCCGGGGGCTGGCTGATGGCAGCGAGCCGACTCGCCGCGTTCACCGGCACCTACCTGATGCTCGTGATGGTCGTGCTCGTCTCGCGGATGCCATGGCTCGAGCGGACCGTCGGGCAGGACCGCCTCGTTCGCTGGCACCGCACGATCGGCGGATGGCCGATCGTCCTCATCGCGGCGCACATCGTGCTCGTGACCCTCGGTTACGCCCAGCTCCAGCGCCTCGGCCCGTTGAGCCAGCTGTGGAAGTTCCTCACGACCTACCCGGACATCCTGATGGCGGCCGTCGGGTTCGGGCTCCTCGTGATGGCGGGCGTCACGTCGTACAAGTACGCGCGCCGCCGCATGAAGTACGAGACCTGGTGGGTCGTGCACCTCTACCTCTACCTCGCGCTCGCACTCGCGTTCGCGCACCAGATCGCCACGGGGCTCTCCTTCATCGGACATCCGCTCACCCGGCTCATCTGGATCGCCGTGTGGGCCGCCACCGCCGGACTCGTGATCGTCTGTCGCATCGGGATCCCGCTCGTGCGCAACCTGCGCCACCAGCTCCGCGTGGCCGCTGTCACCGAGGAGGCGCCGGGCGTCTACTCGGTGACCTGCTCGGGCAGGCGGCTCGATCGGCTGGCGGTCTCCGGCGGGCAGTTCTTTCAGTGGCGGTTCATGACCCGCGAGCTGTGGTGGCACGCGCACCCGTACTCCCTGTCCGCGCTGCCGCGCCCGCCGTACCTGCGTGTGACGGTGAAGGGCCTGGGCGACCAGTCCAAGGCGGTTGCCGAGCTGAAGCCGGGGACACGCGTCATTATCGAGGGTCCGTACGGCATCTTCACCCGGCATGCCCGCGCCTCGGACCGCGTCGTGCTGATCGGGGCCGGCGTCGGCATCACGCCGCTGCGCGCGCTGCTGGAGGATCTCCCGAAGGCAGTCGAGGTGGATGTCATCGTGCGAGCGTCGAGTCCAGAGGACATTGTGCACCGCGACGAGGTGGCCGGTTACGTGAAGCACCGAGGGGGGACGTTCCACGAGCTCATCGGCTCCCGCCACGAAGTCAGGACTGACGCCCGCTCACTCCGCCAGCTGGTGCCCGACCTCGCAGAGAGCGACGTCTACGTCTGCGGACCTGCATCGTTCACGAACGGCATCGTGGCCGCCGTCGCCACGCTCGGAGTTCCCGCAGAGCGGATCCACCTCGAAGCGTTCTCGTTCTGAGAAGGAGCAGTGCACCCATGACCCGAATCACCGAGAGGAACGCACCATGAAGCGAGCCCCGCTCGTTGTCGCCTCGACCGTCGTAGGACTCGTCGGCGTCCTCAGCTTCCACACGAGCCCGCCAAAGGTGTCGCTCGGCTCACTGTCGGCCATTGCGCCGACCCCCACGACGAGGTCGAATTCCGGATCGAGCCAGACGTCAGCAGGGTCGGCGACGGCTCCGAGCTCCCAGACGCCGCCCGCCTCGTCGGGCACGGCTCCAGCGTCGTCGGCCTCGACGGCGGGCACCCGGACGGCGGTCGGGTCGGCAGTCAACTACTACTTCGGGGTCCTGTCGGTCAAGGTCACCGCGACCGGCAACAAGGTCACCAACGTCTCGCTTGCATCGATCCAGGATGGCGGCTACTTCAGGTCCCAGTCGATCGACCAGTACGCGACGCCAATACTCGAGCAGGAGGCAGTGCAGGCGGGGAACGCGAACATCCAGAGCGTCTCGGGAGCGTCCTACACGAGCGCCGGATTCTCCCAGTCGCTCCAGTCCGCGCTGACCAAGCTCGGTATCTGAGGAAGAATATGGGTTCGCAGGGGGAGTCACGAAAGGGAGCCGTCCATGAAACGGGCACCGATCGTCATTGCCTCCACGGTTGTGGGTCTCGTCGCGGTCCTCACGTTCAAGACATCCCCTCCGACCGTCTCACTCGGCTCGCTCAGCGCGTCGTCGCGTGCACCCGGCTCGCTGCCGCCGGTGTCCACCACAACCACTCCTAGCTCGTCGGGCACGTTGCCCCCGAAGGCCTCGAAGCCGGCCGATACGTCGCGAGCCGCTCGTGACAGCGCAACGACCACGACACAGTCACCTCCGGCGTCCACCACCAGCACCACGGCGCCGATCTCGAAGGGCGGAGCTGGTACGACGACGACCGCGCCGGCCCATGCAGGTACGACGAGGCCCCCCGTGACCGCGACGACGAGGCCTCCCGTGACGACAACCACGAGGCCTCCCGCGACGACAACCACGAGGCCCCCCGTGACCACGACCACCGTGCCGGCCACGAGGACCGCCACGGGCCCGAGCGTCAACTACCGGTACGGCACGCTCTCCGTGCAGGTCACCGTCTCGGGCAAGTCCATCACGAACGTTGCGATCGCCTCGATCAGCGACAGCGGCAGCAACCGGTCCCAGACGATCGACGAGTACGCGATCCCAATCCTCGAGCAGGAGACCCTGCAGGCGCAGAGCGCCAACATCCAGAGCGTCTCAGGCGCGAGCTACACGAGCGCCGGCTTCGCAGAGTCCCTGCAGTCCGCGCTCACGACGCTGGGGCTCTGAGCATGACCGCCGAGTCCGCGGAGACCGCTGCGCCGATGCCGAAGTTCCACCACCGCGAGGAGGTGATGGGGACGATCGTGACGATCGACCTGTTCAATGACGCAGACCTTCGGCGCGGCGACGTGGAGCTCCTCGTCGTCGAGGCGGTCCGGCTGCTGCACGACGCCGATGCCGTGTTCAGCACCTGGAACCATGGGAGCCCGGTGAGCAGGCTGCGCCGGGGGGAGATCGAGGTAGGCGAGGCTCCGGCGGTGGTTGCCGAGGTACTGGACCTGTGCGAGCGCGCGCGCGCGATCACTGGCGGGTGGTTCGACCCGTGGGCGATTCGGGGAGGGGTGGATCCGACCGGCTACGTCAAGGGCTGGGCGGCCCAGCGAGCCCTCGACGCACTCGTGTCGCCGGCCATCGGCGGCGCCATCGTCAATGCCGCAGGCGACATCGCGACGTTCGGCGGTCCCGCCGAGGGAATCCCGTTTCGGGTAGGGATCGTCGATCCCGCATCCCCCCGGCAGCTTGCATTCGTCGTGGAGACCGCAGGAGCGATCGCCACCTCTGGCGCCTACGAACGCGGCGAGCATCTCGTGAACCCGAGGACCGGGGAGCATCGTTCCTCGGTCGCGTCAGCCACGGTCAGTGGACCCGACCTCGGGCTCGCCGACGCGCTCGCGACGGCGCTCGCCGTCGGCGGAGCCGATGTGCTGGCCAGGATCGAGGCGTTGGACGACTTCGAGGCGCTGGCGATCGGATTCGATGGCGTGGCCACGTGGACGACCGGGTTCCGGCTGGCGCCGCCGGCATCCGTGCACTGACCGGCAAATCGATATGACTGCCCGGTTCGGGTGTTCGCCATGGCACGGTGAACGCCCAGCATCGACCGGGGATAAGCGAGGCCTAAAACGTTCCTAAGCCACGCGACCGGGGTCGCTGGAGTGCGCAATAGTAGGAGCCGTGGTGGCGACGCGAACCCCGACGCAGTCGCCACGCCGGTCCCCGCCGAGCCGTCCCCCGAGCCGGCAGCATCGGACGCAGCGACGCTACCGCCGCCGGCGCATCATCGCGTCCGTCCTGCTCGTCTTGGCGATCCTCTTCATCTGGACCTCAGTCAGCTTCGTCTCGACGATGGTGAACCCCTCGTACGGCGTCACGTACTCGGCCCGCGCGGCGGAATGGGGCCGTGACCACGGTCTCGGCGTGCTGGTCAACTGGTGGGAGGCCGAGTGGTACCGGCTGCATCCCGCGAAGGTGGGCGGCAAGCCGCCGGCGAGCGCATTCACGAACTCGACGACGCCGACGGTCCCGACCGGCTCGGCCGCCGTCGGCCTCCCGGTCCCCGCGCGGCTCCCTTCACCGGCCGGCGCGTGGCTCCCGGGCGAGGGTGTCTGGGTCCCGGCCGGCAGGACCGTGAACGGTGTGCCGGCCATCTACACGACGACGGTCCGACCTGATGCGGTGCACACGAGCTACGTGGTCGGCGTCGCGTGGATGGACACCAAGCTGCTCAGCGCGTCGCTGTACTCGGGCTCCTACATCCCGGGCGGAGGGCCGTACACGCGCACGGCGCCGATCACCCCGGCAGCGTCGGCCTCGCTCGAAGCGGCATTCAACGCCGGCTTCCGGATGCAGGACGCCAACGGCGGGTACTACACCGACGGCAGGATGATCCTGCCGCTGCGCACGGGCGCGGCCTCCATGGTCATCTACAAGGACGGTTCTGCCGCGGTCGGGTCGTGGGGCAGTGATGTCTCCATGACGCCCCAGGTGGTCTCCGTCCGCCAGAACCTCGATCTCATCGTCACCAACGGCAAGCCGGTTGCAGGCCTCTCGGCGAGCGACAACTCGCGGTGGGGGGCGACCCTCGGCGGGGGTGCCCTCGTGTGGAGGTCGGGCATCGGCGAGACGAAGGACGGCGCGCTCGTCTACGTCGGCGGCCCGAGCCTCGCGATCACATCGCTGGCGAACCTGCTCGCAGAGGCGGGTGCGGTGCGCGCGATGGAGCTCGACATCAACCCGGACTGGGTGCAGTACTCCACGTACACCGGCGCCCAGCACGCGCCAGTCGCAGGCGCCAACGGCGTGAGTCTGCTGCCGACGATGATCGGGAGCCCCAGCAGGTACTTCGAGAGCTATTGGATCCGGGACTTCTTCACGATGTCTGCGCGCTCGACGCCGGACACGTCGCCGATCGCCGCCCTTCCCTGATCGGCACACCCTCCGCGGAAGTCACCTGCTGCGCCTGCGGCTAGGCCGGCAGTCGCCGCCAGATCGCCTGGGGCGCCGCCTGCATCCCGATGGCAACGAACCGGAGCTTCGGCGGGCTCCAGATCACCGTGGCGCCGCGCGAGAGTCCAGTGACCGCGTCGTCGGCGACCTCGTCGACGCTGGCCGAGAGCGGCTGGACCTTCATGCCCTCGGTCATCTTGGAGCGCACGAAGGTGGGTCGGAGGATCTGCAGGCTCACGCCGGTGCCGCGCAGCGACTCGGCGAGTCCGATGCACGTGCGGTCCAGCCCCGCCTTCGCCCCGGAGTAGAGGTAGTTCGCACGCCGCACGCGGACCGCCGCGATCGAGGAGATGACGAGGATCCGACCGGTCCCCTGGGCGACCATCCGACCCCGCAGCGCCGACAGCGCGGCGACCGGCCACGTATACGTCGCGTTGACGACATCGAGAGTCCCCGAGGCGTCGTCCTCGTCGGCTCGCTGGTCGCCCAGGGCGCCGACGGCAAGCACGACGAGGTCCACGGTCCCGCCGGCAGCCTCCAGGCATGCGGCCACGGTGTCCGCGGCGCTGCTCGGGTCGAGTGCGTCGAACTGGACGACCTCGACCGCGGTCGCACCAGCCTCGTGCGCCTCCTCGGCCGCCCGCGCGAGCAGTGACGGGCTCCGACCCGCGAGGACGACGGTCCGAACCCGCTCCTTGCAGAGCCTCGTGGTGATCGCTCGCGCGATGTCCGAGGTGCCACCAAGCACCACGATGCGCTGGGGGTGTCCGAATGCGTCCTGCATGGGTTCCTTTCAGTCGCCGACGCCGAGGCGTCGGGCGAGGTCGCTGGAGAGGACCCCTGCGGGGTCGAGCGTGGCTCGGAGGTCGGCCACCTCGCCCAACCGGGGGTACATCACGGGAAGGTGCCGCGGATCGAGGCGCGAGTCCTTTGCCAGGTAGACGCGCCCCCGCGAGCCCGCGACGAGGTCGTCGAGGCGATCCAGCACCCCGGGGAGCTGCGGGGGACCGACCGGGAGGTCGAGGGCCAGGGTCCAGCCCTCGATGGGGAAGGACAGGGGGCCGGGGTCCGCGGGCCCGAAGCGCTTCAAGACCGCGAGGAAGCTCGCAACGCCACTCCCGCTGAGCAGCTCGATGGCGTGGCGCACGGTCTCGCCGGCGTCGTCGGGGACGGCGAACTGGTACTGCAGGAACCCGCGAGGGCCGTAGAGGCGGTTCCAGTCTGAGACGCCGTCGAGGGGGTGGAAGAAGGCGCCGATCCCCTGGAGCTCGCCGACGCGCCGCTTGGGCGCCCTGCGGAACCACGCCTCGTTGAATGCACGGACCGACGCCCGGTTGAGGAGCCCGCCCGGCGCGGTGATCGGCACCCGCAGCTTCGGCGAGCTCGGCGCCTCGCGGGGCCGCACGCGCAGGTTGACCGGCAGGTCGTCGCGGCGGGCGTGATCGCCACGGGTCAGGATCGCACGTCCCATGTTCGCCCCGGTCGTCATGCAGTCGACCCAGGCCACCGAGTATCGGAACTGGGCATCGCCGGCCACCATCGACGCCATCACGTCGTCGAGATTGGCGAACCGGTCGGTGTCCACCACCACCTGGTCGGTCTCGATCGGCATGAGCTGCAGGGTCGCCTCGGTCACGATCCCGGTGAGCCCCATCGCCCCTGCGGTCCCCCAGAAGATCCGTGGGTCCGAGGTCGGACCCACCGTCCGGGCCCCCGTCGGGGCGACGAGCCGCATCGCCGTGACGTTCGAGCAGAAGCCGCCGTCACGGTGGTGGTTCTTGCCGTGGACGTCGGCCGCGATGGCGCCCCCGACGGTCACCTGCCTCGTCCCGGGGGTCACCGAGACGAACCAGCCGGCGGGGATCGAGCGGGCGAGGAGGCGGTCGATGGAGACGCCGGCACCAACGGTCACCTCGCCACTTCCCTCGTCGATCGAGCCGATCCGCGCGAAGCCGCTCGTGTCCACGACGGTGCCCCCGGCGACCTGGGCGGCGTCGCCGTACGACCGACCGAGCCCCCTCGCGATCACCCCTGCCGTCGACCGATCGAGGATGTCCGCGACATCCGCCTCTGACGCCGGTGTGACCGAGGCGGCGAACGAGGGCTGGGTGCGCCCCCATCCGGAGAACGGCCTCACCCGTACACCCCGATCGCGACGCAGATCGCGAGCGCAACGCCCAGCGACTGGACGGTCCGGTCCTTGAGGACGAGGTCCTCGGGCGCGCCGCCTCGCCCTGCGCTCAACTGCAGCAGGACGTACAGGACCCCGAGGACGACGGGGATCACCGACAGCTCGATCCAGATCTGCGAATGGCGCACGAGGTTCAGGTTGTCGTCCGCATCGAGCGCCCACAGGCAGTACGCCGTGACCGTCACTCCCGCGCAGAGCACGAGCGCGGAGTCGAGGAACGTCTCGGTGTAGGTGGTCAGGACCTGGCGGTGGCTCCCGGCATCCTCGCCCAAGTGGTGGAATTCGGCGAGCCGCTTGCCCACGACGACGAACAGCGCGCCGAAGGAGATGACCACGAGGAACCACGACGAAAGCGGCAGGTTCGTCGCGACGCCCCCCGCGATCGCCCGGAGCACGAATCCGGCCGCCACGAATCCCAGCTCGATGACCGGGATGTTCTTCACCCCGAACGAGTAGGACACGGTCTCGGCCACGTAGAGGGCCACGACCAGGCCCAGCCGCCACTCGAGCGCCGCCCCGATGCCGATGCCAGCGGCGAGCAGGACCACGGCAGCGACCGCGGCGACGCCGATGGGGAGCGATCCCGAGGCGACGGGTCGCGAGCGCTTCTGCGGATGGAGCCGGTCGGCCTCCACGTCGCGGATGTCGTTGAGCAGGTAGGTGCCCGAGGCTGCGAGGCACAAGGCGATGAACGCGACGCCCGTGCGGAGGGCGATCCCGAGGTGGAAGGCCTCGCCGGCAGCCGCGGGGGCGAGGACGACGAGGAGATTCTTGATCCACTGCCGCGGCCGCATCCCCCGCAGCAGGTGCCGGGCCACGCCGCCGCCCGACGGGTTGTCGGCGGGCACGGGGAGTCTGCCAGCGGAGGGGTCTCGCACGATGCGCCAACGCTAGTTGTCCCTCCTGGGGCCGTCGAAGGGCCTCCTCTCGTGGCCCTATGCTTTGGCGCCGTGCACCGCCCTTACCGCGTCGTGGTCGCAAAGCCCGGCCTCGACGGCCACGATCGGGGCGCCAAGGTGATCGCGCGGGCCCTTCGGGACCACGGTTTCGAGGTCGTCTACACCGGCCTGCACCAGACGCCTGAGCAGATCGCCGCCGCGGTGGTCCAGGAGGATGCCGACGCGCTGGGGCTGTCCCTGCTGAGCGGGGCGCACCTCACCTTGGTCCCCCGGGTCATCGACGAGCTCGCGAGCGCCGGCCGCGACGACGTCGTCGTCCTCGTCGGCGGGATCATCCCCGATGCGGACATCGCCGTGCTCGAGGCTGCGGGTGTGGCCCGCGTGTTCACCCCCGGCGCACCCCTGAACGAAATCGGCTCGTGGCTCGAGGAGCGGCTCGACGCCCTCGACACGGCGAGCGCCTAGAACCGAAGCAACAAGGAGACCCCGTGGACCTGTTCGAATACCAGGGCAAGCAGTACTTTGCGAGATTCGGCATCCCGGTGTCACCCGGTGGCGTCGCCGAGACGGTCGACGAGGCCGTCGCCGTCGCGGAGTCGGCCGGATACCCGGTCGTCGTCAAGGCCCAGGTCAAGGTCGGGGGCCGCGGCAAGGCGGGTGGCATCAAGCTCGCATCGAACGCGGACGAGGTGCGCACGCACGCTGGAGCGATCCTCGGCATGGACATCAAGGGCCACGTCGTGCGGCGGATCTGGGTCGAGAACGCGAGCGACATCGCCTCGGAGTACTACGCGAGCTTCACGCTCGACCGGCCGAACAAGGTGCACCTCGGGATGCTCTCCTCGGAGGGCGGGGTCGAGATCGAGGAGGTCGCGGCCAACAACCCAGACGCGATCGCCCGGATCGCCATCGACCCGGTCCGAGGCCTCAGCCTCGAGGCCGCGCGCAAGTGGGTCGATGAGGCGGAGCTCGACGAGGCGGCCCGCGAGCAAGCGTCCGAGCTGCTGGTCAAGCTCTACACCTGCTACGTGGAGGGCGACTGCGACCTTGCCGAGATCAACCCCCTGATCCTCACGACCGACGGGCGGGTGCACGCCCTCGACGCCAAGGTCACGCTCGATGAGAACGCGACCTTCCGCCACCCGGAGTGGGCGGAGTTCTCCGCCACCGAGACGGAGGACCCCCGCGAGCAGCTCGCGAAGGAGAAGGGTCTCAACTACATCGGCCTCGACGGCTCCGTCGGCATCATCGCCAACGGCGCTGGGCTCGCCATGAGCACCCTGGACGTCGTGAACCAGGTCGGGGGCTCGGCCGCCAACTTCCTCGACATTGGGGGCGGCGCGAACGCCGATGTCATGGCCGCAGCCCTGGAGGTCATCAACTCCGATCCCAAGGTCAAGGCCATCTTCGTCAACATCTTCGGCGGGATCACCCGGGTCGATGAGGTCGCGAAGGGCGTCCTCGAGGCGCTCGAACGCGTCCATATCGCGGCGCCCATCGTGCTGCGCCTCGACGGGACCAACGCGGTCGCCGGCCGGGCGATCCTGGAGCCGCATCTGTCGGAACGCCTGGTGGCGCTGCCCACCATGGTCGAAGCTGCGAAGCGCGCCGTCGCGCTCGCGGGGAGCTGAGGGTCATGAGCATCTTCGTAGACGAGAGCACCAAGGTGATCGTGCAGGGCCTGACCGGAGGCCAGGGCCGCTTCCACGGCCTGCGCAACCGCGACTACGGCACGCAGGTCGTCGGCGGGGTCACGCCCGGCAAGGGCGGTCAGGACGTCGAGGGCATCCCCGTCTTCGACTCGGTCGCCGATGCCGTCGAGGCGACCGGGGCGACCGCCTCCTTCGTGAGCGTGCCACCGAAGTTCGCGACCGCGGCGATCCTCGAGGCCGCCGCGGCGGGGATCTCGTTCGTGGTGTGCATCACCGAGGGGATTCCCGCCCACGACGAGGCCCGCTGCTACAACGTCCTCGTCGAGGACTTCCCCGGCACCCGGTTGCTCGGGCCGAACTGCCCGGGGATCATCAGCCCCGGCAAGTGCAACATCGGCATCACGTCGGGCGATATCGCGCTCGCAGGCGGGCCGGTCGGGATCGTCTCGCGCTCCGGGACGCTCACCTACCAGGCCCTCCACGAGCTCAGCGCCCAGGGTGTCGGCCAGACCACGTGCGTCGGCATCGGCGGCGACCCGGTGCCCGGGACCAACTTCATCGACTGCCTCGCAGCCTTCGAGGCCGACCCCGAGACACGTGCCGTGATGATGATCGGCGAGATCGGGGGCTCCGAGGAGGAGCGCGCGGCGACCTGGATCAGCGCGCACATGTCGAAGCCCGTCGTCGCGTACGTCGCGGGCGTCACCGCGCCCCCCGGCCGCAAGATGGGGCACGCCGGGGCGATCATCTCGGGGTCAAAGGGGACGGCGCAGGCGAAGATGGAGGCGCTGACCGCGGCCGGAGTGAGCGTCACGAGGAATCCCACCGAGGCTGGCGAGCGGATGGTCGACATCGTTCGCAGCCTCTAGCTCCGAAACGATGGGCACCGCCGTCCTCGTCTCGGGGGCAGGGACGATCCTCGAGGCCATCTTGGAGGCCGAGGTTCCCGTGAGCGTCGTCGCGGCGGACCGCAGCTGCCGAGGGCTCATCGTCGCCGCCCGCGCCGGGGTCGACGCCGTGCTCGTCGACCGCCGCGAGTTCGGGGGCTTCACCCGCGACTTCGACCGCGAGGGGTACACCGCCGCGCTGAACCGGGCACTCGTGGAACGATCCGTGGACCTGGTCTGCATGTCGGGATTCGGAACGATCCTCGCCCCGTCCTTCTTCGAGCAGTTCGAGGGGCGGGTCCTCAACACCCACCCTGCGCTGCTGCCGGCGCACAAGGGCTGGCACGCGGTGCGCGACACCCTCGCGGCAGGCGACGAGGTGACGGGATGCACCGTGCACGTGGCCACCGAGGTGCTCGACGACGGGCCGATCATCAGCCAGGAGACGGTGCCGGTCCTGGATGGCGACGACGAGGACACCCTGCAGGAGCGCATCAAGATCGTCGAGCGAAAGCTGTACCCCTTCACCATCCTGATGGTCCGCGCCGCGCTGGCGCGAGGCCAAGAGCCCGCGACGCTCGAGCGTCCGGCACGAGAGGAACCACGATGAGAGCCCTACTGAGCGTCTGGGACAAGGAGGGGCTCGTCCCCTTCGCACAGGGCCTCGCTGACCTCGGCTTCGAGATCATCGCGTCCGGCGGGACGTCGGCCGCACTCACCGAGGCGGGGATCGACCACGTCGATGTCGCTGCGCTGACGGGGTCGCCCGAGATGCTCTCGGGCCGGGTGAAGACCCTGCACCCGAAGCTCCACGGCGGGATCCTCGCCGACCTGTCCAAGGCAGAGCACCTCGCCGACCTCGCGGAGCAGGGGATCACGCCCATCGACCTGGTCGTGTGCAACCTCTACCCCTTCCGGTCGGACCCGTCGATCGAGCTGATCGACGTCGGCGGACCGACCATGGTGCGAGCGGCTGCGAAGAACCACGCGCACGTCGGGATCGTCGTGGATCCGCAGGACTATGACGCCGTGCTCGCCGAGCTGCGCCGGAATTCTCCGCCCTGACGGCGGTCACTCGCCGCGCGCTCGCCCGCAAGGCGTTCGCCCACACGGCCGCGTACGACGCGGCGATCGTGGCGTGGTTCGACAGCAACGGTGTCGGCATCGAGACCGTCGCCGACGAGGCCGGCTCGGACGACCGAGCACTCCCCGATTCGGTGCACCTGACCCTGGTGCGCGCCCAGTCGCTCCGCTACGGCGAGAACCCGCACCAGCGCGGCGCCCGGTACGAGATCGAGGGGCTCCCCTCCTTCTGGGACACCGTTGTCCAGCACGCCGGCACCGCGCTCAGCTACCTCAACCTGTTCGACGCGGACGCGGCATGGCGCCTCGTGTTCGAGCTCGCGGCGGACTCCTCCCTGTCGGCTGTCGCGATCATGAAGCACGCCAACGCCTGCGGTGCGGCGGTCGGGAGCGACCTGACCGACGTGTTCCGCAGGGCGCTCGAGGTGGACGAGACGAGCGCGTTCGGCGGGATCATCGCGGTGGGCGGGACGATCGACGAGTCCGTGGCGACGGCGATCGCCGGCGGTCCGCAGGCCGACGTCGTGATCGGCCGGGAGCTGACCGACGGCGCGCGCGACATCCTCGTCGCGCGGAGAAAGGCCACGCGGCTCCTGACGGCATTCCCCCCGGAGGCGCCCCGCTGGTCGCTGCGCACGATCGGCGACTCGGTGCTCCTTCAGGAGCCGGACGACTTCATGCGCCCGCCGGCCGTCTGGGAGGTCGCGACCAAGCGGTCCCCGACGGCGGGGGAGCTCGCGGACCTTGTCCTCGCATGGCGCGTGTGCGGACGCACGACGTCCAACGCGATCGCGATCGCGAGGGACGGCCAGGCTGTCGGGATCGGTGCCGGGCAGCAGTCCCGGGTGGTGGCGGCCGACCTCGCCGTCGCAAAGGCCGGCGATCGGGCCCAGGGCGCCGCAGCCGCCTCCGACGCCTTCTTCCCCTTCGCCGACGGCCTCGCGGCCCTCATCGATGCCGGGGTGACCTCGGTCATCCAGCCGGGCGGCTCCATCCGCGACGCCGAGGTCGTGGCTGCCGCTGACGATGCGGGGATCACGATGATGCTGACCGGCGAACGCCACTTCCGGCACTAGGAGCGACGATGACGGCAACCATTCTCGACGGCGAGCTCCTTGCGAGCCGCATCAAGGCCGAGCTGACCGACCGCGTGGCGCGCCTGCGCGCCGAGGGTCGCGAGGTCGGACTCGGCACGATCCTCGTTGGCGATGACGTGCCGTCGGCGCGGTACGTGCAGCTGAAGCACGAGGACTGCGCAGAGGTCGGCATCGCCTCGCACGGCACGCACCTCGGCAGCGACGCGACGCAGGCGCAGCTGATGGAGGCGGTGGACCGCTTTAACACCGACCCCGCCGTGAGCGCGTTCCTCGTGCAGGTCCCGCTGCCCGATGGCTTCGACGAGCAACGGGCGCTCTTCGCGGTCGATCCGGACAAGGACGCCGACGGCCTGCACCCGATCAACCTGGGGAAGCTGCTGATGGGCGCGCCGGGCGTCCTGCCGTGCACGCCGCTCGGTATCGTCGAGCTCCTCTTCGCCTACGACGTGCCCGTCGAGGGCCACCACGTGGTCGTCATCGGTCGCGGCCTCACCATCGGACGGCCGCTCGCGGCCCTGCTCGCATCCAAGCGGCCGGGGTGCAACGCGGCGGTCACCGTCGTGCACACCGGCGTTCCTGACTTCCGCGACATCGTCCGCACGGCGGACGTGGTGATCGCGGCCGCGGGCCGTGCCGGGCTGGTCACTCCCGATATGGTCAAGCCCGGCGCTGCGGTGGTTGGCGCCGGGACGACGTTCGAGGGAAGGCGACTGGTGAGCGATGTCGACGAGTCGGTGGCGGAGGTCGCGGGGTGGATCACGCCCAGGCTCGGCGGCGTCGGGCCGATGACGCGCGCGATGCTGCTGCGCAACGCGGTAGCCGCTGCGGAGCGCCAGCCGTGACCGGGCAGTTCGAGGAGGCAGTCCGCCCGTGGGGCTCGTACATCGTCCTCGACGACACGGCCGCCGACCACAAGGTCAAGCGGATGACGGTGTCGCCCGGCCAGCGGCTCAGCTACCAGTCCCATGCGAGGCGCTCGGAGCACTGGATCATCGTCTCGGGCGTGGCCGACGTCATCGTCGACGACGTCGAGCACCGCCTCGAGCCCGGAGACTCCATCGACATCCCGGTCGGCGCGAGGCACCGCTGCACGAACCTCGGGACCGTGGACGTGATCTTCGTCGAGGTGCAGCGAGGCGACTACTTTGGCGAGGACGACATCGTTCGGTACGAGGACGACTACGGACGGACCGGCTGAATGCGGATCGACACCATGCTGGCGGAGGGGCGGACGAACTCCTTCGAGTTCTTCCCTCCGATCACCGACGAGGAGCAGATCGCCCTCACGAGGACGCTGCAGGAGCTCGAGGACCTGAAGCCGAGCTTCGTCTCGGTGACCTACCGCGGCGGATCCTCCTCGCGCGACCGGACGTACGCGCTCGTCCGCTGGCTCCGAGAGCATGGCAAGGTGGAATCCATGGCGCACCTCACCTGCGTGCACCACGTCCGCGAGGAGCTCGTCGAGATTCTTGAGGACTACCGGTCGATCGGCGTCGAGAACCTCCTCGCGCTCGGTGGCGACCCCGATCCCGAGCACGGCCAGGCCGGCGAACTGCGCCACGCGATCGAACTGGTCGAACTCGCCCGCGAGGTGGGCGGGTTCTCGATCGGCGTCGCGGCCCATCCTGCCGGACACCCGTTGTCGCCCGACCTCGTCACGGACCGCCGGCACCTCGCCGAGAAGCTCCGAATCGCGGACTTCGCGATCACCCAGCTCTTCTTCGATGCAGTGGCGTGGCGTCGCCTCGTCGACGAGCTGGGCGCCCTCGGCGTCGAGAAGCCCGTGCTCCCGGGCATCATGCCCATCACGACCGTGGCCTCGATCGGCAAGATGCGCGATCTCGGGGGCGTCGTTCCCGAGTCGCTTGTCGAGCGGTTGCACGCAGCCCAGGAAGACGGTCCGAAGGCCGTGCGAGCTGAGGGCGTGGCCGCATCGACCGAGCTGTGCGAGGAGCTGCTCGAGTTGGGCGCACCCGGCCTGCACTTCTTCACGATGAACCGCTCGACAGCGACGCGGGAAATCTTCGCGAGCCTGCAGCACGAGTGAGCTGCGACTCGGCGCTGCGCCGGCACCACGAGGAGGCGCCATGCAGAGCGATGCGGCGGACGTCAGCACCTACCTGACTGAGGTGCCTCCGGCGCGCCGCGATGCCCTGGAGCGCCTACGGGCGCTCTGCACCGAATCGCTCACCGGGTTCGACGAGGTCATGGCGTACGGCATGCCCGGCTACGCGCGCGACGGGGTCGTCGAGGTGGGGTTCAACAGCCAGCGGCAGTGCATCTCGGTCTACGTGCTGCGCCGCGACGTGATGGAGCGCCACCGCGGTGAGCTGCCGAAGGGGAGCGGGAAGGGGTGCCTGCGGTTCCGGACCCCCGACTCGATCGACTGGGGGCTGCTCGCGACCCTCCTCGCCGAGACCGTGGCGTCGACCGGCGAGGTCTGCTGAGGCCGTCGGAGGGACCTTGGCCTCTGGGACCCTCGGAGGGAACGACCTAGGCTGGCCGAATGGCTGAGAACATCACGATGGGTCCTGACGGGACCCTGCACGTACCGGACGAACCGATCATCCCGTTCATTGAGGGCGACGGCACCGGTGTCGACATCTGGCCCGCCGCGAAGCTGGTCCTCGACGCGGCTGCGCGCAAGCACGGCAAGACCGTCGCATGGACCGAGGTCCTCGCGGGGGAGAAGGCGTTCAAGGAGACAGGGAACTGGCTCCCCGACGAGACGGTCGAGGCGTTCCGCGACCAGCTGATCGGGATCAAGGGACCGCTCACGACCCCGATCGGCGGCGGCTTCCGCAGCCTCAACGTCGCGCTGCGACAGCTGCTCGACCTGTACGTGTGCCTGCGCCCGGTCCGCTGGTTCCAGGGCGTGCCCTCGCCGGTCAAGCACCCCGAGCTCGTCGACATGGTGATCTTCCGCGAGAACACCGAGGACGTCTATGCGGGCATGGAGGTCGAGGCGTTCACGAAGGACGGCATCGCGCTTCGCGACTACCTGAACGCGACGTACGGATGGAACATCCGCGAGGGCTCGGGCATCGGCATCAAGCCGATCAGCGAGTTCGGCTCGAAGCGGCTCGTCCGCGCGGCGATCGTCTACGCGCTGTCGCACGGACGCACGTCGGTCAACCTCGTGCACAAGGGGAACATCCAGAAGTTCACCGAGGGCGCCTTCAACAAGTGGGGCTACGAGCTCGTGAAGGAGGAGTTCGCGGACGTCGCCGTCGGGTGGGACGACTGCGGCGGCGACCCGGGCGGCAAGTTGCTCGTGAAGGACTCGATCGCCGACATTACGCTCCAGCAGGTGCTGACGCGGCCGGCGGAGTTCGATGTGATCGCCACCACGAACCTCAACGGCGACTACCTCTCCGACGCGCTCGCCGCGCAAGTCGGCGGGATCGGGATCGCGCCGGGCGCGAACATCAACTACGTGACGGGCCACGGTATCTTCGAGGCGACGCACGGCACCGCCCCGAAGTACGCCGGGCAGGACAAGGTGAACCCCGGATCGGTGCTGCTGTCGGGCGTGCTGATGTACGAGCATCTCGGGTGGACCGATGCGGCGAACGACATCGTCGCGGCACTCGAGGCCACGATCGCCGACAAGATCGTCACCTACGACTTCGCCCGCCAGATGGACGGCGCCACCGAGGTCAAGTGCTCGGAGTTCGCCAGCGCGATCGTCGATCGCCTCTAACAGACCCAACCACAAGGAGTTCCGATGGCCACCTCCCCAGTCCAGGTCACCGTGACCGGCGCCGCCGGCCAGATCGGCTACCAGATCCTCTTCCGGATCGCCTCGGGCCAGCTGCTCGGCCCCGACACCCCTGTGGCGCTGCGCCTGCTCGAGATCGAGCCTGCGATGAAGCCGCTCGAAGGGGTCGTCATGGAGCTCGACGACTGCGCGTTCCCGCTGCTCGCGAGCATCGAGGCCACGAGCGACCTCGACACCGCGTTCGACGGTGCGTCGTGGGCCCTGCTGGTCGGCTCGATCCCGCGCAAGGCGGGGATGGAGCGCGGCGACCTCCTCACGGTGAACGGCGGGATCTTCAAGCCCCAGGGCGAGGCAATCGCGAGGAGCGCCGCCAGCGACGTGCGCGTGCTGGTGGTCGGCAATCCGTGCAACACGAACTGCCTCATCGCCCGCTCGGCGGCACCCGAGGTCCCCGCGGATCGGTGGTTCGCGATGACGCGGCTCGACCAGAACCGCGCCGTGTCCCAGCTCGCCGCGCGCGCAGGCGTGCCGGTCTCCGAGGTCGCGAACGTCGCGATCTGGGGGAACCACTCGGCGACTCAGTTCCCGGACTTCGAGAACGCGACGATCTCGGGGAAGCCCGCGGCGACCGTGATCGGCGATGAGGCGTGGCTGCAGGGGCAGTTCCTGAGCACGGTGCAGAAGCGCGGCGCCGCCATCATCGAGGCACGTGGCGCGTCGTCAGCGGCCTCCGCCGCGAACGCCGCCATCGACACGGTGGTCTCCCTCACGACGCCGACGCGAGACGGCACCGCCGCGTCGGTCGCGGTGTCCTCGACCGGCGAGTACGGCGTGCCCGAGGGTCTCACCTTCGGCTTCCCCGTCGTCGCCGACGGGATGGGCGCCTGGTCGGTCAAGCCCGGCTTCGAGCACTCCGAGTTCGCCCAGGAGAAGATCCGTCTCACGACTGAGGAGCTGCTCGAGGAGCGCGCCGAGGTCAGGCTGCTCGGGCTGATCACGACCTGACCACACGGAGCGCCTGCGATCACAACCGGATGGCAGCCGCCAGGGCGAGGCGGAAGATCTGCTCGCGAATCGGCGCGGCCCGGTTCCAGCCACGGTGGTCCCAGTCGTCGCCCGCGACCGAGTCGCCTGCGTACAGCAGCTGCGCGAAGGAGACGCCGTGGAAGCGGGCGACGGCCATGAACGCCGCTGCCTCCATCTCGACGGTGAGGCAACCCTCCGCGCGGCGCCGCTCGATGCGCGACTTCGCCTCGCGGTAGAAGCCATCGGTCGTCCAGCTCTTCCCGACGAGATAGGGGACACCGCGCTCCTCGAGCACCTCGGCGAGCACCCCGACGCCGTGGGGATCCGCGACGACCGTGCGCGATGCGGCGAGGTAGTGGAACGACGTCCCCTCGTCTCGGACCGCCTCATCGACGATGACCGGGTGTCCCAGCACGAGGTGGTGGCTGAGCGCTCCGGCTCCGCCGCACGCGACGATGCGCGTGCAGCCGATCGCGATGACCTCCTCGAGCATCGCGGCGGCGAGGGGCGCGCCGACGCCCGGGTGCACGACGAGCACAGGCGTGCCGGACTCCTCGACGAGGAACAGGGGGTTCGGTCCGATCTCGCTGACGATCCGGCCGACCCTGCGCGCGTCGCCTCGTTCGGCGAGCGACTCGATGACCTCCTGGAAGAAGCACAGGACCGCGACATCGGGGGCGCTGCCTTCGATGTCGAGCGGCATCATCCCGGCACCAGCGCGGATGATCCCCGGCTCCTCGAGGTCCACCTCGAGGAGGGCCAGGTCGAGCGTCAGCGCCTCGTCTGCGTCGGCGTCGGTCACCGGCGAACGCTACCAACGTGACGGCGCGGACCCAGCCAGTCGGCCGGGGCTATGACCGGATCAGGCGAGTTCGACCGCGACGCCGGAGCGCTCGAGGAAGCGGAGCTTGGCACGAAGCGCAGCGATCCACAGTGCGACCTCCTCGTCGAATCTCGGACCATTGCCATCCTCGCTCGCGTGCTCAAGCTCGTCGAAGGCCTGATCCTCCGCATCGAGCAGCTCGCGGTACTTCAGGAAGAAGTGGTCGTCGATCGTCGTCATGGTCATCTGGTCTCCTTCTATGTGCCGGTACTTCCATCGATCTGTGCGCTGCGCAGGCCGAGGTGCCGCACCGGGCCTGTCGCAGTATCCACGAGCGAGCGGTCCGCGTGCGCGTCTGAGAGTCCGTGAACCTTGATCAGGACGCCGTCGCGCAGGACTTCCAGCCACGCTTCGAGGGCGCGCCTGGCTCCCTCCGCAGCGGTCTTCGGGTAGCCCCGGTCCACATCCGAACCCTATCCCCGTCGCGTCCGGTCTGGCGAGGGGATTGCGGAACCTGAGTGCCGGCTGACAGGCTGTCGGATGGCCGACGGCACCAGGCACATCGGGATCCTGCTCTTCGACGATGTGGAGGAGCTCGACGCGGTGGGTCCGTGGGAGGTCCTCGCCTTCTGGACCCGCACCTTCCCTGCCGACGGATTCGAGGTCACCACGCTCTCTCCCGACGGTGGGCCCGTCACGGCGGCCAAGGGGCTGGTGATCGGCGCCCGTCATTCCATGCGCGACGTCCCGCCGCTGGACGTGCTGATCCATCCCGGCGGCATCGGCACCCGGCCCCTGCTGGCAGATCCCGAGCACGTGGCCTGGGTGCGCTCGCAGCGCACGACCGTGCCGCTCATGACGAGCGTCTGCACCGGATCGCTGGTGTACGCGGCTGCGGGGCTGCTTGCCGGCCGGCCCGCGACCACCCACTGGGCCTCGCTTGACTACCTCGCGGAGCTCGACCCCACGATCGAGGTGCGGCGCGACGACCGCTACGTGGATGACGGCGATCTGGTCACGTCCGCAGGGGTGAGCGCGGGGATCGACATGGCACTGCACCTCGTCGACCGACTCGCGTCGACGGATCGGGCTCGCGCCGTCCGCCGCGGGATCCAGTACGACCCGCAGCCACCGGTCTGAGCGGCTGCGAACGTCGGCTGAGCCGCAGTCGGCCGTAGCGGCACGCGTGCGGAACGCCTACCGTGCTGGCATGACCAAGCCCAACATCCTGCTGATCATGACGGACGAGGAGCGGTACCCGCCGCCCTACGAGGTGGATGCCGTCACGTCGTTCCGTGCGAACCACCTCACCGCCCGCGAATCGATCCGCGCGAGCGGCCTCGAGTTCCATCGGCACTACGCCGGGTCGACGGCCTGCACCCCGAGCAGGGCAACGCTGTTCACCGGGCAGTACCCGTCGCTGCACGGGGTCAAGTCAACCGACGGGACCGCGAAGCAGGCCTCCGATCCGGCGATGGGCTGGCTCGACCCGAACTCGGTGCCGACGCTCGGCGACTGGTTCCGCGCCGGCGGGTACAAGACCCACTACCGCGGCAAGTGGCACGTGTCGCACGCCGACCTCCTTATCCCGGGGACCCACGAGGGGCTGAAGGCCTCGGACGATGCGGGCAACCTGATCCCCGAGGCGGTCGCGGCGTACCGGAAGGCGGACCGGCTCGACCCGTTCGGGTTCTCGGGGTGGATCGGGCGCGAGCCGCACGGCGCGGCGAAGTCCGACTGCGGCATGGTCCGCGACGGTGTCTTCGCCGAGCAGGTCGTCGAGCTGTTCGACGAGCTCGCTGCGGCACGCAACGAGGGACCGTGGCTGGCGGTGGCGTCGTTCGTCAACCCGCACGACATCGCGTTCTCGGGCTTCGGCTGGGAGCAGCTCCTCGGCTTCGGGCCACCGGACGACTCGGTGCCCGACATCCCCGAGGCTCCCTCCCAGGGGGACTCCTTCCAGGGCCGGCCGGCATGCCAGGAGCAGTTCAAGGCCGTCTGGCCGCAGATGATCTTCGAGACCGAGACCGACCTCGCCTACCGCCGGCTCTACTACTACCTGCACAAGGCCGTCGACGAGTCGATCGGCCGCATCCTGGAGGCACTGCGGATATCGGGCATGTACGACGAGACGATCGTGGTCTTCACCTCCGACCACGGCGACCTGCTCGGCGCGCACGGCGGCCTCATCCAGAAGTGGTTCAACGCCTACGACGAGGCAACGCGGGTGCCACTGCTCATCTCTGGTCCCGGTGTCTCGCGCGTCGACGGCGGGATCTCGATCCCGACGAGCCACGTCGACCTGATCCCGACCCTGCTCGGGCTCGCAGGCATCGACATCGAGCAGGCAGCTGCCGGCGTGGCGCTCCACCACGACGAGGCGCAGCCGTTGCCCGGTCGGGACCTGAGCGGCGTCGTCAGCGGGACGGCCACGGCTGTTTCCGTGGAGACGCCGATCTACTTCATGACCGAGGACAACGTCTCGGATGGCCTGACCAAGACCAACATCATCAACGGGAAGCCGTTCGAGGCGGTGAAGCCACCGTCGAACGTCGAGTCGGTCATCGCCACCCTCGACACGGGCGTCGATGGCGCCGGTGAGCTGTGGAAGCTCAACTACTACTACGAGCGCCTCGACGACTGGTACGAGGACAAGGGGTTCGCGAAGAACCCGTTCCTCGCGCCCCCGGCGGAGCCGGTCTACGAGATGCACAACCTGTCGGCCGACCCCGAGGAGCGGCACAACCGCGCGGGCGACGCCCCCGGGGCGCTCGCCGCGATGCAGTCGGTCCTCGACGCGCAGCGCGACGCCAAGCGCAACGTGCCGCTGCTGCGCAATCCTGTCGGCTGATCCGGGACCCCGCAGGGATCCGCCGATGGGGGTCGGTGCGGCAGGTGGGGGGCTACCGAGCGCGAAGCTGTTCGTGGGCGGCGGCAAGCATCCCGACGGCGCTCACGAGCGCCTGGAGGTCCCCGCGTACGCGGATGCGTCCCTCGGTGAGGGCCGTCGCGGGGTCCAAGAGCCCCGCATGCATCGCCTCCGCATCGTCATAGGCGAGCGTGAACCACGCCGAGGCACCAGGCTCCTCGCCGGCGACCATCCGGACGCCGGAGGCATCCGCCAGGAGCGTGATCGTCCCGTGGGTCCCTGCCGGAACGCCGGTCACAGACTCCGTGACGGCCATCGGACGTGCTGCGACATCCGGCGTGGTGCTGCGGGGAAGCGTTGCGAGCGCCTCGTTGCACTCCTGGATCCACTCGTCAGTGAGAAATGCCGCCCCGGGCACTAGGGGGCCGGCTGGACGGACGCGTCGGCAGCGGAACGCTTGGTGCGTCGCAGGATCTTCCGCCCCAGCCACGCGACCGGGTCGTAGTCCGAGTCGACGACCCGCTCCTTGAGCGGGATGATCGCGTTGTCTGTGATGTGGATGTGCTCCGGGCACACCTCGGTGCAGCACTTGGTGATGTTGCAGAGGCCCAGCCCCGCGCGCTCGCGGACGAGCTCGCGCCGGTCGTTGGTGTCGAGGGGGTGCATCTCGAGCTCCGCGTAGCGAATGAAGAACCTCGGTCCCGCGTAGTGCTCCTTGTTGTCCTCGTGGTCGCGGATCACGTGGCAGACGTTCTGGCACAGGAAGCACTCGATGCACTTGCGGAACTCCTGACCCCGCTCGACGTCGATCTGCTGCATCCGATATCCGCCCTCGGGCTCGGGAACCGGGTTGAACGCGGGGACCCGCTTGGCCATCTCGAAGTTGAACGAGACGTCCGTGACGAGGTCGCGGATGATGGGGAAGGTCTTCATCGGCGTGACGGTGACGGTGCCCTCGGGCAGCTCGTCGATCCGCGTCATGCACATGAGGCGGGGCTTTCCGTTGATCTCCGCTGAGCAGCTGCCGCACTTGCCCGCCTTGCAGTTCCAGCGGCAGGCGAGATCTGGCGCCTGGGTCGCCTGGATGCGGTGGATGACATCGAGGACGACCTCGCCCTCGACCTTCTCGAGCTCGTAGTCGACGAACGAGCCGCCGCTCGCGTCGCCGCGCCAGACCCTCATCGTGATGTCGGGCATTACTTCGCCTCCTCGAGCAGTGCGCGCAGATCTGCCGGCATCTCAAGGATCGGCTCGGGGACCGCCTTGACCTCGGACTCATACCCGCCGCCGCTGGGCTGGGACAGCACGAAGTTGACTTTGCCCATCTCCGCATCGGGTCCAGGGAAGTCGTCGCGCGTGTGCCCGCCGCGGCTCTCCTTGCGGTTGGTCGCCCCGAGCGTCGTGCACTTGGAGACCGTGATCATGCTCGGCAGGTCCGTGGCCAGGTTCCAGCCGGGGTTGTAGGCGAGCCCGCCCTTGACCGAGATGTTCGCAACGCGCTCGGTGAACTCCTCGAGCGCGGTTCGCGCGAACTCGAGCTCGCTCCCGGTACGGATGATGCCCACGTTTGCCTGCATCATCTCCTGGAGGTCCCGCTGGATGTCGTAGGGGTTCTCGCCTTCCTCGCGGTCGAAGGGCGCGAGCGCCTCGTCGATCGTCGCGTCGACGATCGCTGCGTCCAAGCGCCCCGCTCCTCGCGCCACCCTCGATGTAGTCCGAGGCGCCGAGGCCGGCCCGGCGGCCGAAGACCAGCAGGTCGGAGAGCGAGTTGCCGCCAAGGCGGTTCGCGCCGTGCATGCCGCCCGCGACCTCACCGGCGGCGAAGAGCCCCGGAACCGCGGTCGCGGCGGTGTCGGCGTCGACCCTGACGCCGCCCATGATGTAGTGGCAGGTCGGTCCGATCTCCATCGGCGTGGTCGTGATGTCGACGCCCGCCAGCTCCATGAACTGGTGGTACATCGACGGCAGGCGGCGGCGGATGAACTCGGGGGTGCGCCGTGACGCGATGTCGAGGAAGACACCGCCGTGCGGGCTGCCGCGGCCGGCCTTGACCTCGGCGTTGATGGCGCGCGCCACCTCGTCGCGGGGCAGCAGCTCGGGCGGGCGCCGGCCCGCCGAGTGATCGTCGTACCAGCGGTCGCCCTCGGCCTCGGTCTCTGCGGTCTCGGCGCGGAACATGTCCGCGACGTAGTTGAACATGAACCGCTCGCCCTCGGAGTTGCGCAGCACCCCGCCGTCGCCGCGGACGCCCTCGGTGACGAGCAGGCCCCGCACGCTGAGGGGCCAGACCATCCCGGTCGGGTGGAACTGGATGCACTCCATGTCGATCAGCTCGGCGCCGGCCCAGAGCGCCAGGGCGTGCCCGTCGCCGGTCCCCTCCCATGAGTTGGAGGTGTACTTCCAGGACTTGCCGACCCCGCCGGTCGCGAGCACCACGGCGGTCGCCGTGAAGCTCAGGAACTCACCGGTCGGGCGCCGGTAGGCGATGGCGCCGGCGATGTTGCCGTCGGCAGCGGTCAGCAGGCGCAGCACCTTGCACTCCATGAAGACGTCGGTGTCCATGGAGACGACCTTCTGCTGCAGGGTGCGGATGAGTTCGAGCCCCGTGCGGTCGCCGACGTGGGCGAGCCGCGCGTACCGGTGGCCGCCGAAGTCGCGCTGGAGGATCTTGCCGTCCGGGGTGCGGTCGAACAGGGCGCCCCAGCTCTCGAGCTCGTGGACCCGGTCCGGGGACTCCTGGGCGTGGAGCTCCGCCATGCGGTAGTTGTTCAGCATCTTTCCCCCGCGCATGGTGTCGCGGAAGTGGACCTTCCAGTTGTCCTCGGAGTACACGTTGCCCATGGCCGCGGCGACCCCGCCCTCCGCCATGACGGTGTGCGCCTTGCCGAGGAGGGACTTCGTCAGGATCGCGACGCGCAGCCCGCGGCGCTTGGCCTCGACCGCGGCCCGCAGGCCCGCGCCCCCTGCCCCGATGATGAGCACGTCGTAGTCGTGGTTCTCGATCTCGTGGTGTGCCACGTCCGCCTCCTAGAAGAGCTTGTAGTCGGTGATCGCGCCGCTGGCGACCAGCCGGACGTAGACATCGGTGAGTGCCACGAAGATCAGGCTGACCCAGGCGATCTGCATGTGCCGGGCGTTGAGGGGCGTAACCGCCTTCCAGAACTTGTGGCGCAGAGGGTGCTTGGAGAAGCTCTTGACCTGCCCGCCGCACAGGTGCCGGCAGGCGTGGCAGCTGAGCGTGTACGACCACAGCAGCAGCGCGTTGACGACGAGCACGATCGTGCCCACCGAGACACCGATGCCACCCGCACCGGGCATCGAGAACGCCAGGATCGCGTCGTAGGTGAGCACCAGGTTGACGAGGAAGGCGAGGTAGAAGAAGTAGCGGTGGGCGTTCTGGAAGATCAGGGGGACCTTGGTCTCCCCCGTGTACTTGGCATGCGCGTCCTGCACCCCGCAGGCGGGCGGTGACCACCAGAAGGCCCGGTAGTAGCTGCGGCGGTAGTAGTAGCAGGTGAGCCGGAAGCCACCGGGGATGAAGAGGATCAGCAGGGCGGGCGAGTAGTCCCACCAGCTCAGCTGGACGTGGTGCGAGGCTCCGGGCACGCACGAGGCGGCGATGCACGGGGAGTACAGGGGGCTGCAGCAGGTCCCGGTGCATCGCGGATCCGACGTAGTAGTTCTTGTTCTGGAAGGCCGCCCACGTCACGTAGACGACGAAGCTGAACAGGACCGAGAAGATGATGAGCGGCTGCAGCCACCAGCGATCCTGGCGCAGCGTCATCACATCTGGGCCGCCACGGCGCCCACCGAGGGCAACTGGTGTCGAGCCTTGGACCGCGGTCACACCGTTCCTCCTTCCGATCTGCGAAGTCCGGGTTAACCGGGCCGGCGTCCATCCTACGCAGCGCCGCAGGACCCCCTGGACGGCTGCGGCCGCCCGGTCCAGCGCGGGCACGCCTCGCCCTACGATCACGTCATGAGCGACCGCAGCACCGCCACGCCGTCCCTCCGAAGGACCTCCCGGTGACCCTCGGGGTCACTGCGAGAGTCCGGCTACGTCTCGAGGCCCGTGGCCCAGGAGATCCGTGAGAACCTCGAGACGAGCATCGCAGCCGACGAGCCCCTGTCTGCGGGGATCCTCGGCTACGAGGACACGGTCATCCCGCAGCTGGAGAACGCGATCCTCGCGGGACACGACGTGATCCTCCTCGGCGAGCGAGGCCAGGCCAAGACGCGGATCATCCGCTCGATGGTGCGAGCTCCTCGACGAGTGGCTCCCGATCGTGGCGGGCAGCGAGATCAACGACGACCCGTACGCGCCGATCTCGCGCCGCGCCATCGAGCTCGTCGCCGAGCTCGGCGACGAGACGCCGATCGCCTGGGTGCACCGGTCCGAGCGCTACGGCGAGAAGCTGGCGACGCCCGACACGACGATCGCCGACCTCATCGGCGAGGTTGACCCGATCAAGATCGCCGAGGGCCGCTACCTCACCGACGAGCTCGCCCTCTCCTACGGCCTCGTCCCGAGGGTCAACCGCGGCATCTTCGCGATCAACGAGCTGCCCGACCTCGCCGAGCGGATCCAGGTCGGCCTGCTGAACGTCCTCGAGGAGCGGGACATCCAGATCCGCGGGCACCGGATCCGCCTGCCGCTCGACCTCGTGCTGGTGGCGACCGCGAACCCGGAGGACTACACGAACCGGGGCCGAATCATCACGCCGCTGAAGGACAGGTTCGGCGCACAGATCAGGACCCACTACCCGAGGGATCTCGAGACCGAGCTCGAGATCGCGCGGTCCGAGGCGTCCCTCCCGCCGTCGGCAGTCCCGATCATCGTGCCCTGGTTCATCGAGCGCGCGATCGTCGAGATCTCCCAGCTCGCGCGGCGCAGCCCGCTCGTGAACCAGCGCAGCGGCGTCTCGGTGCGCCTCACGATCGCGAACTACGAGAGCGTGGTGGCGAACGCGCTGCGCCGCACGCTGCGCACCGGCGCGACCGCGGTCGTGCCCCGCGTGAGCGACCTCGCCGCCGTCGTGCCCTCGACGCAGGGCAAGATCGAGATCGAGGCCATGGAGGAGGGCCGCGAGGAGGAGGTCGTCGCGCAGCTGGTCGCTGCCGCCGTGCTGCTCACCTTCCGCGACCAGATCGTCCTCGAGGACGCCGCAGGAGATCGTTGCGACCTTCGACGACGAGGTCGTGGTCCACGTCGGCGACGACCTCGCGGCAGGCGACTACCTCGAGGTGCTCGAAGCGCTGCCGGCGCTCGAGCCCGCGACGCGCAGGATCGCCGGCGAGCAGGCCGGGGACGAGGAGATGGCCGCTGCGCTGGAGTTCCTCCTCGAGGGCCTGCACCTGACGAAGCGGCTGAGCAAGGACGCCTCGGGCCCGCGCGCCCTCTACCGCCAGCGCCGCCGCTGAGATGAGCGCCCGCTACGGCTACCGGCGGTTCGACGGCACCGGCGATGACGATGACCTCGATGCCGAGGCGCTGCTCGACGCGCTCACCGACGACCTGCTGGAGAGCGGCGACCTCGTCCGACGCGCTCAATCGGTTGCTGCGCCAGGGCCTGCGGACGCCGGACGGACAGGACTCGAGGGGCTGCGCGACCTCATCGAGCGCGCACGCCAACGGCGCCAGGAGCTGCTCGAGCGCGGCGACCCCGACGGGCAGTTCGCCGAGTTCAAGGACCGGCTCGACGCGATCGAGGCGACCGAGCGCCAGGCGCTCGAGGACCTCTCGCGCGAGGCGGCCTCGTCGGGCGACGAGCGGCGAACCGAGGTCACCGACGACGCCGTCGCCGAGCGCTCCGTCGCGCTCGACCTGCTGCCCGACCGGTTCGCCGACCGGATCGATGCGATGCGCACTACGAGTTCATCTCGAGCGAGGCGCGCGAGCAGCTCGAGCAGCTGCTCGCCGAGCTGCGCGAGCAGCTGCTGGGCTCGTACTTCGAGGCGATGCGCGGCGCGCTGGCCGAGCCCGATCCCGAGCAGCTGCGCCGCGGCTGCGCGAGGGGATGGACGCGCTCAGCCGCATGCTCGAGCAGCGCGAGCGCGGCGAGGACCTCGACCCGACGTTCGAGGAGTTCATGGCCGCATACGGCGACCTGTTCGGCCCCGCCGACACCCTCGACGAGCTGCTGGAGAACCTCGCGCGGCGGTTGGCCGCGGCGCGCGCGATGTTCGACTCGCTCTCGCCCGGAGCAGCGCGCCGAGCTCGAGCGGCTCGAGCCAGTCCCTGTTCGAGGACCTCGACCTCAACTTCTCGATGAGCCGCCTCGTCTCCAACCTCGCGCGCGCGTTCCCCGAGTTCGACGGCTCGGGCGGCTACCAGTTCGAGGGCGACCGGCCCCTGTCGCTCAACGAGACGGCCGACACGGCCCAGCAGCTCGGCGAGCTCGAGCGGCTCGAGGAGCTGCTCGGCTCGGAGAACCCCGCCGCCGTGCTCCCCGAGATCGACATCGAGGCCGTGAAGCGAAACCTCGGCGAGGATGCCGCACGGCACCTCGACCGGCTGGGTCGGCTCGTCCAGGAGCTGTCCGACGCTGGGCTCATCGAGCGCCGCGGCGGCAGATGGAGCTGACGGCGCACGGGGTGCGCCGCCTCGGCGCGCGTGCGCTCTCCGACCTGTTCGACCGCCTGCGAAACGGCGCGCTCGGTGACCACGCCGCGACCGAAGACCGGCTTCGGGCACGACCGCGAGGAGGTGTCGAGGCCCTGGGAGTCGGGCGACCCCTTCCACCTGCACCTCTCGCGAACGGTGCACAACGCCGTCGCCCGCGGTGGCGGGGGACTCCCCGTCCGCCTCGAGCCGCAGGATTTCGAGATCGTCGAGCACGAGGCGCTCGTGCGATCCGCCACCGTCCTCGCCATCGACCTGTCGATGTCGATGCCGATGCGGGACAACTTCGTGCCGGCGAAGAAGATGGCCATCGCCCTGACCACCTTGATCCGCACGAAGTTCCCTCGCGACTACCTCGGCGTCGTCGTCTTCTCCGAGATCGCGCGGGAGGTGAAGGTCGAGGAGCTCCCGACAGTGATGTGGGACTACATCTACGGCACCAACCTCCAGCACGCGCTGGCCCTCTCCCGCAAGATGCTGTCGAGGGAGCACGGCACCCGCCAGATCCTCGTCGTCACCGACGGCGAGCCGACCGCACACCTCGATGACATCGGCGAGCCGCACTTCCACTACCCGCCGACCAACGAGACGCTTCGCCGGACGATGGCAGAGGTCGTGCGGTGCACGAGAGCCGGCATCACCATCAACACCTTCGCCCTCGACCTGGAGCGCACGCAGTTCCCGTTCGTCGAGCAGATCGCCCAGGTGAACGGCGGACGGACGTTCTACCCGTCGAACGACGAGCTCGGCGGCTACGTCCTCACGGACTTCCTGAAGCACCGACGGAGGCTCCGTCCGACCGGCTGATCGGCGCGAAATCAAATTCTTCTTGCAATTCCCGGCAAAATCGCCCAAGATGACACCCGTGTAACTACAGCGGTGCCACGAGACCGTGGTGCCCGGGGAGGTCACATGGAGATCGTGCCGATGCTTGGGGGGCTAGAGGAGCGAGGTTGGCAGGCACGCGCCAACTGCATGGGCGTCGACCCCGACCTGTTCTTTCCGGAGCGCGGGGCGTCCACCCGGGAGGCCAAGGAGGTCTGCCGGGGGTGCGTCGTGCAGAGCGACTGCCTCGAGTACGCCCTCGAGAACGGTGAGAAGTTCGGCATCTGGGGCGGGATGAGCGAGCGCGAACGGCGCCGCGTCCGTCGAGCGCGCGCGATCGAGCGCCGCTCCGCAGCCAGCTGACCCACTCGCGCTGAACCTCGCACTGGCTGGGCGCGCACGGACCCGCGGCGCTTCCGGACCCTGAATCTCCCTACGCTCGAGACGCGATGCCCAGCCGGACCATGGCTGCCTCGATGGTCCTGTCGCGGCGCAGGTCCAGGCGCTCCCAGCGCTCCTCTGCGACGGCCGCAAGCACCGACGCCGGCGCGAGGCCGACGAGCTCAGCCCTGTCGATGTCGCCACCTGCGGGAAGTTCGCTCGCGACGAGATCGAAGACGTCACCGGGCGTGACCCGGTCGGGCACGAGCAGGTTGCAGCTCACCTGGGTCCCACCGGTCACGTCGAACCCGAGGGCGCGCACCTCGGGCGACCGGATGGCTGCCGCGATCGCCCGTGTGTGCTCGAGTGGCACGCCCGAGAGCCACAGGTTCCATGCGACAAGGGGGAGCGGACCCCGACCGCGGTGGCGCCGGCGGTCGGATGGGGGCTCGGGGGTCCCGCATCCGGGCTCAGTTCCGCGAATGCCCGACGCCGGACCTCGGGCAGGGAGCGCACCGACCCGTCGGGGAGCGGCCCGTAACGGAAGCTGGGCACCCCAAGGTCCGCCAGGTACTCCATGGTCGCCTCACGCGCCGCCGATGGCCACCTCGACCGGCGTTTTCCCGATGGGGACGAAGGGGACGACGTCGAGGGCCCCAAGGCGCGGATGCACGCCTGCATGGGCTCGCAGGTCGACTCGGCGGACCGTCTCACGCGCGAGCTCGCGGACGTCCGCGAGGAGGCTGCCCGGAGCGGCGATCAACGTGAAGACGGTCCGGTGATGGTCGGCGTCGCTATGGACGTCGGCCACCGACCGGACCGCTGAGACTTCGAGCGCCGCGATTGCGGTTGCATCGCGGCCCTCGCTTACGTTGGCGACGCATTCGAGCACGTCGCCGTCGACTTCGGTACGCAGATCCCTGATACTCAGATCTTGATCTGGGTCATCGCGCCCCTGCGGCGGGCCCGCAGGATCCTGCGACGCTCGCGCTCGCTCTTCCCACCCCACACGCCGTGGTCGATGTGATTCTCAAGCGCGTACTCCAGGCACTGCGACGCGACAGGGCACGTGGCGCAGATCTTCTGTGCCCGGATGACTCCCAGTCCGTCGCTTGGGAAAAACGTCTCCGGCGGGACCTCGCGGCACTTGCCGTCAGCCATCCACTCGGTGCTCATTTGTTTCCTCCTTGGTGCCCCAATAGAATCCCATGCCCTGAAGTAAATTACAACCTCAGGTACGTGCAATGTTTCACGTGAGAGTATTCACAAAGCCCTTTCTTCTGGGGCTGCCGGTTGGGAAATACAGCAAATTCCCAGTATTTTGTTTAACGTCAAAAAAGGAGCAAGTGTGACCCAGGTCCATGAGGAAGTCACCGAGCCATTCGAGCCGGTCGGGCATGTCCGGATCGTCTACCTGGGTCCTGTCGCGCCGCACTGGGAGATCCAGAGCGACTGGGGTGACGAGGAGACCATCCAGGCGTTCGCGGATCGGGCGAATGCCCGGCTCGTCCTCCTGCCGCCGCATGACCCCCAGTTCCGCCGGAACCGCGAGCGGGTCGCGCGCGACGCCGAGCGCGAGCACCTCGAGCTGCAGTGGGACCTCGGCTTCGACGAGGCCGATGCAGAGGCTCCCGCGAGGGATTAGGGCAGGTCAGGACCGCTGTCGATCGATGGCAGCGAGGTCCGCTCAAGCCACAGGCCCGGGGCGACGATCTCTGCCGGCGTGGGGAGGCCGGACGCGTCCTTGAAGAGCCGGGTGAGCGAGTCGAAGCCCGCCCGCTCGACGACGCCGGCCACGAACGCCGCGCCCTCCTCCACCCGGGGCCGGGAGAGGTCGACTCCGAAGAGTGCTGCTGCGGCCTCGTCGCCCTTGGCGTCCCCGGTCCGGTGGCGACGCCATGCCTCGGCCAGCTGGCCCGCGTCGCCCGTGATCCGGTCTGCGACGACCCTCGCGACCTCGTCGAAGTAGCCGCCGAGCGCGGTGACCGCTGCGTTCAGGGCGTCGTGCTCGGGTCCGTCCAGGCTGCCCTCGAGGCCGGAGAGCCCTTCGAGGAAGCGCTCCGGGTCGCCCAGGAGCGCAGTCAGGTCCTCGGGGCCGTCCTCATCGGTGAGCCGGCTGAGCAGGGACTGCTGCGCTCGCATCTGTGCCTCCGTGGAGGCCGCGAGCAGCGCCTCGAGGCGGGCCGCGGTCCCGGGTCGCGCGAGGACTGCATGCGCCGTCAGCTCGCGCGCGAGCGTGAAGGCCGCGACGTGGTCCTCGTCGAGGCTCCAGTCCGACGCGAACTGGGTCACGTTGCGCACGACGATCAGCGGGTGCTTCGAGCCCGGCCATGGAAGGGGGAAGGCAGACGAGCCGAGTGCGCGCTCGGCGAGGTGCCCGGCGGTCGAGCCGACCTGGAGTCCGACGAACATGGGTCCCATCGACGAGGCGAACCGAGCGAGCATCGCCGTCGTCGTGTCCTCGGGATCGACCTCGATGGTGGGCGCCTGGGCGGCCGCGACGACAAGCGGCTCGATCCGCGCGCGCCAGCTGTCGAGTGCGGCCAGCGCCCATGCGGTGCGGTTGACAGGGTCGGCATCGGGGGCCACCGTGGATCCCGTCACCTCAGAGACATGCAGCGCGACGATCGCCGACAGCTGCTCGAGCTGGATGCGCGAGACGGGGTCCGGATTGAATCCAGCTTCCTCGTCGGTCGTGACACTTTGTGCCAGCGCCCGGGCCGCGTCGAACCAGGCAGAGGAACTCGAGCCGCCCATGGCCTTCAGGAGGTCTCCGAGGAGCCCATCGAATCCGTTCGGCCCGACGTTCATCGGCCTCAGCCTATGGCGAGGCCGCGAGCGTCACGTCCGGGTTCGAGACCTTGGAATCCCGGGCGACCGTGACCGTGACGAGCTGGCCGGGGGAGGCGGTGTACAGCGCGCTGCCGAGATCCTCCATGGATCCGATCGTCGTCCCGTTGAGTGCCAGGATCTCCTCGCCGGCAAGCAGGGCGGAGCTCGACGTGCTCCCCTTCGGGACCGACACGATCCGAACGCCCCCGCCGGGGAGCGACACTCCCTTGATCTGCAGCCATCCGTGCCCGTTTGCGTCGCCGAGCACGACGCGCTGGGCGAGGAGCGACATGAACGTGGTGGACACGTACGCACCCTCGCCGAGCGCCGGCACGCCGATCGCCACGGCTGCGCCCGAGCCGTCGAGCACGATGCCCCCGGCGACGGATCCGACGGCACTCTGGCCCGGCGTCACCGCGATGATCGAGTTCCCCACCCTGCGCGAGGACTCGGTTGCGGAGAGGACCGCAGTCGCGTATTCGAACACGACCTTGGAGACGCTGCCCCGCACTGCTGCGAGAGCGGTGAGCGAGGTCGGGGCGCCGCCGGTCTCGACGGCTGGTCGCAACTCGTCGATCGGCGTGATGGGCAGCGTCTCGTTGAGCCTGAGGACCGTGACCCCCATCTCGTCATCCGAGCCGATGGGCGTCGCCGTGATCGCGGACTGGCTGCCCTCGCGGAGCACCTGGATCGAGGAGTTGGCCGGAATCTGCGTGGTGGTCACCGCGACGTCCCCGGGCGCGACGACCATCGCGGTCGCGGTGCTGATGTGCGACGACTGCAGGATCACCAGTGCGAGCAGGCCGTCCGCGGCCGTGCGGGCGGGCTTGGGCAGTCCTGCGACCGACGTCGCCTCGTGCGGGCCGGTCGTTGCGCCAGCGATGGGCGTGGAGATGGGGGCCGCCAGCAGCAGCGTGCCGGCGACGAGCAGCCCGGACGCGAGCGTCGCGACCGTTCCCTGGAAGCGCCGTGAGGACGCCCGAGGGCTGACGGGCATGACCGCGTAGTCGAAGGATCCGGGCAGTTCAGAGGGGTGAACCCACGGGCGCTGCGAGGGCTCGGGCACGGCCTTGCTCCGATGCGAACCCCGAGTCTCGAGGAAGTACCGGAAGCGTCTGAACATGCACCCAAGGGTAGTGACGCACTTTGCGATGCGGGCGTCGCCCCTACGATTCGCCCCATGGCACCGACTCTGGCGATCGACGTCGGCACGTCGACCACCCGGGTCGCCGCGGAGGGGCGTGGCGTCATCTTCGCCGAGCCGACGGTCGTGGCCATCGACACGCGCAACGGCTCCGTGGTCGCCCTCGGGCACGAGGCGATCGAGCTTGTCGGCCGGACCCCGAGGCACGTGGTGGCGTTCCGGCCCATGCAATCGGGCGCCATCACCGACTTCGACGTCGGCGCGAGGCTCCTGCACGGGGTGCTCGAGCGGTGCGGGCTCGGTCGGTTCTCGCGCACGCGGGTCCTGCTCACCGTGCCGGCATCAGCGACCGCGATCGAGCGGCGGGCACTGCGACAGGCGGCGCGTCGGGCCGGAGCGGCGCACGCGCACCTGCTCGAGGCTCCGATCGCGGCGGCGATCGGGCTCGGCCTGCCCATCCACGATCCTGTCGCAAGCTCCGTGGTCGTCGTCGGTGCAGGGACGACCGAGGCCGCGGTGATCTCGCTCGGCGGCATCGTCTCGCTGGCGTCGCTCCGCGTGGGCGGGGACGACCTCGATCGCGATATCGCCGACTGGACACGCCACCACGCCGGAGCGGTCATCGCGTCGGCGACGGCGGAGGCCCTCAAGATCTCGATCGGCTCGGCTGCCCGACAACCGCTCAACCGCAGCGCCGAGGTGCCCGCGCGGATGACCCTGGACGGTGAGGGCGTGCTCCTCGAGGTGTCCGGCGCCCAGGTGCATGCGGCGATCGAGGACCACGTCGGCCAGATCGTCCGTGCATCCTCGGAGTGCCTGGCCGAGGCGCCACCGGACCTCGCCCAGGACGTGCTGGTCCACGGCCTGCAGATCGTGGGGGGCGCGTCGATGCTCGACGGGCTCGTCGAGCGGCTCGCCGACGCGACCGAGGTCCCTGTCAACTCGTGCGATGCGCCGGGAGAGGCCGTCGTGCTCGGCGCCGGCAGGTGCCTCGAGGACCTCGGGCGACTCGCCTCGCTCTTCGCCAGCGCCGAGCGCTGATCAGGCGCCTGCTGCGCGCAGTGCCTCGGCTGCTGATCGGACCTGCCAGTCGCGGTCGGCGAGGGCGGCGTCGATGCCGGCCTCGACCCTCGGTCCCTCGAAGGCCGCGAGGGCGACCACGCTGCGTCTGCGGATCGCCGGCTTGTCGTCGAGGCCTCGAAGGACGGCGTCGAGCCCTGCGGGGTCCCCGATCGCCCCGATTGCTGCGATCGCCGCCTCCCGGCACCTTGGGTCATCGCGGTCGGCTGCGACCGTCGACAGCGAGCCGACCGCCGAGCGGAGCCGCAGCTCTCCAAGCGCGTCGCACGCGACGACGACCACCAGGTCGTCCTCGTCCGCCAGCCGTTCGATCAGCGCCCGTGCGACGCGGGTGCTCGGCCGCGGCGCCCTGGCCTCGAGCTCGCACGCCCTGCGCCGGACGATGGCCGCCTCGTCGTTGAGCGCGGCGACCCGGTCCGCGACGCTCCGGCGCCCGAGCCGGGCGGCGGACGAGATGGATCGCATCCGCAGCTCGGGGTGTTCGCTCTCGCGCGCTCCGGCGACGATGCCCTCGGGATCCGCGATGTACCCGGCGACCACGATCGCCCGGGCCGTCCTCGCTACGGTGTCTGCATCATCGAGCACCCCCCAAGTGAACCACCGACGCGGCGTCGGCGTACCGGCTGGTCGGCCGCCCTCGTGCTCCTCGCGGGCGTCCTGGTCGTGGCGGGGATCTTCTCGCTCACGTACAAGCTCAACCTGTACTCGATCACCCCCGGCGTCTCCCAGCCTGTCGGGCCACTCATCACCGTCTCGGGCCAGCGACACGACATTCCGAGGCGAACGATCCTGCTCACCGACGTGTACCTGACGCAGCTCACCGTCTGGGGATGGCTCGGGTACGAGTTCCACCACTCCCACGAGCAGATCGTGAGCGGCTCGGACCTCGTCGATCCGGGCGTCTCCCAATCCGAGCTCGAGGCGCAGGGCTACCTCGAGATGGCCGATGCCAAGGACGCGGCGAAGGTCGCGGGGATGCGGACCCTCGGGCTTCGCGTGACTGGCGTGCCCGCCGGCGTCACCGTGGTCGCCGTGGGCTCGGCATCGCCGAACGCCGCCGTCCTCAGCGTCGCCGACCGCATCGTCTCGGTCAACGGCCGCGCCGTGACGACAGTCTGCGGCCTGCAGGGTGCGCTCTCGGGGCTCGAGCCCGGTGCCCGCGTGCCGGCGCAGATCGAGGTCGCCGACATCTCGGGCTCAGGGACGATCACCTACCGGCCCCCGTCGCGCGTCACCATTGTGATGGCGGGGGTCCCCGCGGGTGCATCGCAGACGGGCTGCCCGGCTACGCCCACCCGGACCGTGACCATCGGCATCGAGCCCGAGCAGGCATACGACTGGCACTTCCCGGTGGATGTCTCGATCAACACCGCCGACATCGGCGGGCCGTCGGCCGGCCTCGCGATGACCCTCGGGATCATCGACGCACTGTCCAAGGGCTCGCTGACCGGACACGTCAAGGTCGCGGCCACGGGGACCATGGACACCGAGGGGGATGTGGGGGACGTGGGGGGCGTCGCCGAGAAGACCGTCGCCGTGCAGAATGCCGGCGCCACCGTGTTCATCGTCCCCGAGGTCGAGGTCCAGACCGCCCGGCAGGCGGCGACCGGCCACCTCACGGTGATCGGCGTCACGACGCTCGACCAGGCGCTCTCGGCGATTGAGCGACTGGGCGGCACGCCGCCCGTCCCGTTCGCAGAGGAGGCCCCGGGCCCCGGTACGTCGTAGGCTCGCGCCACATGGAGGACCGACCCACCATTTCCTCGTCGCGGCTCGGAGCGAGCGACGTCGCGCGCGCCACGTTCTCTCCGGCCCGGCGGGGCTACGACCCGAGGGAGGTCCGCTCCTACCTCGAGCAGGTGGCCCGCGAGCTCTCGAACGCGGAGCAGCGGATCGCGGAGCTCCGCGAGCGCGTCGCGGAGGCCGAGCGGCGCGCGAAGCACCCGGTGCTCGACGAGGCGACGCTCGCCAGCGCGCTCGGGACCCAGAGCGCCGCGATCCTGCGGAGCGCCCACGAGGAGGCCCAGCGTGTCGTGACTGCCGCGCAGGCGCGGGCGTCGGAGCTCCTGGGCGAGGCGCAGGACCGCGCCGCGTCGATCACCGTCGAGGCGCAGTCGCATGCCGCGACCACGGTCTCCGAATCCGAGCAGGCCGCATCCTCCATCGACCACGAGGCCCGCGCCGCGGCCCAGCGACTGGTCGACTCCGCGAAGACGAACGGCGAGGCACTGGTCGACCGTGCACGAGAGCAGGGCCGCTCGATCGTAGAGCAGGCCCAGGAGGCCCGCCGCAAGGTGCTCGCGGACCTGCTGGTGCGGCGCAAGGCGCTGCATGTCCAGGTCGAGCAGCTCCGTGCGGCCCGGGACTCGCTGTCCCAGTCGGTCCTCGCACTGCGCTCCTCGGTGGATGCGACGCTTGCGGATCTCGAAGGCTCCGACGACCGAGCGCGGCAGGCCGCCATCGAGCTGCTGCGAACCCAGCCCGCCCCTCCCGAGGTCAAGGTGGAGGAGTTCGAGGAGGCACCCACCCCCCATCCGTCGGGTGTGGACGCGTCGCCAGGCGAAGAGGAGGATCCCGACGCGGTCGAGGAGATCTTCGCGAAGCTGCGCAAGGCATCGCTCGAGGAGCGCGGCGCGGAGGAGTCTGGCCGGACCGCGACTCGGCAGCCCGTCGGCGCGGACACGCCCGTTGGGCTCATCCTGCAGCGGCGCGACGAGGCGATCAGCGGTCCCCGGGACTCGCTCATCCGCAAGGTGAAGCGCACCCTGCAGGATGACCAGAACGCGGCGCTCGAGCGCGTGAAGGGGGCCGACGGCATGGTCGTCGCCGATCGTCTGGAGGCTGAGCGGACCCAGCGCGATCGCTACGCCCTGGCGTCGGTCGAACCCCTGCGCGAGGCCGCGAACGCGGGCAGGTCGTTCGCCGCCAGCGAGGGGGGTGTCGTCGGGCCCGAGCTGAGCGACGATGTCCTCGCCGAGCTCGCCGAGGATCTCGCTGCCACGCTCGTGACCGCGCTGCGCAAGCGCATGTCGGCAGATGGCGGCACCGAGGGGACCGAGCGCGTGACGGCCGCCTACCGGGAGTGGCGCGGCGCCCGGGCGGAGCGCCTGTGCACTGACCTCGCCCTGCGCGCGTTCCACGCCGGGGTCGCCGCCGCGGCCACCGGACGCAAAGGTCCGCTTCGTCGTCGCGCCCACCGAACCCCCGTGCGAGCAGTGCGTGGCGCATGGAGCGGCCGCGGCGGAGGGTGGGTCCGGGCCCCCTCCCAAGCTCCCGCCCGTGCACGCGGGATGCCGGTGCACCGTCCTGCCGGCCTAGCGAACCCGGTGCACCTGCGGACCTCGTAGGCTCGCGCCAGTGCGAAGCCCCACGGATCTGCCAGAGGTCCGACCAGGACGACGGAGACGCCGGATCATCATCGGCGTCGTCATCGCGCTGCTCATCATCCTGATCATCTCGCTCCGGTCGCTCGCCGGCCTCTACACCGACTCGCTGTGGTACTCCTCGATCGGCCAGCACGTGGTCTTCTCCACGATGCTCGAGGTGAAGATCGGCCTGTTCCTCACCTTCGGGCTCGTCTTCTTCTTCGCGATGTGGGTGAACCTGCTGCTGTGCAACCGGCTCGGCCCCTCGGAACTCCTCCTCGACGCACCCGAGGACGAGCTCGTCCGGAGATTTCAGGGCGTGGTCCGCCCGTACGCAGGCCGCCTCTACGCCCTGCTGTCGGTCGTGCTCGCCCTGATCGCGGCATCCGGGACGGTCGGCAAGTGGCAGAGCTACCTCCTCTTCGCCAACTACCAGCCGTTCGGCATCAAGGACCCGCTGTTCGGCAAGGACGTCGGCTTCTACGTCTTCCGGCTCCCGTTCCTGACCTTCGTCGTCGACTGGGTGCTCGCCTCGCTCATCGCGATCATCGTGTTCACCGTGATCTTCCACTACCTGAACGGCGGGATCCGCGCAGCCCGGGTGACGCCGAGGGTCAGCCCCGGGGTGAAGGTCCACCTGTCGGTCCTGCTCGCGCTGCTCGCGGTCGCGAAGGCGGCCGGGTACCTGGTCGCGAAGTGGCACATGGTGACCTCGACCAGCGGCGTCGTCGAAGGCGCCGGGTACACGGACGTGCACGCGCGGATCCCCGCCTCACCCTGCTGTTCTGGCTCAGCCTCGCCGCTGCCCCTGATCCTGCTCGTCGAACATCCCCCGCCAGCGCGGATGGACCCTGCCGATCATCGCGGTCGGGCTCTGGGCGTTCGTGGCCCTTGCCCATCGGCGTGATCTACCCCGCGGTCCTCCAGGCCCTGAAGGTGACCCCCGCGCAGAGCTCTGCTCGAGCTCCCGTACATCCCAGCGCAACATCGCGGCGACGAGGGCCGCGTACAACGTGGGTAGTACGTGAAGACGGCCCCCCTTCTCGAGGGGACGGCCTCCGACTTCACCGACGAAGATCGTGGCTGCTGCGACACCGTGCTCACGGCGATCCGGCTCTGGGACCCCGATCCCTCTGATCACCCCAGCGGACGTTCCAGCGCCTCCGAGTCGCTGCGCAACTACTACGCGTTCTCCGCTCTCTCGGTGAGGACCGCTACATCGCTCGAACGGCGTGCTCACGCCGGTCGTCGAGGGCGTCCGAGGGCCCGAACTCGAGCGGCCTCGCCCAAACCAGACGTGGGTAAACGAGCACCTGCAGTTCACGCACGGCCGAAGGCCTTGTGATCGCGCCCTCGAACGCCGTGCAGCCCACCAACGGGTGGGCCGCAGTTCGATGTCTTCCAGAACGTCTTCCCCGCCCGTGTCGACCAACGGGTTCTCGCAGGTCACCACGCCCGGGCATCTACTTCGGACTCCGACCAGAACGGCTTCACCGTGGTCAACACGAAGCAGGAGGAGCTCAACTACGAGTCGTCAGAGCGGGACGTTCGACTCGCACTACAAGGGCAACGGCGGCAGTCCCCATCGACGGGTTCTTCCGCCGGGCGATGTTCGCGCTGCGACTCGGCGACCCCAACATCCTGCTCTCCAACCTCATCACCTCGCAGGTCGAGGATCATCTTCGTCCGCAATGTTGTCCAGATCGCGCAGCGCGCGGCGCCCTTCCTGTCCATCGACGCGCACCCCTACGCGGCGCTGATCGGTGGCCACATCACTGGGTGCTCGATGGTTACACGACGACGGACCAGTACCCGTACGCGGAGAACGCGAACACGCACTCGTCCCGAGCGACAACGGGCTCCCTGGCTCGTACAACTACGTCCGAAACTCGGTGAAGGTCATCGTCGACGCCTACTCGGGCCAGGCGACGCTCTACGCGATGGACCTGACTGACCCGGTCCTCAAGGCCTGGAGCAGTGCCTACCCCGGCCTGATCAGCCGCCTGATCAAGATGCCAACGGGACCCTGCGCGCCCACCTCAAGTACCCGGCGGACATCTTCTCGATCCAGGCTGCCATCTACGGCCGCTACCACATCACGAACCCGTCCGCCTTCTACAACAACGGCGACGGGTGGAGCATCTCACCGACCGACGGGGCGGGTCCGCCGAGCAACACGATCCAGCAGGCGAAGCAGTTCGACTCGCAGGGCTTCCTCGCGAGCGAGCAGGCCGCGAGGATGGACCCGCTGTACCAGATCTACACGATGCCCGGCACGGCGAATCCGGCATACACCCTCACCGACGCGTACGTCCCCGCATCGGCCGGGAACGGCGGCTCGTCGAGCTCGACGCCCGTGCTGAACCTCTCGGCCTTCATGGTGGCCCTGTCTGATCCGAGTGACTACGGCAACCTCTACACCTACGTGTCGCCGCACAGCGGCACGACGGTGGGGCCTGTCCAGGCGGACTCGCAGATGGACGCGAACGCGGTCGCCTCCAAGCAGATCACGCTCCTGAACACGAACGGCTCCCAGGTGCTGCTCGGCAACGTCCTCATGGTCCCGATCAACGGCTCGATGCTGTACGTCCGCCCGATGTACGTGACGAGCACGGCGACGGAGCTGCCCGTGCTGGCCTACGTGATTGCTGACTACAACGACAAGGTCGGCTTCGCACCGACGCTCGCGGGCACGCTCAGCGAGGTCTTCGGCGCGTCGGCGGGATCCGGCGGGGGGTCCGGCGGGTCCGGTTCGGGCGGGTCGAGCTCTGCGAACCTGAGCGCCGCCCAGTACCTCGCGCTCGCCCAGGCCGCCTACGACAAGGCAGAGACCGCGCTGGTGAGCGGCGACCTCGGTGCCTACCAGGCGTATGTGAACCAGATGGAGGCCTATCTCGGCAAGGCCGATGCGAAGCTGGGCTCCTCAGCGGCCTCGTCCGCGTCGCACTCGTCGTCCGCGACGGCGTCGAAGGCAAGCACGACCACGAGGGCTCCAGCCACCGCGACCACGACGGCGCGGGTTGTCGCGCGAGCAGCCTCGAGGCGCGCGTCCTCGAGACGAGACGCCGTCGCGCTGCCCAGTCCGATCGCGACGCGAGCGGTCCGCTAGCGCGATCAGGTCGGCGAGAAGATTCGAGCTTCCGTCACGTGATTGTCACGACTTCGACCTCGACTCGACACGCGGCGTCGGCGACACTACGAGCATGACACTCAACAAGGTCGTCGTTGTCGGCGGGGGCATCCTCGGCACGATGCACGCGCTCTTCGCCCTCCGGTCCAATGCGTCGGTGGTCCACCTGGATCGCGACGAGGTGCCGAATGGCGCCTCTGTCAGGAACTTCGGGCTGTGCTGGGTGAGCGGTCGAGCCCCGGGGGCCGAGCTCGCACTCGCGCTCGCTCCCGCGAACTCTGGGGCCAGGTCGGCCACGACGTGCCCGGCCTCGGTTTCCGGCCGAACGGATCGATGACGCTCGCGTCGACGGAGCCAGAGCTCCGGGTCCTCGAGCAAGCGTGCGCCCGGGGAGACGCAGCCGATCGCCAGTTCGCCCTCCTCGACGCCGATGAGGCTCGGCAGGTCAACCCGGGGCTTCGCGGGACGTTCCTCGCGGGTCTCCATTGCCCGCTCGACGCCGCTGTCGAGTCGCGCCTGGCGCTGGGTGCGTTGCGCGAGTGGATGCTCGCAACCGGCCGCTATGCGTATGTCGCGCCGCGCGAGGTGATCGCGGTCTCGGACCACGCGGTCACCGACCACACCGGGAGCCGCCATGAGGGCGACCTTGTCGTGCTCTGCGTCGGTGCCGTCGAGGGTGGCGCCATGGGCGAGCTCTTCGAGGGCACCCAGCTGCAGCGGGTCCGCCTGCACATGATCGAGACCGAGCCGCTTGGCCGCGACCTGTCGACCTCGGTCGCGGACGGCAACTCCCTTCGGTACTACCCAGCCTTCCGGGAGCTCGCCGATGCGCAGCTCGGTCCGCAGGAGGCGCCCCTGGCGCGGTACGCGATCCAGCTCCTGTGCCAGCAGCGCCTCCATGGCGGCCTCACGATCGGAGACACACACGAGTACGACGAGCCCTTCGCCTTCGACCTCTCCGACGAGCCGGTCGCCCTGATCGAGCAGCTCGCGCGCGAGGTGATCGGCGAGCCCTTCCCGAGGATCGAGAGGCGCTGGACGGGCGTGTACCACCAGCTGCGGAAGGTCTCCGACGACGAGCTCTACTTCCGGAGCGAGGTGGCGTCCGGCGTCCTGGCCGTGACCGGCGCTGGGGGCCGTGGCATGACCCTCGCACCGGCGATCGCCGAGGAGACGTTCGCATGAGCGCCGTATTCGAGCTCGTCTGCTTCGACATGGCCGGAACGACCGTGCTCGACGACGGCCTCGTACTCGAGGCGTTCCGGCGGACGATCGCGGGACTGGGCGTCGACGGGGTCGAGGCGGACCGGATGGAGACCTACGTCGTCGAGACGATGGGCCAGTCGAAGATCGAGGTCTTCACGGTCCTCTTCGGCGATCGGGCGGAGGTGGCGAACCTGTCGTTCGAGCGCCACTTCACCGATGCGGTGCGAGAGCTCGGGATCAGCGAGGTCCCCGGAGCCCGCGGGACGGTCGAACGGCTGCGCGATGATGGGTACAAGGTCGCGCTGACGACCGGGTTCTCGCCCTCGACGCAGCAGGCCCTGCTCGACGAGCTGGGCTGGGTCGGCCTCTTCGACGCCGCGATCTCGCCCGCAGACGCGGGACGGGGTCGACCGAGCCCGGACATGCTGCTCACGTGCCTGCTTCGCACAGGTGCAAGTGCCGTCAGCGCGATGGTGGTCGTGGGGGACACCTGGTCCGACATGGTGGCGGGCAAGCGCGCGGGCGCGGGTCTCTGCGTGGGGGTCCGCACGGGCACCGACGCGGACGAGCGGTTGCGTGCGGGTGGCGCCGATGAGGTCATCGACTCCGTGGCGAACCTGCCCGCCCTGCTCGCCGCTCGAGAAGACTGACCCTTGTCGGATGCGAGGCTCGGCACCGCACGCATGCTTGCTGGACCACTGTTGAAGGTCGTCCAACGTCTGCTATCCTCGACCTTCGCGACGCGGGGTGGAGCAGTCAGGTAGCTCGTCGGGCTCATAACCCGAAGGTCGCAGGTTCAAATCCTGCCCCCGCTACGACGTGGTCCCCACGGCATGTGGGTCCATAGACGCCCGAACGCCCCGCCAGACCCCAGGTCCGGCGGGGCGTTCGACGTCTGGCGTTGAAATCGCAGGATCTGCCGGGTTGATCGCCGGACGTCGCCGATCCTCCGCTCGCGCGGCTCAGCCTCCCGACGGGACGATCTGCCAGGCCTCGACCGTCGTGGCGCCTGACGATCCGGGCAGGCGGCTCGAGTCGAGCACAGAGACGACAGAGAACACGCGAACCCCGCGTGAGGTCACCGGGTCGGAGAACACAACGACGGTGCTGGTCGTATGGAAGGTTCCCGCGGCGCAATACGGCGTGCAGTCGTTCAGATGGTCGACACCCCGGGCGATGCCGACGCTCGAGGACCACCGGACCCAGCTCAGGCCCGTCAGGTACCAGTTGCCGTCACCGCACGCGAGGGTGAAGCTCGCGGGCCGCGCCACCGCGTGACCGACGCACGGCACGATCGATGGCTGGGTTGCAGCCCTCGGGACGGACGCCCCCGCGCCCACGGCGGCGACGGCGATCGGCGTGCTGATCGCGACGGTGAGGAGGGCGGCGAGGACACGGGTGCGGTGCATGCAGCCGATCGTATCGAGCCCGACCGAATGTCGACGGTGCCGAGGTCGCCGTTCTGTCACGGAATGTTTCACTTCGTCACAAACGTGTTACCGAAGTTTCGTCGCGACGAGGCGATGGCGGAGGAGCGGTGGCGCATCACGCACGTTCACGAGGGAAAACGGTCGATATGGTCGCATCGAGCAGGCGCGTCACCCCGTTGTCCAATTGTCATCCGCACGTGGTCGAACTGTCACCGAGTGCAAACCTCGAATCGTTACCTTCCTCGCGGGGTAACCAGATCGGGACCCCGAACTAGCGGAGGTAGTGCATTGTCTCTCACAAAGCTCAAGGCGTCCGTGCTGGCGGGCGTCACGGCGGCCGGCCTGCTCGGCATCGCCATCTCGGGGGCTGGCACTGCAAGTGCGACAGCCAAGCCCAAGATCGACTACAAGACGTGCGCCAGCCTTTCGGCGTGCGGCGGCATGACCGCCCTGGTCAAGGCAGCCAAGGCTGAGGGTCAGCTCAACACGATCACGCTTCCGCTCGCTGGCTGGGCCAACGAGGGCACGATCATGAAGGACTTCCAGAAGAAGTACGGCATCAACATCACCGACGCCAACCCCAACGGCTCGAGTGGCGATGAGGTCACCGCGGTCAGCGCCAACCAGGGCTCGCGCGGTCCCGACGTCGTCGACGTCGGCCTGACCCACGCCGCTCCCTACGACAGCCTGTGGGCGCCCTACAAGGTGGCGACGTGGAAGTCGATCCCGGCGAACCTGAAGGACGCGAACGGCCTGTGGTACGCGGACTACGCCGGCACGGTCGCGATCGCGTGCAACACGCAGTTCGTCTCCAAGTGCCCGACGTCGATCAAGAGCCTGACCAACCCGGCCTACAAGGGCGAGGTCGGCATCAACAACGACCCGAACCAGGCGGGTGCGGCATTCGCAGCGGTGTACGCGGCGGCGCTGGCGAACGGCGGCTCGGTGAACAACATCAAGCCCGGCGTCGACTTCTTCGCAACCCTGAAGAAGGACGGCAACTTCAACCCGGTCGTGGCCACGATCTCCACCCTGCAGAACGGCACGACGCCGATCATGCTGTGGTGGGACTTCAACCTGTACCCGGCGCAGCCGAAGTTCGGTGGGACGTTCAACACGCTGAAGGTCATCTACCCGTCGGACGCCGTCTATCAGGGCTACTACAACCAGGCCATCGCGAAGAACGCGCCGGACCCGGCTGCAGCACGCCTCTGGGAGGAGTACCTGTACTCCTCGACGGGCCAGAACCTCTTCCTCGGCGGACAGGTGCTGCCGGTCGAGCTTCCGCTGCTCGTGAAGGACAAGACGGTGAACAAGAAGTTCCTCGACGAGCTCCCGTCGCTGCCGAAGACCGCCAAGCCAGTCTCGGCGACCCTCGCGCAGCAGGACGCGGCCCAGCAGGTCGTGCTCGCAGACTGGGCGTCTGAGGTCGGAGACTTCGGGCCCTCCTACTAGTTGACGCTGCACTACAACTAGGCACATGAGCAGTAGCGGAACCATCACCCCCGATCCCGGCACGCAAGTCGCCGGGGTCGGGGGTGGCTCCGTCGTACAGACCAAGCGGCGCTCCGTCTTCCAGGTCATCACGCCGTTCCTGGCAATGATGCCGTTCACGGTCTACGTGGCCCTCGGCCTCTTCCTGCCGATGGTCGCGGTCTCGATCCTCGCGTTCAAGACCGTCGACGGGCACTGGACGATGCACAACATCAACCTGCTGTTCACCGGCGTCTACGCGGCCGGATTCAAGAACAGCATCGAGCTCGCGCTGTTCACCTCGATCGTCCCGGGCATCCTGGGAGTCTTCCTCGCCCACGCCATCGCGACGTCGAGAAGCGAGCTGCTCCGGCGGCTCGTCGCATCCGCATCAGGCGTCCTCGCCAACTTCGGCGGCGTCAACCTGGCGTTCATCTTCCTCGCCTCCTACGGCCTGAACGGCATCGCCACGGTCTGGCTGAAGTCGATCGGCATCACGTTCGAGCCGAATCTCTCCGACTTCAACGGCGTGGTCTTCGTCTACCTGTACTTCCAGATCCCGCTCATGGTCCTCATCGTGACCCCGGCTCTCGGGGGCCTGCGTCCGAGTTGGCGCGAGGCGGCGGAGGGTCTTGGCGCGTCGACGTGGAGCTACTGGCGACGCGTCGGCGTGCCCGTCCTCACCCCGGCCGTCCTGGGCGGGATGCTGCTCCTGTTCGGGAGCGGCTTCGCTGCCTACGCGACCGTCCAGGCGCTGACGGCTGGATCGGTCGCCCTGTCACCGGTGCTCATTGGCGACTTCCTCAACGGGAACAACCTCGCCGGCTACGAGCACGTCGGGTACGCCATCGGCTTCGGAATGATCGTCGTGCTCCTCGTCACGATGGTCGCGTACGTGTTCATCCAGAGAAGGGCGACGCGGTGGCTTCGCTAGTCGCACCCATCGGCACCGAGGAGGTCGAGGGTGTCGCCGAGGAGATGCCGATCGCATCGGCGAAGCGTCGTCGTCGGCCGCGGTTCTTCAGGGGATTCGTGCTGCTGGTCGCCGCGGTGTACTTCCTGCTTCCCCTTTTCGCGGGTCTCAAGTACACGTTCGAGGATGCGAACGGGAACTTCTCCTTCTCGACCGTCCGGTCGATCGCGTCCCAGCCGTACCTCGGATCGGCCCTGTGGCTGACGGTCCGGCTCGCCGTCCTCGCGATGGTGGTCACGATGGCGCTGATGATCCCGACCACGGTGTACGTCCACCTGAAGCTGCCGAAGATGCGGCGTGTCATGGATCTCGTGACGCTGCTGCCGATCGTCTTCCCTCCGATCGTGCTGGTCCTCGGCGTGCTCAAGACCTATCCCCTCGCGCTCCGCAACTCCCCGTACCTGCTTTCGCTCCTGTACGTCATCCTCGCCATGCCGTTCGTGTACCGATCACTCGACGCGGGGCTCGGGGCCATCGACCTCAAGACGCTCGTCGAGGCTTCCAAGTCGCTCGGTGGCCGCTGGATCTCCACGCTGCTTCGCGTCATCCTGCCGAATCTGACGACAGCGCTCATCTCGGCGGTCGTGCTCACCATCGCACTCGTCTTCGCAGAGTTCACACTCGCGTACCTCACGCAGTGGCAGACCATCTCGGTGTGGATCGTGCAGTTCAACGGGACCGACGGCCACATCACCGTCGCCGTCTCGATGCTCCTGCTTCTCGGCACCTGGATCCTCCTGTCGGCCATCGTGGTGGTCGACCTCATCCGATCTCGCCAAAAGCTCAAGAGGAGGACCACCGCATCGTGACCGTCAGCGACGAGGTACGCCAGACCACCGACCCAGGGCGTCCGCCGAGCGCTCCGATCGAGGGGTCGACGGTCTCGTTGGAGCGGCTGACGCGGGTCTTCGGAGCCACGAGGGCGCTTGACGATCTGAGCCTCACGATCCACCCGGGTGAGTTCGTGGCTCTGCTCGGCCCCTCGGGATGCGGCAAGACAACTGCACTCAGGGTCCTCGCGGGGTTCGAGTATGTGGACGCGGGCCGGGTCCTCGTCAACGGCAAGGACATCGGGAGGCTGCCTGCCCAGAAGCGCGACATGGGGATGGTCTTCCAGAGCTACTCGCTCTTCCCGAACATGAACTCGCGCGAGAATGTCGCGTTCGGGCTCCGGATGCGTCGTCGCCGGGCGAAGGACCGCAACCGTGTCGCCGACGAGCACCTCGAGCTCGTCGGTCTGTCCGACCAGGCGAACAAGTACCCGCACCAGCTGTCCGGAGGCCAGCAGCAGCGGGTCGCGCTCGCGCGGGCGCTTGCCATAGAGCCCCAGGTGCTCCTGCTCGACGAACCGCTCTCGGCGCTCGACGCCAAGGTTCGTGCCGAGCTGCGCGAGCAGATCAGGGCGATCCAGCAGCGGCTCAGCATCACGACGATCTTCGTCACCCACGACCAGGAGGAGGCGCTGTCCATGGCCGACCGCGTCTGCGTCATGCGCGCGGGCAAGATCGAGCAGGTGGCTGCCCCGGCGGTGCTCTACGCGGCACCGAGCACAGCGTTCGTCGCCGAGTTCGTGGGCGTCTCGAGCCGCGTCCCGGCCGAGCGCCGGGGCAATGAGGCGATCGTACTCGGCCAGACCTTCCCGATCCGGCCGAACACGACACCTCCGACGGGCGATCGCGTCGATGCGCTGCTGCGGCCTGAGGACTTCGAGTTGAGCGTCGACCCTGACGGGCAGGGCACGGTGGTCCATCGCAGCTTCCTCGGTTCGACGGTCCGGCTCGAGGTGCTCCTCGGCGACCTCACGCTCAAGGTCGACGTCCGCAGCGACCATGCCGCGGACATCGACCTCAGCACCCGAGTCGACGTCCGCCTCCGTGCCTCGGACATCCTCCTCGTCAATCCCGTGGGCGACGCCGAGTCCCAGGTGCAACCCGCTTCCTGAGCATCGTGATCATGAACGTCGACGTCCGGCGCTTGTGCTTCGCGACGCGCGATGTCCGGCAGTTGAGGGCCCTGCCCAACTCTCCGTCAGCCGATCCGAACGCCTGACATGCCGCCGTCGACCGCAAGCATGGTCCCCGTCGTCGAACCTGACAGGGGACTCGCGAGGTAGGCGACGGCGTGGGCAACCTCATCGGCCGAGACAAGTCGGCCCATCGGCTGGCGGGCGCGAAGCGCAGCTGCCGCAGCCTCGGGATCGTCCGCCTGCCCGAGAAGCCTCCCGACCCAGGGCGTGTCTGCGGTCCCAGGGGTGACGCCGTTGACGCGGATGCCCTCTCGAACATGGTCGGCCGCCATCGCCAGCGTGAGCGCATGGACCGCACCCTTGGATGCCGCGTACAGCGCCCGCTGCGGCACGCCCACGGTGGCCACGACCGAGCAGGTGTTGACGATCGCCGGGTGCGCGGACTTCCGGAGGAAGGGGAGCGCAGCGCGGGTGATGCGCGCGATGCCGACCACGTTGACGCTGAGCACGCGCATCCACTCGTCGTCATCGTTCGCCGCGATGTCCCCGACGGCACCGATCCCGGCGTTGTTGACGAGGATGTCGATCCCGCCGAGCACGGCCGCTGCCGCCTCGACGGCGGCCGTGCAGGAAGCGCCGTCTGCGACGTCGCACGGGACCTGCAGTAGCTCGGTCTGCTCGACCTCCACGTACGATCGGTCGAGGACGCCCACACGCGCGCCGCGACTCGCGAGGAGCGCCGCCGTGGCCGCGCCGATGCCGCTGGCACCGCCGGTGATGACCGCCGAGAGGCCGTCGAAATCGTTCATTGGAGCCCCTTCATGATCGCGGGTCGATGTGCATCTTGGGACCCGGACCGGCATTCGTGGGCCGCCAACCCGCGAGCACCTCGCCGGCGCACTCGAGTCCGACCGTTGCGGCTACCAACGGCCGTGGATCGACGCTGCTATCCGCATAGCTTTCGATGGTCCCAGAGAGACCCTGTGACGCCGCGAGGATGCCAACGGCGGTCACGTCCTTGAGCGCGAGGGTCCTCGTGTCGATGAGGCTCGGCGTGCTCGCGAGGCCGACGTAGACGACGCGCCTTCCCGGCTCGACGAGGTCGAGCGCCAGGGCGGGCAGGGATGGCGCGTTGGACGCGTCGATCACGGCATCCCATGGCATCGCTGGGAGATCGTGGGCGAGCCATGCGCCAGCGAATCCCAACGATCTCGCAAAGCCCAGGTCTCGCTCGGAGCGTCCGAGGAGGTGGACCTCTGCGCCCTGTGCCCTCGCGAACTCGGCGACCAGCAGGCCGATGGATCCCGTGCCGAGCACGAGGACGCGATCACCGGCGGCGAGGGACGCGGCCCACACCGATCGCAGGGCATTGCCTCCCGGCTCGACCATCGCGCCCGCGGTGTCGTCCACCTCGTCGGGCAGCGCGAGGAGTGCCGACGCGGGGACTGCGAACTGCTCGGCGAGCGCGCCAGGGAAGCCTCCCCGGATGCCGATCTCGAACCGTGCCTCGCAGACGTTGTGGCGTCCCGAGCGGCAGCGGTCGCAGTCGCCGCATCCGATCATCGTGTCGCCGGTGACGCGGCGCCCGATCCAGGCGTCGTCGACCCCGGGGCCGACCTCGCTCACGACCCCGCACCACTCGTGGCCGAGCTGGATCGGGAAACGGGCATGCCCGTGGTGGAGGTAGGCCATCTCCCCGGTGAAGAACTCGACATCGGTGCCGCAGACCCCGACGCGATGGACGTCGACGACGACCTCGCCTGCGAAGGCGGCGGGCGGCGGCACGTCCTCGACCGCGCCCTGGCGCGGTGCAGTCAGGACGAAGGCCCTCACGGGCGCGGTGCGATGACCACGGAGCGCTGCGCCCCGAGCCCGTCGATGGAGAGGTCCATGACGTCGCCGGCCTGCAGCCACACGGGCGGATCGAATCCCATGCCGACTCCCGGGGGGGTGCCGGTGTTGATGAGGTCGCCGGGCTCGAGCACGAGGAACTGGCTGAGGTACTGGACGAGGAAGTACGGATTGAAGACCATCGTCGCGGTGGACCCAGTCTGTCTGCGCACGCCATTGACATCGAGCCGCATCGAGAGGTCGAGCACGTCGGGAATCTCGTCTGGGGTGGCGAGCCAGGGCCCTGCGGGGTTGAATGTCTCGGCTGACTTGCCCTTGGACCACTGCCCGCTGCGCTCCAACTGGAAGGCGCGCTCGCTGACGTCGTTGACGAGCACGTAGCCCGCGATCGCGGCCCTCGCCTCGTCCTCGTTCTCGAGGTAGCTCGAGCGACTGGCGATCACGACGCCGAGCTCGACCTCCCAGTCGGCCTTGGTCGAGCCTCTGGGCAGGCGGACCTCATCGTTCGGCCCGATGAGCGTGTTGGGCGACTTGGTGAAGAGGATGGGCTCGTCGGGCACCACCTGGCCGGTCTCGGCGGCGTGGTCCCGGTAGTTCAGCCCGATGCAGAGGATCTGGTGGGGCCGGGCGAAGGGCGCGCCGACCCGCTCACCGGCGAACCGGCGCAGGTCGCCAGAGGTGACCCTCGAATCGACGACCGCTGCGAGGGCCTCGAGACCGGTCGCGAAGAAGTGCTCGTCGAAGTCGCCGACCACGTCACTCACGTCCACGTAGGTCTTGTCGTCGATCCTGACGACCGGCTTCTCGGAGCCGGCCGCGCCGATCCGCATGAGGTGCATGGCGTGCTCCGGTCTCGGTGGTTGGTTGGGGGGCCAGCAGGAGGCTGCCCGCGCTCAGGCTATCTTTCGTCCAAGTGGCAGAGCACTCTCGGTTGCAGCGAAGCGCGCAGTGGTACGGGGGTGACGACCGCAACGCCTACATCCATCGGGCCTGGATGCGCCGCGGGCTGCCTCCCTCCGCGTTCGACGGCCGACCGCACATCGCGATCGCGAACACCGCCTCGGACCTCACTCCCTGCAACACGCATCTCGATGAGGTCGCTGACAGCGTCAAGCAGGGCGTCTACGAGGCGGGCGGCATCCCGCTCAACCTGCCGGTCGTGTCGCTCGGCGAGACGCTGGTCCGGCCCACGGCGATGCTCTGGCGCAACATGGCCGCGATGGCGGCCGAGGAGATGTTCCGCGCGAACCCGATCGACGGCCTCGTGCTGCTCGGCGGCTGCGACAAGACCATCCCCGCCCTGCTGATGGCCGCCGCCTCGGTCGACATACCGGCCGTCGTGGTGCCCGGCGGCCCCATGCTCACCGGGACCTTCCAGGGCAGACCGCTCGGGTGCGGGACCGATGTGTGGCGGCTCTCCGAGGAGGTCCGCGCAGGGACCTTGTCCGACGCCGAGTTCGCGACGAGCGAGTCGTCCATGATCCGCAGCCGCGGGCACTGCAACACCATGGGCACCGCGTCGACGATGGGACTGCTCGCAGAGGCGCTGGGCATGGTCCTGCCCGGGCTCGCCGGCACGCCGGCGGCCGACAGCAGGCTCCTCGCCGGTGCACACGAGACGGGCCGTCTGGCTGTGGAGATGGTCGCCGAGCAGCGCACGCCGCGCCGCCTCATGACCGGTGGATCCTTCCGCAACGCGATCGTCGCGCTCGCGGCGATCGGCGGCTCCACGAACGCGGTGGTGCACCTCCTCGCGATCGCGGGTCGGCTGGGGGTGCCCCTCAACCTCGACGACTTCGACCGGACGGGATCGGACGTGCCGCTCCTCGTGGACCTCCAGCCGGCCGGTCGCTTCCTCATGGACGACCTCTTCCGCGCCGGCGGACTCCGTGCGGTCCTGCGAGAGGTCCTCGACCTGCTCGATCCGACCGCACTCACGGTGACGGGCCGCCCGCTCGTCGAGCACGTGGGGGACGCCAGGATCTGGGATCCCGAGGTGATCCGGAGCCGATCGGCGCCCCTGCTCGAGCACGCGGGGATCGCCGCGCTCCACGGCAACCTGGCCCCGTCCGGGGCCGTCATCAAGCCTGCGGCGGCATCCGAGCGGCTCCTCGTCCACCGCGGACGTGCGGTCGTGTTCGACTCGATCGAGGACATGCACCGTCGCATCGATGACCCCGCGCTCGATGTCGACGAGGACTGCGTGCTGGTGCTTCGTGGTTGCGGGCCCAGGGGGTATCCGGGCATGCCCGAGGTCGCGAACATGCCGCTGCCGACGAAGCTCCTGCAGGCGGGCGTCCGCGACATGGTGCGAGTCTGTGACGGGCGGATGAGCGGGACCGCCTACGGCACCGTCGTGCTGCACGTCGCTCCCGAGTCCGCGGCAGGCGGACCGCTCTCGCTCATCCGCACGGGGGACATCGTCATCCTCGACGTCCCAGCCCGACGCATCGATGTCGACCTCGATGCCGCCGAGCTGGCGTCGCGCGTCCCGAGCGCCGCCACGGTCGATGCCTACGCGCGACCCGAGCGGGGATGGGAACGGCTCTACGTCGACACCGTCCAGCAGGCGGACACGGGCGCAGACCTCGACTTCCTCGTCGGATCGAGCGGATCCGAGGTCTCCCGTGAGTCCCACTGAGTCGCCCACTCACCGAGTCGCCTACCCTCTGCACCGTCACGATGAACGGAGACTGATCGATGCCCACGCCACTTCCTGAAGACCGCCCGATCCGCTGGGGGATCCTCGGAGCCGGCGGCATCGCCGAGAAGCTCGGCCACGACATCGGGATCACACCGGGCAACGAGGTCGTCGCCGTCGCGGCCCGCGATGCGGATCGCGCCGCCGACTTCGCGCTGCGCCACCGAGCGCTGCGCAGCTACGGGAGCTACGAGGCGCTGGTCAACGACGACGAGGTGGATGTGGTGTACGTGTCGACGACCCACCCGTACCACCTGGCGCATTCGCTGCTCGCGATCGATGCCGGCAAGGCCGTGCTCGTCGAGAAGCCGGTGGCCCTCAACGCGCACGACGCGAGGCGCCTCTTCGAGGCCGCCGCTGATGCGGACGTCTTCGCCATGGAGGCGATGTGGATGCGGATCAACCCGCTGGTGGTCCGCGCGACGGAGCTGATCGCCGCGGGTGTGATCGGCGACGTGCACGCGGTCCGATTCGAGTTCGGCCTCGGGGTGCCCTTCGACCCCTCGCACCGGCTCTACGACATCGACAACGGCGGCGGTGCGCTGCTCGACCTCGGCGTGTACCCGGCGTCGTTCGCCTACCACTTCCTGGGGAAGCCAGACGAGGTCCGGACCTCGGGGACGCTCGCTCCGAACGGCGTCGACGACACGGTCTACATGGAGTGGTGCTACGACGGGATCCCGCGCGCGCAGCTCTGGTGCTCGGTCCCGGTCATCGCGCCGAACCGGTCGGCCGTGATGGGTGACCGTGGCTGGCTCGAATTCGAGCCCGAGGCGTATCGGCCGACGGGGCTGACGGTCCACGCGGGTGACGAGCAGTACACGGTCGCCGACCCGCTCGCGGGGCAGGGATACGGTTACGGCCCCGAGGTGCTCGAGGTCGAGCGCTGCCTGCGCGCCGGGCTCGCGCAGAGCCCCTCGCTTCCCTTCGCCGACACGATCGCGATCCTCGAGGTGCTCGACGGCGCGAGGGCCTCGCTCGGCGTGACGTATCCCAACGAGGCACGTTCATAAGGAGATGACGATGGAACCAGTGCGCTTCGGCTTGGTCGGGTACGGATTCGGGGGCCGGTACTTCCACGCCCCGCTGCTGCACGCCGCGGAGGAGTGCGAGCTCGTGGGCGTGCTCACCTCGTCGCCCGAACGCCAAGCACTTGTGGGCGACGAGCTGCCGGGCGTGCCCACGTTCTCGTCCCTGGAGGGGCTCATCGCTGCGGGCGCCGAGGCAGTCGCCATCTCGACACCGGCGGACACCCACTCCGCGCTCACCGACCAGGCGCTCGAACTCGGCCTCGCAGTCGTCTGCGACAAGCCGTTCGCGCTCGACGGCCCGACGGCGCTCGCGACCGTGCAGCTGGCCGAGCAGCGCGGACTGGCGCTGAGCCCGTATCAGAACCGTCGCTGGGACTCGGACTTCCTCACCGTCAAGAAGCTGGTCGACGAGGGCGGGCTCGGTGAGGTCACGCGCTTCGAGTCGCGCTTCGAGCGATTCGCGCCCGATCGCGGGCCCGGACCATCAGGGGGCGGCACGCTCCGCGACTTCGGGAGCCACCTCGCCGACCAGGCCCTGTTCCTGCTCGGACCGGTGGACAGCGTCTACGCCGAGTTCACGATCCGGGACAACGGCCTGGACGACGACGTGTTCGTCGCGTTCACCCACGAGAACGGCGCGCGGTCGCACTGGTCGGGCGGCTGGCGCCAGTCCGCGCCGGGGCCCCGCTTCCGCGTGACGGGGACGTCGGGGACGTTCATCCTCCCCGCGGCTGACACCCAGGAGGACCTGCTGCTCGCCGGCGGCACGCCGAAGTCGCTCGGGGACGCATGGGGCGTGGAGCCCGAGGGCTCCTGGGGTCACCTCCACCGCGGCGCCGCCACGGAGGTCGTCCCCACCCAGCGTGGCCGATGGGACGCGTTCTACCCCTCGTTCGCCAGGGCGGTCCGCGGGGAGGGGCCGTTGCCCGTCGAGCCGCGCAACGCGGTTGCGACCGCGACGGCCCTCGATGCGGCGAGAGTCAGCGCCCAGACCGGCGCAGTTGTCCCGGTGCCCCGTGGTGACTGACGACATCCAGCTCGCCTCGCTCCTCGAGGAGGAGGAGCGACTGGTCTTCGGTCGCTTCAGCATCGACGACGCGTGGCAGCTCGGCTGTTCGATGCGCGAGGCCGCCCTTGCGGCCGGGATGCCGGTGGCCATCGCCATCCGCCGAAACGGCCAGCGGCTCTTCCACTGTGCCCTGCCGGGTTCGTCACCGGACAACGACGCCTGGCTCGAGCGCAAGGCAGCCGTGGTCGACCGCTACGGGCACTCGTCGTACTACGTCGGGTGCAGATTCCGCGCGGACGGGGAGGACTTCGACACGGATGCACGCCTCGATCCGTCGAGATACGCAGCCCACGGCGGCGCATTCCCCCTGCTGGTCGCGTCGACGGGCTGTATCGGCACGGTCGCGGTGTCCGGTCTTCCCCAGGTCGACGACCACCGGTTTGTGGTCGCTGAACTCGGGCGATTCAAGGAGCGAAAGGCCGGGTAGGACCGCCACGCCGGTGGCACCTGTACCCACCTGGTCAGGTAGTAGAAATGCAGTGCGCCCGAGTACGTGGTGCCTACGTCACGGAGGGGTGGCTGTGGACGAAGCAGTGGGGGATGTCACGAAGCACGGGGCACCACGGTGGGCCCTGCTCTGGTCGGAGCCGGGACGAGCCGCAGCGGAGCTCGCATCACTGTTCGTCTCGGGCCCGTTCCTCCGACGCGCCGCCCGCGGCGACGGGCACTCCGTGCTGGTGTTGCCGGGTTTCCTCGCGGACGACAAGTCCACCGCGATCCTCCGGCGGTACATCTCGTTCCTCGGGTACAACGCGTACGGCTGGGAGCTCGGGCGCAACATCGGGCCGAGCTCCGAGATCCTCGACGGCATGGAGCGGATGCTGGAACGGCTCGCGAACGCCTCGGGCGGCAAGGTCAGCGTCGTCGGCTGGAGCATGGGCGGCATGTTCGCCCGCGGGCTCGGCCGCCAGATGCCTGAGTACATCCGCCAGGTCATCACGCTCGGGAGCCCGTTCCGGGGAGAGGAGCCCATCGGCTCGCACGCCTCTGGCCCCTACGAGCGGCTCAGCCACCGCCACGTGCCGGTTTCGGAGCTGCCGCCCGCCGAGGAGGACCGCCTGCCGCTCAACGTCCCGCTGACCGCGGTGTACTCGAAGGGTGACGGCATCGTCGCGTGGCAGTCGTGCGTCCACGCCGGTGGCATCGACCAGGAGAGCGTCGAGGTCGTGGGAAGCCACTGCGGCCTCGGGCACAATCCCGCGGCGATGTGGATCGTCGCCGACAGGCTTGCCCAGCCCCTCGGCATGTGGGCGCCGTTCGTGCCCCCGGCATTCGCGCAGCGGCTCTATCCGGCGCCCGCCGCCCAGCTCCGCGCCGGCTGAAGCAGGTCCCTGCAGGCTGCGTCAGGCTGTCGCCAGCAGGTCGGCGACGCCCTTCTCGATGCCCCGGCAGAGCACGTCGATGTCCGGCGATGAGTCGTAGTCGGCGGTCACACCGAAGTTCACCTGCCCGTTGTACGAGAAGATCGCGATCGTGATCCGCATCTGGGCTCCGAGCGGCACGAAGGGGAAGGCCTGGAGCATCTTGCGGCCGAGCACATAGAGCGGGAATTGCGGCCCTGGGACGTTTGTCGTCACCGTGTTGATGTTGCGCTGCGAGCCCCTGGTCGCGGCGCGCGCGCCGAGCGCGAGGAGCAGCGGCGGCGCGAAGCCGCTGAGCGAGACCAGCGCCTCCCCGGCCATGGCCTCGTTGCGGTCCTTCAGCCCGTCCATCTGCTCGGAGATGCGGTGCAGCCGTGAGGCGGGGTCCGCCTCGCGGACGGGCAGCTCGGCGAAGATCGCAGAGATCTTGTTCGAGAGCTCACCGTCGCCGACGGCGACGCCCCGCTCGTCGCGCGGTCGGATCGAGACGGGGACCATCGTCCGCACGATCCTGTCCGCCGACTCGCCGCGGGAGAGCAGCAGCTCCCTGAACCCGCTCGTGATGCAGGCGAGCACGACGTCATTGAACGTCCCGCCGAGGCGGGAGCGGATGCTCCTGATGTCGTCGACCGACGTCGTCGCCCAACCCCATCGCCGATGCGGGCCGATCGGCCCGTTGAGCGAGGTCGTGGGCGTCGCGCGCACCAGCCCGAGGATCGGACTGAAGCCGCGCAGCAGCTCGCCGATCACCTCGACGGCCTGCAGCGGGCCGCGGAGCGACGACCGGACCGCCCGGAGCTGCTCGTACGGACTGATGGCCATGTCCTCGAGGGCCTCGATCAGGAGGGCGAGGCTCGAGGGTGCAGGCGCGGCGTGCCATTCCTGGTGCTCGGGCAGCGTGTAGTCCGGCGAGATGTCCATGATCATGGCGAGGAGCTCGGTGCCCGACACGCCGTCGACCATGCAGTGGTGCGTCTTGGACGCCAGCGCCCAGCGATCGCCCTCCAGGCCGTCGACCATCCATATCTCCCAGAGCGGCTTCGCATGGTCGAGCTGCTGGGACATGATCCTGCCGACCAGGCGCCGCAGCTCGGTCTCACCGCCCGGGGCGGGGAGTGCGGAATGGCGCACGTGGTACTCGATGTTGAAGTGGGGGTCGTCGACCCAGACCGGACGGCCGAGGTCTCCGGGAACCCTGCGGACGACCTGGCGGAACCGCGGGACGCCCGGCAGCTTGCCGTCGATCATCGCGACGAGGTCCTCGTACCGAGGCATCGGGCCCTCGAAGATGTCGACAGAACCGATGTGCATGTGGCTGACCGAGTCCTCGATGTGGAAGAACGAAGCATCCAGCGGGCTCAGGCGCTCATACATATTCAGACCGTACCCCCAACAGCGCTGATCGCACTAGAGGCGAACTGCCTTCTGCGGGGTATGGCGACCCGGGATCAGACCGAACCCGACCGTGAGCCAACGAGGCCGAAGCCCCTCGATAGGAGGGGCTTCGGCCTCGTTGACGGCGCTGCCGGCAACCTAGAAGTAGTTGTACTCCGGCATGAAGTTCTGGAGCGGGCTTACCGGCTGGACGCCCTTCAGCGACTTGGACACCTCTCCGGTCGCGGTCGGGTTGGGCTCGTAGAGCACGGGCAGCTGCTGAGCTGCGTAGTTGCCGTACGCGGTGAGATCCGCGGTGCCCGACGTCGTCTGCCCGATCAGCGTCGTCATGTGCTCGTCGCTGTACGAGCCGGGGTTGAAGCCGCCCGTGGGCGTGAACAGGGTCTCGCCCGATGGGTAGTAGTCGGGCGAGTAGACCCAGCCGGCTCCCCACATGCAGATCTGGAACGACCCGCCGTTGCACTGGGCGGTGACGTCGTTGAAGGACGCCTCGCTGTGGGTGAAGGGGATCCCGATCGACTTCCATGCGGAGATCTCAGCCGCGAGTGTCGAGTCAAGCGACGGTGTCCCGCTCGACCAGATGATGCTGAGTGCCAGCTTCGAGCCGCTCGCGATGCCCGCGCCGCACTCGTTGCTCCCCGTCCCGGGCCTGGTGCAGGTCTGCACGCCGTTCACGATCGTCCAGCCGTGGTCGGTGAGGAGCGACTTCGCGGCGGACTGGCTGTAGGGGTAGGGGTTCGGGACGGAACCCGCGATGGAGGTCGGGGTGTTGGGCGGGATCGGGCTGTACGTGGGCCATCCGTAGCCCTTGTCGACAGCCCGGATGATCGCGAGCTGGTTGATGGACTCCTGGAGCGCTTGGCGGATGTAGAGCTGATTCAGCTCGGGAGCCTTCGGGTCCGCCTTCGCGAAGTTGAAGGGCGCGTAGTTGAACGACCAGACCGAGCCGGTCACGAGGTTGTAAGTGCTCTTGAGGGCTGCGATCTGGCCTCCCACCTGTCCTGGCGCCGGAGCGGGACTGGGCAGCTGGCTCGGGTCGACGTAGCCGAGGTCCAGCTTGTTCGCGTAGAGGTCGTTCTCCTCCGCCGTGGACGATGTGTACGCCTTCTCGATGACCTTGGCCACGAGTGCCTTCTGCGGGCCGGAGTATGTCGGGTTCGGGACGAACGTCGCGTTGCCCAGGGAGTCGAAAGCAGCCAGCTTCCACGGACCGTCCACGACGTTCCAGGGCGCTGCCGTGTAGGTGGACGTGTTGGTGGACAACCCGTCGAGGTACTTCTCGACCGCCTTGCACGCCGTGGCGGTCGCGCTCGCTCCGTAGGCGCCCGCTCCGCACCCGCCGGAGCCCGCTGCCGCCGATGCGGACGTCACGTCCCACGCCTCGGGCATGGGGGTGATCTCGGAGAGATAGTTGTAGAGCAGCCAGTTCGGGTTCACCGAGCTGGAGAAGTCGATCGTGACCTTGTCGCCGCTCCCCGAGACCGAGGACACCTGGTCGGGGATCCCGTAGCCGGCGTTGTACCCGCAGTACGACGTCGGGTCGGCCTTGTAGAGGTTCAAGAAGAAGAGGACCGACTCCGCATTGACCGTCTGGCCGTCCGAGAACTTCCATCCCTTCAGATTGATCGTCACCTGCTTGTCCTTGTTGGAGAAGGTGGGTGCGTTCGCGAGGGACAGGGGGAACTGGACGGCGGACGATGCCCCGAGACCGAACCAGTACAGCGGCCGGTACATGAGCTCCTGGAACTGCTGGGAGTTGCTCACCGAGAAGTACGCGCAGCCCATGTAAGGGAAGATGTAGTTCGGGTTCGCGCCAGGCCCCTCGGCGTAGGTCAGGGTCCCGGTCGGGGTCGTCGGCTTGGGCGTGGTCGTGGTGCTGCTGCTGCTCGAGCTGCCGCCACCGCAGGCTGCGAGGACGAGGCCGGCGCTCAGCACCAGGGTTCCCATCGCACCGATCGAGCGAAGCTTGCGTGAATGGATGAATCGATTGCTCATCGAGTACCCCTCCCAGAGTGCCGCTGGACTGCTCCCCGAAATGCACGGCACGTTGACTTCGTCCGAGTCTACGGACCTGCAGTGGGCCACAAGCGTCGGACCTGCACGGTGCCTGATCGCTGGTTCACGAGCAGCCTGCATACTCGGATTGTGGACTCGAGCGTGCGTCGAACTTCGGAGATGCAGGCACGGCGACGTGAACGAAGCGATGCGATGGGGCGTCTACTGCGCCGTGCCTCGCACCGTGCGCGGTGCGAGGCACGATGCGGCCACCGCGACGTGGCGATCGGTCATCGAGGACGGTCATGACCATCCTCGCCGCGGCACCGTGGCTCGTCGATCTTGGTCGAAGCGCCCGCGAGGCGTTCTTCATGTTCTGGGAGACCCTGTGGGCCCTCGTCCTCGGTTTCGGGCTCTCCGGGATCGTCCAGTCCTTCGTTTCGAAGGACGAGCTGCGGACACGGATCGGGGCACGGGGACCTGCTGAGGTGGCTCGCGCGTCGGGCTACGGCATGGTCTCGTCGAGCTGCTCGTACGCGGCGTCGGCGATGGCCAAGACCCTGTTCGCCCGGGGGGCAGACTTCGTCGCCGCGATGGTCTTCATGATCGCCTCGACGAACCTCGTGGTGGAGCTGGGCATCGTGCTGCTCGTGCTGATCGGCTGGCAGTTCCTCGTGGCGCAGTACGTCGGGGGCGTGATCATGATCACCCTCTTCGCCCTCGTTGGCGGTTATTTCCTCCGAGGCCGGGTGGTCGACGCCGCGAGAGCCAAATTGAGCCGCGAAGCAGACGAACCCACCGCCGCGCCGATCCCGCATGACGTCGACGCGACGACGGAAGGCACTCCGGTCACCGATCGCGCCCCCTCGCGTCTCCGCTCGCTGCCCGGATGGACCGACGCCTCGAGCTTTGCGGTCGCTGACGCCACGATGCTCCGCAAGGAGCTCTTTGTGGGGTATTCGGTGGCCGGCCTGCTCGCGGTCACAGTGCCGGACCATGCGTGGAACGCACTGTTCCTGCAGGGGCACGGTGTGTGGACGACGCTCGAGAACGCGCTCGTCGGACCCCTGATCGCAGTCATCAGCTGGGTCTGCTCGATCGGCAACGTGCCATTGGCGGCGGCCCTGTGGCAGGGGGGCATCTCGTTCGGCGGCGTGATCGCATTCCTCTTCGCGGATCTGATCGCGATGCCACTGCTCATCATCTATCGCAAGTTCTACGGGACCAGGCTGGCAGTCCGGCTCGTCGCAATCTTCTACGTCGTGATGGTGACGGCTGGCCTCATCACGGAGGGCCTGTTCGAGCTGTTCGGCGCGGTGCCGACCGAGCGACCGACCGTCATCGCCACCGACCACTTCGAGTGGAACTACACGACGTACCTGAACATCCTCTTCTTGCTCGTCGCTGCAGCGATCCTCTTCCTCCACTCGAACAGGGATCGCCTGGGTGGGGGCGGGGGTCTCGCCTTTGATCCGGTCTGCGGGATGCAGGTGCGACGGGCGAACGCTCCCGCATCACTGCAAACGACCGATGGGTCCGTCCAGTTCTGTTCGGACAGGTGCCGCGATCGTTACGAGTCTGATCCGGAGCGCTATGCGCGCGGGGGAACCGGGGCACTCGACCGGTAGTGGGCCAGCCCCGACGCGCGTCAACCCGGTACGCGATGTGCGGGTCGACGCTGCCAATGATGCGAGTCGACGTTCATCCCAGGCAATCGAGTCGCGCTGCCGCTTCAGGGCCTGTGCGACGCCGGCGCCCGGGGGCTTCCATCGACCTGCAAACCGAAGCGCAGCCGTCTCCGACCCGCCGGCGCCGCGTGCAGCGCTGTCCCGCCGGTCGTTCGCAGAGGGCTCCTATCCGGGGGTGCTGGCCGACACCGACCGCTCGAGGGCCAGCAGGGACTCCTTCAGCGGGAGGCCTCCGCCATAGCCCGTGAGGGAGCCGTCCGCGCCGATGACGCGATGGCATGGGATGAACAGGGCGATCGGGTTCCGATTGTTCGCGAGACCGACCGCGCGGGAAGCCTTGGGGTTCCCGACCTGCGTCGCGATCGCGCCGTACGTGGTCGTCGTGCCATACGGGATCGTTTCGAGCGCTCCCCACACCGACAGCTGGAACGGTGTCCCCGACGGGACAAGCGTGAGCGTGAACGATCTGCGCGTCCCGGCGATGTACTCCTCGAGCTGTGCTGCTGCTGTGGACATCGAGCCCGGCTTGCGCATCCACTCCGCGGGGAGCGCATCGCGCTCCCAGGTGTCCGGCAGCCTCGCTGCGACCAGCACGTCATCGTCGCCGGCCAGGAGGAAGTGCCCGAGTTCCGTCGGAACCTCCTCGTAGTAGATCGGCGTCGGGATCTGGGTAACGCTCATCTGCTCGCTCCTTCTCGTTCGAGGTCATGACTCTTCTTGGTGTTCGATTGCTGGGTCGCGTCGAGTGCCCAGAGCTGCAGCATCGCGTAGGACCGATAGGGCCTCCACGCTTCGGCACGTGCGGTCGCGGCCTTCTCGTGGGACGACAGGCCACAACGGTCGAGGGTCCTTCGAAGCGCGAGGTCCCCGGGCAGGAACGAGTCCGGATCGCCGAGCGCCCGCATCTGGACGTAGGACGTCGTCCATGGTCCGATCCCCTTGATCGCGCCGAGCGTTCGCGCTGCCTCTTCGCGATCGGCTCCTGCATCGAGGCGCACGGACCCGTCCGACAGCGCCTTGGCGAGGGTCACGAACGTGAGGCCCCGGGCTCTCGGCATGGGGAGATCGCCGGGATCGATGGCCGAGAGAGCCGCGGCGGTGGGGAAGTACCTCGTCAGCGTCGAATCCAACGTGCAGGTGTCGCCGTATCGATCGGTGATGATCGACGCGAGGCGGGTGGCGGCCGCGACGCTCACCTGCTGACCGAGCACGGCGCGGAGGGCAACCTCGTCGCCGTCGACGTGGCCAGGCACGCGGATGCCGGGCCGCTCCTCGACTCCTCGCCGCAGCACCGGATCCGAACGCAGCACGCCGTCGACGGAAACAGGGTCGGCATCGAGGTCGAACAGCCTCCTCGTCCGGGCCACGACGGCCGTGAGATCCCGGAAGTCCTCCACCTGGATGGTGCAGTCCACCCATCGCGCAGCAGCGATGGGTGCGTGCACCTCCACCGATCCGCCCGCGTGCGGGAGGCGGAGCGTTCGACGGTAGGAGGACGCGTCCCCCTCCTCAACGCCCGGCACGCATCGCGCCGCGAGGAACTCGAAGAGCGGGCCTGCGCAGATCGGTGGCCGCAGCGCCAGCCGGAGGGAGAGCCTCGAGGGGGATCCATGTCCGCGTCGGACCCCTCGTGTTCGACGAAGCGCCGTTGGCGTCGATCCGAAGAAGCTCTGGATCGTCTCGTTGAACTGTCGGGTGCTCCCGAAGCCAGACGCGAACGCGACCTGGGTGATCGGGAGGTCCGTCGTCTCGAGGAGCGTCCGGGCAGTCGCGGCGCGGTGCGCGCGAGCGAGCTCGATCGGCCCTGCTCCGAGCGTCGCGGTGAGGAGCCGGTGCAGCTGGCGCTCCGAGTAGGCAAGGCGCCGTGCGAGTCCTGCAACGCCCTCGCGGTCGACGACGCCGTCACCGATCGCACGGACCGACCGCGCTGCGACATCGCCGCGGAGATCCCACTCCGGCGACCCGGGCGTCGTGTCCGGCCGGCAGCGAAGACATGCTCGGAATCCTGAGCGGACCGCCGATGCGGCGGTCTGATGGAACTCGACGTTCTTGCGAAGCGGCGTCCGCGCAGGACAGCTCGGACGGCAGAAGATCCCCGTCGTCTTGACGGCAGTCAGGAACCATCCGTCGAACCGGGCATCGCGCCGGGCGACGGCGCGGTAGCAGAGGTCCTCGTCGAGCATGCAAGGAGTATGGCTGGTCGAGGGTCCTCTGACGAGCGGTTTTCGGACATCAATGAGCAGCGCCATGGGGGCCGCCAATCCCAGCGACCTCGCCCATGGCTCTATTCGTCGCGTGCATCTCAGGCTTCGCCTGCAGGGCGGGCGGTGCTGAACCTCGGATCTGGCCTAGGCCTGCGCCTCGAGTGCCTCGAGCAGGGTCGCGACCGGGATCCCGCCACTTGCAACGACGTCTCCTCCCGACTCGCGGATCGCGGCCACGAACGGGCCCGCCCACGAGTTCTCCCACACGAGCATCATCGCGGAGCTGTTCGGCTGGAGTGCGTTGCCGGTCTCGATCAGGTCCTCCTCGGTGACGAGGTCGACCAGGAGGTCCGAGATGTCAGAGAGCGCCGATGCGTCGTCCTCTGGAAGGTCCTCAAGCTCGAGGGCGGCGACATTCCCGTCCTCGTCCTTCGTGACGAACGCAAGGTCGAGCACCCGCACGAGTCCCGTGTCGACCAGATCCAGGAGTGCGGGGACGATCCCGCCATTGAAGTGGTTCCCGGGGAATTCGAGCACGACGTAGTCGATCGGGCCGAGTGCATCAGTCATGCCTGCTCCTTTGGATGGTCCCGGTGCAGTCTTGCCCCAACTGTCTCGTTGCACAAGGGCCATGCGCCGGAGCCGCGACTGCGTGCGCATCGTGCGCGCCGAGACACGCGGCGATCGGGGCACCGCGCGCCTGCCGTACGATTCGTCGTCAGATGACGGCGACGACACCCACTCGCGAGCGCCCCGCGCGCGGTCCACTCCGAGAGATCGGCCGCTGGTCACGCCTGGACTCCGCGGCGCGCCGCGATCTCGTGGAGCGGGGGCTCGGCCAGCTCTACGACGGGACGCTGCGTGAGGGGATCGTGGCGCTCATCGAGGATGTCCGTGTCCGGGGGGACGCCGCCATCGCCGACGCGCTCGATCGATTCGACGGATGCACGGTCAGCCGCGACGCCTTGCGCATCGAACAGGTGGAGATCGACGAGGCCCATCGCGCCGTGTCCCCGCTGGTCATGGCGGCACTCGAGGACGCGATCGACCATGTCCGCAGATTCAACGAGACGCTGTGCGAGCAAGGGGACTGGTCGTTCGAGAGCGATCCGGGTCTCATCGTCGGCGAGAAGGTCACGCCGGTGGATTCCGTCGGGCTCTTCGTGCCGAGCGGCAAGGGCTCGTTCCCCTCCGTGCTCGTCCAGCTGGCCGTCCCAGCGATCGTCGCGGGCGTCCGTCGGATCGTGGTGATCGTGCCCCCGCTGCCCGGGAGCGACGGTGAGGTCGACCCGGCCGTGCTCGCCGTGTGCAGCCTCCTCGGCCTGCACGACGTGTTCCGTGTCAACGGACCCGCGGGGATCGCGGCGCTGGCGTTCGGGACGGATTCGATCCCGAAGGTTCGCATGGTGGTGGGTCCCGGGAGCCCCGCGGTCACCTGCGCGCAGGTCGAGGTGCAGCGGTACGGGACGGTCACCACCATGGTGCTGGGGCCCACCGAGTCGATGGTCATCGCCGACGAGACCGCCGACGTCCGGCTGCTCGCCGCCGACCTGCTCAATGAGGCTGAGCACGGGTCCGATTCGGCGAGCCTGCTCGTCACGACCTCCGAGGTGCTGCTCGCGTCGGCGCAGGAGGAGGTTGCACGCCAGCTTGCGCTGCTCCCCGAACCACGGCGCACCTACGCGGCCGACGCATTGGGAATCAACGGGGGCGCGGTGCTGGTCGACAGCCTCTCCGAGGCCGCCGAGGTCGCGAACGCGTACGCCCCCGAGCATCTGCAGGTCTCGATCTCCCGAGTCGACGAGATCCTCGGTCTGCTGGTCGATGCGGGCGAGATCCTCATCGGACAGGACACCCCGTTCTCCGCGGCGAATTACGTGCTCGGATGTCCCGCGTCGCTGCCGACGAGCGGGTTCGCGAAGGTGTCCGGAGGGGTGACGGCCGACACGTTCCGAAAGCGGATCGGTGTCGCACGTGCGGACCGGGGTGCATTGCGCGCGGTCCGCAACACCGTCGTCGCCTTGGCCCGTCACGAGGGGTTCCCGGCCCACGAGGCAGCCGTCGCAGCACGAGACGACTGAAGCCCTTCGCGGAGATGTCCGCCGATAAGGTGCCCTCGTGATCGTGGTTCGCCGCATCGGACCGAAGCCCGTGTTCTGGGGCATCTTCGCGTGGTCCGTCGTCGTCGCCGCGTGCCTCTTCACGTACTGGACGCGCGGGCACATCGGCGTTGATCACGGCGATGCGGACACGGCGTTGTGGATCGCAGGTGCGCTCACCGCGGCCGTCGGATTCTGGATCGGCTGGCGCCGCAGGCTTGGCACGGCATTCTTCGCTCCACTGCTCGCCTGGTTCGTCCTCGTGCCGTGGGCCTTCGCTGCAGCGTTCGTCCGGTACGGATTCTTCAAGGGGCTCCTGCACGGGTTCGTCCTCGCCATCTTCGGAGGATTCGTGGCGGCCTTCTGCGAGGGCGTGCTCCTCGTCTCGTTCGGGCTCCTCGGGAGGATGGCCAGGGGCTCGCTCGGTCCGAAGTCGGACGAGGACGTGGTCATCTTCCCTCCCGGCACCCTCTAGTCGTCGGCGCCCGACGAGGCGCCGACGAGGTGCAGCGGATGCGCGCATGGCCGGGCTTCGCGATGCGATGCGTGGTTGCGGGCTTCAGGTCCACTCGTTACGGTGAGGCCATGGCACGCCGATTGCGGTTGGTAGTGCTTCCGGTTGTCCTCCTCGTGGCAGGCGGCGCCCTCGCGGCGTGCAGTCCGACGACGGTGGACGGCACTCTCAAGGGGGTGGCGGCGGACTGCTCGGGCGTCGTCCCGCCATTCCATGCCGACAGCCTGCGGGTGTCGCTCAGCGTCGATTCGACGCCGTTCGCCACCACCGTCATCCGCTCGGGCAGCACGTTCACCTTCGTGATCCCACCGGGCCACTACGTCGTGAGCACGCGGTACCGCGGCGTGCGCGTCCGAGTGGATGCTGGGAAGACGGTGTCGGTGTCGCTCGTTCCCATCTGCTCCTCGGCCGGGAACCCCTCCGGTGGCTGAGCGCGCCGCCGCACCGAAGTGGCTGCCGCGCCAACCCAAGGGCGCGGGCGATCCCTCGTTCGCACTCAGCATCGGTGCGGTTGCGCGCCTGGCGGTGGCCGAGGACGTCGCGCGCCTGATCGCCCACGATCCGGTGGCGAGGCAGGCGAGGGATCCTGAGGGCGTCCACCAGGCACGAGTGGCGACGCGCAGATTGCGGTCGCATCTCGGGACGTTCCTCCCGATCCTGCGGACCGCGCCCACCGAGCGCCTGCGCGACGAGCTGCGGTGGCTCGGACGGGCACTCGGTGCCGTCCGGGACCTCGATGTCCTGTTCCTGAGCCTCACCGACGACTTCGCAGTCGACGCTGAGGCCGATGCCGGTGCGCCCGACGGCACGGAGCTCCTGGCCCTGCTCGACCACGAGCGCCAGGCCGCGACGGCCCGGCTGATCACCCAGATGCAGACCTCGCGGTACAGGAGGCTCCTTGCGGATCTCGGCGAGCAGGTCGCGTCGCCCCCGTTCCGGGTCGCAGCCGGGCTTCCCGCGGAGATGTTTCTCGACGATGCCCTCCACATCCGGTTCGATGCACTCTCGTTGGGGATCCTCGCGCTGCCGACAGAGCCTGTCGACACCGAGCTGCACCAGATCCGGATCCTTGCCAAGCCGACGAGGTACGCCGCTGAGATGTCGGCGCCCATCCTCGGTCCCGTGTGCGTCCGGTTCGCCAAGCGTCTCAGCGAGTTCGCGGACGAGCTCGGCACGCTCAATGACGCATCCAATGCGATCGCATGGCTGGCGTTCGCGGCAAACGTCGACGGGTGCGCCGAGGCTGCGGGATGGGTTGCCGGGCGCGAGGCGGTCCGGATGGCCGGGGTCCGAGCTACCTGGGAGCGCAAGTGGGCGAAGGTGATGACGCCGGCCCGCCAGATGGGCTGGGCGTGACTGCCGCGCGCGTGCCCCTCGCGGACCGGTCGCCCAGCATCGCTACGCTCAACCGTCGTGCAACCTGACGAGGCCCCGGACGACCCGCGGACCCGCGAGCGGCTGATCGCGGAGAACGAGCGGCTTCGCCTCGAGCTCGCGGAGGCCCGGCGCGAGAACTTCGGGTGGCGCGTCCACGTTCAGGGAATCGCGGAGAGCCGGACGCACCTGGTGGCGAGGCTCCTGGCGCAGGCGTTCTCCCGCGTCGCCCCGCCCGGCACCCGCCGCCGACGGTGGTGCGGCAAGGCGACTGAGGGCATCTTGTGGGTGCGCCGAGGCGGCCAGACGGTCGCGCCACTGCCGGTTCGGAGGTACCGCCAGTTCCACGAGAACACCCGTCCGTCGGAACGCGATCTGCTCACCCGCGTCGCGCAGCTCGACTACCTTGAGATCCACCCGACCGTCTCGGTCGTGGTCCACGCCGGGCAGGGCGACCTCGCCGACACGCTGTCGTTGATCCGATCGCAGTGCTACGACCGCGTGTCCGCCGTGGTGGCGTCCGGGGCAAAGGTGTCCGTCCCCCAGGGGGTGGACGTGGTGACGTCGGTCGCCAGCCGCTCGAGCCAGCTCAACGCCGCGGTCGCCGCGGCGACCGGGGAGTTCGTGCTCGTGCTGCGAGCGGGCGACCGACTCGAGCCCCACGCCGTGTTCGACCTCGTCGGGGCGATCCAGGACGGCTCGGACGCCGCCTACGGCGACGAGGACCGCATCGACCGCGACGGCCAGCACGCGGGCGCGCACCTGAAGCCCGCGCGCTTCGGCCACGAGACCCTCTTCTCCTACGACGTGGTGGGCGCCCCGCTGCTGGTGCGCCGCGAGCTGTTCCTCGCGCTCGGCGGGTTCGACGAGCGCGCCGAGCCCGTCGAGGCCCACGACTTCGCCCTGCGCCTGGCCGAGCGCACCGAGTCGCTGGCCCACGTGAGCGACGTCCTGCTCTCGAGGCGGGCGGAGGCCGACCCCGACCCCGCCGACGCGACCGCGGCGACGATCCCGGTGGTCCGGCGCGCCTTCGAGCGGATCGGCCGCAGCGCCGTGGTCACCCCCGGCGACGTGCTGCCGGGCGTGCGCTTCACGGTCGCGGCCCCCGAGCCCGCCCCGTCGGTTGCCATCGTGATCCCGACGCGCGACCGCCTCGACCTGCTGGCCGCGTGCGTCGAGTCCGTCGAGCTGCGCACGACCTACCCCAACTACACGATCGTGCTCCTCGACAACGACTCCAAGGAGCCCGAGACGCTCGCGTGGCTCGAGGCCTCGCCCCACCAGGTGGTGCGGTGCCCGGGTCCGTTCAACTACTCGAGGATCGTGAACCGCGGCGTCGCCCACACGACCGCCGACCTCGTCGTGACGCTGAACAACGACACCACGATCGCCACCCCCGAGTGGCTGGACCACCTTGTCGGGCTGTGCTCGCTGCCCCACGTCGGGACCGTCGGCGTGAAGCTCGCCTTCCCCGACGGGCGCCTCCAGCACGAGGGGGTCGGCATCATCCCGATGCCGGTGCACCTGTCGCGGGACACCAACTACGCGGACCCCGACCGATGGCTGTGCTCGACGCGCGACGCCGTCGCGGTCACCGGCGCCTGCCAGATCGTCCGCCGCGAGCCCTGGGACGAGCTGGGGGGCTCGACGAGCAGCTCGCGGTGGCCTTCAACGACATCGACTTCGGGATGCGGGCCAACGTCGCGGGGTGGCGCGTCGTCTACACCCCCGAGGTGGTCCTCGGGCACCGCGAGAGCGCCTCGCGCGGCAACCTGCACCCACCGGCAGACGAGGCCCTGCTCATCTCGAGATGGGACCTGCTCGGCGCTGCGTGGACCCCTCGATGCCGCCCGCGCTGCGCCTCCTCACGACGAAGGTGGACTTCGACATCCCGCCGCCGCGGCGCTGATCCTCGCGCTCCACAGGCGTATCGGGGGCACATCGCTACGCTGAGCAGTCGTGAATGGTCCGGGCACGTCCAGCGACCGGACCGCCGAGCCATTGCGCCTGGAGAACGACCGACTCCGCCTCGAGCTCGCGGCCAGGCGCTCCGACGCGCACGCGAGCGCGGTGCTCGCCGCGACGGTGGCCGCGCTTGTGGACAAGTCGGGGAGAGGAGCTCGGACCCGCGTGCGTCGCACGGTGCTGCGGACCCTTCGTCAGATTGCCCGCCTCCTCGCCCCCGACGGCACCCGCCGCCGCGACCTGCTTCGCGCGCTGGCGTCGCGGATGGTGGGGGCCCGGCGCGGCGAGGGACCCGCGGTCGCTGCGAGCGACCGGCGCTACCGCCACCTCTACGACCAGACGCGCCCCTCGGCCGAGGAGCTCGATGCGAGGCGCGGCGCGCTCGAGCACCTCGGGAGTCCACCCGACCGTCTCGGTCGTGGTCGTCGGCGACGACCACGCCACCCTCGCCTCGCTCGACGCCCAGTGCTACGACCGCATCGAGCGGGTGGCGACCGATGCGGGCGAAGCCGCTCGCGCCAGCCGCTCGAGCCAGCTGAACGCCGCGGTCGCCGCGGCGACCGGGGAGTTCGTGCTCGTGCTGCGAGCGGGCGACCGACTCGAGCCCCACGCCGTGTTCGACCTCGTCGGGGCGATCCAGGACGGCTCGGACGCCGCCTACGGCGACGAGGACCGCATCGACCGCGACGGCCAGCACGCGGGCGCGCACCTGAAGCCCGCGCGCTTCGGCCACGAGACCCTCTTCTCCTACGACGTGGTGGGCGCCCCGCTGCTGGTGCGCCGCGAGCTGTTCCTCGCGCTCGGCGGGTTCGACGAGCGCGCCGAGCCCGTCGAGGCCCACGACTTCGCCCTGCGCCTGGCCGAGCGCACCGAGTCGATCGCCCACGTGAGCGACGTCCTGCTCTCGAGGCGGGCGGAGGCCGACCCCGACCCCGCCGACGCGACCGCGGCGACGATCCCGGTGGTCCGCGCGCGCCTTCGAGCGGATCGGCCGCAGCGCCGTGGTCACCCCCGGCGACGTGCTGCCGGGCGTGCGCTTCACGGTCGCGCCCCCCGACCCCGCCCCGTCGGTTGCCATCGTGATCCCGACGCGCGACCGCCTCGACCTGCTGGCCGCGTGCGTCGAGTCCGTCGAGCTGCGCACGACCTACCCCAACTACACGATCGTGCTCCTCGACAACGACTCCAAGGAGCCCGAGACGCTCGCGTGGCTCGAGGCCTCGCCCCACCAGGTGGTGCGGTGCCCGGGTCCGTTCAACTACTCGAGGATCGTGAACCGCGGCGTCGCCCACACGACCGCCGACCTCGTCGTGACGCTGAACAACGACACCACGATCGCCACCCCCGAGTGGCTGGACCACCTTGTCGGGCTGTGCTCGCTGCCCCACGTCGGGACCGTCGGCGTGAAGCTCGCCTTCCCCGACGGGCGCCTCCAGCACGAGGGGGTCGGCATCATCCCGATGCCGGTGCACCTGTCGCGGGACACCAACTACGCGGACCCCGACCGATGGCTGTGCTCGACGCGCGACGCCGTCGCGGTCACCGGCGCCTGCCAGATCGTCCGCCGCGAGCTGTGGGACGAGCTCGGGGGGCTCGACGAGCGCCAGGCCGTCGGATACAACGACATCGACTTCGGGATGCGGGCCAACGTCGCGGGGTGGCGCGTCGTCTACACCCCCGAGGTGGTCCTCGGGCACCGCGAGAGCGCCTCGCGCGGCAACCTGCACCCGACCGACGACGTCCACCGGCTGATCGCGAACTGGGACCTGCTCGGCAGCTACGTGGACCCCTCGATGCCGCGCTCGATGCGCTACGTCGCGCATCGCGTCGAGCCTGACGCCGACGCATGGCTCCGCCTGGCAGCACCACGTGAGTCCGGACCGCTGCTTGATCGTGCGGTCGACGACTCAGCAGAGGGACTCGAAGCACTGCGCGCCGAGCACGCCGCGCTGGTCAGCGCGCTCGTGGACGCGCCGCCCCCGTCGCGGGTGACCCGTACGGCCAGGCGCGCGGCCGACGAGGCCCGCTCGATCCTGGACGATGGGCCAGCCTCGGACTCCCTGCGCCTCCTCGCCCCCGACGGCACCCGCCGCCGCGACCTGCTTCGCGCGCTGGCGTCGCGGATGGTGGGGGCCCGGCGCGGCGAGGGACCCGCGGTCGCTGCGAGCGACCGGCGCTACCGCCACCTCTACGACCAGACGCGCCCCTCGGCCGAGGAGCTCGATGCGAGGCGCGGCGCGCTCGAGCACCTCGGGATCCACCCGACCGTCTCGGTCGTGGTCGTCGGCGACGACCACGCCACCCTCGCCTCGCTCGACGCCCAGTGCTACGACCGCATCGAGCGGGTGGCGACCGATGCGGGCGAAGCCGCTCGCGCCAGCCGCTCGAGCCAGCTGAACGCCGCGGTCGCCGCGGCGACCGGGGAGTTCGTGCTCGTGCTGCGAGCGGGCGACCGACTCGAGCCCCACGCCGTGTTCGACCTCGTCGGGGCGATCCAGGACGGCTCGGACGCCGCCTACGGCGACGAGGACCGCATCGACCGCGACGGCCAGCACGCGGGCGCGCACCTGAAGCCCGCGCGCTTCGGCCACGAGACCCTCTTCTCCTACGACGTGGTGGGCGCCCCGCTGCTGGTGCGCCGCGAGCTGTTCCTCGCGCTCGGCGGGTTCGACGAGCGCGCCGAGCCCGTCGAGGCCCACGACTTCGCCCTGCGCCTGGCCGAGCGCACCGAGTCGCTGGCCCACGTGAGCGACGTCCTGCTCTCGAGGCGGGCGGAGGCCGACCCCGACCCCGCCGACGCGACCGCGGCGACGATCCCGGTGGTCCGGCGCGCCTTCGAGCGGATCGGCCGCAGCGCCGTGGTCACCCCCGGCGACGTGCTGCCGGGCGTGCGCTTCACGGTCGCGGCCCCCGAGCCCGCCCCGTCGGTTGCCATCGTGATCCCGACGCGCGACCGCCTCGACCTGCTGGCCGCGTGCGTCGAGTCCGTCGAGCTGCGCACGACCTACCCCAACTACACGATCGTGCTCCTCGACAACGACTCCAAGGAGCCCGAGACGCTCGCGTGGCTCGAGGCCTCGCCCCACCAGGTGGTGCGGTGCCCGGGTCCGTTCAACTACTCGAGGATCGTGAACCGCGGCGTCGCCCACACGACCGCCGACCTCGTCGTGACGCTGAACAACGACACCACGATCGCCACCCCCGAGTGGCTGGACCACCTTGTCGGGCTGTGCTCGCTGCCCCACGTCGGGACCGTCGGCGTGAAGCTCGCCTTCCCCGACGGGCGCCTCCAGCACGAGGGGGTCGGCATCATCCCGATGCCGGTGCACCTGTCGCGGGACACCAACTACGCGGACCCCGACCGATGGCTGTGCTCGACGCGCGACGCCGTCGCGGTCACCGGCGCCTGCCAGATCGTCCGCCGCGAGCTGTGGGACGAGCTCGGGGGGCTCGACGAGCAGCTCGCGGTGGCCTTCAACGACATCGACTTCGGGATGCGGGCCAACGTCGCGGGGTGGCGCGTCGTCTACACCCCCGAGGTGGTCCTCGGGCACCGCGAGAGCGCCTCGCGCGGCAACCTGCACCCACCGGCAGACGAGGCCCTGCTCATCTCGAGATGGGACCTGCTCGGCAGCTACGTGGACCCCTCGATGCCGCCCGCGCTTCGCTACGACGAGCTGGGTGAGGTCGGCCTGCGCACGTGGCGGTCACCTGACCGGTCCGTCCCTGCCCGGGCCGGTCGGCCGGCGGATCAGGGGGGATTCGGGGCTAGCTGATGCCCTGGACCTCGCCCGCCGTCGCCGTGTCGTTGCCGCTCGTGCCGTTGCCGAGCTCGCCCCACGTGTTCCAGCCCCAGCACCACACCGCCTCCAGCGACGTCAGCGCGCAGCTGTCGTCGTCGCCGAGTGAGAGCGCTGTCACCGACGTGAGCCCCTTGACCGCCACGGGGACGGGAGGCTGGGTCGTCCCGTTGTTGATCGAACCGTCACCCAGCTCGCCCGTGTAGTTGAGCCCCCAGCAGTCCACCGTGTGCGTCGACAGCAGCGCGCAGCTGTGGTCGTAGCCCGAGGCGATGGTGAGGATCTTGGCGAGCCCGTGGACCGCGACCGGCTTGGCCGACTCCTCGCTGGCGACGCCGGGCAGCGGGTTGCCCAGCTCCGAGTAGGTGTTGAGCCCCCAGCAGTCCACCTTGCGCGAGGACAGCAGCGCGCAGCTGAACGAGTCCCCGGTCGTGACCTCGATCGCGTTCGTGATCCCCACGACGGCCTTCGGGGTCGTGGCGCTCGCGAACGACCCGTCACCCAGCTGGCCGTACTCGCCGTCCCCCCAGCATCGGACCCGATGGTCCGAGAGCAGCGCGCAGCTGTGGGGCGGCGAGCCCTCGGTCGCGACCTGCGTGACGCCGGTGAGTCCCGGGACTGCCCGCGCCGAGCGCGCGATGGCGGAACCGCCGACGCCCAGCAGGTCGTGGGCATTGTCTCCCCAGCACTTCACGGTGCCGCCTGTGAGCAGGGCACAGGACGCGACGTCACCGGCGGCGATCCGCGAGACGCCCGCGAGGCCGGAGACGACCATCGGCGTCGACGAGTCCGCCGTCGCGCCATCTCCCAGGGCGCCGTGGGCGTTGGATCCGACGCAGTCGACGGTCGCGTTCGCGAGCAGGATGCACGTGAACTCGTTGCCCGCGGCGACCTGCGTGCCCGAGAGCCCGTGCGCGATGACGGGCGTGGTCGACAGGTTCGGCGAGGTGAAGCCGAACTGTCCGTGGTAGTTCTGCCCCCAGCAGGTGACGCCGCCGCGCTGCAGCAGCGCACACGTGTGCTCGTTGCCCGCGCTGATCGCCACAGGGGGGATCCGGTCGGTCGATGGTCGTGCGCCCGCGCGCGGTGTCGCGGATGCCGAGGCGATGGGGACGGCGATCAGGGCGAGGGACATCGCCGCAACCAGGACGGGAGATCTGCGCATCGCCGCCTCCTCGGGTCAGGTCGGTCGTCGCACCGCGAGATGGGACGAGACCGGACTGTACCGCGACGTTCGCCCATGAGTGGGCTCGACGACCGTCACGGCCTGCGGAGCCTCGCCCCGAGGCCGCTCGCCCTCGCGACACGCCGCGAAAGGGCGGCTTCGAGTGACCCGGGCGGCGCGATCACCGTGACCGCGGAGCGAGCCCTCGTCACCGCGGTGTAGACAAGCTCACGGGTGAGGATCGGGCTGTCGGGCCCCGGGAGCGACACGATGACGTCGTCGTACTCGGAACCCTGGGACTTGTGGATCGTCAGGGCCCACACGGTCTCCGCGCTGGGGATCGCACCCAGCGGGAAGATTCCCGAGTCGAAGGCGACGATCCGATCGTCGCCGTCGGCGACGATCACCCCAACCGAGCCGTTCATGAGGCCGGTCAGCGGGTCATTGCGCGTCACGATGAGGGGGCGCCCGACGTAGTCGACGTCCCGGACGCGCAGGATGCCGCGCTCAACGAGCACGGACTCGACCCGCTGGCGCCACCAGTCGATCGAACCGTCCCCGAGGCGGGTCGCGCACAGGAGTCCCACGCGCCCGAGGAGGTCGAGCGCCTCTTCGGCGTCTCCTGCACGTGCAGCCGCGATCAGGTCGGTCGCGTGCTCGAGGACCCCGTCGAGCACGGCCTCGCGGCCACTTGCCGGTTCGAGCAGGTGCACGGCGTCGTAGGACGACGCCACGTCGGTCACGTCGTCGATGCTGCCGGACCGGACAGCCTGGGCGAGCGCGGCCACACCGGAGGTCTCGGTGAACCGGTGCGATGTCGACAGCGTCGAGACGGTGACGCCGTGGCCCGTCTCCTCACTGGATCCGACGACGTCGGCCAGGACTGCGCCGACCTCGATGCTCGCGAGCTGGTCCGGGTCACCGACGAGCACGACCCTCGCGGTGGCCCTCGCGCGGCCGAGCAGCTGGCCGAGGAGGGGGAGCGAGATCATCGATGCCTCGTCGACGACGATCAGATCCGCGTCGATCGGGCGCGTGCGGCGCGAGATGCCGTCAGGACCCAAGCCGAGCAGCCGGTGGATCGTCTGTGCCACGGGGATGGCACCGGACCCGGGGTCCCCGGCGGCCTCGCGGACCGCATCGTTCAGCCGGGTCGCGGCCTTTCCCGTCGGGGCCGCCAGGGCCACGACGAGGTCGGGGTCCAGGGCGTTGACGACACGGAGCAGCAGCGCGATGGTGGTGGTCTTTCCGGTTCCCGGCCCGCCTGCGATCACCGAGACGGGCGACTCGAGGGCTCGCCGGACCGCTGCGACCTGGGTCGCGTCCGCGGCTCCCGCCAGCGCGTCGAGCCGGGCGTCAAGGCCCGTTATCCGCCCGGCGGTGCCCTCCCATCCCCGGCGGAGCCGGTCAGCCACGTCCTGCTCGAGGAGCGCGTATCGGCGCAGGTAGCACCGGTCGCCGCTGAGCACCAGCGGTGCGCCACCGAGCGCGTCCACGCTGGACCCGTCTTCGACGACCTCGACGACATCGAGCGCGGACTGCATCGCCCGGAGCAGGGCACCCGGGTCGGGCGGGTCCTCGGCCACGGATCGGTCCTCGGCTCGCCAGAGCGCAGCGATCCCATCGTCGTGCACGTCGAAGCACACGTGCTCGAGGCGGACCGCCTTGACCGACAGCGCGATTGCCATCATGAGGTCCGGATCGCGATGACCGGACCGGCGCACGATGACGTCTGCCACGTGCAGATCCGGGCTCTCGAGGACGCCGGCAGCAGCCGCCCGCCTGAGCGGGCTCACGGCCTCGGGCACGATCGTCGCGACCGTCATCGAAGCCCCGCAAGGAGGTCCGAGAGCCGAGAAACGGTCGCGCCGGGGAGCGGCCACGAACAGATCCCGTCTGGCGACCCGGATCGCATGCCACGGAGGAACAGGTAGCTGGCTCCGCCGAGATGGTCAGCAGGGTCGTAGTCAGCGACCCTCCAGCGCAGGTACCGGTGCAGCGCAACCAGGTAGAGCGCGGCCTGCAGCGGATAGTCGGACGCCTGCATCTTGGTCGCGAGACCCTGGTTCGAGTAGCCGCCGGTTGCGGGGTCGCAGAGGTTCGTCTTGTAGTCCACGACGAAGTACCTCGATCCCGTGGAGAAGGTGGTCACGAGGTCGATCGAGCCGACGAGCGTCTCAGCCAGCTGGCGCGACGCCGCCTCCGATGCGGTTCGCCTGGCCCATTCCCCGAAGGGCCCGTCGTGATCGCCGTCCGCGAGGACCGAACCGATGTCGGCGAGCCCGACGCCGCTGGCGACCGGAAGCGAGAAACGCAGCTCGGTGGCGACGTCATGTCGCTCCAGGTCGCGCAGGGCGCATCCCGGATGCACCGGGACGGACGCCACCCTCACCAGGCCATCGAGCACCTGCTCTGTCACAGGCAGCGCGCGAGCTCGCAGCGCGGCAGCGAGGGATTCGCGCGCAACCGTGTCGAACGCCTCGTCTCGCCGCCTGGTGACCGCGAGCTCGAGCGCCTCGTGGACCGCGGTTCCGAAGGCCGGTCCTGCGAGGCCATCGAACGGATCGAAGGCGAGCTCCTCCTCCGCAACGAGTGCGCCCGGCCCCTCGTCGTCCGCGCCGCCATCGCCGAGCGCGGGGTCGAGGCCGATGCCGCTATGCGCTCGATCCGCCACCAGCGATGAGAACGAGCATCGACCGTCGCGCTGGAGCAGCTCACGATGAAGGACAGAGACCTCGACCCTGCGGTCCGCGGCTGGTCGGGGTCGGAGATCCGCAGCCTGCGACGCACCGCGTTCGAAGCCCACCGGAGCCACCTCGAGCAGTCGACGTTCGGCGAGGTCGGCGAAGTTCGAGGTCAGTCTCTCGAACGCGGACTCGGCATCGAGGCTGAAGCACGCAATGCCCTTGCGGGTTCCCACGGAACGCTGTGTGGACCGTCCCGACACGTCCCTGTCGAAGAGCAGGGACGTCAGCTCGTCGCGGTGCGGGTTCTGCCTCGAGGTGAGGGGAGTCCACCATGCGACGCAGCGGTGCCGGGCGCGCGTGAGCGCGACATAGACCAGCCGCCGGTTCTCCCCCGCCGCCTCCTCCTCGGCAAGCGCCTTGCGGCTCTCGGGCGTCGGCGCCTCGAGGGAGATGTCGGTCCACTCGGCCCCGCCAGCCGCGTCGATCATCCGTCCGAGGCGCGGCTCACGCCAGACGGTCGGACCCGTCACCCCCACCGAGCCGGTCCGGATGAAGGGGCAGAGCACGACCTTGAATTCCAGGCCCTTCGAACCGTGGACGGTCATCAGCCGCACCGCGGGAGCATCCGTCTCGATCCTTCGGGCCCTCGTGTCCTCGTCCCCGAATCCGCGCTCCTCGGCGCGGAGTTCGCCCATGAGCTCGAGCAGCGTTGCCGGACCTGCATCCGGAGGTGCGGCTGCGGTGAGCAGGTCGAAGAGGTGCTGGAGGTCGGTGAGGTGCCGTTCGCCGTTCGGCAGGGTGAGGAGTCCGCGGAGCACTCCTTGCTCGGTCACCGACCGCCCCAGGGCGGCGACGCCCCCGCGAGCGAGCGCCGCCTGCCATGCCGCTATCCGCCCCCGAACAACGTCGAGCGCGGGCCCGTCGGCGTCCCGAGACCCGAACCACGAGTAGGCGAGGGCCATGACCGAGCCGCGACGTTCCGGATCGCTGAGGGCCGCCAGCAGGACGTCGACCTGCAACGCGGCAGACGAGGAAAGCACGTCGTCGGACTTCGCCTCGGTCGCGCGGATGCCACGCCGCAGGAACGCCTCCTTGAGCATCGGGAACTGGCCTCGCGACGTGCAGAGAACGGCGATGTCGCTCTCACCGACGGGGACGCGCACGCCATCGACGCCCACAACACCCATAGTCAAGGAGTGCACCGCCTCGTCGGCACAGTCCCGAGCAATGGCCCGCTGCTTCGCGTACGCGGTGCCCTCGTCGAAGCAGACCCGGATCGAGAGGGGCACGACCGGTTCCCCGTCCGCGTCGACAGCGCGGCGCAGCTCGTGTGCGGCCGGGGCCTTGACCGCGTGATAGGCGATCTGCTCGGACTCGTCGAAGTGCGTGCCGTCGAACACGGCGTTCAGGGCTTCGAGCAGCACGCCATCGGATCGGTGGTTCTCGCGGAGGTCGAAGATGCCGAGGCCACCGCCTGACGGGGTTTCGCGGGCCTCCTGCTTGGCCGCGAGGTACGTCGAGACGTCGGCGCCGCGGAAGCCGTAGATGGCCTGCTTCGGATCGCCGACGACGACGAGCGTCCCGTCGCCGTCTTCGAGGAAGAGCCTGCGGAAGATCGACCACTGGACGGGGTCCGTGTCCTGGAACTCGTCGATCAGCCCGATGCGGTAGCGGCTCCTGAGGGCGCCGAGGAGCCGGCTCCGCGGGGTCGCCAGCTCCGCGTCGAGGCGCGTGAGAAGGTCCGCGAAGGTGACGACGCCGTCGCGCCGCTGGCGGGCGTGGAACAGCTCAGCGGCCTCCACGACGGCGGCACGGTGGGCGATCGCCGCGGGGGAGTCGTCGGCGGAGCCCTCGAGCGGCGCCAGCAGGAGGTCCGGGTGATCGAGCGTGAGCTTGAGGATGCCGTCGACGGATCCGAAGCCGGCCTCCGGCACGTTCCAGAACGCGCTCTCAGGGTCGAACGCTCGAGCGGCGATCACGTCGGCGACGGCCTGTCGTCGCCGCTCCTCCGCCGGGCCGACGGCGCTGCGGTCGCTGCCCATCGCGGCGGAGGCGAAGGCGTGGATGGTCCGTATTGTCGCCGTGTCGAACTCGGCGAGCGCCCGCGCGGCGCGTGCTCGGACGCGCTCGGGGTTCGCCAGCGCTGCCAGCCCCTCGAGGTACCGGTCCTGGGTGGGCTCGCTCGTCCCGTCGAGGCGGTCCCTGACCTGGACGAGGCGCTCGCGGATCCGGCCGCGGAGCTCCGCGGCGGCGGCCACGGTGAACGTGACGACAAGGAGTTCGCTGACGCGGACGTCGTCGCTCTCCACGAGCCAGCGCGCCGCGAGCGTGCTCAGCAGGTAGGTCTTCCCGGTGCCCGCGCTCGCCTCCACGCAGGCGATCCCGTTTGCGGGCAGCGGGCCGGTGATGAGGTCGCTCACGGCCGCACCTTGTTCGACGCCTCGAGTTCGACGGCCCCGAGGGCTTCGCACATCGCCCGGGAGTACGCGATCATGCGCGAACCGCCTGTGGCTCCGCGGGGCTTCGGGTCTGCGGACTCTGCGGGCAGGTCACACAGGTCCTCGTAGGAGGCGTCGAAGCAGAAGCGCACAGCCGGATCGTCCTTGTCTCCGACAGCGCCGTAGACCTCCCAGCCGGCGAACCCGGTGACGAGGAGCTCCTCGGGACCCAGCCTCGGATTGGCGGAGAGGGCGGCCAGCATCTTCATGGTCACCCGCAGGAACAGGGGGACGGGAGCCGAGAGGCCCCGACGGCGCAGGTCGACGAGGGTAGCGAGCGACGCCCGCGCGACGGCGCGGCGCTGGACCTCGTCGCCCAGTATCGCTGCAGTCGAGGGCACGGCCCCGACGCCCTTGCGAACGATCTGGACGGCGCGCCAGTCGACTGCCGGATCGTGCGCGGTGAGGAGGAGCAGGTCGAGCGAGCCCCTCAGGCGCACGGCACGCTCATGGGTCGAGGCCGTGTAGCGCACGACCGTCGTCCCGCCGTAAACCTCGGGATCGCCCGAGACGGTCGTCCCGTCGTCCAGCACGACCTCACAGTGCAGCGGCTCGGCGGCGCTGCCCTTCGTCACCCGCTCGAGGCGTCGTGCGAGGGCGAGTGCCCGAGGGCCGACGGCGCTGCGTCCTTCGAGCTCGTCGGCAGCGAGCCTCCCGGGGAGTGTCGCGAGGGGACTGTCGGGCTCCAGCCGCCACCGCTCGATGAAGTCCCGCCACTGGGTGTCAGTGAACGCCTCAGGAAGCTGGCTCCTCGCCTCGCGCGCCAGATCCATCGTGAGGTTCCACTCTTCGAGCGCGCTCAACCCTGTCGGGAGCTCGTCGATCGGCGGCTCGTCGACCCTGGGCAGGTAGACGCCGAGGGAGCGCTCGAGGAACGTTCGCTGCGGTGCCGCGAGGAAGTCGCCGAGCTCGCCGATGTCGATCGGGCCGGCGTCGGGCGCGGCGGGGGTCGCCGCGAGGCGAGCCGCCGACCCACCTCGGACTGCACGCTGCCCGATCTCCTGCGACCACGCCAGCGCATCTCGATCGAACGAGAACGGCTCTTCGAGGCCCGGCCCATCGGGGTCCAGGTCCGCGGCGCCGTACCCGTGCCGCGGGTGCGCGCGCGTGACCGCCCGCCAGCCGCCGAGGACATCGGTGTCGATCGCGTCGCGCAGTTCAGCGAGCGCCGCAGACACCGGGACGAGCTGGTTCGTCACGACGTCGGCGCCCTCGTAGGTGACGAGGAATCGTGACCGGGCACCGAGGACGGCGCCGAGCAGCGCGGCTCGTGTCTCAGCCCTCGGATCACGGTCTCCGACCCGGGGCGAGCCGAACGCAAGGTCGATGCTCGCGTTCTGCAGGAGCGCCCGCTCGTCGAGCCCGAGGATCGCCACGACCTTGAACGGGATGTTTCGAAGCGGGGCGAGGGACGTGACGGTGATCCCGCTCGAGCCCGAGGTGACAACGGTGCGGACGCTCGCCACGCGGTCGTTGAATGCGGCGCGGAACTCCGCGAAGGAGATGTCGGCGAGGACGCCCCGGGCATCGTCCTCGATCGAGGCCAGACATCGGTGGAGCTGCTCGAGGCCGGATGCGTCGTCGTACGACACGGCGAATACGGAACCGACGAGGTCCCGGGCGAAGTCGCACCACGCGTGCACCGACCGGTCGCGGCGCGATGCGTCATCGAGCGCGGCGAGGGTGGCGACGACATCGCTCAGCCTTCCGATCGTCTCGATGGCAAGTCCCGGGTCCAATGCGCGAAGGCCGAGCGATGGTGCGATGACGTTCGAGGGCAGCGCCGCGCCGAGGAGGAGGCGGTCGAGCAACCGGATCCAGGTACCGCCTTCGAACGTCGACGGCAGGCCCGCGGCGGTTCGGCCCGCGCCGCTGACACCCCACCGGACGTCACCGGCGTCCGCCCAGTCGACGATCCGGTCCACGTCGTGCTCCGACAGCCCGAATCGCGCCTGCAGGGCTCCGTTGCGGAGCAGGTCGATGACGCCGCTTCGAGGAAACCGTCCCCCCAGCAGCCCGAGCGCCTGGGCAGTCGCCGCCACGATCGGGATCGCACGCGACAGGGACCGGTCCGCCAGGACGTACGGAAGGCGCGGTGCCCCCTGTTCGATGCCGAGGACCGCATCCACGAGGGGCGCGAACCGGGGGAGGTCCGGGCAGAGCACGACGATGTCGCCAGGTGCGAGGTGCGGATCGTCGCGCAGCGCGTGCAGCAGCGCGTCGCGGAGCACCTCGACCTGGCGGAGATCTCCGACGCACTCGTGGAACTGGATGGTGCCGTCCGGTGGCAACGCGGCGGCTGGTCCTCCATCGCGCTGACGGACCGCAGTCTGGAGATTCCCGAGCACTGTTGCAGCAGGATCGTGGGAATCGGCGACGCGCGTGAACGAGGTCGTGGGCCGCTCAGGCACCTGTGCCAGGAGCATCGCGGTCTCACGACCGAGCGCTCCCCACGTGCCGAGGAGGGGATGCACCGGGTCGTCGCTGGTGGTCCGATCCGCGGCGACTCGGCCGAACGGCGGCGTCGTGGACCTGATGGCATCGAAACGCGCTGCCGATGCAACGGCAACGTGCATGGTCACCTGGCGTACGAACGCGAGCGCGTCAAGGAAGCCGGGGAGCTGGGGCCCGCCGGGCAGCGCGTCGCCGCCGAAGATGTGGATCCGTGCGGGGAGGTCCAGACCGTCGTCGTCGCCGCGGGCCAGGCGGGCGACGCAGGCGGCGAGCGTCCGGTGCGGCGGGCTCGTTCCGATCCGATCGTTGAGGGCGCGCAGAAGTGCCGCCCGGGGATCGGCCTCATCCCCGTCCAGCCATGCGTCCGCGATGTCCGGCCGCCATCGGAAGAGCTGGTCGAAGAGGTCGGCCGCCGACCTCGCGGTCTCAAACATCCCCAGTTCCCCTGCGCCGGGTCGCAGGCTGGCGATACCCGAGCCGGCCTCGGCGTCGGACAGCACCTCGATACCTGCGAAGGTCATGTGTCCGACCGACCACGGATCCTCGTCCTGGGTCGACCGGCCGGTTACCCGCCTCAGCAGCGAGTCGAAGAACTGGAACTCGATGTTGGCGCTGATGCCGTCACCAGCGCCGGAGGCGCCGAGATGCCTGCTGAGCCGTTCCTCGAGCCAGGTCCTGATCCCCGGCGTCGGCACGACGACGAGCTCCGCGTCGAGGACCGCCAGCGGCGACGAAGCAAGCTGGATGACGAGGTCTTCGGCGAGGTCCCCGAGATCGGTCCCGTAGCGAACCGAGAGGCCTGCGGGGTTCGGCGTCGCCATCGCTGGCGACCGTACCCGAGGGGCGCGACGTCGTGCCTAAGCGGCCATGGCCTGGTGGAACAGCACGAAGAGTTCCGCGAAGTCTCCCGAGGTGACATCCGATCCTGGCACCACGTCCGCGAAGAGCGGTCCCATCATCAGTCCCTGCACGGCATAGGCGAACGCGAAGGCGTTGACCGAGCTCTTGACCCAGCCTCGCTGGCGTGCGCTCTCGAACGTCTCGGCGATCCGGCTCGTGAACTCCGCCTGGATCCTTCCGATCTGCTCCATCAGCACGGGGTCGTGGTGCGTCGCTGCCATCGCGGAGAGCTTGCGCCACCTGATCTGGCGGCTCTCCTCGCCGAAGATGTCGATGACGACCGTGCGCAGCCCGTTCTGGTAGTCCTCGGCGCTGGCGGCCTCGGAGAACACGACCCGAAGCTGGTCGAGGTCGATGAAGGTCTGCTCGGCAAAGTCGCGCACGTAGGCGGCGGCGATCATGGCCTCGCGGTCAGCGAAGAACCGGTACAGGGAAGGAACAGACACGCTCAGGAGGTCTGCGACGTCCTTCAGACGGAGGCCAGCGATGCCGGTTCGAGCGAGTTGCTCGGAGACAGCGTCGAGGATCCGCTCGCGCGTGAGGATCTGCTCCTTGGCAGGCGCTGCGGGTGCGGATTGCAGGGAATTCACCATCGGCGGCAAGGTAGCACCGGCGATTCTGAGTTTTCGGTCGGGTCCCCGACTTTTCTCCTAGCTCGTGCGCCGACTCAACTCGTACAAGGACTCCGGGACGACTCTGCGGTGCTCGGTCAGCTGGCTGAGTGTCGCCTCGACGACCTCGCCGTTGCGCACCGCGACAGCAGTTGCCCGCCTGTCGCTGCGTGCGAGGTCCGCTGCCGCCGCACCCAGGCGGGTCGCCCAGACCCGGTCCGACGCGACGGGCGAACCACCCCGCTGCAGGTGGCCGAGCACGGTGGACCTCGTCTCGCTTCCGGTCAGGCGCTCGATGGCGACGGCGACGTGCTCGCCGATCGCGCGGCGTGCGAGGAGCGGATGGCCGACACCGTCGAGCGGCGGCGCGTCGCCGAACACACCCTTCAGGTCGCAGCCTTCGGCGACGACGACGATGGAGGACTGCTTCCCGATCCGCCGGCGCTCGAGCAGGCGCTCGGCCACGTCGTCGATGGACACCTGGAACTCGGGGATGCAGATCATGTCGGCGCCGCCGGCGAGACCGCCCAGGGTGGCGAGCCATCCCGAGTCACGTCCCATCGTCTCGAGGACCATGACCCTGTGGTGCGAGGCGGCGGTCGTGTGCAACCGGTCGAGGGCCTCGACGACCCGCGAGAGGGCCGACTCGAATCCAATGCAGATCTCCGTGTAGTCGACGTCGTAGTCGATCGTCTTGGGGATGCCGATGACCCGAAGGCCGTGCTCGGCCAGCTTTCGGGCGAGCTTCAGGGTGCCGTCCCCGCCCATGGCGACGACGATGTCAAGCCGCGCCTCCTGGACGCCGGCGAGGAGCCGGTGGATGCCGACCTCGTCCTGGAGCGCTGCGGTGCGCGAGCTCCCGAGGATCGTCCCCCCGTGCGAGACGATCCCGACGAAGTCGTCGGCGCTCAGCTGCCGGCACGTCCCCTCCTCGAGGAGGCCGGTCCAGCCGTTCAGGATCCCGATGACCTCGTCGCCCGCATCGATCGCGCATCGGCCGAGCGCCCTGATTGCCGCATTGAGTCCCGGCGCGTCGCCGCCAGCGGTGACCACCCCGATGCGCCTGCCGCCCTTGCGGTTCATCCGACCTGCCTTCCGTGTGTCGCGGCGCCGAGCCGCTCCCATTGGAGCATGGGGACATCTTCGCGTGTCGAGCCGAGGACCTGGAGGCAGACGTGGTCAGCTCCGGCGTCTCGATGCCCTTCGATGCTGCGCGCGATCGCTGCCTCGTCTCCGTGGACGACCAGCGCGTCGCAGAGTCGGTCGGACCCGCCGCGCACGAAGTCCTCGTCGGTGAAGCCGAGCCGTCGCCAGCTGTTCCGGTAGTTGTCGAGGCCGGTGTAGAAGTTGAGGTGCTCGTGCGCCCGTCGGAGGAACTCGGCGCGGTCCTCGCCCAGGACCACGGACTGCTCGACAGCGAGGAAGGCGCCGGGCCCAAGCGACGCTCGGGCCTGCGCGGTGTGCTCGGCAGTCACGAGGTACGACAGCGCGCCGTCGGCGCGGGTCGCAGCGAGGTGCAACATCCTCGGGCCAAGCGCGGCGAGCACCCTCGGGACGCGTCGCTCGTGCTCGATGCTCAGGTTGGGAGCCTCGTCGTAGGCGTCGAGGAATGTCCGCATCGCGGCGATCGGGGGGTCGTAGGTTCCGCGGCGGGCCCGTTCGACGAGTGGCCTGTGGCTCACCCCGAGGCCGAGCACGAAGCGGCCTCCGGACCAGGCCGCGAGCGTCCTCGACGCGGCAGCCGTCGCCATCGCATCGCGGGCGTAGATCTGGGCGATCCCCGTCGCCACGACAAGCCGGGTCGACTGCGCGAGCGCCACAGCGGATCCGGTCATCGCCTCGCGGCCCCAGGCCTCGGGGATCCAGAGGGCCGAGAAGCCGCTTGATTCGAGGAGCTCCAACGCAGCGCCGAGCAGGGACGGCTCGACACTCTCGAGCGAGAACGTCCAGATCCCGACGGTGCCCTTGAGCGCGTGCAGGGTCTCGTCCACGCCATGAGGCTACGTGCCCCACGGTGGTGGCCCGAATCCTCGGTCGGCCAGAATGTCGCCATGGGAGTCGTGGCGATCGTCATCTTCGGCGTGTTGGCGTTCGGAGCGCAGCTCGCCCTCGTCCCGGTGCACCGCGAGCCCTTCGGCGGCTTCGCGTTCACGTTCGGTTTCCTCAACGCGGAGCTCAGCGGGCAGATCCTGGCGCTCGACCTCGCGCTCCTCGGGATCTTCGGCTCCGCGGGATGGCTGCACGGCGGGCTCGGCGCGGCCGCAACGGTGCTCGCGATCCTCGTCGCGATCGCGTTCGCCTACCTGTTCGTCGTGGGGCTCAGGGCACATCGCGTGGTGCTCGAGTCGCTCCGCGCGGCGAGAGGTGTGCGCGTCGACTCGTTCCTCCCCTCCGAAGGCGGCTGGGTGCGCTGGTGGCGTACATGCATCGCCATCCCGTTCCGGGGGAGGGGCATCCGGATTCTCCGGGACATCGACTACGTCGGCGATGCCAGCAAGTCCCACATGCTTGACGTCATCGCCCGGCGCGAGCCGGTGACCGGCGCACCCGTCATGCTCTTCGTGCACGGCGGCGCGTGGACGGTCGGATCCAAGCGTGAGCAGTGCCTGCCGATGCTGTTCGAGCTCGCGACGAGGGGCTGGGTGTGCGTGTCGATCAACTACCGGCTGAGCCCGAAGGCGACCTGGCCCGACCACATCGTGGACGTCAAGCTCGCGATCGCGTGGGTCAAGGCGCACGTCGGGGAGTTCGGCGGCGACCCCGACCGGTTCCTCACGATCTGCGGCGACTCCGCCGGCGGGCACCTGGCGGCCCTGGCTGCGCTCACCGCGAACGAACCGGCCTGGCAGCCGGGCTTCGAGGACATCGACACATCGGTGAGCGCCTGCGTCTCGCTGTATGGGGTGCTGGACATGACCGGAGACCGCACGATGATGGGCCTGCATGGCAACGCGCTCACGAACCTGCTCGCGCGCGCTGTGATGCGGGTCCAGGTGCAGGACGCTCCCGACGTCTACGAGGCGTCGTCTCCCTACCATCGCCTCCATCCCAACGCCCCACCGTTCCTCGTCCTGCAGGGCACCAACGACACCCTCGTGACCGTCGAGACCGCGAGGCAGTTTGTGGCGAAGTTCAAGGAGCTCTCCGATGCACCCATCGGCTACTTCGAGCTTCCCCTCGCCCAGCACGCCTTCGACACGGTCTGCTCGCCGAGGTGTACCGCGACCACGCGGGGGATCGCGGCGTTCCTCAACGCCCTCGTGAACGCACGGGAGTCGAAGCCGACCGTCTAGCCCGACGCCACGCGGTGCAGCTCGGTCCGTCGTGCGCGGCCATCGGATCGAACCGGTCGACGGTGCGCAAGACTCTGTCCGTGACGCACGCCGCTGTCCCGGCGCGACGTGCAACCGAACGGCGGCGATCGCACCCGCAGCCGGGCGATGGTTGGGGGCGGCCATGAGGGCGACTTTCGTCAGCATCCTCCCGCTCGCCGTCGTCGTGATGGTCTCGCCCGTCAACATCGTCGCCGCGATCCTGCTGCTCTTCACGCAGCGGCCCATCGCGAACGCGTCGAGTTACCTCGCGGGGTTCGTGGTGGGCGTCGGCGGCATGCTCGCGGCGCTCGTCGCACTCGCGGAGGCCGTTGATCTGACGGGGGGATCGGGGCCATCGCGGACCGCGTCGATCATCCGGATCGCGCTCGGCGGTTACCTCGTCGTTGCGGGACTCTCGAAGTTCCGAGGTCGCCCGCGCGCGGGAGAGACCGCTCCCACGCCCAAGTGGATGGCCGGGATCTCCGCATTCGCGCCGCCGAAGTCCTTCGCGACCGGCGTGCTCGTTGGCGCGCTGAATCCCAAGAACATCGCCGTAGGCGTCGCTGCGGCCCTGTCCATCGCAGCGGCAGGCCTGTCGGCCTCGCAGCAGGTCGGGGTCGGCGCCCTCTACGTCCTGGTCGCGATCCTCGGCGTGGCCGCTCCCATCCTCGTGGTGGTCTTGCTCGGGGACCGCGGCGACCGGGTGATTGAGAGCTGGAAGAGATGGCTCGAGCTGAACAGTGGCACCGTGATGGCCGTCATCTACTTCGCCTTCGGCGTGGTACTCCTCGGCAACGGGCTCGCTGGGCTCTGAGCGCTCCGACGCTCGTGCCGGGTCACCCGAGATGCAGCCGCCTCAAGGTTCGGGCGGCCCGGGGGTCAGGGCTCGGGGCTCAGGCGGCCGGCTCGTCGGCGAGCGCGACGATGACCGCCTCGTCGCCGTCCCCGAGACGCAGCTCGCGGATCACGCCGGCGTCGACGAGGTCGTCGCGCGCGGCCTCGACGGCCGCGAGGAACGCCGGGGACCCGCTGACGGTGACGAGTTCGACCTCCGCGCGCATCGACCGCTTCGCTGCGGACTTCTCCCGACGCACGGCGCCGAGCACGCCGCTTGCAGCCTCGAGGACGCCGGGGACCGCAGGTGACGCAGAGGCGATCTCCTCGATGATGGGCCACGCGGCACGATGGATCGAGCCCTCGTGCCACCAGGACCATGCCTCCTCCGTCGAGAACGGCAGGATCGGTGCGAACAGGCGCAGCAGGACCGACAGGGCGATGCCGAGGGTCGCGCGCGCCGACCTGGTCCCGTCGCTGTCCGCCGCACCGTAGGCGCGGGTCTTCGCGAGCTCGAGGTAGTCGTCGCAGAACCGCCAGAAGAACGCCTCGGTCCGCTCGAGCGACCGCGCGTAGTCCATCTGCTCGAATGCGCCGGTGGCCTCGTCCACGAGGTCGCGCAGGCGCGCGAGCAGGTCCTGGTCGATGGGCTGGGTCACAAGAGCAGGCGAGTCGCTCCCCGGGCTGACGCCGTCGAGCTGGGTGAGGACGAACTTCGACGCGTTGAGGAGCTTGATGGTCAGGCGTCGGCCGACCTTCATCTGGGCGGGGTCCTCGGCGGTGTCGGTGCCCGGTCTCCCCGACGCCGCCCAGTAGCGGACGCCGTCCGAGCTGATCTCGTTGAGCAGGTCGAGGGGAGTCGAGGCATGCCCGGTCGACTTGCTCATCTTCTTGCGATCCGGGTCGAGGACCCACCCGTTGATCGTGGCGTGACGCCATGGCAGGACGTGGTGCTCGAGCTCGCTGCGCACCACGGTCGAGAACAGCCATGTCCTGATGATCTCGGGACCCTGTGGCCGCAGGTCCATCGGGAACACGCGGTCGAACAGGTCCGGGTCGTCCTCCCATCTGCCCGCGATCTGCGGCGTGAGCGAGCTTGTGGCCCAGGTGTCCATGACGTCCGGATCACCCACGAACCCGCCGGGCAGGCCCCGCTGCGAGGGCTCGAAACCGTCGGGCACATCGGTCGAGGGGTCGACGGGGAGGCGGGACTCGGCAGGCTGCAGCGGGTGCTCGATGTCGATGGAGCCGTCCGCTCCGACCGCGTACCAGATGGGGAAGGGCACGCCGAAGTACCGCTGCCGGCTGATGCACCAGTCGGAGTTCAGCCCCTCGACCCATATGCGGTAGCGGTGCGACATGTGCTCGGGGTGCCACGAGATCTCCTCGCCACGCGCGAGCAGCGTGTCGCGGTGGATGAGCGTGGAAACGAACCACTGCCTGGACGTGACGATCTCAAGCGGGCGGTCGCCCTTCTCGTAGAACTTCACGGGGTGCATGATCGGCCTCACGTCACCGATGAGCGATCCGTCGTCGCGGAGCTGCTCGACGATGGCACCCTGTGCCTGCTTGACAGTCCTGCCGGCGAGCGCCGAGTAGGCCGCGTTCGCGGCGTCCGCGTCCTCTGACTCGAAGCCCTCGCTGCCGAAGGTCACCGGCAGCATGCGCCCGTCGCGGCCGATGAGGGCTCGAAGCGGCAGCCCGAGCTCGCGCCACCACACGACGTCGGTCGTGTCGCCGAAGGTGCAGATCATCGCGATGCCCGATCCCTTCTCGGGGTCCGCGAGCTCATGGGCGACGACGGGGACGCGAACGCCGTACAGCGGGGTCACCACGTCGGTCCCGAAGAGCGGCTGGTACCGGGCGTCGTCGGGGTGCGCGACGAGTGCGACGCACGCCGCGAGCAGCTCCGGCCTCGTCGTCTCGATCTCGACCGTGCCCGCGCCGTCCGCGCGGCGGAAGGCGATCCGGTGGTACGCGCCGGAACGCTCCCGGTCCTCGAGCTCTGCCTGCGACACGGCCGTCTTGAAGTCCACGTCCCACAGGGTCGGGGCCTCGGTCGAGTACACCTCGCCGCGGGCCAGCATCCGCAGGAACGCCCGCTGGCTCTGGCGCTGGGCGAGGTCAGAGATCGTTGCGTACTCGAGGGACCAGTCGACGGAGAGGCCGAGCCGCTGCCAGAGCGCCTTGTACGCCTTCTCGTCCTCTGCGGTCAGCCGGTGGCACAGCTCGATGAAGTTGGGGCGCGAGATCGCCACGCGGTCCTTCGTCGGGACCTCCGGAGGCTCGAAAGCAGGGTCGTAGTCTGCCGACGGGTCGCATCGCACCGAGAAAAACTGCTCGACGCGGCGCTCCGTCGGAAGCCCGTTGTCGTCGGCGCCCATCGGGTAGAACACCTCGCGGCCACGCATGCGCTGGAACCGCGCGATGCAGTCCGTCTGGGCGTATCCGAAGACGCTCCCCATGTGCAGCAATCCAGACACCGTCGGCGGCGGCGTGTCGATCGAGAAGATCTGGGACCGGTCCTTCGAGCGATCGAAGCGGTAGGTGCCATCGCGCTCCCAGCGCTGCATCCACTTGTCCTCGATGCCGTCCAGCGAGGGCCGTTCGGGCAGCGCGAACTCGCTCGTGCGCTTCTCGTCGCTGACCATAAGTTCAGTAGGTTACTGGGATGCTCCGCCTGCACGATTCCGCGCAGGGCGCCGTGGTCCCCATCGAGCCGCGCGTTGCGGGCCGGTTCAGCATGTACGTCTGCGGACCGACCGTGTACGAGCTCCCGCACATCGGCCACGGGCGATTCACTCTCACGTGGGACGTGCTTCGGCGGTGGCTCCTCTTCACGGGGCTCGATGTCACCTACGTCTCCAACGTCACGGACATCGACGACAACATCATCACGAAGGCGAACCGCGAGGGTCGCACCGAGGGCGAGGTGGCGGCGCAGTTCGAGACCGCCTGGTGGGACGCGATGGCGGCCCTCGGCGTGCTGCGTCCCTCCAGCATCCCCCACGCCACGGAGTTCGTCGCCCAGATGATCTCGACCATCGAGGAGCTGCTCGAGAACGGGCACGCCTACCGGACCGACGACGGCGTCTACCTCGACACCTCGACGGTTGCCGGCTACGGGCTGCTCGCCGGACAGCCTCTCGACTCGCTTCGCGCGGGAGCCCGTGTCGAGGCGAACGAGCAGAAGCGGTCGCCGCTCGACTTCGCGCTCTGGAAGGCGGCGAAGCCAGACGAGCCCTCGTGGGACGCCTCGTTCGGCGCCGGCCGCCCCGGGTGGCACACCGAGTGCGTGGTCATGTCGCTTGCGCTGCTCGGCGAGGACTTCGACCTCCACACGGGCGGGCAGGACCTCAAGTTCCCGCACCACGAGAACGAGCGCGCCCAGGCCGTCGCGCTCGGCCGCGGGTTCGCGCGACACTGGGCGCACAACGGCTGGGTCGAGGTCGAGGGCGTGAAGATGTCGAAGTCACTCGGGAACTTCACGTCGCTCACGGACCTGCTGGCCCGCTCCGACAGCCGCGCCTACCGGCTCCTCATCCTGCGGGCGCACTACCGCGCGCCCATCGAGGTCACCGGAGGCACCGTCTCGGATGCCGAGCGCGCGCTTGAGCGGCTCGACTCGGTCGCTCGCAGGTTCGACCTCGAGCCGTTCGATCCGGACGTCCCGGTGCTCCTGGCGGACCACTCCGAGCTGGCGGCTGGCAGCGAGGTGCTGGACGCCTTCAGTGCCGCCATCGAGGACGACCTCGACACCCCCAAGGCGATCGCGCTGCTCTTCGAGCTCGCCACGCGTGCGAACGCGCTCGCCGACGAGGGCCGCGATGACGAGGCCCGCGAGACCGCCCGGGTGCTCCAGGTGCTCGCCGGATCGGTCGGTCTGGTCATCGACGGGAGCTCAGAGCGGATCGCAGACGAGGACCTGGGCCTAGCAGCCGAACGGGACCGTGCACGAGCGGAACGGGACTTCGCAGAGTCGGACCGCCTGCGAGACGAGCTCTCCGCCCGCGGTTATGTGGTCGAGGACACGGCTGCGGGGACCAGGATCCGGCGACGCTGAGACGTGATGCCCGAAGCTGTTTCGGGCGTATTACCATTGGGTAAGTAAAGACTTCTCACCGACCCCAGAACCCCCTGGAGGAGCAATGTCCGACTTCTCGCTGGACCTGAACGAAGATCAGATCACCCTCAGGGACTGGGTGCACGAGTTCGCGGAGCGCGTCGTTCGGCCCGCGGCCCACGAGTGGGACGAGCGCGAGGAGACGCCGTGGCCCATCATCGAAGAGGCCGCCAAGATCGGGCTCTACAGCGTCGACTTCATGGCCAACACCTTCGCCGACCCGACCGGGCTCTCCATCGCGATCGCGCTCGAGGAGCTTTCCTGGGGTGACGCCGGCATCTGCCTCGCGATCTTCGGCTCGACCCTGGCCGTCGCGGGGATCATGTCCAACGGCACGCCCGAGCAGCAGATGGAGTGGGTCCCCCAGTGCTTCGGGACGCTCGACGACATCAAGCTTGCCGCCTTCGGCGTCTCGGAGCCGGATGCGGGGTCCGACGTCTCCAGCCTCCGGACAAGGGCCGTCTACGACGAGAAGACCGACGAGTGGGTCCTCAACGGCACCAAGACCTGGATCACGAACGGTGGTCTCGCGAACCTGCACGTCATCGTCGCGTCTGTCGATCCCGATCTGCGCTCGCGAGGACAGGCGAGCTTCGTGATCCCCGAGGGGACCAAGGGCATCTCCCAGGGTCAGAAGTTCAAGAAGATGGGGATCCGTGCCAGCCACACCGCCGAGGTTGTCTTGGAAGACTGCCGCATCCCGGGCGCCTACCTGCTCGGCGGCAAGGAGAAGCTCGACGAGCGGCTCGCCCGTGCACGCGAGGGCAAGCGCACCTCGACGCAGGCGGCCATGTCGACCTTCGAGTCCACGAGGCCCATGGTCGGCGCTCAGGCGCTCGGGATCGCCCGAGCCGCGTACGAGTACGCGTTGGACTACGCGAAGGAGCGGGTCCAGTTCGGCCGCCCGATCATCCAGAACCAGGCGATCGCGTTCAAGCTCGCCGACATGAAGATGTCCGTCGACGCCGCGAGGCTGCTCGTGTGGCGCGCCGCGTGGATGGCGGGGACGCACAAGCCGTTCACGAACGGCGAGGGCTCGATGTCGAAGCTGTTCGCCGGCGAGACCGCGGTCAAGGTGACCGAGGAGGCGATCCAGATCCTCGGCGGCTACGGCTACATCCGCGACTACCCCGTCGAGCGCTGGCACCGCGACTCGAAGATCTTCACGATCTTCGAGGGGACCTCAGAGATCCAGCGCCTCGTCATCTCCCGCGCCATCTCGGGCGTCCACATCCAGTAGCGCGAGTTCAGAACCGGCTGGGCCCGCCGGTGGCAGGCAGCTGCGAGGGGTGACGGTCCGCTCTGCTACTCGGCGCGGCGCCACCGGAAGAACACGACCGCGACGCCAAGCAGTACGACGACCACCGGAAGCACCACGTACAGCTTGCGAATCGCGGCGTGCGCGTGGTCCGCGGCCTCGCGGGCACTATCCGCGGCGGCCTGCGCCTCCTCCGCCACGGCGAGCACCTCTGCGACATCGTCAAGGACTTCCTGGGCCTTGGCGAGTCGTGCTTCCGCCTGCGCGAGTTCTTCTGCAGTATCGACCATTGCCGACTTCCTCCGACCTGCCGACTGTACTTCTGTGCGCCTCCTGTTACCCAATGCTGCCCGGAGCCCATGACGAGCACTTTGGATTGCCGTCGCGCGACATGTGCTTCATCGTCGACTCACTTTCGATCGTTACGATCAACTGCGTGCCGACAGGTGCTGAATCAAATGCCCCGCGACTGCGACCGTTTCGTACCATGCCGACATGGCTGCTCTGGGCAATCGGCGGCGTCGCCGTTTTCGCGTGGGGGACGTACATCGCCCACCTGCTCCTCGAGGAACGGTGGATCTTCAAACTCAGTTCTAGGTCTTCGCGTTCAGCGATCTCGCGGAGCGGTACCACGATGCCCACATCCTGCTAGTCCACGGTGACCTTTACGACAACCGAGGAGAGGCGTTCAGTTATCCGCCGATCGTTGGATACCTCTTCGTTCCCTCGCACGCGATTGGATTCAAGTCGACGGCGATCGTGGTCACGATCGTCACCATGTTCTCGACTGCAATGCTCTTTGCACTTTCACTTGAGCGATTCATGCTGGTTCCACTCGCTCGCGCATGGTTCGTCTCGGCGGTGGTGCTCGCACCGCTCGCCGTCTTCGCGTTGTACCCATATCACGACGTCGTGCTCGAAGGGCAACTGGGGGCGATCCTCCTACTCATGGTCTTCGTGGATCTTTTCGTCGTCCCGAAGCGCCACCGCGGTTACCTGATCGGCATCGCAACCGCAATCAAGTTGGTTCCGGGCATCTTCATCTTCTGGCTTCTCGTGAAGCGGGAGATCTCCGGAGTGGCACGTGCCCTCACCGCATTCTTGGTGGTGACGATCGTGGCTTGGATCCTCTGGCCTCACGGTTCGACGGAATTCTGGTTCCACATCCTTCCCTCTCCGCAAAGCATCGGGAGGATCAACTCCAGGGCAACCTCGGATTACGGCTCGTATTGGTACGGCGGGCTCGGCAGTCCGGACAACCAATCCCTGCTGGGGCTTTTGTCACGACCGCCTTTCCTCCGTCCGGGTGTCTTTCCCTGGCTCCCGCTTGCCCTTGCACTGCTGGCCGGCGGTGTTTGGGTCACTGCACGCCTCATCCGGCAGTCTCGAGAGCTTGCAGGGTTCTGCGTGTTTGCGCTCACGATGGTGCTCGTATCGCCTGTCAGTTGGCTGCACTACTGGGTGTTCGTCGGCCTGCTTCCGGCCGTCGCTTGGCTGGAGTGGCGGCGAGACCGACCACTCGCACTAGGAGCGATTGCCCTCGTCTTGGTCACATGTGTGAATCTCGATGCCCAGTTCTTTCCCTTACGACAGCCGCATGCCTGGCCAGCCGCTTCGCTGTTCATTGTGCGAAACCTCTACGTCTTAGGCGGTCTCATCTTTCTGGCGATTGCTGTCCTTCGAGCCTCCCGTGCTGACCAAAGCAGATCTGTCGACCTGCTCCCCGCTGCCGCATAGCGGCAGGTGTTCGAATTGGGGCCAATCGATGGCGTCAGACCACCATTCATCTCGAAATGGTTGGGACAGAGGTGCAAGCATCGAGCGCGGCGAGAGCGCGTCCGTGATCATGCGCTCGTCGACCAGCGGCAGCGCTTCGGACGAAGCGAGAATTCCCGCCAGCTACCGCAATCGCTGCGATGGGGTGTGGGCGCTGCCCACGACTCCCTGCACCGTGGCAATGTGCGGCCAGTACGTTCCCTTCGCAGGAGCGTCATCTTCATCTCGTACGAGATCGGACCGATGTGCGGTCGGCTTCGCGTTGCCGGGTTGGCGCAGCATTCCAGAACCGGTCGCGATCTCATGGCGTCCGATCCTCGCGAAGTAGCCTCGCGCCGGTGCCGACGGATACGTCCCAGGATGCTGACGCGGTGCTCCCGTCCGTTCCATCGGCACCGGTCAAGGTCCTGAAGGGAGGCTGGCGGTCGGCGATGTTCGCGCCCCAGGGGCGACGGCATCCGCGTCCGGCTCGGGTCCGACGTCTGGCGCATCGCGCTCAGCTTCTTCTCCCTTGTGATCGTCGTCTTCGCCTACCGGCACGACGCGAGGATCCAGCAGTGGCTCATCCATCTGGCGATCCCCGCTCCGATCGGCATCACCTGGCTCCTGACCGTCCTCGCACTCGCCGGGACGTTCGGTGTTGTGCTCCTTCTCGTCGTCACCTCGCTGATCTCGCGGCGACGCGAGGTCCTGATCGACGTCGTCGGCGCGGCCGCGATCTCGCTCGTCTTCACCGGGGTGTTCCGCTACCTGCTCGGGGTGACAGCGGGCACCGACCTCGCGAAGGCGTATCCGAAGGTGAACGTGGGGATTCCCGTTCCCGCCGTGACAGTCGCAGTCGCGGTGGCGCTCGCCGCGCGGCCATACCTGGCGAGATCCTTCCAGCGGCTGAGCTACCTCGGCTTCGGCCTCGGTGCGGTCTCAACGGTCTTCGACGGCCGGGGCCTTCCACTCAGCGTCCTCGCGTCACTGGTGATCGGGTGGGGTTCGGCGGCGGCGATGCGGCTCATCACCGGCACCCCGTCGGGACTCCCCGGTGTCGACGAGGTCGCAGACATGCTCCGGGAGCTCGGACTCGACGTGCGCGAGCTCGACCCGAGGGTCCATCAGCGATGGGGGGCAGCACGATTCGACGGGATCGAGGCATCCGGCAGACGCCTGCGGGTGAGCATCTTTGGTCGCGACGCTCGCGACGCCGCTCTCGCGGCATCGATCGGTCGGGCGATCGCCTACCGGAACAACGGGCGTTCGCTGCTCGTCTCGAGGCTCCAGCAGGCCGAGCACCTCGCCTACGTGACGCTGCGAGCCAACGAGGCACTCGATGGGCGCGCGTCCGCCCTCGTGAGCGCCGGCGCAGCCGGGCCGTCGCGCGACGGCATCGTCGTCTCCGCACCTCCGGCCGGGACCACGCTGCGCGAGGTGCTGGCAAAGGGAGCCCCACTCGCGGACGCGACCGCACGGAGTCTCCTCGCGGGGATTATCGCGCTCGGGAGAGAAGGCATCTCCCACGGTTCGATCGACCAGGACCACCTGATCATTGGGGAGGACGGCACCGTCGCGATCGACGACTTCCTGAACGGCACGTCGGGAGCCACGCCTGCGCTTTCGTCGAGGGACTTGGCATCGGGGATCGTCTGCTGCGCCTTGTCCCTGGGTGTCGACCCGGCCCTCTCGATCGCCCACGACGTGGCAGGTCCCGAGCGGGTGACGGCGTGCCTGCCCTACTTCCAGAAGGCGGCGCTGCCCTCCGCCCTCGCCGAAGCCATGAAGGAGCAGAAGGCGCTGCTCGACACACTGCGCACGGATGGTGCGAAGCAGCTCGGCGTCGAGGCGCCCGAGCCAGCGAAGCTGACGCGGGTCAGCGGGACCACGCTCGTGATCGCGATCGGCACTGTGATCGGCGGGTGGGCACTGATCGCGGTCTTCCTCAACGTCGCCGCATCCTTCTCAACGATCAAGGGGGCGAACCTTCTCTGGGTCCTTGTGGTGGCGCTGCTCGCGGTCATTCCGTACCCGGCGGGGGCGCTCGCCGACGAAGGCTCGATACCCGGGACGCTGCCGTACTTCAAGCTGACCGTCCTGGAGCTCTCGAACGCCTTCTCCGGGCTCGCCGTGGGAACAGTCGCCGTGCTCGCGGCCCGCGTGCGCTTCTACCAGAAGGAGGGCAATGACGCGACGACCGCCGTGAGCTCGGGCGTCCTCACGTCCGCGTCGAGCTGGATCGTCAAGGGCGGCCTGTTCCTGATCGCGCTGCCGTTCGCGCTCAGCTCGTTCAACTTCAAGGACAATCCCTCCGGTGGCAACCACGCCAAGCTCATCTGGCTCATCCTCGCGGCCGTGTGCCTTGTCGGGATCGCCCTCGCGGTCGTGCTCTTCGTGCCGAGGTGGCGATCGATCATCAAGAAGAAGCTGGCACCGAAGACCAAGGAGATCCGTGACCACCTCGTGGTGCTGGCCGGTCGCCCCGCCAAGCTCTTCGAATTGTTCGGCGGTGCGCTCATCGCGCAAATGGCCGTCGCCTACGCCCTCGGCGCATCGCTGCATGCCTTCGACACGAGCCTCTCGATCGCGCAGATCCTCATCGTGCTCACGCTCGGGTCGATGCTCGGAGGGATCTCGCCCGTGCCCGGTGGGATGGGCGTCGTCGAGGCCGGGATGATCATCGGCCTGACGGCGGTCGGCGTGCCCGAGGACATCGCGGTCTCCGCCGTCTTCGTCCAGCGGCTCTTCACGGCCTACCTGCCGCCACTGTTCGGCTGGTTCGCGCTCGTCTGGCTGCGCCGCCAGGATCTGCTGTAGCGGACTGGCCGGCCGCGCATCCCCGGCGTCGCCTGCCGGTGCTGGGAGCGTGCCGAGCGTGGACGAGTGGGGACCCGGCGCATCGCGCCTACGATGCCGGCATGGAGGTCGCCGACTCGATCGTCGCGCTGATCGGCAACACCCCGCTGGTGCGCCTGCACCGGATCACCGAGGGCATCGAGGCCACGGTCCTCGCGAAGGTGGAGTACATGAATCCGGGTGGCTCGGTGAAGGACCGCATCGCAGAGCGCATGATCGATGCGGCCGAGCGCTCCGGCGATCTTCGACCCGGCGGCACGATCGTCGAGCCGACGAGTGGCAACACGGGAGTCGGTCTCGCGCTCGTGGCCCAGCAGCGTGGATACCACTGCCTCTTCGTTGTGCCCGACAAGGTGAGCGCTGACAAGATCGCCGTCCTGCGCGCCTACGGCGCGGAGGTCGAGGTCTGTCCCACCGCAGTCGAGCCGGACGACCCGCGCAGCTACTACAGCGTGTCGGACCGCCTCGCCCGCGAGATCGACGGCGGTTTCAAGCCGGACCAGTACAAGAACCCGGAGAACCCCGCCGCCCACTACCACTCGACCGGCCCGGAGCTCTGGCGGCAGACCGACGGCACGATCACGCACTTCGTCGCCGGCGTGGGCACGGGCGGGACGATTTCGGGCGTGGGCCGCTACCTGAAGGACATCTCCCAGGGGGCCGTCCAGGTGATCGGCGCGGACCCGGTCGGCTCCGTGTACTCGGGTGGCACCGGTCGGCCGTACCTGGTCGAGGGGGTCGGCGAGGACATCTGGCCCGAGACCTACGACCGCACGGTCTGCGACGAGATCATCGCGGTCTCGGACCGGGACTCCTTCGACATGACCCACCGCCTCGCCCGCGAGGAGGGGCTGCTCGTCGGCGGATCCTGCGGGATGGCCACGGTCGCGGCGCTCGACGTCGCGAGGAGGGCTGGCCCCGGCGACGTCGTCGTCGTCCTGCTGCCGGACGGCGGCCGCGGATACCTGTCCAAGGTGTTCAACGACGAGTGGCTCGCTCGGTACGGCTTCGCGTCGACCCCCGGGGCGCTCACCGTCGGCGACGTGCTCAGCGAGAAGGCGGGATCGCTCCCGAGCTTCCTGCACACGCACCCGAACGAGACGATCAGAGACGCGATCGACATCCTGCGCGAGTTCGAGGTCTCCCAGCTCCCGGTCGTGAAGGCTGAGCCTCCGGTGAAGGCAGCCGAGGTCGTCGGCTCGGTGACGGAGCGCGCCTTGCTCGACGCGCTGTTCAGCGGCGATGCCCAGCTTGCCGACTCCGTCGAGCGGCACATGTCACCCGGACTGCCGATCGTCGGATCGGGCGAGCCCCTGGAGTCGGCGTTCGCGGCGCTCAAGGATGCCGACGCGATCGTCGTGCACCGCGACGGCGACCCGATCGGCGTGCTCACGCGCCAGGACCTGCTCGGGCACCTGGTCCGGTGAGATCGGTAGCCTCGCGGGGTGACTGACGCCCAGGGGTTCGAGACGCTCGCCATCCACGCCGGGCAGGCGGCGGACGCCGCCACCGGCGCGGTGGTCCCGCCGATCTACCAGGTGTCCACCTACCTGCAGGACGCCGTCGGCGAGACGCGCGGCGGCCACGACTACTCGCGGACCATCAACCCGACGCGCACCGCGCTCGAGACGTGCATCGCGTCGCTCGAGGGGGCCGCCTTCGGATCTGCGTTCGCTTCGGGGATGGCGGCAGCCGACACCGTGCTGCGCGCACTCCTGGCACCCGGAGACCACGTCGTCATGCCGAACGACGTCTACGGCGGCACCTTCCGGCTCGTCGACAAGGTGCTCTCCCGCTGGGGGCTCGACTACACGGCGGTCACCCTGTCGGACACCGCAGCGGTCGCCGCCGCCGTGCGGCCCGGCTCCACGCGGCTCATCTGGGTCGAGACGCCGTCCAACCCGCTCCTGCACATCGCGGACATCGCGGCGATCGCGCGCATCGCGCACGACGCAGGGTCGCTCGTCGTGGTCGACAACACCTTCGCGACGCCGTACCTCCAGCAGCCCCTCGCCCTTGGCGCCGACGTCGTCCTGCACTCGACGACCAAGTACCTGGGCGGGCACAGCGACGTGGTCGGCGGTGCGGTGGTCACCTCGGACGAGGCAATTGCGGAGCGAATCTCCTTCCACCAGAACGCGATGGGCTCGATTCCCGGGCCGTTCGACTGCTGGCTGGTCCTGCGCGGGATCAGGACCCTCGCGGTGCGCATGGAACGGCACTGCGACAACGCCGAGCGGGTGGTCGAGCTGCTGGCCGGGCACCCGAAGGTGACCACCGTGCTCTATCCCGGCCTCCCCGGGCACCTCGGGCACGAGATCGCGAGCCGCCAGATGCGCCGCGCGGGCGGGATGGTGTCGTTCGCGGTAGCCGGCGGAGCCAGCGCCGCAATCGAGGTCTGCAACCGCGCCTCGGTCTTCACCCTCGGCGAGTCGCTGGGCGGCGTCGAGTCGCTCATCGAGCACCCGGCCGAGATGACCCACCACTCGACGACGGGCTCAGAGGCGGAGGTGCCCGACGACCTCATCCGGCTGTCAGTCGGGATCGAGTCGATCGACGACCTCCTGGGCGACCTGCGCCACGCCCTCGGCTGAGTCAGTCGGGGCTGACGCTGCGCAGCCCGCCCCAGATGAACTGGGCGGTCCGACGCGCGATCCTGTCGACGGCCTGCTCGTCCGTCTCGTTGCTCGCCTCGTGGGAGTTGTCCAGCCAGTAGGACGCGGACGCCTTCGCCGCGCCCACGACGGTGGCGGCGAGGAGCCGCTGGTGGTCGGGCTCGAGCCCGGCGTCGATGAGCGGATTGGCGAACTCGACGAGCACGTCGTAGATCGCGTCGAGGTGCCTCGAGATGTCCTCGTCTGCTGGTTCGGCGAGGAGGAGCCTGAACGACACGTCGTCGCTCACCATCATGGAGAAGTAGATGCGGAACGCGGTGTCCACCTTGTCGCGCGGGGCGACCTCGGGTGAAGCGGCGACCGAAAGCGCTTCGAGCAGCTTGGTCGCCGCTGTCGTGATGATCTCCTCGTAGAGCGCGTGCTTCGACTCGAAGTGCTGGTACAGGAGTGGCTTCGTGACCCCGGCGGCGCGCGCGACGCTGTCCATTGTGGTCCCGTCGTAGCCGCCCTCGGAGAAGAGGTGCGACGCGACGTCGAGCAGCTGCTCCCTGCGCTCCTGGGACTTCAGCCGCTTCGTCTCGGTGACGACCATCATGATCGGGGGAGCCTATCGGTTCATGCGTTCCAGAGGTCGGTGAACAGGGCGGACAGCTCCCCGGGGAGCAGCGACAGGTCGTACGTGCTTCGCGCGACCGCGAGGTTCTCGTCGAGCAGCTCCTCATCGGGACGATCGATGAACTTCTCGAGTGCGCCGACCGCGTCGACGTCGAAGAAGCGGAACCCGTGGCCCTCGATCTCGTCCATGACCGGGTATCGATTGCGTGCAAGGGGGCGACGGTGCGCGACGGACTCGATCGTCGGGTTGCCGAACCCCTCCCATGTGGACGTCATCGCGACGACGTCGGCTGCGGCGTAGATGTCCGACACGCTGAAGCCGTCCGGAAGGCCCTGGCGAACACCGGTCCTCGCCGACGAGAGGAGCCGGTCGAGGTCGGGACCGAAGCCGTCCTCCGCACCGCCCACGATCCAGTAGATCGCGCCGAGGCGCTCAGCCAGCCGGAGCGCGGCCGCGACGTTCTTGCGCGGGATCGCGCGCATGGGCTGGACGACGAGGGTTGCCGACGCCCTGACGCCCAGGGCGGCGCGCATGGCGACCCGGTTCCCAGCAGGAGGGTCGAGGTCGAAGTGGTTGGTGATCTCCACCGACGTGATGCCCCGCTCAGCCAACTGGCGCCCCGAGAGCGCGTTGATGGTCACGTGCCGCCAGCAGGGGTCGTCCGGCGGGCCGTCGATGTGCGCGAGGTGGGCGCGCTGCCACGGGAGGTCGTGGTGGTGCAGCACCGCGGGCCTGCCCCGCAGGATCGACGCGATGGCGTCGCTCGCCGGGACGTTGAGCGGCAGGGAGCAGACGTTCTCGACGACGACTGCGTCGGCGTCGCCGATGGCCTCGGTGAGCTCGTCGGGGTCCGGGGGCGATGTGGCGCCGATCTCGAGCCCGCGCACGACCGTGTCGACCGGCCCCTCGCCCGCGACCGTCGAGACATCGTGGCCGAGGGCGCGGATCGCGGCGGTCCACTTGTCGGTCTCCACGGACACGCCATCGGACATGCCGAGGCGGAAGGACACGACGGCGACCGTTGCCACGGCCGGTGACGCTAGGCGACCCACGGAGGATCGTTCGGGCGGCTTGTACAATCCACTGACCTGCGCGGAAGGAACCCATGGCGAAGCGAGCACTGATCACGGGCATCACCGGGCAGGACGGCTCCTACCTCGCCGAGCTCCTCCTCGAGAAGGACTACGAGGTCATCGGGCTGGTCCGGAGGACCTCGACGGTCAATCTTCGAGCGGATCGCCCACCTCGCCGAGCGGATCACGCTCGTCCCGGGGGACCTGCATGACGAGACGTCGCTCATCAACGTGCTGCGGGACCACCGCCCGAACGAGGTCTACAACCTCGCGGCGCAGAGCTTCGTCCACTCGTCGTGGTCGCTCCCGGTCCTCACCGGGGAGACGACGGCGCTCGGCGTCACGCGACTGCTTGACGGGATCCGGCTCGTCGACCCCGAGATCCGCTTCTACCAGGCGAGCTCGTCGGAGATGTTCGGCAAGGTCCAAGAGACGCCGCAGACCGAGTCGACGCCGTTCTACCCCCGGAGCCCGTACGGGGTCGCGAAGGTCTACGGCCACTGGATCACGGTGAACTATCGCGAGAGCTACGGCCTGTTCGCCACGTCGGGGATCCTGTTCAACCACGAGTCCCCGCGCCGCGGCCTCGAGTTCGTGACCCGCAAGGTGAGCGACGGCGTCGCCCGCATCAAGCTGCGGCTCGCGAGCGAGCTGCGGCTCGGGAACCTGGATGCGGAGCGCGACTGGGGCTACGCGGCCGACTACGTGCAGGCCATGTGGCTGATGCTGCAGCAGGACGAACCCGACAACTTCGTGGTCGCCAGCGGCCAGACGCACCCGATCCGCGAGTTCTGCGAGATCGCGTTCTCCTCCGTCGGGCTCGACTGGCACGACCATGTGGTCGTGGACGAGCGGTTCTACCGCCCCGCCGAGGTCGACCGGCTGGTCGGGGACCCGAAGAAGGCCGAGTCCGTCCTCGGCTGGCGCCGCGAGGTGGGATTCGAGCAGCTCGTCCAGATGATGGTCGAGGCAGACTTGGCCGCGGTGTCGAACTCCCTGCGCTGAGCGACCCCGGACGCCTCGGCGCCCGCAAGTAGGCTCTGCTGGCCCCATGGCCTCCGCCGTCTCTCTTCGTTCGGCCGTGGCCCTCCTTGGAGGGTTCCCCGTGCTCGCGGGTGTGGACCTCGACCTCGAGGAGGGCTCCGTGCTTGCCGCGCTCGGCCCCAACGGTGCCGGGAAGACGTCACTGCTGCAGGTGCTCGCGGGCCTGCTTGCGCTTCGCGACGGGTCGGGCACCGTGCTGGACTGCGACCTCGCCACGGCCCGCGGCGAGCTCCGCAGGCGCGTGGGGCTCCTCGGGCACCACACCACGCTCTACGCCGAGCTCACCGCCCAGGAGAACCTGGCGTTCGCGCTGCGCGCCATGCGGCGGCCGCCGAGGGACGCCGGTCCGGCGCTCGAGCGTGTCGGGCTCACGGGGCGGCTCGCGTCGACACCGGTGCGCTCCTTGTCGGCGGGCCAGCGACGCAGGATGGGGCTCGCGTGGCTGATCGCGCGGCGTCCCTCGCTCTGGCTCCTCGACGAACCCCATGCGGGGCTTGATCCCTCCGGACGCGACCTGTGCGACGAGCTGGTCGAGGAGGCGGCCTCGAGTGGCGCGACGGTCGTGCTCACGAGCCACGACGCGGATCGCGCCGAGCAGGTGTCGGACCTCGTCGTGACCCTCGCGGGCGGGACCGTGGCGCGCACCGCTGCCGGACGGAGGGCTCGTCGTGTTGCATGACGCGCTCTTGGTGGCGGGCAAGGACCTCCGCATCGAATTGCGCTCGAGGGTGCTGCTGTGGCAGGTCCTGCCCTTCGGGATCCTCGCTCTCGTGCTCTTCGCCCTGGCCCTCGGGCCGTCCGAGGCGGTGCTGCGCCGAGGAGCCCCCGGCCTGTTCTGGCTGGCGCTCCTGCTCGCCGCGGTCCTCGCGATCGCGCGATCGGCAGGGATCGAGAGCGCGGAGGGGACGAGGGCCTCGGTGCGACTCCTCGGGCTCGACCCCGGTGGCGTGTTCCTCGGGAAGTCCTGCGCGCTGCTCGTCGAGCTCAGTGCGCTCGGTCTCGTCCTCGACCTCGGCCTGCTGCTCCTGTTCCACGTCGACGCCGCCAGGCTGGCTCTCGCGCTGCCCCTGGCGCTGCTCGCTGTCGTCGCACTGGCGGCGGTCGGCACCATCTACGGTGCCCTCGTGGCTGGCACCGACGTCGCAGGCACCCTCCTCCCGCTCCTCGTCCTCCCCGCCCTCTCCCCGGTCCTGATCGCGGGGGAGCGCGGCACCGCGTCGGTCCTCGCGGGCGGCGGTCCGGGCCGGTGGGCGGTCCTCCTCGCGGTGATGGCCGTCGTCTACGTGGCGGTCGGCATCGTGCTCTACGGCCCCCTCGAGGAGGCGTCGTGACACGGTTCCTCAACCGCGCCCTCGGGCCGTTCGCCCTGGTGTCCCTGGCCGTCACGATCTGGCTCGGCCTGTGGGTGACGCCGCCCGACGAGGTCCAGGGCGACATCGTCCGGCTGCTCTACGTGCACCCCGCGCTCGCGACCGTCGCGCTCTACGAGGCGTTCGCGCTCGCAGCCCTCGCCTCCGCCCTGTACCTCTGGCCCCGGACCCGCTCGGAGAAGTGGGACCTCCTCGCGGCGTCCGCCGTCGAGGTCGGCGTGGTCTTCCTGACGCTGACGCTGATCACCGGGTCGCTGTGGGGACGGCCAGCGTGGGGAGTCTGGTGGACGTGGGACGCGCGGCTCACGACGACCGCGCTGCTCGACATCCTGTTCATCGGGTACCTGGCGCTGCGCCGTGTCCCCGCGGACCCGCCCGTGCGCGCCAAGCGGTGCGCCGTCCTTGCGCTGCTGTCGACGCTCGACATCCCGATCGTGCACTTCTCGGTGCAGTGGTGGAACGGGCTGCACCAGGGTGCGTCGGTCACGGTCGGCTTCCACTTCCTCATCCACGGCTCGATGCTGTGGACATTCCTCCTGAGCATGGTGGCGTTCAGCGCGACCTTCGTCTGGATGGTGCGCGAGCGCTACCGCATCGCCGTGCGAGACGAGATGCACGGCGTCGAGACGCTCGAGGTCGCCCTCGCGGCGCGCAGGGCGGAGGGTGCGTCATGACCTACGTCGTGTGGGGCTACGTGATCACGTTCACGACGCTCGCCGCGTACGCGGTGTCGCTCAGGCTGCGTTCGAGGCGGCGATGACGACGACCACGCCCGCGGAGGACCTGAGCCCCCTCGAGCCGGCAGCCCCCAGGCAAGCGACGCGCAGCGCGCGCGTTCGGCTCGGTGTCGTGCTCGGGCTGATCGCCCTCGCGGTCGGGGTCCTCCTCTACGAGGGACTGCTGAGCTCGCTCAACTACTTCGACACGGTGGACCAGGCTCTCAACCACCGCGCCTCGATCGGCACGACGTCGATCCGCCTCGAAGGTGTCGTCGTGCCTCACACGGTCGAGATGTCGGCGGCCGGCACGAACTTCACCATCAGCGGGGCCGACGGCCGCACAATCCGCGTGATCAACACGGGCTCGCCTCCTGAGCTGTTCCAGCCGGACATCCCCGTCGTGGTCGTCGGGCGGTTCGCGTCGTCGACCTCGGACGTCTTCGATTCCAACCAGATCCTCGTCAAGCACTCGGCCACCTACATCGCGGCACACCCCGGCCGCGTCAAGGCACCCAACGGCTCGGTGCGCTGATGCCCGCGGTGCTCGGGACCCTCGGGGCCGTCATCGCCTTCGCCGCGGCCCTCCTCGGCCTCGTGGTCCAGCTCGTCGAGCTGCGGCTTCGCGCCCTGCGCCGGACGGTCCCGGTGTGGCTCGAGGGCCGCTGGCTGATCGCCCTCGTCGGCGCCGGGGTGCTGCTCGCCGTCGGCTCGATGCAGTACGCGCTCATCACGCACGACTTCGCCCTCGCCTACGTCGCGGACAACAACGCGACGGTGACCCCGCTGCTGTACTCCATCACCGGGATGTGGTCGGCCCTCGAGGGCTCGATCCTGCTCTGGGGCCTCATCCTCACGATCGTGACCGCGGCGGTCATCGTCCTGTACCGGCGTCGCCACACCGACCCTGTGGTCGGGTGGGCGACTGCGGTCCTGTTCGGATGCCTGACCTTCTTCCTCTGGCTCATCGCGGGCCCGGCCAGCCCCTTCGAGCGGACGGGCGGGACGCTCCCGTCGCAGGGGGCCGGACCGAACGCGCTCCTGCAGGACAACCCGCTGGTCGCGATCCACCCGCCGCTCATCTACACCGGTCTCGTCTGCTTCTCCGTGCCGTTCGCCTTCGTCGTCGCCACGCTCGTCGTCGGGCGGTTCGACGACGAGTGGCGGCTCGAGTCCCGGCGGTGGGCCGTGTTCGCGTGGACGGTCCTCACCGTGGGCGTCGTGCTGGGCGCCTGGTGGAGCTACCAGGTGCTCGGGTGGGGCGGGTTCTGGGGATGGGACCCCGTCGAGAACGCCGCGCTGCTGCCGTGGCTGGTGGGCACGGCCTACGTGCACTCGATCGTCGTCGAGGAGCGCCGCGGCCTGCTTCGCGTCTGGAACGCGACACTCGGGATGGCCGTGTTCGCGCTGACCATCCTCGCGACCTACTTCACCCGCTCGGGCGTGCTCGAGAGCGTCCACGCCTTCAGCTCGTCGACGCTCGGCCCGCTGATCCTCGCGTTCCTGACGGTTGTCGTGGTCGGCGGGCTCGCGCTGCTCGCGTGGCGCGGCGACCGACTGCGCTCGCCGGTGCGGATCGACGAGCCCATGAGCCGCGAGGGGGCGTTCGTCGTCAACAACGTCCTGTTCGTCGGATTCGCCGCGGTGGTCCTGCTCGGCACGGTCTTCCCGCTCGCCTTCCAGGCCATCCGCCACGAGACCGTGACGGTCGGCCCCCCGTACTTCGACGCCGTCGCGGTCCCCGTGGGGATCTGCGTGCTGTTCCTGATGGCGGTTGCCCCGGTTTTGAGCTGGCGCCATGCGGACCTGTGGGTCTCGTGGCGCCGGCTCGCGCCCAGCGCGTGGGCGGCCACCGCGCTCGTGGTCGTGCTCGTCGCCACGGGGGTGCGGGGCGTGGGGACGCTGGTCGCGTACTTCCTGGCGGTCGTCGCCGCCGGCGCTGCGGTCCGCACGCTCGCGGGCAACCTGCGCTCGACGAGGGGACGTGCCGCACCGCTGTGGCACGGGCTGGTCGGGCGCTCCTCGGGGGGGATGATCGTGCACCTGGGCGTGGTGCTTGCCTGCGTCGGCATCGTGACGTCGGTCTCGTTCGCCACTCGCGCTGAGGTGACCCTCGCTCCCGGCCAGACGAAGGCCGTCGGCGGTCACACGGTGACCTACCTCGGGTTGCGCGAGGTCTCCGACCCGGTGCGAAAGGCGACCCAGGTGGTGGTGCGAGTCGACGGGAGGGGCGTCTTCTACCCCGCCGTCACCCAGTTCGCCGGGCGCAGCGGCCAGGTGGTCGGCACGCCGGCGATCGACTCGGGCGTCCTCGGCGACGTGTACCTCACATTCGACGCGATCGGCCAGGGGAGCTCGGTCTCCGGCGCGCAACTCGTCCCGGGGCTGCGGCCCGGCTCCGTCGTGCTCGGCGTGACCGTCCAGCCCCTGCTCGCCTGGCTCTGGACGGGCGGGCTCGTGGTCGGCATCGGAGGGCTGCTCGCGCTCATCCCGGCACGCCGACGCGCGCGCGGGAGCCGTGCCGCGGTGCCGACGGCCGTCCTGGAGGCGGTGTGAGGCGGTCCCACATCGTCCGGATCGTCGCGATCGTCGCGATCGTCGCGTTCGCCGGGATCGCGGTCTTTCTCGCCACGCGGCCCGTCGCCCAGGGCGCGACCCAGGTCGATTCGCCGCTCATCGGCACGATGGCGCCTGCCTTCAGCGCGCAGACGCTGTCGGGAACGGACGTCTCGCTCGAGTCGCTGCGCGGCCATGTCGTCGCCCTGTCGTTCTTCGCGTCGTGGTGCGGCCCGTGCCGGATCGAGGCGCCCGAGCTGGCCACCTTCCAGTTCGACCAGCGGCACCGGGGGACCGGTGTCGAGCTCTACGGCGTCGTGTTCAACGACTCCGATGTCGCGGTCCGCTCGTTCCTGCACGCCTACGGCCTCGAGTACCCCGTCCTGACCGATCCTTCGGGGTCGATCGCGAATGACTTCGGCGTCACCGGCCCGCCCGTGACCGTCGTGCTCACGCCGGGCGGCAAGGTCGCTGCCGTGCTCGAGGGGGCGGTGACGAGCACCCAGCTCAGCCAGGTGACCGAGGCGGCGGGACGAGGACCGGCGTGAGCCCTGGCGCACGCCGGCTCCTCGGCCCGGGTCTCCTCCTCGTCGTGCTGGGCGTGGCGCTGCTCATCGGCAGCGGGGTCTTCGACACGCCCGCGCCGGCTGCCAGCACCAGGATCGCGGCCCTCGAGCGGATCGTGCGGTGCCCGAGCTGCCAGGACCTCTCGGTCGCCCAGTCGAACGCCGCGTCGTCGATCGCAGTTCGTCGAGAGATCGCGGACGCCGTGCACGCCGGCATCAGCAGCCAGGAGATCCTGAACACCCTGACCGCGCGCTACGGCACGTCGATCCTGCTGGTGCCGCCCGCGAGCGGGCTCTCGACCGCCCTGTGGGTCGCCCCGATCGTCCTCGCGTCGGTCCTGGTCCTCGTGCTCGCGACCGTCGCGATCCGCCGGAGGCGCTCGCCGTGAGCGGCGAGGCGGCGGCGCTGCGCGACGAGATCAGGCTGCTCACCCGGTCGATCGATGACGCCGCCGCCGAGCACGAGCGCGGCGAGCTCTCCGACGGCGAGTACCAGTCGATCGTCCGTCGCGACGGTGCGAGGCTGGCGGCGGCGCGCCTGCAGCTGGACGGGCTGGCAAGCGAGGACGCGGCGGGCACGGTCCCCGCGGAGCCTGCTCGCGAGCCCGTCGAATCGACCGGGACCGCGCGGCGGCGCCCGTGGTGGCTGCTCGTCATCGCGATCGTGTGCCTGGCCGTCGCGGTCGGGATCCCGGTGCTCGCGTCGCGACGCGGCGCTCCCGCACCCATCACCGTCACCCCTGCGGCCCGGGTGGAGGTCCTGCTGCTCGCGGCCGAGCAGGAGCTCGCCGAGGGCCAGACCCTGCGTGCGCTCACGGCCTATGACGCCGTGCTCAGGCTCGCCCCGGACAATGCCGAGGCGCTGGCGGAGAGCGGGTGGCTCCGCTACGAGGCGGCACTGGGATCGAACGACCCGGTGGACGAGGCGCGTGGCGAGGCCCAGCTGCGTCGAGCGATCGCGGTGGCCCCGCGCCAGTCGGCGGGCCACCTCTACCTCGGCATCGTCCTGCTCGAGCACGACCACGACCCATCGGCGGCGCTCGTCCAGCTGAAGTCCGCGGCGGGCCTCCCCGAGTCCGTCGCCGAGCAGGACCTGACCGCGCAGTTCCTCGTGCTCGCGACCAGGCGCGCGGGCTGATCAGCGCAGCGCGCGAAGCTCGTCGACGACCTTCGGGAACGCGACGAGGAATGCGTCCACATCCGACGCCGTCGTCGCCCACCCGACGCTGACGCGCAGCGAGTGGTCCTCGTCCACGCCCATTGCAGCGAGGACCTCGGAGCGCTCGAGGGACTCCGAGCTGCACGCCGATCCCGAATGCACGCTGACCCCGTAGCGGTCGAGCCCCAGCAGCACCGGCTCGGCCTCGACGCCGTCGATGACGAAGCAGCGCAGGTGGGGGACTCGGCCGATCGGGTCAGGGTCCCCGACGGGCCGCACGCCCGCGAACGCCGCGGTACCCCGCTCGAGATCGGCGATCCGCGCGGTGCTGGCGATCGCCTCGCGACTTCGACGTGCCTGGCCGTCCGACGCGAGCAGCTGGGCCGCCGTCCCGAATCCGAGGATGCCGACGACGTTCTCGAGTCCGGCACGCCGGGCGCGCTCCTGGTCCCCGCCGACGATGAGGGGTGCCAGCCGCAGGCCGCGGCGCACCACGACCGCGCCGGTCCCGAGCGGGGCTCCCAGCGTCTCGGCGCAGATCGTGACGTACTCGGCATCGAGCGCCGCCACGTCGACCTCGACGTGGCCGACCGCAGTCGACGCGTCCACGTGCACGGCCGCGCCGGCCGCATGGGCCGCTGCGGCGAGCGGCGCCACGGCCTGGAGCGTGCCGGTCTCATGGTTCGCGAGCTGCAGGCACACGAGCGCGGTCGGTCCGCCGGCGAGGGCGCCCGCCAGCGCCTCGGGGACGACCCTGCCGTCGCGATCCACGTCGAGCAGCTCGACGGTGCCGTAGCGGGCGGCGGCCTCGAGGACGCTCGTCCGCTCGACAGGGGCGACCAGCGCGCGGCCGCCGTCGCGCAGCGCCGCGGCGATCGCGGTGTTGACAGACTCGGCGATCGACGATGTGAAGACCACCTGGCGAGGCGTCGCGCCGACGAGGTCCGCCACCGCGTCGCGCGCCGCCTCGACCGCCCGGCGCACGATCAGCGCCTCCTCGTACCCCCGGCCGGGATCCGCCTGCGGAAGCGTCAGCCACTCGGTGATCGCCGCTGCGACCTCGGGCCGCAGCGGGGCGGCCGTGGCGTAGTCGAGGAACGCCCGGGGCATCTCAGGCGGAGGCTCGGCACGCATCGTCGCCGCGCGCCCTCGATGAGAGCGTGACCGGCGAGGGACCCGTGGCGCCGAGCGCATCGAGCATCCCGCGGACGAGTCCCCGGTCGACCGCGCACAGGACCGGGTGATGCGCTGCGGCCTCGCCGAACGGGCAGGCGTCCGAGACGATCGACGCGGTGCCGTCACGGGACTCGGCGCGGGCCGCGAAACCGTGCGCGGTGAGCGCCGCGGCGACGGCGGTCATCGCCTGGCGCACGGAGCGCTGGGAGTCGCCCGCGCCCATCTGGGCTGCGAGGCTGCGGCCGTAGGCCTCGCCGACCTCGAGTGCCATGGCCTCGGCCTGCTCGGGCCCGAGGAGCTCCAGCGACCGCTCCAGCAATGCCACGAGGAGCTCGTCGCGTCGGGTGGCACCGGTGATCTCGAGTGATTCATCGACGGCCACATAGGTCTTCGCGGGGCGTCCGACACCCTTCGGCACCGTCTTCGCAACGGCGTGGCCTGCAGCGACGAGGCGGTCCAGGTGGTGTCGGGCGACGTTGGTGTGGATCGAGAACGCATCGGCGATCTCGGTGACCGTGACGTCGGGATGGGCGCGCACGAAGAGGTAGATCGCGCGACGGGTCGGATCGCCGAACGAGCTCGAGAGGGCTGCCACCGCGGCGCTGAACCCCTCAGGATCACTGTGGGCGGACGGTGGGTTTGCCGCCTTCGCAGGCATGCGAGCGGACACGATCAGTAGTCTACGCACCGGTCCGTGAACACCCACGGGCGCCGGAGAGGACCTCGACACGTGCCACGCGACCTGCGAGCGACACTCGAGAGCCTCGAGGATCCGCAGCTCGACCTGACCCTCGGCGACGTCGGCATGGTGGGCGCGATCGACGACGCACCAGGCCAGACGACGGTCGAGCTGCTCGTCCCGATCCCCACGTGGCCGACCGTCGCGCACCTGCGCACGCTCCTCGCCGACGCAGCAGCCGACGCACGATGGCAGGGCCGCCACCGTGGTCGTGCGGACGATGGACGAGACCCAGATGCTGCACGTCCGCTCGGTGCTGCGCCACCAGATGACCGCGGCGCCCGGTGGCGGGCACCAGCACGGCGCCGAGACCCCCTCGTTCCTGGCCCGCGGCAGCGTGACGCGGGTGCTCGGGATCAGCTCGGGCAAGGGCGGGGTCGGCAAGTCGTCCGTCACGGTGAACCTGGCGATCAGCCTCGCGCGGCTGGGCCATCGCGTCGGGGTCCTCGATGCCGATGTCTACGGCTTCAGCATCCCGAAGATGGTGACCGCGGCGGTCGAGCCGGTCGTGCTCGGCGACACCGTGATCCCGACCTTCGCCCACGGGGTCCGGTGGCTCTCCATGGGGTGGTTCGTGAGCGACGACCAGCCGGTGATCTGGCGAGGCCCCCTCCTGCACAAGGCGATCTCGCAGTTCGTCACCGAGGCCTGGTGGGGCGAGCCCGACTTCCTCCTGATCGACATGCCCCCGGGGACCGGCGACGTCGCGCTCACGCTCAGCGAGGTCGTCCCGTCCGTCGAGATCTACGTGGTCACGACCCCGCAGCCCGCAGCCCAGCGCGTCGCGCAGCGCAGCGCGCTCGCAGCGAGGAAGCTCCGACTCTCGGTGCGCGGCGTCGTCGAGAACATGAGCTGGTTCACCGGCGACGACGGGGCGCGGTACGAATTGTTCGGCGCCGGCGGCGGCGAGGCGCTGGCGAACGATCTCGGCACCCCACTGCTCGCCCAGATTCCCCTGGTTCCGTCCGTCCGCGAAGGCGGGGACGTCGGGACGCCGGTCACGGTCGCCGCCCCCGACAGCGAGGTCGCAGGGACGTTCGGGGACCTCGCTGAGCGGGTTGCGGCACAGGGGCCGGCCCGCCTCTACCGCCAGGAGCTTCGGCTCGGCTAGCCAATCCTGCAATGCTCTGCGTTTCCGAGGAGGTCACATGGACGTGCAGGGCAGGACGGCGGTCATCACGGGCGGCGCGAGCGGGATCGGGCTCGCGACGGCGAAGCGGCTCGCCAAGGCTGGCGCGAGGCTCGTGCTCGGGGACATCGAGGAGGGACCGCTCGACGACGCCGTGGCCAACCTCGGCGCCGACGGTGCTGAGGTCATCGGCGTCCACTGCGACGTGGCGAAGCTGGCTGACGTCGAAGCGCTGCGCGACGCGGCGCTCGAGGTGTTCGGCGCCGCGCACATCATCTTCAACAACGCGGGTGTCGGTGGCGGACCGGTCATCGGAGCGCCCATGGAGCTCTGGCGCTGGGTGCACGGTGTGAACCTCGACGGCGTCGTCCACGGCGTGCACGTCTTCCTCCCGCTCTTCTTGGAGCAGGGCGAGGGCCATGTCGTGAACACGGCCTCCCTGGCAGGACTCGGGGGGGTGCCCGGGATGGGGCCGTACCTGACCTCGAAGTTCGCCGTCGTGGGCCTGTCCGAGGGGCTCTACTACGAGCTCGCGATGCTCGAGAGCCCGGTCGGCGTCTCCGTGCTCGCCCCCGGGTTCGTCAACACCCGCATCCACGAGTCGATCCGCAACATGCCGGGAACCCTGGCATCGTGGGAGTCCCAGGATGACGTCAAGGCCGTTGAGAGCTTCGCCACTGCAGCGGTGAAGGCAGGGATCGATCCTTCGGTGGTGGCCGACGAGGTGCACGACGCCATCGTCTCGAACTCGTTCTGGATCCTCCCGCACCGCCATGTCGCCGTGCGGACGACGGAGCTGCGCGCCGAGTGGATGCAGGGCGCCAGGGCCCCGATGATCGATCTCAACGCCGCGACGAGGGGGAACTGAGGGCTACCGGTCGATGCCCTGGGGAAGCCGCGCCGGATCCCAGCCCAGCGTCGAGAGCGCCGTGCGGAACGCGAAGCGATCGGTCATCCCCGAGACGTAGCGCACCGCGGCGAAGACCGCGTCGGGCTCACCGCTCACGAGACCATCGCCGTGGCGTTCGGGGATCTGGTTCGGCTGGTCGATGTAGTGGTCCACAAGGGCGCGCAGCACGTCGACCACGGCCTCGCCCTGGGCCACCGATGCGTCGCGCAGGTAGATGTGCTCGTAGTTGAAGGCCCGGAATGCGGCCAGCGCGTCGGCATGCGCCGCGTCCATGCCGACGATGCCCGTCTCGACGACGGTGTGCACCATCGCGTCGATGAAGCAGCCGATCTGCTCGCCACGCCGGACGCCGCAGCGCTCGACCACGATCTCGGGCAGGCGCGACGGCGAGACGATGCCCGTGGCGACGGCGTCCTCGAAGTCGTGGCAGACGTAGCCGATCCTGTCCGCCCAGCTCACGACCTCGCCCTCCGGCGTCGATGGCGCGGGCCGGGACCATGAGTGGTTCGCGATCCCGTCAAGCGTCTCGGCACAGAGGTTGAGCGGCGCGAGCGACACCTCCGCCCCCCACGGGGCGTGATCGAAGCCGCCCTCGACATAGGGATCGAGGGCATCCTCACTCGCATGACCACCGGGCCCGTGCCCGCAGTCGTGGCCGAGGGCGATCGCCTCGGTCAGTGCGACATTGAGCCCGATGGCGCGCGCGATTCCGCCGGCGATCTGGGTGACCTCCAGCGCGTGCGTCAGCCTGGTGCGCTGGTGGTCCTCGGGGAACACGAAGACCTGCGTCTTGCCGGCGAGACGTCGGAAGGAGCTGGAATGCAGGATCCGATCGCGGTCACGCTCGAAGCACGTGCGCCACTCGTCAGGCGCCTCCGCCCGTGCGCGGGCCCCCGCACCGGTCCCCCGCGTCGCTCCAGCCGCCAGGAGCCCCGATTCACGCTCCTCCCGGCGACGACGGTCGACGCCGAGGTTTGCGTCGCGGCCCGGGGAATCTGCGGGCGCAAGCCTGGCCGACGAGTCCGCGTGCGCGAGCACGACGCTCCCGGGCACGGCATGGCCGCGCATCGTCGACGCCCAGCGCCGGTTTCGCTCGGACTCGACCGGAACGGGCACGATGGCCATCATGCCAAAGGCCCGTAGCATGGGCATGATCGCGACCGTCGCCCAGGAGGAGAGTTTCGTGGAAGTCCGCATCGGAATCGTCCAGTCGATGAAAGAGCTCGAGATCGACCTCCCCGAGGACGCGGATCGAGACGAGGTCCTCCAGCAGGTCGAGGACGCCCTCAACAAGGAGGCCGTGCTCTGGCTTGTCGACCGGCGAGGACGCAAGGTCGGCGTCCCGAGTGCCCGTGTCGCCTACGTCGAGGTCGGCGCCCCTGCCGGGGAGCGCCGGGTCGGCTTCGGCACGCCCTGACGCCGCTCGGCGGGCGACCATGATCCCGATCACCGAGCGCAAGCTGCTCTTCGTCACCGGCAAGGGCGGCACCGGGAAGACGACCATCGCTGCCGGGCTGGCGTGGATGCTTGCCGCGCAGGGCAAGCGGGTGCTCACCTGCGAGGTCGACGCCAAGGGCGACCTCGCCGCCGCGTTCGAAGCGGGATCCGTCGGCTTCGACCCGGTCAAGGTCGCGGACGGTCCCTATGTCATGTCGATGGACACCGAGGCGTCGCTCCGCGAGTACCTCCGCGTGCAGGCGCACATCCCGGTGATCGGACGGATCGGTCCGCTGGCCTCCGCGTTCGACTTCCTCGCGACCGCCGCTCCCGGGGTCCGCGAGATCCTCACGGTCGGGAAGTTCTGCTTCGAGGTGCGGGACCGCAACTATGACGTGGTCATCGTCGACTCCGCGGCCACGGGCCACGTGATCGGGCACCTGACCGCCCCGCAGGCGATCAACGACCTCGTCAAGGTCGGCCTCATCCGGTCCCAGACCGACTGGATGCTCGACATCCTGAACGACGAGGCGACCACGGGGGTGGTCGTCGTCACCACGCCCGAGGAGATGCCCGTGCAGGAGACCATCGAGCTCGTTGGACGGATCGGCACCGAGACCGGCGTGCACGTCGCGGGCATCGTGGTCAACCGCGCGCTCCCCGAGCTGTTCGGCGTCCGCGATGAGGCGCTGTTCGCCGAGGTGGCGAAGGCGAGGCCGGGGACGCTCGGGAAGTCCAGGTTCGACGGCGTCTTCCAGGCTGCACGGCACGCGAGCGCACGCCGCCGGATCGCGGTGCAGCACGTGGCCACGCTGCGCGCGAGCGTCCCCACGGACGTCCCGATCGTGTTCCAGCCCTACCTCTTCGCGCGCGCGGAGGGTCTGCGGGCGACCAAGCAGGTCGCCACGTCCCTGGCGGGGGAGCTCGCATGACCTGCCAGTCGGGCGATCGCGCGACGGCGGTCTCATCGTGACCGCAGAGCACTCCATCAGGAGGCTCGCCGAGACCCGCGAGATCCTGCTGTGCTGCGGGCCCGGTGGGGTCGGCAAGACGACGACCGCCGCCTCGATCGCGCTCCTCGCCGCCACGTCGGCGCCCGGCAAGGTCCTCGTCCTGACCATCGACCCGGCGCGGCGCCTCGCCGACGCGCTGGGGTTGAAGGGGATCGGCAACGACGTCGTTCGCATCGACGACGCGACGCTGAAGGCCGCCGGCGTAGTGCCCCGGGGCGAGCTCTACTGCGCGATGCTCGACATGAAGCAGAGCTGGGACGACCTCATCCGCATGCACGCCCCCGACGAGCGGACGGTCGAGCGCATCCTGTCGAACCCCCTGTACCAGAACCTCACGGGGCGGTTCGTGCAGAGCCACGACTACATCGCGATGGAGCGGCTCCACGAGCTGCACTCGACAGGGGAGTGGGACCTGATCGTCGTCGACACGCCGCCGACCCGCAATGCGCTCGACTTCCTGGACGCGCCGAAGCGGATGGAGGAGTTCTTCTCCTCGAGGCTCCTGCGGTGGCTGATCGCCCCCGCAAAGGGCGGACTGCTGGGTTTCGCCGCCCGCCCGTTCACCCAGATCGCCGATCGGATCCTCGGCACGCAGTTCCTCGCCGACATCACGGAGTTCTTCCTCTCCTTGCACTCCATGTACGGGGGGTTCATCGAGCGTGCGCGGGCCGTCTCGCGCCTTCTTTCCGACGAACGGACAAGCTTCCTGGTGATCGCGACCCCTGAGCCGTCGCCCCTGCGCGAGGCTGAGTTCTTCCTGCGGGAACTCGATCGCCGCCACTACGAGGTCGGGGCGCTCGTCCTCAATCGCGCCCTGCCGGCATCCCTCGCCGACCCCGAGACGGAGCTCGCGGCGAACGAGCTCGCCTCGGACGCCGCCGCTCTCGCAGCTGTCGCCGCGGACGACCTCGGCGTCGAACCCGGAGCCACCGAGCGGGTCCTGCGCGTCGCCGCCGCCTCCGCCCGCGAATGGGCCGTCGTCGCGCGACGCGAGGCCGCCGCGCGAGACCGGGTCGCCCACGCCGCGCCGCTCGTCGTCACGGTGCCGAGCCTGGACGAGGAGATCGGGGACCTCTCGGGGCTGGTCCTCCTCGGCCGCGCCCTCGGGGCACCGACGTAGCATCGGAGAACCGCGATGCTCGACTACCACCTCCACCTCTGGCCCCACTCGCGCGCCGACACGTGGCTGAGCATCGACCAGATCGCGTCGTACTGCGACGCTGCCGCCGCCGAGGGGGTCACCCAGATCGCGCTGACCGAGCACCTCCACCGGTTCGTCCAGCTGCACGACGTCGTCGGCGACTTCTGGCGCGACGCGCCGGGCGAGCAGCACCTCGAGGCCCCGATGGCCGCGTATTTCGACCATCACATGCGCTCAGACCTCGATGCCTACGTGGAGCTGTGCCTGGAGGCCAAGCGCCAGGGCCTGCCGGTCGTCATGGGCATGGAGGTCGACTACTTCCGCGGCCAGATGGACGGCGTCTCGGCCCTGCTCGCGCAGTACCCCTTCGACGTGCTGCTGGGCTCGGTTCACTGGATCGGGATCTGGCAGTTCGACGACCTCTCGGACCCTGTCTCGATGGCCGAGTGGGACCACCGCAGCGTGGACCGGGCCTGGGACGCCTACACCGACGCGATGGAGGAGCTGGCGGCCACCCGAAGCTGTGACGTGCTCGCCCATCCAGACGTGATCAAGGTCGCGGGGCACCGGCCCGGCGCCCCCGAGGAGTGGTGGGACCGCATCGCTGAGGCTGCGGCGTCCTCGGGCATGTCCGCCGAAGTCTCGAGCGCGGGGTGGTCGAAGCCCGGTGCCGAGCAGTACCCCGCGCTCGGGCTCCTCGAGCGGTTCCACGCGAGAGGTGTTCCCTTCACGACCGCGTCGGACGCCCACCGGCTGGAGCACGTCTCGGAGCGCTCGAGCGACCTGCGTGACCTGCTTGCCGGCGTGGGCGTGTCCTCCCTTGCCGCCTACGACCTCCGCCGACGTGTCGAGGTCCCGATCGGCGGGATCGAGCCGTGACCGACGTCTGGGCCCTGCCGGGACCCCAGCTCAGCGACGACGAGCGCGAGCACCTCCAGCACCTCATCGCGAACTGGTCGCTGCTCGCGGACCTCGCCTTCTCGGACCTGCTGCTCATCGCGCCGATCGCAAGCTCGCAGGACGAGCCCGATTCGCTGGTGGTCCTCGGCCAGGTGCGGCCCAACAACCGCTCGACGCTGCTCGCCGAGGACTTTGTGGGCGGCGTGCACCCAGCGACCCGGTGGCCACAGGCCGTGATGGCGCTGTCGAGCGGCCGGCTCATCGAGGGGGCGACGCTCGGGGTGCACGAGGGGATCGAGGTGCCTGTGTGCGCCGTGCCAGTGGGGTTCCGCGGCCGGACGATCGCGGTCGTCCTGCAGCTGCAGGGTCCGCTTCGCGGCCCGACGTCCATCTACGAGCAGTTCTACCTCGGCATCTTCCAGCGTCTCTGCGCGATGGTGACCGAGTCGACCTTCCCCTTCGAGGGCGAGGACGTCGCGGGTCCTGCGATGCCGAGGGTCGGCGACGGCCTGCTCGTCGTCGACGACGAGGGACGGTGCGAGTTCGCGACCCCGAACGCCGTCAGCGCGCTGCACAGGCTCGGCGCCGACAGCACGCCGGACGGCGCGACGCTCGGCGAGCTCGGGATCACGACCGACGTCGTCGACCGGGCGCTCGGGTCGGGGGTGCCCGTCCTCGTCGAGCTCGAGGCGCCGGGTGACGTCAGCGTCGTCGTCAACGCCATCCCCCTGTCCTCGGTGGGCCGGGTCGCCGGCGGCCTCGTGCTGCTGCGCGACGTGACGGACCTTCGCGAACTGGGGCGCCTCGTCGTCTCCAAGGATGCCGCCCTGCGCGAGGTCCACCACCGCGTCAAGAACAACCTGCAGACCGTCTCGTCTCTCCTGCGCCTGCAGATCAGGCGCAGCGATCCCGGGGAGGGGCGCCAGGCCCTCGTTGAGGCGGAGCGCAGGATCAGGGCCATCGCCCTGGTGCACGAGATCCTGTCGAAGGAGGCCGCCGACCAGGTCCCCTTTGACTCCATCGTCGACTCGCTCGTCGCGATGGCGGAGGACTCCGTGCTGACGACCGATCCCGTCGAGATCACCGTCTCCGGCTCGCTCGGCGCCATCCCCGCGGAGGTCGCGACCCCGCTCGCCGTCACCCTGGCGGAGCTGCTGATGAACGCGGTGGAGCACGGGTTCATCTCGCCGACGCTGCACCGGCCCCGTGGGTCGGTCGGACACGTCGCGGTCAGGCTGACGGCGCACGACGGCCTGGCGACGGTCGAGGTGCATGACAACGGCGGCGGGCTCCCGGTGGACTTTGATCTCAGCCAGACGACCAGCCTCGGGCTCTCGATCGTGCGTGACCTCGTCCAGACGCAGCTGTCGGGGACGATCGTGGCGACCAGGATCGAGACCGAGGAGGGCGGCGGGACGAGGGTCGTGGTCCAGGTGCCGACGGAGGTCGACCGCACCTAGGCGGTCAGCACCGATGGGCGGTGAGCGGGTCGCCGACGAGGTCGACGACGGACAACCTGCCCGGCTGGTCTCTGACTAGGGCTGGCCTCTGACTAGCTGGTCTGCGCCTGCATCGAACGGCGACGGGCTGCGAGCCACTGCTTGCGCAGCTTGCGGCGCTCCTCCTCGGAGGTGCCGCCCCACACGCCGGACTCCTGGTTCGTCGCCAGGGCGAAGTCGAGGCACGGGCTCTGCGCCTCGCACGCGGCGCACACGCGCTTCGCCGCGGAGATCTGGTCGAGGGCCGTCCCCGTGGTGCCGATCGGGAAGAACAGGTCCGGTTCGGTGCTGCGGCATGCCGCGACCGTCCTCCAGTCGTCCATGTCCCAGTCGAATGTGCGATTCCAGGTCAGTGCCATTCCAGCCCTCGCTGTCCCAGATCGTGAAAGTTTTCACGACCTCTCCCGTATGTCGACGCAATCAGATGACGTCGGCCGGACGATGTTACAAGACCGCCCATCGTGTTTCAAGGGCCTAACGGTCCGTCCCGGCATCTCGGCGACGCCACTGCGTCATGCAGAATACCGGTGTGACGAGGATTTATGCCCACCGGGGCGATCACGAATCCGTGCCCGAGAACACGGTCGCCGCGTTCCTGGCAGCTGTCGCGTCCGGCGCGAACGGAGTCGAGCTGGACGTCCGCAGGACTGCCGACGGCGCCCTGGTGGTGCACCATGACCACGTCATCGCGGGCATCGGCGACATCCACCTCCTCCACGTCGCGGACCTGCCGAGCGACGTCGCGCTCCTCGACGAGGCGATGGGCGCCGCGGGAACGCTGCAAGTCAACGTCGAGATCAAGAACGACCCCGACGAGCCGGGCCACGACCCGACGGGCTCGCTCAGCCACCAGGTGGTCGCGCTGCTTGCCGAGCGGGGGGACCTCGAGCGTGTCCTCATCTCGTCGTTCGACCTCGCAACGCTCGATGCGGTGCGCCAGTGCGACCCCACCGTCGAGACGGGCTGGCTGCTCGGCTACCTCCAGGATCCCGTGGCGGCGGTGGAGGTGTCCATCGCCCATGGAATCGGCGCCATCCACCCCTTCGTCCTGTCGGTCACGCGTGACCTCGTGATACGGGCCCACGACGTGGGCCTCGAGGTCAACACGTGGACGGTGAACGCCCGAGAGGACCTCGAACGCATGGTCGAGATCGGCGTGGACATCGTGATCACCGATGCGGTCGCGCTGGCCCTCGAGGTCATCGACGGACAGGGCGGATCCCCAAATGGCGGATTGGCCCCAAGCCTTGCTTGAATGAGTGCATGAACGTCGTCGTGTGCGTGAAGCAGATCCCGGATCCGGCAGCTCCCCAGTCTCTGGAACCCGGGACGAACACCCTTGACCGGTCGGGGAAACTGATCCTCGACGACTCGGACGCCTACGGCGTCGAGATGGCCCTCCAACTGGTCGACACCGCGGGCGGCGGCGAGGTGATCCTCGTCTCGATGGCTCCCAATGGCGAGTCGGGCGGGCTCAGGACAGCCCTCGCGATGGGTGCAGCCAGAGCCGTGCTCGTGAGCGACCCCGCGCTCAAGGGCACCGACGCGCTCGGGACCGCCAAGGTGCTCGCTGCAGCCATCCGAACGGTCGAGTACGACCTGATCCTGGCCGCGACCGAATCGACCGACGGCTACACCGGGACCACGCCCGTGCAGCTCGCCGAGCTCCTGGGCCTCCCGTCGGTCACCTTCGCGAAGTCCGTGGCGGTGGACGGCTCGACGGTCCGCGTCGAGCGCCAGACCGAGGCGGGCTTCGACGAGGTCACGTCGCCGCTGCCCGCCGTGGTCACGGTCACGGCTGGCGTCGTCGAGCCGAGGTACCCGTCCTTCAAGGGCATCATGGCCGCGAAGTCCAAGCCGGTCGACCAGCACACCGTCGCGGACCTCGGTCTCGACGGCCAGGTCGGCGTCGCCGGTGCGCGCCAGGAGATCGTGGAGGTCGCGGCCGCCGAGGCGCGCAGCGCCGGCGAGATCGTCGTTGACGAGGGCGACGGCGCACAGCGCATCGTCCAGTTCCTCGAGTCCGTCAAGGTCATCTAGCAACGCATCGGGCAGCCACGACCTGCCCGATGCGCCCATCCGACAAGGAGCACGCATGTCTGTCGCAAAGATCTGGGTCGTCGCCGAGCCCTCCGCCAGCGGGATCACCACCACCAGCCTGGAGCTGCTCACCGCCGCTCGGGAGCTCGCCGACTCGGTCGAGGCCATCAGTTGGGGATCGAACACCCAGGCGAACGCCGCGACGCTCGGTGAGTACGGCGCGTCGGTCGTCCATGACGCGGGCGACCTCGCCGGCAAGCTGCCGGGCGTGCCCGTCGCCGCGGCGATCGCGGCGCTCGTGGCCTCCGCCGGCGCCCCGGACGCGATCCTCGTCCCGACGAGCTATGACGGCCGCGACATCGCCGGGCGACTCTCCGCCAAGCTCGACCGTCCGGTCCTGACCAACATCACGGGGCTCTCGGGTGCCGCCGGCCTCGTCACGGAGCACCAGGTCTTCGGTGGCGCCCAGGTCGTGACCGCGAGGTTCACCGGCGACGGGCCGGGGATCTACGTCATCCGAGCCAAGAGCTTCGCCGCAGAGTCCGCCGGAGGCGCGGCGGCCACGGTGACGGCCCTGGCACCCGTCGAGACCGGCAGCACCGGCTCCGCCACGATCCAGACGAGCCACGTCGAGGAGCGCACGGGTCCGGCGCTCGACGAGGCGGCCGTTGTCGTCTCGGGCGGGCGAGGCCTGGGCGAGGCCGCCGGCTACGAGCTCATCGAGGAGCTCGCGCGGCTGCTCAACGGCGCCGCCGGCGCGAGCCGGGCCATCGTCGACGCGGGGTGGGTGCCCTACTCGCACCAGGTCGGCCAGACCGGCAAGACCGTCAAGCCGACCGTGTACCTCGCCTGCGGCATCTCGGGGGCGACCCAGCACATGGTCGGCATGAAGGGTTCGAAGAACATCGTCGCGGTGAACAAGGATGCTGACGCCCCGATCTTCACCATCGCGGACCTCGGCATCGTCGGCGACGTGCACAAGGTCCTCCCCGCGCTGATCGATGCGTTGAAGAGCCGCCCGGCCTGATCCCGCGACGGGCCTGCATGGCCGACCGCGGACCTCCCGGCGAAGGGGGTCGCAGGTAGTGTCGCGGTCACTCCATGCTGTTCCCCACCATCGACTTCGCGCTGTTCTTCGGAGTGGTGTACGTCGGTGCATGGCTGCTGAATACGAGGGTCGTGGCATGGAAGCTGTTCGTCCTCGCGGCGTCGTACTTCTTCTACGCCTACTGGGACTGGCGGTTCTGCTTCCTGCTGCTCGCCTCGACGCTGATCGCGCACATCGGGGCGACAGGAATCTCGCTCAGTGCATCGGAAGCGGCCCGCAAGGGGTGGCTGGTCGCATCGCTCGTCGGCCTGCTCGGACTGCTCGGGTACTTCAAGTACTACGGGTTCTTCGCGGTCAACGTGGACAACGCGCTGCGCCACCTCGGCATGTCGAACCTGGTGCCCCTTTTGACCCCAACGCTGCCGATCGCGATCTCCTTCTTCACGTTCATGGCGATCAGCTACGTGATGGACGTGTACCGCGGGACGCTGGACGTGGCGACGCCGATCGACCTCGCCGTCTACCTCTCGTTCTTCCCGCACCTGGTCGCCGGGCCGATCGTGCGGGGCGGCGAGCTGCTGCCGCAGATCCGCCGTCCCCGCAACCAGGACGCAGTCGACCTGCCCCGCGCAGCGGTGCTGATCATGAGCGGCCTGTTCATGAAGGTCGTGATCAGCTCGTACGTCTCGACGGCCATCGTGAACCCGGTCTTCGGCGCGCCGGGCGCACACAGCGCCCCCGAGGTCCTCTTCGCCATCTGGGGGTACGCGGTCCAGATCTACTGCGACTTCGCGGGGTACACGAACATCGCGATCGGTGTCGCACTGCTGCTCGGGGTCAAGTTCCCGGTCAACTTCGACGCCCCCTACACGGCGACGAGCCTGCAGGACTTCTGGCGACGATGGCACATCACGCTGTCTCGGTGGCTTCGCGACTACCTCTACATCCCGCTCGGCGGCAACCAGGGGACCGAGGCCCAGACCGCCCGGAACATCATGATCACGATGGTCCTGGGGGGGCTGTGGCACGGTGCGGACTGGACATTCCTCGCCTGGGGCGCGCTGCACGGCGTCGGACAGGTCGTCGGGCACCAGCGCCGGCTCTCGCGAGTGCGCCGGGGCCTCCCTGAACCGCCGAACACTCCCGCCCGCAGGGCCAGTCAGCGGTTCTGGACGTTCCAGTACGTCTGCCTCGGCTGGCTCTTCTTCAACGCGAGCTCGATGTCGAACGCGTTCGACATGATCGGCCGACTCTTCACCGGCTGGGAGACGGCCTCCCCGCTCATCACGCCGCTGCTGCTCGCCACCATCGTGCTGACGATCGCCGCGCAGTACGTGCCGTCGACCTTCGTCGACGCGGCCGTCGCGTGGTTCGGCCGCGTGGCGGCCCCCCTGCAGGTCGTCTTCCTCGGCCTCCTCCTGCTCGTGACCACGACCCTCGGACCGACCGGCATCGCGCCGTTCATCTACTACCGCTTCTGATGTCCGCGAACCCCTCCAACCTGCCCCAGGCGACCGGGACACCTCCGGCCCGCAGGTCGACGCGGTACCGGATGCAACCCGTCTGGCGCCGTCGCGGGACCTGGCAGCACACGGGACTCGTGCTCCTGTCCGCCTTCGCACTGTGGCTGATCATGGACGCGACGGTGCTCCAGCACAACGCCCAGGTGATCTCCCCGGTCGGCGCCCGGCGAACCGCGGCGCTCAGAGTGCTCGACCCGATCGCCGCGCTCGCGCGCTTCACCGGCCTCGACCTGCCCGTCTCGGGCGCGAACGAGGCGCTGGGGCGCACGTCGACCGGCGGGTTCGTGATCCCGGCGGTGCCCACGACGACCACCCTCGCGAAGAGGACCCCGACGACGACGACCACGTTGCGCGTCCAACCGACGGCCGCCCACCCGCTGCGCGTGCTCATCATCGGCGACTCGATCGGCGAGGACCTCGCCGCTCCGCTGCTCGCCGAGCTTCAGGCGACCGGCGTCGCGACCGTGTGGACGGACACACGCGTCGGGACCGGCCTCACGAGGCTGGACTACTTCAACTGGGTCGCCGAACTCGCCTACGACGTCCACCTCTACCACCCGCAGCTCATCGTCGGCCTCATGGGTGCCAACGACCCCCAGGACTTCCCCGGGCCTCCGGACGTCCTGTTCAACACCGCGCCATGGCGCACGACGTACCTGTCGCACGCGTCGCAGCTGTTCAGCGAGGGCACGGCGGGCGGCGCTCGGCTCGTGTGGGCGAGCATCCCGACCATCTCGGACCCCGGACGAGACCAGCGCATGCAGGTCGTCCGCGATCTTCAGCGCGAGGCCGCTGCGAAATACCGGGTCGTCTACGTCGACTCCGACGACTCGGTGGCTCCCGGCGGAAGGTTCGCGGCCTATCTCAAGGTCGGGGGACAGGAGACACTCGTGCGCCAGGCGGATGGGATCCACCTCACGACGGCGGGCGGCACGCTGCTCGCCACCCAGATCATGGGCACCCTGCGCGCCGACCTCGGGCTACATCTCCCGTAGGTGATGGGATGGCCGCCGTGCGGTGGCGGCGGCCTCGAGCTCGATCGTGCACGGCGGCGTTCCGGGGAGCGGACCCGAGGCGTGGTCGGCGGAGAGCCCGTCGACGAGCAGCGACAGGTAGCGCCGCCAGGCGTCCGGCGAGGCGCCGTCGGTGTAGTCGATGGCGGCGGCGACCATGTACACGATGATCGGGATGTCGGAACCGTCGAGGTCGCCGCGCAGCTGCCCGGCGTCCTGGGCTCGCCCCACGAGCTCGGTCACCATCGGTCGCAGGGCCTGGCGGGCAGCGAGCCCGAGATCGGCGCCCCATCGGGACCCGAGCAGGACCTCATGGAGCCCTCGGTCCAGTGCGAACATCCCGCCGATCTCGTGGAGCGCTGCGACCAGCCCCGCCATCGGGTCCTCATCCTCGAGGGCGACCCGCCAGACCGCGGCGACCTGGTCGAGCCGGTCGTCGAAGAGGGCGTCGACGAGCGCCTCCTTGGAGCGGAACCGCCGGTACAGGGTGCCGATCCCGCACCCGGCCTCCCTGGCGACATCGTCCATCCCCGCCTCGACGCCCCGGGTGCCGAAGACCCTGGCGGCGGCGCTTAGGATCCGCGCACGGTTCTCCACGGCGTCTCGGCGCAGTGGTCGACCTGATGGGGTCACACCCGCTGCGCTACCTGCTGACGACATGAGTACAACGTTACCCCCAAGCGGAATAATTGGTTCCGCTTTGCGTTGAAGAGAGCGACGTCTACTTCGAAACGAGGCGAAATGAACTCCGCCGCTGCACAGCACGAGCACCACAACCGGCGCTGGACCATCCTCGCGTTCCTCGGCCTTGCCCAGCTGATGGTCGTCCTGGACGCCACGATCGTGAACATCGCGATGCCCTCGGCCCAGGCGTCGCTCGGCTTCTCCAATGTGGATCGCCAGTGGCTCATCACGGCCTACTCGCTTGCATTCGGGAGCCTCCTCTTCCTCGGGGGCCGCCTGAGCGACCTCATCGGCCGCAAGACGACCCTGCAGATCGGGCTCCTCGGCTTCGCGCTTGCATCCGCCCTCGGCGGTGCGTCCCAGAGCTTCGGCATGCTCGTCACGGCCCGTGCGATCCAGGGCGCCTTCGGCGCCATCCTCGCGCCCGCCGCCCTCGCGCTCTTGACGGTCACGTTCACGGACACCGACGAGCGTGCAAAGGCATTCAGCATCTACGGGGCGATCGCCGGATCGGGGGCTGCGATCGGCCTGTTGCTCGGCGGCTTCCTGACGCAGTACCTCAACTGGCGATGGACGCTGTACGTCAACCTGATCTTCGCCGCCGTCGCGCTCATCGGGACGCAGGCCGTCCTGATCCGCGAGCGCGGCACCGACAAGAGCGGCCTCGACGTCCCGTCGACGCTGCTCGTCTCGGGCGGCCTGTTCGCGATCGTCTACGGCCTCTCCAACGCCGCGACCTCCGCGACCAACGCGCAGTCGAACGGCACCTCGGTCACGCTCGCGTCCGCGTTCGGCAACGCGACGACGATCGGCGCCCTCGTCCTCGGCGTCGCACTCGTCAGCGCGTTCGTGTGGCGGCAGTACCGGATCCCGAAGCCCATGCTGCCGATGTCGATCGTGACGGACCGCGCACGCGGCGGGTCGTTCCTCTCGGTACTGCTCGCCGCCGCGGCGATGTTCGGCGTCTTCCTCTTCCTCACCTACTACCTGCAGACCGTCCTCGGGTTCTCCCCGGTTCGTGCCGGACTCGCGTTCCTCCCGATGGTCGTGATGCTGACGGCGACCGCAATGGTGGGATCGGTACAGCTGCTTCCAAGACTCGGCCCGCGGCCGCTGATCCCGACGGGGATGGCACTCGGAGCGGTCGGCATGTTCCTGTTCACGCACATCGCCGTCGGTGGCAACTACTTCACCCACGTGCTGCCGGGCCTGCTCGTGATGGGCATGGCCATGGGACTCGTCTTCTCGTGCGCAATGAATACAGCGACCGCCCGTGTGCAGCCCGACCATGCGGGTTCCGCTTCAGCGCTCGTCAACGTCACCCAGCAGGTGGGCGGCTCCATCGGCACCGCGCTGCTCAACACCGTCGCGATCTCTGCAGCGCTCACGTTCTCCCAGGACCACGCCCCAACCGCGCCGTTGAGCAAGCAGCAGGCCACGAACCTGATGCTCCAGGCCCAGGTGCACGGCTACACCTCGGCGTTCTGGTGGGGCGCGGCGTTCTTCGTGATCGGGGCGATTGCCACGGTGATCATGCTGCCGAGCGGCAAGCCCGAGGTGGCCGAGGTCGAGCACGCGATGGCGCTCGTCTGACCGCATGCGGTCCTGACCCCACAGACCTTCATCCACAGGCACAATCGACACCTGCAATCCCCGGAATCATCTATTTCCATTCGAACGGCGTGCCCATAGAATGGCGGTGTCCCGATCCCGGGCCAGACGCTGACACGCGGAGGTCGACCGTTCGTGCGTGCGTGCTTCCCCATCAGACGATCGAGCCGACATCCGCGGGCGCGGCCAGCGACGAATCCCGGGCAGGACCGGTGTATTGGAGGTAGGGGACTCCCGGCTGAGCGATCCGTAAGGATCGGTCAGCCGAAGGGGGAGGAGGGGTACCGTTCAGTAAGATGATTTTTTAGCGTGTTGAAGGTGGTGAGAGTGGCATTCAACAGGAGAGACAAGAAAGTCCCTCGCGCCGACAGCGCTTCAGAGGGTGCCGCCAAGGCTGCCGCAGGCGCGGATGGTTCGGGCGGCACTTCCGTCGTGACCGCCGGCCAGCGGGGCGCCGGATCGGCGGATGCGCCCTTCTCCAACACCGCCATGCAGATGACCGGCGAACCGCTTGTGGGTTCCAATGGCAACGGCCACGCTCCAAGCGGGTCGGGTGGTCCCGATGCTGGGCATTCCGGCGCAGGTGGCTCTTCCGGGCCTCCGCAGTCGAGGATCACCGCCGCGGCTGCCGCCCCACCCGAGAAGGTGGCCCAGTTGTCAAAGGAGCGGCTGGGCCAGGTGCTTGTTGGAAGTGACTTGATCACCGAGGCACAGTTGGAACTGGCGCTCGCCGAACAGGAGCTCTCCGGCGGAAGGTTGGGCGAAGTCCTCGTGCGCATGGGTGCGCTGGATGAGCGAAAGCTCGCCGACGCGCTCGCGGAATTCCTCGGCGTCCCGTCGATGAACCTGCACTTCGAGACTGTCGAGCCCGAAGCCCTCGAGCGGATTCCTGAAGAAGTCGCACGTGAGCACCTGTCGATCCCGATCCGCCTTGATGACGGCGGCCTCGACGTCGCTGTCGCGGAGCCGAGCGAGGAATTGCGAGCGCTGCTCGCCAAGACGAGCGGCATGCAGGTCAGGCTCTTCATCGCGCCGCTCAACGACGTGCTGTGGGCGATCGACAGCAACTACCAGGCCATCGGTGGCGTGAACAAGCTCGTCGAGGCGTTCGAAGCGGTAGAGGACACACGGCGCAAGAGCATCGAAGCTGCGCAGCCTGAGATTTCGGCTGAGAACGCACCGATCGTCCAGGTGGTGGACCGGATCCTCACCCAGGCGATGCGAGACCGTGCATCAGACGTGCACATTGAGCCGTCGGACGACGTCGTACGAGTCCGGTTCCGTATCGACGGTGCACTGAAGGAGATCGTCGAGCTGCCCGCCTCGATCGGCCCGGGCCTGATCAGCCGGATCAAGATCATGGCGGAGATGAACATCGTCGAGCGACGTCGTCCGCAGGACGGCCAGCTCACGGTCACCGTGGACGGCAAGGAGGTCGACGTCCGGGTGGCAACAGTCGCAACCATCATGGGCGAGAACTGCGTCATGCGGATCCTCGACAAGACGAAGTCGGTCCTCCGGCTCGGTGACCTCGGCATGCCGACCGACACCCACGAGACGTACTCGAAGCTCGTCCGGGCGCCGTTCGGGATGGTGCTGTGCGCCGGGCCGACGGGCAGCGGAAAGACGACGACCCTCTATGCGACGCTCAGCGAGGTGAGCAACCCGACACTGAACGTCATGACCATCGAGGACCCAGTCGAGTACGTCTTCCCCTCCATCAACCAGATCCAGACGAACGAGCAGGCGGGCCTGAACTTCGCGACCGGCCTCAAGTCCATCCTGCGCCAGGACCCCGATGTCATCCTCGTCGGTGAGATCCGCGACGTCGAGACGACGAGGGTCGCTGTGCAGTCTGCACTCACCGGCCACTTCGTCATCTCCTCGATGCACGCAACCGACTCCGTCTCGGCACTCCACCGCTTCCTGGACATGGGGATCGAGTCGTTCCTCATCGCGTCGTCGGTGCTTGCCGTCGTCGGCCAGCGGCTCCTCAGGCGCATCTGCACCTCGTGCAAGACGACCTACGCGATGACCGAGGAGGAACAGCTGTTCTACGTCGACAGCGGCGGATCACCGGACAAGACCGTCTTCTATCACGGGACCGGCTGCAACTTCTGCAGCGGGACCGGATACAAGGAGCGCATCGGGATTTACGAGCTGCTCGTGATGACGCCGGAGATCAAGCGCCTCATCGTGGGCTGGGCAACGCAGGAGGAGTTGCGCACCCTGGCGAAGAAGCAGGGCATGCGCACACTGCGCGAAGAGGCGACAAGCCTCGTCACCCAGGACATCACGACGGTGGCTGAGGTCATCCGGAGCGTCTACACGCTATGAGCCCTGACAAGACACTGATCAAGTACAAGTACACGGCGCTCGACGAAGACGGGAAGAAGGTCACCGGCACTGAGGCAGCCGCGTCGAACGGGGCTGCACACCTCGCTCTCATGAAGCGCGGCTACCAGCCACTTGATGTCGTCGAGAAGAAGAGCATCCTCAAATTCGAGATCACGAAGAAGCGGGTCCCGAAGAAGGACGTCATGCACTTCTCGCGTCAACTCGCCGTGTTCATGCGGGCGGGGATTCCGATCATGGAGGCCATGGAGGTCATCGTCGAGGAGACCCAGGAGAAGCTCATGCGGAGCGTCTTGCTCGACATGGTCGAGCGCCTCCGAAACGGCGACACCTTCGCCTCTGCCGCGGCTGCGCATCCAGAGGCGTTTCCGAACTACTACATCGGCATGCTCGAGTCCGCTGAACTGACCGGAAGCCTCGACACCGTGCTCAGCCAGCTCGCGGACTACATCGACCGCGACAACAAGGCGAAGGGTCAACTCACGTCGGCACTCATCTATCCGTCGGTTGTGCTCGTCATGTCCATCGTCACCGTGACGGTCCTCGCAGTTTTCGTGCTCCCGAGGTTCGTTGTCTTCTTTAACTCCCTGCATGCCGAAGCTTCCGCTGCCCACGAGGATGCTTCTGAGCTTCTCTGCGTTCTTCTCCAAGTGGTGGTACGTGATCTTCGGCCTCATCGTCATCTTCATCATCACAATCGTGGCGATGCGCCGGAGTGACCGGGGCAAGGCGATCCTAGACAGCATCGTCCTGAGGATCCCAGTGATCGGGGACCTCATCCAGACGGCCATCCTGGAGCGAATCTGCCGGATCCTTTCTTCGATGATCAAGGCCGGCGTCGACCTTCCGCGGTCCATGACGGTTACCGCCGACTCTGCGAACAACTCCGTGTACCACAACGGCCTGGAGCACATCCGCGAGGAGATGATGGAGGGGCACGGGCTTGCAGGGCCCCTCGCCCGCACGGGCCTCTTCCCGGGTGCTGCCCAGCAGATGTTCCGGGTCGGTGAGGAGACAGGCACGCTCGACCAGCAACTCGAGACGGCCGCGCAGTACTATTCGAGGGAGTTGGAGGTGAAGGTAGAGCGGTTCACCGCAATGTTCGAACCGGCGGTCATCATCTTCATGGGCGTCGTTGTCGGATTCGTGGCGGTGGCCCTTGTGACGGCCATGTATGGCATCTACAACCAGGTGAAGGTCCAGTAGATGGTTCGCGGTTCCCGCGCTGAATCCATCCGGCGGAGGTGGCTGCGTCACGTCCCGAGGCGCGTCGCTTCCGTGCGCGAATGGCGAGATCGGGACGTCCAGGGATTCACACTCGTTGAGTTGCTGATCGTTATCACGATCCTCCCGATCATCGTGGGTTCGATCAGTGTCGGGCTCATCTCGGTCTTCTCGCTGCAAACAGGTGTAGCGAACCGATTGACGGACTCTGGCGACGCGCAGATCGTGTCTGCGAACTACGTCAAAGACGTCCAGAGCGCAACGATGATCACAACTGACCAGAGCATCCCAGCGAACCAGCAGTGCGGGACGGGCACGCAGTTGATGGGTCTCGAATGGGGATCCACGGTCGTCTCGTACTCAGAGGTTCCAACCGGCTCGACAAATCTGCTCGTTCGCAATAGCTGCACCTCTGGAGCCTCGACCACGCCGACAACGTCGTTCACGATCTCATCTGACCTCCCCACGGGCCAGGCATCGCCCACACTCGTTCCGGCCAGCTACAACGCTTCGGCACAGGCAGGTTGGATCTCCACGCAGGGAGTCGAGAGCGTCACCGCCACGATCACCGAGCCGGGGAGCAACTACACCTACACGCTTGTTGCGGCTCCGAGGGCGAGCGCCACCGCGTCGGTGACGGGATCCGTCAGCTCGAATGCGACGACGACGAGCTGCTCCTTCGCGACCCCTGGTACGGGCACCTACGCCTCGCAGATCTGCTTCGTCGACTGGACCCCGTACGACGCGACGCAGGCGACATCGTCGTCGTGCCAGCCGATGTCGGCCGCGATCGTCCACACGCCCTACACCATGACCTTCAACCTCTGCGCTTCAGGGGGCCCGGTCGCCCCGGCCGCATTCCCCACCTACTTCAACCCGCCGACCAGTGCGGCCTTCATGGGATACAACGGCTTCTACACCGGGGTGGCGAACGATCCAGCCCTCTATCAGGTGAACGAAGGCGAGACGGATTCCGTCCTCACATTCAACAACATCCAGGTGCTTGATTCGCGCGGGGTGCCGGCCTCGAACTGGCAGCTGGTGACAGGCGATGCAGAGTCAACCGACACCGGGGAGTGGATCAGGTGGAGTACCGTCTCGAACCCACCGAGCTCGTCTGACCCTCCTCTGAACCTCGTTCCCAACACGCCAACCTCCCCGGTCGGCAACTCGTGCGACAGCACCTACAACAGCGCCACCAACACGTATTCAATCAACACGGCCTCACTCACCGGTCTCGGCACCACGACCGTGCAATGCTCGTCGTCGTCGTCGACGGTCAAGACCGGAACTCCCATGCTCGAGGCTCTGACCCCGACAACGCTTACCGTGACGATGCATGGCGGAGGACTTGAGGCCATGTTCTTCGGACTGCTGCTTCCGTCATGACCACGCTCCTGCTTCCGGCAATCCTCGATCGCGCCGATCTTCGGCGGGTGCTCGATCCCGGTGAGGAACTGGACGAACCGCGGCGCCAATGAGCAGAATCCCGCGTCCATGGCCCTCTCGGGCTGAGGCGAGCGCCCCAGGGCGAGCCGACCGGTCGGAGGCAGGTGACACTCTGATCGAGGTGCTGCTCGCCCTCGTGGTGCTCGGCATTGCTTCCGTCGCGCTCCTGGTGGCATTCGCGACCTCGATCTCATCGTCGGCCGAGCACCGTGGACTCGCGACCGCGGACACGGTGCTGCGAACGGCAGCCGAGCAGGCCATCTCGCAGATCCAGAGCCAGTCGGATCCGCTCTACGCATCCTGCCCGGCACTCTCGTACTACCAGCCGGGCGGCGGAGGGGCCGTCACCTTCACCGGCCTTCCGACCGGGTACACCGCCTCGATCACGGCGCTCCAGTACTGGAACGCGACGTCCTCGTCGTTCACGACGGTCCAGAGCTCTTGCACGGCGAACTCCATCCAATGGCTCACCGTTACGGTCACCGAGACGACGAACGGCGCGACCTTCCAGATCAATTTCGTCGTGAGTGACCCCAACGCCCGACCGGTCACGTCGACGACCGCCACGCAGCTGGTCTTCGTCACGCAGCCGGGCAACGGTACGGCGGGCTCAGCACCGAGTCCGCAGCCGGTCGTTGCGGTCGAGGACTCGAGCGGGAATGTCGTGACCAATGACCTCTCGGCTGTCACGCTCACCGTCGCCACGGCGACCAGCTCAGGCACGCTCTCGAGCGCCTGCTCGGGGAGCGAGTTCTACGGCCTCGTCACGTTCTCGGGGTGCACCTTCAACACGACCGGCACCTACACGCTCGAGGCCACCGACGGCTCGCTGTCGCCTGGGTACAGCAACGCCTTCACTGTGTCTGCAGCCGCATCTGCGCAGCTCGTGTTGACAGGCTCGACAACGGGCGGCACTGGCGGCACTGCCTGGGCATCCAGCCGCAGTTCACCGAGGAAGACCAGTACGGGAACGTCGTGACGACTGACAATTCCTCCACGGTGTCGCTTGCTATCTCCACGAACCCGGGTGGCGGGACGCTTTCCTGCACGTCCAACCCGGTGACGGTGGTCAGTGGCGTTGCCACGTTCGCGGGATGCTCCATCAATGTGGCTGCGAACGGCTACATCCTCACTGCAACAGACGGAAGCCTCACCACAGCGAGCACCGGCACTTTCAACGTCTCTGTGGGGCCTGCTCGCAGCTCGTGTTCACGACATCTCCACCTGACGCCGCAACGGGTGCGGCATTCCTCACGGCTCCCGTCGTCACCGTCGAGGATGCCGGCGGCAACGCAATCACAACCGCGTCGGGACGGAGCGGCTACAACGCCTCGATCACCATCGCGATCACCTCGGGCACCGGCACGCTGGGTGGCTGCGCAACAACCGCCACAGCTTCCAATGGGTCTGCCACGTTCCCGAACTGCAAGATCACGCTCGGGACTGAAGGAGCCTTCAAGCTGAAGGCGACGTCGACGTTCGCGCCAACGCTCACGACGGCCATCTCGTCGACATTCACGGTATCGGGGCCCGCGTCGCAGGTGGCGTTCGCCACCTCTCCGGGGGCCTCCACCTCCGGGTACGCGTTTGGAACGCAGCCGGTTGTCTACATCGAGGACACCGCCGGTGACCTCGTCGCGAACAGCACGCTCCCCGTCACGCTGACGATCAACTCGGGCAGTGGGACCCTGGGCGGCTGCACGTCGGCCGTGAACGCAGTCAATGGCCGCCGCCACGTTCGCGAACTGCAAGATCACCCTCGGGACGCAGGGCGCCTTCATGCTCAAGGCGACGTCAGGTGCGCTCACGACGGCGACGAGCTCGAGCTTCCCGTCGCGGGGACGGCAACGCAGCTTGCATTCACGACGCACCGGGGAACTCGACGGGCGGCACTGCCTTCGCTCCGCAGCCCGTCGTCGCCATAGAGGATTCCTCGGGCGACCTCGTCACGAATCCGGGCAATGCCTCGATCACGCTCGCGATCGGCACCAATCCCAGCGGCGGGACGCTGACCTGCACGCCGAGCTCGAATGTTGCGACCGCCTCGGGCGGCATCGCCACCTTCGCTGGATGCTCGATCAACAAGGCAGGAAACGGCTACACGGTCAAGGCAACGGCGACGGGACTCGCAGCGGCGACGAGCACCGCCTTCAATATCACCGTGGGGCCGGCCGCGCAGCCTCGCCTTCACCAGTTCACCCGGCACCACGACGGCGGGGGTCAACTTCGCCACGCAGCCCGTTGTCTCCGTGGAGGATGCGGGAGGGAACGTCGTCACGGCGCGCTATGCCCCAATCTCGCTCGAGATTACGCCGGGCACCCCGACCTCGGGCGGTGTTGGATCTGGGCAATGCAGCCAGAGCACAGTCAATGCGTCGAGCGGCGTCGCCGCATTCACAGGCTGCACGATCTACACCTCGGGAACCGGCTATTCGCTCACCGCCATTTTCGACGGGCCTTGCGTCTGGAGTCAGCGGGTCGTTCAACATCACGGCGGCCGCGGCCGCCCAGGTTGCCGTCACAACCTCGCCGGGCAATACGGTCGCAGGGAACCCGTTCAGCGTCCAGCCCGTCGCGACCATCGAGGACGCCTACGGCAACACGGTGACCACGAGCACGGCGTCGGTCACGTTGTCGATAGGCGCGAACATTGGCAACGGGACCCTCGTCTGCGTGCCGAGCTCGAACGTGGCGACCGCGTCGGCGGGTGTCGCCACATTCTCAGGCTGCTGGATCAACAAGGCCGGGAACGGGTACACGCTCCAGGCATCGAGCACTGGCCTGACATCGGGCACCGGCACCACCTTCAATATCACCCCCGGACCGCCAGCCCAGCTGGTCTTCTCGGTCTCTCCCGCGAACCAGACCTACGGACCGGCGCTCAGCCCCCAGCCGGTGATCATCGTCCAGGATGCCTACGGGAACACCGCCATCTCCGACTCCTCCACGGTGACGCTCGGGATCACGTCAGGCACAGGCACGAGCGGAGCCACCGTCTCGGGCTGCTCGCAGGCCGAGTCCTCCGGGGTGATCATCTTCTCCGGGTGCACGATAAGCACCGCCGGGACCGGGTACACGCTGGCAGCAACCGACGGCACGTTGACGCCCGCGACGAGCACCAGCTTCACGATCGCCCAAGCGGCTAATGCGATCACCGTCACGTCGACTGCGCCGTCGATGGCGTCCGTGGGCGGGACGACCTACACGCCGACCGCAACGGCAACATCCGGGGATGCGGTCGCGATCACCTCCGCGACGCCGTCGGTCTGCACCATTTCGTCGGGCTCGGTCTCGTATTTCGCCATCGGCACATGCACGCTCGACTTCAACGACCCCGGCAATGTGAACTATGTGGCGGCCGCGCAGCAGACCCAGACGTTCAGCGTCAGCAAGGGGACCCAGGCCGCCCTCACGATCACGACCACCGGCGCCGCCTACAACGGCACCGGCTACACCCTGACCCTCGCCACCTCGGGCGGCTCGGGCACCGGGGCCGTCACCTACGCGCTGACCGGAACGGGCACCGCCACGGGCTGCGCGATCGCCGGATCGACCCTGACGGCGACCACCACGGGCACCTGCCTCGTGACCGCGACCAAGGCCGGTGACGCGAACTGGAACGCAACGTCGTCCGTCCAGACGACGATCACCTTCACAAAGGCCACCCAGGCGGCCCTCACGATCACGACGACCAGCGCCTCCTACAACGGCAGCGCCTACACCCTGACGCTCGCCACCTCGGGCGGCTCGGGCACCGGGGCCGTCACCTACGCCTTCACCAACGGCACCGCGACAGGCTGCTCGGTCACCGGGGCCGTCCTCACCGCCACGAGCTCGGGCACCTGCCTCGTGACCGCGACCAAGGCCGCCGACGCCAACTACCTGGCCGTCTCCTCGGCCCAGACCACGGTCACGTTCAACAAGGCCGCCAACGCGATCACCATCACCTCGACCGCCCCGGGCAGCGCCGTCGTCAACGGCCCCACCTACACCGCGTCGGCCACCGCGACCTCGGGTGACCCGGTCGTCATCACCTCGGCGACACCGTCGGTCTGCACCATCGCCTCGAACGTGGTCTCGTTCGTCGCCTTCGGCACCTGCACCCTCGACTTCAACGACGTGGGCAACGCCAACTACGCGGCGGCCACCCAGCAGACCCAGGGCTTCTCGGTCGGCAAGGGCACCCAGGCCGCCCTCACGATCACGACGACCAGCGCCACCTACACCGGCAGCGCCTACACCCTGACGCTCGCCACCTCGGGCGGCTCGGGCACCGGGGCCGTCACCTACGCCTTCACCAACGGCACCGCGACAGGCTGCTCGGTCACGGGGGCCGTCCTCACCGCCACGAGCTCGGGCACCTGCCTCGTGACCGCGACCAAGGCCGCCGACGCCAACTGGAACGCCGTCTCCTCGGCCCAGACCACGGTGACGTTCAACAAGGCCGCCCAGGCGGCCCTCACGATCACGACCACCGGCGCCGCCTACAACGGCAGCGCCTACACCGTGACCCTCGCCACCTCGGGCGGCTCGGGCACCGGGGCCGTCACCTACGCGCTGACCGGAACGGGCACCGCCACGGGCTGCGCGATCGCCGGATCGACCCTGACGGCGACCACCACGGGCACCTGCCTCGTGACCGCGACCAAGGCCACGGACACGAACTACCTGGCGGTCTCCTCCGCCCAGGCCACGATCACCTTCACCCAGGCCACCCAGGCGGCCCTCACGATCACGACGACCAGCGCCTCCTACAACGGCAGCGCCTACACCCTGACGCTCGCCACCTCGGGCGGCTCGGGCACCGGGGCCGTCACCTACGCCTTCACCAACGGCACCGCGACAGGGTGCTCGGTCACCGGGGCCGTCCTCACCGCCACGAGCTCGGGCACCTGCCTCGTGACCGCGACCAAGGCCGCCGACGCCAACTACCTGGCCGTCTCCTCGGCCCAGACCACGGTCACGTTCACCCAGGCCGCCAACGCGATCACCATCACCTCGACCGCCCCGGGCAGCGCCGTCGTCAACGGCCCCACCTACACCGCGTCGGCCACCGCGACCTCGGGTGACCCGGTCGTCATCACCTCGGCGACACCGTCGGTCTGCACCATCGCCTCGAACGTGGTCTCGTTCGTCGCCTTCGGCACCTGCACCCTCGACTTCAACGACGTGGGCAACGCCAACTACGCGGCGGCCACCCAGCAGACCCAGGGCTTCTCGGTCGGCAAGGGCACCCAGGCCGCTCTCACGATCACGACGACCAGCGCCACCTACACCGGCAGCGCCTACACCCTGACGCTCGCCACCTCGGGCGGCTCGGGCACCGGGGCCGTCACCTACGCCTTCACCAGCACGGCACCGCGACAGGTGCTCGGTCACCGGGGCCGTCCTCACCGCCACGAGCTCGGGCACCTGCCTCGTGACCGCGACCAAGGCCGCCGACGCCAACTACCTGGCCGTCCTCGGTCCAGACCACGGTCACGTTCTCCCAGGCCGCCCAGGCGACCCTCACGATCACGACGACCAGCGCCACCTACACCGGCAGCGCCTACACCCCGACGCTCGCCACCTCGGGCGGCTCGGGCACCGGGGCCGTCACCTACGCCTTCACCAACGGCACCGCGACAGGCTGCTCGGTCACCGGGGCCGTCCTCACCGCCACGAGCTCGGGCACCTGCCTCGTGACCGCGACCAAGGCCGCCGACGCCAACTATCTGGCGACGGCGTCTGTGCAGACCACCGTCACCTTCTCAAAGGCGACCCAGGCAACGCTGACTATCAGCAACAGCCCTGCGTCTGGTCCGCACACCGGCATCACCTTGACGACCACCGGTGGCTCGGGCACCGGGGCCGTCACCTTCGCGATCACGGCAGGCGGCACCGCGTCCGGCTGCACCATCTCCGGCTCGACCCTGACTGCCAACAACGGGAACACCGGTAAGACGTGCAAGGTGACGGCCACCAAGGCAACGGACACCAATTATCTCGTCGCCACGTCGGCAACCGTGACCTTCACCTTCACATCATGACGAACGCAGTCGAGAGCCAGAACCCTTCGCGGGACGAGTCCGGCAGCGTCCTGGTCCTGGCCCTGGTCTACCTCGTGGCAGTCAGCCTGATCGTTGCTGCGCTCACGACCTGGGCGGAGAATGACCTGAACAACACGGCGAAATTCAACACCGCCCGATCCCTGCAGTATGCGGCGACGAGCGTGACAGACCTCGCGATCCAGAACATCCGCTACACCCCGCTCCTCACGACGTCGCAGACCCTGAACGCGAGTCCTCCGAGCTACTGCTGGGGGACGGGGTGGATCTCCGAGATGACGACACCCACCTCCGGTGGGGTGCCCGGGTACACCGTCGCCTCATGGTGCAGCTCAACGTGGAATCCTGCGAGCGCCTCCACCAGGGTTGTGACGATCTCGACGTGTGTGACGGCGCTTCCGACGACCGCGACCCAAGCTCAGGCAACAGCTGCAGCCACGGTGTGTGCAGCAAACCCGTACCTGCAAGCTGTGGTCACCTTCGACGACTACCCACCCGGCGTCAATGCGCCGACGACCTCGGAGTGTAACGCCTACTGCGGGAGCGCCCAGCAGATCAACAGCTGGGTCTGGGGCGCTACGGTACCGACCGTTACCAACATCACGCCCGGCTTCGGGCCGTACACGACGGCGGGAAATACCATCGTTCAGGTCGTCGGGACCGGCTTCACCACGGGTGCGACCGTGAACTTCGTCTCGGAGTCCGGAGGGACGCCGGTTTCGTCCAACGTCGTATACACGGTCTCGCCGTCCGTCATCACGTCGACATCGCTCACGGTCAAGTCCCCCGGCGTCACCTCGGGGACCAACTACTTCGTGACCGTCACGACCCCTTCGGGTGGCACTAGCGCGTTCAATGCTTCCGGCGGTCTCTTCGTGTACGCGCCGGCCGTCCCATGTGTCGGCGAAGTCCTTCCGAACGGGAGTTGCTCAAGCGGAGTGAGCGGAGTCACGCCGACGAGCGGTGTGACGACCGGGGGTACAGCCATGACGATCACCGGGACGGGGTTCTTCAACGGTGCGTCTGTCAACTTCGTGCCGCAATCCGGCGGAAGCACTGTCACGGCCAGCTCGGTGACGGTGAACAGCTCCACGTCGATCACACTCACCTCGCCTGTGCTTCCCGAGAGCATCACGACGTACTGGATCACGGTCACAACCTCGGGAGGGACCAGTACACAGTCCTCGAATCAGGTCTTTCTCGCATCTCCGACGACGCCGACGGTTACTGGTCCTAGCGGGAACTCGGGACCGATCGGAGGTGGCACCGGATTCACGGTGACAGGCACCGGGTTTGTCGTCGGGTCGACGTCAGTCACATTCACTCCGGTCGGAGGTGGGCCGACCTACACAGCTACGGGGATCTCCGTCCAAGGGTCGACCACCGTCGGCATTAACACGCCGTCCGTGCCAACTGCCGGTTCGTACTACTTCAACGTGACGACACCCGGAGGCACGAGCGCCAGCGGACCAACGTTCACGTACTACTGATCGAGTGGAGCGTGGGAACCTGCCTGGCATCCAGCATTGATCGAAGCGATGAAATTTCTTGTCTCTGGTCGACGGACAACTGGCAATTCCGCGAGGGGGATAGCCCAAGATCCACAGGGTGCCCCTTCGGATGTGCTATTGCTTTCTAGAGAATTGTTATGTAAGTTACTCTTTGGTTAATCAGACTTCCAGTATCCGGGTTGTTCCGAGTGTCGGCGTGACCGTATTGAAGAAAGGGAGGAAGGCAATGATTGCTACGTACCAGAGGCTCAGGAAGATGAGGGCCGAAGGCAAGATTGACGAGTCGGGCTTCACATTGATCGAACTCCTCATCGTCATCGTCGTCCTCGGCATCCTCGCAGCTGTCGTCGTGTTCGCCCTTGGTGGCGTTACCGGCCAGTCTGTTGTCTCCGCTTGCCAGGCGGACGTGAAGACGGTCCAGACCGCCGTTGCGGCGTTCCAGGCCGACAACCCGGCTGTCTCCACGGCCATGAACTCGACGAGCCTGACGGCAAGCGCCCTCAGCGGTCCGTTCCTGCAGTCGTGGCCGCAGCAACGGGACGCACTACACCGTGAGCGTCACGGCTGCTGGCGTGGTGCAGTTGGCCACCAATGGTCAGACTGCGGTCCACCACGTACGTTCCGGGCACGGGCACAGGCGCAGGAAGTTGCGGCTCAGCAAGCTGATTAGGTTGTCTCCAAGATGATCCAGAGTGCCCGGCATTCGTGCCGGGCACTCTGGCTTCTACACTAGGTTGGTAAGGGAGGCGCAAACATGAGCAGCGACAACGTGAGGACCCTTGATCCATGGCTCCAGGAGCTGTGGGACAAGGGAGGATCTGACATCCTCCTCGCCGGAGGTTCGCCGCCACGCATCAGGGTTGACAGCGAATTGCTCCCGATCGTCGGTGCGCCAGTGATCTCTGGGGACGAGATCCATGAGATCGCGATCCCTTACCTGACCGCCGACCAGCAGGAGACCCTGTTGGATCAGAAGGACGTTGACTTCGCGTTCTCGTGGCTCGATCGTGCCCGCATCCGTGGGAGTGTCTTCACCCAACGCGGCCAGACTGCGTTGTCCTTGCGCCTCATCCCTGCTCGTATTCCTACCTTCGAGGACCTGGGCCTGCCACCCATCGCGGACTGGGTCGCCGAGTTGCCTCGAGGTTTCGTGCTCGTTACTGGACCGACAGGCAGCGGGAAGTCCACGACATTGGCTGCCATCGTGAACAAGATCAATGAAACTCGGGCTGACCACATCCTCACGATTGAGGACCCCGTCGAGTACGTACACAACCACAAGATGTCTGCGGTGACCCAACGCGAGATCGGGCTCGATAGCCCATCCTTCGACCGGGCGCTTCGCTCCGCGCTGCGAGAGGACCCGGACGTACTGCTCATCGGTGAGATGCGAGACATCGATTCAATCCAGATAGCACTGACGATGGCGGAGACGGGCCACCTTGTCTTCGCCACCCTGCACACCAACGACGCGCCGCAGGCGATTGACAGGATCATCGACGTCTTTCCCGCTTGGCGACAGGAGCAGACGAGGGTCCAACTCGCGGCATCACTTGGTGCAATCATCGCCCAGCGGATCATTCCGAAGATCGGTGGGGGGATGGTGGCCGCGTTCGAAGTCCTCATTGCCACAAACCCGGTGAGGAACCTCATCCGCGAAGGTCGATCGAACCAGCTACAGAACGTCATGATCACGGGCACCAAAGAAGGCATGACGACTCTTGAGAACAGCCTTGCGAGACTTATCTACGACGGGATCATCACCTACGACTCGGCGCTGAGCGTCTCCGCACACCCGAAGGAACTCGCCCGCGCACTCGACCAAATCGGGCTGGTCTCAGCCAGGGCCTGACAGTCATGCCATCTCGGCGCGGCCCGGACCTGCCGTATTTCACCGTTGCGGGCATCACGCCCAGAGGACGACGCTGGCTTGCCGGGACCGCGAAGATCAACGGCGCAACCTTCGCTCCCGAGGAGCCCAAGCTCTACGACTCTTTCGCAGACGTGCTTGACGAGCGCCCATCGTTCACGTCGATCGTCGTGAACGCTCCGGTTGGCTACGCCGATACGCCCGGAATGGGTGGTAGGACCTGCGATCGCGTGGCCCGAACCATGTTGGGTCGCCGAGGCATCGCGGTCCACAGTCCGCCGACGAGGGCCGTTCTCCTTGGTGAGTCCTCGTGGAGGGACGGTCACCTCGACGCAGTGAGCGCCACGCTGCTGCCGCGGTACATGGAGGTGGCCGCCGAGATGTCCCCCTACCGTCAGCGCACCGTGTACGAGGGGCACCCCGAGCTCAGCTTCTACCAGCTGAACGGCGATGCTCCACTGCTCTGGGGAAAGAACACCGATGCCGGTCGCGAGGAGCGGAGGAGGATCCTGGAGAAGAAGATCCCGGGGATCTCAAGAATTATCGATTCGGAGATCCCTGGCGTGCCCGAGAAGCAGCTGCTGGACGTTGCAGCCCTCCTCTGGACGGCGAGGCGCGTCTACGGACATGCTGCCAAGCGCGTGCCTGAGGACGCCGAGTGGGACAGCGAAGGGCTCCGCATGGAGTTCGTACTGTGATCGAAGACCATGCATAAGTTTGAAAAGTAGGGTATTTTCTCGCGAGAGGGCGACCGAGGATCGAGCGTCGAAGATGCATATCGACGGCGCCAAGGAGGGCATGTGGTTCGGATGTGGAACGGCACTCGAAGTCACAGGAAGACACGAACGGAGCAGAATGCCGGATTCACGCTGGTCGAGCTCCTGGTCGTAATCGTCGTCCTCGGCATCCTCGCGTCCGTCGTGGTTTTCTCGCTCGCGGGAGTGACTGGTCAGAGCGTCGTGAGTGCTTGTCAGGCAGATGTGAAGTCAGTCCAAGTGGCAATCTCCGCTTTCCAGTCCGACAACCCGTCGCTCAAGGGCAGTGTTACGTCTACGGACATCACGGGACAGTCGAACAGCGGTCCGTTCTTGCAGTCGTGGCCAAGTAATGGGACGCACTACACCGTGAGTGTCACGGCGGCGGGCACCGTGCAACTGGCGACAAACGGCCAGACCGCGGTCACCACCTACGTTCCGGGAACAGGCACAGGCGCAGGAAGTTGCGGCTCCGCAAGTTGATCTGAGTGCCAAAGGCACGGAGAGCCGAGCTATTCGGCCCGTTCCCCTGTTGGCCCTTCAATTCGAATTGGATGCACATCCGTGGATCCATTGACTCCAGCCGACGAATATCAACATGGTGGGGATTCGGCTCCGATCGAACTGGTTTTCGAGTTCCCGGATCCCCGACCTAACGTTCCTTTCGCGCGTTTGTATAGCGGAATCGAGGCAAGTGCCAACGCTGACGACACGAGGACGATCTGCCAGATCCAGCCGGGTGCGACACGCGGAGTTGGCCAACCCGTTGGGCTGACCCTAAGAAAGGCGAAGGCCAACAGACCTAGCCAGGCAACCAACCCGATGCGGATCCGTCCTGCCGTCACATCGAGCAGGACGAGTAGGACTGCCACAGCCATGAAGTAGTACCCGAGAAGATTTTGCTCAAAGACGAGCCGGAAGCAGAGTGATGTCGCCATCAAGGAAAGCAGCGCGATGGGTTCCGTGACGGCTGCGCCGAGCCGCTGCAGAGCCCACACGGCGAGGATGCCCGCGAGCGCGATGGGCAGGATGCGCGAGATTCCGAACAGCGGGGCACCCGAGAGGTGCACTTCACGCAGCACCGTGCCCCCGTACCCTAAGGAGCTCCCGGAACCGAGCAACGCTGCCCTGAGGACGCGTCCCGAGGTGATTAACGCCAGCGGCAAAATGATCAGCGCGACTGATCCGGCTGCACCGAGCACATAGCGAAGACGGCGCGCTGGTGGAGCGATCATCATCAGGGGAATGGCGATGAGCAGCGCGAACTGCTGGGAGATGCACGCAAGACCGATCAAGGCTCCGGCCCATGTCCACGAACTGACACGGACGCATGCAAGTCCCCCGAGAGCGAGCCCAACTGCAACCAGGTCCTCAGGGTGTAGGTATTCCTGAATGCACATGAACGCAGGCGGGAGGCATGCAACCAAGACCGCCGCGGTTGGTTCCCACCCGCACCTTCCACGACCGGACGCCCGCAGGAACGCGACGACGCCGGCCAGCAAGATCACCCAGCTCACGTAGCTCACTCGGATAGTGGGGGGAATCGCTCCGCTTTGGACGGACCACCGAAACATGTCTGCCACGACGTTTGAGCAGTGCGGTCCCAACTGAGCTATCGAAGGAAAAGGGACCTGGTGTCCGATGCGGGCCACAGCAGCGATGGATCCGGCGAGAAGCGGATAGATCGGAGCGACCAGCGGCGCACCATTCCAGTCCCACTTTGGGTACGAGCACGCGAAGTGACCGTGTGCGATAGCCCAAGTCGAGTAGATCGTCTGGATGGCGTCATATTGCGTTGGACCACCGAACAACTGGGTTAGTCCGACGAAGATGATCGTCGAGGTGAGCCATCCAGCGGCACACGACCATCCAGACAGTGGCCGTTCGAGCCATTCCTCTCGAAGCCATGTCCCCACCGGCCGTCCGTTTCGCACGCCAGACCTCACGTGACTTCGCTCCGAGAGTTCAGCACCAGGATGGGATTCTTGGGAGGAGTGTTGGATAGAGCATGGGAATCCAAGGCATCCGAGGGCGCTGGTGGCAATCCGGGGTTTCCACGCATGCGATCGCCGAAGGTGCAGCTGTAGGTCGGAATGAACCGCGACTCTGGTTCAGTCGACCCTTTCCAAGCCTGCGAGTCATTGGTCTTCGCTGCATTGCTTGGGAGATGGCTCCAACTCATCAGTGGATGTGGAACGGGGCTAGAAGTTCTGGTCCGGCGAATATTGCGAGGGCGGCGCCGAGTGCCAGGAAGACGCCGTAAGGGACCTGCTGGTCCCGGCGCATCCGCTTCACGGCAATCAGCGTGATACCGATGACGGCGCCGATGAGATTGGCAGCGAAGAAGCCGAGCAGCACGTAGCCGACGCCGAGCCAACCGAGCCCGAGTCCAAGCAGCAGGGCCAGACGTACGTCGCCGAAGCCGAGGATTCGAGGGTTGACGGCATTCATCACGAAGAAGACGGCGAACCAGCTCACCGCGCAGATAACGGCCACAAGGAGGTCGTGCCAGTTTCCCGTGATCACCGCAGCAATCGTTAAGAGTCCGCCGACGAGACCGAGCGTCGAGTAGACGATGACCTTGGGGAGGATCAGAAGCTCGAGATCGATGCAGCCCAGAGCGAGAAGCCCAGCTAGGAACACCAGGAAGGCGGGAAGGTCCCAGGAGTACCCGAAGCGGGCCGCTGCGCCGGCAAAGAGGCACCCACATGCCAGTTCGACGAGCGGATAACGCGCAGAGATCGGCGCGTGGCAGCCCCGGCATCGACGCCGAAGGATCAGCCACGAGAGGATGGGAATGTTGTCACGTTCTCGTATTGGCGATCCACAGTTGGGGCACGCCGAGCGAGGGGACACCACCGATTCGTGTCGTGGTACGCGGTAGATGACGACGTTCAGGAAGGAACCGATAGCAAGCCCAAAGAGGAAGCAGATGACGATCAGTAGTCCGAGCAAGGAGCGCTCCCCCCTAGGGCCCGCAGTCGTCGCTGACTCACCCTTCCACCTCGCTGCTTGCAATACGCCCCCGACGGGTTGGTCGGATTGTCCACCCAGTTGGCACGGACCGATCGGTGAACGGGAGGAGGTCTCTTCGAACCACGTCGACCAGATTCCGAACGGAGTCCCCGCCTGTTCGAATACTCAGGGTCGAGCGATCCAGGCACATCATGGGACCCGCCTCGGCCAGGCAACTCTGTCCGCGCAAGGGCCACGCTTGATAGCTCTCCGGCTCTCTCGAGCAGTCGTCGAATTAAGTTCCATCGTGAGTCCTCATCGCACTTGCTTCGTATGTTGCTATGGAAGTCTCCCGCAGGAGGGACAACTCCAGCGGAACCCTCTGGGCTAGGCCATGGCGTTGCATGCTCGGCGCTGGTGTCACGACCCTTCCCGAAGCCGGCATTCCGACCCGCTTGGCCAGAGGATGAAATCATTTCATTGACACGAAGAGGCGTCCCCCTGCGTCGACGTCCTGCCGGTCGGCACCGCATCCGCATTGAGCACGAAGTTCCCCTGATGTTGAACGTGCGTGCATTACATTCGTTGGTGACCCAGCGGCGCACGTGAGGGCTGCGAGTTCGAGTCAGGGAGCGGAGGAGCTCGTTAGTGGGAAACTCATTCGGTCGCCGATACCGGTACGGCGCGAGTTTCGTGGACCGAGCATCGGGCGTGCGCTTCGAGGGCCACCACCCGTTGGAGCGGCCCGACCTCTGGAAGATCTACCTCGATGGCGCGGAGGGTGAGTACCGCAACCACGGATTCGAAGGCTCGCTGAGGCGCCAGCAGCTCGAGGACGGGACCGGCGTCTCGCTCTTCTATCTCGGCTTCGCCCCTGACGGTCGCGCCGTCGCGGGCGTCAGGTACCACGGACCGTTGGAGGCAAGCCATCAGGCGGCCGTGCTCGAGGAGATGGAGGCCTCGCCAGAGATCGACGAGATCGAGTCTGCGATCGCGAAGGAGATACGGCTCGGCGCCCTCGAAGTCAAGGGCGCGTGGTCGCAGGGTGAGGCCACGCTCGGGCACCGGATGTGGATTGCGATCTCGCGAACGGTCCACCACTCGATGAACTGGCTCGGCGCCGAGTTCGCGATCGCCGCAGTCTCGGACCTCTGGCTCCCGATCGGCCCGATCTGCGGTGCCACCCAGATCGGCGTGACGGCCGTGCCGTATCCCGACGAGCGGTACCGCACGATCGCTGTGTCCTGGCACCGGTCCCGGAGCCTCGAGACGACGCCCCCCGATTACCGACAGGACGTGCGGATAGAGGCAGAGCAGCTCTCCCGCGGGCCCCTGCACCTCGGTCCAATCTCGGTGGGGCCAGACTCAACGTGGACCCGCGCCTACCGGCCGATGGTGCTGGATGTGAGCAGTAGGGTCCAGCGTGAGGTCCTTCGCGTCCTGCGCGAGGACCCGTCCCTGCAGGTCCTCGATCGGCTCTCCGAGCAGCGCGAGCAGCTTGCCGAGATGAAGCCGCCGCCGACGAGCGCCCACCTTGAAGAGGCACAGCGGTGGGTCTGCTACCCCTGGCGGCGTGCAGTCGTCCGCCTGCTCGGCCCACGGGCGTTCGCGGCGCTTCGCCTCGACCGCAACCGGAACAAGCTGACCAGCGCCGAGCAGGCTCGGCTCCGCACGTTGCGAATCGGGGTCGTGGGGCTCAGCTCGGGGCACTCGATCGCCCACCTCCTTGCAATGGAGGGACTGGTGGGGGAGCTCCGCCTCGCCGATTTCGACACGATCGGACTCTCCAACCTCAACAGGATCCCCGGCTCCGTTCTCGACATCGGCATCAACAAGGCCATCGTGGCTGCGCGTCGGATCAGCGAGATCGATCCGTACCTGCGGGTCATCGTGAACACCGAAGGCATCACGCAGGACAACCTCGGGGAGTTCCTCGATGGCCTCGACCTCGTCATCGAGCAGTGCGACTCCCTGGACACGAAGTTCCTCGTCCGCGAGGAGGCCAGAGCCCGTCGGATTCCGGTCCTCATGGAGACGACGGATCGTGGCGTCCTGGACGTGGAGCGGTTCGACCTCGAGCCCAACAGACCTCTCTTCCACGGAATCCTGGGCGACCTCGACGCCACGGACCTCGCGAACCTCCCCATCGAGCAGAAGACGCCCTACCTCATCCGGATGATCGGGCCGAGAGACGGCTCCTCGCGCGGCGCGGCTTCCCTCTTCGAGGTGGGACAGACGATCACGGGATGGCCACAGCTGGGCAGCGAAGTCACACTCGGCGCTGCCACCGCTGCCGCGGCGGTCCGCCGGTTCGGGCTCGACGGCGACCTGCCGTCGGGGCGGGTCCGCTTCGACATGGAGGAGGTCCTTGCCGGCATTCGGCCCGTCGAGGTCGACACCAGCGCCGAAGAGGATCAGCGGGCGCCGCTGCCCGACGATCCTCCTCCGGATGGGGATGATCCAATCGAGCTCATCGTGGATGCCGCGCGAAGGGCACCGTCCGGAGGCAACGTGCAGCCGTGGCGATTCGAGGCCGATCCTCGCGAGATCCGCTTTTACATGGTTCCCGAGCGCAGCAGCACCATGGACGTCAAGTACCGGGGCAGTTTCGTTGCGCTCGGCGCGGCGCTCTTCAACGCGAGGGTCGCGGCGGCCTCGCTCAAGAGCCTCGGACCCGTGCAGCTCTTCCCGGAGGGTCGCCATTCGCACCACGTCGCGACCATGCAGCTCGGATCCGATTCGGATCCACAGATAGCACCGCTCAATCCGCGGGTGCGGACTCGGGCGACCAATCGGCGGATGGGTCAGCCCGAGGAGATCGATCAGAGCGTCCTGCAGCTGCTCAGCAAGGGGGTCGAGCGCGAGGGCGCGCGACTGCGGTTCCTCACGGACCGGGACCAGATCGCGGAATGCTCGTCGCTCCTCGCCGCCTCGGACCGCCTGCGCTTCCTCAGCCCGAAGGTGCACGACGAGATGGTCTCGGAGCTCAAGTTCCCGGGCCAGGATTCCGTCGAGGAGGGCATCGACATCCGGACCCTCGAGATGGACCCGACTGGGATCGCGTTGCTCGAGATCATCCGGCGACCCGAGGTCATGGCCCACCTCGCCGAATGGCGCGCCGGCAACGCCCTCGGGCTGCGAACGCAGGTCATGGTGCAGTCCAGTTCCGCGCTGGCGCTGGTCACCGTGCCGCGGCCGGATTCGGTCTCGTACGTGCGCGGTGGAGCGGCCGTGGAGCGCTTCTGGCTGACTGCCGAGCACCATGGGCTCGCGCTCCAACCCTGGGCGCCGCTCTTCTTGTACGCGCAGGATGACCGCGATCTGGTCAGCCTCGTGGGGGAGCGCCACCTCGAGGAGATCTTCGAGCTTCAGAAGCGGTTCTCCGAGCTGTGGAGCCTCGAGGAGGGTGAGACGATGGCCCTCAACTTCCGGGTCCTCCACGCCCCACCTCCGACTGTGCCGAGCGCGCGGCTGCCACTGGCCCATGTCCTCAGCAGGGGGCCCAGCTTTGCGAGTTCGACGGTGGCCTCCAACGGCCACTCGAGCTGAAATTAGGGGTTTCCTCGCCAGAAGTCGTGTGCGAGAATGGCGGCTGAGTAACGATCCTTTGACAACGCAGCCGTTGCGCGACCCCGTTCTCCCGGGGCTCATGACTCTGAAGGCGTGATATCCGTGTCAGATCCCAATCAGACCCTCCCCAAGAGCGCAGATGAGGAAACGCGCCTTGTCGTCGAGACGCTCCTCCAGGTCGTCCCGGGGACCGAGATCGTCGCGGTCATCACCCAAACCGACCAGGAGCTGCCGGGATTCGACCTCGAGCCGCTCGTTCGGCCCGGTTCAGAAGAGGTGTTCGAGGCAATCCGCGACCGGGTCCGGAGCCAGCTGAAGGGTCACGACCTGATCGCCCCGTTCTCCTGCGTCGTCTCAGGCGTGGAGTGGGGGGTCCTCGTCGACGCCATCGAGGTGCAGGAGGAGGACACCGTCGGCGCGCTGGTCGTGGCAAGGCCGGGCCGGACGTGGTCCAATCGGGAGCGCTCGCTCACCCGCTCGTTCGCGGGCCTCTTCAGCCACGTCGCGACGTTGGCGACCCATGAGAGCGTCCTCATGTACCAGAAGCGACTCGACGCGCTCGTCGCTCGGGTTGCAGAGCAGCTGATGTCGGCATCCGCGAGGACCCGCCAAGAGGTCCTGAACTGGACGACCCGCGAGCTCGCGGAGTTCCTCGGGGCAGACGTCGCGCTGCTGCGCCGAAACGACCCCGCGCGCGGGCTCAGCATCCTCGAGGCCGAGTGGCCGATCCGCGAGAACGTGCCGGATCCCGATCCGCTCGGCGAGGTGCCGTTCTCCTCCGACCCGATCTTTGCCGCCATGGAGCACCTCCGCGAGCCGTACCTGAACGGCGTCACCAACGCCAATGACGAGTACATGGATCGCATCGTCGACGCCACCGGCGTCCACCTGGCTGACGGCGCAGCGGTCCCGCTCCTGCTCGGCGACGCGACGTGGGGCGTCCTTGCGTTCCTGCACTTCGAATTGCACGCCTGGGGCAAGGCCGAGATCAATGCGCTCCAGGCCGTCGCGTCCATGCTCGTCCAGCTTCAGGGCCGCATCGAAGCCGAGGAGCAGACGGTCTACAACGCGACGCATGACGACCTGACCGGCCTGCCGAACCGCCGGGCACTGCTCCAGGAGTTGAAGACCCGTCTCGACGCGCATCGCTCGACGGCGGTCCTGCTCGTGGATCTGGACCGCTTCAAGGTCATGAACGACTTCCTCGGCCACGCCAACGGCGACCGGCTTCTCACGACGATCTCGGACAGGATCCGCACCAGCATCCGCGGCGCCGACTTCGCCGCGAGGCTCGGTGGGGACGAGTTCGTCATCCTCGTCGACAAGGCCAACAGCGAGCTCGAGGTCCTTTCGAGCGCCTACAGGATTCTCCAGGTCACGGCGGAGCCGATCGAGATCGCGGGCCAGCAGATCAGCCACACAGCGAGCATCGGCGTGGCGCTCGCGAAGCCCGAGGACGACAGCAGCGTGGACCTGCTCGGCTGGGCCGACGTCGCGCTGTACTCGGCGAAGACGCAGGGCGGCAACAGGGCGGTCGTCTTCGACGATGTGCTGCGAGAGGCCGTGAACGACCGCTCGAGCATGGAGCTGTGCCTCCGCGATGCGGTGGAGAACGGGGACCTCCGCCTCCACTTCCAGCCCGAGGTCGACCTGAGGACTGGTCGCCTACTTGCGGTCGAGGCACTCGTCCGCTGGCAGCACCCGACCCAGGGACTCCTCGAGGCCGCGAAGTTCATCAAGGTCGCCGAGGAGACCGGCATCGTTGTCGACATGGGGCAGTGGGTCTTCGAGGAGGCCTGCAGGCAACTCTCCGAGTGGCGGCGGGACTACCCCGACATCGAGTTCCTCGTCCGGGTGAACATGTCCCCGGCGGAGTTCGCGGCCGGCGACATCGTGACATTCGTGGAGAACTGCCTCCGGACGCACGGGATCCCGGGTAACCGGCTGTGCATCGAGATCACCGAGCACGCCGTGCTCCAGCAGGTGGAGCGGACGGCCGGGATCCTGCGGGGCTTCCGCGAGCTCGGCGTGGAGGTCGCCATCGACGACTTCGGGACCGGGTTCGCTTCGATGTCGGAGCTGAAGCACCTGCCGGTCGACATGCTCAAGCTGGACATGGGATTCGTTGCAGGCATCACGTCGGATCCCTATGACCGCGCGATCGTTGAGTCGATCATCCGCCTCGGTGGCGCTCTCAACCTCGGCGTCATCGCCGAGGGCATCGAGTCCGGCACCGTGATCGACAAGTTGCTCGACCTCGGCTGCTATCGGGGCCAGGGCCACCTCATCTCCAAGGCAGTGGCCCCTGTCGACCTCGAATCCATGCTGCGAGCGGGCGCGGCGCCCCTCGCTGCACTTCGTCGTGCGGGGATGGTGAAGCTCGAGCCTGTCGCTGGGGCATAGTGGGATTCGTGAATCGCTCGTCGGCACCGCAAGCTGTGCCTTCCATGAGCGGTGCAACGGTCGAGCACGCCGATGCATTCGGGCACGCGTACGAGCCGTGGCTGTTCCAGACGATGATCGACGAGCTCTCGACGGGCGAGCTCGGCATCAGCTTCGTGTACTCGGTCCTCGAGCTCCTGGCCGAGCGCCACGGCCTGAAGGACGCGGTCGTTGTCATCACGGACGGGGCAATGGGCCCGCAGGCTTTCCGGCTCGGCCGGGAGACAGTGGATGCAGAGCAGCTCGCGAAGCTGGGAAGCATCCCGGGGGTCTACTGCGACCCGGACATCGTGCCCTTCGGAGAGCGCGACGCCGTGCACACGGCCTGTCGGCTGTCCCTATCGCTGCACTACGCCCGCTACAGCGCTGCGCACGATCCCCTGACGAATATCGCGAATCGGCGCTACTTCGACACGGCCCTGCACACGGCCGCAGTGCAGAGCTCCCGCTACGGCTGGCACTTCACGCTCGTCCTCGCAGACTTGAACGGGTTCAAGGCGGTCAACGACAACTCCGGCCACGCCGTCGGCGATGACCTCCTGCGCACGTTCGGATTCGCCCTGCGCCAGTCCGTTCGCCGGGGAGACACCGCCGCGCGGATCGGCGGCGACGAGTTCGCCGTGATCCTGAGCAACGCGGAGAGCAACGAGGTCTCCGGGTTCACCGACCGGCTGAGCTCGCGTCTCGCCATGAGCGGCAAGTCGGTCGCCTTCACGATCGGGACCGCATCGTCGCCGAGGGATTCCTCGAACCCCGACGAGCTGCTCCGGATCGCCGACGCGCGCCTCTACGAGAAGAAGGCGCGGGACCACGCGTGATGCCTCCGACCGAGGAGGACTTCGAACTCGAGCTGCGCTCGCTCCCCGGCGTGCTGAACGTCGGCATGGGGCATCGTGAGAACGGCGACGTCGATTCGGTGACCCTCATCGTCCACGGCCAGGACCCAGGCTCGATCCAGGGTGTGGCGCTCCAGATCGCGAGCCTCTACTTCCCCGATGCGGTCGTCACGGTCGAGGATGCGGATCTCGACACCGCCGACCGGATCGGCGAGAACGGTCGTGTCGCGCTCGTGCGCGCCGCGTTCGAGGGGCCGGAGAACGCCTGCGAGGTCCAGCTGAACTTCGAGGGCGCGATCGGGACCGGTCGGTCGTCGAGCGGCCCGCTCATCGGGGGGGTCGAGGCGACCCTCGCTGCGCTCCGCGACCTCGGCTTCGATGTTCCCTACCACCTGATCGGTGCCGTCAACGTCGCGACGGAGCGCGGATGGCCGGTCATGGTCACGCTGCGCTCGAACCTGCACGATGTCGACCGGATCGGCATCGCGCAGTCGGACGGGGACCTCGCGCTCCGCCGCGAAGGCGACGCTCGATGCGCTCAACCGCTACCTGACCCTGCCGAGGAACTTCCGCCCTCGCGGAAGCTGATCGTCCGAGTTTCATCGGACGGGAGCTCCGTGCTGTGGACGCACCGCGCGACGCGCATGGGCGACCCGAGCCTCGGTGTTGAGCACGGGATCGCCGTGGTGTAAGAACACCCCATGCCAGTGCGCCGCCTGAACCATGCCGTCCTCTACGTCCGAAATGTCGAGCGCTCCGTCGCCTTCTATCGCGAGGCGCTCGGCTTCGAGGTCCTGACCCAGTTCCCGGGGGCCGCGTTCCTCCGCGCATCGGGGTCGACCAACGACCACGACCTCGGCCTCTTCGAGATCGGGGACGATGCGGGCACGAGCGGTGCCGGCCGAACGACCGTCGGCCTGTACCACCTCGCATGGGAGGTCGAGACCCTGACCGAGCTCGAGCAGCTCGCGGCCACACTGTCGGCGATGGGTGCGCTCGTCGGGGCGTCTGACCACGGGACGACCAAGTCGCTCTACGTCCACGACCCCGACGGCCTCGAGTTCGAGGTGTGCTGGATCGTGCCCGCTGATCAGCTGTCGCTCGTCGGCGAACGCCGGGCGCCGACCCTGCCGCTCGACCTCGACGACGCCATCACCACATTCGGCGCCTCGACCGTCGGGGGTCTCGGGATCAGCTGGCCCGCCTCCTAGACAATCGGCCAGGGCCACGGCGGATACGGCGCGTCCTCGTCGGGCTCGGGCAGGACGCCGGCCTCGACCAGGTCGCGTGCCCGTCGCTGGGTCGCAGCGACCTCCTCGGCGGCCAGGAGGCCTCGCAGCTGCCCGACCTCCTCCGTCCGCCACGGCTGCGAGGCGCTCGAGCATGCTGGCCTCGATCGGCTCGCCGGCGAACTCCCAGATCACGGTCCGGAGCTTGTCGTCGACGTGGAAGCACAGGCCGTTGTCGATCGCCCAGCACCGCTCGTCGTCGATCAGCACGTGGCCGGACTTGCGGTCCGTGTTGTTGGCGACGACGTCGAATGCGGCCAGCGCCCGGAACCACGGTGCGAGCTCGGCACGGTCGACCAGCGTCAGGTAGTGCTCCACGCCGTCCTCGTGGACCCACAGCTGGACGGATCCGGGGCCGTAGTCCCGGTCGTCGCGCGCGACGGTGAGGGGCACGCAGTCGAAGTCGAGGAGGCCGGCGAGCTCGTAGGCCGCGACCTCCCGGCGCCAGAGTCCGGGCGGGAAGTCCCAGAGCGGCCGCTCCCCCGCTCGGGCTTGAAGACGCCCAGCAGCTCGTGACCGCCCAACCGAGCGGTCACGAGGAGGGTCGTGTTGGAGGACGCGGAGATGCGACCGTGGATCTCGAGGTCGCCGTCCCTCAGGACCTCGGCCGCCTGCTCGGTGGGGAGCTCGATCACCGGATGGGCGCGCGGTATCCGTTCGTCCTCGGACAGTCGTGTCCGCGAGGATCGAGCGGGAGGCCGCACAGCGGGCACGGGGGCCGGCCCGCCTCGATCAGCTGGACGCCTCGGATCGCGAAGGCGGCGGCCTGCTCCTTCGTCAGCGTCACGACCAGGGTGTCGCCGTCCTCCTCGGCGGACTCGATCGTGACCTCGATGGTCTCAGCCTCCTCGTCGATCCCGACGGTGATCTCCCCGGCGACGAGGTCGACCTCGTACTCGGCCTCGAGCTCGACGTCGACCTCGAGGTGGCCGGGCCTCGCCATCTCGCGGACGACGCGGGCGAGCCACGACGCAAGGATCGCGATCTGGTCCTTCTCGACCTTGACGACGACAAGGCGCCGGCCCTCGCGTGCCTGGAGGAGGAACAGCCGGGATCCGACCTCGCCGATCGTGCCGACCGTGACCCGGTCCGGGTGCTCCAGCCGATGGATCACGAGGGCGCGAGCTCCGCGAGGTCACCGAGCGAGTTCACGCAGAGCACGAAGGGCGAGCCTGCGCCCACGACGATCGCGCTCACCGAGCAGGTGGAGATCGCGGTCCGCTGGAACAGGTCGAGCGGGACCCCGAGCGCGGTGGCGACGACGGCCTTGATCGGGTCCGCGTGGCTGACCGCGACGACCGTTTCGCCGGGGTGGCGTGCGCCGAGGTCGATCACCGATCCCCACGCCCTCGTCTGCATCTCGCTGAAGCTCTCGCCCTTGGGGAACCGGAACGTGCTCGGCGCCGAGATCACGGATCGCCACTCGGGTCGACGACGAAGCGCCGCAGAGTCGCTTTCCCGTCCACTCGCCGAAGTCGCATTCGATCGAGGTCCGATGCCGTCCGGACGCGGAGTCGAAGCGCCTTCGCGATGGGTGCCGCGGTCTCCTGTGCACGCTCGAGCGGGGAGGCGTAGACGGCGGCGGGTGGCCTGCTGAGGCCACAGAGTCGCGCAGCGACAGCCTCTGCCTGGCCGCGTCCCACCTCCGAGAGGTGCAGTCCTGGCGCACGTCCCGGCAGGATCGTGCCGGTCGTTGCGGTCTTCCCGTGCCGGACGAGCACGATGATGCAGGAGGTGTCCTTGGGCTTGCGTGGCGGCCATGGTCTCAGTTCGCCGGAGCGGGGAGACGACCCGGTGCACTCACGGCCGTCTCGGGCCACCGCCTGCGGCTGACGCGTGCGAGCTTGCGCATCAGGGCGATTGCACCCGGGTCATCATCGCCGGGACGGATCTCGATTGCGCCGTCGGCGAGCATGCCCGCGAGGAGGTCGCGCCCCCGGTCCGTGCGGACCACCACGAGGGTCCAGTCGTTGTACTCGCCGATGCCCCCTGTCGAGAGGTCGGCGTGCTCGGCGGCGAAGTCCGGGCAGTGCGTGCAGCCCTCGCGGGTCCACTCGTGGGCCTCCTTGAGCGGCACCTCGACGTAGGTGCCATCAGTGAGCCAGAGCTGGAACACACCCTTGATGTTCATCTTCTTGATGCGGGAGCGCTCGACCCCGTAGCGGGCCTCGAAGAGCTCCTCGAAGATCGCGTCGTCGAACGTCTTGGAGCAGAGGAGCCCGATCGTGAGGGACAGCCGCCGGGCGATCTTCCCCGCCTTGCGCGCACCCATCGCGCCGGGGGCTGATGTCATGCAGCCCATGCCGACGAGGGCGATCCGCTCTGCGCCTCCCTCGACGGCCTGCGGGTACGCGAGCAGGTTCGCCGAGTACGTGTACCGGGACCCCGACGTGGCGAGCACCTCCTCGCGGGTGCGAGCGACCATGGGCACCGTCTGCCAGGTGGACCCGTCACCCTCGAGTCCCGAGACGAGCGCCGCGTCGATCTCGTCGTGCTCGAGCGCGTAGATGAGCAGGGCCGCGACGAAACCGCCGTCCTGGCCGACGTCGTTCACCACCGGATCGGCGGCCCGCGCGAGGACGACGTCCGCGGCGACGCCGAAGACCTCGGAATCCTCACGCTCGCGGCCGAAGCGGAACGTGTCGATCTCGGTCTCCCAATCGCGGAAGCGAGGGCATGCCCGCGTGCAGAGGGTGCAGCCCTTCTCACCGTGCGTGCAGTCCTCGAGGCCGCCGTCGATGTCGAGGTGGAAGGGCTTGTAGTGGCCCTCAGTCGTGTCGTAGTCGAGCACGTCGTGGGGGCAGGCGACGATGCACGCGGCGCACCCAGTGCACAGCCCGGAAGTCACGACATCGGTGAAGAGCTCCTTCCAGTGTGGCTTCTCCAGGGTCATGCGCCCACACTACCGACCGGCCTGCGGCACGTCATTCCCGCAACCCAGGGAGGCGGTGCCACCGGTGGGGGACGTCTCATGACTTGGGTCGCCGCCGCGATGCGGAAGAATGGGCCGAATGCAGAGCTTCATCTCGAACTACGGGTACCTTGCCGTCCTCGTGCTGGCCTTCCTCGGCGCGATGTGCATCCCGATCCCATCGGAGATCACCTTCGGATTCGCCGGGGCGCTGTGCTCCACCGGTTTCGTGACCGACAAGCACCTCCAGCTGTGGGCGGTGATCGTCGTCGGCGTCCTCGGCACGGTTGCAGGGTCGTTCGTGGCGTACCTGGTCGGTCGCTACGGAGGCCGTGCATTCGTGGACCGGTATGGCAAGTTCGTCCTGCTGAGCCACGAGGACCTCGACAGGGCGCACGCGTGGTTCCACCGGTGGGGCGACGGCGCCGTCGGCGTCGGCCAGGTCATCCCGTTCGTTCGTGCGTTCGTGGGGTTCGGCGCTGGCGTCGCCCGGGTCCGGAGGACGCCCTTCCTCGTGCTCACGACGATCGGCGCCGCTGTATGGGTCACCGTGATCTCAGTGATCGGCTACGAGGCGGGGAGTAGTTGGCACACGGTGTTGCGTTGGTTCGGGAGCGCGGGCTACGTGATCGCGGCGGTCGTCGTTATCGTTCTCGTCTTCGCTGTCGTGCATCGCTGGCGCCGCTACCACGAGGCGCAGGCGCGACACGCACGCAAGCGCTGATCAGTCGAGCGCCTCGAGCACCTTCGCGGCGTGGCCATCGGCTTTGACCGAGTACCACGCTTTGGCGATCTTGCCCTTTTCGTCGACGATGAACGTCGAGCGGATAACCCCGACGGTCTTTTTGCCGTAGAGGACCTTTTCTCCGTAAGCGCCATACTTCTCCATCACTGAACGGGTCTCGTCCGTGAGGAGCGGGAACCTGAGCTTGTACTTTGTGATGAATCGCTGGTGCTTCTCGGCGCCGTCGGGTGAGATGCCGAGCACGGTCACGCCTGATCGGTCGAACGCTTTGAGGTTCTCATTGAATTGGCACGCCTCCTTGGTGCAACCTGGCGTGTCATCGGCCGGGTAAAAGTACACGACGACCTTCGTGCCGAGATAGTCCTTGAGGGCAATCTTGTTTCCGTCAGCGTCCGGAAGAGCGAAAGCCGGCGCCTTGGCGCCCGTTTCTAGTCGAGTCATCGTCATCCCTTCATTGGCCGTTGAAGTGAATGCTAGGAGTCGGTTCAGCGCCTTGCTGTCGCGGGTGTTGGCCCAGTGAGCGAGGTTCCTTGTCAGTCTGGTCAACCTGGATTGATCTGCCCTGGGAATTCTTCCCCTCATGCACCCGATGAACCCGCGGATCGGTAGGCGAGACCATTAGAATTTGCACCGGCTGGCCATGACCACTCCGACTCTCGAAGATGAAGTCAACGGGGCTCCAGACCACCTTTCCTGGCTGACACGACCGCTGTCGGCATGGTGGTGCGCGCTGGGATGGCTGGCTGCGACTGCAGTGTTTGGTGGATTGACCAAGTTGCTGCATGGACCAAATGTTGGTGACGCAGTCGAGTCGGTCTATTCGACGTGGGCGATCGCCCATGGTCACTGGTCCTGCGCCTACCCCGCGGGTGGGGCCGGGAACCTTGCGTTCGGAGCGCCGCTGTACCCGCTGCTTGCCGGCGCAGTCGCCTGGATGTCGAGGATAGGAGACTCCGCTCCCTTTCCATCGACGGCGCAGATGGGCCCCCATTGTTCAAACGCCGTCAATGCCATGTACCAGTGGTCCCTCCGGTCCAACTCGATCTGGCACACCCTCAACATCGGCTATCTGAGCTGGCTCGCGCTCATGGCAGGCATCATCGTGCTCCTGCGGGCATCAGGTCGTGGCAAGTGCGGATGGGAACCCACGGCCCTTCTGATTGTCGCCTGTCTGCCTCCCGTATTCATGTGTGTCCAGTACACATTCCACCCTCAGGACCTGGTTGCCATGGGCTTCGCACTCGCCGCATTGGGGTGCGGTAGATGTGATCGATGGATCTGGGCAGGCGTGCTCATCGGACTGGCACTCATGACCCAGCAGTACGCCGTATTGGTCGCGGCCCCCTTGTTCGTCATGACTCCGCGATCGCGAAGGGTCACGTTCGTGCTCTCTGGCGCATGTGCAGTGGCTGCCCTCTCACTGCCGTTGGCTGTGGCTACTTCGGGCCATGTATTGCGTGCAATCTTCGTCGGGACGGGCAACACCCCGTCATTCGGGGGAACCGTGCTTTGGGAAACGCATCTATCGGGAGCGATGCTCTTCGTGATCTCAAGGGTTCTTCCGATTGCGCTCTCGATGACGCTCGCATGGTGGGCTGTCCGACGACTTGGGCCTGATGTTCTTGAGCCAGTACCGATGCTTTCAGTGATTGCAACTTCGCTCTGCTTCAGACTTGTATTCGAAGAGAATCTCTTCGGGTACTACTTCATGGCTGTTGCCGTAGCCCTCGTCTTGCTGGAGATCATGCAAGGGAGAATAAGCGTGTACCTCGTTGGGTGGGTTGCGCTGAACGCGTTGTACTTCTATCCATTGCCGTGGGGAAACGATCCAGTAAGAGGTTGGCTTGCCATCTGGACATTCCAGGTTGTGCTTGTTGCTGGTGCACTCGTCATGGCAGTCCTACCGTTGCGTTCCTTTATCCGTTCACGAGAGGACTCGGCGCTCATTGCGGTTGCTCGAGACTGACGCCAACGAAGACGACGCGTTGCCTTCCGTTGCCCGCGGCCATGAACTTCATGGCCATTAATCAGGCATCGATCAATTGACGCTGGCTCACGAATTTGTCCACGCAGCGTCGATTTGGCTCGACCGAGAAACATGGTGAGTGCCATTTCCGTCCCAACATGGCCGCTACTGTTCGCAGAAGTACGTGGCCGAGTCGAAGCCGCGGCGCCTAGTCAGAGGTTCGGAGATCTGATGGCAGTACTACGAGCCGATGCACGCGAACGTGAGCGAGACCCGGAACTGCAGGCACGTCTGCGTGCGAGGCGCGAAAACGCCATCTTCTTGTACATCCCATTCTTCATCGCGGTGGCACTGACTTTCGCAGTCACTCCAGACGACGGATTCATCACACTTCGATACGCCGCAAACCTCGTTCACGGAGAGGGGCTGGCTTTCAACTCCGGACAGCATGTCCAAGGCTTCACAAGTCCACTGGATCTGTTGGTCGCGGTGATTGCCTACCTGGCGCCGGGTGGTCTTGCGATGTTGAAGATGAAGTTCGCATCAGTCGTCTTCGGATTCCTAGCCGTGCGAGAGGGCGGACGACTGCTCTTCAACCTTGACATTCCCGTGTGGGCGCGCAGGGCAGGCTGTCTGGCCGTGTCTACGTGCGCAGTGATCGCATTTGCATCCGGGAACGGCCTAGAGACGTCTCTCGAGATGTGGCTCCTGATCGCCGTTGCGAGTCGGCTCGTCCGGGGCACCGAAGGCTGCTCGTCGTTCGTCGTTGGGACCTTCGCCTTCGCGGCAATCTTGGCGCGTCCCGATGCGATCGCACCCTTAGCATGCATGGCCCTAGCGGGACTCGTCGTGGAACGCAGCATCGACGTATCGCGGAGAGCCAAATGGTTCGTCGGAGCAGTGATTGGTGTCGGACTAACTGCAATCGGAGAACTGATTCTCTTTGATTCCATCTTGCCCAACACGTACTACGCGAAGGATATGCCGCTTGGACGATCTATCAGTCTTGGTTATACGTACCTCAGCGGAGCCCTCCAGCCCATAGGGCCTATTGGGCGGCAGCTCAATTTCGTCCTGATCCTGCAGTGTCTCTTCTTTGCGACAGGCACGGTCGCCGTGTTCTTCCGATTCCGTCGATGCGGTTACTTGGTTGCCGCGGTTGTTGGACAGGTACTGTTCATCTTGAAATCCGGTGGAGACTGGATGGTCGGTGGGAGGTTTCTGGCGCCCGCAGCAATCCCGTTCATCGCAATCGAGGTTCTCGGGGCCATTGAGTTCACCTCGCTCCTCGAGCGGGCCTGGGGATCCAGGCTCGGTAGATCCCCCGTGCTGGTCATGTCACTCCTGCTGGTTTCTACATCGATCATTCCGCTCGTGAGAGTAAATGCTCCGATATCAAGGATCAATGGTCTTGGAGACGAGTCACTCATAAAGTCGGGGCAGTATCCGCTCTCGAACGACTGGGCGCTGATCCCTTCACTCCTTCAGTGCCTTCCTCGCGGAACGTTGGTGGCTTCAACGGAGATTGGATATCTGGGCTTCGCACGTCAGGATCTAAGGCTCCTGGACCTTCGGGGCCTCACCGACTCGGCAATTGCGAGGGATGCCCCTTCCTCAATGAAACAACGTTGGGGCGTGCAAGACACGACCTGGTATCTCCAGTCGTCTCCCCTCGGACGAGCTGTCCTTCTCGACAAGCCATCTGTCGTCGTATCAGTCGACCCTGCACCGGAAGACTCCATTTTTGGCGGGCACTACCGACTGGTCGGTGAGCCCAGACTCAATGATTCGGTCTGGATATACGCACCGGAGTCCTCGAGAGGCCTGTGCGCGGCAAGAAGTCCAAGGAGCCCTTCTGCCTGAGGTACGCAGTCACGGCAATGTCATCGGGATATCGAACATTTGTGGGTGCGTGACGCAATGAACGATCCCTGCCTTGGGGAACTCCACGTTTGCTTCGTAGGAATGCAGGAGAGGAAGTCCGACATGTCTGCAATGCAATGCCAGTGAGTGTCCGGCGCCCCAACAGGTCTGGCGTCTTCGCTGGAGACTGAACGCCATCTGACGTCGACGACCAGGGGCGTGATCTTCGCTTGGACACCCGATGAGGATGCACTGGTGATGAATTGAGGCGCCGCAGGCGGTCCGTCGTCGGTCATTCTGCGGGGCTCTGCCTACTAGTTGCCTCGTACGGTGTCGTGCCATTCGGGCTGGATACACACCCGAATTAATGGGCAAACGGTCGATTGCATGAGGAACCAGTGAGGCTTTCGCTACGAGAGGTGACGATTCACAGTGAGTTTGAGTCACTGGTGTCCTGGGAAAATGACATGAAGCCACTACCATTTGCGCTCGATTGCCATGACTTCTCTGCTCCCACGGAATGAACCTATTCGCAGCGCATCAGAGGATTCTTGGTTGGATCGCCCACTCTCGGCCTCCCAGTGCTTCATCGGGTGGCTGGCTGCAACGGCGTCGTTCTTCGGAGTGGCATGGCTTCTGGGTGGACCGACAGAGAAGGACGTAGCCGAATCCGCATACAGCACATGGTCAATCGCCCACGGACGCTTCGCCTGCTCGTACTCCCCGATCACGGGAGGACACTTCCCGCCCATCGCAAGGCCCGCCGTTTTCATGTCCCCGCTGTATCCATTGCTGTCGGGCGGATTGGCGGCCTTGACCCGAATCGGCCATGTTGTTGCATTCCCGAGTCAGGCGCAGTTGGGACATAACTGCTCCACCGCACTTGTCGCAATGTTTCGATGGTCCGTGCTCTCCGCAGCGGCCACGCCGACGGTGAGGATTGGGTACGCAAGCTGGTTCGTGTTGATGGCCGGCGCCGTCGCCCTGATCCGGGCATCGGGTCGAGGCAGAAGCAGATGGGAGCCGTTCTCGCTGATCCTCCTTGCGTGTTTGCCTCCGGTCCAGATGTGCCTTGTCAGCTTCTTCCATCCAGAGGATCTCGTTTCTATGGGGTTGATACTGGGAGGTCTCGCCCTCGCCAGGCGTGGAAGTTGGGGGTGGGCTGGCGTCCTGATCGGATTGGCGGTGGTCTCGCAACAGTTTGCGCTGCTCGTGGCGGCGCCTCTTTTCGTCTTGGCGCCACTTGATCGGAAGGCCAGGCTGACCGGATGCGCAGTTCTCTCGGCAGCACTTGTGAGCCTCCCATTGGTTGTGGCGACATCAGGAAGAGTGGTCAGATCAATCTTGATCGGTTCGGGCAATACACCTTCATTCGGCGGCACCCTGCTGTGGGAGTTGCACCTCCCCGGTCCGCTCTTCTTCGTGTTCTCTCGACTCGTCCCAATCGTGGCGGCGATGGGCATCGCATGGTGGGCGAAAGGTCGACTGGGCGCCGCGACGCTTGAGCCGATCGCCCTTTGCTCGATCATGGCGCTCTCGATCTCGCTGCGGCTCGTCTTCGAACAAAATCTCTTTGGCTGGTACTTCATGGCGGTGGCGGTGCTCTTGCTCATGCTCGAAGTCGCCTGCGGTCGCATTCGCGGTGAATTTATTGCGTGGCTTGGGCTGGTCGCACTCGCGTATAACCCGGTTTCTTGGGGGCTCGTCTCAAATTGGACGCCTTGGGCACTTCCTCTTCATCTCGCGCTTCCGTTCACATTGACGCTCATCGCATTGCTGATCGTGGCTACTGACCTCTTCCGAAAGAGGATTCGTATCTATCTAGTCGCATGGCTCTTCCTTGCCACTCTCGCGTTCGCCAAGTTCCCGTGGCATCACAGCGAATTTCGAGGTGATCTACCAGCCTTCTTCTGGCAGATTGTGCTGGTTGGATCTGCAATAGCATTGGCGATCGAACCTCTGATCAAATTCCTTCGCGAGCCAAGAGAGGCTGGCGCGTTCCCTGACGAAACTGCATTCCGAGACTGACCTCAGCCGGATCCAGCCATAGGGGCCAGCAGTTCTGCGGCACGCACGAGTTCAATGACGCGCGAATTGGCCCCATGGTGGGTAGAATGGCCCTGAGCCTCCTCTGGACCCAGAGGTGTGCGGGGCCCAGGACACTTCGGTCAAGCGGGCCCGAACAGAACCCCCTGAACTGAGTGACAATGACTGAGGCCCTCAAAGCCCCTGGAAAGCCCGTATCCGATTCCGACGTCTACGCGACCGAGCAGACCTTCGAGTCCCTCGGCGTCGCAGAGGAGCTCTGCAAGGCGCTCGCCAACAAGGGGATCACCACCGCGTTCCCCATCCAGGCGATGACGATCGCCGACGCGCTCGCCGGGCGCGATGTCTGCGGCAAGGCCAAGACAGGCTCGGGCAAGACGCTCGCATTCGGCCTGCCGATGCTGCAGCGGCTCGCCGCTGAGCTCGCCGGGCCCGACGGCACGGTGGTCCCCCTGAAGGGCCGCCCATCGAAGCCGCGAGGGCTCGTGCTGCTGCCGACCCGCGAGCTCGCCGTGCAGGTCTTCGACGTACTCGGCCCGCTGGCAGCGGACTTCGGGCTGCGCGTGGTCGCTGTCTACGGCGGTGCCGACATCGAGAAGCAGATCCGCCACCTGCGCAAGGGGTGCGAGATCATCATCGCGACGCCCGGCAGGCTCATCGACCTCGGTGACCGCGGCGAGCTGGCCGTCGAGGACCTCGATGTCCTGGTCCTCGACGAGGCCGACCGGATGGCCGACATGGGCTTCATGCCCCAGGTCGAGTGGGTGCTGCGGCGCGTCACCGGCCGTCCCCACCAGACGCTCCTCTTCTCCGCGACCCTGGACGGCGCCGTGGACCGGCTCGTGAAGCGGTACCTGTCGAACCCGGTCTTCCACGAGGTCGCGAGCGACACGCAGACCGTCTCGAACATGGTCCACCACTTCTTCCAGGTCCACCAGATGGACAAGATCAAGGTCGTCGCGGCGATCTGCCGTGCGAATGAGAAGGTCCTCATCTTCGCGCGCACGAAGCGAGGCGCCGACCGACTGGTCCAGCAACTGGAGAAGGAGGGCGTCACCGCCGGGGCCATCCACGGCGACCTCCGCCAGTCCCAGCGCGAGCGTGCGCTCTCCGAGTTCTCGAGCGGCAAGCTGCGCGTGCTCGTCGCCACGGACGTGGCCGCCAGGGGCCTGCACATCGACGCGGTCGACGTCGTGATCCACTACGACCCGCCCGAGGACCAGAAGGCCTACCTGCACCGCTCCGGTCGCACCGCTCGTGCCGGTTCGGCCGGGGTCGTCGTCTCGCTGCTGATGTGGAACCAGGTCGTCGAGGCGGGCATCACGATGAAGCGCGTGGGGCTGAGCCTCCCGATCGTCGAGATCTTCTCCAACGACCCGGCGCTGGCGGACCTGGAGCACTTCGTGCCCGACCCCTCCAAATCGCTTCTGTGAGCGCGAAGCGGGTCAAGGCTGACGCAGCCAAGCCCGACAAGCCGGTGAAGGCCGCGAAGCGGGCGATCGAGCAGGATCCCCGCACGCCGCCCGCAACTGCACAGTACGAGCGAGACGACTCGATCAAGAGGGCCCTCGTCGTCACGGCGCACCCCGACGACGTCGACTTCGGCATGGCCGGGACGGTTGCGACACTCACGTCCGAGGGCGTGGATGTGGCCTACTGCCTCGTGACATCGGGCGACGCTGGCGGCGACGCGCTGGTCATGGAGCGCGCCGACCGCGCGAAGCTCCGAGAGTCCGAGCAGCGCACCGCCGCCTCGTTCCTCGGGGTCTCGGAGGTCATCTTCCTTGGCTACCCCGACGGCCTCGTGGAGCCGACGCTCGGACTTCGCAGGGACCTCGCCCGCGTGATCCGAAGCTTCAAGCCCGACGTCGTGCTGACCCAGAATCCCGAGCGCAACTACGAGCGCATCTACGCGTCGCACCCCGACCACCTCGCCACGGGCGAGGCGACGCTCCGCGCCGTCTACCCCGACGCCCGCAACCCGCACGCGTTCCCTGCGCTCGCGAACGACGAGGGCCTCGCGCCCCACACGGTCCGCCAGGTGTGGATCGGCGGGACGAGCAGCCCGACGATGGTCGTCGACATCACTGACTCGATCGACAAGAAGATCGAGGCACTGAAGTCCCACCAGAGCCAGCTGAAGGATGCGGGCGGCATCGACAAGCTGCTCCGCGAATGGGGCGAGGCCGTGGCGAAGGCCGCCGGGCTGCCCAAGGGCCGGCTCGCTGAGGCCTTCCGGGTCCTCGACACCGCCTAACCGCACTGCGTCCCCGACCGGGGACGTCAGCGCGAGGCCAGCATCCGCAGGACGTAGTTGAGGACGCCCCCGTTGCGGAAGTAGTCCGCCTCGGTCGGCGTGTCGATCCGCAGCCGCGCCTCGAACTCGACGACGGAGCCGTCATCCCTGCGGGCGCGGACCGTGACCGTCTTCGGCAGCGTGCCGTCGTTCAACGCCTCGAGTCCCACCACGTCGAAGGTCTCGTCCCCGACGAGGCCGTGGGTCGCGAGCTCCTCGCCGGGCAGGAACTGCAGGGCGGCGATGCCCATGCCGATGAGGTTGGAGCGGTGGATCCGCTCGTAGCTCTTGGCGAGGACCGCGCGCACCCCGAGGAGCATCGGGCCCTTGGCCGCCCAGTCGCGGCTCGATCCTGATCCGTACTCCTTGCCAGTGACGACGAGCAGCGGGGTCCCGGCCGTGCGGTAGGCCTCGGACGCCGCGAAGATCGTCTCTTCGACGCGCTCGGGGAACTTCGTCGTGAACCCGCCCTCGGTGCCCGGCGCGAGCTGGTTGCGAAGGCGCAGGTTCGCGAATGTCCCGCGGACCATGACCTCGTGGTTCCCGCGCCTCGTGCCGTAGGTGTTGAAGTCCTTGACCGCGACGCCGTGCGCGACCAGGTACTCGCCGGCGGGCACCGTCGGGCGGATCGCACCGGCCGGGGAGATGTGGTCGGTCGTGACCGAGTCGCCGAGGACCGCCAGGACCCGGGCGCCGGCGATGTCCTGCACGGCCGACGTCTCCATCGTGAGGGTCTCGAAGTACGGGGGCTGCAAGACGTAGGTGGACGCGGGGTTCCAGTCGAACGTCTCGCCCTTGGGGACCTGGACCGCGGCCCAGTGCTCGTCACCGGTGAACACCTCGGCGTAGCGCTGGGTGAACTGGTCCGGGGTGAGCGAGGCGCGCACCGCCCCGGCCACGTCCGCATCGCTCGGCCAGAGGTCCGAGAGGTACACGTCCCCGCCCTCGCGATCGGTTCCGATGGGCTCGCTCGACAGGTCGATGTTCATCGTCCCGGCGATCGCGTAGGCGACGACGAGCGGGGGCGACGCGAGGTAGTTCTGACGGATGTCCGGGTGGATGCGCCCCTCAAAGTTGCGGTTCCCCGAGAGGACCGCGGCGACCGAGAGACCCTCGGCGGCCACAGCCTCCGACACGCCCTCGAGAAGGGGTCCGGAGTTGCCGATGCACGTGGTGCACCCGAACCCCGCGAGGTAGAAGCCGAGCGCATCGAGCGGCTCGACGAGCCCGGCGCGCTCGAGGTAGTCCATGACGACCCGCGAGCCCGGCGCAAGCGACGTCTTCACCCAGGGCTTCTTGGTCAGGCCGAGCTCCATGGCGCGCTTGGCGACGAGGCCCGCCGCGATGAGCACCGACGGGTTCGACGTGTTGGTGCAGCTCGTGATCGCGGCGATCACCACGTCGCTGTCGCGCAGCGTCGTCGAGGCGCCGGCCGCGGCCGTCTCGCGCGGCGCGTGGCCGAGCGCTGCCAGCGTCGCTGCCTTGGCGCCCGCGAGGCTCACCCGGTCCTGCGGGCGCGCCGGGCCGGCGAGCGACGGCTCGACCGTCGAAAGGTCGAGCTCCGCCACCTCGGAGTACACGGGCTCTCCCTGGGACGGGTCGTGCCACAGGCCCTGGGCCTTGGCGTAGGTCTCGACGAGCTCGATCTGGCTGGCGGACCGGCCCGTGAAGGCCAGGTAGTCGAGCGTGACCTGGTCGATCGGGAAGATCGTGCAGGTCGAGCCGTACTCGGGCGACATGTTGCCGATCGTGGCGCGCGTCTCCAGCGAGAGCGCTGCGACGCCGGGGCCATACGCCTCGACGAACTTGCCGACCACGCCGTGCTTGCGCAGCAGCTCGGTGATCGTGAGGACGACGTCGGTGGCGGTGACTCCCTCGTTCGTCTTGCCGGTGAGGCGAAGACCGACGACGGGGGGGACGAGCATCGGGATGGGCTGGCCGAGCATCGCCGCCTCGGACTCGATGCCGCCGACGCCCCAGCCGAGGACCCCGAGGCCGTTCACCATGGTCGTGTGCGAATCGATCCCGACGACCGTGTCGGGGAATGCGGCACCGTCCTTCTCGAACACCACGCGCGCGAGGTGCTCGAGGTTGACCTGGTGGCAGATGCCGGTCCCCGGGGGGACGACGCGGAAGTTCTCGAAGGTGTCCTGCGCCCACTTGAGGAACTGGTAGCGCTCGAGGTTCCGCTCGTACTCGAGGGCGACGTTGTCGGAGAAGGCGGAGGCGTCACCCGAGCGCTCGACGATGACCGAGTGGTCGATGACGAGCTCGACGGGGACGTGGGGGTTGATCCGCTCGGGGTCGCCTCCGAGGGCGACCATCGCGTTGCGCATCGCGGCGAGGTCGACGACGGCCGGGACGCCCGTCAGGTCCTGCATGAGGACGCGTTCGGGGCTGAACGCGAGCTCCTGGGCGTCATCGCCAGCCGCTTCGCCGTGCGCACCCGGACGGTCCCCCCAGCGGGCCACCGCCTCGATGTGCGCTGCGGTCACCTTCGCCCCGTCCTCGTGGCGCAGAAGGTTCTCCAGGAGGATCTTGATCGAGAAGGGGAGGCGCGAGACGCCGAACCGCTCGAGGTCCGGCGCTGCGAGCGAGTAGATCTCGAGGTCGCGGTCGCCGACCCGCAGGGTCGAGCGGGCGCCGTAGGTGTTGGGGTGGGGGGATGCCATGGACTCATTCTGCCGCGCGTGCGAACCCGTCGGCCACGGGACCCCCCCGAGGCCCGTTCGGCGCCAGAGCGACCGGTAGGATCGGTGCCCTGGAGGCTGCCGTGCCCATCTACGAGTTCCGATGCCAGGTCTGCGACGAGCGGTTCGAGGAGCGTCGCGCGATGGCGGACTCCGACGCCCCGGCCACCTGCCCGGCAGGGCACGAGCACGCGGTCCGGCTGCTGCCGGTCTTCGCCGCCACCGGATTCGCATCGCCGTCTGCAGGCGGGTGCGGTGCCGGAGCCGGGTGCTGCGGCGGCGCCTGCGCCCATCCGTGACCCTCTCGACGCTCGTGACTCGTGCCTGAGCTGCTCACCGTCCTCGCCGCACGTCTCCAGGCGGGCTTCGATGCGCTGGAACCGGGATCCGACCCCGTCCTTCGAGCCTCGGACCGGGTCGACTACCAGGCGAACGGGGCCATGGCGCTCGCGAAGCGGCTCGGGCGGCCGCCGCGCGACGTCGCCGAGGAGGTCGCCGCGGCGGTCTCCCTCGACGGCATCGCGACAGTGGAGGTGGCAGGGCCCGGCTTCCTGAACCTGGTCCTCGACGACGGCATCATCGCATCGGCCATCGCGGGGATCGCGGCCGATCCCCGTCTGGGGATCGATCCGGCAACCGAGCGGCACCGCGTGGTGCTCGACTACTCCGCGCCGAACGTCGCCAAGGAGATGCACGTCGGCCACCTGCGCGGCACGGTGATCGGGGACTCGCTCGCCCGGGCGCTGCGCTTCTCCGGCCACGAGGTCATCGCGAGGAACCACGTGGGGGACTGGGGGACGCCGTTCGGCATGCTGATCGAGCACCTCTGCGACATCGGCGAGGACGAGGCGGCGAACGAGCTGTCCGTCGGAGACCTCGACGGGTTCTACAGGGCGGCCCGGTCGAAGTTCGATGCGGACGACGCGTTCAAGGAGCGCAGCCGCCAGCGGGTCGTGTCCCTGCAGGGGGGCGATCCCGAGACACTGCGCCTGTGGCGCATCCTCGTCGATGAGTCGGTCCGCTACTTCGACGGCGTCTACCGGCTGCTCGGCGTGGGGCTCACCCCCGAGGACGTCGTCGGCGAGTCGAGCTACAACCCCATGCTCGACGACGTGGTGCGGGACCTCGAGAGGGCCGGGCTGCTCGTCGAGAGCGAGGGCGCGCAGTGCGTCTTCCCGGCGGGCTTCACCAATCGGGAAGGCGATCCGCTGCCTCTCATCGTGCGCAAGTCCGACGGCGGGTACGGCTACGCCGCCTCGGACCTCGCGGCGGTCCGCGATCGCGTCTCGAACCTCGGCTGCGACCGGCTCTACTACGTCGTCGGTGCGCCGCAGGCCCAGCACCTTGAGATGGTGTTCGCAGTCGCCCACGAGGCCGGGTGGGTCCCCGAGGGAACGGTCACCCAGCACATCGCGTTCGGCAACGTGCTGGGCGAGGACCGAAAGATGCTGAAGACGCGCAGCGGCGTGTCGCTCAAGCTCGTCGACCTGCTGGTTGAAGCCGTCGAGCGGGCCGACCGCGCGCTCGCGGAGCGCCAGACCGGGTACTCCGACGACGAGCGGGCGATCCTCGCCGAGATGATCGGGATCGGAGCGGTGAAGTACGCGGACCTCTCCACCGAGCGGATGCGCGACTACGTCTTCGACTGGGACCGGATGCTCGCGTTCGAGGGCGATACGGGTCCCTACCTCGCCTATGCGCACGCCAGGATCCGCTCGATCTTCCGGAGGCTCGACCGCGAGGGCCCGGACCCCGCAGCGGCCGTCACGCTCGACACCCCTCAGGAGCGCGCCCTGGCCCTCGAGCTGCTCCGGTTCCAAGAGGCCCTCGACGCCATGCTCGAGTGGTTCGCGCCGCACCGGCTCTGCAACTACCTGTTCGGCATCGCCCAGACCTTCACCGCCTTCTACGAGGCGTGCCCGGTGCTGCGCGCGGAGGACGACAGGACACGCGAGAGCCGGCTCGTGCTGTGCGACGTCACGGCGAGGACGCTCGAGGTCGGCCTCTCGCTTCTCGGGATCGGGGCACCGGACCGGATGTAGCCTCAGGTCGTCCGCCGGGGGACCGCCCCGCGTTCTGGGAGGCACGATGAAGGTCAGGGCATCGATCGTCGGGGGACTGAAGGAGCCGTGGAGGACCGAGGAGATCGAGATCGATGAGCCTCACGCCCACGAGGTGAAGGTCGCGATGTCCTTCGCGGGCCTGTGCCAGTCGGACGAGCATCTCCGCAACGGGGAGATGTCGCAGCCGGCGGAGGTCCTCGCGATGCTGACGCCAAACGGGTCGATGTTCCCAGCGGTCGGCGGCCACGAGGGCGCGGGGATCGTGGAGTCCGTTGGACCCGAGGTCCACGCATTCGCACCCGGCGACTCGGTCGCCGTGTCCTTCATCCCCGCGTGCGGGACATGCCACTGGTGCTCGACCGGTCGGAGCAACATCTGCGATCTGGGTGCGACGACTGTCGCGGGACCGATGATCTCGGACGGCACCTACCGCCACCACCTCGGTGACCAGGTGCTGAACCGCATGTGCCAGCTCGGGACGTTCTCGGAGCAGATCGTGGTGAGCGAGCACTCCCTCGTGAAGATCGACACCGGAGCGAACCTCCGCGCTGCGGCGCTCATCAGCTGCGGGCTCGCGACGGGATTCGGCGCAGCGGTCGACCGCGCCCAGGTGCGACCGGGCGAGTGCGTCATCGTCGTCGGGTGCGGCGGCGTCGGCTCCGGGGCGATCCAGGGGGCGCGGATCGCCGGTGCGGAGACCGTCATCGCGGTCGATGTGATCCCCTCCAAGGTCGAGCGGGCGATGCAGATCGGCGCGACCCACGGAGCAGGGAGCATCCTCGAGGCGACCTTCCTCGCCGCCGAGATGACCCGCGGCCGTCTCGCCGACGTGGTCATCCTGACGCCCACGACGCTCACCGGCGACCTGATCATGCCGGCGTGCAAGGCGGCGTCGAAGGGTGCGCGCATCGTCACCGTCGGCATCACGCCCTTCGACGCGACCGAGGTCTCCATGGACCTGTTCATGTTCACGATGTACAACCAGTCGCTGCTGGGGTCGGTGTTCGGCTCCCAGAACCCCCGGATCCAGATTCCGAGGTTGCTCGAGCTCTACCGGCTCGGACATCTCAAGATCGACGAACTCGTGACGAAGGAGTACACGCTCGACGAGGTCCAACAGGGTTACGACGACGTCGCGTCGGGGCAGAACGTCCGAGGTGTCGTCAAGTTCGACTAGGCGCGATGTCGTCGACTGCGTGCGGCCGATCCCAGGAACACCGTCCGGAGGCGGGAACGGCCACTCAGCCCCGTTCCCGAGCGGTTGAGGCCCGTCTCGCCATCCTGGTCAGCTGGCGCTGAGCGTGGGCGCGGTCGTCGTCGCGGGCCGAAGCCTGGGTCGCAGCGCGCCCAGCCGCCGGGTGCGCACGACGCCCTCCAGGACGCCGGCGGCGTAGGCGAAGTCCTCGGCGATGCTGAGCACGGCGAAGGACACCGGGCGCTTGGGCTTCCCGGCGTACCACCACCGCACGGCCGTCGCCGCGACCGTGAGGGTGAGGACCGGCCGGCGCAGCGGCGGGAACACGACGGCGCCCAGGATCAGGTACGGCCCGTAGTTGCGGAAGGTGCTGCGCGCGAGGCCGGGTCCCGCGAGCGCGATGCCCCGCGCCGCGATCTTGCGTGCGACGGCCTCGCGTCCCCCGCGCTCGGCGATGCCTTCGAGCCGCCGCGAGAGCGAGGCCGCCGACCAGCTCAGCATGCCGAGCGCCAGACGCGGCCGGCCGGCGAGGACGAGCGCCCATGTCGCCATCACCCGAGGGTCGGCGTGGAGCGGGGCCGCGTTGTCGCCGTGCCGCGCCTCGAGCGGGCCCGCGGACCGTCCGTACTTGAAGCGCTGCGCGATCCACGCGGGCCAGGAGTCCCTGGCGGGATGGAAGACGACGACCGACGGGTCATAGCGCACGACCCAGCCCGCTGCGGAGAGGCGCCAGACCAGGTCCACGTCCTCGCCGATGCGGAGCGTCTCGTCGAAGGGCACGCCGAGCGCCGATCGCCGGACGATCAGGGCGGTGCCCGGCACGAACGGGATCGCGCTGCTCGGGCGGACGATGCCCGGGCTGGACCCGAGGTCGAGAGGCGAGATGATCGCCTCGAAGTGGTCCCGCGTGCCGGGCCCTCCCGGCCCTCGGACCCGGGGCGCGACGGCAGCGACCATGGGGTCGTCGAAATGGTGGAACAGCTCGTCGAGCCACCCGTCGGGCGGCAGCACGTCGCAGTCGAGGAACGCGACGAAGGCCGAGGTCGTGGCCTCGAGCCCTCGATTCCGCGCGGCACCCGGACCGCGCGACGTCTCGCATCGGATCAACTTGGCGCCGTGGGATGCCGCCGTGCGCGCGATCGAACCGGCGTCCGACGAGCCGTCGTCGACGACCGTCACGGCGGCGGAGGTCGAGGATAGGGCGGCCAGCACGCGCTCGAGCCCGGGTGCATCGTCGCGCACGGGGATCACGATGGCGATCTCCCCGTTCGCCGGGCGCCGTGGGGGAAAGACCGGATGCAGGAACCCGGCGTCCACGAGCCTGCGTGCGAAGGCGCCCTCGGTCGGGGAGTTCGACAACCGTGTCCCAGAGGCCCATTGCGAGAGCAGTGCGACCGCGTGATCGGTGAGGCGAAGGAGCCGCCACGGCGAGCCACCGGCGATGAGATGGTCGGTCATCCACTCGAGGGACGGGTCGGCCACGAGCAGGGTGCCCGGCGGCAGGGAGGCGCCCTCGGGCGGCGCGCTCGACGCCAGCACCAGCATGTTCTCGGCCATGAGGGAGTCTGGCACGACGCACTTGCGCGGTCGAGCGGGAGAAGCGGCAGAATGGCCGCCACGTGCAACTGAGGGAGGATCATGGACGACCCAGTCACCGAGGCAGACGACCAGGCCGACGAGCGCGAGCTCGGGGCGACCGAGCTGCTCGTCGAGGAGGTCTCCATCGACGGGCTCTGCGGCGTCTACTAGACCGTGCCAGCCGAGTCCGAGCGGACGACCCGTGCGTTCGACCGCCGCGCCGCGCTGATGCTGCACCCGGACGTGGCGCTGCGCGATGAGGCGTTCGGGGCGCTCGCATACCACTACGGGAACCGCCGGCTGGTGTTCTTGAAGTCGCGCCAGCTCGTCGACATCGTGCGGGACCTCGATGCGCACGAGAGCGGAGAGGACGCCGTGCGCGCGCACGTCGCCGCCGGCGAGATCGACCGGTACTGCGACGCGCTCGGGGGCCTCGTCGCCTCAGAGGTCCTCCGTGGGCGCTGACTCGACCCTGCGGGACCGATTCGAGCGCGGCCTGGCCGCGCCCATCTGCCTCACCTGGGAGCTCACGTGGGCCTGCAATCTGGCGTGCATCCACTGCCTCAGCTCGTCGGGGAAGCGTGACCCCAACGAGCTGCGGACCGAGGAGGCGGCGTCGCTCATCGACGAGATCGCGGCGATGCGGATCTTCTACATCAACATCGGCGGAGGCGAGCCCACGATCCGTGGCGACTTCTTCGAGCTCGTCGAGCACGCCGTGGACCGGCGCGTGGGCGTGAAGTTCTCGACCAATGGCTCGAGGATCGACGCGACGCGCGCCGCACGGCTCGCGGCGATGGACTACGTCGACGTGCAGGTCTCCATCGACGGCGCCGACGACGCGACGAACGACGCCGTCCGCGGTGCCGGCTCCTTCGACACCGCGATCCGGGCGATGGGTGCCCTCGCCGACGCGGGCTTCGAGAACTTCAAGGTCTCGGTCGTCGTGACGAGCGAGAATGTCGGCCAGCTGGGCAGCTTCGAGGAGCTCGCCAGCCGGTACGGCGCCCAGTTGCGCCTGACGCGCCTGCGGCCCTCGGGACGCGGCGTCGACAGCTGGGACCGGCTGCACCCCTCGCAGGCCCAGAACCGCGAGCTGTACCGATGGCTCCTCGACCATCCGAACACGCTCACGGGCGACTCCTTCTTCCACCTGTCCGCCCTCGGCGATCCGCTTGACGGGCTCAACCTGTGCGGTGCGGGCCGCGTCGTCTGCCTCATCGATCCCATCGGCGACGTCTATGCGTGCCCGTTCGTCATCCACGACGAGTTCCGCGCCGGCAGCATCCGCGACGCCGGCGGGTTCGCCGCGGTGTGGCGGGATTCCGCCCTGTTCCGCGGGCTGCGCGAGCCGGGGAGCGCGGGTGCGTGCGCGTCATGCGGCTCCTACGACGCTTGCCGAGGCGGCTGCATGGCCGCGAAGTTCTTCACCGGCATGCCGCTCGACGGTCCGGATCCCGAGTGCGTCCACGGGCACGGCGAACGAGCCGCCGCCACGCCGGTCCTGCTGCGTCCGAGGGCGAGCCGGGACCATTCCGCGAAGGTGCCCGCGGGATCCGCGGCGACGTGAGGGGGCGGCGGCCGAGCGTCATGCCGCGCGGCGGGTCCGACGGCTCGACCGCGCGCTCCGCACGTGCTGGATCGAGGTGAGCGCACGGGTGCTCGGTGAATCGACCACCGTCGAGGTCGACGCGCTCGGGGGATCCGCCATACTCGTCGTGCCGGTCGGCTCCACCGAGCAGCACGGACCGCACCTCCCGCTCTCGACCGACTCGCTCGTCGCGGTCGCGCTGGTCGAGCGCCTCGCGCGGGTCCGCCACGACGTGATCGCCGCCCCCCTGATCCCGATCGGGGCCTCCGGTGAGCACGACGGGTTCGCGGGCACGCTCTCGGTCGGAACGACTGTGCTCACGAGCTACTGCGTCGAGCTCGTCCGATCCTCGCGCGGCTGGGCGCGCGGGGTCGTGTTCGTCTCGGGCCACGGTGGCAACGCCGATGCGATGCAGCGGGTGGGCGCGATCACGGCGTACGAGGGCGACCGGGTCGTGACGTACCTGCCCAGCGTGCCGGGGGGCGATGCGCACGCCGGGCGGACCGAGACGTCGATCGTCCTGGCACTGGGCGGGCATCTGGTGCGCCACAATGAGGCGGTGCCCGGGATCACCACCCCCCTCGGCCGAGCTCGACGCGCACCTGCGCGCGGGCGGCGTGCGCTCGGTCTCACGCAACGGGGTGCTCGGGGACCCGACGGGCGCGTCGCCGGACGAGGGGCGCATGCTCCTCGAGACGCTCCTCGACCAACTGCGCCGGTCGGTCGCGGGCGCCTTCGGGGAACCGACGTGACCCGCGTCGCGATCATCACCGGCGCGGCCCGGGGCATCGGGGCCGCGACGGTCGAGGCGCTCGTGGCGCACGGATGGAACGTGCTCGCGGTCGACCGCTGCCGCGACGTCGAAGGCGTGCCCTACGCGATGGCCACACCCGCCGATCTCGAGGCGCTCGTCGACCGGCACCCGGGCCGCGTCCTGAGCCTCGTCGGCGATGCGAGGAGCGCGCAGGACATGGCGCTCGCCGTCGAGACGGCGATCTCGCAGTTCGGCCGGATCGACGCCGCTGTCGCGTGCGCGGGGGTCATCGCGGGCGGGGCGGCGCTCTGGGACACCCCTGACGACGTCTACGACGCGGTGGTGTCGGTCAACCTCGACGGTGTGCGCCGGCTCTTCGCAGCAGCCGTCCCGGCGCTCCTCGAGGCTCCCGAGCCCCGCAGCGGCCGCCTGGTGGCAGTCGCATCGGCTGCGGCACATGTGGGGCTGTACCACCTCGCGGCGTACTCGGCGGCAAAGCACGCCGTCGTCGGCCTCGTCCGGGGGATCGCCGCGGACCTCGCGGCATCGGGCGTAACGGCGAACGCGATCTGCCCGGGATCGACGAGGACCGCGATGCTGGACGCCTCGGCGGCGCTCTACGGGCTCGACTCGCCCGAGGCGTTCGCCGACCACCAGCCGGTGGGCAGGCTGCTCGAGCCGTCCGAGCCGGCCGCCCTCATCGCGTGGCTGTGCTCGGAGGCGGCATCAGGCGTGACCGGCGCCGCGCTCGCGGTCGACGGCGGGATGACGACGGTCTGAGCTAGCGCGAGCACGCGGCGCGCCACAGCGCGAGGTAGCTCGGGAACGTGATGGCATCGGTGACGTAGCCGGCGCGCCGGAGCTCCTCGTGGAACGCGGGGAGGTTCCGCCATGGGATGCCCATGTCGACGTGGTGCGCGAGGTGCCACCCCGTGTTGTACGGGACGAGCCAGAACCGCGCGATCAGGTGCTGCGTGACGTTGTGGGTCGTGGCCCGCCGGTCCCTGCTGGCGGACATCCCTCCGTGCTCCGCGATCGCGCGCAACCTGTTCAGCACGCGCCACTGGGTCATCCAGCTGAGCCACCAGAACACCGGGTAGGCCCACCAGGCGCCTGTGGCGGCCCACATCGCGGCGAACAGCACGACCTGGACCCCGAGGATCGGCAGCGCGATCGAGCGGCCCTGCCTCGTGCGGGTCGCGAGCAGCAGCACCTTGAAGTTCTTCCAGCCGGAGATCCCGATGGCGTCGCGACCGAGCCGGCGCAGCAGGTCCCTCGGGAGTCCCGGGTAGCCCGCGTAGAAGGCGAGGTCGGGCTCGTCGGGCCCGAACTCCTCGCGGTGGTGCGCGAAGTGGCTCCGTCGGTAGATCGAGATCGGCACCATCGCGGGGTACGCGAGCAGCCAGGTGCCGACGAGGTCGTTCGCGCGCTTTGAGGTGAAGAGGAGCCGGTGGGCCGCTTCGTGCATGAGGATCGCGAACCGGGCGTGCATGGGGCCCATGAGCACGAAGCAGGCGACGGCGACCCAGGGGTTGGCGAGTCGGACGCCCAGCTCGATGAGCGCCAGCACGGAGCCCCACAGGAGCACCACGGTGATCGCGTTGCGCACGTTGTCGATCCGCCGGTACCGGGCGCGAAGCTCGGGGATCGCCATGCCGTTGGCCAGCAGGCGGTCGGTCGGCAGGACGTCTGCGAGCAGCGCCGCAGGCGGCACCAGTGTCTCGGTCGACGGGCCGCGGGTCACGCAGGTATCTTACAGTTATCCGACATCTGGAACTAGATCGTAAGGGACCCCTCACGGCACGGAGCGTCCTCGCGAGCGCGCTGCTGGGCGAGTCCCCCCCGACGCTGACGGTCCGGCAACTGGTCCACGTCGCGGCACTCTTCGGCATCAACGAGAACCGCGCCCGCGTCGCCCTGTCGCGGATGGCGGCGAGGGGGGAGGTCTCGACGCAGGGCGATGGGACGTACTCGCTGACCGGGCGGCTCCTCGAGCGAGCGGACCGTCAGGCGGCGTCGAGGGCGGGTCGCACGAACCCGTTCGACGGGAACTGGCACGTGGTGATCGTCACGACGGCCGGCGACGCCGCCCTCGTGCGCCATGACCGGCGCGAGCGGCTCGAGGCCGCCCGCCTCGGCGAGGTGCGCGATGGGGTGTGGATGCGGCCCGCCAACATCGAGCTGCAGCTCGGGGACGTCCCGGCGCTGCTCGTGCTGCGCTCCGTGCCCGACGCGGATCCGGCCTCGCTCGCCGCGTCCATCTTCGATGTCGAGGGCTGGCGCCGGCGCGCGAGCACCCTGATCGAGCAGATGGATGCGACGCCGCTCGAGGGCACGTCGGATCTCGCCGCGGGGTTCGTGCGTGACGCAGAGGTGCTCCGACACCTCCAGCACGACCCCTTGCTGCCCGAGGAGCTGTGCGGGGAGCACTGGCCCGGTCCGCACCTCAGGGCGCGCTACGAGGAGTTCGACGCCGCGTTCCGCGTCCTGCTCGCAGCCTCGCACCACGACGCCGCGCCGGGCGTCGAAGCCCCTTAGCCGGGTCCCTGGCCCTCGGTCCGGGGGGGCAGCGTGCGCTGCGCGAACAGCGCCGCCTCGGTCCGGCGCTGGAACCCCAGCTTCGCGAGCAGGTTCGAGACGTAGTTCTTGACCGTCTTCTCGGCGAGGAACATCTGCTCGGCGATCTCGCGGTTGCTCAGACCCTCGCTCAGGAGCTCGAGGATCCGGTGCTCCTGGGGACTGAGCGCCCCCAGCCTCGTCTGGTCGTTGGAGCGCTCGCGGATCCGGGCGCGGACGGCCGCGATCACATCGGGGTCGTGGAGATTCGCTCCGCTCGCGACCCGGCGGACGGACGAGATGAGGTCGCTGCCCCGGACGTCCTTCAGGACGTAGCCCTGGGCTCCGGCGAGGACGGACGCGTCGAGGGCCTCGTCGTCGGCGAACGAGGTGAGCATGAGGCACCGGACCGAGGCGTCCTTGTCGCGGAGGGTCCGGCAGAGCTCGACACCGTTGCCGTCGGGAAGGCGGACGTCGAGGACCGCGACGTCGATCGAACCGGGGACGAAGCCCACCTCGGCCTCGGTCACTCCGCCGGCTTCGGCCACGACCGAGATGTCGCCGGACGACTCGAGCAGGTCGCGGATGCCGCGACGGACGATCTCGTGGTCGTCGACCAGGAAGACCCGGATCAATTCAGCGCAGCCTGGTGGCGGTCCATCTCACGAGTGTGCCACTTTCGGCCCCCGGCGTGACGGTGCAGGTGCCGCCGACCGCCTCCGCGCGCTCGGAGAGGTTCCGCAGGCCGTACCCGAAGGTGTGGTCGGGGGTCGGGCCGATCCCGTCGTCGGCCACCTCGAGCGTCGCCGAGCCGTCGGCGACGACGAGCTTCAGCGAGGCACGCGAGGCATGGGCGTGGCGCACGACATTGGTCAGCAGCTCGCGCGCGGCGCGCACGAGGTGGTCCGCGCACACGGATCCGACGGCGACGTCGACCGGGCCGGCGAACTCGACGGTGACCGGGAGCCCGAGGCGCGTCGCAACCTCGTCGACGAGGTCGAGCAGCTGGGAGCGCACCCCGGCGCCCGCGGGGCTCCGGTCCCGGGAGATCTCGAAGATCGTGGTCCGGATCTCGCGGACCGTCGCGTCGAGGTCGTCGATCGCCGTCGTGATCCGGCGCTCGACGTCCGCCGGGAGGTCCGCGCCGGCCGTGGCCTGCAGCGACAGCCCGACTGCGAAGAGGCGCTGGATCACGATGTCGTGGAGGTCGCGCGCCAGCCGCGCCCGCTCCTCCAGCAGCGTCAGCTCGCGCAGCTTCAGGCGGAGGTGGGCCTCGTCGATGAGCAGGCCTGCCGCTCGTCCCAGGGCCTCCACGACGGCCTCGTCCTCGTCGTCGAACGCCACGCCGTCGGCCCGGTCGCAGAGGTACAGATTCCCGTAGACCGCCCCGGTCCCCGTGCGCACCGGCACCCCGAGGAACGTCGTCATCGCCGGATGGTTGGGGGGGAAGCCCACGGCCTCGGGGTCAGCCTCGAGGCTGGTGACCCGGATCACGCGGCCCTCGTCGATGACGTGCCCGAGAAGTCCCAGACCCACGGGCGGGGCGCCGATGGCCAGTCGCTGCGCGTCGGTCACCCCGGTCGTGATGAACTCGCGCAGCGAGCTCCCCTCGTCGTCCAGGACGCCGAGCGCGCCGTAGCGAGCCCCGACCAGCTCGGCCGCCTCCGTCACGATCCGCTGGAGCAGGGTCGCGAGCTCCGCGTCCGCCTCGATGAGGAGCATGGCGTCGATGAGGGCGTAGAGCCTGTCCAGGCTCGTGATCTTGCGGTGGGGCACCTCGCCAAGGCTCCCATACCCGCAGGGCGGATGTCCTACTGGACGGCCGGGATCCACATCGTGCGCTCGCCGGAGAGGACCGTGAGCGGCACCGCGACGAGCACCGCGCCCCGGCCGAGCGCGCGCTCGAGGCGTCCTTCGTGGACCACGTTGGAGAGCGGGTCGCTCGATCCGACGACCCGTGCGACCCCGGTGACCTGGACCGACCAGGTGGTGCCGTCGACATCCTCGCCGTCCACCTGGATCGAGACCACGTCCCCCTGCTCCGCTGCCGATATCGCGGGTCCCGGCGAGCAGCCCAGCAGTACGTGCCCCTCGGCGAGGTCCACGTGGACCGGCAGCGCCGCCGGGAGGCATCCGACGGACAGCACGACGCGGCCGAGGGAGGCCTGCGCCAGGAGGCGCTCGCACTTCGCCGTGTCGAGCTCCTCGGTGCGCAGGAAGCCAGCTGACTGAGAGGTCACCGTCGGAGCCTCGCCGGTCTCGTCGCGGTCGGATAGGGCCGCAAGTCCCAGCAGCCTCTCGGCGATGCCGGTCGGGTGCGTTCCGCGCGCCCCGAGTAGGGTGCGAGGAGCCAGTGGAGTCAGCGAAGTCCGGTGGGAATCCGGCGCTGTCCCGCAACTGTGACGTCAGCCTCGGCTGGCGGAGCCAGGTCGACTGCCTGCTGGCGCACGAAGAACGGCTTCCGAGGACGGAGCGGTCGTGCGGGTGTCTCACCCGTCGTCCATACCCATTCGGCGAGAGGAGACCCATGCACAGGATCACCAGGACCATCGCGCTGCTCGCCGCGTCGGGCGCGCTCGTCGCCACGGCGCTCGTCGGCACGGCAGGCGGCCCCGTGGGCGCAGCCTCGGCGTTCGCGCCGAAGCTCCAGTTCCCCATGACCATCACATCGCCCGCCGGGTCGATCGTGCTGAAGAAGGCCCCGGATCGGATCATCTCGCTGTCACCGACCGCGACCGAGGACCTCTTCGCGATCGGGGCGGGACACCAGGTCATCGCCGTGGACGACGACTCGAACTACCCCGCCCACGGCCTGCCCAAGACGCGGTTCGACGCCTTCACGCCCAACGTCGAGGCGATGATCGCCCTTCGGCCCGACCTCGTCGTCGTGTCGTACAACCCGGACAACCTCGAGGCGCAGCTCACCGCTGCAGGCATCCCGGTGCTCGAGCAGGACGCCGCGTCGACGACCGGCGACACGTACCAGCAGCTCACGTGGCTCGGTGACGCGACCGGGCACTACGCCAGGTCGCTGACGGTCGCGCGGGGCATCGAGCGGACGATCGCGAAGGACGAGGCCGAGGTCCCCTCGAAGCACGCGCCCGTGTCGATCTACTTCGAGCTCGACCCGACGTACTACTACTCGCTCACGTCCTCCACGTACGCGGGGACCCTCCTCAAGGACCTTGGCGTCACGAACATCGCTGACGCCGCGAGCACGACCCTCGATGGCGGCTACCCCGAGCTGTCCGCCGAGTACGTGATCAGCGCGGACCCGGACGTGATCTTCCTGGCCGACACGATCTGCTGCAAGCAGACCCTGACGACGGTGAAGAAGCGGCCGGGCTTCGCGCTGCTCACCGCGGTGAAGGACAAGCTGGTGTTCGGCCTCAACGATGACATCGCGTCGAGGTGGGGACCGCGCGTGTCGATCCTCATGAACGAGCTCACCGCCGACGTGCTGGCGGCCCTCAAGACGCTGCGGAAGTAGCGGGCGCCGTGCCCGGGGCCCGACCGCGGTCGTCGTCGACCCTGAAGGTCCGCTACCTGGTCGTCGCGGTCCTCTTCGCGCTGGTGGCGTCCGCCGTCGGGCTGTCCGTCGGGCCCGTCCACATCCCCATCACGGGCATCGTCTCGGACATCGCATGGCGGCTCGGGATCGGCGGGCACCCGCTCGGGCCGGTCGACTCGGTCATCGTGTGGACGCTTCGTGCCCCGAGGGTCGTGCTCGGCCTGCTCGTCGGCGGCACGCTGGCGGTCGCGGGCGGCGCCTACCAGGGGGTCTTCCGGAACCCGCTCGCGGACCCCTACCTCCTCGGCATTGCGGCGGGCGCCGGACTCGGGGCGACGTTCGCGATCGTCGTGATCGGCGGCGGCGCCGACGCGCCGGGCGTCACGCCGCTGTTCGCGTTCGCCGGAGGGCTGTGCGCCGTGGCGCTGACCTGGATCGTCGCGGGCAGGGGCGCCACGGGGCCGACCACGCTGATCCTCGCGGGGGTGGCGGTCGCGAGCGTGCTCGCTGCGATCCAGACGCTCCTGCAGCAGTCGTCGTCGCTCGCGGTCTCCCACGTCTACTACTGGCTCCTCGGCTCGCTCGCGGGCGCGACGTGGGGCGGCATCCTCGGCGTCCTGCCCTACATGGCGGTGTCCGTCGTCGTGTGCATCGCCTGTGCCCGGCTGCTCGACGTGCTCTCCGTCGGCGAGCTCGAGAGCGCGTCGCTGGGCCTCCCCGTGGTCGTCGTGCGCACGGTGGTGATCGCCGCAGCGTCGCTGGGTGCCGCCGCAGCCGTGTCCGCCGCCGGGCTGATCGGCTTCGTCGGCATCGTCGTCCCCCATGCGGTCCGGCTCATGGTGGGCGTGAGCTACCGGCGGATCCTGGTGCTGAGCCTCTTCGGCGGCGCAGGGTTCCTCGTCCTCGCGGACGTGCTCGCCCGGACCATCATCACCGACGTCGAGGTTCCGATCGGCGTCGTCACGGCGATCCTGGGCGTCCCCTTCTTCGTGCTCGTGCTGCACGTCCGCAGGCTGCGGCTCCGGTGACCGCAGCCTGCGAGGTCTCGAACCTCCGGATCGCGGTCGGCGACAAGTCCCTTCTCGCCGGCGTGGAGTTCTCCGTCGAGCCGGGGGAGTGGGTGACCGTGATCGGGCCGAACGGCGCCGGCAAGACGACGCTGGTCCAGGCGATCGCGGGACTCCGCAAGTTCGACTCGGGGTCGATCCAGCTGAGCGGGCGGAGCCTCCACGGGCTCAGTGACCGCTCGCGGGCCGGGCTCGTCGCGTTCGTGCCGCAGACGCCCGTCGTCCCCGAGGGCATGTCCGTCTACGACTACGTGCTGCTCGGCAGGGTCGCGCACCGGTCGCTGCTGCGCGCAGAGACACCGATGGACCATTCCGTGGTGGGCGAGGTGCTCTCGCGACTGGACCTGCACGAGCTCGCGGATCGCGGTGTCCAGACGCTCTCGGGCGGGGAGCGCCAGATGGCCGTCATCGCTCGCGCACTGGTCCAGGAATCCCCGCTGCTCGTGCTCGACGAGCCGACGACCGGCCTCGACCTGCGTCACCAGCTGGAGGTCCTCGAGGTGGTGGCGCAGGAACGGCGGAGCCGGAGGATCGCGGTCGTGGCGACGCTCCACGACCTGACGCTCGCCGGGAGGTTCGCGGACCGGCTGTGCGTCCTCGACGGTGGCCGGGTCGTGGCGAGCGGCTCGGTGGCCGAGATCCTGACGCCCGAGACGATCAGGGCCCACTACGGCGTGGCGGTGCGGGTCGTCGACGTCGACGGGATCCCCGTCGTCGTGCCGGATCCGAGGACGCCGCGCTGATCGGGACCGCCGGACCGGCCGATCCGCACCGGGCCGAGGTGCCGTCCGCCGCGGTCCCGATCGAGTAGGGCCGTTGGTCAGCAATGCAAGGGGATGCTGAGGATCCGGGGCCCGGCGCGTCTAGGTTGGAGGGGAGCGGTTCCAGCGCCGCGAACCACATTTCCAATCCAGGCGGTGACAGCGTGGTCACAAGTCCCCAGTTCCCCGAGAGCCTCGAGTCCGGTGCGCACAACGCGTGGACCCAGGTCGTCTCGCTCATCGAGGAGGCGGCCCAGCTCCTCCACCTCGACGAGGGGCTCACGAAGATGATCGTGACGCCCGAGCGCATCCTCCAGATCGCGATCCCGGTCCGCATGGACGACGGCCGGGTCGAGATGTACACGGGCTGGCGGATCCAGCACGACACCTCGCGCGGGCCCGGCAAGGGCGGCATCCGGTTCCACCAGTCCGTCGACGTCAACGAGATCGCTGCGCTCTCCGCGGACATGTCCGTCAAGTGCGCGATCGTCAACATCCCGTTCGGCGGCGCCAAGGGTGGCGTGACCGTCGACCCGACCGCGCTGTCGCGAGGCGAGCTCGAGCGGCTGACGAGGCGCTACACGATCGGGATCGCATCGATCCTCGGCCCGGACCGCGACATCCCGGCCCCCGACGTCAACACCGACACCCAGACGATGTCGTGGGTGATGGACACCATCTCGATGGTCCGCGGCCGCCCGACCCCAGGGGTCGTGACGGGCAAGCCGATCGCGATCGGCGGCACGTTCGGTCATGCCGGTGCGACGTCCGTCGGCGTCTCGATCTCGTCGGCCGCGATCTTCAAGCGCCTCGAGCTGCCGCTCGAGGGAGCGCGCGCCGTCGTCCAGGGCTACGGCAAGGTCGGCTCCCCGCTCGTCAAGCTCCTGACGGACCTCGGGATGCGCGTCGTCGCCGTCGCCGACGTCGAGGGCGCGATCCACGATGACGCGGGTATCGACCCCGAGGGCCTGGCGGAGCACTTCGCCGCGACCGGGACCGTCGCGGGCTACGAGCGCGCCGACGCGATCAATCCTGCGACGCTCTTCGCTGTGGACTCGGACCTCGCGATCCCCGCCGCACTCGGCGGCTCGATCACGCCGGAGGTCGCCCGCACCATGGCGGCCAAGGTGATGGTCGAGGCGGCGAACGGACCGACCACGCGCGAGGCTGACGCCATCCTCGACGACCGGGGGATCATCTCGGTCCCCGATGTGCTCGCGAACTCAGGCGGGGTCGTCGCGTCGTACTTCGAGTGGGCGCAGGACCTCCAGGGCTTCCTGTGGGAGCGCGACCTGTTCGCCAAGCGGTTCACGACGACCATGCACGACGCGATCAACCACGTTTTCGACCGCTCCGAGTCGCTGAAGGTCCCGATGCGCGCCGCTGCCATCGCCGCGGGCGTCGAGCGGATCGCCGAGGCGACCGAGTTGCGCGGCCTGTTCCCCTGAGCAGGCGCTCCCGACAGCCTGTCGAGCGACTCGGCGGGCAGCGAAACGGGGGCTGTCCCGGGCGCTAGTCGCGCACCTTGGCCGTCGACTTGGCGATCCTCGCAAGCGTCTCGACCGTCCTGTGGATCCGATCCCGGGCCTGCTCGGCATCGCTGTCGAGTCCCTCGATGTCGTCGATCCCCCAGACGCCCAGAGTCGGCTCCACGACGAGCCGGAGATACTGCTCGGCGTCGAAGATCCCCGCATCGGCGATGATCCGCTCGTGCGCTGCGAAGCCCGGGATGCCCGTCCCGGGCATCTTGAAGCCGCGCAGCTGGCGGCAGATCGCGACGACCACGTAGGACGGGTCGATCTCGAGGGCCGCAGCGGTGAGGTCACGGTAGAAGGCGTGGTGCAGCCCCTCGTCCCCGGCGATCTGGGACATGATCTTCTTGCCGCGCAGCGTGCGATCGAGCGCCTGGCTCACGTTGCGGTGCGCGACCTGGGTGGCGAGCTCCTGGAAGGACACGTAGGAGAGCATCTCGGCGACGGTCGGGCTCTTGGGCACGATCCCCGTCGACATCTGCACCATGCGGTCGTCCTCGAGCCGCCACGGGTCGAGGGCCCTCGTCGCGAGGATCCAGTCGCGCATCGCCGCGGAGTGCCGCCACTCCTCGGCTGTCCACCGCCTCGACCACTCGCAGAGCGGATGGTCGTCGCTGACGGGCGAGAGCAGGGTGTGGGTGTAGTACGGGAGATTGTCCTCCGTCAGCAGGTTGACGATGAGGGCGCTGCGGATCCCCTCGGACAGGGGATAGGCACCCTCGTCCCACTCGTCGGCGTAGTCGGTGGCGTGCCCCCACGGGATGTCCTCGAACGGATACCACTGCTTGGTCGCCGCGAGGTGCCGCTCGAACAGGGCAGCCGCAGGCACGGCAAGCTCCTCGACGAGCGCACGATCCCTGGCCAACTCCTCGGTCTTCTGCACCACGTCGCGTCCCCGCTCTCCTCGGCCACGGGAGCCCCAGGATCCCCGACGGCTCCTCGCGCATCGAGGGAGCCTGGCCCTTCAAGAATCCCACAAACGACTGGCGAACGTGCGACCCGCAGCGTCCTCACGGCACGACAGCCCGGGGAAAGCGCATCCGACCCTGCCTTACCCTCCGGTAGGTGCGGCGCGCCCGCGCTCGGCTTCACCAGGGCTGGTCGGGCCACTCGCGCCGCGCCGCGGTCGGCGCCCGGTAGGAGAACTCGAACAGCGTCACGAGCAGCTTCGTCGTCTCGGTGAACTCGAGGACGTCGCGCATCGCAAGGCGCGCTTCGCGTGCGATCCGGTCTGTGGATGCGAGCGGCTCTGTTGCCGCAGCCCACCAGTTCGGCGAGACGCCCCCGTGCGGGGCACGCCACCCGATCTCGCGGAGCCTTTGCTCGGCGGTGGCGGTGTGGCGGCACGCCGGCGCGAGGTAGCTGTTGCTCACGACCTCGACGATCGCGGTGCGATCCTCAAAGGCGAGCAGCTGCCAGTAGCGGTTGGACTGCGGTGCCTCGCCCCGCCACTCCGACGCGATCATCACCCATCGACGCGAAGATGCGACCACGAGTGCCGTGAGATCGACGAGCCCTTCGCCGAGGGTCCGCATCGACACCAGGAAACGGTCGATCGATGCGTCGGTTCGCTCGGGGGGCTCGTTGAGCGGACCCCTGCTGGCGACGACCCGGCGGACCGCATCCAGCAAGTCAGCCGGATCCCTGAACGCGGCTGGACGACGCATCCGCACCCCTCCCCGGTCGGCCGCGCGAGGTTCGATCCTCCGTCCGGTCTGACTCCAGTCCTGCGGCACGACCCACCGTAGGTGCAGGGTGTGACGCTGTCCGCGGGGTACCCCGCTGCGTCAGGCTCGGCGGGAGTACGTGTTCTGGTACTCGTCTTGGACGACCGCAGCATCGGCGTCCGATGTCTCGATCCGCAGCGGCGTCGTGAGCACGCGCGAGGAGTACACCCATCCTTCCGGGAGCGCGAGACGGTTCGCGAGATCGGCGAGACCATCCTCGGTCAGGTTCGGATCGACTGCCGTGCACAACGCCTGCATTGCGTAGACGCGTCCATCAGGCGCGGTCAGCTCGTACACGGTACGGCCGGCGTCGAACGCGAAGACCGCACCCCGCGTCACGTGCCGCTCGAGGTAGGGCGAGGGATCCAGCTGCGCGGGGCCGAGGTGCAGCGTCGCAGCGCGGAACATGTCGATGCCGCCGAAGTTCTGGATGCGCGGCGCCGACGCCGGGTCGACCCGCTCGATCGTGTCCATGAGCCAGTACCTCGGGCCGTTGAGGATGGCGATGAGCACGCCGTGCTCCCGGGCGATGGACCGAGCGTCGAGGAGCTCCCAGAGCTCGGCGGGGCACTCGTTCAGCAGGAAGCTGTTGTAGACCTCCGCTTCGATGCCGTCGCCGGACGGGTTGGCGAGGAGCACCTCGCCGTATCGCTGGCCCCGCACGCCGGTGACGACCCTGTGCGCCTGTGCTGCCTCAGCCACCATGCTGACTCCCCGTGTCCGTGTCGCCCGAGCGTATTGCATGCCCGGGCGCATGGATTCAGGCGCCGGCGGTCGGGTGTCGGTCGCGGCGCGACGAGGTGAGGTGCTCGATGTCCTCCACCGCGTCGAAGGACGGACGCAAGGGCAGGTTGCTGCGTCCGTGCTCGGGGCGAACGAAGAGGACCTGGTGGACCTCGATGTGGTGCCGCTCGAACCCGACCGCGGACCCCGCCATGTAGAGGCGCCAGACCCTGGCCCGCTCGACGCCCACCTGCTCGACGGCACCCAGCCAGTTGGCATCGAGATTCGCGACCCAGTGGCGCAGCGTCAGCGCGTAGTGCTCCCGGAGGCTCTCGAGGTGGCGGGCCTCGAACCCGTAGGTCTGGAACATCGACACGACCGAGCCGACCTCATGCAGCTCGCCGTCCGGGAAGACGTACCGCTGCATGAATGGGCTGCGGATCCTGGACGGCCCGCGCATGCCGGCCGCGACGGCAAGCGCGCGAGACACCTCCCTGAACCTCGACGGGGAGGGATCGGCCTGGAGCGTCGCCGGCTTGCCGATGGCGTGATTGAGGAGCCTCCCGCCCGGGCGCAGCAGCCGGTAGAGCGCGGCGATGTAGTCCTCCATGGAGCGTCGGCCCACGTGCTCGAACATCCCGATCGAGCTGATTGCGTCGAACGGCCCGTCGGTTACATCGCGGAAGTCCTGCACGCGGAACTCGACGAGGTCGCCGACGCCCGCGTCCTTCGCACGCTGCGTCGCGTACCGCTGCTGCGGCTCGGACAAGGTCACGCCCACGACCGACGCTCCGTACACCCGGGCTGCGTGGATGGCCATTGCGCCCCACCCGCACCCGACGTCCAGGAGCCGCATGCCCGGTGCGAGGTCGAGCTTCCTCGCGACCAGGTCGACCTTTCGGACCTGCGCATCCTCGAGGGTGTCGTCGGGGGACGTGAAGACGGCGCACGAGTAGGTCATGGACGGTCCGAGCACCAGCTCGTAGAACTCGTTGGAGATGTCGTAGTGGTGTGAGATGGCCTGCCGATCCCGGGACCGGCTGTGCAGCATCCCTCGGGGGTGCGCCTCGATCGGCGGGGGCGGGAGGGGGCGGAGCACGGAGACCCCGGCCTCGCGGATCAGTTCCTCGACCAGCGCGGGCCTGAGGACCTTGCGCAGGGGAGGCACGGTCAGTGCGAAGACGGCATCGATGTTCCCGTCGAGCGAGATGTCTCCCGAGACGTATCCGCGCGCGAGCCCGAGCTCTCCGGGTCTCGTGACGATCCTCGAGATCGCATCGGGACTGTGGATCTTGATCGTGAGGTCCGCGTCCAGCGGACCCGCGACGGACCCGTCATAGGCCTCGACGCGGAATGGGAGCTCATCATCGAAGACGGAGGAGACGAACTGCGCGATCCCCATTGGAACCTCCTCAATGGACGACGCGCGCATTGTTGCACGCAGCGCCGTCGGAGTCCACGGCCGGATGCCATCGTCGGACCGCGGATGCGCAGGCCTCGCGAATGCAGTGCGGCAGTAGAGTCGGGTGCGACTCACTGGGGGATTCGACTGTGGCGAACGCGTGGTTTGAGACGGTGGCGATCGCGCAGCAGCGCGCCAAGCGACGCCTGCCGAGATCCGTCTACGGCGCGCTGATCGGAGGATCCGAGAAGGGCCTGTCCTCAGGCGACAACCTCGAGTCCTTCGACCTCCTCGGGTTCGCACCGCATATTGCGGGACTCTCCGACAAGCGCGACACGGCGGTCACCGTGATGGGCCAGCAGTTGTCGATGCCTGTGATCATCTCGCCGACGGGCGTGCAGGCGGTGCATCCCGATGGGGAGGTGGCTGTCGCGCGGGCGGCTGCGAGCAGGGGCATTGCGATGGGTCTCAGTTCTTTCGCGAGCAAGCCGATCGAACAGGTGACGGCCGTCAGCGATCAGGTCCTCTTCCAGATGTACTGGGCGGGCGATCGCGACACGATGCTGCAGCGGCTCGAGCGCGCGGCCTCGGCCGGTGCGCGGGGGATCATCCTCACGCTCGACTGGTCCTTCTCCAATGGACGGGACTGGGGGAGCCCTTGGATTCCAGAGAAGCTGGACCTCAGGGCGATGCTCAAGTTCGCGCCGCAGGTGGTCGTTCGGCCGAGGTGGTGGTGGTCGTTCACGAGGACGGGCCACCTGCCCGACCTCTCGACCCCGAACATGGCTGCGCCGGGTGCGGATCCTCCCACCTTCTTCGGCGCGTACTACGAGTGGATGCAGACGCCACTGCCTTCCTGGGAGGACATCGCGTGGCTGCGGAGCCAGTGGGACGGCCCGTTCATGGTCAAGGGCGTCAGCCGCGTCGACGACGCGAAGCGCGTCGTCGACGCAGGTGCGAGTGCTCTCTCCGTCTCCAACCACGGGGGGAACAACCTCGATGGGACGCCGGCCCCCTTGCGGTGCCTTCCCGCGATCGCCGATGCCGTCGGAAGCGAGATCGAGATCCTGCTCGACGGCGGCGTGCGGCGGGGCAGCGATGTTGTGAAGGCCCTATGCCTCGGCGCCACGTCGGTGATGATTGGAAGGGCCTATCTCTGGGGCCTCGCGGTCAACGGCCAGGCGGGCGTCGAGAACGTGCTCGACATCCTGCGAGGCGGGATCGACTCGGCGCTGCTGGGACTCGGCCGGGCGAGCGTGAGCGAACTGAGCCGCGATGACGTCGTCGCGCCGCCCGGATTCTTCCGCGCGCTCGGCGCGTGAAGGCGTGGCCCCTCCGATGCGAGCATGATTGGGTCGCCGCTGGCGCCCACGAATGTCAGAGCTTCTCGGCGAGCACCACGAGAGCAGCGAGCTTCGACTGGGAGATCTGATCATTGACGGTGGCGCCGAAGAGTCTCGTGCCGTCGACCCCCGTGATCCCCTCCGCTGAGACGCCTCCATCCGAGTCGGTGAAGTAGAACGCCGGGAATCCGAGACCGCCATAGGGCACCACCTTGATCTTGAGGGTTGCCGAGGCAGCCGCAAGCAGGAGATGGCGCTCCTGGGAGACCGTGTACGGCTTCGACGTGATCTCGAACTCGAGCTCGACGACCTTGGAAATGTCGGCCACGGACTTCTCGGCGCCGTATCTGCAGAGCGTCACTTTCGCGGAGACGCCGAAGCTGGCCGGGGACGACTGGATCGTGCCCGTTGTGGTGGCCGGCTTTGGGACCGGATGGCCGACGATGGCGGAGACCGCCTTCGGGCTGACCTTCGCACAGACGGAGGAGGCGTCGAGCGCGACGGCGGGCGGGCGGGCGTCACGTGTCGAAGCAGCCTGCGCGCCACTCGACGTCGCCACGAGCAAGGCCACGCTCGTGCCTCCCATCATCAGACCAACGCTGACCACCAGCGCTCCTGCAGATTGGAAAACAATTCGCCGCGTTCGCGTCGCCATCATCGGTCATCCTCTCGACGCCTCGGAACGATAGATGGCCGATCCAGGAGCGGTGCGTCACCGAGGCACGGTTGCAATCCTGTCCGGTCGCGCGGCGCGCATGCGGTCAGCTGCTGATGAACAGAGAATCTCCGATTCGAATGTGGTAGGACTCCCGTCTAAGAATTCCTTACGGTCACAACGCGCGAGGGAAGGTCACCATGCCAAGACACACGTCCACTCCGGCGACTGCTCGGCGCAGAGGGTCGCGCCTCGTGACCATGTCGATCGCCGTTGCCCTGACCTTGCCCATTGGTGTGCTGGCCGCGACCACCGAGGCTGGCGCGAGCCCCATTTCCAGCTTCATCGTCAGCGACACCACCGACGCGCCTCTTGCCACTCCGTCGGGCACCGCGTGCGTCTCCACCGACGGAGGGAACTGCACGCTTCGCGCCGCGGTGCAAGCGGCGGACAACCTTGGCGGGAACGTCTCAATAACCCTCCTCGGCGGTCTGTACAAGATCACGATCCCCTCGACGGGAAGTGATGACCCCAGTACGGGCGATTTCGACATCAACTCCGGCGTGTCCCTGACGGTCACAGGCTCGGGAGCGGTCTCGACGATCATCGACGGCAACAGCCTCGACCGCGCCTTCACGGTGCAGGAGGGAGCAACCCTCACGATCTCGGGGGTCACGATCGAGCACGGCGCCTCGGGCTACGACAACGCCGGTTCGGAATCGACCGGCGACGAAGATGGGGGAGCGATCTGGAGCGACGGAACGCTGTCGGTCGACAGCAGCCTGCTGACCAATAACTCGGCTTGGAACGACGGAGGCGCGATCTACGTCGAGAACGATGCCGCGTCGACCTCGGTCACGAACACCACCGCCACCTACAACTCCTCGGACGACCCTGGCGGGTTCATGTATGTCGATGGAGGCTCCAGCAGCGTCACCCTCACGAACGACACGATCACCCACAACAGCGGCACCTACAGCGACGGCGGGGCCCTTTACGACACGAGTTCTGGTCCGGTCTCGATCTCCGGGAGCACGATCTCGAGCAACGTTGCAGGCGAGGGCGAGGGCGGAGCGGTGTACCTGAGCGATGCAGGCACGCTCACGGTCACGAACAGCACGCTCAACTCGAACTCCTCGATCGACAGCGAAGGCGGCGCAATCTACGACGACAATTCAGGCGCAATCTCCGTGACGGGCTCGACGATCTCCAACAACGCCACCGGCGATGACGAATCCGGGGGCGCAATCTACGCGGATAGCGACACGTCGCTCACGGTGAGCAACTCGACGTTCGCGAACAACGTTGTGGCGGACTCCGACGGTGGAGCGCTGTACCTCGACGAAACGGACCTGTCGGTCAGCGGATCCACGTTCACGAGCAATCAGGCAAGCAGCGGCGGCGCCATCTACGTCAGTGGGACCTCGGACACCGCCGTGCAGTCGATCACCTCGAGCACGTTCACGAGCAACATGGCGAGCGACGACGAGGGTGGCGCGATCTACGACGACTCAGGCGATCTCGAGGTCTCGGGCAGCACGTTCTCTGGCAACCTCTCCTCGTACTACGGCGGCGCACTGTCTTACGACAGTGGCGACGGGCTCGCGTTGACCAACGACACCTTCGACGGCAATGTTGCGGTGGAAGGCGGTGCCATCTACTTCGACACATCAGCGGGCACGGGCACCGTCTCACTGCTGAACGACACGATTACGCGCAACAGCGGATACGAGGGCGGTGGCATCGCGGAGCCTGACGAGGCGAATGCGATCGAGAACACGCTCGTGGCAGGCAACTACGGTGGCGTTTCGTCCGGTGGAGGAGGGGACTGCTACGGCAGCTCCTCGACGGACAACGCCGGCGGCGCCGACCAGGGTGGCAACATCGACAGCGACGGCACCTGCTTCGTGAACGGCGTGCACGGTGACCAGACCGGTGTGAACCCCAAGCTGTTCCCGCTCGCCTCAAACGGCGGACCGACGCAGACCGACGCACTGGCGTCGGGCAGTCCCGCAATCGGCGCCTCAGTGAGCGCCTCGTGCCCGGGGACCGACCAGCGAGGCGTCGTGCGGCCGACCGTGTGCGACAGCGGGGCGTACCAGACCAGCGGACCGACATCTCCGCTGCCGACGCCGGCGATGTCAGCCTTGCCACCCTCGCCCACGTTCACCGTCAACGACCCAACCGATGCACCGCTGCTCCACTCCGACAGCACGAGTTGCATCTCGACCGACGCCGGCAGCTGCACCCTCCGTGCGGCCGTGCAGGCGGCAGACAACCTCGGTGGTAGTTCGTCGATCAACATCCCCTCCGGCATGTACGAGATCACCATCGCGTCCACGGGCGGCGACGACCCGAGCACCGGGGACTTCGACGTCACGTCCGGGACGTACCTCACGATCAACGGCAGCGGTGCGGGCAACACCGTGATCGACGCAACCGACCTCGACCGGGCATTCGCGGTCCAATCGGGCGCCAGCCTGACAGTCAATGCCGTGACCGTCGAGAACGGTGCAACGAACGACTACACGGCAAGCGACGATTCGACCGCATCCTCATACGGAGGGTCCTTCTACAACGACGGCGTGTTGACCGTGAACAACAGCATCGTGACCAACAGCTCAGCCGAGGACGAGGGCGGCGTCGTCTACGCGGACTCGAGCGCCACCGCGACCAGGTTCACGAGCACGACGATCTCGGGTGGCACGACGGGCGACTCGATCGACTCAGCCGGTGGCGTCGTGTACGCCGAATCCGGGAGCGTGTCGTTCACCAACGACACGATCACGTCCAACAGCAGCGACGGCGATGGTGGCGTCTTCTACGACGACGGCAGCTCAGGTCCCGTCGCGGTCAGCGGCACGACCATCTCGAACAACGTCGCGGATGGCAGTGCGGGCGCCCTGTATGTCGACAATGCCGGTTCGCTCACTGTCACGAACAGCTCGATCGACTCGAGTATCTCGGATGAGGATGAAGGCGGCGCGATCTACGACTACAACTCCGGAACGGCGACCTTCACGGGGTCCACCTTGTCCAACAACAGCTCGGGCGATGCGGACGGCGGCGCGCTCTACGCCGAGGACACGTCGATCTCGGTGAGCGGGTCGACGTTCGCCTACAACAGCGCGGGCACCGACGATGGTGGTGCCATCTACACCGACTGTGCGGACGTGGCGATCAGCGGGTCGACGTTCACGGGGAACGAAGGGTACACAGGTGGCGCGATCTACCTCTGCGGGAGCTCTTCGTCGGCTCACGAGCCAATCACCACGAGCACATTCTCTGGCAACCAGGCGACCGGGGACGATGATGGAGGCGGCGCCATTTACGCTGATTCGGGGAACCTCCAGCTGACGGACAGCACGCTCACGGGCAACGAGGGATATTACGGGGGCGCGCTCTACTACGACAGCGGCGATGAGCTCGCCCTGACAAACGACACCGTGGACGGCAACGTCGGCGGTGGAGAAGGCGGAGGGATCTACTTCGACACCAACGGAGCGGTCACGTTGCTGAACGACACGATCTCGCGCAACACCGACTACTTCGGAGGAGGCATCGCGGACCCGTCCGAGGCGTCCTCGATCGCGAACTCCATCGTTGCAGGGAACTCAGGCGGCATCACCACCGATGGCGGGGGTGACTGCTACGACAGCTCGACCACGGACAACGCCGGCAGCGCTGACCAGGGCAGCAACATCGACCGCGACGGCACCTGCTTTAGCGCGGCCGCAGGAAGCCTCCCGAACACGGACCCGCTGCTGGGGCCGCTCGCGCCGAACGGGGGACCGACGCTGACCGATGCTTTGTCGTCCGGCAGCCCGGCGATCGGTCAGGCGGTAAGCGTGCCGTGCCCGGCGACCGACCAGCGTGGCTGGTCCCGACCTGCATCGTGCGACATCGGTGCGTACCAGTCGGGAGCGGTTCCGCCGCCAGCGACCGGACCGCAGCTCCCGCTGCCACCCAACACCGTCATTGCGGTCCCTGGCGATGGCGAGGCGACCGTGTCGTGGACACCGCCTCCGAGCAATCCGGGACCGGCGATCATCTCCTACACGGTGACCGCGATGCCTGGCGGGAAGGGTTGCACGTACGTCGTGCAGATGCCTGAAGTGGACACCTGCACGGTCACCGGACTTGAGAACGGCACGAGCTACCAGTTCTCGGTCACCTCGACGAGCGCGATCGGCGTCAGCGGATCGGGCCCACCGAGCGCAGCCGTCACTCCCGCGACGGTGCCCGACGCGCCGACCAACGTGCAGGCCACGGCGGGCAGCCTGAGTGCCCAGGTGAGCTGGACGACGCTGACGGACAACGGCGGGCGGTCGATCACCAGCTACACGGTGACGTCGAGCCCCGGGCGTGCGACGTGCACCTACAGCGTGATGACGCCCTTGACTAACACCTGCACGGTCACGGGCCTTGCGGAGGGGAACACCTACACCTTCACCGTGTCGGCGACCAGCGCCGCAGGGACGAGCACGGCTTCTGAGCCATCGAACGCAGTCAGCTTCGAGGAGTCCACGTCGCTCACGTTGTCCCAGTCGTCACACTCCTCGAGACACGGCAAGGGCGTGACGTTCACCGCCACGGTGAGCGCTGCGTCGGGGACCGCCACGGGGACCGTCACCTTCACAGTCGGCGGGGTCGTCATCGGCACGGCGAAGCTCAAGGGTGGTGTCGCGACGCTGAAGGTGAAGTCCCTCGCCAAGGGCAGCGACATTGTCGCCGCGACGTTCAACGGGTCCGAAGCGTTCGGAACGAGCTGGGCAAGCGTCACCCACGACGTGACCTGACCTCCGAGCGAACTGGGGCATCCCGCGTCCGCTTCGAGCCAGTACTGCCCGGTCGGTGCTGGCTCGAAGCACGTCGGGACCTGGGTCGTGCAGGCGCCACGAGGATCTCGATCATGCACCCGTTCCAGGGAGTCTGCAGCGTCGAAGCGCATCCCCGGCAGTGTGCCCCCGGCAGGACTCGAACCTGCGCCACCGGCTTCGGAGGCCGGTGCTCTATCCGCTGAGCTACGAGGGCCAGCCGGTCAACTCTAATCCCTGCCTGTCTCGCGCCCATTCGACGCCGTGCGCTCGATCGTGCGCTTTCAGGGCACCGAGGAGGACGTGCTGATGCAGTGTGCCCAGATCCACGGGCAGATGGGAAGCAGCACCGCGCGCGACCAGCACTCGAGAGAACGAGGCCCGATCCGGAGCGTGTTGTGGTGACCGAGCACCCTGTCCGACAGGGGGCCGTCGTTAGTGTGGGGCATGGCAGAGTCGCGTTCGAGTGCTCCAATTCCCCGCGATCTTCTGCCGGACACGTCCGTCATTTCGGCGGACGGGCGCCTCTCGATAGGAGGTTGCGACGTCATTGAGCTCGCCGAGCGGTTCGGTACACCCCTGTTCGTCTACGACGAGGCGCAGCTCCAGGCCCGCTGCGCTGAAGCCGCAGCAGCGTTCGACAATGGCGTGGCCTATGCGTCCAAGGCGTTCCTCTGCCGCGCGATGGCCCGCCTCGCGTCAGACGAGGGCCTCTGCATCGACGTGGCCTCCCACGGCGAGCTGCACTGCGCGCTCTCCGCCGGGGTCCCCGCTGGCCGGCTTGTCCTGCACGGCAACAACAAGTCCGTCACCGAGCTGCACGCAGCCCTCGACGCCGGTGTCGGCAGGATCGTCGTCGACGGCGAGGACGAGCTGGACAGGCTCGCAGCCCTGGTCTCTGACCGACCGGTGCCCCAGCCTGTGCTCGTCCGTGTCACGCCCGGGGTCGAGGCGCACACGCACGAGTTCGTCCGGACCGGCCAGGAGGACACGAAGTTCGGCGTGTCGATCGCGTCCGGCGCTGCTGCCCGGCTGATCGAGCGCGTCCAGGGGACCGAGGGGCTCGCGCTCGTCGGCCTGCATGCCCACATCGGCAGCCAGGTGTTCGATGTCGGTTCCTTCGCCGAGGCCGCGAGGATCCTCGGGAGCTTCTTCGCGCCGCTCGGCCTCGAGGAGCTCTGCATCGGGGGTGGGCTCGGCGTCGCCTACGTCGCCGGGGAGTCTGCTCCCTCGATCACCGAGTGGGGGCGCGCCGTTCGAGCGGCCTGCGCGGAGGTGGGCATCGACCCGCACGTGCGGATCACAGCCGAGGCGGGCCGCTCGATCGTCGCGAGCGCCGGGATCACGCTCTACACCGTCGGTGTCATCAAGGACCTGCCCGGTGTGCGGACCTACGTGGCGGTCGACGGCGGGATGAGCGACAACCCGAGGCCCGTGCTGTACGGATCGGGGTACGAGGCGTTCCTGCCCCGCTCCGTGGCGGCAGCTCGGACCAAGGCGGTCCGCCTCGTCGGGAAGCACTGCGAGAGCGGCGACGTGCTGGTCGACGACGCGCGGCTCCCGGCGGATCTCGCCGTCGGGGACATCGTGTGCACGCCGGTCACCGGCGCCTACGGCTACTCAATGGCGTCCACCTACAACCGGGTTGGCCGGCCCGCCGTCGTCTTCGTCCGCGACGGCGCGGCGACGGTCGTCCTCCGTCGCGAGTCGCTTGACGATCTCGAAGCGCTCGAGCCTGCAGAAGGCACCATCGGCAGGGTTGTCTAGCCTCTCTCCATGGCAGAACTCCCGTTGCGTGTCATCCTGCTCGGGTGCGGCACCGTCGGCTCCGAGGTCGCCCGCGCCCTCAGCGACCCCGATCGGGCCGCGCGACTCGCCGACGCTGCGGGTGGACCGCTCGAGGTCGTCGGCATCGCGGTCGCAGATCCGAGTCGCGAGCGACCCGGGATGCCCGCTCATCTGCTGACGGGCGATGCGGCGACGCTCGTGCGAGACACGCACGCCGACATCGTGATCGAGCTCATCGGCGGTGTGGACGGCACGGTGCCGCTGATCGAGGCCTCGTTCGAGTCGGGTGCATCGGTCATCACTGCGAACAAGGCGCTGCTCTCGACGCACCTCCGCCGGCTCAGCTCGATGGCGTCGGACCGGGGCCTCGACCTCTACTACGAGGCTGCCGTCGCCGGTGCCATCCCGATCGTGCGCGCCCTGCGCACGTCGCTCTCGGGCCAGCGCCTCCACCGGGTCATGGGCATCGTCAACGGCACGACCAACTTCGTCCTCACCACCATGACGAAGGACCGTGCCGACTACGCCGACGTGCTGGCCAAGGCGCAGGAGCTCGGCTACGCCGAGAGCGATCCGACGGCCGACGTCGGCGGACACGATGCGGCGCAGAAGGCCGCCATCCTCGCGACGCTTGCCTTCGGCCAGGAGGTCACGGACGCCGACGTCCCCCGCGAGGGGATCGAGAAGGTCACGGCCGCTGATCTCGACGCCGCAGCGCGGGCGGGCCACGTGGTCCGCCTCCTCGCCATCGCCGAGCGTGTCGGCGATGGCGCGGTGTCGGTCCGGGTGCACCCGGCCATGGTCCCGGTCGGCCATCCGCTCGCCGCAGTGGACGGCGCGCTCAATGCCGTCTTCGTGGAAGGTGCGGACCCCGGGCCGCTCATGTTCCTCGGGACTGGTGCGGGGGGCACCCCCACCGCATCGGCGGTGCTCGGCGACCTGATCGCCGCCGCACGGAACCGCAGGGCGGGCACCTCCCAGCGCCCGCCGACGTTCGACGATCATCTCGAGCTCCTCCCGCTCGAGCGGCTCGTGAGCGCCTTCTACCTCGCGGTCGAGGTCGCTGACCGCCCAGGCGTCCTGGCGTCCGTCGCCACTGTCTTCGGAGAGCACGGCGTCTCGATCCGTTCGATGGAGCAGGTCGGCCTCGGATCCGACGCCAGGCTCGTCTTCCTCACCCACGAGGCATCCGAGGCTGCCATGGCGGCGACGGTCGAAGATCTCTCGGAGCTGGAGGCTGTCGAGGAGATCGGCGTCCTCCTGCGGATCGTGGACGGGAGCGACTCGTGACCCGGTACGCGGGGATCATCGATGCCTACGGCGAGCTTGTCGGCGTCGCGACGGGGACCGAGCAAGTCTCGCTCAACGAGGGCGCGACCCCGCTGCTCGACGCGCCGAGGTTGTCCGAGCGTCTCGGGACCGCGGTGTACCTGAAGGTGGAGGGGGCGAACCCGACCGGGAGCTTCAAGGACCGCGGAATGACCGTCGCGATCACCAAGGCGAAGGCGGAGGGGGCGACCGCGGTCGTCTGCGCGTCGACGGGGAACACCTCGGCCTCCGCAGCCGCCTATGCGGCGCGAGCGGGCATGTCCTGCACGGTCGTGATCCCCGAGGGCAAGGTCGCCTACGGCAAGCTCGCCCAGGCGATCGTCCACGGGGCCCAGGTCATCCAGATCCGCGGCAACTTCGACAACGCCCTCACCCTCGTCCGCGAGCTCCCCGACCACGCCCCGATCACCGTCGTCAACTCCGTCAACCCGGACCGGATCGCCGGACAGGCCTCCGGCGCATTCGAGATCGTCGACGCGCTGGGTAACGCCCCTGACGTCGTGGCGCTGCCGGTCGGCAACGCGGGCAACATCACCGCCTACTTCCGCGGGTTCTCCGCCTACCGCCAACACGGGCGCTCGACGCACCTGCCGAGGATGTTCGGCTTCCAGGCTGCCGGCGCCGCGCCGATCGTGCTGGGGCACGTGGTCGAGCACCCTGAGACGGTCGCGACGGCGATCAGGATCGGGAACCCGGCGAGCTGGGCCTTCGCGGTCGAGGCGGTCGCGCAGTCTGAGGGGAGGATCGACGCGGTGACCGACGACGAGATCCTCGCGGCGTGGCGCATGCTGGCCCAGGAGGAATCTGTCTTCTGCGAACCTGCGAGCGCGGCCGGCGTCGCCGGGCTGCTCAAGGTCGGCGTCCCGGCGGGCAGCACGGTGGTGTGCATCCTCACCGGCAACGGACTGAAGGATCCTCAGATCGCGATCGACGGCGCCCCGGTCCCTGTCGTCGTGGAAGCGGACATGGGCGCGCTGCTGGGTGCCATCAGGACATGACGCCGGGGGCCGGGTCCCGCGAGGCGCTCGCGTTCGTCGAGCGCCACGGCGTCGTCCTCGCATCCGCCAAGGGCCCGGTACCGCGGCTCACCGAGTTCATCGTCGGCGCCCCGATCGAGGGAAGCTGGTGGGGGCACCCGCTGGGAAAGCAGATCTATCGGGTGCTGGGCGACGTGACCGAGTCCGACGACATCCTGGTCTGCAGGGCCGTGGCGGGGAAGGTCACGCTGGTGCACCGCCGCATGTGGCCCGCGCTCGTGAGCGCCGCCGCGCTGTTCGACGCCGATCGGCTCGCCCGGGTCATCCAGGAGCACACCGCGGCGGGCCGCCACGTGAACCACGAGGTGCCGTTCCCCGGGTGGGCGGATGCTGCGACGCTGGAGGCCTCGTCGCAGCTGAGCGAGCACGAGGCGGCTGTAGTGCTCGGGCCATGGGTCCCCCGATGACCGCCGCGCGCCAGTAGTGGCGGAGGGGCGTTCCAGCCGCTAGAGTGCTTCCATCCCACCTCGCCCGCGGCGTCGCCGCAGGCCCAGGGATTCCTTCCTTGGTCTGGTGGTTCGCGCCGTATTCCCCGGCGCACCCTGAGTCCCCTGGTGGCCTAGAAAGCCTCATCCGGGGTGAGAGAGAGGACATGCATGACGTCCGGACCACAGTTGGAACGCACGCTGCTGGAAACCAAAGAACGCGATGAGCTGCAGTCGATCGCCCAGGCGATGTCGATCAAGACCAGCGCACGAGCGAGCAAGGCGACCCTGATCGGGGCGATCCTCGATGCGACCGGGGTCTCCGCCGAACCGTCGCCATCGCCCGAGCGGCCCAGCCGTCCTCGGCGAGCCGCCGAGTCGAACGGCTCCTCATCCGATGAGACTTCGATCGCATCGGCTCCCGGGCCCGAGGGCACCGGCGCAGCGGAGTCATCCTCGGCATCGTCCCCAGACCACGCGCAGGCGCCTGCAGCAGTCGCGCCGACTGACGCCATGACGCAGGACACCGGGTCGTCCGAGTCCACGTCGTCGGCCAATGGTGCGGTCCCGGGCGGATCGTCGTCCCAGCGGCCCCCGAGGCCCCAGGGCCAGCAGGGCCAGCAGGGCCAGCAGGGACAGAGCCAGCAGGGTCAGCTCGACCCGGGGAACAGGCGCAACAACCGCCGGCGCCGGGGTCGGGACCGCGGGACCGGTCCGGGGGCGGGGAGCCAGAGCGGCGACCGTGACCTCCAGGGCACCCAGGACCAGAACTACACGGGAGAGCTGGTCGAGGTCCGCGGTCTGCTCGACCTGCGCGACGAGGGCTACGGTTTCGTGCGCACTGAGGGCTACCTCGCATCCCCGCGGGACATCTACGTCTCGATCAGCCAGGCTCGACGCTTCGCACTGCGCAAGGGCGACTCGATCGTGGGCGCGAGCAGGCCCGCTGCGAGCAACGAGAAGTACCCGGCCCTGATCCGCATCGACTCGATCTCGGGCATGGACCCCGAGGCGGCGAAGAGCCGCCGGCGGTTCGAGGACCTCACCCCGCTGTTCCCCGACGAGCGGCTCCAGCTGGAGACCGAGGACGACAAGGCGAACATGACGGCGAGGATCGTCGACCTCCTGAGCCCGATCGGCAAGGGCCAGCGAGGCCTGATCGTCTCGCCGCCCAAGGCGGGCAAGACCGCGGTCGTCAAGCAGATCGCCCACTCGATCGAGGCGAACAACCCCGAGGTGCACCTCATGGTCCTCCTCGTCGACGAGCGCCCCGAGGAAGTCACCGACATGCGCCGGAGCGTCAAGGGTGAGGTCGTCGCCTCCACCTTCGACCGACCGGCGGACGAGCACACCCACGTCGCCGAGCTCGCCATCGAGCGGGCGAAGCGCCTGGTCGAGCTCGGGACCGACGTCGTCATCATCCTCGACGGCATCACGAGGCTCGCCCGCGCGTACAACCTCGCGGCGCCGGCGACCGGGAGGATCATGTCCGGAGGCGTCGACTCGGGCGCGCTGTACCCGCCGAAGAAGTTCTTCGGCGCGGCACGCAACATCGAGGAGGGCGGTTCCCTGACGATCCTGGCGACCGCGCTGGTCGAGACCGGATCCAAGATGGACGAGGTGATCTTCGAGGAGTTCAAGGGGACCGGCAACATGGAGCTCCGCCTCGACCGCCGCCTCGCCGAGCGCCGGATCTACCCGGCCATCGACGTGAACGCCAGCTCGACGCGCCATGAGGAGCTCCTGTTCGAGAAGGGCCAGCTCCAGCAGGTCTGGAAGTTGCGCCGCGTCCTCAACGCCCTCGGGAACGATGGGACCGGGGCCGCTGGGCTCGAGCTCCTGATGGACAAGATCAAGACCACCCGATCCAACGAGGAGTTCCTGGCCGAGATCGCCAAGGGCCCCTCGGCGAATAACTGAGCCCGCGGGCAGGTAGACTTCCTAACCGCACCTGAGGAGCATCATGAAGACTGACATCCACCCCGAGTACGTCGACGCGACCGTCCACTGCTCGTGCGGCAACACGTTCCAGACCCGCTCGACGAAGTCCGAGCTGCGCGTGGAGCTGTGCAACGAGTGCCACCCGTTCTTCACCGGCAAGCAGAAGCTCGTCGACACGGGTGGCCGCGTGGAGCGCTTCCAGCGCCGCTACGGCGCCAAGGGCAAGACCACCCGCGCCCCCAAGAGCTGATCCGGGCGCTCAGCGCCACCATGGGATCGATCGACGAGACGCTTCGCGGACTCGCGAAGGAGCTCGAGGACACGACCGCGGCGCTCTCCGAGCCCGACGTCGCATCCGACCCGAATCGCCTCCGCGACCTCTCGCGCCGCCACCGCCAGCTCTCGGGACTCGTCGGGACTTGGGACGACCTGCGGGCCGCACGGGCTGACGTCGAGGCTGCGGACGAGCTGCTGGGCGTCGCGAGCTCGGAGGAGACCGAGGCGCTCGAGGCTGACCGCGCGACCGCGGAGGCGCGCGTGCGAAGCCTCGAGGAGCGCCTCGAGTTCCAGCTCCTGCCCCAGGACCCGAACGCCGGTCGCAACGTCATCGTCGAGATCCGCGGTGCGGAGGGCGGCGAGGAGGCGAACCTGTTCGCCCGCGTCCTCTACGAGATGTACCAGCGGTACGCGGCCGAGCGCGGCTGGAAGGTCGAGGTCCTCGAGGAGCGCGCGAGCGACCGCGACGGCCTCGACGAGGTGATCTTCAAGGTCAAGGGCGAGGACGCCTGGCAGCGCCTCGAGCACGAGGGCGGCCCCCACCGGGTCCAGCGCGTCCCGGTGACCGAGGCGAAGGGGAGGATCCACACGTCGTCCGCGACCGTCACCGTGCTGCCCGAGGCCGAGGAGGTCGACGTCGAGATCGACCCCAACGACCTCAAGGTCGACGTCTACCGCTCGAGCGGGCCGGGGGGCCAGAGCGTGAACACGACGGACTCCGCCGTGCGCGTGACCCACATCCCGACCGGCACGGTCGTCTCGATGCAGGACGAGAAGAGCCAGCTGCAGAACCGCGCCAAGGCGATGATCGTGCTGCGCAGCCGGCTGCTGCGCCTCGAGCAGGAGAAGCAGGCCTCCGAGCAGGGGGACCTTCGTCGCTCCCAGGTCGGTGGCGGAGGGCGCAGCGAGAAGATCCGGACCTACAACTTCAAGGAGAACCGGGTCACCGACCACCGCATCAACCTCACCCTGTACAAGCTCGACGCCGTGCTCGCGGGCCAGCTCGACGAGATCGTCGACGCCCTGATCGCCGACAAGCGCGCGCGCCAGCTCGCCGACGGCGATGCCGCCTGAGCTCGCTCGCAGACGAGATCGCAGGCCGGATCGGCTCGCGTCGCGAGGCCCGCTGGATCCTCGAGGAGCTCGCCGGCGAGCCCGAGGACCGCCGCCGCGAACGTGCGCTCGAGCTTGCGGACCGCCGCGCGACGGGAGAGCCGCTGCAGTACCTCCTCGGTCATTGGCCGTTCCGGACGGTCGACCTCGCCGTGGACCGCCGCGCGCTCATCCCGAGGCCCGAGACCGAGCCGCTGGTGGACGAGGCACTGGAGGCCCTGCGCGTGCTCGGCCGACCGGGGATCGTGTGCGACCTCGGTTGCGGAACCGGTGCCATCGCCCTCAGCGTGCTTGTCGAGGCCCGCGCGGAGGGGCATGCGGTCGAGGTCCATGCGACGGACCTCTCGGCTGAGGCGCTCGCGCTCGCGACGGAGAACGCGCGGCGCGTCGGGGCCGAGGCGGTGCGGTTCCACTGGGGCTCGTGGTTCGAGGCGCTGCCCGCTGGCCTGCGCGGCAGGGTGGACGTCGTCTGCGCGAACCCCCCCTATGTTGCTCGCGAGGACGAGTCGACGCTCGCAGCCGAGCTCGCCCACGAGCCCGAAGCGGCGCTCTTCGCGGCAACGGGATCAGGCGGCACGCCCGGCTTCGCGGCAGTCGAGGCAGTGGTCACGGGTGCCGCGTCGTGGCTCTCCCCCGGGGGGCTGCTGCTGGTGGAGCACGGTGCGGCGCAGGGCGCCGCGGCCGTGGACCTCGCGACGTCGCTCGGCTTCGTGGGCGTGACTGATCGAGTGGACATGGCCGGTTTGCCACGGACGCTGTCGGCCCGCAGGAGCGCGTGATGCGCACCCTGCGCTCTGGCGAGCTCGACGAGGCGGCGGCGCTGCTGGCCGCCGGACACGTGGTGGGCATCCCGACCGACACCGTCTACGGGCTCGCAGCCTGTCTCGGTGACCCAGCCGCGGTCGACGCGCTCTTCGCCGCGAAGGATCGTCCGGCGTCTCTGCCCATCGCGGTGCTGTGCGCCGACGAGGCGTCGGCACGGATGGTCGCGTCGTCGTGGCCGCCGGGTGCCGCGCGACTTGCCGCGAGGTTCTGGCCCGGTCCCCTCACGATCGTGGTGCCCGCGTACCAGGACGTCGCGGCACGGATCCACGCGACAGCGGGCATCGGCCTGCGCGTGCCTGACGACGCGACATGCCGTGCGCTCCTCTCGCTGACCGGACCGCTCGCGGTCACGTCGGCGAACCGGCACGGCGCCGATCCGGCCACGACCGCCCCGGAGCTCAGCGAGGGCTTCGACGGGGGTGTCGTCCTCGCGGTGCTCGACGCGGGACGGCGTGGCGGCGTGGTTTCGACGGTGGTCGATCTCACCGTGTCCCCGGCGCGGGTCGTCCGCGAGGGCGCGCTCGCGAGCGCTGCGGTGCTCGCGGTTCTCGACTGAGGCACGACTGGCCGGCGCATGGCCGGCGCGTGCCCGCGGGGCATCGGCGAGGCGGCCCGCGACGGTAGGGTGACACCTGCAGCACCCGAGTCTCGGGCCACGAGCTGGGGCGCCCGCCGGGGCGCTGCTCGGACTGGTCGTCGGCGTCCGGCGCCGCGTCGGGCGCTGCGCAACTCGAGGAGGAGATTCGGTGCAGGACGAGACCAACTGGGTCAGGTTCGGGTCGCTTGACGAGGATCCGGAGGTCGCCGGCCTGATTGCCGACGAATTCGATCGTCAGACGCGGACCCTGCAGCTGATCGCCAGCGAGAACTTCACGTCACCGGCCGTGCTGCAGGCAACAGGGTCGGTGCTCACCAACAAGTACTCGGAGGGCTACCCGAACCGCCGCTACTACGGGGGCAACCAGGTCATCGACGAGATCGAGAACCTCGCGCGCGACCGGTTGACCGCGCTGCTCGGCGCCGAGCACGCGAACGTCCAGCCCCACGCGGGAGCGAATGCGAACCTCGCGGCGTATCAGGCGCTGCTGGAGCCGGGCGACACGATCCTGGCGATGCGGCTCGACCACGGCGGGCACCTCACCCACGGGTCGCCGGCGTCGATCACGTCGAAGGTCTGGCGGTTCGTCTCCTACGGGGTCACGCAGAGGAGCGACGACCCCGCGACGCCGGGCGAGGTCATCGACTTCGACCAGGTGCGTGACATCGCGAAGTCCGAGCGTCCCAAGCTGATCGTCGCTGGCGCGACGGCCTATCCGCGGGTGATCGACCCTGAGGTGTACCGCGAGATCGCCGACGAGGTCGGCGCCCTCTTGATGTTCGACATGGCCCACATCGCGGGCCTCGTGGCCGGTGGGGCGCACCCAAGCCCCGTGCCGTACGCCGACGTCGTGACCTTCACCACGCACAAGACGCTTCGCGGTCCGCGCGGCGGCGCGATCGTGTGCAGGGAGGAGCACGCCAAGGCCATCGACTCGGCGGTGTTCCCCGGACTCCAAGGTGGCCCGCTCGAGCACGTGATCGCGGCCAAGGCCGTCGCGTTCCGCGAGGCGGCCTCGCCTGCGTTCTCCGAGTACGCGCACCAGGTCGTGCGCAACGCCCGGGCGCTCGGCGCAGCCCTCGTCGCCGAAGGGTTCCGTCCGGCGACGGGCGGGACCGACAACCACCTGCTCCTCGTCGACCTGCGCGAGTTCGACCAGGACCTGACCGGCAAGGTCGCCCAGGAGGTGCTCGATCGCTCGGGCATCACCCTCAACCGCAACCAGATCCCAGACGACCCGCGAAGCCCCTTCGTGACGTCGGGGCTCCGCCTCGGCACCGCGGCGGAGACCACGGCGGGCATGAGCGAGGCCGAGATGCCCTGGATCGCCTCACTGATCGCGCGGACCCTGCGGCACCGCGACGACGAGACGGCCCAGGCCACCATCCGCGAGGAGGTTCGCGCGCTGTGCGCGAAGTTCCCGCCGTACCCAGCTGCCATGGGGAACCGTCCGGCCTGATGAGCGGCGTCGGCTGGTACGTCGCGATCGGCGCGGTCGCAATGCTGACCACCGCCCTGCTCGCGCGACCCTCGAGGATCGTCGCGCGCAAGGTCGGGTACGTCGCGATCCCCGGCGATCGCTCGATGCACCAGCGTGTCACCCCCTACGGGGGCGGGGTCGCGATGTTCGCGGGGCTGTGCGTCGCGCTCATCTTCGCCGCGGTCCTGCCGGAGTACTCGTCGCCGACGCATGACCTCTTCGTCTCGACCAACGAGCCCCTCGGTGTCCTGCTCGCGGCCGCTGTGATCATGGTCGTCGGCCTCGTCGACGACTTCCGGTCGATGTCCGCGCCGGCCAAGGTCGCCGGCGAGGTTCTCGCCGCCTCGGTCCTCTACTTCTGCGGCGTCACGATGTACCAGCTGAAGCTGCCCTTCGCGGGTGTCGTGCTGCTCGGCCCCAGCATCCTGCCGCTGATCACGGCGCTCTGGGTGATCGCCCTCACCAATGCGATCAACCTCATCGACGGCCTGGACGGCCTCGCGGCGGGGATCGTTGCGATCGCCTCGGGCACGCTCTGCATCTACGGCCTGCGCCTCGAGCACATCGGGCTCCTCCCATCGACGAACATCGGTCCCATGGTCGCAGCCGCGACCTGCGGGATCTGCCTCGGGTTCCTGCCGTCCAACTTCCATCCCGCGCGCCTCTTCATGGGCGACGCGGGATCCCTCCTGCTCGGCGTCCTCATGAGTGCCTCGACGATGGTGATCGGGGGACGGACCCCGCCGGCGAGCGGGACCACCTACTTCTTCTTCGCGCCCCTGCTGATTCCGTTCTTCATCCTCGGCGTCCCGCTCATGGACATGGCGTTCGCGTTCGTGCGACGCACCGCATCGGGCCAGGGGTTCCAGACCGCCGACAAGGACCACGTCCACCACCGCCTCCTGCGGCTCGGCCACGGGCACCGCCGGACCGTGGTGATCCTCTGGCTCTGGACGGCCCTCCTGTCGGCGATGGTCCTGCTCCCGCTGTTCGATCCGAGGGCCAACGTCTTCATCCCGGTAGGGGTCGCGGCCATGGGCGTCGGGCTCTACACGTGGTTCCACCCGGGACTGCGCCGTCGCGACAGCGAGGAACCCCCACGGGGGACTGGAGCCCCTGCGCGCATTGGCGGTTCTCCCCGCGAGGTGCAATAGTTTTTGCCGTGTCTGACGGCAAAAATGCCGCCTCGTGAATCCGAGGCAGCCCTGTGACCACCACCGTCAACACCCTTCTTGACCACGCCCGAACCAGAGCAGGACAAGACCGTCCGAGACCTGCCGGGCGTGGCCGCATTCGCGACGCTCGGCATGACGATCGCGGTGACCGTGGGGATCGGCGTCGTGCTTGGGATCTGGGCGGACTCGGCCTTCGGCACGTCGCCGATCTTCCTCGTCATCGGGCTGGTGCTCGGGTGCGTGGCGGCCGCTGCCAGCACCGTCGCGCTCGTCCGGCGGTACCTGTGAGGGTGCCATGAACGTGTTCGCCGCCCTCGATCCGGAGGCGCTGAAGGCACTTCTGCGAAGGCTCACCGTGACGGCCATGCTGTTCGGCGCCGCCGGCGTGCTGGTCGCCCTCGCGTTCGGCGCCCCGTACACGGCGCTTGGCATCGCGATCGGTGTCGGCGGAGGGTTCTTCAACATCCGCTACGTGGACCGCCAGATCGCGGGCATGGACGTCGAATCGGGATCCTCGACCAAGGTCGTCCGCCGGATGATCGGCACCAGGACAACCGTCCGGCTGGCCGTGATCACCGTCGTGGCGGTGGGTGTGGTCCTTCTCTACGCCCCCCTGGGGATCGGTATTGTTGTCGGGCTGGTCCTGTTCCAGCTTGCTTTCATTGTGAACGTGATCCGGGCCATGACGGCCCAAGGAGGAGCGGAGTGAACTTCCAGCTGGCAGCGGCGTCGATCACGATCGGCGACCAGCCAACGTTCAAGCTCTTCGGTCTCACGTTCAACACCTATGTGATCTTCGCGACGCTGGTGGCTGCTGCGATCATGCTCGGGCTCGGCTTCCGGATGCGGTCCAGGGCGACGGCCGGGGTCCCGGGCAAGCTGCAGATGATCTTCGAGACGATGGTCGAGCAGGTGGGCGAGCTCACGGGCTCCGCGATCGGCTCGGAGGGATACCGGTACGTCCCGTTCGGCATCACGCTGTTCTTCTTCATCCTCATCTGCAACTGGCTCGAGTTCCTGCCCTCGACGCTCCAGGTCGGGATCAGCCAGGAGCTGCTGCCCGCGCCGACCGCGGACGTCAACCTTCCGCTCGCGATGGCGCTCATCGTCTTCTTCATGTGCCACTACCTGTCGGTGAAGAAGCGCGGCTGGGGCGGGTACTTCAAGCACTACACGAAGCCCTTCGCGCTGATGACGCCGATCAACATCATCGAGGAGCTCACCAAGCCGATCACCCTGACCTTCCGACTCTTCGGGAACCTCTTCGCCGGCGGGCTGATGATCGTCGTCATCGCGGTGGTCGGCCAGAAGATCCTCGGTCAGGTCGGCGGGCTCGTTGCCGTGTTCATCTGGTCCATGATCTGGAAGCCGTTCGACAACATCTTCATCGGCTTCATCCAGGCGCTGATCTTCTCCCTGCTCTCGATCATGTACCTGGGCATGGCGATGAGCACCGACGAGCACTGATCTTCACCCACCCATCACAAAGGAAGGAACCACATGTCAACAGACTCAATGGAAGCAGCGGTCCGAACCGCGGGCGCGCTGGTCGGAGGTGGCCTCGCTCTCGGCGGAGGCGCCATCGGCGCAGCCGTCGGTGACGGACTCGCGGGCTCGCAGACGATCGCCGCGATCGCCCGCCAGCCGGAGGTCGAGTCGAAGGCGAGGACCTACTTCTTCCTGACGGTCGGCCTGGTTGAGGCGATGTACTTCATCAACCTGCTGTTCATGGTCGTCTTCATCTACGTCTTCAAGAAGCAATAGCCCGTGCGTCACCGACCAGGTGACCGACTCGAAAGAGCGACATGACCTCACCCGCAGCCATCTTCCTGATCCCGAACGGGACGTTCTTCGTCGAGCTGATCGTCGTGATCATCCTCATCGTGCTGTTCTGGAAGTACATCCTGCCGCCCCTCAACAAGGCGATGGAGGCGCGTCAGGAGCAGATCCGCGAGTCCCTCGCTGCCGCCGACAAGGCACGCCAGGACGCCGAGGCGGCCGATGACGAGCGCAGGGCGGTGCTCGAGGAGGCACGGGGGCAGGCACGCGAGATCGTCGCCACCGCGCAGCAGACCGCCGAGCAGGTCCGCGCCGACGCCGCGGGCCGCGCGCAGCTCGAGTACGACCGGATCGTGGGTGCGGCCGACGCGGACGTGCAGGTCGCCCGCCAGCGCGCCGTCGACGAGGCGGCGTCGAGGCTCGGCGAGATCGTGATCGACGTCGTCACGAAGATCATCGGCCGCGAGGTCGATGCGCAGACGCACCGGGAGCTCATCGACGAGGCCATCGTCGCGCTCAACGCGCAGTCCCAGAAGGGTGCCGGGCAGACCGCATGAACGCATCGCTCCTCGGCTACGCCGCCGCTGTGCTCAGCGGCCTCGACGACGCGCAGCGTCGCGTCGTCGCAGACGAGCTGGCGCAGCTCGAGCAGACGGCCGGCACGGATTCGACGCTGCGCGCAGCGCTGACCGACACGGCGATCCCGGCGTGGTCGCGCCGCGCGTTCGTCGCCGACCTGCTTGCCGACAAGGTGTCCGCCGCGACGGCGAGGCTTGCCGCGTACGCGGCGTACTCGTCGTCCGCCCAGGACGTGCCGCTTGCGTTCACCGAGGTCGCCCAGCGCGCGAGATTCTTCGCTGCCGACGGCGGCGTCCACGAGCCCGCCCTCGGGGTGCTGGCCGCGCGAGCCCGGGTGGGTGGCTACGCGACGGCGGTCTTCGAGGACCTGCCGGTCGCGACATTCGAGGGGACCGAAGACGAGCTGTACGAGTGGGCGCGCGCCGTCGAGTCGACGCCGCAGCTGCGCAACCTGCTGACCAACCGCGACCTGCCCGCGCCGACGAGGGCCCAGGTCGTCCACGACCTGCTGGCCGACCGCGCGAGCGCGATCACGGTCCGGCTCGCCGCGTACGCGGTCGTCGGCGGGCGCGCCCGCGACCTCGTGGGGACGCTCGACTGGCTGGTCGACCGCGTCGCCGAGGAGCGGGGCTGGCGGATCGCCCGCGTGCGATCGGCCCGGCCGATCGACGAGGGTGCCCGCGAGGCGCTGTCCGGATCGATCGAGCACCTGATCGGGCGGCCCGTGGAGCTCGAGGTCTCCGAGCAGGCCGACCTGCTCGGCGGCGTGATCGTTGAAGTGGGGGACCTGCGCGTCGACGCATCGGCCAAGGGCCGGCTCGACGCGCTCCGTGAGCACCTGATGGCCGACCGGCCCGGGGAACGACTGTTCGAGAAGAACGAGACAACAAGAGGAGCCAACTGATGGCGGAGCTGACGATCACCTCAGAGGAGATCACCGCGGCGCTCAAGCGCCACGTCGACGAGTACACCCCCGAGGTGGGGGCCGAGCAGATCGGGCGGATCATCGAGGTCGGTGACGGCATCGCGCGGGTCTCGGGCCTGCCCCTTGCGGCGGTCAACGAGCTGCTGGAGTTCGAGGACGGCACCGTCGGGCTCGCCATGAACCTCGACGAGGAGTCGATCGGCGCCGTCGTCCTCGGGAGCGTCGACGGGCTGGAGGAGGAGCAGGTCGTGAAGGCGACCGGTCGGATCCTCTCGATCGCGGTCGGTGACGAGCTGCTCGGCCGCGTCGTGAACGCGCTCGGCGAGCCGATCGACGGCAAGGGCCCGATCAACGCCACCCAGACGCGGCGCATGGAGGTCCAGGCGCCCGGGATCACGGGCCGTCAGCCCGTGAGCGAGCCGCTGCAGACCGGCATCAAGGCCATCGACGCGATGACTCCGATCGGCCGCGGGCAGCGCGAGCTCATCATCGGCGACCGCAAGACCGGCAAGACCACCGTCGCCATCGACACGATCCTGAACCAGAAGGGCCAGGGCGTGAAGTGCATCTACGTCGCGGTCGGCCAGAAGAACTCGTCGGTTGCCCAGACCGTCCGGCTCCTCGAGGAGTACGGCGCGTCGGAGTACACCGTGGTCGTCGTCGCGGGCGCGGGCGAGCCCGCCCCGTACAAGTTCCTCGCCCCCTATGCCGGGTGCGCCATGGGCCAGCACTGGATGGACAACGGCGAGCACGCCCTCGTCGTCTACGACGACCTGTCCAAGCAGGCCGACGCGTACCGCCAGATCTCGCTGCTGCTGCGCCGCCCGCCGGGCCGCGAGGCGTTCCCCGGCGATGTCTTCTACCTCCACAGCCGCCTGCTCGAGCGCGCCGCCAAGCTCTCCGACGCCCTCGGCGGCGGGTCGCTCACCGCGCTGCCGATCATCGAGACGAAGGCGGGGGACATCTCGGCCTACATCCCGACCAATGTGATCTCGATCACCGACGGCCAGGTCTTCCTCCAGTCCGACCTCTTCTACTCGGGCGTGCGGCCGGCCATCGACGTCGGCAACTCGGTGTCCCGGGTCGGCGGCGCGGCCCAGATCAAGGCGATGAAGTCGGTCGCCGGCACGCTGAAGATCGACCTCGCGCAGTTCCGCGACCTCGAGAGCTTCGCGACGTTCGGCTCCGAGCTCGACAAGTCCTCCCAGGCGCAGCTCGACCGCGGCTACCGGCTCACCGAGCTCCTGAAGCAGGGCCTCAACGCCCCGGTCCCCGTCGAGGAGCAGGTGATCGCGATCTACGCGGGCACCAACGGCTGGATCGACACGGTCCCGGTGTCCGAGGTGCGGCGGTTCGAGGGCGAGCTGCTGGCGTTCTTCCGCGCGAAGCACGCGGACCTGCTCGCCCAGATCCGCGACCAGGGCACCCTGCCCGACACGTCGACGATCGACGCCGCGCTCACCACCTTCCTCGCAGGGTTCGACACCACCCAATGAGCGAGCACGCGACGGGCGAGGAGAGATAGATGGCCGGCGGCCAGGAGCGGGTGCTGCGGCGACGCATCAAGAGCGTGCAGTCGACCCGCAAGATCACCAAGGCCATGGAGCTCATCGCCGCGTCCCAGATCGCGCGCGCCCAGGCGCGGATCGCCGCCAACCGCCCCTACCGAGCGGGCATGGCGAGGATCATCCTCGAGACCGCCAAGGGCGACTCGACCGCAGCCGCCAAGATGCTCGGGACACCCGAGACCGTCCGCAACGTCGTGCTCCTGGTGATCGTCGGTGACCGCGGCCTGTCGGGCGCCTACAACTCGTCTGTGCTGCGCGCCGCGGAGCGGCTCGTCGACGAGCTGCACGCCAAGGGCGTGGGCGTCAGCGTCATCGCGGTCGGGAAGAAGGCCATCGGCTACTTCCGCTTCCGCGGGGTCCCGGTCGCCCACAGCTTCCAGGGGTTCTCGGACAAGCCGACGTTCAGCGACGCGAGGGCCGTGGCAGACACCGCCGCCGCGCCGTTCGTCGAGGGCGAGGCCGACCAGGTGCTGCTCATCTCCATGCGGTTCCGGTCCGCGGCGAGCCAGGAGGTCGAGACTCGTCAGCTCCTCCCGCTGCCGAGGCCCGAGGTGGAGGCCGAGGCGGCCAAGGAGCCGAAGGCCGAGGGGTACACGGAGTTCGAGCCCGAGGCTGAGGAGCTGCTCAAGGAGCTCGCGCCCAAGGCCCTCGAGTCCGAGGTGTTCACCGCGCTGCTCGAGGGCTCGGCCTCGTTCCACACGAGCCAGCAGCGCGCGATGGCCGCGGCCACCGACAACGCCGACGAGCTCGTCCGCTCGCTCTCGCGGGTGATGAACCGGGCCCGTCAGGACTCGATCACGACAGAGATCATGGAGATCGTGGGCGGCGCAGAAGCGCTGCGCCAAGAAAAGGAGCATGCATGACCAGCGCGACGGACACCGAGACCACGCTCGAAACGGGCAGGGTGGTGGCCATCACCGGACCGGTCGTCGACGTGGAGTTCCCACCCCACGCCCTGCCGGAGATCAACCACGCGGTGCAGATGGACCTCGAGCTCGACGGCCGCAAGGTGACCGTCACCGGCGAGGTGGCGCAGCAGATCGGCGAGGGCCGCGTCCGGTGCGTGTGCATGCAGCCGACCGACGGGCTGGTCCGGGGAACCCCCGTGCGCCAGACCGGCCGCGGCATCACGGTGCCGGTGGGCAAGGCCGTCCTCGGCCACGTGTTCAACGTCCTCGGCAAGCCCCTCGACACTGATGACATCGGCGAGGTCGAGGACTACTGGGAGATCCACCGCGACGCGCCGCTCTTCGACCAGCTCGAGCCGCGCGCGACGATGTTCGAGACGGGCATCAAGGTCATCGACCTCCTCGAGCCGTACGTGCAGGGCGGGAAGATCGGCCTGTTCGGCGGCGCGGGCGTGGGCAAGACGGTGCTCATCATGGAGATGATCAACCGCGTCGCCACTCAGCACGGCGGCGTCTCGGTGTTCGCCGGCGTGGGCGAGCGCACCCGCGAGGGCACGGACCTGCTGCTCGAGATGCAGGAGTCCGGCGTCATCGAGAAGGCAGCCCTCGTCTACGGCCAGATGGACGAGCCGCCGGGGGTCCGCCTGCGCGTGGCGCTCGCGGCCCTCACGATGGCGGAGTACTTCCGCGACGTCCAGAACCAGGACGTCCTCCTGTTCGTCGACAACATCTTCCGCTTCGTCCAGGCCGGCTCGGAGGTCTCGACGCTGCTCGGACGGATGCCGTCCGCCGTTGGCTACCAGCCGACGCTGGCCGACGAGATGGGCGAGCTCCAGGAGCGCATCACGTCGACCAAGGGCCGCTCGATCACCTCGCTGCAGGCGGTCTACGTGCCCGCGGACGACTACACCGACCCCGCGCCCTTCACCACGTTCACCCACCTGGACGCGACCACCGAGCTCTCGCGCCAGACCGCGGCGCTCGGGATCTACCCGGCCGTGGACCCGCTGGCGTCGACCTCGAACATCCTCGCCCCCGAGATCGTCGGCGAGCGCCACTACGCGGTGGCACGCGGCGTCCAGCAGATCCTGCAGCGCTTCAAGGAGCTCCAGGACATCATCGCGATCCTCGGGCTCGACGAGCTGTCCGAGGAGGACCGCATCACCGTCACGCGAGCCCGCAAGATCCAGCGTTTCCTCTCCCAGCCGTTCTTCGTCGGCGAGGTGTTCACCGGCCTGCCGGGCATCTACACGCCGATCTCCGAGACGGTCGAGAGCTTCGAGGCCCTGATCAAGGGCGAGCTGGACAATGTGCCCGAGCAGGCGTTCCTGAACGTCGGCGGCGCCGAGTCGGTGCTGGCCAAGGCCAGCACGCTGGCCGAGTAGATGGCGGGCGAAGCCGTCCTCGGCGCCGAGCTCGTGACCCCCGAGGCCGCGCTGTTCGCCGGCGAGGCGACCGCGGTGATCACGGCCACGAGCGAGGGCGACCTCACGATCCTGCCCGGCCACACCGCGATCGTCGGTGACATCGTGTCCTCGGTCGTGCGCATCGAGCTTCCTGACGGGACCACCGAGCGGTTCGCCGTCCACGGCGGGTTCATGCAGGTCGCGACGGGCGTGGGTTCGGCGGCGGGCCTGCTCGACCCCGCGACCGACGGCGATCGCACCACCAGGGTGACCCTGCTCGCGGGGATCGCCGAGCACGTCCAGTCGATCGACGTGACGCGCGCGGAGGCCGCGAGGGAGGTCGCCCAGGCGCGCCTCGCCGCGACCGCGGGCCGCGACGACGATGAGGACGACCGCCTCGGCCGCGAGCAGGCGGAGGCGTCGCTGGTGCGTGCGACGCTGCGGCTCCAGGCCGCCGCAGAGGCGGCTCCCGGCCGGGTCAGCGCCTAGTAGGCGACGGCGCTGATCTCCTGCAGCTTGTCGAGGCGGTGCATCGCGTCGACCTTGCGAACGGTTCCCGAGCGCGAGCGCATCACCAGGCTCTGGGTGTGCGCACCCTGGTCGTGGTAGCGCACGCCGCGCAGGAGGTCCCCGTCGGTGATCCCGGTCGCGGAGAAGAAGCAGTTGTCGCCCGACACGAGGTCATCGATGGTCAGCACCTGGTCGATGTCGAAGCCCTGCTTGATCGCCGCGCGGCGCTCGTCGTCGTTGCGGGCCCACAGCCGGCCCTGGATCTCGCCCCCGAGGCACTTGAGGGCCGCGGCGGTGATGACTCCCTCGGGCGTCCCGCCGATACCGAAGAGGATGTCGCCCTCCGACTCCTCCCAGGCTGTCGAGATCGCGCCGGCCACGTCGCCGTCGCCGATCAGCCGAATGCGCGCGCCCGTCTGGCGGACCTCCTCGATGAGCAGGTCGTGGCGGGGCCGGTCCAAGATGACCGCGGTCAGGTCCCGGACCGGCTGGCCCAGCTTCGACGCGAGCGAGTGCAGGTTCTCCGTCGCGCTCATGGTGATGTCGATGGCGCCGCGGCCCCAAGGCCCGACGGCGATCTTCTCCATGTAGACGCACGGACCCGGGTCGAACATCGTCCCGCGCTCGGAGAGCGCGATGACTGCGAGCGCACCGGTGCGGCCCTTGGCGAGCAGCGTCGTGCCGTCGATCGGGTCGACCGCGATGTCCACCTCAGGGGGCGTCCCGTCGCCGATGCGCTCCCCGTTGAACAGCATCGGGGCCTCGTCCTTCTCGCCCTCGCCGATGATGACGGTGCCGTCCATCGGGATCGAGGAGAGCACGATCCGCATGGCATTGACCGCCGCGTCGTCGGCCCCGATCTTGTCGCCGCGGCCCATGAAGCGACCCGACGCCATCGCGGCGGCCTCGGTCACGCGGATGAGGTCGAGGGCCAGGTTGCGGTCAGGTGCCTGCTGGGGGCGGCTCATGATCCGCACCCTATTACGTGGTCCCGAGGGGCAGGTCGGGCCGATCAGCGTGCTCTCAGGAGCCCAGATCAGGTTGCCTGCGCCGTGCGGCAATACTTTCTCCCGTGACCCGCTACCTCGTCCACCCGTCCGGTCCGCTCGCCGGGACCGTGGTGGCGGGCGGCGCGAAGAACGCGGTCCTGAAGGAGATGGCGGCCTGCCTGCTGGCAGAGGGCATGCACCGGCTGCGCAACGTCCCGAGGATCTCGGATGTGGACGCCATGATCGCCCTGCTCAGCGCTCTCGGGTGCCGGGTCAGGTGGGCTGACGACCACGAGCTCTCCATCGGCGTGCCGTCGGCCACGTCGCTCGGGACCGAGGTGCCGGTCGAGCTCGTCGAGCGGATGCGGGCGTCGATCGTCGTGCTGGGCCCGCTCCTCGCGCGGTGCGGGGTCGCGAGTCTCTCGCTGCCCGGCGGCGACGACTTCGGGGACCGGCCCGTGAACTTCCACCTCGAGGGGCTCGGTGCGATGGGCGCCGAGGTGCGCGTGCACCGCGGCGTCATCGAGGCCGACTCCGGGGCACAGGGACGACTGCACGGTGCACGTATCACGCTCGAGTACCCCAGCCACACGGCCACCGACAACCTGCTCATGGCGGCTGTGACGGCTTCGGGCACGACGGTGATCGACAACGCGGCGCGCGAGCCCGAGGTGGAGGACCTGGCGTCGATGCTGAACGCGATGGGCGCGAGGGTCGCGGGGCTCGGCACGTCGAGGCTCGTGATCGAGGGCGTGGACGCCCTGCGCCCCGCCGACCACGTCGTCGTCGCCGACCGCGTGGTCGCGGCGACCTACCTCGCGGCCGGAGCGATCACCGGCGGCGAGGTGACGGTCGCCGACGCACGGCGCGACCACATGGAGACCTACCTGCGCAAGCTCGAGCGGATCGGCTGTGAGCTGCAGGGCGAGGTCGGGATCACCGTCAAGGGCCCCGCGCGCCCCCAGGCCTCCGACATCGCGACCCTGCCCTACCCGGGGGTGGCGACCGACTACAAGCCGCTCATCGTGGCCGTGCTCTCGATCGCCGACGGCACCTCCATCGTGACCGAGAACCTGTTCGACGGACGGTTCCGCTATGTCGACGAGCTGCTGCGGATGGGGGCGAAGGTGACGACCGAGGGCCACCACGTCGTCATCCGGGGCGTCGACAGGCTCCGCGGCGCCCGGGTCCGGTCGACCGACGTCCGCGCCGGCGCCGCGCTCGTCCTCGCGGGCCTCGTGGCCGACGGCGAGACCGAGGTGATCGGCGCGGAGCACATCGAGCGCGGCTACGAGGATCTGCCCGGCGCGCTCACCAGCCTCGGAGCGGCCGTGGAGCGCCAGTGACGAAGCGGGATCCCGAGGCGCTGCTGCAGGCGGCCAAGGAGCAGAACCGCGTGGCGCTCGCAAGGCTGCTGACGGTCGTCGAGAACGACGAGGTGGCCGCGCGGGGGATCGCGCCGCTGCTCTGGACGGGGCATCGGGCGTTCTCGATCGGCATCACAGGGGCGCCGGGCGCCGGCAAGTCCACCCTGACCGACCGGATGATCGCCACCTCGCTCGAGCGGTTCGTGCCGGCGGGAGGATCCGCGGCGATCCGCGAGGTCGGCGTGCTGTGCGTCGATCCGACGTCGCCGTTCAGCGGCGGCGCGATCCTGGGGGACCGCGTCCGGATGCAGGACCATGCGCTCGACGCGAGGGTCTTCATCAGGTCCCTCGCGACCCGGGGCCACCTGGGCGGGCTCTCGCTGGCCGTCCCCGACGCCATCGGCGTCCTCGGGGCGGCGGGCTTCGACCTCGTGCTCGTCGAGACCGTCGGCGTCGGCCAGGTCGAGCTCGAGGTGGCGGCGACCGCGGACGCCACGATCGTGGTCCTGACGCCGGGGTGGGGCGACGCGATGCAGGCGGCCAAGGCAGGGCTGCTCGAGATCGCCGACCTCTTCGTGATCAACAAGGCGGACCGCCCGGGCGCGTCCGAGGCCCGGAGGGACCTCTCCCAGATGCTGGACATCGGCTCGGCGCGACCCGACGGCTGGCGCCCGCTGATCGTCGAGACGGTCGCGACCTCGGGCGATGGCACGGAAGAGCTGTTCGACGCCATCGACGCGCTGCGCGCGCACCTCGCGTCCGGCGCCCGGGTCGCGCGCCGGCGCGAGCAGGCGGCGACGCTCCTGCGGAGGATCTACGCAGCGCGGATGGCGCGGGCCGTCGAGGGGCTGGCGGCGACGGCGACCTTCGAGCGGCTCGTCGAGGACGTCGCGACGGGCTCGATCGACCCCTATGCCGCGGTCGACCTGCTCCAGCTGCCGTGACGCTGGGCGACGTCGCGGACTCCAAGGTGTTCGACCTGCTCGAGGTCGCCCACGTGCTGCTCGCGATCGCGGCGCTCGTCGTGCTCATCGTCCTGCGCTCCTCGGCGAGGGCCGCAGCCGGGCCGGCGGGCGATGTCGCGCCGGCAGCCGCACGGTCCTTCACGGGCAGACCGGAACTGGCGGGGCGGGTGATCCACCTCGTTCCGCTGACCGGGATCGGGCTGGTCGCCGCATCCGAGGGGTCGGCCAGCTTCGGCGACCTCTTCGTCGTGGCCGGCGCGCTCCTCTGGCTTCTCGCCGCGATCGCGCTCGAGTCGGTCGCCTTTCCCGCGCAGCGCGAGGTCGCCGCGGCCCTCGCCCTCGACCGCGACAAGGCGCGCGGCCCGGCCCACCGGATGGAGGTCGCCGTCGAGGTCGCCGCCGCGGCGCTGCTCGCCGCCGCCGCCGTCATGCTCGTGCACTCGGCCCTGTAGGGGCGAGGCGGCCAGGCGTGCGGTCCGTGCCTCGCTACCGGGCGAAGGACGGGGTCCCCACCATGGCACCGCCGAGCGTGGCGTTGGTCCGCTCGTCGACGAGCACGAAGCACCCCGTGATGCGGTTGCGCGTGTAGGGATCCACGACGAGGGGGTCCGCGGTCGAGAGCGTGATGACCCCGATCTCGTTCGCCTCGATCGTGTCGGCGTCCTCCAGGACGAGTTCGTTGACGTCGATGCGCGAGGTGACGTGCTCGACGAAGCCCACGGTGGACCGGGTCGTGTGCTTCACCCGGAACCGCTGTCCCGCGGTCAGTGGCTCGTCCCCGAACCAGCACACCGTCGCGACCAGGTGGTCGGTGACCTCGGGGAGCGGCTCGGTCGCGATCAGGTCGCCGCGACCGGCGTCGGTGTCGTCGGCGAGGTCGACGTCGACGGATCTGCCGACCGTTGCGCGGTCGAGCGGGGTGCCCGCGATGTGGATCGACCGCACGGTCGTGCGCGCGCCGGCCGGCAGCACGGTGACCGCGTCACCGGGGAGGAGCTCGGCGCCGTCGACCATCCCCGCGTAGGTGCGACCTCCGCCGGGCGGGCGCAGGACCCACTGGATCGGCAATCGCGCGCCGACTGATCCTTCGCCGGCCCACCCTCCCGCCGGCGCTGCCTCGAGCGCTGCGAGCAGCGTCCCGCCCCCGTACCAGGGAGCCGCGTCCGAGGGCTCCACGACGTAGTCGCCGTTGAGGGCGGAGACGGGGATCACGAGCGGCTCGTCCACGCCGAGCTGGTCGGCAAGCGCGCGGACCTCGTCGACCACGGCGCCGTAGGCGTCCTCGGACCACCCGGCGAGGTCCATCTTGTTGGCGGCGACGATGAGGCGGTGGACGCCGAGCAGCGCGGCGATGCAGATGTGCCGCCTCGTCTGCTCCTTCAGCCCCTCTGTCGCGTCCAGCACGACGAGGGCGAGGTCCGCGGTCGACGCGCCCGTCGCCATGTTCCTCGTGTACTGCACGTGTCCGGGGCAGTCCGCGATGACGAACTTGCGCGTCGGGGTCGCGGCGTACCGGTAGGCGACGTCGATGGTGATGCCCTGCTCGCGTTCGGCACGCAGGCCGTCCGTGACGAATGACAGGTCGAGGTCTCCGACCCCGCGCTCGATCGAGGCGTGCGCGACGGCCTCGAGCTGGTCGTCGAAGAGCTGGCGCGTGTCGACGAGCAGCCGTCCGACCAGCGTGGACTTGCCGTCGTCCACGGAGCCGACGATCGCCAGTCGGAGCAGGTCCATCACGGGAGGGTGCTCGCCCATGTCCTAGAAGTAGCCCTCGCGCTTGCGGTCCTCCATGGCCGTCTCGCTGAAGCGGTCGTCGCCGCGGGTGGCGCCCCGCTCGGAGATGCGCGCGGTGGCCACCTCCTCGATGATCTCGGTCACCGTCGTGGCGCTCGACACGACCGCGCCGGTGAGCGTCGCGTCGCCGACCGTTCGGTAGCGGACCACGAGGCGCTCGACGACCTCGGTCCCGCGTGGCTGGACCCACTGGGAGGCGGCAAGCAGCATCCCGTCGCGCCGCACGACGTCGCGCTCGTGGGCGAAGTAGATCGACGGGATGCGGACCGACTCGCGGTCGATGTACTGCCAGATGTCGAGCTCGGTCCAGTCCGACAGCGGGAACGCCCGGAGATGCTCGCCCGGGTTGACCTTGCCCTGGTAGAGCTGCCAGAGCTCGGGGCGCTGGCGGCGCGGGTCCCACCGCCCGAAGCGGTCCCGGAAGCTGAGGACGCGCTCCTTCGCCCTGGCCTTGTCCTCGTCGCGCCGGGCGCCGCCGAACGCGGCATCGAACTTGTTGTCGGTGATCGCGTCGAGGAGCGTCGTCGACTGGATGCGGTTCCTCGACTCGCCCTCGCCGGGGTCGAGGACGCGCCCCGCGTCGATCGATGCCTGCACGCTGGCGATCACGAGGCGGGCCCCCACGTGGTCCGCCTGGAGGTCGCGGTACTCGAGCACCTCATCGAAGTTGTGCCCGGTGTCGACGTGCAGGATCGGGAACGGCAGCCCCGACGGCGCGAAGGCCTTCACGGCGAGGTGGAGCAGCACCGCGGAGTCCTTGCCGCCCGAGAACATGAGCACGGGGCGCTCGCACTCGGCGACCACCTCTCGGATGATGAAGATCGCGTGGGACTCGAGGAGGTCGAGATGGTCCACCCGGCGGTCCGCCTCGCGGGCCGCCGGGGGATCGGCGGGGGCGGCGGCGTTGAGGGTCATCGTGGGAAGCGGCACCGGCGCGCCCATGTGGCCAGCCGACGATCTCGCGTGGATAACTATAGTCTTAAGGCCCCCAACTTCCGGAGGCGACGCCCGTGTCCGCACCGACGCAGGACCTGATCACAGAGCTCGACGAGGTCGATCGAGCCCTCGCCAACGCGGCTCCCTCCGAGGTCATCTCGTGGGCCCTCGCGCGATTCGACGGCAACGTCTCGATGGCCTGCTCGTTCGAGGACCTCGTCCTCGTCGACATGTCGATCACGGCCAAGCCCGACCTCGAGGTCATCTTCCTCGACACCGGGAGCCACTTCGACGAGACGATCCAGTTCGCCCACGAGTTCTGCGAGCAGCGGGGCGTCCGGCTCACGACCACGGAGCCCGGGCCCGAGGCCGAGGCATGGCCGTGCGGCACCGAGCGGTGCTGCGAGCTTCGCAAGGTCGTGCCGCTCGCCGGCGCGCTGGAGGGCCGAGACGCCTGGCTGACGGCGCTGAAGCGGGTGGACGGCCCGTCGCGGGCGGGCATCCCCGTGGTCGGCTGGGACGAGCGCTTCAACCTCGTCAAGGTGAATCCGCTCGCCGCCTGGACCGACGACGACATCGCCTACTACCTGCGGGAACGCGGACTCCCCGAGCATCCGCTGTGGGCCCGCGGCTACGGCTCGATCGGCTGCGCGCCCGTCACCCGGCCCCTCGCGCCGGGCGAGGCCCGCCGAGCTGGCCGCTGGGCGGACTCGGACAAGGAGGAGTGCGGCCTGCACGGGTGAGCCCCCTCGGGCCCGACGTTGGGGAATCCACCACTTGCGACCTGCCCGTCAGTACCGTTCAACCCAGTGAAACAGGGGGGAACGAGGCTCTGACGGTGGCTCCGGCACTCATCATTCTCGGGTTGTGGGTTGTAGTACTCGCCCCGGGCGTGGTGCGCTGGGCGAGGGTTCGCCAGCCGACGACCTCGATCGCCTCGTTTCACCGCCAACTTCGCCTGTTGGAGCACACCGGTCCGAAGATCGTCGAGCCGGCATACCGACTGGGGGGAGTGGACGCGCCAGTGGTCGAGCGGGTGGCCCCGAGTCCCCCGGTCAGAGTGCCACGGCTCGTGCTGCTCCCGTCGGCCGCGACCACGAAGGAGTCGACCATGCGATATGACGACCGGCACGACCCGGCGTACGACGAGCGGCACGATCCGAGGTACGACGACCGCTACGACGCACGGTACGACAGCCGTCCCGCCACGCGCGATGACGAGTGGATCCACGACCCGTGGGGAGCGGGCACACTCCACGACGACGGGCGCGAGACGAACCACGCGTCGAGCCGCACCGCGCGGGTCCCCGCGTACGACTACGACTATGACGACCGCGACTACGACGACGGCTCGATGCAGGGCCTGTCCCCGGACCACGCCAAGGCCCGCCGCAAGGCGATCATCCTCGGGCTCGGAGCGGCCGTCGCCGGAACGTTCCTGCTCGGCATCGTGACGGGGATCAGCGACCTGTACCTCCTCACCGTCGTGAGCATCGTCGCCCTCGGCGGCTACCTCGGCCTCATGCTGTATGCGGCGCGCGCCGGCTTCTTCGGCCACAGCGGGGCGGGTTCGGTCACGTCGGTCGCGAGGGTCGTGGTGCCGGGCACGTTCCCCCAGCAGTCCCAGTACCGAGACGACGACGGCTGGCAGGACCAGGTCGCGGCTGCCCGCTGAGCCAATCGCTCGGCCCGCACGGTGCCGGGACGCGTGGTCCCGGGTCGCGACCGTACGGTAGAGTTGAACGCCCTCGGGGGTGTAGCTCAATTGGTAGAGCGCTACGTTCGCAATGTAGAGGCAGTGGGTTCGAATCCCATCACCTCCACCAAGTTGTTGTTGTTCGAACAAGCGACACGAGGTGGTCCCGAGGCTGGAGCTCCTTGCTCTAGCTCTAAGACTGACAGAGGTTGATTACATAGTGGCCCTCTGAGAGGAGGGTCCATGGATGACCGAGAGCAGCAGCGCAAGATCAAGCACCGCCTGGCGGTGATTCGTCACGCCGAGGAGGTCACGGGCAACGTCGCAGCCACCTGTCGCTACTACGGCATCAGCCGGCAGTGCTTCTACAAGTGGCTCCGCCGATATGAGGAGTTTGGCGAGGAGGGGCTGCGAGACGGCTCCTCGCGGCCGCTCAACAGTCCGAAGGCAACTAAGGCGGAGGTTGTCTCCAAGATCGTCTACCTGCGCGCCCACTACCACTTCGGGCCGCACAAGATCTCGATGTATCTGAAGCGCTACCACGACATCACGATCAGCCCGTCGGGGATCTGGCGGATCCTTCACAAGCTCGGCATGTCCCGGCTGCCGACGTCGCAGCGCTACAAGCGCCACAAGGACCGCTACAAGCGCTACGAGAAGCAACTCCCCGGCCAGCGCGTCCAGGTCGACGTGAAGTTCATCCAGCCCATCGGGAGCCGCAAGAAGCACTACCAGTTCACGGCGATCGACGACTGCACGAGGATCAGGGTCCTGCGCGCCTACCCGCGCTGTGACCAGAGGACATCCATCCAGTTCCTGGACTACCTGCTCGAGCGGCTCCCCTTCAAGGTCAAGGTCATACAGACGGACAACGGCGCTGAGTTCCAGGGCTCCTTCCACTGGCACCTGCTCGACCGCGGGATCGGCCACGTCTACATCCGGCCCGCGACACCCCGACTCAATGGGAAGGTTGAGCGATCCCACCGGATCGACGCTGAGGAGTTCTACCGTCTGCTGGACGGCGTGGTCATCGACGACACGGGCTTATTCAACGAGAAGCTTCAGGAGTGGGAGGACTTCTACAACTTCAGCCGACCGCACGGAGGATTGGGTGGCCAGACCCCCTACGAGCGACTAAGAAGCAAAGCGACAACCACCAGGGTCACTGCGTAATCGGCCTCCGTCAGTTGCACAGCTAGCCACGGGGATTGCTGAATGTTTGCGCTCGTTGACGGGATTCACGAAGCTCGGGCCCATTTGATTTCGACGCATCCTGAGACGTCCTTCATCTGGTTATGCGACGGTGGAAATTAGCCCACCAGCCGGGCCTCCAACCAGGAGAACACCACTTCCTGCCAAACCGTCTGTCCCATGCCCTCGCAGTGCCCTCCAGCGCCGTCGGACACCTTGAACTCTCGGAACTCCTTTTCGCAAGTTAGGGCGTCGAACAGTTTGGAACTCTGGCTTGCGAAGTCTCCCTCTCCTTCGGTAACGAGAGTCGGACAGGTGATCTGTTCAGCGAGGCCCTCCAAGGAGTAGTCCACGAGCAACCGGAGCCAATCTCCGAAGCTCTCAGCACCCATCGCAGCCATCCGTGAACCGTAGAACCAACGGCTGCGCTCATCAGCCAGGAATCCATCGAGCTGCGCGTCCATCGCCGGGTCGGCCGCCAAGACCTTGTGCCAGTCTTCTTCACTGAACATTCCGATAAAGCGAGACACAAAGTCGTACTGACCAGGATCAGCGACGAGTGCACGAACCCGACGCTCGTGGCTCACGCCTCGAGGCCCCAAATGGCCCCCAAGGCTCCGACCAACCAAAGCGAGTGACTGGGCGGACACGCAGGACCGCGAAAGAGCCCAGTCCACAACGGGAGTCAACACCGACTCGAAGTCCGGTCGCATGGTCACGCCGTGCTCGATGAGCTGACCACCCTGGCCCGGACCATCCCATGTCACTGCGTTCCATCCCATGTCTAGGGCGCAGTGTGCGCCGTACTTGAACATCTCCTCACAGGTGCTGTCGAAGCCGCCGGGGAACAGGACAGTCGGGCGGGGGGTGTCGTCCGAACTGTCGGGGCGAAACATATAGCCATTGAGAGGGATTCGACCGAATTCGATTGAAATGGGCTCAACCGAAAACGGAACCAACGACATGGCAAGACGGAAGCATTCTCGCTGCCTCCGGTAGGCGTTGGACACCCGATCGTCGGACAGGTCGTGACGAAGGAAGAAGTACGACTGCCGACTGTATTCAGAGGCCCTGAGATACGCGTGGCAGGCGAGAGCCTGTAGGCCGCGTTGGGCAGCTCGCTCTGCCGATTGCTGCGCCGCGACGGCCGTCTTGTGCCACTCATCGTGCCAAGCTGCATAGTCGCCGGCCGGGACCCGGTGGGCGGTCGCCAAGGCTTCTCCGAGGTCTGCCCCGCCGATGTAGGCGCCGATGAGGGTCCGCTCCAACTGGGCGACCATGTCTGGATCTTCGTGTAATGCCACTGCCGACCGCCTTCTCTTCGGGCGCTCCGACGGATAAACCTACCGTTGAAGATGTGACCCAGAACGCAGTAGCCCTTCGCCGGGGGTATGAGGAATCCTGCTTGGACAGGGTTCGAGTAATGGCGGTCTAGGCGACCAGTTAGCGTTGCCAGCTGTCGGGCCTCCTTCCACATAGAGCATTTCACTGATGAAAAGAGGTGCAAGGGGGTTCGAACATAGTCCCGTTACCTCCACCGAGAGTTGTCATTTCTACAACGTTTTCCCTGGTAGATGGGCATTTTCGTGACCCCTTCGCCAATCGAGGCAAAAGTCGATGTTCGAACCCCCTGCTGACCAGGGAGAACGCCCCCACCAGTTGATTCGCCCTGTCGGCCAGTTCAGATTTCGTTTCCAACTGGACGGGTCGGACAGAGCGTTGCAATGAGGTAGTCACACGGGATGGCGATCCCCTCTTCTGTTGGAAACGCCATCGTCTCGGTCAGCGAGCCAACGTCGGCGAGGAGAGCATCCCACCGCTGCTCCCTCACGAGCCGGGGTTTCTCGGCTATCACGTGCCCAGCAGTCTGGACCATGAATTCCGCAGCCTCCTCCGCTGTCGGAAAGTCCAGCTCCAGCCGCTCGACAGAATGATCCGTCAATCGCAGACAGTGGCGGGCCCCAAGTTCCCCCAGAGAGTCTGCGTCACCCCATCTGCTCGGTAGCCCGGAGCTGGCCGGAGGTGGCGGTAGATGCGGCGAAAGGGCCGAACCCATGGCCGGCATGAAGCTGCCAGGCACCCACGATGCCAGGACCACACGGCCTGAGGGAGTGACGGCTCTGGCCAGTTCCCTCATGGCGACCTCGTGGTCGCCGGCGTACATGACCCCGAAGACGGAGAGGACAGCAGATGCAGACTGGTGCGGAACCGGCAGGTCTCCGACGTCGGCATTCACCCAACGGACCACCAAGCCCTCTGACGAGGACCGCTTGGAGGCAATGTCCAGCAATGTCTGCTCGAAGTCGATACCTACGACGTCGGCCCCACGGCCGGCGGCGAGGAGTGCTGCATTTCCGCTTCCGGTAGCGACATCGAGCACGGTGTCGGACGCCTCGATCCCTGCAGCCTCCACGACACGATGCGCCGCAGGCTCGAATCGCTCTGCCATGCGGGGGTAGTCACCGACGGCCCAAGTGGTCACGGGACCTCCCTCATCGTTTGACGTCTGAAGGTGAACAGTGTCGGATTGCCATCGCCGGGAGTTCCCCATGAAGCCCAATGGCCCGACGACGGGTGGAGGGCCGAATCAACGGGCACCTTCGATCTCGAAGTCCAGAAACCGACCGATGGAAGACCCGACGTCGCGCATCGGACCTGCCGACCGCGTGGCCCTGGCCAAGACGAACCCGCCTTCGACTGCCGCAATGAGAAGTGTCGCGAGCTGCGCAGCATGCTCACCACCGACTCCCGCTTGGCTCAGCTGCTCCTCGATGGCGACTTTCCACTGATCGAATGCCTTTGCCGCCGCGTTGAGCACCGCATCCGCATCGGGGGACTCGAGGACGACGGGAGCGATAGGACAACCGAACGCGCCGCCTGTTCCCTCCAGTGCGGCGACACACACGTCGACGAAGGCATTGACCGCCTCGAGTGGCGAAGAGGAACGATCTCCGAGTGTCCGGATCATCTGTTCGACGCTGTCACCGCTGCTCTTCACCACGGCAACAGCTAGTTCCTCCTTGCCGCCAGGGAAGTGGTGGTAGATCGTTCCTCGAGTAGCCCCGGCCCGCTCCAGGACTTCCGTGAATCCGGTCGCCGTCACCCCATGGTGGCGGTAACTGACCTTGGCGGCATCGATCATGCGTTGACGGGTATCCGTTCGTTTGCCCATCTGCCCTTACCGGCCCTCTCGTAGCGCGGGGAACACTTCAGTCGTCAGGAGCCGCATCGACTCGACGGCGTGCTCGTGGGGCATGCCGAACCAGTTGGTGCGAAACCCGAAATCAGTCATGTGGAGATCGTCGATCCAGGGGGTGAGCATGGCGATGCAGTCGTCGGGCGTGCCGATGATGAAGCGCTCGTCTTCCAACAGCTCGAAGGGGATGGCGAAGCTCTCGTCGCCCGGGAGTGCCTTGTCCTGGCCCCAGGCGGCATAGGCGTCGTACTTGGCGCCGAGGAATGGTCGGGCGATCTCGAGCGCTCGCTGTCGGGTCGGAGCACAGAAGATCTCTCGGGCCACCGACGTCCGAGACGAGGCGGGGAGTCCAGCCTGCTTACGGGTCGCCGAGAAGAGCTCGAGTTGGCGAGCCACGGTCGAGTAGGTGGCGTGGGGATTGATCATCCATCCGTCCGACCGCAGAGCCGCCCGGATAACCGCCTTGTCGGCGTTTGCAGCCATCAGGATGGGAGGCCGAGGCTCCTGGAGGGGCCGGGTCGAGATCGGGGTCCCCTCTACCTGACACCAAGGAAGATCAACCACCGGCTCGTCGCTCGTCCACAGCTCCTTGAGCGCCGCGAGGTTTCCCTCGAACCGCTCGACCATGCGCTTCCGATCGATCCCGAAGGCCAGGTATTCCTCATCGCGATAGCCGAGGCCGGCCCCGAAGACGAGACGCCCGCCGGACAGCACGTCGATGGATGCGAACTGCTCGGCCGTGGCCACTGGATTGTGGAGGGCCAGCAAGTTGATGGAAACGACCAGAGACATGTCACCTGTCCGGTCGATGAGGCGCCCCAGCATGGCGACCTGGTCGATCCCGTGCAGCCACGCTCCAGTGAGGAAGTGCTGGGTAACCGCCACTCCGTCCCATCCGAAATCACGTGCCGCATCGGCGATGCTCAGTTCGCCGTCGATCTGGGCAGTCAGGTCGCCACCGAGAGCGTGCTGATTGGTGACCACTGCACAGAACCGCAGCGGATTGATGGCACGCTCTGGGGCGCTCACCAGTAGCCCTTCATCAATTCGGTGGCCCACTCCGGTTGAACAACCGGACCACGCGGTCCGAATTCGCGCATGAACGGCTTGATGTCAAGAATGGGAGTGCCCACTACTGCGTCCAGGCCCCGAACTTCGAGCCAGCCTGGACCAACGCCGACCAACTCGCACGTCGTGAGTCCGATCCGATTGGGACGGTCCTTCGCCCGTTGGGCGAGGATGCCGACGCTTGGCCAGTCCTGTCGTCCTCGGGGGTGCCGGTCACCTCGGCATATGGAGTCCAGACCGACCCGGTCGAAGACGAACACGACCTCCACGTGGGAGAACGTCTCGAGACCTCGGGTGGCCGTCTTCTCCAGAACCTCGTCATCCAGTTCGATGAGAGCGCACGCCGAGCCCCAGTTGTCGTCTTCGACCTCGGCTCGGCCTCCGACGACGCGTCCGACCGCCGTTATTGGTGCGAGCTGCATCCGACTCTCCTATGCTAGTACAAGCATCCTATCATCGAGGCTGGAAAATACAAGGATGCATGTACTAGCAAGACAAATGGATGTTCTGTCGAGGAGATGCTTTCCGGATCGGAGGGCGTTCGAACGTAGTCCCATCACCTCCACCGAGAGGGTTGTCGCAATGACAACACGCGACCCATCCAGACGGATCAATTCGTTTGCGACTGCCCACCAAGGAAGGTGGCGATGTTCGAATTCGCCTTTGACGCGGGAGAACGTCCGATTCAGATGGACTGCTCCGGCGAACGGTTCAGACAGCGATTCTCGAGAGCACCCCTGCCGGGTAGGCGGGGCGATGACTCGCACCACGATCCCTTTCGAGCACCACAGGATTAGGTTGGCACCATGCCGATGCCGAGGCGTGCCGACGTCGACGACTTCTTCGCGCAACTTGACGACGTGCAGCGGCCACACCTCGTGGCGCTTCGGGCGTTGAGCGCGGACGTTGACGCGAAGGCGCGGGAGGTCCTCAAGTGGAACCTTCCCGTCTACGTTCGCGGAGAGAACACGAATCAGTGGATGCTGCAGAACTTCAAGCACCACTGCTCACTGCGGTTCTCCCCGGAGTTCTTCGCTACCCAAAAGGCGATCGTCGAGTCAAGTGGCTTCGAGTTCGGCGAGGGTTTCGTCAAGTTGCCGTATACGCGGGAGCTTCCGGCTGAGCTCCTCAGGACACTGATGCGGGCGAGGGTGGCTGAGTTCGAGGCGCACCATCCGAACGAATGATTCGCGTGCCGAAGGGACCTCCCTCCTCGCTTGCTTCGGCGCAGCTCGTGCTGGAGTTCGAGCACGACGCCAACACCACAGCGGGCTCTGCAGGCAGGGCGCTCGCCTAGTGCGGACCGACCGATGTCCTCGCGATCGCGAGGAGGCCGTCGATGGTCACGACCATGCGATCCCGCAGCGTCTGGAGTCGTTCCTGGATCACTTCCTCGGCTGACTCCGGATGCTGGCTCACGAACTCTGTCAGGGGTGACGGTCCGCCGCAGAGCACCACTTTGTGCGACAGCGTCGTTGCGCCAGCCTCGTGGTCGACGTGGAAGGACCACCTCGACACCGGTCGCTCGAGATCGCCAACCGTCCACTCGAAGCGGGCGGGTGCCTCGAGCGCGGTGACGGTCGAGGTCGTGGTCCACCGTCGCTCTCCGCGCAACTGGTCTCCTTCGAACCGGGAGCCGAGGACGACCGGGCCGCGCCCGAGCACGCGGACCGCCTGGAGTTCTGTCGACAGCGCCGGAAGCAGGAGGGGGTCCGATGCGACGGCCCACACCGCGGTGACGGGCAGGTCGGTCACCCTCGACGCGAACGTGCTTGGCTGGAGGCTCGCCAAGTCCACTTGGTGAGGCTACTGCCGCCATGAGCACGATTCTCTGGCGGCCAACCAGACGACCGGGAAACCGAAGTCTCACGGAGGCCGGTCAGGGAGCCGCAGGCGGCGGACGGTACGATCCATGGATGGCGGGGCCTGACATCGGTGGAGCACCGGACGGTGGTGTGCCCGACCAACAGCTCGGCTCAGGCGCGCTGCTGACCGCAGACCGCCGGGGAGCGTCCGGCCGGTCCTTCGATCCGGCGTGGCGGAACTGGGATCGCCCGCGCAGGTGGCCGGCCGTCCTCGCGGTCGTGCTCGCCGTCCTGGCATTCGTCGGCATCCTCATTTGGCACGACAATGCCCATTCGGTGCCACCGCGTGTCGTGCTGCTCCCGACCGCCCCGTCCGCGTTCAAGCCCCCCTACGTGCCAGGGGCGTCCGGGCAGGGCGCCACGATCCAGAAGTTCGCCGGCACCTCGAGCGTGGTCGGCACCCCATTCACCGCCTCGGGGAAGCTCCTCATCATGAATGCGCAGTGCCACTGCTCTTCCAACTTCGTCGTCACCGTCACCGGTCCCGGCGGGCTGCCGGGTCCGATCCTCGTGAACGCGATCGGGAAGTACAGCGGCACGTTGAACGCGACGGTGCCTGCGGGGACGTACTCGCTGAACGTGCGGGCCTCCGGCCCATGGACGATCCAATTGATCGAGCCGGTCTCGGTGCCCGCCATCGCGACCCCCTTCTCCTACTTCTCGGGAAGCGACTCGGTCGTCGGACCCTTCACGGCCGCCGACAACAACGTGACGTTCCGTTTCCTCTCCCTGACCGACGGCAGCGTCACGGCGAGTGTGATCAACGCCGACGGGGCGACCGTGTCGACGCCCTTTGCAGGAACGGGCAAGGTCGCCAAGCAGGAGACCCTGGCGGGACTGCCGAACCCGTACTACCTCGAGATCCAGGCGGGCGGGTTCTGGAGCATCAATGTCGCGCAGTCCAAGCCAGGCTGACGCCTCCGGCATCAGGCACGCGGATGAGGACGATCTTGCCTCGCTCGCGGACCTTGAGCGTCGCGCCTATGACACGTTCGCATCGGCGGGCATCGACCTCGAGGCGGCCGCCACGCCGATCGGGATCCTGCGGGCCGCGGCCCTCGTCCTCGTCGAGGGCCGGCCACCGCGTGCGATGTGCGAGGTCGAGCTCGTCGACGGCTCGGCGCACCTCGAGCAGCTGTGCGTCGACCCGGCCGCGCAGCGACACGGGATCGGTTCGGCGCTGGTGGGTGCCGCGTGCGCGTGGGCCTCGAAGTCGGGCTACTGCTCGATGACGGTCTCGACGTTCCGCGACGTCGCCTTCAACGGGCCGTTCTACCGGTCGCTCGGCTTCGAGCCACTCGATCAGCTGACGCCGGGGCTTGCCCGGATCCGTGCGCGCGAGCGCCGCAACGGGCTCGATGCGCTCGGCGCTCGGACCATCCTCGTCCGCTGGTTGGCCGGAAGTCAGGCGGCGCCGTAGCGAGAGCGGCGGCAGGGCGCGGGCTGGGTGCTCCGATGGGCAACAATCGCCGGGTGACCGGCGGGCCCCTGCGAGCAGACCACTCGATCTCCGTGGTCGTCGCTGCGCGTGACGCGGCGTCGACCATCGCCGACGCAGTCGGGTCGGCACTGTCGTCGCGCCTCGTCGTCCAGTGCATCGTCGTCGACGACGCGAGCCGCGATGAGACGCGCGCGATCGTGGAGCGCATGTCTGAGACCGACGACCGCGTCCAGATCGTGCCGCGGCCGGATCGCGGGGGACCCGCACGCGCGCGGAACGATGGTCTGGCGCGGGCCAGGGGAGACCGGGTCTGCTTCCTCGATGCAGATGACACCCTCGTCGCAGGAGGGCTCGAGATCCTCGCGGCGTCGATGGACCAGCATCCCGGGGCCGTTGCAGCCCTCGGTCGGTTCCAGCCGGTGGACACGGACGGGCAGCGCGCCGACGTGGGGAGGTGGGAGGACGACCAGTTGCTCGGTGTCGTCAGACGGCATGGGCGGATGGTGCGGGACCCATGCGGGCTGACACCCGAGGCGCTGGTCACGAGGCTTGTGTCGCCGCCACCCGGTGCCTGGCTGGTCGACGCATGGACCGCGTGCGCTGTCGGCGGCTTCGACCCGCAGGCTCGCAGGAGCGAGGACCTCGAGCTCCTCGTCCGCCTCGCACGAGAGGGTGGCGTCGTCGCGGTCGATGCCGTCGTCCTGCGCTACCTCCGCCACGGCTCCCAGCGCAGCGCGTCCGTGTCGAGACGGCAGTGGGGCCGGGGCTTGACGCTGTGGCTCATGATGCGCGCCGCACCCGGACCACGGGCGACCTGCAGCCTGACGAGGGGGATGGTCGCCAACCACCTCGAGATGGCAGCACGTCGCACGCGGTCGGGCGACCGCTCCGTCCAGGCGCTCGGCGCTCGCAATCTCGTAGCGGCGGCATCCCTGGGCTGTCTCGGCCTCGTAGCCGGCATCCTTCCCTCCCGCACGCTCCGTCCGGTCGTGCCATCGAGGGGCGAGTAGCGAGATCGACGGCAACGCGCTCGCATGCAGCGTGCCGCGCGGTGCCGCGGGACATCGATCTGTGGATTAGCTATGGAAAAATGGGCACGTCCGGTGTGTATCGGTGCACTTTCCGTGGATAGCGCGGACTATGTCGTGGATATCCCGGGGATATCGCCTGCGGGGGTTGCAACGTTTTGCGACCCCGAGCAGAGTGTCCCCAACGCCGGGTGCGCACCACCCGCCGAAGCGCCGAAGAGGAGCCGCAAGGCGAAACGGAGGCGGGGACCGAAGGGGACTTCCGCAAGGAAGGACTGATCGGAACCAGCGTTCGGACCTGCAAGGGACCGGAGGCGAGAGGCAAGGGTGCACTTGGTGGTGACCCGTCACCGGGGTCGGACCCGCAAGGGGCCGGCGGCGGTGGGAGACCAGATTGTCCGACACGATCTGGGAATCCGAGGTCACCAGATGGAGCCCCGAGGGGCTGGGAGGCTGCGGCCAACCGGTCACTCGGGGCTTTGTCGATTCCTGGCGCGTTTGGCGTCGGGTGCGAGTCGCTGCATCGCGGAGCGTTGCTCGTTGCTCGTTGCTCGTTGCTCGTTGCTCGGCGTGGCGTCCCAACCTCGCCGCACCGGTTCGGCTCGAGGATCAGGCCGGGAACGCCTCGAGCGGCCGCTCGCCGCGCGCCACCTGCTCGGCGATGTCCGAACGGACGAGCGCCAGGTCGTCGGCGTGGGTGACCCCGATGCAGCGGCTCTGCGTCGCGAGGACACGGCACCGGCGCAGCCCCTCGTCCGCGGGGAAGATGCCCCCGACCAGATTGCTCACGAGCTCGGGCAGGAGGACCTCGTTGTCCTCCGATGCCTCGGTGGCATCGGCCATCGCCCGGGCGAGCACCTCCCACATCTGCGGTGCGAACCCCCAGAGATTCATTGACACGAGGGCCGACGGGTCCAGGACTTCGGGATCGCGCCCGTCGAGCGAGCGGAACGTGCCGTCGACCAGACGGACATGGCGGCGCTCCGCGATCGAGACAAGGTTGCCGTCTGCGACCGTGCAGACGCCTCTCGTCACGGGCAGGTCCCCGACGAGTGCATTGTCGAGGCGGAAGCCGACGAGGCAGTTCGTCGCGTGCTCCTCGAGGTGCTGGCCAAGCACCCGCAGTGCATCGCCTCCGTAGAGGTCGTCCGCATTCGCGACCCCGAACGGAGCGGAACGCTCGACGGCGTCATGGGCGGCCAGCACGGCGTGGACGGTGCCGAGCGGCCGCTCCTGCACCGCGAATCGGACATCGACCGAGCCGGGCCACGCGCTCGCCACGTGCTCGCGGATCAGGCTGCCCGTGTCGGGGTTCACGACCAGCACGATCTCGCCGAATCCGGCGCGCAGCGCGTCGCCGGCCAAGAGGTCAATGACCGCCTCGCCCGCGGGCCCGATCGGTGCGAGTGGCTTCACCCCGCCGTAGCGTCGGGCCCGACCGGCTGCGAGGACGACGAGCGCGGTCAACTCGGCCACTTGAGGATGGCGCTGGCCCAGGTCATGCCGGCACCGAAGCCCGTGAGCAGGAGGGTGTCGCCGGGCTTGATGCGCCCGTCGGCCTCCGCGTCGACGAGCGCGATCGGGATCGATGCGCTCGACGTGTTGCCGTAGCGGTCGACGACGACGACGGCGCGCTCCTCGGGGATGCCGAGGCGTTCGCAGGCCGCCTGGATGATCCGGATGTTCGCCTGGTGGGGGACGACCAGCGAGACGTCATCGATCGTCAGACCCGCCTCCTTCAGCGCACGCTCCGAGGAGGAGACCATGATGCGCACGGCCCGGCGGAAGGTCTCCCTGCCGTCCATCGTGATCGTGCCACCGTGCTCGCACGCGATGAGGTGGATGAGGCTGCCGTCTGATCCCACGTCGAAGCCGAGCAGGTCGCCGGGGCCGTCGGTTGCCTCGAGCACGACCGCGCCCGCGCCGTCCCCGAAGATCACGGCCATCGAGCGGTCATCCCAGTCGACCCAGCGCGACAGGTGCTCGGCCCCGATGAGGAGGACCCGCTTGCTGCCGGTCGCAAGGAGGCCACGCGCGACCCAGAGCCCGTACATGAACCCGCTGCACGCGGCGTTCAGGTCGAGGGCAGGGCACTGCACCCCGAGGGCGTCCCCAATGACCGGGGCGGTCGACCCGATGAGCCTGTCCGGCGTGGTCGTCGCGAGGAGGATCGCGTCGATTGACTCGGGGCCGACGCCGGCCATGTCCAGGGCTGCCTGCGCCGCCCCAAGGCCGAGCTCCGACGCGCTGCCGCCGATCCGGCGCTCGCGGATGCCCGTCCGCTCGGTGATCCACTCGTCCGACGTGTCGAGGGTCAGGGAGAGCTCATCGTTGGTCACGACGCGATCGGGCAGGGCGGTGCCCCACCCCGTCAGTCGCAGGCCGGGCACGGGTCGCTCGCAGGGCGGTGGGTCACCCCGCGAGCATAGGGTCGCGCCGCGATCGGGGTTTGTTACTCCTCGGACAGCGGAATCACCATGATCGTGCACCTCGAGGTGCAGATCATCCGGTCCTGTTCGTCGGTCAGGTCAATGTTCCAGACGTGGATCCTCCGGCCCCGGCGCACCGGGGTCGCCGTCGCCGTGAGCGTGCCCTGCCGCATGGCGCGTAGGTGGTTCGCGTTGATCTCGACGCCGACGACGGTGTGACCGGGGGGCGCGGAGAGCTGCGCCCGAAGCTCGCGGCAGACTCCGCAAGGAGGGCCGAGACGCCCCCGTGCAGGATCCCGAACGGCTGGTGGACGCTGGGGGTGACCTCGAGGCTCAGGACGACGCGCTCAGGGTCCTGCTCGACGACCACGATGTCGAGCAGCTCGTGGATGCCCGACGTCGGTGCGACGCCGTTAACCCAGGCTGGCTCCTCCATTCTGGTGATCCTAAGGCTCCGGGGATCGCGGGGCACCCCGGTAGCATCGGCGCGTGACGACACCCATCGACCTGCGCAGCGACACGGTGACGAGGCCGACCGAGGCGATGCGTCGCGCGATGGCGGAGGCCGAGGTCGGCGATGACGGGTTCGGTGACGATCCCACCGTCCGCGCCCTGGAGGAGCGCTACGCGTCGCTCGTGGGCAAGGAGGCGGCGGTCTTCGTCCCCTCCGGCGTGATGGCGAACCAGATCGCGATCAGGGTTCTCACCCGACCCGGCGACACCGTCATCGCGGGGGCGCAGCATCACGTCGTCGAATGGGAGATGGGCGCCGCAGCCCGAAACTCGGGCATCCAGTTCCGGACGCTCGACGACAGCACGGGGCTGCTCGATCCCGCCGCGATCCGCGCCGCGGTCGCGGCGCAGGACCATCACCAGGTGGTGGCGACCCTCCTTGCGCTGGAGAACACCCACATGGTCTCGGGCGGCGTGCCCGTCGACCCGGCCCATATCGCCGCGTGCGTCGAGGCGGCACAGGGCCTCGCGGTCCATCTGGACGGCGCGCGGCTGTTCAATGCGGCGGTCGCGCTCAAGTGCACGATGGCGGACCTCGCCGGTCCGTCCACGACGGTGATGAGCTGCCTCTCGAAGGGGCTCAGCGCACCGGTGGGATCGCTGCTCGCTGGCCCCGCGGACCTCATCGACGCCGGCAGGATCGAGCGCAAGCGCCTCGGCGGAACGATGCGGCAGGCGGGGATCATTGCCGCCGCGGGACTGATCGCGCTCGACACGATGGTCGACCGGCTCGCGGACGACCATCACCGCGCGTCGCGCTTGGCGGGAGCCGTCGCCGACATCATCGCCCCTGACTTCGATCCGGCTCGCTGCCGCACGAACATCGTTGCGTTCGACCACGCGGATGCCGTCGGGATCGTCCAACGGCTGGCGGCGAATGGCGTCCTGGGCGACACGATCGGCCCGCAGCGAGTGCGTCTCGTGGTCCACTCGGGCATCACCGACGAGCACATCGAAGCGGTCATCGCGGCGCTGCGCACCGTCTGAGCCCGTGCCGGGATCGCCGGGGTAGCCTTTGGCGGTCCGGCCGATCCGACGAACAGGCACCATGGCACTCGACCTCCTCCATCTCTCCTCCGTCGTCCAACGCCCCCTGGTCGACCGCGAGGGCGACCGGATCGGCCGCGTCCAGGACGTCGTGGCCAGGCTCGGGACCGACCCCCATCCCGTCGTCGTCGGGATCGTCGTGCGGATCGAGGGCAGGGACCTGTTCGTCCCGATCCGAAAGATCGCCTCGCTCGGCGGCGGGCGCGTGCAGTTCGACGGCAAGCGGGTCGACCTTCGCAAGTTCGAGCGGCGCGAGGGCGAGGTGCTCCTGTCGTCCGACCTGCTCGCACGGCACCTGATCAACTTCGTCCGGGGACGGCTCATCACGGCGAACGAGATCGAGCTCGCCGAAGTGGAGGGCACCTGGGAGGTCGTCGGCGTGGATGCGGGCCGCCGTCCGTTGCTCCGCAGGATCCTCGGCGGACGCCTCGGCAGCCGGGTGTCGACCACCAGCCTGGTGGATTTCGCGCAGATCGAGCCGTTCATGGGACACGTGCCCACCGCGAAGATGCGGATCCCCTACCGGAGCCTCTCGAAGCTGCATCCCGCACAGATCGCCGACCTCGTCGAGGCGGCAAGCCACGAGGAGGGCGAGGAGATCATCGAGGCGGTCGGCCTCGACCGCGAACTCGAGGCAGACGTCTTCGAGGAGCTCGACACCGAGCACCAGGTGGAGTTCATCGACCAGCGAAGCAACGAGGACGCGGCGCGGCTCCTCTCGCGAATGGCGCCCGACGACGCGGCGGACCTCATCAGCGAGGTCGACCAGGAGCGCCGGATGCCCCTGCTCGAGCTCATGGCCGAGCCCCAGCAGGTCAAGGTCAGGAACCTGCTCAGCTTCCCCGCGGAGTCCGCGGGCGGTCTCATGAGCCCGGACTACGCCGCAGTGACGGCGACGGCAACCGTCCTCGAGGCCCTCGACGCGATCCGGACGTCCAGCGCGCCGATCGAGGCCCTCAACGTGCTGTTCGTGCTCGACGAGCAGGGTCACCTCGCCGGATCCGTCCCGGTCACCAAGCTGGTTCGGTCGCGTCCGACCGACCAGGTCGCCGACGTGATGCGATCGGATCCCGCGCACGTCCACGCCCACTGGGACGTCCACAGGATGGCCAGGACCATGAGCGACTACAACCTCACGGTCGTGCCGGTCCTCGACGAGGAGCACGGCCACGTGCTCGGGGTCGTCACGGTCGACGACCTCCTGGAACTGCTCCTGCCGCAAGGCTGGCGCCGCGAGTTCGGCATGTCGGTGGTCGAGGAGTGACCACTGCTGCTGCGCTGCGCGCCACCGAATGCTGCGGCCTACGAAGGGGGGTCAGCTGAAACCCCCAAGTAGTCCGAGCCGCCCCGGGCGGCTCGTTCCGCAGACAGATTCCGGCCGACGGGCGCGGAGGTGCTCCTTCCTCTCGTCGTAGCCGTTCGGTCGCGGCCCGCGACCACGACGACCGAGAGGAGGTGAGATGCCAGCAGCACACGACCACGGACGGCCGACAGCCGAGTCCAGCGAGATCCAGGGCGCCTTCGGGACCATCAGGGAGCATGACGTGGGCGCCCGCGTGGGGGCGCGGGCCCGGTTGCTCACGCTGCTCGCGATCCTCGGTCCCGGCCTCATCGTCACGGTGGGCGACAACGACGCCGGCGGGCTCACCACCTACGCCCAGGCCGGCCAGGGCTACGGGCTCACGCTGCTGTGGACGCTGCTGCTGTGCATCCCCGTGCTCATCGTCAACCAGGAGATGGTGGCCCGCCTCGGCGCGGTCACCGGCGTGGGCCACGCGAAGCTCATCACGGAGCGGTTCGGCCGCCTGTGGGGCACCGTGGCCGTCACGTGCATCCTCATCACCAACTTCCTCATCATCGTCACCGAGTTCATCGGCGTGTCCCTGTCGCTCACCTACTTCGGGGTGAGCGACTACATCTCGGTGCCGCTCGCCGCCCTCGGGCTGTTCGCGATCATCGCCACGGGCAGCTACCGGCGCTGGGAGCGGATCATGTTCGTCTTCGTGGTCGTCAGCCTGCTCGCGATCCCACTGCTCGTCATGTCGCACCCGACCGCGCACGCGGTGCTCCACGGCCTCTTCGTCCCGAGCGCGCAGGGCGGCTTCAAGCCACTCGCGGTGCTGCTCGTGATCTCCATCGTCGGCACGACCGTCGCGCCGTGGCAGCTCTACTTCCAGCAGTCGAACATCGTCGACAAGAAGATCACGACGCGGTGGCTCAACTACGAGCGGGCGGACACGATCATCGGGACCGCCGTCGTCATCATCACCGCGATCATGATCGTCTCGGCCGTCGCCGCCGGTCTCGCGGGCACCTCGGCCTCGGGCCCGGCGAATGTCTCGAACGCCCTGGCGATCGCCCAGGACCTCAAGCGCTACGTGGGCAACGCGTCAGGGACGATCTTCGCGATCCTCCTGCTCAACGCATCGATCATCGGGGCCGCCACGGTCACGCTCGCGAGCAGCTATGCGATCGGGGACGTCTCGGGACTGCGCCAGTCGCTCAGTGCGCGGGTGCGTGACGCGAAGGGGTTCTACAGCCTCATCGCGGTGCTGATCGGGGTTGCGGCGGGGTCCGTGCTCGTGAGCGACGCGCACGCCCAGGGGATCGTGACGCTCGCGGTCCAGGCCCTGTGCGGGATCCTCCTGCCGGCGACCACGGTGTTCGCGCTCCTGCTGTGCAACGACCGCGAGGTGCTCGGACCCTGGGCGAACGGGAAGTGGCTGAACCTCCTGGCCCTCGCGATCGTGCTCGCGCTCTTCGCGCTCTCCGCCACCCTGATGGCGACGACCGTCCTGCCCAGCACCCCGGTCCTCCCGATGCTCGAGGTTCTGGGCGTGATCGCGATCGTCGTCTACGCGATCGCCGCGCCCCTGATGTTCCGTCGGGCCTCCGCGGAGCCCGTGCATCCCGCCACGGCGGACAAGTTCGACTGGCGGACCCCGAGGCTCACCTTGATGACCCTCGCCCCGAAGCCGCTCGGGCGAAGGGTGCTCTTCGGCTTCATCGGCCTCTACCTGGCCGTCTCCTCGACCCTCCTCGTCGTGCGGGTGATCCGCCTGATCGTCGGGTGACGGACGCCGCCAAGGACCATCTCGCACCGAGATGCCGCCCGCCTCCCCGGTAGGGTGTCGCCGTGCCAGCCGACCGGACCCTCCTGTGCGTGCACGCGCACCCCGACGACGAGGCGCTGTTCACGGCCGGGGTCATGGCCCGCTACGCCGCCGAGGGGGTGCGCAGCGTGCTCGTCACGTGCACCGACGGCGGGCTCGGATTCGCCGACGGGGGCGTCGGTCCGGGCGAGGACGGCCACGATGCCGACGCGGTGGGCCGTGCCCGCAGGGCTGAGCTCGAGGCGTCGGCCGCGATCCTCGGCGTCTCGAGGCTCGAGCTGCTGGGCTACGCGGACTCGGGCATGGCGGGGTGGGCGCAGAACGGCCTGGCGACGTCCTTCATCAACCAGCCCGTCGGCGACGTGGCGGCGAGGATCGCCGAGGTGATCGCCGACGAGCGCCCCCAGGTCGTCGTCACCTACGACGCCAACGGCTTCTACGGCCACCCCGACCACATCCACACGCACCTCGCGACGATGGCGGCGGTTGCGTCGACCGACGCCGTGCGGAAGGTCTACTTCCCGGCGATCCCGCAGTCGATGCTCGACGCCTTCCTCTCGATGGCCGTCGACGCCGGCATGGTCCTGCCCGAGTGGCTGGAGGACCCCGACTGGGGGAGCCCCGACGAGCTGGTCGCCACCGAGATCGACTGCACGCCCTGGGTGCGCGCGAAGCATGCGGCCCTGGCCGCCCACGCATCCCAGGGGGACAACGACGACCTGGTCGCGATGCCCGACGAGCTGTTCGACGCCGTCTTCGGGGTGGAGCGGTTCATCCGCGCCCTGGACCTGACGGGCACGCCCCTGCCCGAGGACGACCTCTTCGCGGGGGTCGCGTGAGCGAGCACCTGACGCTCCTGTGCGTGCACGCGCACCCCGACGACGAGTCGTCGTCGACCGGGGGCATCCTCCGCACCTACGCCGACGAGGGCATCCGCACCGTGCTCGTTACCTGCACGGACGGTTCCCTCGGCGACGCACCGGACGGGACCACGCCCGAGCTCGAGCACCACGAGCCTGACGAGGTCGCGGCGCACCGGCTCGTGGAGCTGCGCAACGCCGCGTCGATCCTCGGGGTCGCGAGGCTCGAGATCCTCGGGTTCAAGGACTCCGGCATGGTTGGCTGGCCCCAGAACGACGTGCCGGGCTCCTTCTGGTCGACGCCGGTCGAGGAGGCTGCCGCTCGGCTGGTCCCGATCCTCCTGGAAGAGCGGCCGCAGGTGATCGTGACCTACGACGAGAAGGGCGGGTACGGCCACCCCGACCACATCCAGACCCACCGGATAACAGTGGCCGCGCTCCAGATGTCAGGCCTCACGGCGAGCCTCTACTTCACAGCGATCCCGAAGTCGGCGTTCGCGGAGTTCCGCAGCGTGATCGAGGAGGTGCAGCGCGAGGCGGAGGCCGAGGCGGGCACCGCCGCGGGACAGGACAGTTCGGATGACGGTGCTGCGGACGAGGAGGGGCCGGACAACGACTTCGGGACACCCGACGAGCTGATCGGCGCGGTCATCGACGTGTCGGGCGCGGTCGACGCGAAGTTCGATGCGCTCGCCGCCCACGGGAGCCAGACGGAGCGCTCCTTCTTCATGAAGATCGGCCGCGAGCGGTTCCGTGCGATGTTCCGGCGCGAGGCCTTCGTCCGCGCGGTGGACCCGTTCGATCTCACCGGGGTTGCCGACGACCTGTTCGCCCCCTGGCGCACCTGACGCGCGTGCCCACCGCGGTGGAACCGCTCAGCATCCGCGAGGCCCGGCGCGCGTCGCTCCACGCGCAGGGCATGCTCGGGCCCAGGCTGCGCGGTGGCCCCGCGGGGCTCGTGGAGCACCTTCGCGCGGTGCAGCTGGACACCATCGCGGTGCTCGCGAGGTCCCACGAGCTCGTCGCCTACGCGCGCCTCGGCGCAGTGGCGCGGTCGTCCATCGAGCGGGCGTTGTGGGGACCGCGGTCCGAGACCTTCGAGTACTGGAGCCACGCCGCGTGCGTCCTGCCGCTCGACAGCTGGCCGAGCTACGCCGCGGCGCGCCGGAAGCGCCGCGCAAGGGGTCGACGCTGGCACCAGCTCGAGGACCTCGTGACGAGCTGCGCGGGAGTGACCGGCCGACTGCGAGCCGAGGGCCCGCTCACGGCACGCCAGCTGGGAGGCGCCAAGTCCGGTGGGTCGTGGTGGGAGTGGTCGCAGGTGAAGATCGCAGCCGAGTGGCTGCTCGACACCGGCGAGCTCGTGTGCCGTGAGCGCCGGGGCTTCGAGCGCGTCTACGACCTCGCCGAACGAGCGATCCCCGCCGAGCTGCTGGCCGAGGAACCCGATGACGAGACCTGCGCGAGGCGGCTCGTCGAATCCGCATCCCGCGCGCTCGGGGTCGCGACGGCCGCCGACATCGCCGCGTACCACGGGATGCTCGTCTCGGCCGTCCGCTCGGTGCTCGCCGACGTGGACGTCGTGCAGGTGCGGGTGGATGGCTGGTCGGCACCTGCCTACGCGTCACCTGCGGCGCTCCAGGCGCTCGGCGCGCCGCTGCGCGGCCGATCGACCATCCTCAGCCCGTTCGACTCGCTCATCTGGGACCGCGCGCGCGTCGAGCGACTGTTCGGTGTCCGGCTTCGACTCGAGGCCTACGTCCCTGGCCACAAGCGGACCGTCGGGTACTTCGCGATGCCCGTGCTCGCCGCCGATCGCATCGTCGGGCTCGTCGACCCGAAGCGCGACGGGGCGACCCTGCGCGCGCGCCACGTGGTCCTCGAGGCTGCCGATGCCCCGCGGCACACGGCGAAGGCGCTGGCTGCAGCTGCATCATGGGTCGGCTGCGACACCGTCGTGGTCGATCGCGTCACGCCCGTCGGTCGACTCGACGAGGTCCGGTCCGCGGTTCGCGACGAAGCCGGGTGACCGCGCGGTCGTCAGGTCGCCGCGGTGATCGCTGCGGCGACCGATTCGGGATCCGCGCAGCCGACCAGCAGCTGCACGAACGACTGGCCCTCCAAGGTGATCTTCACGCCCCGATGGCCGTCGTGGTGGATCACCGCGAACGTCTTGTCGCCCTTGGAGACGAGCGTGCCCACCATCGTGACCCCCGGGATCCCGGTCCCGGGCGCCCGCACGCCGTGGACCTCCTTCAGGAGATCGTCGATGACCGTGACGGATCGCACCGAGGAGGCCGGGACGCGGATGTCGTCGTGGAACGATTCCGCGCGCTCGAGCTTGGTGAGGGCGACGACCAGGTCACCGCCCTCGATCGTCAGGTCGGCCACGCCCGTTCCTCCCCCGCCTAGTAGCGGTAGGTGTCGGGCTTGTAGGGCCCGTCCTTCGGGATCCCGAGGTACGCCGCCTGCTCGTCGGTGAGCTCGGTGAGCTTCACACCGAGCGCGTCGAGGTGGAGGCGCGCAACCTTCTCGTCGAGATGCTTGGGAAGCGTGTGGACGCCCGTCTCGTACTCGCCGCCGGCCGTGTAGAGCTCGACCTGCGCCATCACCTGGTTGGTGAACGAGTTCGACATCACGAAGCTCGGGTGCCCCGTCGCGTTGCCGAGGTTCAAGAGGCGCCCCTCGGAGAGCACGATGATCGTGTTGCCGGCAGGGAAGGTCCAGGTGTCCACCTGCGGCTTGATCGTGTCGCGCACGACTCCGGGGAAATCGGTGAGCCCCGCCATGTCGATCTCGTTGTCGAAGTGGCCGATGTTGCCCACGATGCACTGGTGCTTCATGCGCGACATCTGGTCCGCCGTCACCACGCCGCGGTTCCCCGTCGCCGTGATGATGATGTCCGCGTAGCCGATGGCGTCCTCGAGGGTGGTGACCTGGTAGCCGTCCATCGCGGCCTGCAGGGCGCAGATGGGGTCGATCTCGGTCACGATCACGCGCGCGCCCTGGCCCCGGAGGCTCTCGGCGCAGCCCTTGCCGACGTCGCCGTAGCCGCAGACGACGGCGACCTTCCCGCCGATCAGCACGTCGGTGGCGCGGTTGATGCCGTCGATGAGGCTGTGGCGGCAGCCGTACTTGTTGTCGAACTTCGACTTCGTGACGGCGTCGTTGACGTTGATGGCCGGGAACAGCAGGATCCCGTCGCGGGCCATCTCGTAGAGGCGGTGCACGCCGGTCGTCGTCTCCTCGGAGACCCCGCGGATGCCTGCTGCCATGGTCGTCCACTTGCCCGGGGACGCGGCCAGCGAGGCGGTGAGGACGGCCAGCACGATGGCGTACTCCTCGTTGTCGGCCGTCGAGGGGTCGGGTACCACGCCCGCCTTCTCGAACTCGACGCCCTTGTGCACGAGCAGGGTCGCGTCGCCCCCGTCGTCGAGGATCATCGTCGGCCCGTCATGGCCCGGCCAGGTGAGCGCCTGCTCGGTGCACCACCAATAGTCCTCCAGGGTCTCGCCCTTCCAGGCGAACACCGGGATGCCCTGCGGGTCGGCGTGCGTGCCCGTCGGTCCGACGGCGACCGCCGCCGCCGCGTGGTCCTGGGTCGAGAAGATGTTGCAGCTGGCCCAGCGGACGTCCGCGCCAAGCGCGGCGAGTGTCTCGATGAGCACGGCCGTCTGGACGGTCATGTGCAGGCTGCCGGTGATCCTCGAGCCGGCCAGCGGCTGGGAAGCGGCGTGCTCGGCGCGCATGGCCATGAGGCCGGGCATCTCGTGCTCGGCGAGGTTGATCTCCTTGCGGCCGAAGTCGGCGAGGGACAGGTCTGCGACCTTGAAGTCGTTGGTTGCCATAGCGGAGTCTCCTGGGTCTTGGGCGCGAACGCTCAACTGGTGGGAGCTCAGCGCCGACCTCTGTCGCTACACGCCTCTGCGTCCGCAACTATAGCGGGGCGACTCGCTCGCGGGCCGGCTCAGAGGTCTTTGTGCATCCCGATCGACGCGACCTCGTAGCCGAGGGAGCCGTAGAGCGAGCGGGCAGCGGCGTTCGGCCCGAAGACGTTGAGCGCGATCCTCGAACCTCCGCGCGTGCGGGTCCAGTCCTCGGCGGCCTCCATCGCCGCCCGACCGAGACCCCGGCCCCGGAACCCCTCGTCGATCTCGACCTTGAAGACGAACCAGGTGTCCCCGTCGCCGTTGAACGGGGGTCCCATCCAGAGCGTGCCGACGACCTCGCCATCGTCCAGGACGTCCATGACGTGATGCCCCGCGGCAGGCCTGCCACCGGGGAACGTCACCGCGTGCTGGGTCTCGGACGTCCGCCGCGCGACCTGCTCATCCTCGCCCGCGCCGACCCGCTGGGCGATGTAGTCGGCCGTGTGCACCGGGAGCCAGGCGTCGAAGCCCGCCTCCGTCTTGTCCCGGAGCCGAACGGCCCGGCCGCTCCTGGCTCGACGATCAGGGGCGACCGCGCGCCCCGGCCGATGCGAGCCGCGCAGCGCCTCGAGGACCTGCACCGCCCGATCGGCTTCCGCGTCGGGCACGAGCAGATGGTCGTGGTGCAGTCCCGCGAGCACGTTGCAGGCGATGCCCGCATCGGCCAGCGCCGTGGCGACCGCAGCGGTCAGCCCGACCGCGTCGAGCGCTGTCTCCGCCTCGATGGTGATCCACGCGGCGGCGAACGCGGGCTCGAGGCCGAGCTCGACCGCATGGTCCAGATCCACGACGGCCGTGCGTCCCTCCGACTCGACGATCACCGCCAGGCACCGCGAGGGATCGACACGCCCGTCGTCCCCGACGTACGCATACGACCCGGGCCGGCGCGCGACAACGAGCGCCGAGAGGACTGCAGCAACGTCGCGCTCGGCCACGCGCTACACCCCGACGCGGAACTCCACGACATCGCCCTCGCGCATGACGTAGTCGCGTCCCTCGATCCTGGCCTTGCCCGCAGTGCGCAGCGCGCCGATCGTCCCCGCCTCGACCAGGTCGTCGTAGGACACGACCTCCGCCTTGATGAAGTGCTTCTCGAAGTCGGTGTGGATCACGCCTGCCGCCTCCGGCGCGGTCGCGCCGATCCTGATGGTCCAGGCACGGGACTCCTTCGGACCCGCCGTGAGGAACGTCTGCAGCCCGAGCGTCGTGAACCCGACCCGGGCAAGCTGGGCGAGGCCCGACTCGGTCTGTCCGTACTCGGCCAGCAGCTCCGCCGAGTCCTCGGGATCGAGGCCCGCGACCTCGGCCTCGAGCTTCGCGCACAGCACGACGCACGGCGCGGGCGCGACGAGCGCGGCGAGCTCGCCGCGCTTCGCGGGGTCGGCCAGCGTCGCCTCGTCGACGTTGAAGGCGTAGATGAAGGGCTTGGCGGTGAGCAGATGGAGGTCCGCCAGGGCGGCGAGGTCCAGCTCCTTGGCAGCTGCGGCGATGGTGCGGCCCGAGTCGAGCACGTGCTGGGCTGCGAGCACCGCGTTGAGCTGGACCGAGGACCCTCCGGGTCGCTTCGCATCGCGCTCGAGCCGCTTCAGGGACTTCTCGACAGTCTGGAGGTCCGCGAGGATCAGCTCGGTCTCGATCGTCGAGATGTCGTCGCCGGGATGCACCCGGCCCTCGACGTGGATGACGTCATCGTCCACGAATGCCCGCACGACCTCGCAGATCGCGTCGGTCTCGCGGATCGCGGCCAGGAACTGGTTCCCGAGTCCTTCGCCCTCGCTCGCGCCGCGCACGATGCCGGCGATGTCGACGAACGTGACTGCGGCAGGCACGACCTTCTCGGAGTCGAACAGCGCCGCGAGCCTCCCGAGGCGGGGATCAGGCACCTCGACGATGCCCACGTTGGGCTCGATCGTGGCGAACGGGTAGTTCGCCGCGAGCACCTCGTTCTGTGTCAGCGCGTTGAAGAGCGTCGACTTCCCGACGTTCGGCAGTCCGACGATCCCGATTGATAGCCCCATGGCAACCTCCCGCGAGAGGCTACGCGCCGCGGCGTCCCCCGGGTGTCGGCCGCGCCCGCCTTGTTATCGTGGTCCGCGGTCCCCGAATGATCGGGGGCACCGAACGGGCGGGGATGCATGCAGGGTTCTGCAGGAGGTGCGACGGCGACGGCATCGCCCGGGCTCCTCGCCGCACCCGGCTACGCGCAGGCCGCGACCATCGACATTCCCTCGCTCGTCAGCTCGCAGGACCGGTTGCGCCGCTTCCTCGCGGGGCTGCCCGGTGTGGACCGGGTGGGCTGCGAGGCGAGGGCGGCCTCGCTTTCGACCCGATCCATCAAGGCGGACTCGAAACTGCGAGCGATCGACCTGGCCATCTCGATGGTGGACCTCACGACCCTCGAGGGCGCCGACACGAGGGGGAAGGTCATCCAGCTCTGCGCGAAGGCCCGCCGTCCCGAGCCCGCGGACCCATCCGTGCCCGCAGTCGCGGCGGTCTGCGTGTACCCCGACCTCGTGGGCGTCGCCAAGTCCGCGCTCGCCGGCAGCGACGTCGCTGTCGCCTCCGTCGCGACTGCGTTCCCGTCCGGGCGCGCATCGCTTGCCGTGAAGCTCGCGGACGTGCACGACGCGGTCGCCGCCGGCGCGGACGAGGTCGACATGGTGATCGATCGCGGGGCGTTCCTCGAGGGCCGGGTGGCAAGGGTCCTTGAGGAGATCGTCGCCGTGAAGGCGGCCTGCGGGACCGCGCACCTGAAGGTCATCTTGGAGACCGGCGAGCTCGCCACCTATGACAACGTCCGAGCCGCGTCGTGGCTCGCGATGCTCGGCGGCGCCGACTTCATCAAGACCTCCACGGGCAAGGTCGCGCCCGCATCGACCCTGCCTGTCGCCCTCGTGATGCTCGAGGCCGTCCGCGACTTCCACGCGGTGACCGGTCGCGCCGTCGGCGTGAAGGTGGCTGGCGGGATCCGCTCCACCAAGGACGCCATCCGGTACCTCGTCGTTGTCAACGAGACGGTCGGGGCTCCATGGCTCGGTGCGGACCGCTTCCGGTTCGGCGCGTCGAGCCTCCTCAACGACCTGCTCCAGCAGCGCCGCAAGCAGCTCACCGGGGCGTACGCCGGCACCGACGACGTGAGTTTCGAGTGACGACCCCGACGGTGCCGACCCCCGAGCACACGGCCTTCGAGTACGCGCCGGCCCCCGAGTCGAGGGCGGTGCTGTCGCTCCAGCCGTCGTACGGGCTCTTCATCGGCGGCGCCTTTGTCGATCCGCTCGACGGGGGCACGTTCAAGACCGTCAGCCCGTCGTCCGAGGAGGTCCTCGCCGAGGTGACCCAGGCGGGGCCGCGCGATGTGGACGCTGCGGTCGCCTCGGCGCGTGCAGCGTTCGACGGACCGTGGGGGAGGATGCCGGGTCGCGAGCGCTCGAAGTACCTGTTCCGCATCGCACGCCTGATCCAGGAGCGGTCCCGCGAGCTCGCGGTGGTCGAGACGCTCGACAACGGCAAGCCAATCCGCGAGTCGCGCGACGTCGATGTCCCGCTCGCCGCTGCGCACTTCTTCTACTACGCCGGCTGGGCGGACAAGCTCGACCACGCGGGGTTCGGCCCCTCCCCGCGGCCGCTTGGCGTGGCAGGGCAGGTGATCCCGTGGAACTTCCCCCTCCTCATGGCGGCTTGGAAGCTCGCACCGGCGCTCGCGACGGGCAACACCTGCGTGCTGAAGCCGGCCGAGACGACCCCGCTCTCCGCGCTCGTGCTCGCCGACATCCTCCAGCAGGCGGAGCTGCCGCCCGGGGTCGTCAACATCCTCTCGGGCGACGGATCGACAGGCGCCTCGCTGGTGTCGCACGAGGGGATCGACAAGGTCGCGTTCACTGGCTCGACCGAGGTCGGCCGCAGGATCGCCGAGTCGGTCGCTGGCACGCACAAGCGACTCACGCTGGAGCTCGGTGGCAAGGCCGCGAACATCGTGTTCGCGGACGCCCCGATCGACCAGGCCGTCGAGGGGATCGTCAACGGGATCTTCTTCAACCAGGGGCACGTCTGCTGTGCGGGGTCTCGGCTACTCGTCGAGGAGTCCGTGGCCGAGACGGTCGTCGAGATGCTCAAGCGACGACTTGCGACCCTTCGGCTCGGGGATCCGATGGACAAGAACACGGACATCGGCGCGATCAACTCCAAGGAGCAGCTGGACCGGATCGTCGCGCTGGTCGACGCCGGTGTCAGCGAGGGCGCCGACCGCTGGAGCCCGGCGTGCACGCTGCCGGAGCGGGGCTGGTGGTTCCCGCCGACGATCTTCACGGACGTCTCGCCCTCGCACCGGATCGCCCGGGAGGAGATCTTCGGACCGGTGCTGTCGGTCCTCACGTTCCGGACTCCCGAGGAGGCCGTCGCCAAGGCGAACAACACGACGTACGGCCTGTCGGCCGGGGTGTGGACCGAGAAGGGGAGCCGGATCCTCGCGATGGCGGACCAGCTGCGCGCGGGCGTCGTCTGGGCGAACACGTTCAACCGGTTCGACCCGACGAGCCCGTTCGGCGGCTTCAAGGAATCCGGCTTCGGTCGCGAGGGCGGCCGCCACGGCCTCGGGGCGTACCTCGATGCCTGAGCCGCGCGTCGAGGTCCGCAAGACCTACAAGCTGTTCATCGCCGGGGCCTTCCCGCGCTCGGAGTCGGGGCGCTCCTACGTCGTCAACGCGGCCGACGGAACCTTCCTCGCCAACGTTGCGTGGGCGTCTCGCAAGGACGCCCGTGACGCCGTCGTCGCCGCGCGAGCCGCACTTGCAGGGTGGTCGGCGGCCACCGCCTACAACCGCGGCCAGGTCCTCTACCGGGTGGCCGAGCTCCTCGAGGACCGACGCGGCCAGTTCGTTGACGCCGTGCGCGAGTCGGAGGGCGGCACCGCGCGCACTGCATCGGCGCAGGTGTCCGCGGCCATCGACCGGTGGGTCTGGTACGCCGGGTGGACCGACAAGCTCGCGCAGGTCGCCGGATCGACCAATCCGGTCGCTGGTCCGTACTTCAACTTCTCCGTCCCCGAGCCCACCGGCGTCATCGCCGTCGTCGCGCCCACGGACTCCACGCTGCTCGGCCTCGTCTCGGTCGTCGCCCCCGCGGTGGCGGCCGCGAACACGGTCGTCGTCCTCGCCGATGAGCACCGCCCGCTGCCCGCGGTCACCCTCGCCGAGGTGCTGGCGACGTCCGATGTCCCCGCCGGCGTCATCAACCTGCTGACCGGACCGATCGAGGAGCTCGCGCCTGTGCTGGCGTCGCACCGCGACGTCGACGGCATCGACCTGGCGGGTGCGGCCGGCGATCTGGCGGGGCCCCTCGAGGCGGCCGGCGCCACGAACATCAAGCGGATTTCGCGCCCCGCGTTGCCGGGGCACGACTGGTCGCGGGACCCAGGGACGTCGCGGCTGCTGCGGTTCGTCGAGACCAAGACCGTCTGGCACCCGATCGGGACCTGACGGGGGACCCGTTGCGGCGGGTTCGGTACGCTTCGCCGATGTCCGCACCCGACCCGTTCGAGCTCGCAGCACTGGCCGCCGACGCCATCGTCGAGGGCACCGGCGGCCGTCGTCCGGACGTCGCGATCGTCCTCGGCTCCGGATGGCTTCCCGCCGTCGAGACCCTCGGCGATCCGGTCGTCGAGCTCTCCACGGCGACACTCCCCGGCTTCCCCGTCCCGACGGTCGCCGGCCACCACGGCGCCGTTCGCGCGCTCGACATCGGCGACACGAGGGTCTGGGTCCTGGTCGGCCGCGTCCACTTCTATGAGGGCCGGTCCGAGGCAGAGGTCGTCCACGCGGTGCGTGCCGCGGCGATCGCGGGATCCCCGATCGTCGTCCTCACGAACGCCGCCGGCGGGCTCAATCCGGCGTGGCCCCCGGGCACCGCCGCGCTCATCACCGACCACCTCAACCTGACCAACCTGTCGCCGCTCTCGGGCCCGCCGCCGCCAGAGCCGTACGCGTCGCGGTTCGTGGACCTCTCCGAGGTGTACTCGCGCCGGCTCCGCGACCTGGCCCTCGAGGTCGACCCGTCGCTGCGCCAGGGCGTCTACGCGGCCCTGCGGGGCCCGCACTACGAGACGCCAGCGGAGATCCGGATGCTCCAGACGATGGGGGCCGACCTCGTCGGGATGTCAACTGCGCTGGAGGCGATCGCCGCACGCCACTTGGGTGCCGAGGTGCTCGGGATCTCGCTCGTGACGAACCACGCGGCGGGCGTCTCGCCGACGCCGCTCAACCATCTCGAGGTGCTCGAGGCCGGCACGGCCGCCGCGCCGGGGCTCGGCAGGCTGCTGCGGTCCCTCATCGAGCGGCTGTGAGCACCGGCGCCATCGACCCCGCGCTCGAGAGCGCGGCGAGGGCCTGGATCGAGCAGGACCCCGACGAGGAGACCCGGGCCGAGCTGCGCGATCTGCTCGATCGCGGCGACGCCGTGACGCTCCACGAGCGGTTCGACGCGCCGCTCACCTTCGGGACGGCAGGACTGCGCGGCGTCGTCGGTGCAGGTCCCGGCGCCATGAACCGCCTCGTCGTCCGGCGCACCGCCGCCGGCGTGGCGGACTGGGTGCGTGCCAAGGGCAGCGACGCGCCGGCCGCGGGCATCGTGGTCGGCCGTGACGCGCGTCGCGGGTCCGAGGCGTTCGCGCGCGACACGGTGGAGGTGGCCTCTGCTGCGGGTGTCGCGGTCCACGCCTTCGCCCGCCCGCTGCCGACGCCGATCACGGCGTTCGCGGTGCGCGAGCTGCACGCGGCCGCCGGCGTGGTCGTCACCGCGAGCCACAATCCGGCGCGCGACAACGGCTACAAGGTCTACGACGAGGACGGCTCCCAGATCATCGCCCCCGCCGACCAGCAGATCGAGGCCGCGTCGCGTCGGCTGGCCGAGAGGCCGGCCGCCCCCGCCGAGTCGCCGGGTGCCGTCACGGCGGTCGACGAGGCTGCGCTCCTCGCCACCTACTGCGACGGCGTCCTCGCCCTCGTCGACCCTGCAGGCCCCCGCGACCTCTCGGTCGTCTACACGCCCCTGCACGGGGTCGGGGGAGCCGTGACGCCGGCCCTCCTCGAAGCAGCGGGATTCCGGGTCACCGTGGTGCCCGAGCAGGCTGCTCCGGACCCGGCCTTCCCCACCGTCGCATTCCCAAATCCCGAGGAGCCCGGGGCTCTCGACCTCGCCCTGGCGCTCGCAGAGAGCGCGGACGCCGACCTCGTCGTCGCGAACGATCCCGACGCAGACCGCCTGTGCATCGCGGTCAACGACCGCGGTCGCTGGCGCGCGCTCAGCGGCGATGAGCTCGGCGCCCTGCTCGGCGATCAGCTCTGCAGCGCGACGGTCGGGCCGGACCGGCTCGTCGCGACGACGATCGTCTCGTCCTCGATGCTCCAGTCGATCGCGGAGAGCCATGGCGTCGCGTTCACGCAGACCTTGACCGGGTTCAAGTGGCTGGCTCGCGCCGCGCACGGGACCGGCCGGCGCCTCGTCTTCGCGTACGAGGAGGCGCTCGGCTACGCGGTCAGCGAAGCCGTCGCTGACAAGGACGGGATGTCCGCCGCCGTCGTCGCGTGCGCGCTCGCCGCGCGGCACAAGGCGCAGGGCACGACGCTGCTCGGCGCGCTCGACGCGCTCGCAGCCCGACACGGCGTGCACCTCACGGCGCAGGTCTCGACGCGCAGGGAGGGAGCGGACGGCCCCGAGCAGATCGCCGCGATCGTCGAGTCGTTCCGAACAGCGCCGCCCGAGACGCTCGGCGGCATCGCGGTGACAGAGGCCGCCGACCTCGCCCTCGGCTACGACGGGCTGCCGCCCACCGAGGGGATCCTCCTGCGGGCGGGGACCCAGGTGCGCGTCGTCGTGCGTCCGAGCGGGACCGAGCCGAAGCTGAAGGCCTACATCGAGGTCGTGACCGCGCCACCGGGACCCGACGGGCTCGCCGCCGCCCGCCACGGTGCAGGCGACCTGCTGGCCGTGGTGCGAGGGGAAATCGCGGAGCGCTGCGACCCGAGCTAGCCGCGAGCCGTGTCCGTGCGGACGGCCTCGGCGCTCAGGGCCGCGTACCGGGGCTTGATCACGCCGTTGATGATCGCGAGCCGCTCGTCGAACGGGTGGAACGCGCTCTTCATCGCGTTCAGCGTGAGCCACTCGAGGTCGCCGAACCCCCAGCCGAACGCATCGCACACCGCCGCCATCTCCGACGTCATGCTCACGCCGCTCATCAGGCGGTTGTCGGTGTTCAGCGTCACGCGGAACCGGAGCCTCCGCAGCAGCCCGATGGGGTGCTCGGCGAGGGACCGGACCGCACCGGTGTGCACGTTGGACGTGGGGCACAGCTCGAGGGGTATCCGCCGGTCCCTGACGTAGTTCGCCAGCCTGCCGAGCGTGACGGTCCCGTCGTCGGCGACGGAGATGTCGTCGACGATGCGGACGCCGTGGCCGAGGCGCTCCGCGTTGCACCACTGCAGGGCCTCCCAGATCGACGGGAGCCCGAAAGCCTCGCCGGCATGCAGGGTGGCGTGGAAGTTCTCGCGCTGGATCAGCTGGAAGGCGTCGAGGTGCCGGGTCGGGGGGTAGCCCGCCTCGGCGCCGGCGACGTCGAAGCCGCACACGCCGGCATCGCGGAACGCGACGGCGAGCTCGGCGATCTCGCGGGACCTCGCCGCGGTGCGCATGGCGGTCAGCAGCGCCCGCACGATGATGGGCCTGCCCGCCTCCGCGGCTGCCGCAGCGCCCGACTCGAATCCCTCGAGGACCGCCTCGACCACCGAGTCGAGCTCCATGCCGCCATCGGTGTGCAGCTCGGGCGCGAACCGCACCTCCGCGTAGACGACGCCGTCCTGGGCGAGGTCCTCGACGCACTCGCGTGCCACCCTCGCGATGGCGTCCTTCTGCTGCATGACCCCGACGGTGTGGGTGAAGCCCTCGAGGTACCGAACGAGGTCCCGACGGGGCATGTCGCTCGCGAACCACTCCGCGAGCTCGCCGACATCGGTCGTGGGGAGCCCCGTGTAGCCGACCTCACGGGCGAGATCGACCACCGTCGAGGGCCGGAGCCCGCCGTCGAGGTGGTCGTGGAGGAGGACCTTCGGGGCTCGGAGCAGCTGGTCAGGAGTCGGCGTCACGACCGAAGCGTAACGGCCAGCGCAGGGGCGTTCCGGCCTCAGGAGCCGATCCGCTCGAGGACGAGCGGACCCGGTGCCACCGGACCGTCAGTGATGTCGATCGCCCCGTCAAGGGCCGCGCTGGCCCGATCGAGGACGGACGCGCTGTCTGCGTGGAGCTCGAAGACGGGCTGGCCCTCCTCGACCTCGTCACCGGGCTTCGCGAGGCACACGACGCCCGCGGCTGCGCTGACGGAGTCCTCCTTGCGCGCCCTGCCCGCGCCGAGCCGCCACGCCGCGACGCCGACCGCGAGCGCGTCCATGCGGCTGATCCTGCCGCTGCGCTTCGCCACGATCGGCTCGATGACCCGCGCCACGGGCATCGGTGCATCGGGATCGCCGCCCTGGGCGGTGATCATGGCGCGGTAGGCCGCATACGCGCTCCCGTCACGGAGGCGCGCTGCGGGGTCCTCGCCTGTGATTCCCGCGAGGGCGAGCATCTCGTGCGCGAGGGCCACGGTGACCTCGACCACGTCGGCAGGTCCGCCGCCCTGCAGGACCTCGACGGACTCGGTCACCTCGAGCCCGTTGCCGGCGGCACGGCCAAGGGGCGCGTCCATGGCGGTCAGCATCGCCATCGTCGCCACGCCGTGGTCGCCGCCCAGCCCCACCATCGTGCGTGCGAGCAGCGCCGCGCGCTCGCGGTCCTTCATGAACGCGCCGACGCCGACCTTCACGTCCAGCACCAGCGAGGCGGTCCCCTCCGCGATCTTCTTGGACATGATCGAGGCGGCGATCAGGGGGATGGACTCGACCGTGGCGGTCACGTCGCGGAGCGAGTACAGCTTGCGGTCGGCCGGAGCGAGCCCCTCGCCCGCCGCGCAGATGACCGCACCGACCTCGTCGAGCTGGCGGACGATCTCCTCGTTGCTCAGGTGCGCGCGCCAGCCGGGGATCGACTCGAGCTTGTCGAGCGTCCCGCCGGTGTGGCCGAGGCCGCGACCGGAGAGCTGCGGCACGGCTGCGCCGCAGGCGGCGACGAGGGGAGCCAGGATCAGAGAGACCTTGTCGCCCACGCCGCCCGTCGAGTGCTTGTCGACGGTGGGTCGCGAGACACCCGAGAGGTCGAGCCGATCCCCGGACTCGATCATCGCGGCGGTCCAGGTCGAGAGCTCTGGTGCGGACATGCCGTTCAGCAGCACCGCCATCAGGAGGGCAGCCATCTGCTCGTCGGCGACGCCGCCCTTGGTGTAGGCGTCGATCACCCACCGGATCGCGTCGTCGCTCAGCACCTCGTGGTCCCGCTTCGTGCGGATGACCTCGACGGCGTCGAAGGCCGAACTCACCCGAGTTCCGTGCGTCCGGCGAGCTCGGCGGCGTCGAACGCACCGGGGAGCAGCGCGGCCAGCCGCACCGGGTCGCGGTCGTGACCGGCGTCGAGCGCGAGCTCGCCGCCGCCGTGCTCCAGGAGGACCTGCCTGCACCGCCCGCACGGCGCGATGGGATCCCCGTCGCCCGCGACGACGCTGACCGCGACGAGGCGACCGTGCCCGCCGCTCACGAGTGCCGACACGAGGCTGCACTCCGCACAGAGCGTGAGGCCGAAGCTTGCGTTCTCGACGTTGCAGCCGGTGACGACCTCGCCGTCGGAGCAGAGGCCCGCTGCGCCGACGCGCAGACCCGAGTACGGCGCGTGCGCCCTGGTCGCGACGTCTCGGGCGGCCCCGCGGAGCTTCGCCCAGTCGACCGTGGGCGCGTCGTTGGAGCCCGTCGCCATCGGCACCGAACACTACTCTCAACATCGTGCCTTCCCTCGGTGACGCCGTCCTTTCCGTGTCCGAGGAGGTCGGCCAGGCTCTCGCCGATGGCCGCGGCGTCGTCGCCCTCGAGACGACGATCCTCGTGCACGGCCTGCCGCCGTCGGACGCCGCCCGCGTGGGCGCACTGATAGAGGCGGAGATCCGCCTGGCCGGAGCGGTGCCCGCGACGATCGGTGTCGTTGCTGGCCGCTGCGTCATCGGCCTGAGCGGAGCGGAGATCGAGCGGCTGATCGAGACCCGCGACGACGTCGCGAAGCTCTCGTCGAGGGACCTCGGCTTCGCGATCGCGCGGGGGACGAGCGGCGCGACCACGGTCGCCGGGACCATCGTGCTCGCCGCGCGCGCGGGGATCTCTGTGATGGCGACGGGGGGCCTCGGCGGCGTGCACCGCGGCGCAGCCCAGTCGTTCGACGAGTCCGCCGACCTCACGGCCCTCTCGCGGACCAGGGTGCTCGTCGTCGCGTCCGGGGTCAAGTCCATCCTCGACGTGCCCGCGACGCTGGAGCGCCTCGAGACACTGGGGGTGCCGGTCGCCTCGGTCGGGCAACGCCGGTTCGCCGGCTTCTACGTCGCCGACAGCGGGATCGAAGTCGATGCCGTCGTGGCGTCGCCGGCCGAGGCTGCCGCCGCGTTCGCCGCTCACCTCTCCGTGGGGGGGTCCTCGGGGATGCTCATCGCCAACCCGGTGCCGATCGAGGACCAGATGGACCCCGAGGAGCATGCCGCCATCCTGCGCTCCGGGCTGGCGGAGCTCGACGCACGGGGGATCACGGGCAAAGGCGTCACGCCATTTCTGCTCGCACACTTCGCGTCGGCATCACGGGGGACGAGCGTGTCGGTGAACACCGCCCTCGTGCTGTCCAACGCCGCGTTCGCGGGCGGCACGGCAACTGCCTTCGCACAGGTCGGCACCCGGACCGAACAGACATGAGCTCGCATGCGGACGACGCGGAGGTCGCGGACCACGCGGACGACGCGGACAGGGCGGACAGGGCGGACAGGGCGGACAGGGCGGACGATGCGGACGATGCGCTCCAGGTCGTCGTGGTCGGGGACATCATGGTGGACGTCATCGTCCGGCTGGGAGGTCCGCTCGCCATCGCCTCGGACACGCCCTCCGCGATCACGGTGCACCCCGGCGGCGCTGCGGCGAACCAGGCCGTCTGGCTCGCACGCGGCGGGGTGCCGACGGCGATGGTCGCCGCGATCGGCTCGGACCCGCTCGGCGATGCGGCGATCCGCGAGCTGGCAGCCGCCGGCGTCAGCCCGTGGGTGGTGCTGGTCGACGGAGCGCCAACAGGGGTCGTCGTCGCCCTGGTCGACAACAGCGGTCAGCGGTCAATGCTCACCGACCGCGGGGCGAACCTCGCGCTGACGCCGGGTGCCGTGGAGTCCGCGCTCAGCGGCCTCGAGGGCCGGGTGCACCTGCACCTCTCGGGGTACGTGCTCTACGACGCGCGCTCGCGAGCGGCCGGCCGCCACGCGCTCGAGATCGCGAGGGACCGCGGGTACTCCGTCTCGATTGACGCCTGCTCCGCGGGGCCGCTCGCCGAGGTGGGAGCGGACCTGTTCTTGGGCTGGGCATCCGGCGCAGACTGGCTCTTCCTGAACCGCGAGGAGCTCGCCGTGCTGACGGGAGCGACGGACGTCGAGGCAGGGGCGCTCTCGCTCGCCACCGGCGTCCGCGAGGTGGTGCTCACCCTCGGAGCCGATGGCGTGATCGTCGCTCGACTGGGCGAGCCAGCGGTCCGTGTCCGGGCCCTCGACGCAGCGGTGGCTGACACGACCGGCGCCGGCGACGCACTGAGCGGCACCTACCTTGCCCGTCGGCTCCTCGGCGAGGGGATCGACGCGGGGCTCTCGGCCGCGCTGCATGCCTCGGCGGCCGTCGTGGCCTCGCCCGGCGCGAGATCCTTCAGCGCGGGCTACTCGCGCGAGTAGGGGACGCCGTCGGCGGCAGGCGGGCGGATGCGGCCCACCAGTCCGGCGACCGCGGCGATCGTGATGATGTAGGGGAGGGCCGAGATCAGCTCGGTCGGCACGCCGATCTGCGATGAATACAGGTTCAGCTGCGAGCCGATCGCGATGGTGAACCCGAAGAGCATCGTGGCGGACAGGGCGCCCCACGGGCGCCAGCGGCCGAAGATCATGATCGCCAGCGCGATGAACCCCTCGCCGTTGGTGATCCCGTACTCGAACGGGATGCCCTGGCCGATCGTGAAGACGGCGCCGCCGATGCCCGCGATCACGCCCCCGAGGATCACCGTCGAGTACTTGATGCGCAGCACGTTGAGGCCGACGGTCTCGGATGCACGGGGCTTCTCCCCGACGGACCGGACCCGCAGGCCCCATCGGGTCCGGAAGAGCCCGTAGTTCGCGAGCGCGACGAGGATGACCGCGAGGTAGACGAAGTAGGTCTGGTCGAAGAGGATCGGCCCGAAGAACGGGATCTTCGACAGCCCGGGTATCGCCATCGGGAAGGCCCCGTAGCCCTGGTTGAGCCACTGCTTGGAGTCGAGGACCTGGGACATCATGAACTGCGTCAAACCGGTGCAGAACGCGACGATGACCACGCCGACGATGATCTGGTCGGCCTTGAAGTGCAGGGCCATGTAGGCGAGCACGGTGCCGAGGAGCCCGCCGAGGACCGCCGCGGCGATCGTCCCCGACACGAGGCCGCCGGTGGAGTGGCCGATCACGCTCGCGACCATGGCGCTGCCCATCGCACCGAGCATGAACTGGCCCTCCACGGCGATGTTCACCACGCCGGACCGTTCGCAGAGCACACCCGACAGTGAGCCGTAGATGAGCGGCGTCGCCGAGATGAAAGCGAGGCCGAGGATGCCCGTCAGCTCCAGCGCCGGCACCGTGCCGACGTTCGATCCCCTCGAGACCCAGATGAGGAACGAGAGCAGGAAGAGTGCGACGGCCGCGAAGAAGATGGGGAAGGCCGCCTTGGAGAAGCGCACGATGATGAGCGCGATGCCCGCCGCGATCGTGATCCCTCCGAAGAGCCAGGCCGTGCCCGCGACGGGGACCGTCAGCGTCTTCAGCTGATCGCCCGAGCCGTTGACATGCGCGAGCAGCGCCACGACCCAGGCGCAGAGCAGCGCGCCGACGACCAGCAGGAGCACCGCGAGGGCCTTCAACCTGTGGCGGACAAGGAGGACGACGCCACCGGCGATGCACAGGATGCCGAGCACGATGACGACGACGCGCATCGCCGATGAGAGCGCCGGGACCGATGTCGCGGTGTTGGAGGAGAAGTCGATCGTGGACTGCAGGGACGAGTTGGTCCTGAAGCCGAAGATCCAGACCTCGATGACACCGAGGATGACGGTGGCGATCCCGAGCCCGAGGGACCGTCCGCGACTGACCGAACGGAGGTTCTCGAGCGTGACGACCTCGGGGGAGGCAGCCTTCGACGCCTGCTGGGCCTGCTCGAGCACCGCGGTCAACTCGCCCACGCTCCCGTGGTCACCGCTCGGCCGGCCTCGCCCACGTCCTTCAGCTTGAACAGGGCGACGACGAGCGCCGGCGTTGCGACGCAGAACACGATGACCGCCTCGATGACGAGCGCGAGGCTGTAGTCGATGTTCGTGGGCGTCACGATCTGCATGTGGTGGCCGCCGGCCTGGAGGCCACCGAAGAGCAGCGCCGCGAGGAACACGCCCCACGGCTTGCTGCGCCCAAGCAGGGCGACCGTGATCGCGTCGAAGCCGATCGTCCCGCCGTAGCCGTTGGTCAGGCTGTGGTCGATGCCCGCGACCTGCACCATCCCGGCGAGGCCGACAAGCGCGCCGGCGATGCACAGCGCCATCACGACGACCCGCTTCGAGTTGACGCCGGCCGTGCGCGCCGCCTCAGGGTTGGCGCCCACCATCTGGAACTCGAATCCCGTCGTGCTCCGGTTGAGGAACCAGCTGACCCCGAAGACTGCTGCGACCGCGATGATGAATCCCAGGTTCACCTGAAGCGTCCCGCTCAGCCACCCGAGGAGGCGCGGGAGCTGACCGCTCGGCACGATGCTCTTCGAGAGTCCCTCGGACTCCCCCGGAAGCTGGAACGGTGCATGCAGGAGCAGGAACGTCAGGAAGAACAGCATGATGTAATTCATCATCATCGTGGTGATGACCTCGTGGGTCCCCGTGCTTGCCTTCAGGATGCCCGCGATGGATGCGACAAGGAGCCCGCCGATCACCCCGGCGAGGATCTCGAGCGGTATCTGGACGACACCGGGGGCGTGGACGCTGAACCCGATGTAGGTGGCGGCGATCGCCCCACCGATCAGCTGGCCCTGTCCGCCGATGTCGAACAGCGACGTCCGGAAGCCGACTGCGAGCCCGAGGCCCGCCAAGGTCAGGGGGGTGGCGTAGGTGAGGGTCGCCGAGATCGGGCCGAGCGCCACCGCCCAGTTGTCCTTGGAAGGGTGTGGATCGCCGTCCAGACCGCCGCTTGGGTCGGCGACGGCGCCGACGACCAGCTGCTCGTAGGCACCGAAGACCGTGTTGAAGTTGAGCGCGATCGTCCCGCCGGGGTGGGAGAAGAAGCCGCCCCACGAGCGCAGGAGCTCCGGCGTCGTGAGGATGATGAGCACGGCGCCGAATGCGAGACCCACGACGAATCGCAAGCGCAGTCACGAGGAAGATGTTCGCCTCACGGTCCGCTGCGCGATCCGCAGGACCCTGTTCGGACCCTTCTGCTCGGCGACCGGCCGTGCCGGACGTCCGTCACGAGACAGCCCCCACGGGACCGCTTCCGATCTCGGACGAACCGGCCATCATGAGTCCCAGCTGCTCGCGGCTCGTCGTCGGCGGGACGACACCCACGATCCTCGCCCTCGAACATGACCGCGATGCGGTCCCCGAGCGCAACGACCTCGTCCAGTTCGCTCGAGACGATGATGACGGCGCGACCCGCTGTCACGGTCGGCGACGATCTGGCGGTGGACGTACTCGATGGACCCGACGTCGAGCCCGCGGGTGGGCTGTGAGCAGATGAGCGCCTTGAGGGGCCGCGAGAGCTCGCGGGCCGACGACGACCTTCTGCTGGTTGCCGCCCGACAGCGTGCCGACCGCACCTGGCCCGTTCTGCGCCCGGATGTCGAACTCGTCCAGCCGCCTCGCGCCGTTCTCCCGGATGGCCTTCAGGTTCCTCGATCCCCGTCGGGAGAACTCGGCGCGCCGCTGCATGTCGAGGACGAGGTTGTCCTCGATGGACATGGAGAGCACGAGCCCGTGGCGCTGGCGGTCCTCGGGACTGTGCCCACGCCAGCGTCGAGCATCTGGCGCACCGTGCTGCCGGGATGTCCTTGCCGTCGAGCGTGATCGTGCCGGCCACGGTCGGCCGGAGTCCTGTCAGCGCCTCGACGAGCTCGGCTGCTC
>CAWJES010000009.1:0-17644 GCA_963841965.1 uncultured Acidimicrobiaceae bacterium | reverse complement strand
GTTGATGACGAGCAGCGACCCGAAGAACCTGGTCAGCCTGAGGGTCACGGGGTCGCCGTTCTTGTACCAGGTCGTCTGCAGGAGCGCGACCAGGAACGCGAGCCCGATCGTCACGGGGACGAACAGGAAGTGGTAGATGCTCGTGATGGCGAACTGCCAACGAGCAAGGTCCTCAGTCATTGGGCATCCCTTCCTTGGTGGAGTTGTGTCGGGCGGGATCCGATCCCCGCCGCTTCTGGCGCCGCGGTCCGCGGTGTCCGGTCCGCGATCGATTGGGTGCTGCGCTCCTCCCACCACCACGCGGCATAGAGGCCCGCACGGTGCAGTAGCGCTGCGTGGGTCCCTCGCTCGATGACGGTGCCGTTCTCGACGACGAGGATCTCGTCGGCGACCTCGAGGCCGGAGAGGCGGTGCGTGATGAGGAGCGTCGAGCGATCCGACGCGTCCTCGAAGAGGGCGTGCATCACCTGGTCCGCGGAGTGCTGGTCCAGGTGCTCGGTCGGCTCGTCGAGGATGAGGATGGGCCAGTCGGCGAGTAGGGCCCGCGCGATGCCGATCCGCTGGCGCTGCCCTCCCGACAGGCGAGAGCCCGACCGTCCGACCTCCGTGTCGAGCCCGTCGGGGAGCCCACCGAGGAAGGCGCCGAGTCCGACACGGTCGAGGGCGTCGGCGAGATCCCCGTCTGTGGCCGACGGCCGCGCGAGCCTGAGGTTCGCTGCGAGCGAGGCATCGAAGAGGTGCGGCAGCTGGTCGACCATGCCCACGATCGAGCGGACCTCATCCGAGTTGCAGCGCTCGAGCGCGACGCCGTCCATGAGGACCGTGCCCGCGTCCGGCGTGAGGAAGTCGAGGAGTACCGCCGCGAGCGTCGACTTGCCCGCACCGCTGCGCCCGACGACCGCGACGAACCTGCCCGGGGACAGGTCGAGGTCGATGCCGCGCAGGACCGGGCAGGCCGACGTCGGGTAGGACGCCCACACGGCCCTGGCCTCGAGCCTGTGCGGGCCGCCGCGCAGCTCGATCGGATGGGCCGGATCCGTGACGGGTGCGGGCGTGTCCAGCACCGCGAAGATCCGAGCGGCGCACTGGCGCGCTCGCGCGAGAGCCTGGGTCGCAGCCGGAAGGGGGGAGACGAGCTCGAAGGCTGCGAGCGGGACCACCGCGAGCGTTCCGAGGAGCAGGCCCGAGAGATGACCGGTGTGCACGGCGCGAGCACCGAAGTAGAGGCTGCCGGTCGCCGCGAGCCCGGCGAGCAGCGTCGTCAGGCCGAGACCGCTGCCCGCGGTTGAGGCGTTGGATGCCGAGATGCGTGTGAGCGATGCGTCGAGCTGGGTCACCCGCTCGACCTCGGCTGCCGTCGCGCCGAAGACCGTGAGCTCGGCTGCACCCTCGATCAGGTCCACGAAGGAGTTCGTGAGCGCCCCCTTCAGCAGTGCCTCGCGCCGTGCCGCACGACGCGCGAGCCGTCCGGTGAGCCATGGCACCGCGGTCGCGGCCAGCAGCAGGGCCACGAGGGTCGTCGCTCCGGCCGCAGGCAGGATCCACCACATCCCCGCGACGGTTCCGATGCCCACCAGGAGGGCGGTCGCGTACGGGGGGATGACCCGCAGCAGCAGATCCTGGAGCGAGTCGACGTCGCCGACCATGCGCGCGAGCAGGTCGCCGCGCGAGAAGGCGGGCAGGCCGGCCGGGGCGAGCTCCTCGATGTGCCGGTAGAAGCGGACACGGAGGTTTGCGAGCAGCCGGAACGCAGCATCGTGGCCCACGAGGCGCTCGCCGTACCGGAAGAATCCCCTCGAGAGCCCGAAGACCTGGACGGCGACGATGGAGAGGCCGAGCGCCGCCTCTCCGGGACGCTGCGAGGCGCGGGACAGCATCCACGCCGACGTCGCCATCAGCAGGATCGTCGCTCCGATCGCGCAGGCTCCGAGCAGTGATGCGAGGAGCAGCCGCCAGAGCGCGGGCCGCGCCAGGCCCAGGGTCCCTCCCAGTGTGGCGCCTTTGCCCCCCGTCACGACCCGATGCTCGGTCATGGCGCCACCAGCGCGGGTTCCAGCTCGATGACCCGATCGGCGACGGCCACGAGGGAGGGTCGGTGCGCCACCAGGATCACGGTGCGGTCGGCCATGAGCGCGAGGACCGCATCGAGGACTTCCCGCTCCGTCGCGCCGTCGAGGTTGGCCGTCGGCTCGTCGAGCAGGAGGAGCGGAGCGTCGCGGATGAATGCACGCGCGAGGGCGATTCGCTGGCGCTCGCCGACGGACAGTCCTGCGCCGTCCGCGCCGAGGACGGTATCGATCCCCTCGCTCAGCGATGCGACCACCGAGGTGAGTCCTGCGGCAGCGATCGCTGCGCGGACCGCGGCATCCGTCGCGCCGGGAGCGCCCAGCCGGACGTTCTCCGCGAGGGTGCCAGCGAACAGATGGGGGTGCTGGGGCACCCAGGCGACCTGTGACCGCCAGGCGTCGGGGTCGAGGGATGCGAGATCGACGCCGCCGACCGTGACGGATCCGCACGTGGGTGCATTGAGTCCCAGGAGCACGGACAGCAGGGTCGTCTTGCCTGAGCCGCTCGGCCCAGTGACCGCCACGATCTCGCCGGGTTCGATTTCGGCTGTGAGGCCTCGCAGTGCCGGCAAGCGCCGACCCGGGTACACGACCTCGAGGCCGTTGACCTCGATCCGCGAGCTCGCGACGTCAGGCACGTCGGTGCTCGTCCCACGCGCTGGGAGCGCGCGAGCCAGCACCTCGAAGACCTCATCGGCGGCCTGCATCCCGTCCGCGCTCGCGTGGTAGCTCGCGCCGAGGGCGCGCAGGGGCATGTACGCCTCGGGGGCGAGGATCAGGACGAAGAAGGCAGTCTGCAGGTCGAGTCCGCCCGCGAGGAGCCGCAATCCGACCGTCACGGCGACGAGGGCCACCGAGACGGTCGCGAGCAACTCCAAGATGAGCGAGGAGAGGAATGCGAGCCGGAGCGTCGACATCGTCGCCGTCCGGTAGCGATCAGTGAACTCGGCGATCGAGCGGGCCTGCGCCTTGGCACGGCCGAAGATCCGCAAGGTCGGGAGCCCCGACACCACATCGACGAAGTGCCCGGCCAGCCGGTCCAGAATCGCCGCACGACGTGCGGTCCGCTGTGCGGTGGAGGCGCCGACGAGGGCCATGAACAGGGGGATCAGCGGCACGGTCACGATGAGGATGAGGGCACTCAGCCAGTCGAAGGGCGCGATCGCGGCGATGACTGCCACCGGGACGATGACCGCGACGAAGACCTGGGGCAGGTAGCGCGAGAAGTAGCCGTCGAGCGCATCGATGCCGGTGGTCGCGAGGACCGCGACCGAGCCGGCACGATCTTTGTTGACCGCGGCCGGTCCGAGCGCCGCGATGTGGTCGACGAGCGCGAGGCGCAGCTCGGACTTCGCCGTCGCTGACGCACGGTTCGACGCCCACTCCGTGGCCCAGGCGAGCAGCGATCGCGCCACGACGACGGCGACCAGCACGATGAACCTGCCGCGCAGATCCCCCAGACCCTCGTGGTCGACGAAGGCGCCGGCGATGATCGAGGCGAGCAGGTACGCCTGGCAGATCAGGAGGCCCGCGGTGCCGACACCGACCGCGACCGTCAGGTTCAGGAAGCGGCGCGTCGACCTCGTGTATCGAAGGAGCCTCGCGTCGACCGGCCCCCCTCGATCGACGCGCGCCGTGCCGTTCCCGACGGCATCAGCCCCACCGTCTGTCACGTGACCTCTCCCTCGATCGTTGGTCCATGGAGAGCATGGTCCGAGCACCGGCCCTCTTGTAGGGTCCAACGTCCAATCAGCACCTGATGGCAGGGGTCTTTTGGCTCATGCGGCCGTGGGATTGAGAGCCAGGCTGAGATGGAAGCGGATGCCCGTGTCGTGCGTGAAGGCACCGGGGGGATAGTGATCGACCTGCTCCCATTCGAGACGCTCGTAGAGGGCTCGTGCCTCAGGCTGCCTGGGTCCGGTCTCGAGGTACAGGTGCGCATAGCCACGAGCTGCGGCAGCCGCCACGATCGCCTCCATGAGATCGACCGCGAGGCCATGTCGGCGGAGGTCGGGCCGGACCCAGAGCCGCTTGACCTCACCGGTTCGAAGGTCCGGCTCGACGATCGGCCGAAGCCCGACGCCTCCCGCGAGGTGGCCGTCCTGGCGTGCCACGAGGAACGCCCCGCGGGGCGGGTCGAAGTCGCCCTCGTGCAGGTCGTGTGCCCCGCGCATGTTCGTGCCGTACCGACGGTTGAGCTCGTCGAGCGCGCTGCTGACGATCGACTGGGGTCCCGGTGAGTCGAAAGGCTCCTCGCCGATCTCGGTGAGCGCGCTGGCCACCGGCGCATGGTACGGGGTCGAAGTCCGGGGCGCGCCAGCGAGTGTCAGTAGGCTCTGACGACCATCAACGGAGGTGCCAGTGTTCCGCCCTGTCAGCCCAGAGCCCGACTTCGTGTCGATCGAGACGCAGGTGCTCACCCACTGGGCTGATCAGCAGGTGTTCGAGCGCTCGGTCACGCAGCGAGCCGGAGCAGAGCCCTGGGTCTTCTATGAGGGTCCCCCGACGGCGAACGGCAAGCCCGGTCTCCACCACGTCTGGGCCCGGGTCTACAAGGACCTGTTCTGCCGGTTCCAGACGATGCGCGGCAGGTACGTCGAACGCCGGGCCGGGTGGGACACGCACGGGCTTCCCGTCGAGGTGGAGGTCGAGAAGCGACTCGGCATCTCGGGAAAGCGCGCGATCGAGGACGAGATCGGAATCGCGAGGTTCACGGAGCTTTGCAGGGAGTCCGTCGAGGCCTACGTGGACGACTTCGAGCGCCTCACACGCAGGATCGGCTACTGGGTCGACTTCGACGCGGCCTACCGGACCTACGCGCCGGAGTACGTCGAGTCCGTGTGGTGGTACCTGAAGCAGCTGTTCGACAAGGGGCTCCTCTACGAGGGGCTGAAGGTCCTGCCGTACTGCCCGCGGTGCGGGACGTCGCTGTCCAGCCACGAGCTCGGGCAGCCGGGTGTCTACTACGACGAGGAGGACCCGTCGGCGTACGTCCTGCTCCCGATCGACGGGCCGGTGCCCGCGTCGCTGGCAGGGGCAACCGACCTCGTGGTCTGGACCACGACACCGTGGACGCTGCCGAGCAATGTTGGCGCCGCGGTCAACCCCGACCTGCTCTATGCGGTCGTCGGCGGTCGGATCGTCGCCAGGGAGCTCGTCGAGCAGGTCTTCGGCGAGGGAGCCGATGTCGCCGCGATCGTTCCGGGTGCCGACATCGTGGGTCTGCGCTACCGCCGGCCCTTCGACGACCTCCCGATCGAGCATGGCACCTCGGGGGTCGTCGTCTCAGCGGACTACGTGACGGTGGAGGAGGGGACCGGGATCGTCCACCTCGCCCCGGCCTTCGGGGAGATCGACCGGCAGGTTGGTCGCGAGAACGGCCTCGCCACGCTCAATCCCGTCGGGCCCGACGGCCGGTTCACCGACTCGATCGGGTGGCTGGCGGGCCAGTTGGTGCGCGAGTCGAATGATGCGATCAACGACGAGCTCGAGCGACGGGGTCTGCTCCTGTCGCGCCAGCGTTACGTGCACTCCCTGCCGCACTGCTGGCGCTGCTGGTCCGTCCTCATCTACTGGGGCAAGCCCAGCTGGTACGTGGGGACGAGCAGCCACAAAGAGGATCTGCTGCGGGAGAACGACACGATCGACTGGCATCCCGAGCACATCCGTGACGGACGGTTCGGGGAGTGGCTCGAGAACAACGTCGACTGGGCCCTGTCGCGGGATCGCTACTGGGGCACGCCGCTGCCCGTGTGGCGGTGCACCGCCGGCCACCTCACGTGCATCGGATCGCGCGCCGAGCTTTCAGCGCTGTGTGGCCGAGACGTCAGCTCGGTCGACCCGCACCGTCCGGCGATCGACGAGGTGACCTTCGACTGTCCGCAGTGCGGTGCGACCGCGACGAGGGTCCTGCCGGTGATCGACGCCTGGTTCGACTCCGGATCGATGCCGGCCGCCCAGGTCGGCTATCCGCATGTGGCGGGTTCCGAGCTCGCCTTCAAGTTCCCTGCGGACTTCATCTGCGAGGCGATCGATCAGACGCGCGGCTGGTTCTACTCGCTGCTTGCGGCCAACACGCTCGTGTTCGGCTCGACGCCCTACCGCCACGTCCTGTGCCTCGGGCACATCGTCGACGAGGACGGCCGCAAGATGTCCAAGTCGCTGGGGAACGTCCTCGACCCCTGGGAGATCCTCGACACCCGAGGGGCGGACGCGCTGCGCTGGTGGATGTTCTCGCAAGGCTCGCCATGGACGCCCACGAGGACCTCGTTCGCCGCGATCGACTCGGCGATGCGCGACACGCTCGTCAAGCTCTGGAACACCTTCAGCTTCTTCATGACGTACGCGTCGCTCAACGGATTCGACCCGCTCGACCCGGCAATCCCCGGGCCCGCCGACCGCTCCGAGCTTGATCGCTGGATCCTCTCGAGGCTCGAGAGCGCGACGGCGCAGGCGACCGCGTCACTCGACGGGTACGAGCCGCTGCCGGCGGCCTCCGCGATCGGCCTGCTCGTCGACGACCTCTCGAACTGGTACGTGCGCAGATCGCGTCGGCGCTTCTGGCGCACCGACCCATCCGCCCCGCACTCCGACTCGCTGGCGGCCCAGGCGACGCTCCACGATGTGCTGACGAGGATCTCGGTCCTGCTCGCGCCGCTTTGCCCGTTCCTCGCCGATCACCTCTTCCGAGCATTGACGGATGCCCTCGAAGCGGACTCGGTCCACCTTGCGGCGTGGCCGGATGCCACCCCCGAGGCCCGCGACGAGGATCTCGAGACCAGGATGGACGTCGCGCGCGAGCTCGTCTCGCTGGGCAGGGCCTCGAGGGGCGACGCGGGCATCAAGGTCCGTCAGCCGCTCCGCCGCGCGATCGTCTTCCTGCCGCCGGGCACGCCGCGCCCGCCCGCCGGGATCGTCGAGGACGAGCTCAATGTCGACGATCTCGACTATTCCGCGGAATTGTCCGACGTCCTCTCCTTCGAGCTCGCCGCGAACTTCCGGACACTCGGACCGAAGCTTCGGGGAGAGTGCCAAGTCGATTCGCCCAGCCCTGGCGGCGCTCGATGCGACGCGTGTGGCACAGGACCTCGAGGCGGGCACCCCGGTCGTCGTCCTGCTCGACGGCGTGGAGTTCCACCTGGACGCCGAGGACGTCGAGCTCAGGGTCAAGAGCCAGTCGGGATTCGCGGTCTCGCGAGACGGCGCCTATGTGGTCGCCCTGGATCTCGACCTCGACGACGGTCTGCGCAGGCGTGGGACCGTTCGAGAGCTGGTCCGTCAGGTCCAGGATCTCCGCAAGGAGCGAGGGCTCGATGTGTCCGACCACATCGTGCTGTCGCTCGCAGGAATCGACCTTTCCGATGACGAGCGCTCGCTCGTCGGGCGCGAGGTGCTCGCCGATGCGATCGAGGACGGTTCGCTTGCTGACGGGGGAGCCTCGCTCGACCTCGATGACGGCGTCGGGGTCACCGCCTGGCTGCGCAGGGTCGGCTAACTGCCGGAGCAGGCGGGAGGGCCACCGTTGAGCTTGCGGAGCGTGGCGCTGAGCTCGTCGCGCTCCCCGGGGGTCAGCTTCGAGGCGAAGAAGGTCTCGACGTGCTCGATGTGGGCGGTCAGCGCCCCGTCGAGGGCATCCTTGCCCAGGGGCGTGATGCTGACGTGGATGGACCGGCGGTCGCTCGGACAGTGGGAGCGCTCGACCAGCCCCTTGGCGACCATTCGATCGATCAGGCGCGTCGTCCCGCCCGTGGAGTAGACGGTCTGATCCGCGAGAGCGGACATGGTGAGAAAGCCCGTCTCGGCTCTCTGGACCCGAAGCAGGACGTCGAACCAGGGGAGCGGGAGCCCGGTCGCGGTCTCCAACGCGGCGCTCGAGCTGCCGCTGGAGCCTGGCGTTGGTCTCGAGGAGGAGGCCGAAGAGTACGAGGCGATCATCGGAGCTTGGGCACGCTCCAATCTCGGTCACCTGCGTCGTCATGTCGGTCACGGTACCAAAACTCCTGATCAAATCGGGGTTGTGCCAATATCTTTCCACTCAATATCTACTTGCACAATAATTGTAGCAGCAACTATAGTGTGTTCGTACCCCTCCAAAGGAGCAGAGCAACATGACAACCACACAGGACGTATCAGCAGACACGAGCCTCCCGGCTCCGGGCACCTACACGGTTGACCCGATCCACTCGACGATCGGATTCGTCGCCCGCCACCTCGTCGCCTCGAAGGTCCGTGGGCTGTTCACGGAATTCGAAGGAACGATCGTGATCGGCGACACTCCCGAGGCCTCCAGCGTCACCGCGACCGTCAAGGCCGCGAGCATCACGACGAACCAGGAGCAGCGCGACGCGCACCTCAAGTCCCCGGACTTCCTCGACTTTGAGAACCACCCGGAGCCTGACGCTCGTCTCGAAGAAGATCACCGCGAAGGGCGGACAGGACTTCGAGTTGGTCACGGACCTCACGATCCGCGGCATCACCAAGGAAGTGGTGTTCGATCTCGAGTACCTGGGCACGAATCCCGGTCTCGCACCGAACACGACTGTCGCTGGATTCGAGGCCACCGCGACGATCGATCGTCGCGACTTCGACGTCAGCTTCAACGGATCCCTCGAGAACGGGGCGATCGTCGTTGGAAACAAGGTGACGCTGGAGCTCGAGATCGAATCCTCCAAGCAGAACCAGGTCTGCCCCCGGGCCGGCGTCGCCGGCCCGGGGCGATCCCGGTCGGTACCATCGAGTGATGGCCGACAACCCAAGGAACGTGACGAAGCCCGCCATCGGCATCGTGGGCGCGATCGCTGCGATCGCCAGCATCTGGTGGTTTGCACTGCGTCCGCGGTTCAAGCGAGGCGACGACACCCAGGACTGAGCTGCGGAATCGTCTAGACGGGCTCGAGTCCGCAGACGACCTGGGGGAGGAGCAACTCGAGGCTGCCGTTGACCACGACGGTGGCCACCGCGTCCATGGCCGTCGGACCACCGTTCATGACGACGACAGGGTGACCGTGGGACCTCGCGAGCGGGACCATGCCGGCGACTGGCCACACGCTGAGCGTGGACCCGACGGCCAGCAGCACGTCAGCCTGCTCTGCCGCGCGCTCGGCGCGAGCCAGGTCCGCGGCCGCGAGTGACTGGCCGAAGGAGATCGTGGCGGACTTGAGCATTCCTCCGCAGACGGAACCCTCGCGCACCGCACGGCACGTCGGATCCTCTTCCCCGGAGGCGACGCGATCGAGGATCGGTTCGATCGGCCCACGCACCCCGCAGCGAAGGCAGACCACAGCGCGCGCGTTGCCGTGGATCTCGACGATTCGTTCGGGATCGTTCCCCGCGACGTGATGCAGACCATCGATGTTCTGGGTGACCAGCGTGTCCAGCCTGCCGCTGCGCTCGAGTTCCACAAGCGCGAGGTGGCCGTCGTTGGGGCTCGGGCGACTCTCTCGGGTTGCCACCCGTCGTCGCCAGGCGCGCCGCCGCACGTCGGGCTCGCGGATCCAGGTCTCGTAGCTCGAGAGCGCCTCGGCGCGCGGGTCCTTGGTCCACACCCCCTCGGGACCCCGGAAGTCCGGGATGCCTGAAGCGGTCGATATTCCCGCGCCGCAGAGCACGCACACAGATCCCGCCTTTTCGACGATGTGCCGAGCCTCGACGAGCCCATCCATGTGTCGAGCCTCCCACTTCGCGCGCGATCACGGCCCCTCCGAGCCTCGTTCGGACTGGGATCGAGGGTCCAGATGGGAACTCGAGATGCGGGTGGTGCGCAATGATGAGGGCATGACGTACGTCTCAATCAACCCAGCCACCGGCGCCGAGGAGTCACGGTTCGACTACCACGATGCCGCCGAGATCGAACGGAGGCTGGATCAGGCACATGCGACCTGGCTCCGCTGGCGAGCCACCTCCTTCGAGGAGCGCGGCGCGCTCATGGTTGCCGCCGCACAGTTGCTGGAGGGCGAGATCCCGGTTGCCGGGGAGCTCCTGACCAAGGAGATGGGCAAGACCTTCGCGTCGGCGAAGGGGGAGGTGGCAAAGTGCGCGCTCGCGATGCGCTACTACGCCGAGCATGCCCAGGAGTTCCTGGCCACAGAGCTGATCGCGTCGCCCGCGAAGCGCAGCGGCGTTCGCTATGAGCCCATCGGTCCGGTGCTTGCGATCATGCCGTGGAACTTCCCGCTCTGGCAGGTGATCCGATTCGCTGCTCCCGCCCTCATGGCTGGCAATGTGGGCGTGCTGAAGCACGCCTCGAACGTCCCGGGCACCGCGCACTTCCTCGAGCAGCTCTTCGAGCGGGCTGGATTCCCGAAGGGCGCGTTCACCAACCTGTTCGTGACGGTCGACGAGGTCGGCGAGATCATCGGGGACGATCGCATCGCGGCAGTGACGCTCACCGGGTCCGAGCGGGCTGGCCGGTCCGTCGGGGCCCTGGCGGGACATCACCTGAAGAAGTCGGTTCTCGAGCTCGGCGGGTCCGACGCCTTCGTCGTCGCCCACAGTGCGGACCTCGCTCGGACGGTGCCGCTGGCGGTCACCGCACGGATCCAGAACAACGGGCAGTCGTGCATCGCGTCGAAGCGGTTCATCGTCGTCTCGTCGAGGGCGGAGGAGTTCACCGAGCGGTTCACGACGGCGATGGACGAGGTCGTGATGGGAGATCCCTTCGATGCCGCGACGGTGCTCGGACCGGTGGTCTCGGCATCACAGCGCGAGGAGCTGGCCGGCCAGGTCGAGGACTCGGTCGCAAAGGGCGCGGTCGCCGCCACGGGCGGCGTGGTTCCCGACGGACCGGGCTTCTTCTTCCCCGCGACGGTGCTCACGGGCGTCACCAGCGCCATGCGCGCGGGCTGCGAGGAGATGTTCGGCCCGGTCGCGACGGTCCACGTCGCGACCGACCTCGCGGCGGCGATCGAATTCGCGAACTCGACCCCGTGGGGGCTCGGCGCATCGATCTGGGCGGAGGACGGCGAGGAGCAGCATCAGGGCGTCGAGCATCTGGAGGCGGGCATGGTCTTCGTGAACGCCGTTGTCGCCTCGACTCCCGAGCTCCCCTTCGGCGGCATCAAGCGGTCCGGCTACGGGCGCGAGCTCGGGATCCACGGAATTCGCGAGTTCACGAACGCCAAGACGTTCTTCGTCGCCCAGGACCAATCGTGACGGCGCCTCGGGTCCACCGCGACTGGATGCGTGCACGCAGCATGGAGCCCTCGCGGACGCGACGCGGATGATGGACGACACCGAACTGCTGTACTTCGACCACGCGGCGTCCGCACCGAGGCGACCCGAGGTCTTCGACGCGATGGCGCCCTATGCACAAGGTGTCGTGGGCAATCCGACCGGATCGCATCGAGCCGCTCGGGCGGCTCGAAAGGCGCTCGACGATGCGCGCGAGGAGATTGCGGACCTGACCGGCTCGCTCCCGGGTGGCGTCATCTTCACTGGCGGCGGGTCGGAATCCTGCAACCTCGCGGTGTTCGGCGTCGCGGCCGACCGGACCCGGCGGGGTCGGTGCGCTCGGCTGGCTGTGTCAGCCATCGAGCACCATGCCGTCCTCGACGCCGCGCGCCGGCTCGAGCGCGGTCTGCTGGCGGCCCCGGTCGAGGTGACCCTCCTTCCGGTGAACTCCCGAGGCGTCGTCGATCTCGACGTGCTCGAACCGCTTCTCGCCGGAGCCGACCTCGTCTCAGTCATGACCGCGAACAACGAGACCGGGGTCGTGCAGCCGGTGGCCCAGGTGGCTGCGGCCGCGAAGGCCGCATCGAAGGACGTCGTCGTCCACACCGACGCCGTCGCTGCGGCACCCTGGCTCGATCTCCGGACAGCGGCAAAGGGCGCAGATCTCATGACGATCTGCGCGCACAAGCTCGGCGGCCCCATCGGCATCGGCGCGCTCTGCGTGCGGCGGGAGGTCGCGCTTGCTCCGCTCGTCGTCGGCGGCGGGCAGGAGCGAGGACGCCGCGGCGGCACGCCCGACGTCGCAGCCGCAGTGGGGCTCGCTGTCGCGCTGCGACTGGCGTGCACGGAGCGCGAGGCCGCCGTGGCCCTCACGACGTCGCGCCGCGACCAGCTCGCGAAGCTCCTGATGACGGGGATCGAGGGTGCGAACCTGACGGCGGACGGCGCGGAGATCCTTCCGGGAACCTGCCACGTCACAATCGATGGAGTGGCCAGCGAGGAGCTCGTGTTCCTGTGCGATGCGGCGGGCCTCTGCGTCGCGGCCGCGTCAAGCTGCTCGAGCGGTGCTTCCGCCCCCAGCCACGTGCTCGCTGCCATGGGGATGGAGCCCGACCGTGCGAGGGGTTCGCTCCGACTCACGATCGGCTCGGAAACGACCGACGTCGAGGTGGAGCGTGCCGCGGCGGTCGTGACGACCGCGGTCCTCCGACTGCGAGGCCAGCGGAGCGCATAGCGACGCGGCCTTCCGCGAGGAGCGCTCTGGCAGAATGGTCCGGTGCGGGTCCTCGTCGCGATGTCCGGAGGCGTCGACTCCTCCGTGGCCGCCGCGCTCATGACGCGCGAAGGTCACCAGGTCGTCGGCTGCACGCTCAAGTTGTGGGGCGGGCCGTCTGACTCAGGCTGCTGCTCGGTCGCCGACGTCGAGGACGCGCGACGGGTCGCCCAGGTCCTCGGGATCGACCACCACGTGTTCAACCTGTCCGAGGAGTTCGAGGTGGGCGTGGTCGCACCGTACGTCGCCGCCCACGAGCGAGGCACGACGCCGAACCCGTGCATCGAATGCAACCGGACGATCAAGTTCGACGCCCTGGCGGGGCGCGCGGCCAGGTTGGGGTTCGACGCGGTCGCGACCGGCCACCATGCACGCGTGACCCGGGGGCCGGACGGTTTCGAGCTCCGCCGCGGCGCCGACCGGGCGAAGGACCAGAGCTACGTGCTGGGCTTCCTCGGGAGCGATGCCCTCTCCCCGGATCGTCCTCCCCGTCGGCGAGATGGCCAAGTCACGCGTCCGCCAGATCGCGGCGGACATGGGCTTGCGGACTGCTGACAAGCCCGATAGCCAGGAGGTCTGCTTCATCCCCCGTGGAGGGAGGACCTCCTTCCTTCACGGTCGGGCCCGGCTGACCGAGGCGACCGTGGTCGACGTCGAGAGCGGTGAGGAGCTCGGGACGGTCCCGGCCGCCCAGCTGGTCACCGTCGGACAGCGACGGGGGGTTGCCCGGGGTGTCGACGGCGCGCCGCGCTTCGTGTCGCGAGTGGATGTGGGCGCAGGCAGGGTGTACGTGGGTCGACGAGACGCGGTGCTGATCGAACGGATCGGCCTGGTCGAGAGGTCATGGACTTGGGCACGGGCGCCGAGGCGCGCGGGCGACCGCGTGCTGGTGCAGACCTCCGCCCACGGCGCACCTTCTCCCGCCACGATCAGCTCCGGTCCTCGGGGGCTCGGCCTCGTGCTCGACCATGCGGTCCGACCGGTCGCCGCGGGCCAGACCGCCGTGCTCTACGACCCGATCGACCAGGACCTCGTCGTCGGCACGGCGATCGTGGCGCAACTCGCGGCGGCCTGACCGTGAGCGACGCCGGCCCACGGATCGAGCAGCTTCGCGCCGAGATCGCTCGACACAACGAGGCGTATTTCCAGCACGACGAACCGGAGATCCCAGACGCCGACTACGACGCACTCGTCGTCGAGCTGCGGCGACTCGAGGCCGAACATCCTGAGTTCATCACTGACGAGTCCCCGACGCACCGCGTCGGCGCCGAGCCGAGCCCGCTGTTCTCGCCGGTGCGGCACCGCGTCGCGATGATGAGCCTCGACAACGCCTTCGACGATGCGGAGGTCCGCGCCTGGGGGGAGCGACTCAGCGGGTGCTCGGCATGGACGGCCTCGACGACGTCGCCTTCTCCGTGGAGCCGAAGATCGACGGGCTGGCGATGTCCATCACGTACGAGCGTGGGCGGTTCGCCCAGGCATCCACACGGGGAGACGGCGCCGTGGGCGAGGACGTGACGGCGAACGTCGCCACGATCGCCTCGGTGCCGAGGGCACTCGCGGTCGAGGCGGGCCCGCCGCCGACCCTCGTGGAGGTCAGGGGCGAGGTCTACCTCCCGCTCGACGCGTTCGCAGCGCTCAACGCTCGCCAGGACGAGGCGGGACTGCGCCGTTTCGCGAACCCGCGCAATGCAGCCGCGGGCTCGCTTCGCCAGAAGGATCCTGCCGTCACCGCGACGAGGCCGCTCGCCTTCATCGCCTACCAGCTGGGCGCCCTCGACGGGGCGGGCAGCGAGTCCTTTCTCGACATCGTCGCACGCCGGGGTCCTCGCCGCGCTGCGCAGCGCGGGCTTCCAGACCGCGGCCGAGACAGTGCTCGTCCGGGGGATCGATGCCGTGATCGAACGGTGCGGATGGTTGGAGCAGCGACGCCACGACCTCGGAGTACGAGGTCGACGGCGTGGTGATCAAGCTCGACGATCTCGAGCTCCGAGAGCGCGCTGGGGCCGACGTCGAGGGCGCCGCGGTGGGCGATCGCGCGCAAGCTCCCGCCCGAGGAGCGCACGACCCGGCTCCTCGCAATCGAGGTGTCGATCGGTCGCACCGGGCGGGCGACGCCGTATGCGGTCCTCGACCCTGTCGTCGTCGGTGGCTCCACGGTGTCCATGGCGACCCTCCACAACGAGGACCAGGTCGCCCTGAAGGACGTTCGACCTGGCGATGTCGTGGTCGTCCACAAGGCCGGCGACGTGATACCGGAGATCGTCGGGCCGGTGGCGTCCAAGGGTCGCCGGCCGAAGGCGTGGACGTTCCCGACGCGCTGTCCCGCGTGCGCGGCCCCGCTCGTGCGCCTCGAGGGCGAGTCCGACACCTACTGCACGAACCTCGACTGCCCCGCACAGCGGGTCCAGCGCATCGCGCACTTCGCCTCGCGCGCGGCGATGGACATCGAGGGACTCGGCGAGCAGCGCGTCGTGCAGCTCACCGAGGCCGGGATCGTCGCGGACGTCGCCGACCTGTACCTCCTCAGCGAGGACCGCCTTGCGGGGCTCGATGGGATGGGCGCGCTGTCGGCAGCGAACCTCGTGGCGGGGATCGACTCGTCGAGGTCCCAGCCACTCAGCAGGCTGCTCGTGGGCCTCGGCATCCGCCACCTCGGCCCGATCGGAGCCCGGCCGTGGCCGGCGCGCTCGGCTCGCTGTCGGCAATCCGAGAGGCGGAGGAGTCCACGCTCGCGGCTGTCGACGGCGTCGGGGACGTGATCGCCCGAAGCATTCGGGCATTCGTGGGCATTCCCGCAAACGTGGTCGTCCTCGACCGCCTGGTCGCGCTCGGCCTGACCACGGTCGAGGTCGCTGTCGCGACAGCGACCGCCACGCTCACGGGCAAGGCGGTCGTTGTCACCGGCACCGTCACGGGCTACGGGCGCGACGAGGCCATGGCGGCAATCGTCGAGCGCGGGGGGACATCGCCGGGCTCCGTCTCCAAGAAGACCTACTGCGTCGTGGTCGGAGCGAACCCCGGGGCCTCGAAGCTCGCCAAGGCAGAGGAGCTCGGCATCCCTGTAATCCCTGCCGAGCGATTCGGACGGCTCCTGGAGACCGGGGAGCTCTAGGTCGTCCACCGCCCGGGCCCCCCCGGTCGGTATCGTCAGGTCGGCCCCTGATGAGCACGAACGACCCTGCGACCGGCTCCGTTCTCGGCGATCGCTATCGGCTGGTGCGCCCGCTTGGGGCGGGTGCGTCGGCCACCGTCTACCTCGCCGAGGACCGCTTGCTTCGCCGCGAAGTGGCGGTCAAGGTGCTGCGACAGGGCCTCACGGCCGACGATGCGTTCCTCAGGCGGTTCCGGGCGGAGGCGGTGGCGGTCGCTGCGATCAACCATCCCAACATCCTGAGCGTCTTCGACTGGGGCGAGGGGGGAGGCACGGCCTGGCTGGTCACGGAGTACCTCCCCGGCGGGTCGCTCCGAGACGTGCTGGACATCCGCGGCACGCTCTCCGTCGAGCAGGTGGCAGCGATCGGCGCCCAGGCCGCCGACGGTCTCGCCTACGCCCACGAGCTCGGCTTCGTCCACCGGGACGTCAAGCCCGCGAACCTCCTGTTCGACGACCAGGGCAGGGTCCGCATCGCAGACTTCGGCGTGGCCCGCGCACTCGCGGAAGCGGCCTGGACGGAGCCCACCGGGGGACTGATCGGCACGGTGAGGTACAGCTCGCCCGAGCAGGCCCAAGGCATGCCCGTCGACGGTCGGGCGGACGTCTACTCGCTTGCGCTGGTCCTTGACGAGTGCCTGACCGGATCGGTCCCCTTCACGGCCGGGTCCCAGGTGGCGACCTTGCAGGCACGCGTCGGGGCCGAGCTCCCCTGGGAGCCGGCCCTCGGTCCACTCGCCGGAATCCTGTCCGCCGCGGCGGCGCCCGAGCGCGCGGGGCGGCTCGACGCGGCGACTCTCGCTGCGCAACTCGTCGAGGCCGCCAAGGAACTCCCCGCACCGGTGCCGCTGCGCACCCCCCGGCTCTCGGCGACAGTCGGGTTCAGGGCGCCCACTGCAGCGGAGCTCACCGGCCAGCATCTCGTCGTGGCGCCCGCAGCATCGCCGACCGTGGTGACATCCGCCGCCGGGCTGGGCGAGTACGACCTCACCCAGGTGGTCGGGGCACCGTCCGATGAGACCGTCGTCGAGCAGCGAGCCGAGCCCCCGACTCCGAGAGGCGCCCACCGACGAGAGCGCCGGCGGCGCAGATGGCCCTGGGCGCTCCTGGCACTCGCGGTGCTGCTCGCCGCGGCCGCCGGCGGCGTGGTGGCCCAGCACGACGCGTTGTTCACGCCCTCGGAGCGCGTTCCCAGCGTTGCCGGCACGCAGGTCACGTCGGCCAGGTCCGTGCTCGCGAAGAGCCACCTTGTGCTTCGCGTCGCATCGGCGACCACGTCGAAGGCAGCCCCCGCAGGGGTGATCCTCTCCCAGTCGCCACGGCCTGGGGCCTCGCTCAAGCAGGGGAGCGCAGTGAGCGTCGTCGTCTCGTCGGGACCACCGCCCACGACCGTGCCTGCCGTCGTCGGTCTCTCGTGCGTCGATGCCGTGAGGACCCTCTCGGCATCGGGATTCCCCGCAACCTGCCCGGCAACGCTCGCGACGTACTCGAGCACCCGGGCTGCCGGGCTCACCGTGGCCGTGTTTTTGGGCAACGTCGCCAACCCGGTGACGGTGCCCTACGGACATCCCCTCGAGGTCCAACTGTCCAAGGGTCCGGCACCGGTGCCGGTGCCGCCCGTCGTGGGCCAGTCCGGCACTGCGGCCGTCGCGGCCCTTCGCGGCGCGGGATTCGTCCCGCTGGTCTCGCAGGCCTTCTCGCACACGGTGCCGCTCGGGGTCGTCATCTCCACGTCACCTTCCCACGGCGTGGCCGTCCAGCCGGGTGCCACCGTGCAGGTGGTCGTCTCAGCCGGGGTGCCGACGACCGTGCCGGCGCTCGGCCACGTGAACCTGGCACGTGCCGAGGCGATCGTGCTCGCTGCGGGCCTCACGGTCGGCTCGATCAACGGCTCCGCGTCGGCGCTCGAGTGGACGACCGAGCCGCCACCGGGGACTGTCGTGGTCCTCGGGTCGACTGTCTCGCTGTACGCGCAATGAATCC
>CAWJES010000008.1:0-3562 GCA_963841965.1 uncultured Acidimicrobiaceae bacterium | reverse complement strand
CTCGACCGTGCCGGCGCGGATGGCGTCCTGACGCTGTGCGAGCACGGCGCGGGTCGCCTGGCGGATGAGCTGCGCGACGACCGCGGTCACGAGGTCGCCGCCGTCGGTCGGCTCGACGGGTTCCTCGACGGCGAGGCGGCGCAGCAGGTCCACGACGTCATCTTCGCCGCGTTCGTCGGCCGCGTCGATTGCGGCCGTCGCGCTCGACGCGAGCTGGATCGACTCGAAGGCCCGGCGATGCAGTCCGTCGGCGAACAGCACCGCGCGCAGCCGCGGGAGCACCCGATCGGGGCTGTGAACGGCGAGTCGCAGAGCCTCGAGCTCGGGCCGCTCCCCCTCGTTCGATGGTGCCTGGCGGACGATGGTGGCCGTTCTCGACTCGCGCGGCCCGGGGCCATCGCCGGATCGCTGCTGGCGCGCAAGACCCTCGCGGAGCCTCGCCGCGTCGATGCGGCAGCGGTCCGCCACCTGCATCACGTACTGGTCCCTGACGAGGTCGCTCGGATGCTCCGCGATCACGGCCAGCGCCCTTTCGGCGGTCCTCGCCCTGCCCTCGGGGGAATCGAGGTCTGCAACGTTCAGCACGGCGTCGAGGCGGAACTGCAGGAACGGGACCGCGTCTCGAACCGCGACTTCGAGGGCGGCGGGGTCCTCCCGGGCGAGTTCGGCGGGGTCCATGCCCCGCGGGAACTTCGCCACGGCGACGTTCACCTCGTGCGCGCGCTCCCACTGATAGACGGAGGCGGCCGCGTTCTGGCCGGCGGCATCGGCGTCGTAGGCGAGGACGATGCGCTTCGCGAAGTTCTTCATGACCCGGAAGTGGTCCTCGCTGAGCGCGGTGCCGCACGTCGCGACCGCCCGAGGCACGCCGGCGCGGAAGAACGCGATGACGTCGGTGTACCCCTCGCAGACGATGAGCTCCGACGCGCGCACGACGTCCTGTTTCGCCCAGTTGAGCGCGTAGAGGGTCCGTCGCTTCGAGTAGATCGCGGTCTCCTGGGTGTTCTTGTACTTGGGCTCGATGTAGCCGTCGCGGGCGGGCGGGGAGCCGTCGGCCGTGGGCAGGATCCTGCCGCCGAACGCGACGGCACGCCCCCCGACCTCGAAGATCGGGAAGAGCACCCGGTTGCGCAGGGAGTCCTGGAGCTTCTCGCGCTTGTTCATGAAGCCGAGGCCGCTCTTCGTGGCGACCTCCGGCGTGAGCCGCAGCGCCTTGGCGAGCTGGTCCCAGTCGTCGGGAGCCCATCCGAGCTTGAAGGCCCGGACGGTCTCGGCGTCGTAGCCGCGGCTCCGCAGGTAGTCACGGGCCCTGCCGGCATCCGGCGCCTGCAGCAGCCGCTCGTGGTACCACGCGACTGCGCGCTCGACCGCGTCGTAGAGCACTGCCTTGTCGCGCCACCCCCCGGACTCGGCGTTGTCCTCGGTGAGGGTGATCCCCGCACGCTCGGCGAGCTGGCGCACGGCGTCGAGGAAGTCGAGGTGCTGGGTCTCACGGACGAAGGTGATCGCGTCACCGCTCTTGTGGCAGCCGAAGCAGTAGTAGAACCCCTGCTCCGCATTGACCGAGAACGAGCCCGTCTTCTCCGAGTGGAACGGGCAGAGCCCCGTCCACCGCTGACCCGTCTTGCGCAGCGCGACCTGTTCGCCGATCAGCGCGACGATGTCGGTGGAGTCCCGGACTTGGGCGATCTCGTCGTCTGGGATCGCCATGGTGGGACGGTACCGCGCCGGGAGAGACCCGTCAGCGTCGGGTCGCCTGGCGCGCAGCGACTGCCTGGGCGGCGGCGAGCCTCGCCACCGGCACCCGGTACGGCGAGCAGCTGACGTAGTCCACGCCGATGTCGGCGAACAGGGAGATGGAGGCGGGATCACCGCCGTGCTCGCCGCACACGCCGCACTTGAGGGTCGGGTTGGTCGCGCGCCCGCGCTCGACGCCCATGCGCACGAGGGCACCGACCCCCTCGGTGTCGATCGTCTCGAAGGGGTTGTGCGAGAGCAGGCCCTGCTCGAGGTACGGGCCCATCAGGCGCCCCTCGACGTCGTCGCGGCTGAAGCCGAACGTCATCTGGGTCAGGTCGTTCGTCCCGAAGCTGAAGAAGTCGGCGCACGTGGCCAGCTCGTTGGCGACGAGGGCCGCCCGCGGGGTCTCGATCATCGTCCCGATCTTGACCTTGATCTTGCGGCGCTGGGCCTTCGGGACCGTGTCGGCGATCGCGCCCTCGACCCAGCCGCGCGCGTGCTCGAGCTCTGCGCGCGAGACGGTGAGCGGGATCATCACCTCGACGATCGGCTTGCCGCCGACGGCGAGACGGTCGAGCACCGCCTCCATGAGCGCCTTGACCTGCATCTCGTAGAGACCGGGGCGGACGACGCCGAGACGCACGCCGCGCGTCCCGAGCATCGGGTTCATCTCATGCCACGACTGGGCGGCGGCGAACAGGACCTTCTCGGCCTCGTTGAGGCCGCCTGCCGCGTCCTTGATGGCGAGCTCCTCGGTCGAGGGGAGGAATTCGTGCAGGGGCGGGTCGAGCAGCCGGACGGTCACCGGGAGCCCGTCCATGGCCTCGAGGATCGAGTAGAAGTCGGTCCGCTGCACCTTGCGGAGCTCCTCGAGCGCCAGGCGCTCCTCCTCGGGGTCGGTCGCGAGGATCATGCGCCGCACGACGGGGAGCCGGTGGTCGCCGAGGAACATGTGCTCCGTGCGGCACAGCCCGATGCCCTCCGCCCCGAGCGAGCGCGCGATCGCGGCGTCCTCCCCCGTGTCCGCGTTCGCCCGCACGGCCATGTGGCCCTTGCGGATGTGGTCTGACCACTCGAGCAGGGTCGCGAGCTCGGGAGGCGCCTCGGCGGCGACGAGCGCGACCTTGCCCACGATGATCTCGCCGGTCGACCCGTCGATCGACACCCAGTCGCCCTGGCGGAACCGGTGGCCTGCGACCATGGCGTGGTGCTCGGTGACCACCAGCTGCTCGGCACCGACGACGGCCGGCTTGCCCCAGCCGCGCGCGACGACGGCCGCGTGCGAGACGAGCCCGCCCCGCGCCGTGAGCACGCCCTCCGCGGCGAGGATGCCGTGGACGTCCTCCGGGGAGGTCTCGGTGCGGACCAGGATCACCTTGTCTCCTCGACCGGCTGCCGCGACCGCGAGGTCCGCGTCGAAGTAGCACCGCCCGACCGCCGCTCCCGGTGACGCGCCCAGCCCGGTGGCGACCGCCGGGGGGTGCGCGGAGGCGAACTGGGGGTGCAGGACCTGGTCCAGGTGGTCCTCGTTGATCCGCTGGATCGCCTCAGCCCTGGTGATCCTGAGGTCCGACGGGCTGGTCATCTCCACGGCCATGCGCATCGCCGCGAGGCCGGTCCGCTTGCCCACCCGCGTCTGGAGCATCCACAGGTGGCCCTGCTCGATCGTGAACTCGGTGTCGCACATGTCGCGGTAGTGGCGCTCCAGGCGGTCGAAGATCCCGAGCAGCTCGTCGTAGACGTCGGGGAACCGCTTGCGCATCGCGCTCAGCGGCTCGGTGCGGCGGATCCCCCGCGACGACGTCCTCGCCCTGGGCGTTGA